>NZ_RCWB01000015.1 GCF_018448885.1 Photorhabdus caribbeanensis
CAATTGTCTGGCAACCGGACCTTCCTGACCTTTGCTTTCGGCTGCCTGATGGTATAGGGCTACACCGGATTCAACATCATAAGCACTAACCACATGCAGGGCTTCAAATAATGTCCCCTTACAGGTTCCTCTCAGGGTTTTTCCATCAATGGCGATAAGACTTTTTCCTGCCCTGACCCGACGCTGGTTGATCCAGGCATAAAAGGCTTCAACCAGTGCATCTTGCTCTATCATTTTGATAATATTAGCAATACAGTGACGACGGGGAATACCGTGAGTAAAATGCGTGTATTGTTTAAGCCACTCGCTCTGTAACTCCCCAAATTCCTGAATCGATTTCCAGCCAGAAGCGCCGCATAATACAGCGGAGAAGGCTAAAAAAATCACATCCATTAGCTCATGTTTTTTATTGATGTCAGAACGGGGGTCTTCTATCTTGCTGATAAAATTAAAAATACTCATTATTAGGATCGCTTTTTTATGGAAGAGAGAGATCTTAACGTTTTAATGAGAGAAATACCTATAAAAAGTCATGTTCTGATTTTTATTTAACCAAAATAACCTTATTAAAAGTGTGAGATCCCACCCTGGTCAATCAGCAGAATTGAACTGAAAGAAATACTAAACAAGGGTCTTTCAAGCATAATTCAATGGAATAAAACATTCGTCCGTTATGAACATATTGAAAACGGTGGTATTAAAATTTTCTTTGCCGATGGCAGTCACGAAAATGTCGATGTGCTTGTCGGTGCAGACGCCAGCAATTCAAAAGTACGTAAACAGTACCTTCCTTTTATCGAAAGATTCGATGTTGGTGTTAGTATGGTCATTGGTCGTGCGCGTCTTACCCCGGTTCTCACAGCTTTACTACCCCAAAATTTCCTGGATGGCACACCTAACAGTATCGTACCTAAAAGCCCCGACTGGTTGTTCATCTCTATGTGGCGTGCCCCAGTTAATATCCATGTAGAGGCCGCCTCAGCAGAAATCGATAACTTTATCGTATGGGCTTACGTAGCAGCAACAGATAGTTTTCCTGACAATATCACTGATTTTTCCGCTGAAGCCCTCTGCGATTTGGTTCAATCCCGTATGATTTCATGGGACCCAAACCTACATACTCTGATTAAACAAAGTGATATGGAAAACATATCTCCGCTACACTTACGCAGCATGCCCCATCTTCCACCCTGGAAATCGAGTGCTGTCACACTACTTGGGGATGCTATTCATAACATGACGCCAATGACAGGCGCAGGAGCGAATACAGCGCTGCGAGATGCTCTTTTACTTACACAGAAGCTTGCCAGTGTAGCGTCTGGCCACGAAGAGTTAATCAAGGCAATTTCAGATTATGAGCAACAAATGCGCGCATATGCTAATGAGATCGTTGGAATTTCACTGCGCAGCGCTCAGAACGCTGTAGTACATTTTTCAATACCACCATTAAAACAACGGCATTTGAGCATAAGAAGAAAAAATACATCTCAAAGTTATCAGCACCGACGTTAATATTCCGAGTGAATTGTCATACCTGAGAGTTAATTCCATACCATTACTCTAGATATACTGATTACAACGATAAGAATGAGGTGAAGATAAAAAAGACCCGCCACCAGTATATATCATACTGGTGGCTTAGTTTAATTAATTATGCAATTTTTACCCAAGGATAAGCATCAGATGTTTCTGCGCCGTCTGGCACGGTACCTCTATTCCACCATTTAGCTTCCCAATTTTGATTGTTCCAACTCACTCTATCGCCAGCTTTATACACCTTATTTGCATCCCAGACAGGGTAATCACTGCCTGTATCTGGATTAACTGGATCAACCGGCTCAACATTAATACCTTTGAAATAGAATGGCGCCATATCTATTTTTTTCGTAATTAACTCACAACCAAGACCTTCTCTAGCCGCATTGATTAATAAACCACGATCTTGGTCTGCGGTCCATGTAAATATTCCCCCCAGATTCTTTTCTAATGCATATTGTGCTTTAGCTTTAACGGAGCGAGGAGTATCAAGAGAAATAAATAACTTGCTTTCCTTATTATAGAGATAATCAGCATCCGCTATTTCATCGGTATACAAGTCAAAATTATATCTCCCCCTCTTTTCTTCCAAATCTAGATAATTATATATCGTGTCATACCATTCTGTTGTCCCTGATTCAAATGAACCGGTCGTTGTAATCTTCGGATCTTTTTTCGGGACATAGCCAGGATCATAACTGCCAGATAATGGAGAATAACTATCAATCACCGTATTTCTACCATTGCGTGAATAGCCGGTGTAACCAATATTGATTGCAGATGCAGGCACGCCAAGGCTCAATAAGTATTCAACCGCTTTTTCTACACTATTATCACCGCCAGGATAATTGCGGAGATTGGTGTGATGTAACAACCTTTCAGCCCACGGAGTACCAAAGAAATCATAGGTCATAACGTTAATACCATATAACCCAACTTGCAGTAATTCAGGTATTTTTGATTTTTCCATTTTCTCTGGTACCGCCGAACAGGCAATACTTATTTTTATATCTGAACGCCCTGCTTCTTTAAAAGCAGCAGTTAAGTCTTTAATTAAACTAACATAATAATCGCCATCGTCTGGTGCATACATGTTACCTTCATTTCCAGCAACGCCGGGATACTCCCAATCAATATCAATTTCGGTAAACATAGGGAAACGCCGGAATATATCAACTAAACTCGAACAGAAATAAGATTTTAGTGTTTCGTCTCTGACCATATTATAAAAGCCATTACTCATGGTCCAACCGCCAACACTAAATGACATAATAAGGTCATGGCCTTGAGCTTTTGCAGCTTGTTGAACTTTAGCCAACCCACCTAATACGCCCATACTTTTAGATTGCTCAAAATCCCTTGGCATTTGGATATCTTGCCAACCAGAATAGGTACAATTCTGATAAGATTGGCAATCTCCCCAAGCATCTGTGAATGTCACTTCTCCATTATTGGTGCGGGAAAATAATGGCGCTTGCTCTTTAATTTGCTGCTTTTTTTCACCCTCATCACCTAATATTCCACAGAAACCAATAACTAATTTATCATAAGCAAAAGGATTATCTAAAAGGTGCTGTAAATCTATTCCTCTACCTCGACGAATAGGATCTTGATTGCCTTGTAATCTACCATCATATTGCGACCAATCTGTATAATAGCCAAAAACTTTAGGCTTATTCCGTGTGTCATATTTATTGTAGACTGGTAATGCGGTTCTTCCCGATGTGTAACTGAAATTTATTGTTTCAGTTGATGGATTGAAATTATCTATCTGATAAGACTGTTCACTAAGAAAATCTGTCTGGATTATTTTTGACATAAATCACCTCGACTAGATATCAATTTATTTTTCGATGAACACTCCAATTGCTTTACTTGCGTGGTAACATAATTACATTCTAGCTTGTATTCTTAGGAAAACAAATAATTGCTATTTGTTTGATTGTTAATGGTCAACTCAAATTTATGTCAATGAAATTTATATTACCGACTATTTATTATCAAATGGTAAAAACAAATAATTGCAAATTGTAAATATATTCATTGTCATTGTTACAATGATCCATCTAAATTAAATTTGTAAATTAATTTTTACGAACCATTTATTTTAATTTTATTTTCAATTGACTATTCCTTATATTTTATATTTATACTAATTTGTATCCTCAGCGGTGTTCGTTTCTTTGAAATATTATTACCATACTTATATATGGAGATTAAAATGAAAGCTAAAGATGTTCAGCCAACCATTATTATTAATAAAAATGGCCTTATCTCTTTGGAAGATATCTATGACATTGCGATAAAACAAAAAAAAGTAGAGATATCAGAGGAAATCACTGAACTTTTGGCGCATGGTCGTGAAAAATTGGAGGAAAAATTAAATTCAGGAGAGGTTATATATGGAATCAATACGGGGTTTGGGGGGAATGCCAATTTAGTTGTGCCATTTGAAAAGATTTCAGAGCATCAGCAAAATCTGCTAACTTTTCTTTCTGCTGGTACTGGGGACTATATGTCCAAACCTTGTATTAAAGCGTCACAATTTACTATGTTACTTTCTGTTTGCAAAGGTTGGTCTGCAACCAGACCAATTGTCGCTCAAGCAATTGTTGATCATATTAACCATGATATTGTTCCTCTGGTTCCTCGCTATGGCTCAGTGGGTGCAAGTGGTGATTTAATTCCTTTATCTTATATTGCACGTGCATTATGTGGTATCGGCAAAGTTTATTATATGGGAGCAGAAATTGATGCTGCTGAAGCAATTAAACGCGCAGGGTTGACGCCATTATCGTTAAAGGCAAAAGAAGGGCTCGCTCTGATTAACGGCACACGAGTAATGTCAGGTATCAGTGCAATTACCGTCATTAAACTGGAAAAACTATTTAAAGCCTCAATCTCTGCTATTGCCCTTGCTGTTGAGGCATTACTTGCATCTCATGAACATTATGATGCCCGAATTCAACAAGTCAAAAATCACCCTGGTCAAAACGCGGTGGCAAGTGCATTGCGTAATTTATTGGCAGGTTCAACTCAGGTTAATTTATTAACTGGGATTAAAGAACAAGCCAATAAAGCTTGTCGGCATCAAGAAGTTACCCAACTAAATGATACCTTACAGGAAGTTTATTCAATTCGTTGCGCACCACAGATATTAGGTATAGTGCCAGAATCTTTAACTACCGCACGGAAAATATTGGAACGGGAAGTTATCTCAGCTAATGATAACCCATTAATAGATCCAGAAAATGGCGATGTTCTACACGGTGGGAATTTTATGGGGCAATATGTCGCCCGGACAATGGATGCATTAAAACTGGACATTGCTTTAATTGCTAATCATCTTCATGCCATTGTGGCGCTTATGATGGATAACCGCTTCTCACGTGGATTACCTAACTCACTTAGTCCGACACCCGGTATGTATCAAGGTTTTAAAGGCGTCCAACTTTCTCAAACCGCTTTAGTTGCTGCCATTCGCCATGATTGTGCTGCATCAGGTATTCATACTCTCGCCACAGAACAATACAATCAAGATATTGTCAGTTTAGGTCTGCATGCCGCTCAAGATGTTTTAGAGATGGAGCAGAAATTACGCAATATTGTTGCAATGACCATTCTGGTAGTTTGTCAGGCGATTCATCTGCGCGGCAATATTAGTGAAATTGCGCCTGAAACCGCTAAATTTTACCATGCAGTACGCGAAATCAGCCCTCCTTTAATCACTGATCGTGCATTGGATGAAGATATAATCCGCATTGCGGATGCAATTATTAATGATCAACTTCCTCTGCCAGAAATCATGCTGGAAGAATGAAAAGAAAGTCACTGAAAGTTTTTCAACCATCGCTTGACTAAAAATACAGAACCCCCTTTACTGAGGTAGAAACAGTGTAAGTAAATAAGGGGTTTTGTATGATCGTTTTTGTGACAGGAGCAACTTCAGGTTTTGGTGAATCAATTGCCAGAAGATTCATTCAAAACGGTGCTAAAGTTATTGCGACTGGACGACGTAGAGAACGGTTAGAGAAATTAAAAGCTGAACTAGGTGATAACTTTTACTTTGTCCAATTTGATGTAACTGATCGGGCAGCAATCAATCAAGTTGTAGAACAATTACCAGAATCACTCCGTCCTATCGATATTTTAGTCAATAATGCAGGTTTGGCGCTTGGATTAGAACCTGCTCATCTGGCTAACCTGGATGACTGGGAAATAATGATTGATACCAATGTCAAAGGGCTTGTCAATATGACCCATGCTCTGCTGCCTGGAATGGTAGCAAGAAATCATGGGCATATTATTAATATCGGTTCTACCGCTGCAAGTTGGCCATATTCCGGTGGGAACGTTTATGGCGCAACTAAAGCCTTCGTCAAACAGTTTAGTTTAAACTTACGAGCTGATTTGCAGGGAAAAAATATCCGTGTTACTGATATAGAACCCGGTTTAGTGGGTGGAACTGAGTTTTCTTTAGTCCGTTTTAAAGGCGACAATGATAAAGTGAATAAAACCTACGATGGCACTCAGGCATTAACCGCTGAAGATGTCACCGAAGCTGTTTTTTGGGTTGCCAATTTACCTGCCCATGTCAACATTAATACACTAGAAATGATGCCGGTTTGCCAATCATTTGCCGGACTTAGTGTGCATCGGAATGAATAATCACATTCTTCTTGATAATTTGTTGAACATCTTGATGCTATCTTATAATTTATCTATCTGATAGTTTCTTATTGCGCCATCTAAATTGGCTCCATCTCTTTCAAGAGTTCCAAGAGGATAAAAGATGAATATTTGTAATTCTTTGATATTAAAAGCTATGCCAGCTATCGCTCTGGCAATACCACTGTTATGGCAAACGCCAGCATTGGCGGCAACTTGCACTTCGGGAAGTACCTGCGTCACAGTGCATGGCAGCGGAGATTCTGTACTCGATAAAGAAGCCGCCCGTCAAAGCAAAGAACAATGGGATGAAACCAAAAATCTTCGCACTAAGATTAATAAACGTGCTGAGAAAGAGTTCGACAAGTTCGATAAAGCCATTGATGCTCGTGATGCATGTATGAAAAGTACCAATATCAATGCTTATTGGGAACCCAATACCGAACGTTGTTTAGACAGCAATACAGGTATGCCTATCAGACCGTAATGTAAAGGTAATGATAATGAAGATGAAAAAAGCACTTTTATGTAGTGCGCTGTTCTTTACCCTATCTCCACTTGCACTTGCTGCACAAGCTTCATGCGAAAGCGTGAAAGAACAAATTGCGCAGAAGATTATCAATAATGGTGTGCCGGAATCTGGCTTTACATTGGAAATTGTTGCTAATGACCATGTTGAACAAGCCGGAAGTAAAATCGTTGGGCATTGTGAAAATAATGCCAAAAAGATTGTGTATACCCGGCAAGGAAACCAATCTCAACCTCATCCGACCTCCAAATAGACCAACATCATCTTTCTGAAGGAAAACACATACAGTTCAGAAAAAATATTACGCCAATATTTACCATTAATGAGTAGAGGCCGAGGCTATGCGCTTCGGCCCTTTTCCATATTATCTCTCGGAGAACAACATGTTAGCAGTGTTTTCCGTGGCAAGTTGCACCTGAATGATAACCCTAAATACAGTTTCATATGTAAACCATTATTTTTTTTAAAACTGACAATTTAAATAATCAACTCTAATATTATAAAGTTTTAAAACATAAATATTCGCCGAATAATGGTGAGCTAAATATCTTATTTACTCAAAAAATCATATTGAAATTTTAAAATAGGAAATCGTTATGAGTGATCTTATCGCTAAGAAAATTCTCTCTATCATGGTGTTTTTAATAACATTAGCTATCTCAGGATGTAGCGCTGTCGCAGGAAATCAAACAGAAACCGAAAATCTTAATAGCAGTAGCAGTGAGCAATATGTAAAAATTTATTTGCATAATAATACATCACACTTATTAGAGGCTGAAAAAATAGACTTACTTTGGGGAAGCTGGACTAAAAAACCATCGTCATCAATATCTGCATATAATTGCGATTCATTTACCTCAAAAGGTAAGATTTTGAGTGGCACTGAGGGCAAAATTATTTATCGTTTACCCAATGGTGAAAATAAGTTAAATGTTCATTGGAGCCTTTCATATTGGGGTACTCAGAACCAAGATATTCATCTTTCTGAAGGATCAGATAAGTATAAACTTGAAAAAACAGTTAAAAGTTTATCTCCTTCAGGCATAAAGATTGATATCTATCTCACTGAAAAAAATATAGACAGCAATTATAAAATTGCCGTGATGTCAGATCCTCAGCCGTGGCGTTTAGATCCTGAAAAAGGTGATCCTAATGCCGACAAAAAACCGTGGGAAGAATTAAATAGAAAGGTAGCAAACAGTATCAATAATATTTATGAACGTAATCATCTTGCTTTTGGCATCGTTAATGGCGATCTTACCGAATTTGGACGTGCTAGTACCAGAAGAAGCCTTGAGGAGATATATACATCAAAAATCAAATTCCCGCTATTTATGGGATTAGGAAATCATGATTATGCAAATAATGTTAATGATTGTACTTACCCCGAAGGTCTTGATTTCAGTCGTAATGCCTGCGCCAGATCTGCTGTCTTTGATATGGCAGAGAGAATAAGTAATTATAGTAAAGAATTAAATAATTTCTCCTATGACTATGACAATGAAGCATGGAAAGGAAGTCTATCTTATTCATGGGATTTTGGTGATATTCATTACGTTCAATTGCAAAATTATCCTACTTATAGTGTCAATTTGGATCACTATGTCAGTCCAACTGTTTATATTACAAAATCCCTTAACTGGTTGGAAAGCGATCTTAAATCTGCTCAAACAAGAGGAAAAGCAGTGGTTTTAAATTTTCATGATGGGTATGACCATTTTATTAACAACAGCAGCTATGCTGAAAAGGAAAAATTTAAGTCACTGATTAAAAAATACAACGTTATGGCGGTTTTCGTTGGACATTCACATTTTCTTAAAGAATACAAATCCTCTGTATTTGGAAATGCAAGAGTCTATGACAGCGGAGCACTATTTAAAGGTAATTTCTTTATCATTAATGTTAATAAAAAATGCATGCAAATATCTGCATATAATGGAATAGATGGCACTCCCAAGTTTGTTAAAAAAATGACCAGTGTTTGTGGTACATAGAGCTCAAACCTATTTATTATATCGTACTGAAATTTTAGTCTGATGATAAACCTCACTTTCTCACAAGTGAGGTTTTCTTATTGATTGCTTATAGATCACAATCACGATATTTATGTATATACCCGTCATCTTTCAAGATGCAGTTTTTAGCACCTGAAAATGGTCGTTAATTCCAGACATCAGCGAGTCCGCTATATCAGGTAGCGTTGTGGTGAAAAATTTGAATACTTTGTCTCGAAATTCATGTTTATCAGCGAAATAATGGTTATTTCGAACAGGTTCATTCATAACCTTCCATAATCGTTCTATCGGGTTTAAATTTTGGCTATATGAAGGAAGGTAATGTCACTCAATGTTGCTAACATAAGCCTACTCCTCCACAAGATGAGCTTTGTTGTCACCCGCACCATCCACAATAAGATGAATTTTTTAATATTTGCCATTTATTAACCATCCTGAATTCGATGATAGGAATATTTTTGATATTACGTCCCAAATATCACCCGCTAAAACACCATTATCTCAAGAGGAGATACAAGCTCATATTGCTGCCGGCAATAAAAGAAGAAATAAAAAAAGCAAATAATCTTATTATTAGGGAGTAGCATAGGATGCTCCCCTGATAACATTGCTGATAAAAGATCACAGGAAACAATGTACTTGATTAGAAAACCGAACTCTTTAATAAATTTACCCGCTCTTAATTAATAAAACCGACAAAGAAAAAAATAACTTGCATAAAATAACTTATTTTGGTAGCTATAATTGAGAATACTAATGTCAACAATGAGGGCAAACTGAATGACTAAATTCATCCTTACGCTGTCTATTATCCTTGGTCTTACAGGGTGTGTTTCGCAGAAGCAACCACTTTCTCTTGATTACATCGCAGGTAATGAAACATTTCATTTATCCAAACCTTGTATAGAACAAGCTCTTCCTGTAGGAGAAGTCGGTGATGATTTAGCTGTGAATGTCAATAACATTTTTATTAAGGTTAAAAAAGGACTGAATTGTAGTGACCGGTTCAAACTTTTTTTAGCAAGAAACTTAGGGAAAGAGTTGTTTATTTACTTTGACGGTAAGCCAGTCATAAAAACCAGACTTGTTTCTATGATTCATCCAGAAGAAGGCTTCCATCAAGCAATAGAATCGAAATCATTGTCAGATGGAATTCTTAGATCCTTGAATTAATGAAAAGCCTATGGTTGCTACTCTTGTGTTTCATTTATCCATCAAAAAAAGCAAACCATAGGCTCAACTTTAAGCGTTGTAAATGATCCTAATGACTTGACCTATAGAGTAACTTTTAAACCTAATACGATCCGTACCAGCACCATTATTATCCGTAATTTGATGTGATCCAGGTCCCGTTGTACTTATTCGTTTCACTCCAGTCGATACGGGATATTCAATTTCAACACCAAAAGCTGATGGGGCCGATGAGTCGGTATCAAAACTTATGGTATATACTGAAATTCCTGAATGCATTCGAAGATCAACCCACGGTCCCCATGTTAATGGCGGTGCCCAACCTTGCCTTATCGCCATAACAACCTCCTTCCCAATCAGACCATAATTATGAATGGCATTTATAAGATAGACTGTCACAGCATATATGCACATTTTTTTATGTATTTTTTCAGTATATATCACATCCTTGTGTGATTTATATAAGTGAATTCAAAAATTATCGCTTTTATCATAAAAAAACCAAGATTACGGTTTATAAAAAACACAAAATAATTAGACAGGAAATTAACTAAATTCGAATTAATATAAAAATTATAACTCATTATAATAATATTTTATGTAGATTAATGAGTTATTAAATGATATATATCCAAAATGGAGGAAGGTAATGATCTCCATTTCGGATAAAATCAAGCATCTTCAATGACTACGGGTATATTTATGTATATTGGTTCTCTATACCAACTTCACTCTCATTTCCCCCAACTTGTTTAAATATAGTGGCGACATCCAAGTAGCAGGATAAATCTTTTTCTTCTGGACGTAAAATATAAGGAATTTCACCTAACTGTGGCGCATTAATGTGACGGCGTAACCTATCCATCACTTTCGTATAGTGCGATAAACCAGGATTAATTCTGTTAGCTACCCATCCGACTAATTGCAATCCATCATTTATTATTGCCTGCGCGGTTAAAATTGAGTGATTTACACAGCCAGGCTGAATACCAACAACTAAAATGACAGGGATTTTTTCCCGAATCACCCAATTAAAATAAAAAGTGTCATCATCCAGTAATACACGCCAACCACCGTTACCTTCAATAATAACGCGATCTGCTTTATTACTAAGATTATTTAATCCTTTTTTCATCTGTTCGAAATCAACCTGATTTCCTTCACAATACCTGCTTTTCCAGATAACTGGGTTAATTTCTTCATATTTAAGCGGAACGGGAGATGATTTTTGTAGAATCACGCCATCTCGATTACGCATACCTTCTTCTGTTTCGTACCCTTCTGTGGCGATAGGTTTATACCCTACTGCCGTTGCTCCGTCACGATTAAAAACTTGTAATAATGCACGGGTAACAACTGTTTTACCTATGTTGGTATCTGTCCCCGTAACAAATAGGCGCGTTAACATAAATTCTGTTTTCCATAATGACAGATAGAATCCGATTAGTGAGCGCTTAAGTCTAGAGGATGCAACTATAAGGGAGATTGCGTTAGCTCAATGTTTTGTTTAATTGCTACGTCAATTTAGCAAAAAAATCTATATAAAGTTAATATTACAACCAGAGAACCGCTATCAAGCATATTATCCTTTCATTAAATTGATCAATAATGAACCATCATATAAAGCTTTTTTAACTGATGCTACCGCAGATAATGTACCTGAATTATTGAATTTTGTCGCAACTAACTCAATCTGTTTGCTATAAGCAGGCAAAGAGTGCCGTTGAATACATTCATTAATCACCGGATACAAAATTTGCTGTGAAGCATTAAGGGGAGAACCCATCAAAATTTTTTCTGGGTTAAATAAATTAACCATAATTGCGATAATATGACCAATTTTCATCCCAATATCACGAATAATATCTACTGCCAAAGTATCGCCGTTATTAACCGCCTGACAAAATGATTCAATAGTCAGTGGCTCACCGTTCAGTAAAGAATCTGGCACCACTGCCAATTGCTGTTTTGCTCTGGATAAAATATGGCTGATACCCGCAACCGTTTCCAAACATCCCAAATTCCCACAATAGCAGCGTTTACCATCAGGTTCAGCCTGAATATGCCCTATCTCCATTACACCACCGTTGCCAGCATGTAATGTTTGCCCCGCAATAATCACGCCAACGCCAACATATTCATCAATGACCATTTGGATAATATTCTGACAATTTTTTGCCGCTCCATATAATGATTCAGCTATCGTCCAGGCAGTTATTTCATGTTGAAGAAAGACCGGTAATCCAGTGCGACGATGCAGATATTCTCCTATTGGTAACTCTTGAACCTGATAATAAGGGAAACTGTGGATTAAACCTTTGGTCGGATCAACAATGGCGTTTATAGTTATGCTAATTGCCGTCAAACGTTCAAGACGGGATTGATAACGACTAAAAAATGCATCAATCTCATCAATAATACTATCTAAAAAGGATTTTTCCTCGTTGACCGGTAATGGCAATATATCTTCAACAACTAACTTGCTGCTTAAATCACGCAGTCCCAATATTAAACTTCCCAAGTTAATACTGACACACAAGAAATGCCAACTTTCAGAATCAAGCTTCAGTCCGGTCGCCGGGCGCCCTCGGAATCCTAAATCCAAAAATTCCGTTTCCATGACTAAATGCGCATCGACCAATTCACGGACAATCTTAGTAATACTGGCTGGAGCAAGTTGAGCTTTTTTAGATAGCTCAATACGGGAAATTGGACCATATTGATCAATCAACCGATAAACAGCACCAATATTAATCTGTTTTATCTGATCAATATGCCCTGGTTGTCCATCCATTATTTACCCTTTTACGCTCTAATTAATTCACGCTTCAAAATAATTGTTGACTGATTATGTCTAGGTTTTAGGCAAAAAGTATGATTCTTTCAGTAAATATGTGATATTCAGCACGAAATTTAGCTGATTTCTACTTATTTTTTCCATTCAATATATTAGATATGAGTAGGTTTATCAGCCTGTCTGCTGCGGCCGATATTGGCCGATTTTTGTGATTTACCAACCAGACCTCAGAGCAAGAATGATTATCAACTAACGGAATATACTGAACACCATCCACTTTCATGCGGGTAAAAGATTCAGTCACAACACTGACGCCTAATCCCGCAGAAACCAGCCCAAGAATGGTCATTGCTTCACCTGCTTCCTGTGAAATCATCGGCGTCACGCCTGATTGAGCAAGTAATGTCATGATTTCATCATATAAAGCAGTCCCTACTTCACGCTCAAAAAACACCATCGGATAACCTGCCAACATTTCGAGCTTTATTCCCTGAGGAGCATATTCCAGTAAAGGATGTCCATCATAAACAGCAAGCATAAAAGGTTCTCGAAATAATAGCCGATACTCAAGATTATCTGGCAACTGGGTATTACGCATGATGCCAACATCGATCCGTCCAGTCAGTAATGGCGCAATCTGTTGTTTAGTATTCATCTGGTGCATATGAATAGCGACTTCCGGGTAACGTTCCCGAAATTGCCGTAAACTCAGCGTAACCTTATGCATAAAAGGCGTCGTAGAGGTGAAACCGATAGATATTTCACCTAATTCTCCTTTTTGCATTCTTGCTGCTTTTGTTGCAGCCGCATCAACTTGAGCCAGGATCTGATAAGCTTCTTTTAGAAACATGTTACCTGCCGGCGTCAAGCTCACATTCCGGTTATTACGTTCTAACAACTGCGCATTTATACTATTTTCAAGTGATTGAATCTGTTGGCTTAACGGAGGCTGTGAAATATTAAGCCGTTCTGCCGCACGACCAAAATGTAATTCCTCTGCCACCGCAATAAAGTAACGTAAATGCCGTAGTTCGATAGCCATAATCACCTTTAAGATCTAATACATATTATTATTAATGATTAATATATTAGACAAAATATTTTGCAATTCATATGCTTGATCTTCATAAAGATATAAGCTAACTAATGAGTTAAGTAAGGAAATTATGTGAGTACCAGTCATAGTATCAGTGAAAATCCGGCTCCTGATAATCATCTTGTCCAAAATGTTCAAAATAAGAAAAGTTATATCCAGAAAGACGATCCTCTCTATGTTAAAGTTACATTGTCACTCTTTACCGTAGGATTAGCTGCATTTGCCCTACTCTATTTCGTTCAACCAATCTTACCCATGCTGTCGGATGATTTTGGTGTTTCTCCCGCTACCAGTAGTTTATCTTTATCCCTTTCAACTGGCATGCTGGCGTTGGGATTATTAATCACAGGTCCTCTGTCTGATGCTATTGGCCGTAAAAATGTGATGGTGACAGCGCTATTTGCCGCCGCACTTTTCACTTTACTCAGTGCATTTATAACCAGTTGGCATGGAATTTTGATTGTACGCACTTTGGTTGGTTTGTCTCTCAGTGGCGTAGCCGCCGTTGCAATGACTTACCTTAGTGAGGAAATCCACCCTAATCTTGTTGCTTTATCAATGGGACTTTATGTTAGTGGTAATTCTATTGGCGGCATGAGTGGGCGATTAATATCAGGCGTTATCACTGATTATTTCTCATGGCGGGCTTCTGTCATCGTATTAGGTTTATTGGCCTTAATTGCGGCAATGATGTTTTGGCGTATGTTACCTGAATCACGTCATTTTAGACCAAGCTCTCTCAAGCCTAAATCTTTATTAGTCAATTTAAGATTACATTTTCGTGATAAAGGATTGCCATTACTGTTTTTTGAAGCCTTTTTACTCATGGGCAGCTTTGTTACCCTATTTAATTACATAAGTTATCGTTTATTGGATTCACCCTATCATTTTAATCAATCAATTGTCGGTATGTTGTCTATTGTTTATTTGGCAGGGACATACGGCGCCTCTAAAGTGGGCACATTAACCAATCAATATGGGCTTGGAAAAGTGCTGATCGCGACGATAAGTATGATGCTAATCGGTACGCTTATTACCCTCTTCTCATCCGCGGTGATGATTATCATTGGGATGATAGTCCTCACTTTCGGTTTCTTTGCTGCACATGCTGTTGCCAGCAGTTGGGTCGGACGTCGCGCTCGCCGGGCCAAAGCACAAGCGTCTTCTCTTTATCTGTTTTGTTATTACTTTGGTTCAAGTGTGGTAGGTACTTTGGGCGGTATATTTTGGCTCCAATTAGGTTGGAATGGCGTTGTCTTATTTATTGCTATTCTTATCTTTTTGGCTCTACTTTTAGGGTTTAAACTCGCCAAACTTCCAGAGGCAAGATAATAGAAAGGGAGAATGAGGCAGTTAAGGAAACCTGTTTATACCCGTCATCTTTCAAATTGCCTCTTTGTTGGCTGCGCTCACTCACCCCGGTAACATAGTTTGCTATGCTCCCGGGGATTCTCTCTCTTGCCGTCTCGATGTATTTTGAAATCCATTGGGTATATACAACCAAGCCGTTGACTAATTAATAATAACTTCAAAATCTGTAGAAATTAAATTTGCTAAAAAATTTGAACTCACTTTATTTTTTACAAAAAAAGATAGATTTGGAAAAATAGAGCCTTTACCACTATAACTCAACTCACCCTCTTTTATAATATAACAACAGGGTTCAATTAAATTTATGCTGTACTCTCCGGAACCTGTATCATCGGAATATATGCCAAAATTATCAAAACCATTCTCAACGTATTCCCCATTATTGAAAAACCAATCTTGAGTTGGCTTCTCCCTGGACATTTCTGCCGTAGAGTTTCTCGGAGTGAAAAACTGTGCTTTAAACGTGAATGCAAGATAAAGATTTGAAATATTTGGATAACAAAATAAGTTGCGAAATTCTGAAACATTTCGGCCATCCAACCATATAAATCCTGGAGTACCAATGCGAAAATTCAAATTTTCTGCTTTCCACTTCTCTATCTTTCTATCGGGTGCCAATGGGAATTTCATCACGATACCATTTGGAGCATATTTGTTTACATAAATATTAGTCATCATTGTGCCTCATTTTTTAATTGATTTACTTGGCTCAATAGCCCCAACCTTGTTTATTATCTCTTTTTTACAGTATAATGCCATAATCGGATTATCGCTAATATTCCACGGTCAAAATTACTTCACGTTCATCACACGGATAAAAAAATAATAGGATGATTCAGAAAATAGGAAAACACCGAAATTCATTTAGGATAAATGCAAAATATTCACCTATTGAAAAATTATTATCAACACTGATATCAATATTAAAATAATATACAAGAAGATTATTCCCATGTGGGAATAAACAGGAAATCGAGTAACGAGAATACGCCGGATTAATATCTTAAAACCTTTTTGGGATTTTAACTCGATATCTCCGCCTACATTGAGAGAAAATTTACAACAATTTTTACTAACGTGTTGCATGTAACGTTTTTTTGGTTATATTATAGACATCGTTACATGTCACGAGGGTGAAGTATGAATAAGGTTGCAGATCGTGTCAAAAAACACAGACAACAGCTCAGGATGTCAGGATTAAGGCCCGTTCAAATATGGGTGCCTGATACACGCCTTCCTCATTTTAAAGAAGAGTGTCGGCGTCAAAGCCGTCTGGCTATGGCAACACAGGACAAGGAAACGGATACACTATTGGAAAACGCGATAAATGAACTAGCTGATTCAGGAGACTGGGAGTGAAACGGGGAGACTTGATAACAGTTGCTCTACAAGGGGCTTATAGCAAGCCCCGCCCTGCGCTGGTTATCCAATCTGACAACTTTGATGAACATCCCAGTGTTACTATTTTGCCCGTGACCTCAACATTAATTGATGCACCACTTTTCCGGGTGATGATCGAGCCTCTTCCTGAAACAAATCTTGAAAAACCGTCACAGGCCATGATTGATAAAACCATGACTCTCCCGAAAGAAAAAGCTGGCGCAGTATTTGGTAAACTCGATTACGCGACAATGCAACAAGTGGATCGATGTTTAGCTTTGTTTTTAGGTATCGCAAAATAAAAAAATCATCATATAACTTCTTGCAAAATAGTTTTAAATTCAATTTTCAACTTCTCATAAAAGGCGACATCCATGTCGCCCCAAGCCGCTGACATCCAGTTTTACTGAATGGTTGGATGGAGAAGATCGCTGGGTATTAAAAGAGTGCAATGAAGATTACATTTGAAATTTTCTCGCATCGTAAACTCTTATCCTCCCCATCCTAAGAGGCAAGGAGGATAAGTGACTAATTAAGGTGCAGTATCACGTGTATTAACAAGTCGCTATCGGCCGTAAAACAATTTCTGCCGGACAACTCCCTGCTGGATGCTGAAGAATAAAAACAATCGCGTCAGTGACGGATGAAAGCGGGATAGTTCCTACACCATTTGGTAATACCGTGCCTAACACTTCAAGCTGACCCGATGAGATTGCACATATTCGTATACCTTGTTTCCATAGTTCTTGCTGTAACGCTACAGTAAATCCAATGACTGCCCATTTTGATGCTGCATAGCAACTGGCCCCTGGTAAGCTGGCTTTTCCAGCCAAAGAACTAATATTGATAATCGAGGGCTGTGCGCTTGATAATAGATGTGGCAAAGCGAGATATGTCATATGAATTAAAGCAGTGACATTAGTCGTAATAACCTGATCAATTTCTTCCGGTATTAGATCCACCAGATTGCCAAAATGGAAAGCACCGGCATTATTGATTAATACATCCAATCCCCCCAACTTTGCACAGGTGAAATCTATCAACTGCTGGCGGAAATTATCATGACAGATGTCCCCTGCAAATGAATATATTTCGCAGTTATCCTGATATTGTCGGGACAATTCTTTAAGTCGATTCTCACATCTTCCGGTTACCACCATTCGAGAGCCATTGCCTGCAAGCATTTCAGTGATTGAATGACCAAGCAAGCCACTGGCGCCGGTGAGTAACACACGTTTACCATTCAACACTTTCCCTCCCTAATAACTCAAAATAGCGGACCTCCATCCGGTGGTATTATTCACCAATTAGAAATCCGCTCAACTTTATATTGCTATCAAATAGCTACAGAATTATTTATCACTCGTGTTTTGATGATTCGGTACAAGAGCGACAACCAAAGCCAAGCACCCTTCCCGCTTCACTACCAGATAAGGTACGCGGTACGGCCCCAGCCAGACTAACCGGTTGGGAAAAAGTCGCTAACCGGAGAGAATTTTCCATTTGGCCTGTTTCAATCTTGCCCAATTTGGTGTTTTTCATATAATTTACCTCTTTTTTATATTAGTGCGTCTGATATGACGCGGTACTATTAACGCTCGCTAAGCCAGCGCTAACATACATTGCTGAGCTTGCACACGGACATAACTACTGGGATCACTCATGGCAAGGTGATAAATCTGATCACGATATTGTGTATCGGTAGAAAAACTCAGCATGGAAACAAAAGCGATAGAACGTAGCTCTTCACGAGTATGGCTGCTGGCGATTATATGCAGTAGCTCTCTGCTGCGTTCATTGCCTTCTTTCATCAAAACAGAAAACAAGGCTTTATGTGCACGGAATCGTTCAAACCGCCCGTTTTTAATACGTGCAACCTGAAAGCCAGAATTATTTTCCCTATCCAGATCAAATTCATATTGGCGCTGTCCATTCCCTCTGGGTTGAATGATGATATTGATAGAGACGGATAAATTTGGTGGTGGAAATTGAATATGCATATCTTTACTGCGAAAGAAAAATATGACTTTGCCTGGGGATAACATCTGTTCGCCAAAGTAATTCATCGCGACTTCTTCACCCTCAACGCCATCAACACTGTCATAGTCGTACTCATAAAGACGTGTCGTATAGCCATCACCAAAAAAGTTAGTGGTCAAAAAATCAAAATTATGGTCATGAGGTTCTAGCCAGGAAAATGGCGCAGGCGCGGACTGAGGCCCAGGTGGTAACCATAGAACCATACGAATAGCAAATCTCCAGTCGCTGTATAGAATAAATGTCGGCGGCTGAACATCGTTTCCAGACTGGAACTGGTTAGGGGAGACTAATTGGTCACAGATGATGTCCAATATTTCTTGCTTGTTAGCCGCAAAATCTACCAACCATTGACTGGCTATCTCTATCTCTTCCCGCTGGTAATGGCCACAGGAAACATTGTCCACCATATTACTGGTCTTCAAAAGCTGAACCAACTCAGGCAATGCCAATGGTTTACCGGGTTTAGGCGTGAATTCAAGCGTCATGAGTTTTCTCCTGCAAAGTTGCCAATACTGCCTGAATCGCATTACGAACATAGTTGCTATTGTCAGCCAACGCGCTATCAATCAACGATTGTGGGGCCTGATGACGAAGAATAGCAGCCCATGCCATTGCCCTGGCTTCTTCCGACTGGTGAGTTTTAGCAATATGGATCAACAGTTTTTGTGTACGTAGATTCCCCTGATTCGCCATCAATGAAAAAATCGAACGTTGAGAAATTACCCGTTGTAAGCTATTGAATATTGGTTTACCAACAATACGCCCTTCCGATTCCGATAATTCAAAAATCGTTTGTCGGACTGAAGGAATACTTTTAGGAATAATGAGATTCAAAGATGCTGACAACGAAACAGGTTCATGCTGAATGTGCACATCCTTATTCGCGTAATAATAAATAATATCCCCTTCCTCCAGAAACATATCTCCTGCGTAGCTGAAAAGTGTTTCCCCGCTGTCACTCTGCTCGATCTGAGAATAGTCAAAACCATACAGAGAAGTACGATATCCAGGACCAAAAAAACCAACACTCATCAGGTCAAATGCATGATCATGGGCATAACGATAGGAAAAAGGGATACTCCGAGCCTGAAATCCCGCAGGGATCCAGACCATCAAGCGCAATGTAAAAACTGGGCAAGTGTACAAAACATAGCTTTGTGATTGTCCATTATTAGTATCTTGGAAAGTTTCAGGTGTCACTAAGGCATTACTTATATGTTGCAACATTTCATGGCGATTAAGCGCTAAAGCCTTAAGATGAGTTGCCGTATTTAACATATCATCCTGGCTATAACAGGATGCTCTCAAACTCTCAAGCACGCCGGAATCGGTCAGATATTCAATTAAAGCCGTCAAAGTGATTTGAAAGCCAGGCTCGACTGCCAATTTTATCGCCATGTTTAGTCCTCCCTTGCAACGTCAAACCCACTGAGCCGTAAACTATTTTTTGCCGTTTCTCGCATCATCATATCGGTATCTTCACGAGCTATCTGGTGTAACAATTCCAGACACGCAGCACTATCAATCTGTGCAAGACTTTCAACCGCCTCCCAGCGAACAAAATTGGCATAATCAGATGTTGCAAGTTTCTCCAGTACAGCACTTGCGCCATGATATTTCATCGCCCCCAGCAGCCGGACATATAGCTGAATACGTGACGCACTTAAATTAGTACAAATGGTTTCGACTGGTTGTAAGCTCACTCGATCGTAAATCCAACTAATCCACCCTTTAGCATCTGAATGTGCAATGAGTAAGAAAGAGCCATTACGATTCTCATAACCGAAATCAAGAATATCCTCGTAAGCTTTAAAGCTATATAGCTGGTTTGGTTCGAAAGTAAAAACGCCTAATGAAGTCAATGCTTCTGGTTGTATAAATGGATCATTATGATTAATTTTGCATTTATAATAAGGAACTTGTATTGCCTCTTGTGACGGATTGATAATAAAAGTATCGAATTCATTGACGTACAGTCTTTCATTATTGGTTTTGCCAATAAAGCGAACAAGTAAATGAAAGTTTTTCTGTCGGTGAATATAAATACTATCTTCAGAAAGAAGTTCATATTTATCAGTAATTTCTTTCTTTTCTAACAGATCATTCAATATATCGATAATGTTATCACGTGATAACTTACCCAAAACCTCACCAACCGACCAGAAATCTCCACCGTTATCCGCCATCTTCTTGGTAATTATTTTCTGCAATTGGTCTAATTTGGCAATTTCCGCTGCTGCCTGCTCATCGAAATGTAATTTTTTACTCTGACCAGCTTTGGGTAATCCATGTTTTTCATATAACGAGGAAAAATAACTATCACGTGAAGCACGTAACCAGTCTGATAGAGAAATATTTTTTTCTTCTGCTTCAGTGATAAGATTATCAATGCCTTTTTTAGCGATTAACTGGGCAATACCTTTATTAATGAGCATGTTTTCCAAACGATCTTCTGTTTCTTTATTCACTACAATACCCATTCCAACTGAATATTGTGGCGTATTGCCAATATGATAATGATGTGGTGGAAGAATAAATATATCCCCGGCTTCTATTATCCAGTTATCGGCATAAGGCCGTAGTTTCTCCATATTAAACCGATACTTCATCCCCTCTATTTTTTCAAAAATCTCCTTATTAAACAGAGACATTTCTTTGGCATTAGGCCCACAATGGAAATGCACCACCGAACTATAAGGATCATCAAGATGAACACCAAATGGCGTGTACCCATAGTTACCAATAAACAGACAAGTCCCTATGAAAGTATTTCTTTCGCCAAGAATTTTTCGCAAAGGAGCGAAAATAGAAGAAACTGCTTGAAAAATATAATCAGACCAACGTTCAGTATCATTAACAATCACACAGAACCGTTCACCTCCCGTCGCTCGTGATATCCAATTCTCAAATGTCTCGTTTTCATGAGGCTCAGTATAAAGAATAGGATCAATATGTTCCGCGCTCAATCGCCCTTCGATATATACCCGAATTAAAGACTCTTGAGAAACCATCATTTCTTTTTTCAATATGTCAAATAGTGAAAATAAAACATCATCAGAAAACAGCTCAGGATCAAAAGCTTCTTTTATTAACTTAGCTGACATAATCACAGGTTTATTAACTGGATCGTAGGTTTGTTCATCTTCTCTTACCTTATGCGCCTGATAATGCTCACAAACCTCATTAAATTTTTTAACGTAATTAATATAAGCGTTCATATGTGATCCCGCCTTTTGATGATAGCGAAGAGAGAGATAGGTAGATAAAAAAATAATAGGTCAGGATGATAGAATAGCAAGGGACAATTATATAAATTCTCATTAATGTAAATAGGTTTAAAAAGTACTTTGGAGCACATTAATTAAAACAGGAACTGGATAAAAAAAACAAATTCAAGAATATGATCTATAAATAATTTATTTTAGTTTCATAACGAGATAATAATTTATTAAAAATAAAATTATAAGGCAGTTTTTCATAGTAAGTACAATAAAATTAAATAACCAGAGGCACTATATTGACATATAAATGTTAATAAAATCACACATTTGAAAATTAACTATTATAATCATTGACAATATCTCATTCTATGTGCGCCGTTTTGCTTTGTAAATCAAGTGCTTAAGATTATTTATAATCAAAAGTATAGGCTGTTGGAAAGCCTATTGCAAGCCTGACTTATCCTTGCTTAGTAATAAGCTTGAACCTTGAAAGAGGAAGGGGAGTGCAGCATGTCAGGGAAAAGGCTGGTGGCGGGGAAACTATCTACTTTGCGCCAGTCATTGCAAGTCCTATAAGGTTAAACCTGATTGGTTGAATCATAGTTCATAGTGGGTTTCGGGATATCTTTGACTCACGATAGTTTAGGAGTCTTACCAAAGTTTATGACAATTATAGCTAGAAGGTTGTCATATCCAACAACTTTGGCACCTGCTCGGTGAGAGTGGAAATTGGACGTAAGTGGAACCTAAGTAGGACGCATCTTGACTACAGAGAAATGCGGGATCATCTAAGTTGGTTTGAACTAAACAACCAATATGATGACAGAGGCTCCATAGTACCCAATGTAGCTCTGTAATGGAGTAGCAATCGGTTTCAATCCGATCTGAAACCTAAGTATAAGTGATAGAGCAATTTATTTCGAAAGCTTAGATGTAGGGGGAAGGGAGACAGTTAGACACAATACTAATAGAAGCGAGGTTCGATAGTCAGTGCTATCAGCAAGAACACTCAAAGCTCTAAGTGGTATTAACAAAGCAAGTGTACAAGGACATAAGGTCAAGAAATTACACAAGTTAATGTGTAACAACCTTGATTTATGGGCAACGGCATATGCCAACATTTACTCTAATCGTGGTGCCATGACGAAAGGGGTGAATGACAATACGCTTGATGGAATGGGTAATGACAGAGTTCTAAACCTAGTCAGCCTCATTAAATCTTCGGATTACCGCCCCAAACCTTGTAGACGCACTTACATACCCAAGGATGCAAGGAAGCCTAATGGTAAGAAACGACCTCTTGGTATTCCTAGTGGTGATGATAAGTTAATTCAAGAAGTCATGAGAATGCTTCTAGAAGGAATTTACGAACCTGTCTTCAGTGACTGGAGTTATGGTTTTCGTAGAAATAGATCTTGTCATACAGCTCTAACTGAGATTCGTAACAGTTGGAAAGGAACCAAGTGGGTATGTGATGTAGACATAAAAGGTTATTTCGACAACATTGACCATAACCTCTTGCTCAAATTCCTAGGTAAGAGGATAGATGACAAAGCTTTTCTGGCACTGATTAAAAAGTTCTTGAAAGCTGGTTATATGGAAGATTGGCGTTACTTTGGCACCCACAGTGGAACACCACAAGGTGGAATTATTTCACCGATACTTGCCAATGCTTTCCTCCATGAACTTGATGAATTTATGAAATTGAAAATCAAAGAGTTCAGTAAAGGGGATAGAAGGAAGCCTAACCCAGAGTACAGAAGGATTCTACAGAATAGAGCAAACCGCATAAAGTGGATAAGACAAGGATATGGTGTATCTGGTTTTCCTGCTGACGAGCAGAAGCTTGAAAAATGGAAGCAAGAGGCAAATGAGCTAGAAGAAAAACTGGCAAATAAGTCCAGTGTTCTGATGGACGATCCTGACTTCAAACGGATGCGGTATGTCCGTTATGCTGATGACTTTCTAATCGGAATTATTGGCTCAAAAAATGAAGCAGTGCAAGTGATGAAAGAAGTTACTGAATTTGTGGAATCAGAGCTAAAACTTGAAGTTTCTAAAGAAAAATCAAGCATAGTAGATCCTAAGCAAGGTTTTGTCTTTCTCGGATATGAAGTTAAATGTCGTAGGGAAAACAAACGAGTTAAATGTGTTGTGGGACACAACTCGGATGGCAGTAAAACGCACGCTGTGAAGCGTACTATTACTGAACATATTCACCTTGGTGTACCAAGAGAGAAAATCCAAAGATTTTGCGCTCTTCGTGGCTATGGGGAATACGATTCACACAATGATAAGAGTAGTAGCAAGCCTGTAATGGCATTTTTATCTGATTACGAAATAATCAGCCAATACAATGCTGAAATGCGTGGCTTTGCAAACTACTATAACTTGTCGCCAGTTCTGTATCTCAATAAATTACATTGGATATGGATGAATAGCTTATTCAAAACACTGACAAATAAGCATCAGACATCAAGGACTAAGATTGCTAAGCGATTGAAGCAGCCCGATGGAAAATACGTTCATCGTGAGAGTCGTAACAATAAAGTCTACGAACTGGAAATTTTTCAGTTGAAAAACAGAAGTGTGTCGATGGCAGAGTTCGTTGATCCGTTACCGAATACATTTAAGTATACGTCCCGAACTGAACTGCTCGATAGAATGGCAGCCAGAAAATGTGAGTATTGTGGTATTCAATCTGGATATCTGGAAGTTCACCATGTGCGGAAACTAAAAGATATCAAGGGTGATACAGAGCCTTGGAAACGACTAATGATCTCTCGAAGAAGAAAGACTTTAGTTTTATGCAAAGACTGTCACATTGATTTACATCGCGGAAAGTTACCTGACTATCGTAATCTTGCTAAAGTCTAACGGAGAGCCGTATGCATAGAAATGTGCATGTACGGTTCGGTGGGGGGACAACGGCTAACCCTATCGGCAAAAAAAATGTTTGAATAGGGCGCACGTGTTCTACCCAATCTTCTGCCTCAAAAAAACCAAAAGGCGACGCAAGCGTCGCCCAACAGCTATTTTTCGTGGGACTTAACAATCAACCCACAGAATCTTATATCGTCAAACGGCCTCGTAAAATATTACGGGTTTCAATGGACGATTGACTAAACAGAGTTCCGGTACTATTTCGAAATGCTTGATTCACTTCAACAGCTCGAATAGAGGGGTGAACATTTACCGCTTCCGGCTCCAATTGCGTAAGACGAGATAAAGTATAGGCTTCACTTCCCTCAGAAGTACCTGCTGATGAGCTGAGTTCCCAAGTATGATGATTCACTGCATAAGCATTACGTGCAAGGTTGATTAGCCCCGAAGTTGTTGACACCGCACCAAAACCCACAGAGACCCATCCCAAGATATTAGCCGCATTCGCATTACTATCCGCAACAGCGGAAGCTGCTATTCCGGTAGAGAGCGCCACAGCATTAGCACTCAATGACACCGTAGATAAAGCGATATCCCAGCGTCGGCTAGAACGGCTGGCAATTTCACCAAATTCAATAGGTACTGATCCGATAACACCCGTGCTGACCGCCTGGGAACCACTCCGTGCCGATTTTATCAGCGAAGAGGTAAAGGTTATTGCGCTGATACCAAAGCTTAAAACCCCCAACCCCGTACTAATCCAATTTAATACTCCAGC
This sequence comes from Photorhabdus caribbeanensis, assembly GCF_018448885.1. Lineage (GTDB taxonomy): Bacteria > Pseudomonadota > Gammaproteobacteria > Enterobacterales > Enterobacteriaceae > Photorhabdus > Photorhabdus caribbeanensis. Next base: position 25,506 of record NZ_RCWB01000015.1, read on the forward strand.
TGTCTTCGGATCTTTTTCCGATAATGCGGCTGACGCAATCCCTATCGAATCAGCAGCCAATCCAATGACGGTCGCAGTAACTGCAAGTGTACTGGTAGAAGCAATCGCCCCCAGAGCTCCCCCTGCGGCAATTAAACCCGCACTAATTGCCGCGCCAGCCCCCAGCGATACAATCCCAACAATGATACCGATTGCCCCCAGCACAATGCCTAATATCCCGCCGGCACTAAGATGACCATTCAGATCAATCCGATTTATAGGATCGCCTTGACAATAAGTGTAGAGATTGACGCCACCCCGACCAAAAGGACTCCAGCTATCAGGACTATGAAATCTCATGAGAACCGGATTGAAAACACGATATCCGTTACCTAAGAAGTACCATCCTGTTACCGGATCAATCTGCACGCCATTCAAACCCGGTAATGAAGAAATTAAACTCCTAAAGCCATAAGGGGTGTAGGATAAAGCCATCAACTCGTTTTCGTTTTGACTGGCTACAACCGTACTATTATGGTCAGTACCGTATTGATAGTAGGCGGACTGGCCATTCTTGGTACTTTGATGACCAAGCCGTTGCTTATCGCTGTTCAGCCAGGTAATGGTTTCATCACCCAATTGGATATTCGTCACTTTACCTGAAGCATAATGCTGACGATTAACCGTACCATTCGCTAAAACTTGTGCGGTTAATTTGTTCAATGCATCATACTGATATTGGCATACCAGATTACCCTTACTGTCTTTGACCTGTACCAAGCGATTATTCTGATCGTAAATAAGCGTCTGCCCTTTTTCGTCGCGCGTCAGATTACCGTTGGCATCATAACTTAACTCTATTTGCTGTTTGTCGCTGGTAATACGAATAAGTTGAGTTGGATCAGTTTGACTGAAATGATAGTTTACGGTTTCCTTACCATCTCGATATGTATTATCAACCCGTTTAATATTTCCCCATTGGTCATAATGGTAAATCTGCTGATTTAACACACGCCCGGTATGATCAACCGGAGATTGTTCCCCCTCGCATTGGTACTGGCTTAAGCGTTGATTACTATCATATTGATAACGTTCATTTTTCATAACCACCCCATCGACGGAGGTGATACGTTGACTAATTTGATTATTCTTTGTGTAGCTTAAGGTCATTACTTGTATTGAGAAATCACTAATTAGCGAGCGTTTTATTTCTCGATCAAAGACATCGTATTCGATTTTTGTAACTAATTGGGATAATGATGCTGTGTCTTTTGTCGTCGTTGTTATTAAGCGTCCAACACTGTCATATTCAAATGTCGCGTATTGTGAGCCCTGCTCTGTTTTAACTAATCTCCCTTGTCCGTCATAACTATAAACATGATCATAACCAAAACTATCTTTATGACGTTGAATTAAGCCGGACATCGTATAACGGTAATCGCCCGATGAAACGGGTTTATTATCCCGTGAAAACGATTCATGCTGTAATACACCCGATGGGAAATAACTGTAATTGCTCTGGGATACCCCTTCTGACGCAGATAATAATGCCCCCGTTTTCGGATGATAACGAAAGTTTTGTTGGCTCGTTTCTGTGGTAAATTTGGACATCACACTGCCGAGAGAGTAAAGATAATCAATGTTTTGTTTATTATGCGCAGGAGTGACAGACTGAATAGGTTTATCACCTTGAGGACCATATAAATATTCCGTTTTGCGACCACCTACCATATCGCTGGTTACTCGCCCAAGACCATCATAAACTAACGAACCTAATTGTGTTCCATTCACGTTCAGCGCAGAAATTAATTCTTCATGGCTAAAGCTTGCATAAGCGGATTCTAATATTGTTCTGTCTGGCAACGTTTTTTTCACTATACGATCAAATACATCGTATTCAATCTGGGTAGCATAACCTTCCGCATCAGTTTCAGTCACCGTACGGCCAAATCCATCATAACGATAGGTGCGAGTGCTATATATCACACCATCAGGATACACAACTTTGATTGAGGCCGGTTGTTCAAAGTTATTTTGCTGAATATTTAACATCCCCAATCCTTTGACCCCTTGGGTAACTGTCCTCGTAATAGGATCATGGATTTCCAGTTCTATCCGACCATCGCTGTATTCAGTGCTGTAACGATTTCCCCAACCATCATATCGATAGGTTTTCGTTGTAACTAAAGGAGTCGTCAAGCGAGTCAAAGGATTAGCAGATAAATCCCATAACCAATCATTTGAAATTTCTTTGATCAATTGCCCCAAAACATCATATTGTCTGGCAAGCACTTTGCGATATGTGCCTTGATAAATCCCCGATGTTCCCCAGGTACTATCATCATCTTGTTCTTCAATCGAACAAATACGCCCCATTCCATCGTAATGGGTTTTACGCCTGACACCTTGGGAATCAATTTCTATCATCACCGGCCAAAAATCATTTTCGTCACCACCGGGATATTGATAAACATAACTACGTTTAATTTCTTTCGTCGTTCCTGGGTCAACAATTTGACCTGTAATTCGTCCCACAAGATCATAAGACTGATCTGTAATTACACGGTTTACATCAACTTTACGAAGCTGGCGATGTGTATAAATAGAGGTGACATTTTTCGATTCCATATGCGTACCATCAAAACCCGTCACCGTAGAGTTTGTGGTAATCTCACTTTCTGAATATTCATATTTAAATGTTGTTACCGTTTGCTGATTATTCATTACCGACGTTATTTTCGCTAACGAGCCATGAGATTTGCTCGTTGGTGAATTAACATAGCTAAAGGTTCTTACTATTTTAGTATCTATAGTTTCTGAAGCTTTGCTGACATATTCTTTTATATAAGCACCGGTAAAAGTGGGCAATTTTTGATATGTGTAGTGAGTCACTCTATTCGCGACACTTTGAGCGGCATCAGGCGCTCCTTTTTGCGTAACTGATTTTAAAAACCGGGAAAAACCCAATGGATCGGCAGGACAATTATTACCTTCACCCTTCACCGGATAATAAACGTATTCTTTCTGTATCCCACTGGTCTCAGTAATAAGTAGAGTATTTCCCCAATCATCGCTTTTAATATTAACCGTCTCTTCTCGTGAAGTATTGGTCTGTAAGTCTGTGTAACGCGTTAATACCCGAGATGGTTGTTGTAAATTTTCCGGCTGCTCGGAGAAACTTTTTGATGGATCTTCATTGTAAGTAATTTCTGTTGTAATTCTCTTATTGTCTTGTGTTCTTGCTTCTTTGGTCATTAAATGGAATTTATTAAACACCCTTTCTGTTACTGAAACGACATTTTGACCGTCTAAAACCCGCTCAATAGATGAATAGGTATATTTCCCTGTAACCAGATACAAATTATCCTGGTTAGAATCAAAGCTTGTCCGGCCAGAAGAATAGCCCAAAAAATTATGCACTGAGCTATATTCGTAGGATTTGCTGATCGCGGGTTGCCCATTACCAGGTTGAATAGTCAATGCAGCAGCATACGGAATAGATTCCGTGTCCGTCACTTTATGTCCATTTTCCTTATAACTCACCAGCTCAACATAACCTGTCGGCGTACGAAAAGTACTAATAACCGGAAATACCCCTTTTAATGTCTGATAGGTCATCTTAAATCTGGCAGAATCAATAGGACCAGAAGCATCATAAGGTACCGTCACTGTAATAAGGAAATCATTACGATAATCGAATGCTATTTTCGCAGAGATATTATTATCATCAGGGTATTCGACTGATGTACAATTATTTCCAGAGTAATTGAGTTTAAGGTAAGTTTTACCGGTAACACGGTATTTTATTTCGGATAATGCAAACCTTGAATTATAAATTAAATCAAATACTTCACCATCTGGAAATTCAAGTGCAACCGTTTTTGCAATGTCACTCGCTCCAATTCGCTTAAGTGTTTCTATAATGCCATTTTTGTTATAAACATAGAAGGTATTGCTATCGAGTTTATATACGCGCAAATCTTTTAGTTTTTTATCTTTAAAGCTAATATCATTATTGTCAGGCGGCAATGGTTTACATTTAAATTGCTCCCCATTTGCCCGGCTAAATGTGAGTGTTTTTACATCCAATGTTGTTAATGAAAATCGCCATCCAATCCCAAACCCATTATTTAACGTTGTTAATGGCGAGAATGATAGATTAAGTACCTGCTCAACATTACCGATATTATTTGGTCTTAACGTGATAATATTGATATTTGCGCTATATTGACCTGTTCTGGGATCGACACCGGTATTAATATAAGATCCAAAATTAAATGCATTGGAATATATATCGTTAACTTTCATTTTAAATTTCCTATTTACTTAACTAAGATTATAGCCAAATAAATGTCAATTTAGCCATTTATTTGCATACAATAACAAATATTGCTATATTTCTATTTCAATAATGGAATATCTTAATTGCCGGTAAACTCATATGCGATTACCGGCATAGGCAACAGTTCTTTACTAAGGAAAATCAACTTATTCTCGCTATGCTTAGCGCACGTCCAATATTAACCGAGGAGATTCTAAATTTATGCTGGCAACCGTAGTTATCAATGATTGTGATATCATAATATCCATCGTAATAACCGGTCGTCCATGAACATCCTGTTACATAGATCACTTCAGCAGCAAGCTGTGTATCTGGGATAGTTACGGTATAAGAATGGTCCATAACACACCCTCCACTCATATTATCCCGCGCATTTACCTTTGAAGTTCCTCGCTTAAATACCCTTGCTCTTGTCAAAAATCTATCATCTGATGAATCGTTACCACGAGCATATATATTATTCACAGTCCTATCATTCCCTTCAAAAACTCTCAAATGATATGGTAATGTCCAAGTATAAAGATTAATGGTTTGACGGTGGGTATCGGATTTCGTCGGTTCTTCTGTTTTATCAAAAAATTCGTTGATATTTTCATGCAATTGATTTGCATTAATTGCATAAGGAGCAATGGATTTTAATAAGATCTTGCTATCAAAAACTTCATCACCAACCGACATATTCGTTGTTAATGTACGCTTCCCATCCGTATCTTCGAAGGTCATTTTTGCTATTAAATATTCTGTACTTGTTCTATTACTACTAACATAACGATAGATAATTTCAGGAACACTTTTCACACTGTTCTGATAATTTTCATTTGTACAACAATCTCCAGCACGATTTATTACAGGATCTTCAATAAAAACATCAGCACGATAAACACCATTTAATAACCCAAGATCATATTTATTTCTCGCATCCGTCGTTGTCCATCCTGAAGGCATTTTTAATTGGTCATATATGAGGCTATCACTCAATGCTGCCACCTGAATCGATCTTTTTTCAGCATCACTCAAGGCTAATTTTACCCAATCACCATTCCTATATTCTTGTTTAAGTACAGAGATTTTCACCATACATTGATGACGCTCATTAGCATAAAAACTATCATCAGTTTTTTCAATGGTAAATGTTGTTATTCTTTTTTCCATAACATTCTCCATAATATTGTAAATTAAGCTGTAATAGAAATAATATCAAGTTCAAAGCCATAATATGGCCCTTGCAATTCGGGAATAATTCTGACGCGATAGCGTTTTGATAATTCGTCTTCAAAGTCCCTCAAGGCGTTCATGATAAATTCGCTGTATTTTCCTTGTGCAAAAAAGATAAATTGCGTGGTTGCAGGATTAATAGCAACATATTTGCCAAGAGCATGGCGTAATGTCTTAATAAACAGTGTTCCATCTTCATTTAATTCGAATAGCTTTTTATCTGTCGTCGTTCTATCCATAAAATTACCTTCACCTAAAAGATAAATATTTATTTCACGATGGTCACGACGCAGTAAAAATTGTTTATTGATATCCAAATCGAATATTCTGGGTTTAACCGTTTTATCAAGTAAATGATCTGGAATAACAAATTCAATCAAGAAACGACGCCCATTCACGATAATAGGCAAATGTTCTCGATCAATTGAAAAACAGCACAAATTTCCAACCCACGAAGAACCTTCTGTTTCCGAATAACCTGAATATAAAGCAGCGACTTTACCTTGCTCTAAAATGTTCATTTTAACCTCTTAAATATTAACAGTAGAGAATAGGATTAGTAAAAGACCACCTCTCCAAGAGGAGGTGGTTTAAAAATGAAAACTAAAATCTCGGCTTATAACTTAGATTTAACATAATCAGTGAGTTCATTTAACGTTGAAATAGAATGATTTGAAAAAAGCTCAGCTTTAATACTAATACCATATACCTCCAATACAAAAACCTGAATTTCCACATAGTCAAGGCTATCAAATTTAAGCGAAACAAAGGAAGATTTTGGTGTTATTTCATCCTCTTCGATATCCTTCATCACTAATATTCTATTCTTTATCTTAGTAAAAATATCATTTTGTGTTGGCATTTCGCTTTCCTTTTATTTCATTTTAGAGACAATTGAAACCTTTGACACGAAAATAGGTTTTTTATCATATAAACATCGATAATGAAAAATACGAATATAGTCTTTAGGGCCATTCTTAATTATTAATGGTGGATTTAATTCAATACAGATATCCGGTGCAGATGATAGTAGTGTACTATTAACAACCATTTTCTTTATTTTAATCGCTTGTCCAGTATGCAAAGTATAAGATTGGTTTAGGTAATCCTGTAACTGATTAAAATGGTAGTGCTCAAAATTAAGAAATTTTGTCGAATTAATGACAAGATGAAAAGCAAGCGCATCCAAGAACCAGCCAACAGAAGTAACACTTGGGAAATAATCTCTAAAGGCAGCATACTTTTCACAAACTTCTTCCCCTGTTATTGTTAACCTTTGGCAGTTATCCTGAACAATCCAATCTTCAATTGACTCCCTTGTATTTTCTACGCTGGTATTGCCAAATAACGTGCTTTCTTTGCTGGGATTTTCCAATTTAAACGTTTTATTTTTATTATCAATCCTCAGTTGATGTGGTAATGCAGTATAAACATGTTGACGGAATGACGTATCAATGTTCAATATTCCAGTTGTAAAAGCTGAAGTTAATTGAGAGAACTGTTGCCTCACATATAGCAGACTCAACATCCCCTGAACCGGATGCTGCTGCATATTGTGTAAAGACTGGCTTTTTGCCGGATAATGGATAGGATTAAAATCCCCAGAGAAATTCGACCAATGTTCAATATCTTCTATTTCAAAAATCAACATATCAGTTACCCTACCTTAGAGATAACCAACGCAGCGTTATGCCCCCCAAAACCTGAACTAATATTGAGCGCCACTTCTGGTTGAGCGGTATAGCAATGTTGATTAGGCAAATAATTAAGGTCACAATCTGGATCGGCCCGATGCAAATTCAATGTCGCCGGCAAGCAATTTTCAGTCAATGCCTTGACACATACGATAGTTTCGAAGCTACCGGCAGCAGCAATGAGATGACCGGTATAAGATTTTGTGCTTGATATAGGAACCTGATAAGCATGTTGCCCCAATGCCGCTTTAATTGACTGAGTTTCATAAAGATCATTCAACTGTGTAGAAGTGCCATGAGCATTAATGTAGTCAATATCTTCCGGCGAAATCTGTGCCTGCTCAATGGCTTTAGTCATCGCTAATATTTTAGGTTCAATATCTTCTGTTGGCCGAGTTAAATTAGTGGCATCTGAATATTGAGCGTAACCTTTAATTTCCGCCAGAATCGTTGCACCACGCTCGACGGCCGAATTGTAATCTTCCAAACAAACCACCGCCGCTCCTTCAGCTAATACAAACCCAGAGCGATCAAGGCTAAATGGACAACATGCGAGATTTGGGTCCGTTTGCTCTTTTGATAATGCATTCAGTACATCAATACTCCAAATATTACATTCCCGAGTCAATGATTCAGAGGCTCCGGCAATCATACATTTTGCACGTCCTGAGCGAATAATTTCAAAGGCATCACCAATTGCCATTGTGCCCGTTGCGCAGGCGGCCGCTATAGTATTCTGATAACCACGCAGTCCATACATAATTGAACATGTCGCCGTCATGGCGCTTGGCATGGTGATGAGATTACTCATAGGATGAGCTAATTTAGCTTTCTTATATTGATAGGCATAATCTCCAGCATTATCGATAGCTCCCCAACCACTGCCAAGGATCACTCCACATTCGTATTTATCGTAATATTCAATAGGTGATATGTTCACACCAAATGCTTGCGTAAGAGCTTGATAAGTTGCTTTCAATGCTGCTTTTCCGCAATCTGAAAGCGTATGAGTCAACTTTTTTGGTAATAACTGATAGCGGGATGGGTTTGGTGCAAGGAAAGAAAAGAAACGTGAATTAATGAATGAATCGGGAAATTCAATTTTGTGAAATCGATGTTGTTTCTCGATAATACTTTGCCAGCATGATTCAACATCTTCACCAATCGGTGTCACCGCTCCCATACCTGTAATAACAACTCTTTGAGCTCTCTGCATATTGATTACCATTTATACATGGATTGAGAATGTCAATTTTTCTAATTATAAAAGTAGGCTAATGAAGATATATCACCATAATCATAAATAAGTATTTTCAATATTTATACTTATTTTAATCGCCATTTGTGAATTATGTAAAACTAATTGATCGATTATTTTCCCCTGTAATAAAACCGATGATAAATATCCATAAGCAAATATATTGTTATTTTAATACCATTATATTATCAATCTGATTATAAAATAATTGGTTACGTCACATTCGGCTGTAATATCAGGATAAATCCTGAAGGTTTATTTATCATTAACTTATTATTCTGTTTAATAAAGCATATCATTGTATAAAAAAATAAAAATAATAGCCTTAATTATTGCACGATTTTTATTTCATAGAATATGAATTCAATTGTTATATTAATAATCCAGAAGTACAATTAAGTAAAAGAAAATAATAAATATTTTATATTATTCTCGTGAATGAGTACATCAACAATGAATACATTAATATTGTCCTACCGCATATTCTCACGGCTAACTGATAGCATACAATGAGGTATATTTTCTAATCATTTTCTGTATCAAAACATATACCCTGCCCCGTTGTCTGTAATATACTGACACAACTGGATAGATACACAGCATTGCGCGTCTTCACTGTCCAGTTAATGTAATAAAACCGGAGGCAATATATGGCTGAAACAGGCAAGAATACAGGAGTGTTCAGTGGTAACAAAATCAGAGGTAAGTCCTGACTCAGTGACAAAGCAGCAATTAGACACCCTCACCATCGATAAAATTACGCAAAGTATCATTATCATCTCAGTCGGTACAATTTTTTACCGACTACAAGAGGGTGAACACGGAGGCAGTGGCGTATTCTTTAACCGCGATGGAGGACATACCCGGTACGGGTTAACGAACGGCACCGTTGGTAATTTATATCTTGCCAACTCGCCAAGAACATCGATGAAGGAGGTGTTTCAACGTCTGCCAGCCATTACAGACCGGGAACTAGATGGGTACCATATGGCGACATTAGTGACAGAAAAAGCGTTACGTATTGTAGACATTACCCGGCTTGCGCCGAAAATGCATATCACCGCCCATCAGCTGACCGGCACAGACTACCGGATCACACAGCAACTCGCGGCGAAGCTGTCACCGCACGCGGATGGACTTGCCTACATGTCCAACGTTACGCTTGAGCCCTGCATCGTGCTCTGGCATGACGATCCTTCTGGCAAAGGCATGATACGCACCGAGGAACTCAAGGTGCTTAGGGAATTTGAGTATGAAGGAGAAATTGCCGAAGATATCCTGGTAAACGACCTGGATATCCCCGTAATATGACAAAAGGGGGAGCTAGCATGTGCCTGTTCCCCTTCTTTATTTATGCAGCATCTTGAGTGCCAAACAACTTGGCTAAACGGATTATATGTTGAAGCTTATCATCCGAAATACCCTCTCTCAGCAAATCAATAATCGTGAACTCTTGGCCTTCTGGTAAACGATAATCCAGTACATTACGTTTCTGCACGAAAAATCCATACTGCATTACACCGCTAAAGTGATTGAGATGAAACAGAATCTCCGCTATCCCCCTGAGCACACCTTTTTCGCCTTTGCTTTCATCATCGGTAAACTGAAAAGCCGGATAAATAAACTCACCATCGTATTCCAGGGCCAGTAATTTACCTGTGTCTTTTTTCTTTTTAACGGTTACTTTACTGACCCCTAGCAAACTCGCTACCTCGGCAGAACTTAACACACCACCGTTTTCACGCACGTTGTCAAAAAAGCGCGCGCGGCTACGCACACGATTAAGTAACCTCTTCTTTTCCGGCGTCAGTTCAGCAAGCGCCCGGGCCGGTATCGCCAAAAACAACATATTCATCAGAAACTGATTATCCGGCAACGCTAGCTGACGCTTGATGTTAGCCTTACCTTTACTGCGAATACCATCAGCCAGTTCCTTAATAATATTCTCCAGACGATCAGCCGCGGCGTTAGCGTCGTCATACTCATCATGAGGTGCCGACACGTTATTATCGAATCTGGTTTTCCTATACAAAGTTTGCATGATGCACCTCAAGTTAACGATTGATATAATCAAGAATATACATACAATCGTTAACCAATGCAAATTTTATCCATCTGTGCCGTGTGCGATTTCTCCTCTTAGCTTCTTTTCTTTATAAAACCTCAAGGTAAAAATTAGCAGGCGTAATAATACGAATACGGCCAAAACATCTACGCTGTAATAAGCCAGCTCGACGAGCTCCAGTTACAAGATAATCTGCTTCACCAGCACATGCCATAGCGAGTAAAAACGCATCGTCAGGATCATGCGTTTCCTCTTTAATATATAATTTCTCCAATACCAGAGCACGTTGTAACTTATTGATCATAGCCCCCACTTTAGCTGGTTGTAAGACAGCTTGGAATTTTGGATAACGACTTGCACGGCGAATTTCATCAAGCTGTAACCGTGAAGTCACCACTTCGAAACGTGCCGCACGCCAAGCTCAGTAAATCGTATCTGGTGCACCATGTGGTGAGATCAAAGCATTAAATAGAATATTAGTATCAAGAACAACCTTCATTAGCGCTTACGAACCCAATCCAGAGCCTCATCAACTATTGAAGCAAGCTCCATCTCACTAACATCAGTGTTAGCCACTTTAACTTGTTCTGCTGTCAATTCTAAAATGTGTGACCGTACTGCCTCTTCTATAAAGCGGGATAAGTCTCCTTTTTTCCACCTCCTTGATTAGCCAGAAACATACGAAGGGATTGGTCAGTGTCAGCAGAGACAACAACGTTCCAACGAACACTATTCATAATATATTTTCCTTGTTTATGTGTTTATACATGAAACGCAAAATCTTACCCACCCGCTAATCTACAACATTCATACTCACCTCTTACACTACATAAATCTTCGTTAATACCCGACAGTAACATAAAATTGTACTGTTGATAAATTGTGAGTTCATTCACAAAACACGATTTTAAAAGTTAAAAACCAACTAATATCTGAAACGGATAATACTGTTGTTAAATAAATATTTTTAATGAAAAAATTAACCATGTTCAGATAAATTTTTATAAAAATAAGTCATTAAGGTTATTTTTATCACTCTTTAAACAGGGTAATTAGAAAAATAAAATTATCAATCACCGATATTTGGAATGAAATAATACATATTTGGCTATAATTATCTTCGGTTCCACATTTGACTGAATTAATTACCATAAACTGATTTCAGGCGTTACAACTTGCAATGTCAATCTAAAAAATGCGTTATTATTGGAGAAATTACGATGAAAAAAACAATAAAAAACATATCATTATTCACAGGAATAATAATTGGAAGCTTAACATTATCTCATGCAGCAATTATTCCACCCGGTACACAACTGGCAACCAACCAGAATATTGTTCGTCATAATGGCTCAGAACCTGCTTCTCTTGACGTGCATAAAGTTGAAAGCGATGTTGAGTTTGATATTATAAACGACTTTTTCAGTGGATTAATTAGTATAGGAAATGATGGTAAATTTAATCCTAATTTAGCTATCCGTTGGGAAACTAACGATAATAAAACCTGGGTGTTTCATCTAAGAGAAGGAATAAAATGGTCTGATGGTTCACCTATTACCGCTCATGATGTGGTTTTTAGTTGGAGACGTTTAATTGATCCCCAAATGGCATCCCCGTATGGCAGTTATATTGAAAACATGTATATAGTAAATGCTAAAGATATTCTTGCTGGTAAGAAAAAAACCGATGAATTAGGTGTAAAAGCATTAGATAATTTAACGATAGAAGTAACATTAGAGCAACCGTTATCCTATTTTTTAAATATGCTGGCACACCCAGTGATGGTTCCTATCAGCCAGAAAGCGGTTGAGAAGTATGGTGAAAAATGGACTCAACCGAATGTGTTTGTCAGTAGCGGCCCATTCAAACTCTCTGAATGGATCGTCAATGAGAAAATAATTGGCATCAGGAATCCACAATATTGGGATAATGAACACACCGTGATTAATAAAGTCACCTATCTTAACGTAACATCAGAAACAGCAGTAGCGAATCGTTACTTGGCAGGAGAGATAGATATCACAAAAAATATTCCGTCAGTTTTATTTAATTCTTTAAAAACCAAGTTAGGCAGCCAAGTCCATATTTCGCCTAAATTAGGTGTTTACTATTACGAATTTAATACCCAAAAAGCTCCTTTTAACGATATTAGAGTCAGACAGGCATTAAATTTGGCTTTAGACAAAGACATCATAACCAATAAAGTCTTGGGGCAAGGCCAAAAACCAGCCTATAATAATACTCCTCCAAACGCAGGAGGAATGAACTTAAAACAACCTGATTATGCATCATGGACGCTGGCAAAAAGAATTGAAAAAGCCCGGCAATTATTGAATGAGGCAGGTTATAACAGAAATAACCCATTAAAATTAAATCTTCTTTACAATACATCGGAGGATCATAAAAGGATTGCTATTGCAGCCACCTCAATGTGGAAGAAAAATCTGGGCGTAGATGCTGTCTTACAAAATCAAGAATGGAAAACCATGTTAGACACCATGCATCAAGGTAATTTTGATTTGGTAAGACACGCGTGGATAGCTGATTACGATAATCCTGCTTCGTTTTTAAATAATTATGTCACCAATAGTTCTAATAATACATCATTATATCATAACGATATTTATGATGACCTGATCAGTAAGGCCAAAGCAACAAACGACATAGAATATTTCCAGCAAGCACAAGATATTCTCACAAGAGATGTCCCGTCAATTCCTATTTATTACTATGTTAGTGCCAGATTAGTAAAACCTTATATTGGTGGATACTATATCAGCCCACTCGGTCTTATGTCATCGAAAGATCTTTATGTTATTAAACATTAATAAGACATCGTTGTAATATTAAAATAAAGATTACGGTTTTTAACCGTAATCTTTTTCAGAGGCAGTCATCTTCTTAAGGGTAAATACGGGCAAATCTAACCTATCCAATACTACACCGGAACAACCGTAGAATTAGCAAGTAATTTGCGTAAATTGCGCATTTCCCTTCCCTGATTAATCGCCACAGCTCCCACTAAGATTTCGTTTTCTGTACCAAATAAAATGGCCTTATCTGATTGCAAATCACCCTGAACATGCCACTCTTCAGCCTGCATGTTGCCAACCATCTGGATGTTAATGCCCCACTGATCGGTCCAGAACCACGGAGCGCCCGGCTGCGGGGGTTCCAACCCCATCATGGCATGTGCGGCGATGGTTGCCTGGCGGTTAGCATTTTCCCAGGTTTCACGGCGCTGGAGATCACCAGTCAGTGGCTCTCTCTGGAGGCAAACATCCCCGGCAGCGAAAATATCCGGTTCAGAAGTCTGACAACGGCTGTCAATGACGATACCGCCATTAGTCACCAAACCAGCATCAGCGGCAAGCTGATCCCTGAATTCAGCGCCGATACCATAAATAATAATATCTCCGATCACCTTTTCTCCGGTGTTCAATATAAGCACTAATTCACTTCCTTGCTTTTGTGCGGAAACAATATTGGTATCAAGGAAGAATTGCACCCCCTTTTCCTGATGACGGTTCAAAAGATAATCCTGCAATAACGGCGGGGCACAACGCCCCATGATGTTATCAGCCTGTTCGATAACTGTAACATTTGCCCCCAATTCACAGGAGGTCGCCGCCAATTCCAAGCCAATCACTCCACCACCCACAATCAAAATCCGTTTGTCTTTTTTCACCGCCTGGCGTAAACGTTGCGCATCATCCAACGTTCTCAGGGTATAAATATTTTCACCCAGTTGATCAAGTAGCGGAAATCGTCTGGCTCTTGCCCCCATAGCAAGCAAGAGCTTGTCATATCTGAGTTCGCCGCCATTTTCTAAAACAACACAATGTTTTGATGGCATAATCTGGCTGACCGATTGGCCTATGCGTAGATCTATCTGGTTTTTCAGATAAAAATCTTCGGAGAACAGATATTTCGGCGTTTCTTCTGGGTTGATTAAATACTCTTTCGATAAAATTGGCCGTTCGTAAGGCGCATGGTATTCCTTACCAATTAAAATAATATCGCCATCAAACTGCTGCTGTCTTAAGGTTGCGGCGGCCATAGCCCCAGCTTGCCCTGCTCCAACGATAACAAAAGTCTGATTCCGCATATATTACGCTCCTATCTGAGTTACAGGTTGAGCACTGACCATTGCCATCCCTGCCAGCCACTCCTTAATAGGTTGGTAATAATGCCGTTGCGCTTTATATTCGCCATAAACAGAAAGCGCTGCAAAAGCCGCAATCCAACAACGAATTTCCTGTCCACCTTTTCCACCCTGAATGGCAATCCCTCCCTCGGTTAATGAAGCAAGACGCCGAATATCACCACTACAAAAAATACGTAATAACTCGTCATCCCACTGTGGATTCAACGGAGCAACGACATTCTCACCACGAGCCAACGATTTTCCAACCTCAATTACCCGGTTTTGCCGTTTCTGGCGCGTTTCTTTTGTCGGATTTCTTCCGGCAATCAGTCCTTCCTCAACTTCCGGCGGCACTTGTCCCATCTGAGGTATCGGGGGATCATGTGATAAACCACCGGAACCTAGCAGCAATACCCGCTGATCTGTGGTGAATAGGAATTGACCAACCGCACGACCTAACGCAACAGCACGACGGCATGTCGGCAATGGTTTAGCTGCACAGTTAATAAATATTGGGATAGTTGGATAACGCTGTAAATCTTGGCAAAGCAACATCAATGGTTGAGTAAAACCGTGATCGGCCTGCATACGCCAGGATTGGGCAACATCAATATCGGCGTTATATAAGGCAGAAATTAAATCCTTCGCTGTGTTCTCAGGAACATTGAGTGGACCTTTACCAATATCCCAATCTCCCACTGCATTCGCCCTTACTCCAACACAAAATGCCGGCATGAGATCATAAAAAAAACCATTAAAATGGTCAGGAGCGAAAATCACTATCAATTGTGGATCGTAGGCTTTTATCTGTTCAGCCAATTGCTGAAAAACCTGCCGAACATGCTTTTGTGTCGTTTCAGGTGGAGAACCAAAGTCCATTAAAGGCGTGTGTGAAGTACAAATCAATTTAACGGTCATTTGAACTCTCCTTTTTGTTCGGAGACATCACCCCCGCTGTGGTTTGGCGAATGCCGCGAATACTTAATCCCGCATCAGCCGTTATCATCACCCCCGTTAAAGTACGGTTATTGGCACGAGAAGCCAGCATGACATACGGACCGGTGAAATCTTCTGGCTGAGGTATGAATTGCAAAGGCAAAATTGCACCGAGACTTTCTAATGACAGGTTATCTGTAATACATCTATCTTGCTGAGATAGTGAAGCCGCCCCGCGCAGATCACTTGGCATACCACAAGGCGCAACACCATTAACCCTGATAACTGGCGCTAATTCATAAGCTAACTGGCGAATCATGCCGACCGCACCGTGCTTGCTGGCGGTATATAACACACCACCGCCACCAGAAAACCATGACGCATTTGACAATGTAAAAATCATGCTGCCTTCTGATGCGGTTAACGCCGGTAACGCGGCTTTAGCCCCTAGAATATATCCTTTCAGGTTCACACCCATCAGCTCATCAAATCCTTTATCAATCTGCTCTGGTGAGGCGTCGAGCAGGCTGATTTTGTGATCCCATATTCCGGCATTACCAACAAAGCAGTCTAGTTTGCCAAAACGCCGAACAGTTTCAGCCACTGCTCGTTCATTGTCCTCAAAAGAAGCAACATCACCGTGAATAACACAAATATCTTTACCAAAACAGTGCGCCAAAGCTGTCGCTTTTTCTGCCGATAGCTCCAAAACGCCCACTTTAGCTCCTTCAGCAATAAAACGTTCTACTAAAGCCAAACCTAAACCGGAGCCACCACCTGTTAATAAAATGACTTGATCTTTGATCCAACTCATTATTACTCCTCCGATACAGTGATATAAATGTTTCCGTCTTTAACAACAACAGGATAGGTCTTCAATGGATCTGTTGCAGGAAGGCAAAGTGCCTTCCCGGTTCTGAGACAAAAACTGGCCGTATGCAGTGGACACTCAACTGTCGCATTGTCTTCCAAATACCCTTCGGATATCGAGGCATTGCCATGACTGCACCGGTCATCAACAGCAAAGAATTCGCCATCATAGTGAAACAACGCAATATCCGGTGTGTATTCAACCTTACGCGCTTCTCCGTCGGGCAATTCTTCAACAGTACATACGAATAATTGGCTCATCAGAATAAGACACTCAAGTTATGGAAAGTTAAGACTGCCTGATCCAAAGTAATTTCACGTTTGCAAATCAGCCAGCTATCCGTTTTCGGATTACGGCGAACACAATCCAGCCGCTTACCAACATAAAAAGCTTCATCTCGCTCTTTTTGTGAGCGGTACAGCAAATAATTGGACTGAACATGAAATTGGTCAGGTAAATCCGTTTCAGTAATCACTAAGTTTGTCAGTAAATGACGTGTACGGGATGGGGGTTCCTCTGCCCATGCCATACCGGTTTCCAACCGGGCTATCCGGCGTTCAAGCTGAAATTTATTATCATTGAACAACCAAGTGGTTGGCGGCTGGATACTCTTACGGCGATCGCGGGTTTGAGCATTGACAATGGTACGCATGGTATAGCTGAGATCTTCTGACAATAGTTCAAGCCAGTCACGAAATTTCCACTCATCCAGTAATGCAATTTCGTAATACAAGAACTGGCTTATTTCATAATGCAGTTCCGGCGATACCCTTTTTTCCTGATTGATAATTAATTCTTTCATTTGACCAACTCCTGCTGATAAACCCGGTTTTTTTCCTCTACTTCATCCCAGGTTTCGCTGGTGAGTAAGTCAGCCCAACGTTGATACATACCACGGGCAACGGTTTCGGAAAAAACATAATTGGTAACACCTGGAATTCCATCATCCCGCACTCTTTCTTGTCCTAATCTCATTTCCATACACAATGCGCTGTTACGAGCTTTGTAACCTCTAAGTACCTTCTGGATTTCTACCCAATTTTCTGAATCATCCTGTTCGAGAAAACCTGCCGGACCGAATGCACGGGTAGTACTGTTCTCAAAAGCGGCTTTTACTTCTGGAGAAGCGGCTTTATCTGCGATGCAGAACGCCCAAACTTCTACCTGATCAGGTCCACGTGGGTGCCACACCCGCATAGTTGCGGTACCGTTAAGCCAGGAAAGTGTCGGGAAAATATTGTTGTGACCGGCAAGACGCAGTGCTCTGACTTTTCCCAGTCGCTGCTCTGCCTCAGCATAGGTTTCACGGTAGTAACGAGCAACGACGCCATCAACCCAAACGTTGGCATCGGGTTTTTCGGTCAAGAAAAATCCACAACCGTGACCATTCTGAGCAAATTGCACAGCATCTTTTGCCGTTTCCCAAACTGGCCGTGAAGTCTGATCAGCACCTAATGCTTTGTTACTGTCGCCCTCTTTTACACTTAAAACCTGTACCGCGGAGGCATGGCTGAATAAAGCATGGTATTGATCACCGGCAAACTGTTCAGCGGGTAATTTCCAGTTACAATTGATTACCCACTTTTGCACACCACCAATAACCTCAGTTCCTCCTTCACGGCGATCAAGCACACCATCAAGATACCAAGCCATATCACCAAGATAATCAATCAGAGAGGGTGCCGTCGTATCCCAGTTACCAAAAATCAATCCCTTATAATTTTCCACACACGGCACTTCCTGAAGTCCCCATTGCTCTTTGCAAAGCCCATGTGGATAAGCACACGCTTCCAACGGAACGTCGATTAAGCTCCCATCCACACCATATGACCAACCATGATAAGGGCAAGTAAACGCACGGGTATTGCCACTATCCGCGTAACAAACCCGCATAGAACGGTGGCGGCACTGGTTAAGGAAAGCTTTGACGGAACCATCTTTCTGGCGGACAACAACAACACTGTCCTCTCCCATATAAGTATTGAAAAAATCACCCGGACTGGGGATTTGGCTCTGATGAGCTAGAAACAGCCAACAACGGCCAAATATTCTTTCGAGTTCTAACTGATAGAGCTCGGGATCGATATAAATCTGAGGAGTTACACGACCGGCTCGGGCATCAATCAGGCGGTAAATATCTGAATTTTTGCTCAATGTCATATTATTTAATCCTCAAGTAAAAGAAAGGTTGACTTTTTGCCAACATGCAAAATGAATGCTATTAATAGATTAATATTTTGTGAAATACATTGTTTGTTTAAATTGAGACTTTTTTTCGATATGTGAGGAAACGGCAATGGAATTAAGACACTTACGCTATTTTATTGCGGTGGCAGAAGAATTAAACTTTACTAAAGCCGCAAAAAAGCTACATACTGCACAACCTTCATTAAGTCAACAAATAAAAGATTTAGAAGATTATATTGGTTCCACACTATTAGAGAGAAATAAACGTAGAGTCTCTCTAACCAAAGCGGGAGAAGTTTTTTTCCAACAAGCAAGGCTTATTCTTGACAATGCAGAGAAAGCAAAAAAAATGGCACGCAGAGCGGCACAAGAACAAATTGTGCTAACTATTGGTTTTGTCCCATCAGCAGAAGTTAAAGTATTACCTGAAGTCATCCCAATATTCCGCCTGGCTCATCCTGGAGCAAAAGTAGAACTTATTAGTTTATTTAATCCCGGACAAGAAGAGAAATTATTACAAGGTGACATTGATGTCGCTTTCATGCGTCCGCCAATAAAGAGTGATTACATTGATTTTAAAGTCATTCTTAATGAACCGCTGGTGGTTCTGATGCCTGCTAATCACAGGCTAAGATATTGTGAGAAAATTTCAGTCAATGACCTACACGGAGAAAATTTTATTACTCCCGATCCAACACAATCTGGCGTATTACAACAGATTATAGAAAATTACTTTACCGAACATAATGTCGTTCCTAATATTATTCAAACAGCTAATAATATGCTATTAATCTTAAACATGGTTAGTCTGAATTTAGGGTGTGCAATAGTACCACTCTATATTACCAGCATCATGACAGATGCCGTTATTTGTCGACCATTATCAGGCTATTCCCCCACAATAGAGTTAATAATGGCATGGCGAAAAGATAACGCTTCAGAATTATTATCGCACTTAATAGATGTTGTAGAAAACAAATACCTGTAAGAATAAAAATAGGCATCATCGTTTTTGCCTTTCAGGCTAGACATATTAAGTATTAGTGAATATTACCCGCTGTCGTTATATTAATAACGTATTAACTTAAAATAAATAAGGGAGATATCATGATGTCAATATCAGCGAATCCTCAACATAAACCTACACAACCTGAATTACGTTCGCTTTGGTCGGCCATTGCCAGTGGTGAAGTCCATCTGCACCATCTCAATGTGAAAGGGATAAAAACCCGTGTCCTTGAAGCAGGTAACGGACCCACTCTCATCTTCTTACATGGTATTGCCGGTCATTTAGAAGCTTATATGCGCAACATACTGCCCCATGCTGCCCATTTTCGTGTACTGGCAATCGATATGCTAGGGCATGGCTTCACGGATAAACCTGTCCGTTCCTATGAGATTATCGATTATGTGGAACACCTGCGGGATCTTATTGAGACATTAAATCTGAAAAAAATTCACCTTTCTGGCGAGTCGTTAGGTGGATGGGTAGCAGCCCGGTTTGCAGCAAAATATCCGCAATATATTCACCGTCTGGTGTTGAACACCGCCGGTGGCATGATTGCTGATCCAAATGTGATGGAACGCCTGCACACACTGAGTTTGAATGCAGTGAAAAACCCGAATCGGGAAACTACTCGCAAGCGTCTTGAATTCCTGATGGAAGATCCTGCCATAGTGACAGAAGACCTGGTTGAAGCCCGTTTTGCCATTTATCGTCAACCGGGAATGTTGTCGGCAATGGAAAACATTATGTGCCTGCAAGATATGGATACCCGCTTACGTAACCTCTTGACCGAAGATGAACTGGCAAAGATCCAGGCTGAAACCCTAGTGCTATGGACCACACACGATCCGACTGCTGCGGTTTCAGTAGGTCAACGCCTTGCCGGACTTATCAAAAAGAGCCGTTTTGTCGTGATGGAAAAATGCGGTCACTGGCCTCAATATGAAGACCCGGATACATTCAACCGGCTCCATATCGATTTTTTACTCAACGGCAACAAATAATGTCTCTTTCAGACGAGTGATATTCCCGTTGGAATGTCACTTCTTTGGGGTTTGATTAGGAGCAACAACAGATGAATAACGTCATAACCCATCTCGGTGAAAAATTATTTCAATCGTGGCAAAATCGCCAAGCTATCGATCCTATCTCTGATGAATATCCAGAACTAACATTACACGATGCCTATCTCATCCAGCAAAAAGTTATTGTTCGCCGGTTGGAAGCAACTGGGGCACAAATTGTCGGCAAAAAAATCGGTATCACCAGCCAGAAAGTTATGGATATATTGGGTGTCGATCAACCCGATTTTGGCATTCTCACCTCAGATATGCATTACAAAAACAACGCCATTGTACCCATTGAGCAATTAATTACACCGAGAGCTGAAGGTGAAATTGGCTTTATCCTGAAACACAATCTGAGTGGACCAGGTATTACGGCGGGAGATGTACTCAGAGCAACAGATTATGTCGTGCCCTGTATCGAAATTGTCGATTCCCGTATCCGTGACTGGAAAATAAAAATCACAGATACTGTTGCTGATAACGCCTCATCAGGGTTATTTGTCATTGGCAATGGCGCCCGTCTGCCATCAGAAATTGATTTAGCTGCCGTTACAATAACGCTAGAGAAAAACGGTAAACTGGTTGACACTGGCATCGGTGCCGCTGCACTAGAACATCCCGCTAACGCTGTTGCCTGGCTAGCGAATATGCTAGGAACACTGAATATGGCATTACTCGGCGGAGAAATCATTCTCTCTGGCTCCCTCACCACAATGGTGCCAGTTAATCCTGGCGATCAGTTGAAAATTAACTTACTCGGCGTGGGATCTGCCAAGGTAAGTTTTACCTGAAAAATTAGCTTTAGTTTATTAATAGGAGTCATAAAAAGCCCCACCAAAGTTACTGGCAACAAAATTACTAGCAACTTAGTAGCAGGGGCGTAACTCACTTATTATCATTTCAAGCCTAATAGAATGTATTTATTACGTTAATATTATTTTTATCAAATTAAAAATAGTAATTTTATAAATATAGTTTTTTCTATATTAACATTATAGGTGACATAAATTATTATCAATCACTTTCTTCATATAATTAAGATGAAAATATAAAATGAAACTTATTATCTTTAATTATAAAAATAGTTAATTAATAATAAAAATACGAAACTATATGCATTCAATTTTCATTTGCTATTTAAATCAACACATTATATCTATCAGTTTAAGTTTCCACTATTTTCAATGATAATCCTATTAAGGATATTTTATTTGCTATTTCCAGCCATAAAAATCATTGCAATTTATATCAGATTCATCTACTCAAGTTCAGCGAACTTTAGATGCTGACAATGAATTATTTCTACAATGGTTAAAAATATTACTCGAAAAATATCAATCAACGGGTAAATTTACAATCTCATATGAAAGCTAACAGTTTATGATCGTTAAACAGAACACACAATGAGAAAACGTGATGCGATCAGATCCCTTATATCAACCATAGAGGATACCAACAGCATGTTGATCCCTTACTTAAGCCCGCTTATTCAACAAAACCCTGCATTGTTCGACCTTAATGCAAACAATAGCAATAAGTGAACATCAACCTCATACTATGCAATAATTTCTTATGGATAGGATAAACAAGTAATACATTTTCCTAAATAAATTGCAGAAAGCTATTATAGCTCTTACCAGAATCATCAAGAAATGCTAAAGTTGAACTATATGAATATTTCAAATGAGCATGCCATATGATCCAGGAAAAACGTGTTATTCGTCGAATCCAGTCTGGTGGTTGTGCGATCCACTGCCAGGATTGCAGCATTAACCAGCTATGCATTCCTTTTACCCTGAATGAACACGAGCTTGACCAGCTTGATAATATCATTGAGCGTAAGAAACCTATCCAGAAAGGGCAAACGCTATTTAAAGCAGGCGATGAGCTGAAATCTCTTTATGCTATCCGTTCTGGCACAATTAAAAGCTACACTATCACTGAAGAAGGTGATGAGCAAATTACAGGTTTCCACCTCGCGGGGGATTTAGTCGGTTTTGACGCTATCCTCAACACTAAACACCCAAGTTTTGCTCAGGCTCTGGAAACATCAATGGTCTGTGAAATTCCATTTGAAACATTGGATGACCTATCCGGGAAAATGCCTAATCTCCGCCAGCAGATGATGCGCCTAATGAGTGGGGAAATTAAGGGCGACCAAGAGATGATATTGCTGTTATCTAAGAAAAATGCGGAAGAACGGTTAGCTGCGTTTATCTACAATCTCTCTCGTCGTTTCGCTCAACGTGGCTTCTCACCAAGAGAATTCCGTTTAACTATGACCCGCAGCGATATTGGTAATTACCTCGGTTTAACTGTTGAAACTATTAGTCGTCTGCTCGGGCGTTTCCAAAAAAACAATATTCTCGGTGTAAAAGGTAAATACATCACGATTGAAGACATGGATAAGTTGTCTGAGTTGGTCGGAAAAAAATCTGTTTCAATTACCTAATCTTCAAACCAGATCATCTTATTTTGTTGATCTGGTTCTCCTCTGACCTGTTCGGTTTGCTTATATTGGTTTATCTTTAGTATTGAAACGTGAGTATTGACGCGTGTTTTGTCTAGCCTCTGCGAGGATACCATTATGGCAAACTATCAAAACCTTTTAGTTGTAATTGACCCAAGTCAGGACGATCAACCGGCATTAAGACGCGCTGTTTATATAGTGCAACGTAACGGTGGCCGGATTAAAGCTTTCTTGCCCATTTATGATCTCTCTTATGAAATGACCACCTTACTCTCCCCAGAAGAAGGTAGTGCTATGCGTAAAGGTGTTACCAGCCAACGCACTGCCTGGCTTAAACAACAAGCGTACTACTATCTGGAAGCCGGTATTGATATTGAAATAAAAGTGATATGGCATAATCGACCTTATGAAGCGATTATCCAGGAGGTCATTACAAGTAATCACGATTTACTTCTGAAAATGACACATAAACATGACAAGCTAGGCTCCTTGATTTTTACCCCGCTTGACTGGCAGTTACTCCGCAAATGCCCATGTCCAGTATGGATGGTAAAAGATCAGATATGGCCTGACCAAGGCTCCGTTGTAGTTGCAGTCAATTTATCTAATGAAGAGTCATATCATCATGAACTGAACCTGAAACTGGTTAAGGAAACTCAGGAACTGGCAAATCAGGTAATGAAAAATCCAGAAATTCATTTGGTCAGCGCTTATCCTGTTGCACCACTGAATATCGCTATTGAGCTACCCGATTTCGACCCAAGTGTTTATAACCATGCTCTACGTGGCCAGCATCTTATTGCCATGAAAGAATTACGCCAAAAATTCTGCATTGATGAAAAATATACTCATATCCATGAAGGATTGCCGGAGAGTGTTATTCCCAAAATGTGTGATGAGATGAATGCGGGCATTATTGTTTTTGGTATCCTCGGCAGAACTGGGCTGTCCGCTGCTTTTCTGGGAAATACCGCAGAACATGTGATCGACCAGCTTAAATGTGACCTTTTGGCGATAAAACCTGATGGTTTTGAATGCCCAGTTAAAGCCGCTAAAGAGTGATAGTAATAGCATGATAATTATCCATTTGGCGATAAAACCCGAAACAGATTTTCATCTCAGGTTTTATCGCCAGATAAACGGCTCAGGCAGTGTAACACCAAGGATCTCCTCACGCGCTATACGCCAGAAAAGACGAATACCCGCTTTAACTTGATAAGTTTCTTTTCCCAATACTTTAAAGATTAGACCACACTGATTAGGTAAACGACTGGCGCCACTCGCTATACCCGTTTCAGCATCGTACTGAGGAGTTATACGCGCCAGAATACGATCATGGTGAACCTGAGGTGTCAGCAAGATCACGTTACCGAATACATGGAACGGCCCCATCACCCCTACGCTGTTCAACGGTTGTTTTTTAGGCTCTAGTACATAACGTTCTGCAAACAATACCTTGCCATCAAAATCAGTTGCGGTAATGCGTGATGAGTAAACATCAAATTTAAACCCTTGGTCAGCCAGATGATACTTGCGACCAGACATAATCACCTCAGAATAAATCAAGGTGGCTGTCGGATGAATGGTTATATGAGTGTCGGTAATAAACCGAGAACCACTGTGAGGTATAACCGGATCGGGCATCATTTCCAGATAGCCTCCCTGCTCTACCTGGATAGTTTGTACTTGCGCTGCGTAGTTATTCTCCATCGAATGAATCTTAGTCGCCGATTGGGTCGTAACATGACCAAACGCCTCTGGAGCGACATGGATGTCCAATGCCAATCTATCCCCTTGCAATATACATCCCGACGTGGAGATCATAAATACACACGGCATCTGAGGTAATGCTTCATCCCAATACAGCGCCCGCTGCACTAAATAAGGAACCCGGCGTTTCATTTGCGCCAAAATGCTACGCTCACCACGCCGGGCAAATCCCAACCGCAGATAACCACTTTTACCTACATCACCGCTTGCCATCTGGGGCGGTTCATCCTGAAATCGGGCAAGCTCCGGCGCATTGACACCAAGATTATTCGCCCGTTGACATGCTTCTCCAATATTTTGCGGTGAGCTGGTGGAAGTCATTGCGTCGCCTGTAATGAATGGGTGAACAGGAAATCACGCATGATCATGTTTACCAACGTTTCAACACCTTCACCGGTTTTGCAATTGGTAAGGATATAGGGACGCTGACCACGTACAACTTGAGTGTCATGCTCCATTACCGCCAAGCTGGCGCCAACATAAGGCGCTAAATCAATTTTGTTGATCACCAGAATATCGGCCTGTACCAAACCCGGTCCGTTCTTGCGCGGAATTTTCTCCCCTTCGGCAACATCAATCACATAAATATAAAAATCGGCCAGCGCCGGACTAAAAGTGAGTGTCAGATTATCACCACCACTTTCAATCAATACAACGTCGCTGTCGGGAAAACGCGCTTCCATCTCCTCTACCGCAGCAATATTCATGCTAGGATCTTCACGTACCGCGGTATGAGGGCAAGCACCGGTTTCCACACCAAGTATCTTTTCTTCATCCAAAATGCCTTTCAAGGTACGTTTAACCTGTTTAGCATCCTCAGTAGTGACAATATCATTGGTGATAATCAGAGGTTTTATGCCACGTTGAATCAAGATAGGTGTGATCACTTCAATAACGGCAGTCTTGCCTGAACCCACCGGACCGCCGATACCAATTCGGGTAATTTTTTTCACAAAGATTTCCTCACACGATTAAGAGATGGTTAAAGCGATATCAGGATCAAGTTAATTACTGAACAGCCGGGTAAACGCGCTAACGTGCAATGCTGCCAGAACATCGGTCATCGGTGCATAAGATGTCATCTGTTCAATCCCTCCCTTTTCCGCCTCATCACAAAACAGTTCAATATCTTGATTCAATGAGAACAAGATACGTTGAATTTCAATATGGGTAACACGCATCAGGCGTATAGCCGCACTGAGTATCGTCATTGCAACGCCATATTGATGCATGACGATTACTTCACGTGGCGCCGCACCCAACGCACTCATAACAACCGCCAAAGTAATCGGATAGGTACCGGCGGTAATATCGCTCTTTATTTGTGCTAGCCACCATGCAATTAACGATTCACCGGTCACTTCAACCGCCATTTCCGCT
Source organism: Photorhabdus caribbeanensis (assembly GCF_018448885.1). Classification (GTDB taxonomy): domain Bacteria; phylum Pseudomonadota; class Gammaproteobacteria; order Enterobacterales; family Enterobacteriaceae; genus Photorhabdus; species Photorhabdus caribbeanensis. Next base: position 51,893 of record NZ_RCWB01000015.1, read on the forward strand.
AATTTTTTCCCCATCCGCGTGACCATAGTGCGGCTTTCTTCATTTAATTTGCGGTTAAGTACTGCCCAATCATGGGAGATAGCGGCATCATGTTGCCCACAATTCAGCGCCTGACACGCGGCCACTACTGCGCGACCATCACTACTCACCGCCTGTAACAGCGCTGTTCGCGTAAACTCGCTTAACGTTGCCACGTCATACACGATTTTGCTCTGAATGGCCGATTCCAGACCGTTTGAGAAAGAAAAGGCGCCAACAGGCAGTACTGAATCCGCAAACTGCATGATTCTGATTAAGCGGAGAGCATTCATTTTAGTTTGATCACATGCTGGTTCAGAAATGTATTATCGACATGAACGTGTGTCGCGGAATCCTCTGCACCACCGAATAATAAGCGAGCTTCTGAGTTGTTAAGAGAAGGCAATATCTCTTCGCCTTTAACAAAGGAGTAAGGCAATGCATGAAAACCGTGGGTTTTCATGACTGAATCCATGACTTTAGTTGATACTGTCAGCGGAATATAAATCTGATTATTTTTAATCACTGACTTCCAATGCTGATTACCTAAAGCATGACCAAGTTCAAAGCTAGTTTTCATTACCGTCTCTAAATCTGATGACAACAATGACTTCAAGTGAATAACCATCACATCACGCAAACTCATTTGAACAATAACCGCCAGTCCTTGAGCTTCGTCCCACAACAAAACGTCACCATCAGACAATACCTGATGACGGTCAAGGGAAATACCTAAATCCAATCCGTTAAGGGTGGATTTACGACAACGGCTTTTTTGCGCTTCCCATTGCGAAAGCACCAAGATATCCGGCGAGATCCCTTGCAGGCGATCTCGCCAGAAAACATCCTTTTTGGCATTACCAAGAATCTGTTCAATAACAATCATAAGATAATCCTCTGAACGCATGGATCGGTTAATCCGGCCAGAAAAATATTCTCTGACCGGCAGCAAAAAATAGATTAACTAAAGAAATAGCGCTGATTGAGCGCGACTGTCCTGACCGGTTTTACTGTGGCATATTCACCATTCACCTTGACAGCAAAAGTTTCTGCATCCACTTCAATAACGGGCGTTTCAGCATTACGAACCATATCTTTCTTAGAGATAGCCCGGCAGTTGCGCACCGCCATAACCTGACGTTCCAAACCAAGGCTCTCTTTTACCCCCAGTTCCATTGCCGCCTGGGATACAAAAGTAACACAGGTTTCCTGAAGAGTTTTGCCCAATGCGCCAAACATCGGACGATAAAATGTCGGTTGCGGTGTCGGCAGTGAAGCATTTGGGTCCCCCATCACCGCCCAATTAATCATACCGCCTTTAATGACCAACTTAGGTTTTACGCCAAAGAAACGTGGCTCCCACAGCACAAGATCAGCTATTTTTCCCACTTCAACCGAACCGAGCACATGACTTATTCCCTGAGCAATAGCCGGGTTAATCGTAATTTTGGCGACGTAACGTAATACACGAAAGTTATCGTTATGTGCTGCATCCTCCGGCAACTTGCCACGTGCCGCTTTCATAGCATGAGCAGTTTGCATCACACGCAGCCAGTTCTCTCCCACTCGCCCCATTGCCTGAGAATCACTGGAAAACATCGACAGTACGCCCATATCATGCAGAACATTCTCCGCTGCAATGGTCTCTGGACGCACACGGCTTTCCGAAAATGCAACATCGGCCGGTACTTTGGGATTAAGGTTATGGCAAACCATAATCATATCAAATAGTTCTGCCTGACTATTGATACCGTAAGGCAGAGTGGGATTAGTCGAGCTGGGCAACACATTCATCTGGCTGGCAACTTTAATGATATCCGGTGCATGTCCGCCACCGGCGCCTTCGGTATGGAAAGTATGAATGGTGCGACCTTCAAAAGCGTCGATAGTATCCTCAACATAACCACCTTCATTCAGGCTATCAGTATGCACTGCAACTTGGATATCCATTTCATCCGCTACACGTAAGGCATTACGTAATGCGGAATTAGTTGCGCCCCAGTCCTCATGCACTTTCAGCCCGGCAACACCCGCTTTGATCTGTTCAACCAGCGGCATAGCCACCGCAGCATGGCCTTTTCCCAAGATACCTACGTTAACCGGTAAACTTTCAAAAGCACGCAACATGCGATGGATATGCCACGGACCGGCGGTGACAGTGGTGCCATTAGTGCCATCAGTGGGACCAACACCACCGCCAAAGAAAGTCGTCACACCATTGGATAAAGCGTGCTCAACCTGTTGAGGAGAAATAAAGTGAATATGGGTATCAATGCCAGCCGCCGTGAGGATGAGATGCTCGCCAGATATAGCATCCGTACTAACGCCAACCACCATGCCGGGGGTAACACCATTCATCATGTTAGGATTACCACTTTTACCTATCCCGACAATGCGTCCCCCTTTTATGCCGACATCCGCTTTAATAACGCCTTGTCGGGCATCCAAAATCGTGACGCTGGTAATCACCAAATCCAAGACGTTTTCGCTGGTCATACGGTTATCCGCCCCCATACCATCACGCAGCGATTTACCTCCGCCATAGACCGATTCATCACCATAGCCACGCAGATCTTTCTCAATTTCAATAAATAGATTGGTATCACCCAGGCGGATTTTATCGCCGGTCGTTGGACCAAAAAGACCTACATATTCCTGTCGGGAAATGGTTGGCATAGTTTATTCCTTTGTTCGAAAAATTTTCCGACGTTTGTCAACTCTACCTTGAATTTATTCGATAATCTTATAACTCAATTCTACTACCCGGCATGTAACCAAGTTTTCTCCACAGGCTCCTCAATGGCAACCTGACTTTTACCCGCCCAACCATCAACTAAATTATTAAATCCATAAACGTTTTGTTTCCCACCAATCGGGATTAATGACACCTCGATTTCATCACCGGGTTCAAAACGGATAGCGGTTGTTGCCGTGATATTAAGTCGTTTACCAAACGCAGCCGCACGATTAAATTGCAAAGCTTTATTTACTTCAAAAAAATGGAAATGAGATCCCACCTGAATAGGACGATCACCTGAATTACGAACTTTTAATTGAATAACCGGACGATCTTCATTAAAGGAGATCGGGTCTTGAGCCAGAATATACCCCCCCAACGGAGTAATATCTTCTTTATTATTTTTTTCCATCGGAAAATCCCCACGTTAAGACGTGAATCAAGACATAAGTTAATATTTTGTCTAGATAATTTTTCCTACTATTTATAATTTATTTAAACAATTATTGAATGGGATCATGCACCGTAACTAAGCGACTGCCATCAGTAAATATTGCTTCAACCTGCACATGCGGAATAAGATCAGCCACGCCATCCATCACATCTTCTTTAGTCAGAACATGCCTGGAATCATCCATCACTTCTTCCAATGTTTTTCCCTCTCTTGCGCCTTCCAATGCCGCCGCAGTAATAATCGCGACGGCTTCAGGATAATTGAGTTTTAAGCCGCGAGACTTACGCTTTAATGCGACATCAGCCAGTGTATATACCATAAGTTTTTCGATTTCCCTTGGCGTTAATTGCATAAAACCCCCTAATCATTGGTTATTCCATACGGTCACACTGCTATGTCAATATATAACTTAATACGATTTTCCCAACAGACTTTATTCAAAAGCTGCTGTCCCTATCCGAATATTGATTTAGATAATCCTTTAGTAAAAAATCTTTGACATAAAGACCATAATATGTCAATTAAGATCATTCTTCTCAACACAGGTTAGTCCTCTTACCTCTTATTTAAATTTATCCAAGGTAATATTACAAGCTGATTAGTATGCCTACGTCGTAAAAAAATTATAGGTCATGGAGTCAGAAAATACTTACTGTTTTTTTGAACTTCTAGCAATCCCCCGTAAGGCGGGTTTTACATTTACAGATTTACAGGTATTCCATATTATGAACAATCTAACGGATAAAAAACGTGCTTTATCTCTTCTTATTGTTTTGATTGCCGCCAACGTGTTGGCCTGGGTTTGGGCATTTATCGCTTTCCGTCATCATGCGATTATGATGGGGGCAGCTCTGCTGGCTTACGGTTATGGATTGCGCCATGCGGTGGATGCTGATCATATCGCCGCAATTGATAACGTCACCCGTAAATTGATGCAACAGGGTAAATCACCCATTGCCGTCGGCGCTTTCTTTTCTCTTGGGCACTCTACCATTGTTATTCTAGCCTGTTTCGCCATCGTTCTGACCTCAATGGCGTTTAAAGATCAAATGGGCTGGGTTCATGACTATGGCGGCATTGTTGGCACCTTAGTTTCTGCCTGCTTTCTGCTAGCGATAGCGCTGATTAATTTGCTGATATTGAAAAGCGTCTACCAGAAGTTTCAGGAGCTAAAACGCGGCAGAAATCTGACTAAAAGTGAATTAACTGAACTGGAGACGACACCGGGGGGGATCATGACGCGTCTGTTTCACTCGGTCTTCCGGCTGGTAAGTAAAAGCTGGCATATGTATTTAGTCGGTTTTCTGTTTGGATTGGGTTTCGACACCGCCACCGAAGTTGGGCTATTAAGTATATCTGCCGCCGGTTCTCTCAGTGGACTTCCTCTGTGGTCGTTGATGGTATTCCCGGCGCTATTTACCAGCGGTATGGCGCTCATTGACTCACTGGATAATTTTGTGATGGTGGGGGCCTATGGTTGGGCATTTTCCCAACCGACACGCAAACTCTACTACAACATGACCATTACCGCCGCTTCCGTTGCCGTAGCGCTGTTCATTGGTGGATTGGAAGCGCTTGGACTCATTGCTGAGCAATGGGATCTGCATGGCGTTTTCTGGGACACCATTGGGACATTAAACGATAACATGGGCAATGTTGGTTTTTGGGTCGTCGGGATTTTCATTCTATTCTGGACATTATCTGTGATGAATTACCGCTGGCGGGGGTACGATACGCTGGAAATTAAATAACAAACGCAGAACTCTTCACATAACCGTGCGATGTATTACATCCTGAAATGTTGTTATGCTCGCTATCTAATGATAGCATTTGTGTTACTAGTGATATCATTGTGAGAAAGGTTATGCATAAACAAACGAAACAGACAATAACCCTTCGCTTAGATGAAGGGTTAAAAACACGCATTAAAGCGTTGGCTGACACGCAAGGCATTTCTGCCCATTCGCTTATGGTACGTTCAATCGAAAGTGAAATTGATACTTTGGAGGCCAGACAACAATTTTTACGTGATGCCGAAAACGCTTGGTTAGAATATGAAGCCACCGGTTTACATTTAACTGGCAGTGAACTTTGTAATTGGCTGGATGCGATTGTACGTGGCGAGGATAAGGAGCCACCTGAATGCCATCTGTAATAGTCACTCCCGCAGCAACAAGGGATATAAATCGTCTTGTTGATTTCTTATATCAACGCGATACAGTTGCTGTGAAGTCGGTACTTAGTATCATTAGCAAACACATCCAAGCACTGGAATCTAACGTCTTATCTGGACGGCCAACAGAAATTTATCCACTCTTTGAGTTAATTATCCCTTTTGGTGGTACAGGCTATATATTGTTATACAGAGAACTTCCCGGAAGTAATACGCGTTACATTTTGGCTATCCGTCACCAGCGAGAAATCAACTATAAGCACTAACTTAAGCATTAATAACTAGTGAATCGCAAATAAAGTAAAACAACGAATGTAATTTCTGTCTCTTAATCAAGAAATCTGACTAAGAGACAGTAAATCCATCATAGCTGTAAGTTAAAACAATAGAAAATCACAGTGCACGCAGGATTGCCTCTACGCTCGCCTTCGCATCACCGAACAACATCTGGCTATTGTCTTTAAAGAACAATGGATTTTGCACACCGGCGTAACCTGTGTTCATAGAACGTTTGAACACAACAACATTTTGTGCTTTCCAAACCTCCAGAACGGGCATACCCGCAATCGGGCTGTTGGGATCTTCCTGTGCCGCAGGGTTAACGGTGTCGTTGGCGCCAATGACCAACACAGTATCGGTATCAGAGAAATCATCATTGATTTCATCCATTTCCAAAACAACGTCGTAAGGCACTTTTGCTTCTGCCAACAGCACGTTCATATGCCCAGGCAGACGTCCCGCAACGGGATGAATACCAAAGCGAACGTTGACTCCCTTCTCCCGCAGTTTGGCTGTGATGTCATGTACCGGATACTGCGCCTGTGCAACAGCCATGCCGTACCCCGGCGTGATGATAACAGAAGTTGAGTTTTTCAATAGTTCAGCAACCTCTTCCGCCGTGGTTTCGCGGTACTCGCCCATCTCTTGCTCATCACCGGTTGAAGAACCATCAGAACCAAACCCGCCGGCAATCACACTGATAAAAGACCGATTCATGGCCTTACACATGATGTAAGAGAGAATCGCCCCCGAAGAACCAACCAGCGCACCCGTTACAATCAACAAGTCATTGCTCAACATGAAACCCGCTGCTGCTGCGGCCCAGCCCGAATAGGAGTTCAACATTGAAACCACCACTGGCATATCCGCACCACCGATGGAAGCAACCAAATGCCAACCAAACGCCAATGCGATTGCTGTCATGAGCAACAACGTGAACACTTGCAGACCGGTACTTTCCGTTTTCACAAAGGTAATCAACAACACAAAGGAGATAACAAGCGCTGCAAGGTTTAATTTATGACGATTTGGCAGCATCAACGGTTTAGAGGAAATTTTTCCACATAATTTACCAAATGCCACAACAGAACCAGTGAAAGTAACCGCACCAATGAAAACCCCTAAGAAGACTTCTGTTAGATGGATATTCTCCATCACGGGTTCTGCAAAACTATCGTGAGCAATAAAACTATTAAAACCGACCAGCACGGCGGCCAAACCGACAAAACTGTGCAGAATAGCAACCAATTCCGGCATTTCAGTCATTTCAACTTTATTTGCCAGACGAATACCAATCACCGCACCAATCACCATCGCCAGAATAATCCAGACAACACTTCCGGTATCAGGCCCGAAAATAGTCGCAATCAATGCGATTGCCATTCCAGTGATACCAAAAATATTTCCACGTTTAGAACTCTCATGACGAGATAAACCTGCCAGGCTGAAAATAAATAAAACGGCGGCAACAATATATGCTGCTGTAACGACTCCACTCGACATTAGTTACCCCTTAGTCCTTACGAAACATTTTCAGCATACGTTGAGTGACAGTGAAGCCACCGAAGATATTAATGCTGGCAATAAGAACAGCAATAAATGAGAAGAAACTTACCCATCCACCATCACCAATTTGTAATAACGCCCCAACGACAATAATCCCCGAAATGGCATTAGTTACCGACATTAACGGTGTGTGCAAAGCATGGCTGACATTCCAAACCACGTAGTAACCCACCACACAAGCCAGCGCGAAAACAGTAAAGTGAGATAAGAACTCTTTTGGTGCAACATTGGCTAACCAACCAAACAAGATAACAGCCAATGCCAATAAACCATATTTCAACCAAGGTGAAACAGGTTTCGCCGCTGGTTTTTCTGCTTTAACTGATACCGGTTTTGCCTGCGGCTGGGCCGAAACTTGAATAGGCGGTGCCGGCCAGGTAACTTCGCCCTCTTTGATGACTGTCACGCCACGAATAACAACATCGTCAAAATCAATATTGATTTCGCCATTTTTCTCTTTGCACAATAAATTAAGCAAATTAACCAAGTTAGTGCCGTAGAGTTGTGAAGATTGTGTTGGCAAGCGACTGGGCAAATCTGTGTAACCAATAATTTTCACGCCATTTGCAGTAATAACCAATTTATCTGCTTGCGTTAACTCGCAGTTTCCTCCCGTCTGAGCAGCCAGATCAACAATCACACTACCTGGCTTCATGGATTCAACCATCTCTTTGGTGATAAGACGTGGAGCGGGTTTCCCAGGAATTAAGGCTGTGGTTACAATGATATCAACTTCTTTTGCCTGTTCGGCAAAAAGCGCCATCTCCGCTTTAATGAAGGCTTCGGACATGACTTTTGCATATCCGTCACCACTACCGGCTTCTTCTTCAAAATTCAGTTCAAGAAACTCCGCCCCCATGCTCTGAATTTGTTCTTTAACTTCAGGACGAGTATCAAATGCACGAACAATTGCGCCCAGACTGCCCGCAGCACCTACAGCAGCCAAACCAGCAACACCGGCGCCAATAATCATCACCTTGGCTGGCGGGACTTTTCCTGCCGCAGTAATCTGACCCGTAAAGAAACGGCCAAATTCGTGAGCCGCTTCGACTATTGCACGATAACCCGCAATATTTGCCATAGAACTCAACGCATCCAGCGATTGCGCTCTGGAAATACGCGGCACTGAATCCATAGCCAACACTGTGACTTTACGGTCTGATAACTTCTGCATTAACTCAGGGTTTTGTGCTGGCCAGACAAAACTAACCAACGTACTCCCTTCTTTCATTAATGCTATTTCGTCATCCTCAGGAGCATTAACCTTTAAAATAATATCTGAACGCCAAATATCATGACGATCAGTAATTTCAGCGCCTACTTGTTGGTAAGCACTATCCTCAAAGCTGGCTAAATGCCCTGCTCCACTCTCAACAACGACATTAAATCCCAATTTCAGCAAGTGTTCTACAGTGTTCGGTGTGGCTGCAACACGTGCTTCATTGACAAGTCGCTCCTTCGGTACACCAATACGCATAATGTTCCCTTCCTAAAGCCTAAGATTAATGATGATTATTGCTTGCTACAGTCGATTTAGCGACTAAATTAACTTTATTACTGCCATCAGTAAAATCTATCAACAAATATTTTGATAACCAACTGAAAATATTATCGGTGATCGATCGCTAATGGGTAAAAAATAACTAAGCAGTATTACCGGTGTAAATCACACTTTTAACTGACTCACTCCCTATGTTGCTAAAAACTTATAGCGTCCTATTCTATAAACTTGCATTCATTCATACTGATAGCATAAATTCGTGGGACATTAGCTATTATTACATGTAATAATTATCGGCTATGTGATACACAACCATGTTCAGCAAGTTACAACTATTATTTAATGCGCAAGGTGGAAGGATTTTTTATGAAGCTGAAAACAACGATGATTGCAGCAGCGGTACTCTCATTAACGGGTATTACCACTGTTCAAGCAGCTCAGGAGTTATCCCCGGAGAAAGCAGCGGAGCTGAAACCGTTTAAACGTATTACGGTTACAGGCCCTTTTAATGCTATTTATGAAGCTGCTGATGCGGTTTCCCGTCGTGCAGATAAAATGGGGGCAGATGGGTTTTACATTCAAAGCCTTGACGATCTGAATAATAGTGGCAACCTGCGCGTTGTAGCTGATCTGTATCACAAAGATGCAGAGAAAATTGATAATTCACCTAAATATCGTGAGTTTCGCGGCATCAAAGAATTACCCAAAACAGAAGCTGTAACGTTGGAGCCATTCGATACGGTCACTATCAGCGGCTTTTATGACACTGAACCCGATTTGAATGAAGCCATTGCAAAAGAAGCCAAGAAAAAAGGCGCAGCGGCTTTCTATATTGTTCGTCAGGTTGCAATCAATGACGGCGGTAATCAAACGATTACTGCTTATGTTTATAAAGATGATGCGCCAAAACGCCAAATTCAGGCTGATGAAGCTGTCATCCCGGCAGATTCCGATTCTGGACGCACCGCATTGGCTGCTGGTGGCGAATCGGCTAAGAAAGTAGAAATTCCTGGTTTAGCTTCTTCAACTTCGACCAGTAATTCTGTTGGCCGTTTCTTTGAAACTCAGTATTCTAAAGGTGAACGTTACACCGTAACTCTTCCTGATGGTACGAAAATCCAGGAATTAAATAAAATCAGCGCTGCTCAGATGGTCCCTTTTGATTCCATTACCTTTTCAGGTTACTACAACAGCATGCCTGATGTTTCCTATGAAGTCGCTAAACGTGCCGCGGCTAAAGGCGCTAAGTACTATCATATTACTCGTGAATGGCAATCCAGTGGTGGTACTTCCACTATCAGTGCTGACCTGTTCAAATAACCCTATTGAACCAAAAACAAAAAAGGCACACATGATAATCATATGTGCTTTTTTTATTTATAAAGATAATAAAGTTCTTCAAATTAGTTAGCGGATTCCAACTTCGAATCGATACAATCAATAGCATTCTGTATCGTCACTATTTTTTCCGCTTCTTCATCATCAATAGTTATTCCAAAATGCTCTTCCAGAGCCATAATCAGTTCAACATTATCTAACGAGTCAGCACCTAATTCCTCGAATGTTTGTGTATTAAGAATCTGGGTTTCAGGTATCCCAAGTTGTTCTGCAACAACACTTTTGACACGATTCTCTAAATTTTCCACGCTGTATTTTCCTAGATGTACCCATTACGAGGGGAAACAGGTTGTTTCCCCCATTCTTCATTAACACTAAGATTAAATATTTACACGACCGTCAGGTGCATGAATGCCCCTGTGAATCTGGCACTTTCAGGGATAAAACATAACAGACGCTGATCTTTCTTCAATTTACCCGACTTCATAAGCTCATCCAACATGATATAAATAGAAGCCGATCCGGTATTTCCTTTCATTGTTAAGTTAGTAAACCAACGCTCTTGTGCAATACCAAAATTAATATCTTCAAGACCCGCGGCAAATTTCATGCGGAAATATTCAGATGAGTAATGAGGCAAGAACCAATCAATAGATTCTGCCGATAAATTACGAGCAGCAACTACCCGGCTCAAGGGTTCGGTAAGTGTGAATTTAACAACCCTCTCATTTAAATATCTGACATCTTGTTTGATGCAGAAAACAGAATAGGCAAGCCAATCAGCCTGACTCATTTGAGCCCAACCTTTCAAACTGCCATCTGCTAACTTTTCTCCACCTGAGTACATACATGTCTCTTGCTCATTAGCAAAAGAGTAAATATCTATCCAATCAATTCGTAATGAAACACCATCAGGTCGAGGTTTGTTTTCAAGTAAAGCAGCACCAGCGCCATCAGAAAGCATCCAACGTAGAAAATCTTTTTCAAAAGCGATTTCAGGGCGTCGTTCCAGTTCTGCAACCCGAGCTTCGTTTTCACTCTGGAAATTGCGGGCATGCAATACAGTGGAAGGTACTTCCGACGTTGTTGAAACCGCATTACTTGTCGTTCCCGAGAGAACAGACAAATAAGCATATTTCATCGCTGTAATACCCGCAGCACAAGCACTAGAAGTTGAGATAACTTCACATGGTTTATTTTTGAGCTCTCCATGAACCATGAGACCATGACCCGGTATAATTTGATCAGGAGTACCACTGCTTGCTGCCAGAATTTGCATATCGTCTAAAGAGAAGTGTTCATCAACCAAACCTTTTACTGCCTCAGCCGCTAATTGAGCAGATGTGTAAGTTGCCTCACCGGTCTCCGGATCCAGTGCATAATGGCGATATTTAATACCATTATTGCGAAGGACTATATGACGAGATCTTGATGGACGACCGCCAACAAAACCAAGGACAGATTCCATTGTATCATTATCTATTGGGTTTCCCGGCATAAACGCGGAAACTTTAGTGATATAAACGTTGTTACTCATTTACTTATTTATCTCCTTATCATCATAGCGGGCAGAACCAGAAGGTTGTTCATAGTATTTCTGTAATTCATTAAGACGTTCTTTAAGTAATGGGGTAAGCAAACGGCGAACAACTACTGAAATAGGAAAAACAACTAGTACCATCAATATCAAATAGGTTACAAATAACGCTAATAAAGAGCGTCTTACCCATATCCCTCGTTTGCCTACACGGCAAATCAGCCCGGACCAAAATCTAAACCCTCGATGCGCCGCACGTTCACCGAAAATAAAAGCTTGGTCGACAACGGCCGCTCCCATACCTTTCAACATTGGAGCATCAACTTTCTCTTTATCCGTTTTGAGCGCTGCCAACAATGCATTACCAAAACGTGGAGCATCTTTAACGTCTTCCTCCGATACGCCCGCCCGCGGTAAGCTAGGAAATGGCTGTCTTTTTCCTGTCATTAGCCATATCGGGGTTGTGAATACTGTCGCAAAAAAGTTTGCTTTATCAACAAAAACCACGTTATCGCGCAAATATGCTCCACTTTCATGCAACAATCTTTTGACAGTTTCCTGAGCTATCAACCACATGTTTCGGCAAGCAATAACCGTCACCACCGGTCGGCCATTAAGTACACGCTTTCCTTCTTTACTCTTAAGAAATGCTGTTATCGGAGGAGCCGGCGATAAATACCAAACTTGGTAGCCTAATATGACCAAATCAAAAGGTTCTTCGTCTTCCAGATTCAAAGGCGCTAGCTCAGGCGGATGTAATTGCACTGTTTCTGGAAAAACATCAACAAATTTGGAAAATTTCCAGGGAAATTCAAATTCTGGAATCGGTTTCAGAACAACTTCACGGATGTATATCTCGTCAGACTCTTGCAGAGGTGAGATTAAACTTTTTACCACCTCGATCAATTGGCCACTTTGGGAATATGACACTACAAGAACACGTTTCATATGTTCTAACCTTTATGAATATTTAATACTGAGCCATTCATCGGCACCTAAAAGATAAGAATTTGAATGACAGTTGACCTCTAACCATCTGAGAATATTTTTTGGCATATGTACATATAATCATTCCTGAAAATTAAAAACATACACAAGAAAAATAAGTTAATAAATGGCAGAGTAATATTTTCACAAACAATATAAATCAAAGCTGTCGTTGTCAACATGATTTTTTTATTTTTATATAAGATTAGTTTTATATCACATTGTGGGAATTTAATTAGTTACTGATAGAAAAATTAATAAAAAATATATTAACCTGAATATAAAATTAACAAAATCAATTAAAATTAAGAAAATATTTAAATAAAATCAATAAATTAAAAAAACACCCCGCATGTTTTAATTTGATAAGATATTCATAACATTATGAAACTACATATTCGATAGATTAATTTAATAATCTGACATGAAAACAAGAGATGATTATTACTTAGCAGTAATATTACATAACAAAATAAAAATTTATCTTTCACAACCACTTTTATTAAATTTTGAGATCAGTCGAAAAAATTAAAATAAAAATTACTTAATTAGTAATAACACCATAGTACTTCATACTTATCACCTATTTACCTCAGCACAACAAACAGCATTATAAAAATAACTCATATAAGCTTATAAAAAATAAACTGCATCTCACCACATTTAATCATCACCAAACTCACCATCAAACAATGCATAAATTTTATAGTTATTTGCATAGAAAACCATTGCATCCAGTTCATACCCTTCGTAGAATCCCCCCTCTATTTCTAGGTTCAATCAGTCTGTCTTTCTGTTCTGTACAGCTTGGAAGCGACAAAAACCCGATACCCAGCTCATCTTTATGATCGGGGTAAAAAACTGGCTAATAATGCAGTTTATGTCACATTAGGAACATATCTTTGGAAAAGAAACTCGGTCTCACAGCTCTTACTGCTCTGGTACTCAGCTCTATGGTCGGTGCAGGCGTTTTCAGCTTACCGCAGAATATGGCTGAAATCGCCAGCCCGGCAGCGTTAATGATTGGTTGGGGAATAACAGGTGTCGGTATCCTGTTCCTGGCTACTTCACTGTTATTGCTCTCTCGTCTTCGTCCGGATCTTGATGGCGGGATTTTCACTTATGCCAAAGAAGGCTTTGGTGAACTAATAGGCTTCTGTTCTGCCTGGGGATATTGGTTATGCGCAGTTGTTGCCAATGTTTCTTATCTAGTTATCGTTTTTGCCGCCCTAAGTTTCTTTACTGACAAAGAAGGCGCTGTCATCTTTGGTGATGGCAATACCTGGCAGTCCCTATTGGGAGAATCTATTCTACTCTGGTTCGTTCATTGGTTGGTACTCCGTGGCGTTCAAACCGCAGCCGGAATCAATAAATTGGCGACAATGGCAAAGTTGTTGCCTTTAGGTGCTTTCATCATACTTGCCGCCTTAGCCTTTAAAATGGATATCTTTGATCTCGATTTTAAAGGCATCGAGCTAGGGGTTCCTGTCTGGCAACAAGTAAAAGACACCATGTTGATTACCCTCTGGGTTTTTATCGGTATTGAAGGTGCTGTCGTAGTTTCAGCCAGAGCAAAAAAACGGGCAGATGTTGGTATTGCAACCATGCTAGCTGTCGTTGCAGCATTAGCAATATACATCTTAGTCACCCTACTCTCCCTTGGATTAGTACCACGACCTGAATTAGCAGAAATACGCAACCCATCAATGGCAAACCTGATGGTGGGACTTGTTGGTTCCGCAGGTGAAATCATTATTGCCGCCGGATTGATTATCTCCGTCTGTGGTGCTTATCTGAGTTGGACGATCATGGCAGCAGAAGTGCCATTTATCGCTTCCCAACATGGCTCTTTTCCAAAAATATTTAGCCAGCAAAATCGCAATAATGCACCATCATCTTCATTGTGGTTCACTAATGGCGCCGTACAACTCTCTCTCATTTTAATCTGGTTAAGTGGAAGTAATTACAATTCATTACTGGCAATTGCATCAGAGATGATTTTAGTGCCCTATTTCCTTGTCGGAGCATTTCTTTTAAAAGTCGCTTTTGAGCGTAGCAATAAAGGATTATTACTCATTGCCGTTGGAGCTTGTATTTATGGCATATGGCTACTTTATGCATCCGGTTTGATGAATTTACTATTGTCTGTTGTTCTCTATGCACCAGGTCTTATTGTTTTTCTGTATGTACGCCGTCAAAACCCACAGAAAAATAGCTTACATCTGGCTGAAAAGCTCACTATTGTCGTGTTGCTGGTAACAGCCATTCCTGCCACTGGGTTGCTAATCAAGTAGTCCCGCCAGATTCAGGCCATTACTTCCCTGTGATGGCTTTCTGAATTTTCATATAGCAGTTTGTTTGGTTTTTTATGGTTCTGTCATATTTTTGTTGGTGTTATCTTTAATAGTATGTTGTAACTAATATTGTTAATGTAATTTGATGGGTTTGGAAGAAAACCTCATCGTAAAAGAGTCGATGCTTGCCGTCGCGATGCATCTTGAAATCCATAGGATATATAACCTATTAGCGTGGTTTTTTGCATGGCTGGACCTCAAACCTCTATTCCAGATCATCATCGGCAAAGGTGTAAAACGGGTATCTATTTGTCCCTATTGAAGTCGTCTCTGCCTGGGGCATTCGCACCGTAACAAATTCAGTACGAACGCCCTAATAAAGACCTGATATTATCTTTAAGTTATTTCAGTTTGTCGGCCCAATCCGCAATTGCATCCGCTGTTTCGATCGGCTTCTCAGCGGGTAATGCATGGCTGGCCCCTTCAATCACTGCGACAGTAACGCGGCTGCCAAACTCATCCTTCGCCTCCATTCGAGACGATTCAGGTCGAAACGGGTCTGAACCCGCCTGTAGATCGAGGATTGGCGCCGCCCCGCCAGCCCACCAATCCTTGCGATTGGTCAGCTCGCGCGCCGAGGACTGACTTTTTATGACATCAGAATGCCAACCCTCAAGCCAAGACGTTGGATCATTGCCTTCCGCGAAGAAGGCAAGCCTAAGTTTCGTCAGCCGCTCCTCACGAGTGGATTTCGGATCACTAATCACCATAATCGCATCCGAGAGCTCCGAGGGCCAAGATTTCGCCGCCCCAGCCAAAAGCACTATACCGCGCGTCATTTCGGGATAATCCGAGGCAATTGTCTTAGCGATCCAGTGACCATAAGCATGCCCCACTACGATTGCCTTACCTCCTTCCGCCGCAACCACAGACGCAAAATCGTCGGCAAAGTCGTGGAAGGTCACATTTTCCATCGGACCGGTTGACCTTGAGATTCCGCGTGGCTCCGGCAGTGCAACACGATAGCCTCGCATCGCCAGTCGATCCGCGAGTGGCGCGAATTCCGCTGTTCCTCGCCCGGTTGAAGCAATCACCACAAGCAGTGGCCCCTCTCCACGCACCGAATATTCGATCGATGCCACGCCATTGGTAGCAATTTTTTGTTCTACATGCATGGCCGAAGCAGGATGCGCGGCTGCAAGCACGATGGATAAAAAGCCTAATATCAAGACGAACTGTTTCATTTTCCTCCCTTACAGGGTTAATTGTGTTGAGTACTTATAACGTTAACTAAGATAGGCATCGCTATAAACAATAAAATAGAAAGATCACATGAGAAAACTATAGAGTAGTTTTTTCCTGATAACTTACTCCATTAGAATAAAAACTTTCAAAGAGAAAATGATAGCAAGAGGTAATAACATCAAAATAATAGAACAAAAAAATAAATTCTTAAGCGTGATAAATTAATTGTGACATAAATCACAATTAATTTTATAACCAATTATTAATTAAAAGATATTCTCATTAATTAGCATAATGATTTATTACATACAATAAATCACCTTAATATTAAAAAATAATCCTGTTTAAGCAACAAATACAGATAAAAGTCTTAAATACAACACATTATCCAGTCATTCTTTGGATTTTTCCTAATTAATCGCTATGATCACCCTGCTTTATCCCAAAAAAGACACAGTTTGAGTTATCGCTATTGTGATTGGGTAAAAGTCATAAATATTTACACGCTGTATTGATGTTTATACAGTTCCCATTAAATCAATATTTCTATTTCCCTAACGCCATACTCGGCAGGGTTAGGATCTATTTAAAATGAAAGCTAAACTGATTATTTCATGCTTACTTGCATCTTCCGTATTTATTTCTGTAGCAAACGCAGCCGACGGAAAAATCAACTTTACAGGTAATATCATCGCAAATGCCTGTAAAATCGATACTGACTCTGCAAATCAAAACGTAAACATGGGAACAATTAGCTCAAATGCATTTAGTGGTGTAGATAGTACCGCAGCAGCAACACCCTTTAGCATTAAAATGAGTGATTGCCCACCAGAATATACTCATGCACAAGTTAAATTTGACGGGCAAATAGATAGTAGAAATAACAATCTTCTGGCCTTATCCAATGATAAAGGCCATGACGTCGCCGATGGTGTTGCTATTGGTATCTATGAAGAAGATAACTCAACGCTGGTCCCTTTAGCAAAAGCTTCCAAATCTCAAGCTTTTACTGACCAAAAAACAGCAGAGTTAAAGTTCATTGCAAAATATGTTGCTACAGCTCAAGCAATTAGTCCAGGCTCAGGTGATGCAGTCGCCAATTTTACGATTGTTTATAACTAAGGCAGGCTAAATTTAGAACAAAGCTTCATTCACGTTTTGTTTCTAACAAAGCAGTACGGGGCATGGATGCCCATAAAATAACACATAAAAACACGATAAAACGGAGATGCTACCGTGCAGTATCAACGCCTATTCACAATAATTTTTCTATATGTTATCAGTATAAATTTCGCTATCGCTGGTGTCGTCATTGGTGGAACTCGTGTTATTTATATGAGCGACAAAAAAGAAGCCTCCATTTCTATAAACAACCCAGAAAAAGATGCACCTTATCTGATCCAATCTTGGATCCAAGATGAAAATGATAATATGAAGTCCCCTTTCATCGTTACTCCCCCCATCTTTAAACTCGCAGCAGGCCATGAAAATATCTTGCGTATTGTAAAAACAGAAAGTAACTTGCCTCAAGATCGGGAATCACTTTTTTGGTTAAATGTAAAGTCGATTCCTACCTCGGTGAAATCAGATCAGAATCAATTACAAATAACAGTTAAATCAAAGTTTAAATTATTTTACCGCCCTGCAAATTTGGCGGAAAAGTCAAGTACCGCATACAAAGAGCTCAAATTTCGTACAGAAAATAACTCATTAATCGCAGAAAATCCTACACCTTACTTCATTTCATTCTCTTACCTTAAAGCAGATCAACATGAAATAAAACCTGCTGGTATGATTAAACCTTTTAGTCAACTAAGCTGGCCTCTGCCGGCAAAGAACATAAAGCAGGTAAATTGGAAAGCAATTAATGATTTTGGCGGTGTTACTGCCGAGGAAAAAACAGCCATTTAATAAAACCGTTACATTACTTTACTCTATGCCAAAAAGTTAATTATGGGAAAGTGCTCACAGCATAAGATTAATAAGCAACCATATGATATTGAACATTCATGGCTCTTATTATTGCCATTTATCGCTGCTGGCATATTTTTTTACCCTGCTAAAACTTATTCTGAAGATTATTTCAACATTCATGCACTGGAAATAGTTACTGATTCTGGTTCACCTGAAGATATTGATCTCTCTATTTTCACACAAGATGACTATCCACCCGGTATTTACTGGGTAGATATTTACCTTAATAAAGATAAAATAGATACCAGGAACGTAACCTTTGTCACGATAAATAACAAATTGCTGCCCAAGCTGACAATTCAGCAATTACAGAATATGGGAGTAAAAATTGATACATTTCCAGAGCTGATCAGTTTACCACCAGAAACAGAGTTGTCTGATTTAAGTCAGTATATTCCATCAGCAAACACTCTCTTCAATTTTAGTCAACAAAGACTGGATATCAGTATTCCACAAGCAATGCTAAACAATCAGGCAAGAGGTTATGTTTCCCCCGAATTATGGCAGCAAGGATTAACTTCATTATTAATTAACTATAATTATAGCGGCTCAAATACCTGGCAAGATAACCCCTCTGGCTCCACGCAGACCCATTATCTAAATCTTCGAACAGGTGCTAATTGGCAAGCATGGCGTCTACGCAATTATTCTACCTATACCAGCCGTGACAAGAATTGGAAAAGTATTAACACCTATTTACAACGAGATATTCACGCACTAAAAGGACAATTAACGCTAGGTGACAGCTTTACCCCCTCCTATATTTTTGAGGGCGTCCAATTCCGCGGCTTACAATTAGCTTCTGATGACAATATGTTACCAGACAGTTTACAAGGTTTCGCCCCTAGTGTTCGAGGAATTGCTCAAAGTAACGCTCAGGTTACAATCAAGCAAAACGGCTATATCATTTATCAAACTTATGTTTCACCGGGTCCATTTGTCATTAATGACCTTTTCCCAACCACAACAAGTGGAGATTTGGAAGTTATCATTAAGGAAGCAGATGGTCAGGAATACCGATCTACTCAATCCTTTTCAACTATACCGATTATGTTACGAGAAGGCGGTCTCCAATATTCGATAACACTGGGCCAATACCAATCATCAAATCATCATGGGCGAGAACCTAATTTTATCCAAAGTGCATTAGTCCATGGTTTTTCTAATAATATCACTACCTATGGCGGTACGATTTTTTCAAAAGATTATCAATCCGTCGCTTTAGGATCAGGTTATAACCTTGGTATATTGGGTTCTCTCTCTTTTGACATTACTCATGCTAACACTGATTTACCATCCAATATAAGTACCAAAGGGCAATCTTATCGTTTTCAATATGCAAAAGATCTTTCATTAACAGGAACTAATTTTACTTTGGCTGGCTATCGCTATTCGACACGTGGTTTTTACGATTTTAAAGAAGCCAATGACATAGATGATGCTAATAAAAGTGACTGGCGTTACCGCACCAATAAAAGAAGTAAATTGCAACTGCATATTAATCAATCTTTAGGAAATTTCGGCAGTTTATATCTGTCCGCTCTTCAACAAAATTATTGGCAACAACCTGGCTATGAACGTAATATCAACGCAGGTTATAGCATCAATTATAATAATATTAATTACAGTCTGAATTATACCTATAGCCAACTTCCAGATGCGGATAAAAATGAGCAGCTTTTTTCATTCAGCATACAGATCCCATTAGATCGCTGGCTAAAGAACAGCTGGACCAGTTACAATTTCAATACCAATAAAAACAAGGATATTTCCCACCAAATCGGTTTAAGCGGCACCGCGCTGGAAGATAATAATTTAATCTATAGCTTGCAGCAGAGTTACACAAATCACGGTACCGGCGCTGGCGGTCATATTCATGCGGAATATAAAGGCGCTTATGGTCAACTTAGTACCGGTTATAGCTATGATCGCCATTCTCACCAATTGAATTATGGCCTTCAAGGGGGCATTGTCGCTCACCCATACGGTATTACTCTTTCACAACATTTGGGAGATACATTAGCATTAGTCCGGGCTGATGGCGCTCAAGGAATAAAGATCCAAAATAATGTTGGTATTGCCACCGATTGGAATGGTTATGCGGTTATTCCTTATGTCAGCAGTTACCGGAAAAATCGGATTGCATTGGATACTCATTCATTAGCAGATAATGTCGATATTGACGTTAATACTCAAACCGTTATTCCTACTCGGGGGGCATTAGTTCTGGCCGATTTTAAAACCCGGATAGGTCACAGAGTTCTCATCAATCTCTACTATCAAGAAAATCCGATTCCTTTTGGCGCGGTTGTCACGTTAGAAAAACACCATGACATTGATGAGATAAACAGCGCGATTGTCAGTCACGAAGGGCAAGTTTACCTCACTGGTCTACCCGATAGTGGACAATTATTAGTTAAATGGGGTTATAAAGATATTCAGGAATGTGTCGTTAATTATAAATTACCAGAAAAAAGTCCTTTATCCGGTATTTATATAATATCAGCGCACTGTAAATAACCACCCACAGGAAAACGCTATGTTTAATATTTACAATAAACTTAAATATTTTCTCATTATCACCAATTTATTAACCGGTTCGATAGTCAGTTCTTATAGTTTTGCCGCTAACTGCCAGTTTGAGAAAGGATTTAAACCAGAAATCACTCATCTCTCCTTTGGAACCTTATATGTCCCAAGAGATCAACCTATTGGCACAACCATTTACGAATATCGTGCAGAGGAATTAGACAATAAAAACAATATCTTCTATTGCGATACAAACGTTAATACATCATGGGGATATACATCCTATAAAAGTGCGGATTATAACAAGGATGCGATTTACGAATCCGGTGTCCCCGGTGTTGGTATCAGAATAAATACCTGGGGTCCCGGCTATGGTATCGACTGGTTACCGCGTATTGCTAATAATCCTGTAAGCTGCGACAATTCTGGTCGTTGGTATTGTGGTAAAACATGGGGTTATCTGACAATCCAGCTAATAAAAATAGCACCAACAACAGGTTCTGGTTTTGTCAGAAACGAACAATTAATTCAGGCTCGGGTAAATAATCATATCGTGCATACTTACCGTTTGGGAAATACCCGAATTATTACTAAAAGTTGTTCACTGAAAAATAGCAACATTACTGTTCCTATGGGTGATATTAAAAAAATCGATTTTTCTGGTATTAACAGCACCGCAGGAGGAAAAGATTTTGAGATTATTTTAGATTGTGATGATGATGTCCAGATTCAATTAATGCTTGATGGCAAGAGAGCAAAAAATAACTTATATCATGTCTGGGCGCTTGATCAAAATGATAATCGCACAACTGCTTCCGGTGTGGGTATGCAAATTCTTTACAACAACCAACCTGTCATTATCCATTCACAAATAAATATTGGTAATAGCTATTCAGGCGGGAAGTTATCTATCCCTTTACACGCCCGCTATTTTCAGACCGATCGCAATATTACCCCTGGGCAGGCAAATGTAACCGCAACCATGACATTAACTTATCAGTAATAAATTTGTCTGCATCAGTTATAGAAAGTTTATTTCTTGGCTGATGCGCTGTTATTTTATTAGTTTTATCTGAAAAAGTTTTGAGAAAATTCAGCAGATTATGCCCACTAATTCACATGTTATGTGTTAGTAATAATAGCATCAATTGCTGAGAGAGTTTATCCTCGTGAAATGACAACATTACATATAAAATCTTTTTTCTTTATTTTATTAGAGTCAAGGAATGTAATAACCGGAGTAAATACGCAATATTTATCACCATTGATATCAACTAGCGGCGTAATACGTTTACAAGTTAATTCCATTTCTCCTATTGAAGTCAGAAGCCGATAAGTTCATATTCAGGCTACGGGCTGCGTCTACCAGATCTGTTGTGAGGTATATTAGTTTCATAAATTAATTTACAAAAAATTTCTTTTATTTACAAAATTATGCTTTTAAAAATGTTTATTAAGTTTAAAGTTAAATTTATTAATATTTACTAATGGAAACAAGTATGACTTGGCAATATTCACAAAGCACTGGTGTACTTACACATAATGGCTCTTTTATTGCAAAAGGCTATAGCGGTCATGGCGCAGGGTTGAATAACCCATCCATGCAGGACGCATATTTAACAGGACCTATACCACAAGGTCATTATAGAATTAACGGATACAATAATCATAAGGGCCCATATACTGTAAAACTCATTCCCATTTTAGGAACAAACACTTATGGGAGAGATGCTTTTAGAATCCACGGAGATAGAAATGATGGTTCATATCATCAAGCTTCTGAGGGGTGTATCGTTATAAACGGGGCAGAATTGAGAAAAAGTATTGCTTCATCCAGTGATGATATATTAGTTGTAGTACCATGAAAAAATTACTTCCAATACCAATAATAGCTTTAAACCTTTTAGCTTTTAATTTCTTTGCAACTGAGTTAGAGAAGAATAATCCATACCCTAATCTGACACCAAAGCAAATTATTGAAAAAGTAAATTCAATGGGAGCAAGGAAATTCGTAACATCGACCTTACCTAATACCGATGACAGCACATGGGATTACATTTTAT
Organism: Photorhabdus caribbeanensis; assembly: GCF_018448885.1. GTDB lineage: Bacteria > Pseudomonadota > Gammaproteobacteria > Enterobacterales > Enterobacteriaceae > Photorhabdus > Photorhabdus caribbeanensis. Next base: position 74,588 of record NZ_RCWB01000015.1, read on the forward strand.
CCCATATATCAAGTGGTGATCCTGAATGGTTGAACATTGTTCCGATATTATCAACTGGGGTTGATGCAGGCTCAGCAGAAGATCTCACAATAGCAGTTGCAACAGCAATACCAAAGAATTCCGCTGTTGTTCTGTCTGTCCTTAATAATGCCAACATTTCAATTAGCACTGAATCTGTCTGTTCTCTACCTTTTTATCAAGGAACAGAAGCAAAATTAAATCAGTATGTCGTTGATAGTATTCGTGCACTTTATAAAAATAAAAGTGGTGAAAAATGCTTACAAAAGCTTATTTCTGCCACCGGTAATTCAAAATCATTTTCTGAAGGAGATTAATAATGGCTATTTCTCTATAAGTCGACTAAATAGCCATTAACCACGCATTAAATACGCGACTATATTAAATATATTTTTCGACTAGAAAAGATTTTGATAAAGAATTGTTGAGGAAAAGAGGCTGAATATGAAAATAATAGTCATTAATAACGATACCCATATGGTTTTTTTACATTTCATTCTAATATGAAAAAATAGTTAACTAATATAGTTAAGAAGAAAAACGTTATAATTGACATAAAAAGCATGGCCATGAATGGCATTTTGCACACCTTGATAGAAATATCATCCATTCTGACAGTTGGGCTGAAAGGGTATAACTGCTTATCCCTATAAGCGATAATATATATATCAGACCTGAGCTGACAGTTACCGATTATTTATACAGGTATCTGTTAGGCTAAAAGCGTTTACTGGGTACTAATCTTCTTTATTTCTTGCTTTGTCAACTCAGCCAATAGATGACCTCACAATAAAAGCAGCGTAGAAATGAAAAAAACCACAAGAAGCCGTTCGGCGGGCTGATGTATGATTTTAGAGTAGAAGATAAACGCGATACAGAGCGAAAGCCAGAGACGGCAAGCCAAGTATCCAAAGAATAATGGTTAATTGCATACCCTTTAATTTGCCATCAAAAGACAATGAACTCTTTTCAATAGATGACTCAATTCGAGATATAGCGTTATCAAATTTGTTCTCGATTTCTGCAAATCTAGCATCAAACTTGCCCTCTACTTCTGTAAATTTGGAATCAAATCTATTCTCTAGCTTTGTTAAGCTGGCATCAAACTTACCCTCTACTTCTGTAAGTTTGGAATCAAATCTATTCTCTAGCTTTGTTAAGCTGGCATCAAACTTACCCTCTACTTCTGTAAGTTTGGAATCAAATCTATTCTCTGACTTTGTTAATCTGGCATCAAACTTACCCTCTATTTCTGTAAGTTTGGAATCAAATCTATTCTCTGACTTTGTTAATCTGGCATCAAACTTGCTCTCTACTTCTGTAAGTTTGGAATCAAATCTATTCTCTGACTTTGTTAATCTGGCATCAAACTTGCTCTCTACTTCTGTAAATTTGGAATCAAATCTATTCTCTGACTTTGTTAATCTGGCATTAAGCTGTTCTTCACTTGGTTTCTTAGACAAAGTATTATTGATTACATCTAATTTTTGCATGACAACAGCAACGTCGGTCTTCATTGTACCAACATCACTGATGACTGATTTCAGATCAGCCTTCACATCGCTCATTGTGGCTTTGATATGCTCAACGTCTGATTCAAGTTTTGCTACACGAGCTTCCAACATATCACCACCTCCACCACCATTGCCGTTTCCATACTTCATAGTATTGGACAAATGTTTATGACTTGCAATAATTGCTATATCATTGGCAGAGAATCCGTAAATCTTAGCCATCACTTACCTTCCATGTTAGATGTAACAACAAAATAACTCTCATTTACGTCTATAATTTTGCTATCTGCGGAGTCTAATTCCCCCGAATACAGCTCAACAATAAGCTTATAAATACCTTCATTGGGAAAGTGAACCCTCTTTAATGTCATTGATGAGACCATAATATATTGGTCTGTAGACGTAAAACCAGACAAGTGAATGTATGCTGTATCATTTCCCTTATCTTGATCATCAAGAACCGATTTATCATCAAAGAACACGTCAATTTTAGTGTAATACAACTCATCTTTACGCAAGAAAACGCCTAAAGCTACATTAAGATACTCTACAGATGGAAAACTATCAGCATATATCCACATACTAGGAGAGTGCATCACATCAATTAACATTCCTTGTCTGATATGTACCGGGTAAGCGAATGATATTTTCTCTAACGTCATGATATTCCTCATATGTTTACTGCTGCTTCACACTCGATACTATTGCTTCTGTAAGAACAAATCCATGACGGCAAGCTCCGTTTGGTGGACAGGACTTAATTAAAACAAAGGACTGGATAAAAATCCAGTATTTTGTCAATAACCTGAGCCACCTTTAGTCTTCTTTGATCAGGAAGCAATTTGCTCCATCGTTTGCAAAATTCTCTTATCAGAGACCGGATATGGCGTGCCCAGTTGCTGAGCAAACAAGCTGATCCGCAGTTCTTCAATCATCCAACGAATTTCTTGTACCTCAGGCAACTGTTTCTGTTGCAGTGATAATTTTGCCAGCCATTGCTGCCACTGTTGCTGAACATTTTCGACACGCCCCATTTGTGCTCTATCTCTGTGCGGATCAATCGCCAATTTTTCAAGACGGCGCTCAATGCCTTGCAGATAACGCAGGACATCCGGCAAGCGTTTCCAACCATTAGTGGTGACAAATCCTTTGAAAACCAAACCGGAAAGCTGCTCTTTGATATCCGATAATGCCAGGGCCAGCGAAATATCAATTTTCCCCTTAAGGCGTTTATTAATAGCAAAAATGGCGGTGAGTATCTGTTCCACTTGCTTAGCTATTTCCACGACAGTATCGTTCAACTCAGCCCGAACTTTGTCCTGTAGCTGAATAAAACCTCGCTCATTCCAAGCTGGCCCACCATTCACTGCCATCAATTTATCCACACCACAAGAGATACAATCGTCAATTAAATCCAATACCTTGCCATAAGGATTAAAATAGAGCCCCAATTTGGATTTATTCGGCAATTTCTCATGTAAATACTTAATTGGTGAAGGAATATTGAGCAACAACAGACGACGAGTGCCTTCCCACATGGCAATCTGTTGCTCCAATTCAGTTTCAAACAATTTGATACCGATACTCTCTTTTTCATCCACCAGCGCAGGAAAGGCTTTAACAGAGTAACCACCACGTTTTTGCTCATATCGTCCCGGTAATTCACCGAAACTCCAAATATGCAGCCCACTCTGTTCAATCCCATCATCGGCAACAGCGGAAAGTGTCTCCTGAACTTTTTCTTTCAAGCGTAATTTCAGTGCAGATAAATCTTTACCTTCCGCGATAGTCCGATTCTTTTCCCCCACCACTCGAAATGTCATTTTGAGGTGATCGGGTACTTGTTCTAACTGCCAATCATCACGTGACACCGTAACGCCAGTTATCCGCCGTAACTCCCTCTCAAGACTATCTAACAACGTGGATTGAGGTTGAGATACTCGCTCCATAAATGCCTGAGCATAGTTTGGCGCAGGGACAAAATTACGACGAATCGGTTTTGGCAGTGATTTAATCAGTGCAACAACTAAGTCATAACGAATACCTGGGATCTGCCAATCAAATCCTTCATCCTTAACCTGATTCAGCACCGGAAGTGGAATATGCACCGTCACGCCATCAGCTTGCGTACCCGGTTCAAACTGGTAGCTAAGCCGTAATTTCAGTGTATCCTGATACCAATAATTGGGGTAATCCAACGCACTGATTTTATCGGCATCACCTTTGATCAACATATTTTTTTCAAAGTTGAGCGAGTCCGGTTGCTCTTTACCTGTCTTCATCCACCAGCGATCAAAATGGCGAGCAGAAACCACATTCTGAGGTATCCGTTGATCATAGAAACTAAACAAGGTTTCATCATCCACCAAAATGTCACGACGACGGGATTTATGTTCTAACTCCTCAATTTCCTCACGTAATTTCAGGTTCGCTCGGAAAAATGCATGCCGAGTTTGCCAGTCGCCTTCCACCAACGCATGGCGGATAAACAACTCACGACAGAGCATTGGATCAATTTTGCTGTAATTAACCTGACGACTCGCCACAATTGGCAAACCATATAAAGTGACTTTTTCCTTAGCCATTACCGCACCCTGCGATTTTTGCCAGTGCGGTTCACTATAGTGATACTTCACCAGATGCCCGGCTAACGGCTCAACCCATTCAGGTTCTATCCGCGCAGCAATACGCCCCCACAAGCGACTAGTTTCAACCAATTCCGCTGCCATTGACCATTTAGGCGGCTTCCTGAATAAGCCAGAACCAGGAAAAATAGCAAAACGCGCATTACGCGCACCGGTATATTCCTGTTTATCAGTATCTTTTTGGCCAATATGGGATAACAACCCAGAAAGTAATGAAGTATGAATACTGCGGTAATCTGCATCCTGGCTATTTATCGACAAACCAATTTCTTTCACCACTTGTCGTAACTGTGCGTATATATCCTGCCACTCTCTGACTCTCAGGTAGTTAAGGTAATCTTGACGGCAAAGCTTGCGAAATTGCGAAGAAGAAAGTTCTTTTTGCTGCTCTTTCAAAAAATCCCATAATTTCAGAAATGCAATAAAATCGGAGTCTTTATCAGCAAATCGACGGTGTTTCTCATCAGAAGCCTGCTGTTTCTCCAGTGGCCGCTCCCTTGGGTCCTGAATAGACAGCGCAGAAGTGATAACCATCACTTCACGCACGCAACCATGATGACGAGCTTCCAATACCATACGCGCCAACCGAGGATCAACCGGGAGCTGAGCAAGTTGTCGCCCAATTGATGTAAGACGGTAATTACTCTTAGTCATTGCGCCTTGATTAATGGTGCTCTGATCAATAGCCCCAAGTTCTTCCAGAAGCCGAACACCATCCTGAATATTACGTTTATCAGGCGGTTGCACAAATGGAAATGCGCTGACATCCCCAAGACCAATCGCTGTCATTTGTAGAATGACCGATGCCAGGTTAGTACGCAGGATTTCTGGATCAGTAAATTCTGGCCGAGAAAGGAAATCATCTTCTGAATACAGCCGGATACAGATCCCGTCAGATACACGTCCGCAACGCCCTTTCCGCTGATTAGCCGACGCCTGTGATATCGGCTCAATCGGCAATCTCTGTACTTTCGTCCGATAACTGTAACGGCTAATACGTGCATATCCGGTATCAATCACATATTTAATTCCCGGTACCGTCAACGAGGTTTCTGCCACGTTCGTTGCCAGCACAATTCTCCGCCCCGTATGTGACTGGAAAATCCGGTTCTGATCACTGTTAGAAAGACGCGCAAATAGCGGCAGTACTTCGGTATGACGCAAATCCAGTTTATTCAGCGCATCGGCTGTATCACGAATCTCCCGCTCACCACTCATAAAGATCAGAATATCCCCGGGCCCTTCCCGGTTGAGTTCATCAACAGCATCAATAATTGCCTCAAGCTGATCCCGCTCTCCATCATTATCTTCCCCCATGACTGGACGATACCGCACTTCTACCGGATAGGTTCGGCCAGAAACTTCAATAATTGGCGCATGGTTAAAATGGCGGGAAAAACGTTCAGGATCGATAGTCGCCGAGGTAATAATCACTTTCAAATCAGGACGTTTTGGCAGCAACTGACGCAAATAACCTAGAATAAAATCAATATTCAGACTACGCTCATGCGCCTCATCGATAATGAGTGTGTCATACTGTTTAAGCAGCCTGTCATTTTGCAGTTCCGCCAGCAAAATACCATCGGTCATCAGCTTAACCAACGTGTTATCGCCCACATGATCACTAAACCGGACTTTATAACCGACAGCAGAACCCACGGAGGTTTCCAATTCTTCCGCCAGACGATTGGCAACCGCGCGAGCAGCCAATCGACGAGGTTGAGTATGACCGATAAGGCCCTTTATTCCCCGACCTAGTTCAAGACAAACTTTCGGGATTTGCGTTGTTTTACCCGAACCGGTTTCACCGGCAATAATGACAACTTGATGGTCACGAATAGCTTTGTAGATATCATCTTTCTTCTGGCTGACGGGCAAGTTTTCTGGGTATTTGATCGTTGGACAAGCAGCCTGACGGTTAATGATTTTCTGAGACTCTTTCACTTATATTGATCCTTGTAACTTCTTAACTTTACTGATTAGCCAGCTTTTATTGATGATGCGGTTCTTATTGACGACATGATTCTTATTGGCGACATAGTAGCACATCTTATTTATTGGTAATAATTTCGGCGGATATTTCCCCATCACGCTATATCAACGTGGGTAAAAGTTTTTCAATAAATTTGAATACTGAACTCTAAATATTGCTCTATTACCAGAAGATAATAACTCATAGAATCACTATATCGTGATTAACAAGTGAATTACCAAAAGTTAACTTAAGGAATAAAAATGAGTAAAGTTCTGGTTCTTAAATCCAGCATTATGGCGCAGCATTCACATACTAACCAAATGGCCGATTTCTTCATTGAAAAGTGGCAAGCCAATCATGCTGATGACAGCATTACGATACGTGATCTGGCCGCACAACCCATTCCTGCTCTGGATAATGAACTGGTTCATGCATTACGCCCGAGTGGCAATGAAATGACTGTTCGCCAAAAAGAGGCATTAGCATTATCTGACGAACTGATTGCAGAATTGCAAGACAATGACATTATTGTTATGACTGCGCCTATGTACAATTTCCACATTCCAACCCAACTGAAAAGCTATTTTGATCTGATAGCCCGTGCTGGCGTAACTTTTCGTTATACCGAAAATGGCCCTGAAGGTCTGTTAAAAGACAAACGTGTAATCATCTTGACCAGCCGTGGCGGCATCCATAAAGACGGCCCTAGTGATCTATTAGTGCCTTATTTGCGTCTGTTCTTGGGTTTCATTGGCCTCACTGATGTAGAATTTGTATTCGCCGAAGGTGTAGGGTTAAGCCCTGATGCCGCAAATCAAGCGCAACAAACTGCCCGTGAAGTTTTGGAAGCTATCGCTTCCTAATAACCACGTTTTGTTCATAATTCATACATCACCTATATTTTTATATTGCTGTTTTTTGCGCGTCATCCGACGCGCCTTTATTTTTTCAGCCATTTACCATTAATACCAAGCACATACTCACCAGGTTCAGCTCGGTTCACCAATTTTTCGCCAGTAAGTTTAGCCACTTGCTCTGTAGGAATATGATTGCCAGCCGCAATTTCTGCGTATTTTTTTTGACGGGCTTGATTAATCTCTGTCACCAAAGCCTGTGCTTGACTATCTGCTTTCACTATAGCCAGATAACCACTGAATGTTTCACCGACCAACCCTTTCTGCTTCGCCTCATTCAAGGTCATTCCCCCAACAGAGGAACTGAACAATACACTGACTAATAACAATATTCCCGTACCCGTTCTCTTCATAATGCCAACCCCCCTAGAATAAGCCCGTGTTATTCTTGAGCATCTCTTCAACTTGCCTGTCCACTTTTATCTGAATTTCATGCTCAATTTTGACATTCATATTAATATTAATGGGCTTCTCAGGTGTTGCCACTTCAAGGCGTATACAACCTGACAGCATTAAAGGCCCTATTGATAGTAAGAACAGCTTCACTCTGGTTTGTTTTGTCATTTATCACTCCTATTCAATATAGATATATTTTGCTGTAACCAATCTTCAAGATTGTTGCCAAACCGTAAGCTGCGCCATAAGTGAAAGATATTCTCTTCATGATGGTAATTCAGCTTGACTTGCCGTTTCTTATCTCTTAATGAATTAACACCCTGAATTTCAGCATTAAGTGTCAAAACCCCTAAATTATCAAGACTCACTTGCGCCCGTAAGCGGCTGATTTCTAAATAGCGTAACCAATCCATAGCGGCGCCAGCGGAAATATTATCTTTATTAATGGAGTCTATCGTGTCTTTATCCAGACGTAAGGTCATATGGTCGATATTAGCAATCCGACCTTGCTGAACTATCCAGCGTTCATTGTTAATAAACAACGGCAATCTTCCGCTGATTTTGCCGGACATCGCAAATTGTTTAACTTTCAACACAGTAAAAAGGCGGCTTAACTCCAATTTATCAAGCGTCAAAATAGCAGGATGATGCTGAGGAAATCTTAATTTATCCAGGTTAATACACCCATCCAACACACCTACATTCACATTAGTCAATTCCAGCGGTTTTTGTTCCGATGGCGGATAAAACCCCTGTAAATCCGCCGTCAGATTATGCATTACAAACAGATTATTAATTGTTTTCATTCGTAGCTGAACCGGCGATTTAACACCAAATTGCCAGGTACTATCTCTCAGCCGCCACGGTAAGACAAAATCAAGGCCATTGATTTCACCATCTTTAAGCCACATGCTGCCATTTTTTACTACCCAGTGCCCTCCCACGACAAAACCTTGCCCTTGTGTGGCAGAAAAAGCGGCCTGTGCATAAAGATCACCTGAGCGCAAGTTTATCCCTAAATCTTTAGGTATCAACGGCTGAAATGCGAGTAAGGATTGAGTAGGCCAACGCGCTTCACCACGTAATCTTGTTCCATCCCAACGACTGTAAAAAGGAATCGGGCCAATATTTCTTGATGAAAGATCACCATTAACCATAAAGTTGTTCGGGCTTTCCCCTGTCAATTTGGCTGTCAGTTCAGTGGGGGGCAAGAAACCACCGGACCGGAACGATATTTTCTTCGTTACCAGTCGTAACTCCCCCTTAAAGGTGGGAGATTTCTCTGAACGTTGCCACTCCAATGGTTTTGTTAACTGTAGACGCGGCATATCCACCCGGATCATGCCGTGTTTAATAACATTAAAGCCGGTAGCCATTTTGTTGACGCTAATCAATGTGTCACGCCAGCGCCCTTTTCCAGCGATATCCCATTTGGCCTGTAGTAGCGGCAAATCGCCATCCCCCCAATAGTTCCAACGCCAATAGCCTCTATCCGGCGTAAAATTCTCGGCATGACCATCAAGATGCAAACGGAATTTTCCCCAGTCACGGTGTTGTGCATTAACAATTGCCTGTAACCGACCAGTAAAACCTTCACGTGTCAGGTAAGTTCCCGCTAACGGTGATCGGGCATCTTTAATAATCAACTCGTCAGACAAACGCCCCCAAGCCCGAAACAACGAACCTGACTGGAAAGTCATTTTCGGATTAACCAGGGGACCATTAATTACCGCAGGCAATGACATAGCCATCATCATATCCTGAACATTAATCTGACCGGTTAATTGAAAAGGAAGTTGCGTATCTAACGAGCTTATCCGACCCGGTTTTATCGTTAACACAATATTCGCTTTACCACGTTTGCCCTGCGTGACCAAATTTATACGCCCACTAATTAGCAGGTTATCTAATCCTTGTTGCCAATGAGCAATCTTAATATTCACTCCACCCATAAGAGGTTGTTCCGCACTCATCCACTGCCATTTACCATCAGTAATATCAAACTGGTCTTGGTTAAACCGCCAGGGTAATTCGGCCAAAGGTACTGTTGTCCCCTCTTCTCTGATAATAAGTTTGCCGGATTTCTCTTGCCAACCTAACTTGATATTTATCGGACGGGCATATTGCCCGGCAATAATTTTACCGTTTACTTCACCATTAGGAGGTAGTTTGTTCACATTAAGTGGTAAAGTCATTTCACCATTAAGGCTGATTTCCTGTTCTGGTAATTTAATTGCCAGTTGGTCAATAATTAGCGATTCTTTACCATAAATATGCGCTGATAATTTAACATTCTTTCCCTGATAACTCAGTTTTTGCCCCAGAGGAGAGGAATTGAATTTTAGTTTTCCGGCAAGATCTTGCCAGGGATAAAAAGAAAGATTTTCCACGGACAAACTTCCTTGTGGAATAAGCGCTAAAATATTAGCAACAGACAATGGAGCAAGGCCCTGCGTAGATTTGGGCAACTGATTTAAGCAATTGATATCTCCCTTAATATCTGCGGCATTTAATTGCCAATGATAACTGTTCTCTATCTCTGAATATGGATAGCTAACAGATAATCGCGATACATGAATAAGCCTGCAATCCTTCACCTGCAATGAAATATCAGCTAGCTGCAAAGCCCCGTTTTTCCATTCTGGTTGTTCCAATGAAACCGTCATACCTGGAGATAACCAGTGACCGGTGACTTTAGATAACCAATGAGGAATAGAAAACCATCCCGCCACTATCAGCAATACCAACAACATTAGTATGGTAATGAATATTTTTAACCCTTTGGCTATCAACTTCTTGCCTCTCCTTATTAAGCCTTAGATCGGTTACTTCTATTGTTATTCCATAATTTAGCAGACACACCTTAAACTAAGACATTGATTATTAAGAAAATTATGTAGAACATATAGGGGAACAACAAGCAATACACTTATAGAGTTAATTAATTTATTGGTTTATTTAACCCTTTACGTCAGCAATAATTTAAGCCCAAAACAATTTATTAGCTACTTAAATTATGGCGGAGATAATCCCATGAAATTAGTCGTTTACAGTACCAAACAGTATGACTATAAACATCTGGAGCAGGTCAATAAAGAGCTCGGATTTGGTTATGATTTTGAGTTTTTCGACTTCCCTCTCAGTTCAAAAACTGCCAAAAACGCTATTGGCGCAGATGCTGTTTGTATTTTCGTCAACGATAATGCTGACCGTGAAGTACTTGAAGAATTGGCTGAAATGAATATCAAAATCCTCGCATTACGTTGTGCAGGTTTTAATAATGTCGATCTGGATGCGGCAGAAGAATTGGGTATTCAGGTTGTACGGGTTCCAGCCTATTCTCCTGAAGCTGTTGCTGAACATGCCGTCGGATTAATGTTGTGCTTAAACCGACGTATTCACCGAGCTTATCAACGTACCCGTGATGCCAATTTCTCTCTTGAAGGCTTAATTGGTTTCAATATGCACAACCGTACAGTAGGAATTATCGGAACCGGTAAGATTGGTATTGCTACCCTACGTATTCTTAACGGATTTGGTATGCGTCTGCTAGCTCATGATCCCTACCCCAATCAAGCTGTTTTGGATCTCGGTGCTAAATATGTCGATCTGGATACGCTGTATGCACAATCCGATGTCATATCCCTTCATTGCCCGTTAACACCAGAAAACCATCATCTGCTGAATGAAGTTGCTTTCAGCAAAATGAAAAATGGCGTAATGATCATCAATACCAGCCGAGGAGCCCTAATTGATTCCGTGGCAGCCATTAATGCATTAAAACAACAAAAGATTGGCGCTTTGGGTATGGATGTTTACGAGAATGAACGCGATCTCTTCTTTGAAGACAAATCTAATGACGTAATTCAGGATGATATTTTTCGTCGCTTGTCTTCATGTCATAACGTGCTGTTTACCGGTCATCAGGCATTTCTAACAGAAGAAGCCTTAACCAGTATCAGTGAAATTACGCTGGGAAATATCCAGCAATTACTCAACGGGAAAATTTGCCCGAATATTGTCAGTAAGTGCCCTTAAAATAATATATAGGAGATAAACATGAAAAAAATACTACCTTTGGCAACAGCAACTTTATTGTTAGCCACATTCCAAGCTTCAGCGACGGAGAACGTGTCAGTTGATGATTTACAACATCACAAATTTGTCCTGGTGAGTGTTAACGGCGAAGACGCGCAAAATCAAGATGGTCGCGTACCAACTATTGAGTTCGGTGAAAAAATGCATATTTCTGGTTCCATGTGTAATCTCTTTATGGGTCAAGGCAAACTGAAAAATGGTGTACTAACCGTGAAAAACCTGGCCAGCACTCAGATGCTTTGTGCTGATGATAAGTTGAATCAATGGGATTACCTGATTGGTAAAGTATTAGCCGATGGCGTTAAAGTGAAGTTGAAAGACCAAAAACTGACACTATCTCACACCGATAATACATTGGTTTATAAACTGAAAGATTACGTTCAATAATTAAAAAACTCATTTATAGAGTTAGCATTAAACATTTAGCAGAGTGAAATTCCTTGAATGGACTCAGGATTAAACTCTGTTTGTCCAAGTGTTTTATTTAGGTGCCGGAAAATACTTCTCGGCACCTTTAGATATAAGATTTAAGCAATAAATTTATCACTAACATTAAACTTTTAAATATTATAGGAGAACTAAATCGACATAAATAGATATAGATAATGTAATTTATTTTTAACTTATTTCTTCCAATTTAAATAAATAGTTATGCACTTTTACATTTAATAGATAATTTACTAACTAAATAAAAGGAAATAATTTATGTCTAATATTACATCGACAGATATTCAATTTATCGACCTCATGAACGAAATGCGTCAACACGCAAAACGTATGTTAAATGATTCTAAAATTGAACAATTTGTGCCATCGACACCTGAACTCCAGGCATACGCAAATATGCTTGGTGAACAATACGAAAGTATAGACATTACCGAAAATAAGGAAGTAGATGGTATTATTAATCAATTGAAAGATTCAGTGAAATCTGGTGCTAATTCAACAACAAACATTTCCAAGACAAGTGTAACTGATAGCACACAGAAATATAAGGAAGCAATTGCCGCTGATCCAGATAACGCAGACCAAGACTGGATCGATAACATGAATAAATCTCGTCAAAGAACCAAAGACGAGAATAACAGGCAAATTGATGCAAGCTACGATAAAGCTATTCAATTTGGGTTGCAATTCCCTAACGCCAGAGCAACAATCCAAAGTTTTATGGAAAAAACTAATGCGTTCTTCTCCAGTCTGTTTGGCAGACTTTCAAATTTTATACTTGATGCAGCCAGGCAACTCTCTGAATGGATAAGCAGAGCATGGGAATCAATTAAATCGTTTTATGATAAAATTAATGTTTGGATTTCCGGTGCTTTGTAATTAATTAATAATGGTTCGAGTTAGTTCGAACCATTATATTTACCTCAGATATAACCTGGCAAAATTAATTATTTATTAGGCAATTTAATCTTGGAAATAATCGCTAGTCTATCCATATAATATTCCGCATTACCCCACAACCAACTCTGCTCTTTACTGATATCATCTTCAACTAAAATATTTTTTAATTCACAAGTCATAACATCATAGCCGTAAACATAAAACCCAAATTGTAACGCCTCATACATTCTGGCTTGCCAAAAAGAGGTGCCTTCTATTATTTGACTTATATTTGAAGCGACAACATCATAAGTTTTAATCAGATAGTGGAAAAAGATTTTAGCGGCCAAATCACTTAATGCCGCTTTATGTTGTGGCTTCCTCGTTCGCCACACAAGTATCTGCGAAACGGGACGACAGTTAAGCACCAGGTCACTTATTACAATCACTTTGTTGTAATAAACCACCTCTTTTGTTTCATCACTAAGTAATGCTAATTCAAAGTAAGGCTCATCTATATCATCCAAATCTAACCGGTTATCAACCCTGATCAACCGGTAACTTGGCGGAAAAATGAGTTCATCCACATCATGCACAATATTAGTACCAGAGGAATCAAGAGCATCATACAGAACACGATTGAACTCTAACTCGCTCAATTGGATGAAATCATTGGTAATCTTTTCTATGTTTCCCACATGTATTGGCATACTTTATGCCTCCTATAATAGACCACAGGTTCAATTACCTAACGGTAATAGTATAGATGCAATTATATACAATCAACCTTTAGTTTATTCTTGGTGGATATACCCATTGGAAGCGTGCTCCGGAGCAAGCTTCCAACTTGGGAAACACAGAAAATATTTATTAAATTATAGTGAGTTGAATCATTATCAAGGTTTATTAATAATATGATCTTCCCATTCCACAACATCAATTTCCCGTACAGCGATATGCCTAACTGAAATTCTTTCGCTATGCATTGCTGATTTGGAACCTTTAATCAGAGGATGCCACGGTAACAATGACTTCCCTTCTTCAAGCAAACGATATGCACAAGTCTTTGGCAACCATTCGAAAGTCGGCAAATTATAACGGGTTAACTTGATACAATCCGGCTCATATCTGAAACGTTCTTCATAATTTTTGCATTGACACGTTTTTATATTGAGCTGATTGCAAGCAACATTAGTAAAATAAATTTCATCGGTATCATCATCCATCAATTTATGTAAGCAACACTGCCCACAACCATCACATAATGACTCCCATTCTTCATCTGTCATCTGATCTAGGGTTTTTACCTGCCAGAAAGGCTGAGACATAACTTCTACTATTCCTTATACTATTCAAATCACCCTAGTAGTGAGTGAATTATCATTCAGAGTAACCTTTAACACATCACCGGTTTCCAATGCTCCAACACCTTCCGGTGTGCCAGTGAGAATCACATCTCCCGGCCGCAAAGTGAAAAAGTGCGACATATGGCTGATCAGAGGAACGATTGTTGTCAGCATATCACTGCTATTACCGTTCTGCCGTAGCTCATCATTGACTGTCAGTGAAAACTGGACATTCTGCGGATCACCAAAATGACTTATTCGAATAAACCCAGATATCGGGCAAGAGCCATCAAACGCCTTGCTTTTTTCCCACGGTTGACCCGCTTGCTTGAATTTAGATTGCAAATCACGCAAAGTGAGATCCAATGCAACAGCAAAACCGGCGATAGCGGCACTGACTCGCTCTTCACTTGCCTGTTTCAACGGCGTACCAATCAGCACAGCCAATTCAACTTCATGGTGAACGGCACCAAAATCTTTTGGAATTGCAATTGGCTGATGTATATCACACAGTGCAGTTTCCGGCTTAATAAAAACAACCGGCTCTTCCGCAGGCTGAGTTCCCATCTCTTTAATATGTTTAGCGTAATTACTACCAACGCAAACCACTTTATTGACAGGAAGATCCAGTAATGCCCCCTGCCAGTCTCTGTGTTGATACATATTCGTTCCTCACTCTGGTTTATTAGGCAACACATCCATAATTATAGCACTTATTGCCACATCTCATCGGCCACCACGCCAAGGCTAATCGCAAAATAAGGAGCACAGGAAACGGAAAGAAGCTACCGCTATTCAAAGGAAATTTTTCCTCTGAGATACAAACCTGATTGTTTTCCTTTAAAAGCACAACTCACTATGAATATTGTGGTGGTTAATAAAACCACAATGACGATTAATTTTGCTCATCAAGCTCTTGGATTCTTCTTATTTTTCCATCTGGCTCAGATGCACATTCATTAAGTTTTCGACCGGAGGCGGGATTTGCAGGTAAAAACCCTGCTCAATTAACGATATTTTGACCTTTTCTATATCGGCGCCTGCCAGCTTCTTTCTGTCTGCCAGAGAGATCGTCATTGTATATTGAGGCTGACCAAAACTTTTCAGTAACTCTTCGGGAACACGAGAGAAATTATCTCTTTTTTCAACATAAAGATATGTTTGTTCCCTTTTCGGACTTCTGTAGATGACACAAATCATTATAATAAACTCTTTTAAATTCAGGTCACAACTTGCTTGAATAATTCAGTAATTATAACATGTTTATTGTATTTCAAAATATCGTATCCCAGAGGTTGTTCTGGGGTGATCTCAAATTTGCTGAATCTGAGTCAGGATAGATGTCACAGTCGCCAATTGAGCTAAAAGGCAGTAATTTTACGCTTTCGGTTGTTCATTTACACAGTGACCAACCAGAAATCATTCTACAGGCCCTACAGGAAAAAGTGGAACAAGCACCGGATTTCCTGAAAAATGCGCCTGTTGTCATTAATATCTCCGCTCTGCCGGCAGACGCTGATCTGAAAGCACTGCATCACGCTATTGATTCAGCAGGATTCCGCATTGTCGGAATGAGCGGTTGTCGTGATGAGCAACAACGCAGAGCGGTAATAAAAGCCTCCCTACCACTACTAAGTGAAGGCAAAAAACAAAAAGCCTCGGCAAAGGAAAATAAACCGGCAGAACCCGAGATTAAAAAAACCCGCATAATTAATTTACCTGTTCGTTCAGGTCAAAGGATTTATGCCCAAGGCAGTGATCTTATTGTCACCAGTAATGTAAGCGCCGGCGCCGAATTGATTGCCGATGGCAATATTCACATCTACGGCATGATGCGTGGTCGGGCATTAGCCGGTGCATCCGGTGATCAGGCGTGTCTGGTTTTTTGCACCCATTTAAATGCTGAACTTGTTTCTATCGCAGGGCAATATTGGCTTGGCGATAAAATCCCGACTGAATTAGCAGGAAAAGCCGCAAAACTTAGCCTGGTAAATAATGAATTAACTATTGAACCTTTAATCTAGCCCTTTTAATAAGGAATCACTTCATGGCACGCATTATTGTTGTTACATCAGGTAAAGGTGGCGTTGGCAAAACCACTTCAAGCGCGGCCATTGCTACCGGCCTTGCTCAAAGAGGTAAAAAGACCGTTGTTATCGATTTTGATATCGGCCTGCGTAACCTCGATCTGATTATGGGATGTGAACGCCGCGTAGTTTATGACTTCGTGAACGTTATCCAAGGTGACGTCTCGCTTAATCAGGCATTAATTAAAGACAAACGTACTGAGAATCTTTATATCTTGCCTGCATCACAAACCCGCGATAAAGACGCTCTCACCCCTGAAGGCGTTGAGAAGGTTTTAACTGATCTGGATAAACAAGGTTTCGATTTCATCATCTGCGATTCCCCGGCAGGGATTGAAAGTGGTGCGTTAATAGCACTCTATTTTGCTGATGAAGCGATCATCACAACCAATCCTGAGGTCTCTTCCGTACGTGATTCGGACCGTATCTTGGGCATTCTGGCTTCTAAATCTCGGCGAGCTGAACGGGGTGAAGATCCCATTAAAGAACACCTGCTATTAACTCGCTATAACCCGGGCCGTGTAAGTCGTGGTGATATGCTAAGTATGGAAGACGTTCTGGAAATTTTATGCATTCCTTTAATCGGTGTTATTCCAGAAGATCAATCTGTACTGCGTTCATCTAACCAAGGGGAGCCAGTCATTCTGGATACAGAATCCGACGCAGGAAAAGCGTACGCAGATACTGTTGAACGTTTATTAGGAGAAGAACGTCCTTTCCGTTTCATTGAAGAAGAGAAAAAGGGCTTCTTAAAACGCCTATTTGGGGGATAAAACATGGCCTTGCTAGATTTCTTTCTGTCGAGAAAAAAGACGACAGCAAATATCGCTAAAGAGCGGTTGCAAATCATCGTGGCAGAGCGTCGCCGTGGTGATTCTGAACCTGCTTATCTGCCTGATATGAAACGAGATATCTTGGCGGTAATCTGTAAGTATATACAGGTAGATCCAGATATGCTCTCTGTGCAATTTGAACAAAAAGGTGATGATATTTCCGTGCTGGAACTTAATATAACATTACCCGAGACAGAAGAAGCTCAAAAATAACACAGATAGACAGGGCTGTTTTATTATTACCGCCATCAAAGTAACCAAGCTCATTATATGGCAATCTGAGATGGGGTACCCCTAACGGGAACCCCTTTCTCGCGCTTTAGCCTGACATCAAGCTAATGCTCTGATATATACCTTATGGATTTCAAGATGCATCGCGACGGCAAGGGAGCGAATCCCCGGGAGCATAGATAACTATGTTACCGGGGTGAGTGCAGCCAACAAAGAGGCGACTTAAAAGATAACGGGTATAGATTAATCAGGATAGTTCGACAAAATCTCGGCAACAGGTTCAGCCAACAACTCTCCCCGCCATCCACTAAGCAGTTCAGGTTTGCCATTTAATTGTTTTAATTTCCAATGAACACTGAGTAATTGATTAATCTGACGACGAGATGCCAATAATTCAGAATTAAATTTGTGCTGCTCACTTACCTGATGGATCAGCGCTTTGATATCCTTAAACGCTTTACGATAACCAGGTTGATCAATCAGGTTCGTCACTGGCGGCGGGCATTCGCTTTCAGGGATATTTCCACTTTCAGCGACCATAGCCAATAGACGACGACCATGACAACGGATCTCCTGCCCACTTAACCCTAACGCATCCAACTCTGCCAAAGAAGTTGGCATATAACGTGCTACCTGCCACAGGTTTTCTTCACGAATGACGAAGTTCACGGCTAAATCGCGTTCTCTGGCTTGAGTCAAACGCCATGCAGCCAGCTTTTTCAAACACGCAAGCTGTTGGGGACGTAATTGACAGATATTGCCTATCTGTTTATAAGCACATTCTGGTTCCAATATCTCTTTACGGCGTCGGCTGATAAGCTGACACTCACCCGTCGCAGCCTCCATATATCCGGCCTGTGCTGTTGCAGTCATCAGGATATCCGCTAAGGGCAACAGATAATAAACATCCGCTGCCGCATATTCGCACTGTTTTTCACTTAATGGGCGGGCCAGCCAATCAGTTCGGGATTCACTTTTATCCAGCTCGACATGAATATATTCAGCCACCAGCGCGGCAAAGCCACATGAAAGCGGGTGGCCAATAAAAGCCGCCAGAACCTGAGTATCAATCATCGGTTCCGGCAAGCATTGAAAAGCATTCAGAAAAACTTCCAAATCTTCACTACCAGCATGCAACAACTTCAATATTTGAGGATGAGTAATTAACTCGCGAAAAGGTTGCCAGTTGGTAATGTTAAGCGGATCAATCAGAGAAAGTTGTTCGCCATCATACAGTTGTATCAAACCTAATTGTGGGTAATACGTCCGTGTGCGTACAAATTCAGTATCCAATGCTACTTTTGAGTATTTTTTTGCCCTCTCGCAAACTTGTTGCAACTGAGCATCTGTGGTGATCAACTGATAATTCAAAACATAGTTCTCTTAGCCATTCATGGAATAAGCACGACAACGCCGGCTGATACCGGCGTTGTCGTGCTTATCAATATTATGAAGAGGATCTCAGGCTATAGCTACATTCCTGACCTTTTCCTCTTCATCACGCAGTTCCCTGCGAAGAATTTTACCTACATTAGATTTAGGCAATTCATCCCGGAACTCAATGATCTTCGGTACTTTATACCCTGTTAGATAACGACGGCAATGGGTTCTAAGCTCATCCTCGGTCAAACTAGGATCTATCCGAACCACAAACACTTTGACAGTTTCACCGGAACTTTCGCTTGATACACCTATTGCTGCTGACTCTAGCACTTTAGGGTGAGCTGATACAACATCTTCAACTTCATTAGGATACACATTGAAACCAGAAACCAAAATCATATCTTTCTTACGATCTACGATATGAATGGAACCTTGTTCATTAACATTCGCAATATCACCCGTTGCTACCCAACCATCTTTCAACACTTCTTCTGTTGCATCAGGGCGATTCCAATAACCAACCATCACCTGTGGACCACGTATCCACAATTCCCCCTGCTGGCCCATCTCTACTTCATTACCATCATCATCCACAAGTTTGATTTCCGTTGAAGAGACCGGGAAACCAATACTGCCAGTATAATGTTTCGAGTTATAAGGATTACAGGAAACCAAAGGTGAACATTCCGTCAGACCATAACCTTCAAGCAGATTGGTGCCTGTCACTTTTGCCCATTTCTCAGCAACCGCTTTCTGTACCGGCATACCACCACCAACAACCAGACGCAGCGTAGAAAAATCAAGCTTCTTAAATTCTTCATTATTCAACCAGGCGTTAAACAATGTATTTACCCCAGTGACAGAAGTGAACGGATAACGACCTAATTCTTTAGCTGTACCCGTGATATCACGCGGGTTAGTGATCAGAAGATTGCACCCACCCAAGTAAATAATTAACAAGCAATTCACCATTAACGCAAATATGTGATAGAGAGGCAACGCCGTAACAATCAGCTCTTGGCCTGCACGTAATAATGGAGAATAAACCGCTTTTGCCTGTTCAAGATTTGCCAATATATTACGGTGAGTCAACATAGCACCTTTAGCTACGCCGGTAGTGCCGCCGGTATATTGCAGAAAGGCCAAATCATTGCCGTTAATCTCCGGTTTTACATATTGCATGCGATACCCCTTCTGTATCGCACAACGGAATGAAATGGCATCAGGCAAATTATACTTCGGCACCAACCGCTTAATGTATTTCACCGCAAAATCAACCAATGTACCCTTAGGACGTGATAGTTGGTCCCCCATACGTGTCAAAATAACATGCTTAACTTTAGTGTTAAAAACGATCTTTTCCAATGTATGGGCAAAATTAGAGACAATCACAATAGCGGAAGCGCCGCTATCATTAAGCTGATGTTCAAGCTCACGTGGCGTATACAGCGGGTTTACATTTACAACAATCATACCTGCACGCAGAACACCAAACAGTGCAACGGGATATTGCAGCAGGTTTGGCATCATCAGCGCAACGCGATCTCCTTTACTTAATCCCAAACCATTTTGCAAATATGCTGCAAATGCCCGACTACGCTCTTCCAACTTACGGAAGGTCATAATCTCACCCATATTGATAAATGCAGGTTGATCTGCATAGTGCGCTACGGCATTTTCAAACATCTCAACCAATGATGCATAACGATCCGGGTCAATTTCCGCAGGAACATCTGCCGGATAGTGTTTTAGCCAGACTTTCTCCAAGGTAATACTCCTGAAATTTTAATTGCTATGTTATCACTCGCCTAATAAATAACGCACGCCTTGATTTAACAAATTATTAACTCAGCGTACCAGTTTAAAAAAGAAACATTGTTCAGGTTGAGATACACATCACTAATTTCATGTTAATCCTTATACATAAAAGCAAAGAGAATTGTGTCGTCTGTAAATTATTTTTAATTATCAGTATATTATTGCCACAGTTAATATTTAACTTAGTAGCTATTGGTTATACATTGACCTACTTATTTTTTGCTTAAGATAGCATTTTTGAAATAGCATTTATTGCTTTCGTCTATTCCAATACGCTATTAAAAATAAAATGGTAATAAAAAATGGTTATAAATAACATTACAATCAGAAGGGCAACCTATGAAGATAGTGCAATCATCCGCGATATAGAACGCCAAGCAGCTACTCTTTTCCCAGAAAAACTCTTACCAAAAGCACTCTGTAACCAAACTCTACCCATGTATGAAATTAAATCAGGTATTCAGAAACAGCAACTTTGGGTCGCTGAA
The DNA here is from genome assembly GCF_018448885.1 of Photorhabdus caribbeanensis. GTDB lineage: Bacteria > Pseudomonadota > Gammaproteobacteria > Enterobacterales > Enterobacteriaceae > Photorhabdus > Photorhabdus caribbeanensis. The sequence goes on from NZ_RCWB01000015.1 coordinate 95,660, forward strand.
AGTGATCAAAAACTTGTTGGATTTGCGCTAATCCGCCGCTTAAATCAATTGATGCTGCTAGCTGAGATTGATGTGTTGCCAAAATATAATAGTCAAGGTATTGCCAGCACCCTGCTTCGCTCAATCATTGAGCAATTAGAGCAGAGCAAGGAAACCGCGCTTTATCTCACAACTTTTCGTGATTTCATGCCAAGCCGTAAATTATATGACAAATTCGGTTTCGTCATACTGCAATCGAATGATATTCCTGATGAACTACAGAAAATTCTGGCAGAGGAGATGACTGCGGGTTTAGGTGCAAGAATTGCAATGAAATTAATGATTAGTCCAAAGATAGACAGGAAATAATAGATAAATTACCGCCACATATTATTGCGGCGGCCCAAACCGGAAATAAAGTTACAATGTCACAAAGTATATAACTCTATCTGGTCAAAATAGTCTCAACAGGTGCGGGGTCGGGGTAATACCAATTCCATCCCCAACCTGAATAATATGGATAGCCATAATAATTCCAAGGCCCCGGGCCATAAGGCATCAATACTCGCTGAACAACTTTCCAGCGTTGATAGCCCATCGCATTAATCACAACATAATCGTAATCCGCACAACCAATTTTTCCCTTTTGCAATCCCACTATCGGGCCTACGACAGTGACGTAATTTCCTTTAAAATCGTCAGGATCAAGGAAATCATTAACATAAACATAGATACGGCCAAGGGAAGGCTCATGTAGCTCCGGACTGGCATCCGATGCTAATGGCAATGACGATATTTCCAGACGAGTACGGTGATTTTCATTTACTACACCAAGTACCTTACCGCCGAATCGCCCTTCTTGACCGATAAACAGCTCAGGCGTTCTCTTAATAGAAAGCAGATCTTGAACAGGTGTCGGTGACGTTCCTTTTACTGAATCAGGAACAGTGATACAGCCTGTAAGCATTACAGCACCTAACAAGATTAGCGCTTTAACACTCGTCCGGTAGTTTATTACTCTTAACATAACCACCTCCTCCTGAAAATTGTCCCAATCATCATGTTTAAAATAGCTCTGTCTATTTGATACTTTCTTTTACTACAAGTTTCATCAATAGATACTTAACGGCCTGGTAATTTTTTCCAAGTAACTTCATTGCGCAAGTATACCGGTTCAGCATGTTCTACAGTCGTCACCTCACCGTTTTGCCACATCTGTATCGCTATAGGTAACATATCTTCAGCATGAGGTAATGTGATACTACTATCAGTTAGCGTTAAATGACTTGCCATCAACTGAGGATAAGCCTGCCAGCCAGTACCAGCAACCATCCAATCGCCACTCAATGAAGCCATGAATGCCTGTACCTGTTCCGGTTTCAACACAGCTTCTGTTTCACTTCCTTGCCATTTACCTTGCTGATCACGGATATATTGCCCCCAGTAAATCTCGCCCATCCGGGCATCAATGGCGGTTAATACCTGAGTTGCACCTAGCAGACGAAAAACACCTTGCGCCATTGCATTGAGTGTTGACACGCCAATCACCGGCAGTTCAGCCCCCAAAGCCAAGCCCTGAGCAATACCAACACCAATACGTACACCGGTAAAACTACCCGGCCCACGGCCAAAAGCTAAAGCGTCAATCTGTTGTAAACTCATCCCTGCTTCTGCCAGAACAGATTGAACCATAGGTAAAATACGTTGCGTGTGTTCACGTGGAGAAATTTCAAACTGTGCCAAAACGGCACCATCATTCCAAAGAGCAACAGAACAAGCTTCCGTTGCAGTATCAATAGCCAGAATTCGTACAGGCATGCCTTAAGCACCTCGGCAAGAAATATAATCCAAAATAAGGCGCTATTTTATCATAGCCTAGTCGATTTTACCCAGTTGGCAGCCATATGAAGGCCATTACCCTTTGCCATATGTACACAGGGGATAGCTGTGTTTTTATGAATTATCAGATAGAAAAGAGATAAGTTTACCTGTGCTCCATCGCTTCTCAACGTGATCTGCTGCTATAATTATGGAGCAATCCTTAATTATGTCATGCAATAGCCTGAATTCCGTTCTTCTTAACTATCGTAAGCAACCTCAAGGCTGGGCCTCCGGGTTTTTTTGCTCCACGCTCCCAGTCTGATATAAGATTTTTGCTCACATTCAAATATCGGGCAAAAACAGGCTGTGACAAATGCTCCCGCTCACGAAGAGAACGTATTTCCTCTGGAGATAGTGATTCTATGGGAGTCAAACAGGCAGCATCAAACTCACGCATAGTTTGCTTACTGACAGCCCCTATTTCGCTTAATGCCTCCATCGTTTCGTGAATTGCAGCAAACGCATCACTACGATACTTTTTAACCATATTTAATCACCTCCGAAAAATGACCTTTTTCAATTAGTCTAGCTAATTGTTCATCTGATAACCCTAAAACGTGGGACGCCATCTTCTTAAACTGCATCTCTTCATCATATTCAATATTAGATCTATCACTTTTAGCAAACCCGTAAACAAAAAAGCATGCTCTGCGGTCTGGTACAAAATCACTGTGCGAAACCCACCAGACTTTCCTTGCCCTTTACGTGCCACCCGCTGCTTAATTACACCACCGCCCAAATCAGCATCAATCTGACCTCTATTGGCTCTTTCAATAGCATCAAGTAAAACCTCATCTGGAATACGCTGTTTTCTGGCAAAACGCTCGAACCATGCATTTTTAAATACTTTCAAAAAGTAGTTCCACTATTAAATCAATTAAAGTATAACACAAAGCATGACACAAAATGGCGATTAAAACAACAACAGGGATTAATCTAACTATCAATAATACCCTATAAAAATATTTACTTTACATAGTGTTGCGTACAGTTATACCTCTGATGTCGATACTCTTATCTGCACTATTAGCTCTTCCTCCTTTAGTTTAATTTGTTTCTGTTGCTATATAGATTCATAATTGTTCGCTCAATTAGCAGATAATATTTTCTACACTTAACTTAATCTTTAATGTTAGGAGATTGCCGAGCTTGCAGGAAAGCGACCGCTTTCGTTAAATCTCGGGTTCGTGGTGAAGGTGGCAAACTATTCAAAAACACTTCACCATATGGACGCATCACTAAACGATTATCACAAATGACAACAACGCCATAATCATCAATATCACGAATAAGCCGCCCGACACCTTGTTTTAAACTAATAACCGCATCCGGCAACTGAACTTCATTAAATGCATCACCACCTCTCAGTCGGCAATCTTCAATACGGGATTTTAACAGTGGATCATCCGGCGCCGTAAAGGGCAATTTATCGATAATGACACAGGAAAGCGCCTCGCCGCGCACATCGACACCTTCCCAAAAACTGCTGGTTGCCACCAATAAAGCGTTGCCGGCAGCAATAAATTGCGAAAGTAGCTGACCTTTACTGGTTTCACCCTGAACCAAAACCGGCAATGTCATGTTGGCACGGAACGCTTCTGCCAGATTGCGCATCATTTGGTGTGAAGTACATAAAAAGAAACATCGACCTTTATTGGCTTCAATGAGTGGTTTGAGCATCTCTGCCAACCATTTTGCACTACCAGGCTGATTTGGTGATGGTAGATGACGGGGAACACAAAGTAGCGTCTGACTTTGATAATCAAATGGACTTGGCAGTAATAAGGTTTTCGCCTCTTTTAAACCTAGCCGTTCAGTGAAATGGGAAAGTTGCTCGTTAACAGAGAGTGTCGCTGAGGTGAACACCCAACAACCTGATTGCTCATTAATTATCTCACTAAATTTATCAGCAACAGACAGCGGTGTGAGTGCTAAAAGAAAATGGCGACCATAACTTTCAAACCAATAGCTATAACCGGGGATAGTCACCTCTTTCAAGCGCTTAAGACGATTACGATAAATTGTTGCCCTTTCAAATGCCGCGTCCAACATAACTGAACGCCCTAAAGATAATTTCATCACGTCATAACAAAGCTCAAGTGCATCATCAAGCAATACCAATGCCCGCTGCACTTGCGGATTCTGCAATAACTCCCGCAAATTACCCCGATAACCGTTCTCTCCCAACGCTAGCCGGAAATCTTGTGTACTCTGACTCAGACGATCTGCGCTCTTTTGTAATTGAACTTGATCCCGGACTTCCGTGCGATATGCCATAGTGATGTCTCTGGAGAGATCCATCAGTTGGCGGCTACTTAATTGCTGACCAAAATATTGACTGGCAATATCAGGGATTTGATGTGCCTCATCAAATATTTTGACTTCTGCTTGCGGGATCAACTCACCAAATCCCGTTTCTTTCACTACCATATCCGCCATAAACAGATGATGGTTAACAACAATAACATCCGCCTCCATTGCCCGACGGCGAGCTTTGAGAACAAAGCATTCCTGATAACGCGGACAATCACTACCCAGGCAGTTATCGTTCGTACTAGTGACCAACGGCCAAACCTGGCTATCTTCCGCCACTTGGTGACAAGTACTGATATCACCCTCTTCAGTTTGTGAAGACCAACCTCTTAGTCGAACAATATCTGACAAAATTTCTGCTTCCAATTGTCCGCCCCCAAAAGAGTGCTGTTCCAACCGTTCCAAGCACAGATAATTTGCACGGCCTTTCAACAACGCCAATTTACCGGTGAAATTAATTGCTTCAGCGACTGTCGGTAAATCACGATTATAGAGCTGATCCTGTAATGCCTTAGAACCTGTGGAAATAATAACTTTCTGCCCAGAACGCAACGCGGGTGCTAAATAGGCAAATGTCTTACCTGTTCCCGTACCTGCTTCTACGACCAATTGTTGATGGTTTTTAATCGCACACTCAATAGCCATTGCCATTTCTCTTTGAGCATCACGGGGTTTAAAACCTGTTATTGCTTTAGCAAGGGCGCCATTTTTCGCAAAATCGTCTGACACAAACCGTCTCTTTCAATAGAATGGATGGAGATTATGCCAATAGTATGTTCTGATCACCACCCAAAATCAGGCAGATAGTCATTCACAGGAAGGAGTATCCATGACAATTGAACGTATTGATCCTCAAGATCGCTGGTCCGAAGCGGTAGTTTACAATAAAACTATTTACTACACCGCCGTACCGGAAAATCTGGATGGTGATATTACTGAGCAAACAGCGAATACACTGGCCGCTATTGATATTATGTTACAGCGTCTCGGTTCTGATAAAAGCAAAATTATCGACGCCACTATTTTTCTGGCTGATGGAAAAGAGTTTGCTGGCATGAATGCCGCCTGGGATGCATGGGTTGTTGCAGGAAATGCGCCAGTACGCTGCACCGTTGAAGCTAAACTAATGAACCCCAAATATAAAGTCGAGATAAAAGTTATCGCAGGTATTTAATATTAATTTTGGGATATTCTCTATCGCCTACATTTATATTTTAATTATATGGAGGTTATTCAGAATATCCCAATATACCCTCAAGGCAGATCGGATAATGAAGCATCTCAAGCAATGTTAATAGTCGGAAATAAAAATCTAAGTCAATTACAGACCTGTTTAGAAACCGCACATAACTTTAATATCTCAGAGAAAAAAGCAAAAGAAATCTTTAATAGACAAATATCAATAATCCAAGATAATTGGAAGAATATCTGTGAAGAAGCTGAGTTAAGTGAAATAGATAAAAAGTTGTTCTGGCATAGACAATTTTTAAATCCATTATCCATAATTTTTTGAGAACTTTAGAACCTGTACATAAATTTATTGTAAACCCATCTTATGGGCCAAAATACCTATTCTATTTCAGCAATGGCCCTTAATAATTCATTTTAGAAATATATGTTATATTTGAGCCGCTGATAATACTCTGATGATCAATGTAAATAAAATAGTTTCCAATATTGCTTATTACAAACAGCGTTAATTTCATCTGATAGAGTTAACTCACCAAATGGATTTTCCATTATTTACCTTTACAATGTTGAATTATACTTATACGTCGTCCATACTTTCTAATAAGCACATCAGTGTTTGGCCACTGTTTAGTGAATATAAATATGGCCTAATCTTCAATAACTTTTATCACTTGGTATGGAGCATTCTATGGATGTTTGTTCAGGTTGTAATGATTCCCTTCATGATTCCGTTGTTGCGGAAGTAGAAGGCAAGATCTATAAAAGTTGCCCATGTTGTTCCACCGCAATGGGTCAACATGTTTTTTATCACTATGAAGACTTTGGTATGAGGGATATGGGTGATGGCCGCTATATTGTTCAGTCTTGGTGTCCTGGTTGTCGTGTGAAAGATGGTAATAAACCAGATATATGTTTTACCTGCTAAAAGTCGTTTTATTCATGTCTGCTGGTTATTATGCAATAACAGTTGCATGCCAGCAGATAATATAAGAAATAAACAATAAAATTCGTTACTTAAAAACCTGAACGCTAATAATGTCTTTTTATCCTGATCTTAAGCATTAAAGCGGGAGGAGTTATACAGTATTTAATCAAAATACCTGAGCAGAGAAAAAAATAGTTATAAACTGCATCAAGGACAATAAAATTAAAACAATCTCTATGAATCATACTCCCCCCAGATTGGGTTATTCCACAGCTTAAGCCATCTTGATCATCACCACGCCCAACAGCAACAAGGCAATACCACCCCAACCTTTACAATTCAAACGCTGATTAAACATAATCCAGCCAGCAGCAACCGTCGCGATAATACCGAAAGCGCCCCATAAGGCATAGGCAATGGACAGCTCAATTCCCTTCACTGCCTGAGCAAGCGCACTGAATGCCCCAAGGACGGCAATAAGCGAGAGAATCCCCATCCAAGGACGCCTAAAACCATTAGAAAGTTTCAGTAAAATATTCGCTAAAATATCCAACGCGACAGCAAGGAATAAGAACGCCGCATGCCACCATTCAAATTGTTGCAACATGTTACGCCTCCTTTATTTTACTGTTTTTAGTTGTTGCGACACTGACAGCCTTATTTGCCATCTGTTTCACTACCTCTGCCGATTTTTTAACTGCCGCTTTTCTAGTACCGGATTTAATCAACATAATTCCTGTTATCAGCAGAGCCAAACCACCTACTTTCATCAATGACAGTGATTCATCAAACCACATGACACTAAAAACAGTAATAAATAGGATGCCAACCCCTTCCCACAAAGCGTACGCAACGCCCAATGCAACTTTTTTCACCGCCATTGCCAGCAAAATATAGGATGTGGCGATCATAATGTACATAACGGCGATGCCAACTACACCACCGGAAACGCTGGCATGTTTCATCGATAAGGTACCGATAACTTCGGTGACAATTGCCATTGCAAGGAATAACCAATAAATCATTTTCTTTCTCCTGACCACGTAAATACGCACATCAAGACGCAAGCTAATAATCGATCTAACCCACCTATATATGAGATGAGAAATAATAACCTGACGTTTTGACGAAATAGAAACACCGGTTGAGAACCGGTTAACAGGAGTCAGACGCTATAATGCGCCACACCAGTAATGCTCACTGGATAAAATGGCAGAAAGGAAAAGCACGTGGGTGGAACTTTGAAACTTGACGCTTTTGGCGCTGTTCATGATATCTCATTCCTTCATCGCACTGATATTCCGCGCGATATACTAAGAATCCTCATAAATAGTGTTAATGTTCCTATTACTTCTACCATACGAAATAATAGAAAGCAACCATTCAATTTTGCTTATTTTTCATCTGATAAACAGAGTTGAATCAAAAAACAGAATTGATATCAATATAAGCTAATACCTTGTTGGTAACAACCCAAGCCGCTTACAGAGCGGCTTGAGCCTCAACAGAAAGGTTTGTCAATTACTCAAATTCATTCCATGAACGGCCATCTCGGGTGATCATCGCAACAGAAGCGACCGGCCCCCACGTCCCCGCCTGATAAGGCTTAGGCGCATCATTATCCGCTGCCCATGCATTCATAATAGAATCAACCCATTTCCAAGCCTCTTCCACCTCATCACGACGCACGAATAGCGCCTGAATACCTCGCATAGCTTCCAGCAGTAATCTCTCATAAGCATCTGCTAATGGAATATGGTTAAACGTTTCAGAGAAACTCAGATCCAACTTAGTCGTTTGCAGACGATGCTTGTGTTCCAGCCCCGGGGCTTTATTCAAAACTTCAATATCAATACCTTCATCCGGTTGCAGACGAATCGTCAGTTTATTCTGCGGTAGTTGTTGATAAGATTCAGAGAACAAATTCAGCGCCGGTTTTTTGAAATAAACCACCACCTCGGAACATTTCGTTGGCAGGCGTTTACCCGTTCTCAGATAGAAAGGCACCCCGGCCCAACGCCAATCATCAATATCGACACGGATAGAGACAAAAGTTTCCGTCCGGCTGGATTGGTTCGCCCCTTCTTCTTCCAGATACCCCGGTACTTTATGTCCCTGAACAAAACCGGCAGTGTATTGACCACGTACTGTTTTCTCCCGCACATTCGTGTGATCAATACGGCGCAGAGAACGCAATACTTTTACTTTTTCATCACGGATACGGTCGGTCGTCAGATCTGCCGGAGGAGACATGGCAATCATGGTCAGTATTTGCAACAGGTGATTCTGAATCATATCGCGCATTTGCCCGGCTTGGTCAAAATAACCCCAACGACCTTCAATACCGACCTCTTCAGCTACCGTAATTTGTACATGATCAATTGTCCGGTGATCCCAGTTATTCACAAACAGAGAATTAGCAAACCGCAGTGCTAATAGATTCAATACGGTCTCTTTACCCAGATAATGATCGATACGATAAACCTGACGCTCATTGAAATATTTTGCCACTTCATCATTAATAGTTCTGGATGATTCAAGATCGGTGCCTAAAGGTTTTTCCATCACAACCCGGTTTGGCTCCTTATTTAACCCGGCAAGGCCCAACCCATGACAAACCGAACCAAAAGTGCTTGGCGGCATCGCAAAATAGTGGATTGCAGGCTGATGTTCCTGCTTAAGAATTGCCTTCAATTTGGCAAAATCTTCCTTTTGATTAACATCCAGATTGCAAAACGCCAAACGCTCACTCAATGTCTTCCATAGCTTTGGATCTAATTTTTCCGGCAAGAACGTATTTAAAGCTTCTTCAACAACCTTGGTATAAGCTTTTTTATCCCAATCAGCCCGGCCAACACCGATAATCCGGGTTTCTGGGTGGATATAACCCGCTTTCTCAAGCTGATAAAGGGAAGGCAACAATTTCCGGCGTGCCAAATCCCCTTTAGCGCCAAAAATGACTAAATCACAAGCCTGAGCTGTAGAAGCAACCGCCATATGTCTCTCCTCGTTGCGGGATATTGTAATTTTGTTACAGCATTAACCGATAATGTACTCTTTTGGCTATGGCGCGTAAACAGTGATAACGAATAACCATGACCTTTTGTTGGCAATATGTTTTATTACTGATAAGGATGTGATAAATTTATGTAAATTTACAACGTTTATGAAAGATAATTACCAATATGAAAGTTAGACACTTGTCATACTTTTATGAAAAACATTAAATTATTGTGACTTCCTACTGCCAGCTTCAATTTGCTAATAGTATATTTTCATGAAAATTTATATAGATTTCTTCTCTGAATGAAATCGTCAAAACCACAGGTAACTGCGTTTTATGAATACACTGGAACGGGTACAAAACAGTATCGAATTTTTGAGTAAGTCAGAAAAAAAAGTGGCGCAGACAATCCTGGCTTCACCGCAAACTGCGATTCATGCCAGTATCGCAACGCTGGCAAAAATGGCGGAAGTTAGTGAACCTACGGTTAACCGTTTTTGCCGCCGCCTGGATACTAAAGGTTTTCCCGATTTCAAACTCCATCTAGCCCAAAGTCTTGCCAATGGTACGCCTTATGTAAATCGCAACGTTGAAGAGAGCGATACAGTTAGTGCCTACACCAATAAGATATTTGAATCGGTAATGGCGACTCTGGATACCGTCAAAAACAATTTGGATATCACAGCCATTAACCGAGCTGTTGATTTACTGACTCAAGCCCGGAAAATCTCATTTTTTGGCTTAGGGGCTTCTGCTGCCGTCGCCCATGACGCAATGAATAAATTTTTCCGGTTCAACATCCCCGTTATCTATTTTGATGACATTGTGATGCAACGGATGAGCTGTATTAACAGTGCCGAAGGTGATGTCGTCGTACTCATTTCCCATACCGGCAGGACTAAAAGTTTGGTTGAAGCAGCACAACTTGCGCGAGAAAATGATGCGACAGTTATCGCAATTACCTCCCAAGATTCTCCCCTCGCCCACGAAGCAACACTCGCTATTCTTCTGGACGTCCCGGAAGATACAGATATTTATATGCCAATGGTCTCAAGAATCGCTCAATTAACTGTTATTGATGTTTTAGCTACGGGTTTTACCCTGCGCCGTGGTTCAAAATTCAGAGATAACCTGAAAAGAGTCAAAGAAGCGCTACGAAATTCACGCTTTGATAAAATTGACTTTCCCTCAACCTGAAAATAGTCCTCTCACTATTAGGCTGACTCGCAACTATTGCGTAGTCAGCGATCGTTTATGACCCATTGAGCACCAGTAAATAATTTGCACTAGCCGAGATAAACAAGAAACTACAGAATTATGGCGAGAAAATCCTATATTATTTAGTTAATTCAATAAAATAATGACAATTTAAAGTGTAAAAATTAAATCAGAAAGTATTATTATAAAAAAATCACCGAAATAAATAGAGAAATAGAAATCAGAAATAAAAAATAGCTTTCAAGTATTGAATATAAATTATTTAGATATTTACCTGCTCAACCGTTTCGTATTTTTTATTTCCACCCATTATACAAAAACTATTATACCTCTAAGTTATAAGAATGCTTCATTATGTTTTTTCCGAGCTAAAATATTATTGACATATATTGCTTAAAATTAATTTTTTAATAATTCAATATGTTGTTTATAAAAGCATATTATTTATATCTGAGGAAAATATATGAATCTCAAGAATGATTTTAAAGCTTTTTCTATTGGTAATAATGCTAATATAGTCAGTCAAGAAGCCTATGAAGAAAGCCGAAGTTTGAAAACTGGGTTCCCCCCAAGTGAGATTACTATTCATTTGCTAAACAAAGTATTACGTCAATCATCAACCATATCCTCTGTCGTCGCTAATTTTATCGCGACCCAATCTGGCAATGATATTCTGGATGATGGTGATATAGCTAAACTCATTACTCAATTAAATAGAGCGTTAGAACAAAAAATTACAACAACAGTGCCAAGTGCCTCATTAACACAACAAGGCGTTATTCAACTCACAGACAATACAGGCAACAGTAATACCCTTGCTGCAACGCAGAAACTTGTTTCCGATGTCAATCACAATGCGAATAACCGGCTGGCAAAAGACCAAAACGGCGCAGACATTCCTGATAAGGATGCTTTTGTGAGAAACCTCAGTTTGTTTGAAAAATTGATCCCGGTAGGGGTGCCACTCCCCTGGCCGACGACCACCCCACCAGAAGGATGGACGCAATGTAACGGCGCTTCCTTTGATAAAACAAAATATCCGAAATTAGCGCAAGCCTACCCTAATGGAGTACAGGGCGGGATTCCACTTTGTATTTAATTTAATCAAAGATAAGTTGACTACGGAATTCCCCTGACCAAATGGCTCTTCGACGTTTAGCCGCCTGACTGTCTTTTATACTGGTATTCTGTTTAATCAC
>NZ_RCWB01000016.1 GCF_018448885.1 Photorhabdus caribbeanensis
CGGCCGGAAGGAAACCGAATATGCCTGGCGGCGATAGCGCGGCGGTCCCACCTGACCCCATGCCGAACTCAGCAGTGAAACGCCGTAGCGCCGATGGTAGTGTGGGGTCTCCCCATGTGAGAGTAGGACACTGCCAGGCTTTCAATCCAGTGGAAACCCTCAGCGTAAGCTGGGGGTTTTTGCGTTTGTACGACATGCGATACATACGACCGTCGCTTTGGTGCCATAAACGTTACGATGCTTGTCGAAATTTGCTTTTGTTGACCATATTTATTGGCGGTGGTCCGAAGGGTAAATGGTAGGAAAACCGTTCGTCAATTGCAAAAATATACAAAGTTGTCATGCTATTCTCTTAATAGCGGGCTGTTTTGTATTTAGCGGTACATAGTTGTTTCCCCCTGAATAGAATTTGCCTTGAGCCAAAGTTTTTTTTCCATGCTTCTTAGGCGATAAAATTGTTCTTCTTCCTTTAGTCGTTGAAATTTTTTTTGGTTTTGTACCATATATCGAAAAATTTTTCATAAATAAGCGGTAGTGCGTTAATGAGATTTTCTATATTTCTGGTTAATGTTTTCAACATCCTGACGATGAGTATCCATAAGATCAAAGTCCGAAGCATATAAGCAAGTAAAATAATATTTCAGAAATATACTTCTTAAGTGAATGGTGATATTTAATTTTAGCTGTTCGTTATAGTTTTTTAGGAATAAATAACATTCCAAAATGGGATTACATCGATGGTTTTTTCAAATATATCTGTTCCTCTGAATTTCTTGGCTGAAAAGACTATATTACTTGGGATATAATATTTAATTGAAAGTAAAGCATCATTATGAAAAGCTATTTTTTTGAAGTAGCATTGGATATTTAAGTGTCTAAACTAAATTTCATTATTTGAGTTTTTTATCAGTTATTGGAAGTAAAACTAAAAATAGGGAGTACTGTATTTTTCTAATTTGTCAAAGAGAATATTAGAGAATTATGATTCGATAAAATTTTGTTAGAAGCGAGAGTTGAAATTTATCAAATTAAAGTTCGATGGTAAAAAATCTCCCGAAATATATTCAATATCAGGAGATTTGATTTAGAAAAGATAATTCGCTTTATCGATTCAATTACAGAATACGACTAATCAGTTTGTCTACTCGGATACGGCGTAAACGGCGGATAAGTTTACGTACTTTGACTGGGTAAAGCTGGATGCTGTCCAATTCCTGATAATTGCTGACAACCGTAGTATAAGTACGGATACAGTTTAGCTCTTCTGTACGTTGCTCCTGCATTTCTTTATGAGGATCGTGGATAAGAATGGCATTTTCTAAATCCAGTCCCCAGGCACGAGGATTAAGGTTATTTCCTGTAATTAATTGCCATTGATTGTCCACCCACACGCCTTTTAGGTGGTAGCTATTATCACCATCTTTCCATAACCTGATCGTCAGTTGATTGTTGTCAACATAACGCTGTAGTCTACTGATGAAACGGCGTAGATTAATTTCATATAAATAGGGTAATGCACCGATAATTTTAAATGGTTCTTCCGGTGGAATATAAAAATCATTAGCAGTTTTATCACCAACAATAATTTCTACATGTTTACCTTTACGGAGCAAATGAACAATCCGCCGGACAATGATGGCTGGAAGATTAAAATACGGAGTACAAATAATCAATTTCTGTTCTGTGCTAGCGATCAGATGACTAATGGTTTTATTTAGTAGATTTTTCTTTCCCAAACCGGCAAGTGGAGTGACGGATAATTCATCATTCGTTGCCTGATTATTTATTTTATAGGTAGTGTGCCGCAGAGAAAAACGTAATTGACGGATCAAATTTTTAATTTCAGGAATCCGAGGACGGTTCTTACAATCCAGTTTCTGTACGGCTCCTGTAGCGATAATGTGATTATCAACAAAGTGTTTCATTGCTTCTGCAAGTTTTGCGTTGTGAAGCAAATGGTAGCGATCATAACGATATTTATCATGTTGGTGGAGATAAACATCATTAATGCTTGCTCCACTATAAACTACCGTGTCGTCAAAGATAAAACCTTTTAAATGTAAAACACCCAGTGCTTCGCGGGTATTTACAGGCACACCTAATACTGGAATTTTTACATCGGAATAAGCTTCTGCCATAGCACAATACCAATCGGCATTCGTTGCCATTGCAGCGGCGCCAATTCGTCCACGTTGTGCCCGATGCCAGTCAACGAGCACTTTAATGTCCAAGCCCGGACGTTGTTGTTTAGCTGCATAAAGTGCATTCAGAATATCTCTCCCTGCATCATCATTTTCCAGATAGAGGGAGATGATATAAATATGTTTTTCAGCGTTAGCAATTTTTTCCAGCAGGGTGCTGCGGAACACTTCAGGTTGATAAAGTGTTTTAACATCAGCAACTGACTGAGGTAGCTTAGGCAGTTGTGCAAGGTGTTGTTGATGTTTAGCTTGTTTGAATTTAGACAACATCACAGTGCGCTTTTTCTCTTATGTTGGATGGCTAAAAGACTACTATACCTGTCATCTTTCAAGTTGCCTCTTTGTTGGCTGCACTCACTCGCCCCAGTCACATAGTTGGCTATGCTCCCGGGGATTCGCTCCCTTGCCGTCGCGATGCATCTTGAAATCCATAGGGTATATGTAAAGCAATGAATCAAATGATCTGGCGATAATACCATTAGTTTGACTAATTGTGAGCATGATTTAACGCTCTAATGTCTAATGATTCAAGTCTGTGCGATTCATCACGAAGTTGATTTAAAGTTCGAGAGATAAGTTTACAATGCTATCCTCAAATTGAACATCTATGGTAAACCCCAGTTTTTTAGCCAGTTTTATCATTGTACGGTTTTCTGGCATGGTAATAGCATTAAGGCGGTTTATGCCATGCTCTCGGGTATAGTTAATCAGTTTTATCATAAGCTGATATCCAAGAGTAATCCCTTTTAAGTCAGAACGCACTAGCACAGCGAATTCTGCTTCGACATTATCAGGATCAGCTATGGCACGAGTCACTCCGATAATTTCCGGAGTCGTTTTAGGATGTCGTACCGCAACAAATGCCATTTCGCGGTCATAATCAATCTGAGTCATATTTGCCAGATCGTCGTGTGTAAATTCGCTGATTTCACTAAAGTAGCGGTAATAGAGATCTTCTTTAGTGACCTGGCCGATAAAATCTTTCAGCAACGGTTCGTCTTCGGGCAGAATCGGACGTAGCAGGCATTCTGCATCCCCTCTGAGTTTTATCGTTTCTTCTAGTTCGCTTGGATATGGACGGATAGCTAATCTGGTTCGTGGATCACCTTCTATGGCAGATAATTCCATTGAAACATCTAATAATGTGAATTCATCGCCAGAAGCCAATAACGGATGAATATCTAGTCGTAAAATTTGCGGGCAATCAAGTAGCAGATTAGATACCTGAACTAACAGTCGGCTGAGTGCCAGTATGTCCAATGATTGGGGAGCTCCTCTGAGCTTAATTTTTCTGCTTTTAATCGCCTGAATAACCAGATAGCGCGCTAATGCCATATTAAGAGGCGGTAGCGCGACAGCTACTTGTGTCTCTTGTGACCACTCGATCCCCCCTTCACCTAACATAATCAGTGGGCCAAATACCTCATCTTGTTCTACTGCAATACGTAGCTCTTGTGCGCCCGCACGGTTTGCCATACTCTGAACTAACAGCCCTTGAATTCTTGCATGTGGGAAATTCTGATTGACACGTTCGATAATCGCTTGAGCAGAAGCCTTGACCTCATTTGCATTTCGCAAATAGAGCATAACCCCCTGAACTTCTGATTTATGCGGAATATCTGGCGAGCGTAATTTCAGAGCGACAGGATAACCGATCTGTTGGGCAATATTGACTGCTTCATCACTGTTATGAGCAATCCATGTTGGCAATGTATTGAGGCCATAGGCTGCCAGAATAGGTTGAACTTCATGGGTATCTAGACGAAAGTTTTCTTGTTTCAGCGCCTGTTGTATACACTGATGGGCACGTGCAGTATTAGCGGTGATGTTTACTGGTAGAGCGGGCGTTTCTGTTAATTGTTTTTGATTGCGGCGATATTCCACCATGTGCATGAAAGCAGTAATTGCACCTTCAGGAGTGCGATAAGTTGGAATACCTGCTTCACTGAATAGGCGCCGGGCTTCTTGAGTAGAGTATTCGCCGCACCAATTGGTAAAAATAGTGAGCCATTTTCCCCTTGGGTGTTTACGGATTGTTTCAATGACTTTGGTGGCGGTTTGAATACCAGGCGCAATTGCGCTAGGAGAATGGATGAGTAACAGAGCATCATGGTCGTGGCTGTCTAGTAACGGTTTTAACGCAGCGATATAACGTTCCACCGTGGAGTCATCTCTTAAATCCAGCGGATTATGTGGGGAGATAGTTTCCGGTAATTGTGTTTTTAATGCCTTCGTTGTTTCTTCACCTAATATTGCCAGCTTACCGTTACGGCGGAATAATTCATCCAGCGCCATTGCGGTTGGAGCGGCGCCATTGCTGATGATAAATAGTCGTTCACCCCGTAAAGGTGACATATAGCTTAGGGTTTCTACAGCAGAAAACATTTCATGCGTGTCTTGCACGCGTAATAACCCTGCTCGCTGAATTGCTGCATCATAAGCTGCATCCAGATTTTGTTGTTCACCAAGTAATTTTTGTGCTCGCTTGGTGCGACCGCTTTTGACCACCAAAATAGGTTTATTGCGGGAAGCACTTCTGGATGCTGAAAGAAAGCGACGGGCGTCATGGATATGCTCTAAATAGAGCAGGATGGCGCTGGTTTTACTGTCGCGAGCTAGAAAATCGAGCAGATGATCAATATCGATATCTACACTATCGCCTAACGCGATAAAGTAGGAAAATCCGACTCCCCGATGTTGCGCCCAGTCAAGAATCGTATTTGAGACTGCCGCGGATTGAGAAATAAAGGCTAATTTCCCTTTGAGTATTGGAATCGGAGAAAAGCTGGCATTTAGCCCTTGCCAGGGAGCTAATAGTCCCAAACTGTTTGGCCCAAGTAGCCGGATGCTATAGCGCTGGCAACACTGTCTTAGTTCAGTAAATTGGGGCTTTGGTGAAGAAAGAATAATCACTGTTTTGCAACCCAATTGCCCCAGTTGTTCCAGACATGGCAAATTACGGTGGTGGTGAGTACAGATAATAGCTAAATCTGGCGTGATTGGTAATTTATCTATTGAAGGATAAGCTAATACGCCTTGAACAGAACGGCTATTGGGAGTTACCGGTAGTATTGGCCCGGCAAAGCCTCCTGCAAGCAGATTGCGCATCATAACTGAACCCGCTCGTTCTGGTTTTTCTGAGGCACCAATTACAGCAATGGATTTAGGGCGTAATAAAGCTTCAAGTCCGCGCTGGCTCATCAGGAGGCTCCTTATTTGTGGTTAATTGATAACTGTAGCTGATTTCGCAACTTATTGCTGTGACTTGCGTTATTGGATGCAGTTGCTGGGAAGCAATTAAATTGTCAGCTTGTTCCAAAAGGGTATCAGGCTGTAGCTTGAATATCTTCGGTGGGTGTCTGTTTCAATAGGCAGCCTGACTGTGCTCTCCATAGCAAGTACGGCATGTCTCGCCGAAGGCAGGAAAATTAAGGGCGCATTTAGTGGATTGATTATGGCTGTCAGAGGTAGCTTAAGATGCGCACATCAGGTAATCTTCGCGCCGTAAAGCAGTTGGAGAAACGAATGAACGATTCATATAGTGGTAAAAATGGCAAAGTCAAAGTGATGTATGTCCGCAGTGAGGGCGATAATGACAGCCGCAGTAATAACAAACGTCCGTCTGGCAACGGGCGCGATCAAAGTCAGCGTCGTCGGGACAATGAGCGCACCTCCCGTTCTCCGCGTGCCAATGAGCGTGAAAGATCGCCTTGGAAAACAGTGTCACGCCCTGAGAGTGATTCTTTAACGCCAGTGCATGGTGGTATCAGTGGGAAAAGCCAGATTGATCCTGAACAGCTCCGTCGTCAGCGCATGGAAGAAACCCGGATTTACGGTGAAAATGCTTGTCAGGCGATGTTTAAAAACCGTTCTGAAGCGATAGTTCGTGCCTGGTTCGTTGAGTCAGTGACACCGCGTTTCCGCAATGCGCTGAAATGGATGGCAGCTAATCGTAAAGCCTATCATGTTGTGGATGAAGCTGAACTGGCGAAAGTATCGGGTACTGAACATCATGGTGGTGTTTGTTTTCTGATTAAGAAACGCAACGGTTTGGATGCAGAAACCTATCTGAAAGATGCTCCAGCAAAAGATTGTGTTTTGGCTCTTGAAGATGTGGGTAATCCTCACAACCTTGGCGCTATTATGCGAAGCTGTGCGCATTTCGGTGTGCAAGGGGTGATTTTGCAGGATGTGGCTTTACTGGAATCGGGGGCGGCTATCCGTACAGCAGAAGGTGGCGCTGAGCATATTAAAGGTATTGATGCTGATAGCTTGCTCACCACACTGAATAAATTTCGTCAAGCGGGTTACACCATTGTAACGACCTCCAGCCATAAAGGTAGTACCGATTTAGCTAAAGCTGAATTACCGGAAAAAATGGTTCTGGTTCTTGGGCAGGAACGTGATGGCTTGAGTGACAGTGCTTGGAAACATGGTGATATGAGTTTGTTCGTTGGTGGCACAGGTTTAGTTGAAAGTCTGAACGTTTCTGTTGCAACGGGCATTATGCTAGCTGAATGGTGGCGACAGAACAAAGCTTGATAGGAAAAGCGGGGAGTGTAATATTCCCCGCTTTGCTATTTAAGATTCAGTGGGCTCCGCCAATATTCTCTTTACTTCCTTGTGTGAATGGTGGTTTTGCGAACCAGACGAGTAAGATTAATATCAGGAATACGCAAGCGGAGAGCCAGAAAATTTCATTCGCTGAAATTATTAGCCCTTGATGGGTAATCTCTTTTGCCAGATAAGCGGGAATTTGTTGGTTATTCATTCCCGATTCCGATAATTGTTGATAAATCTGTTGCGTGTTGGGGTTATAAGGGTTGATGTGTTCGGTAAAATGGGAATGATGCATTGATTCGCGTTGGGTCCACATGGTTGTGGTTAGTGATGTTCCTATTGAGCCTGCCAATGTTCGGATAAAATTCGATAGACTGGATGCAGATGCCACTCGCTCTGATGACAAACCGGAAAGAGTAATGGTTGTGAGTGGCATGAAGAAACAGGCAATAGCAAACCCCTGGATAAACTGAGGCCATGCGACTGCGGCAAAATCCATGCCTGGTTCGAATGTATATGCACGCCAGTAATAGCAGATGGCATAAACAACAAAGCTGAATGTCACTATGTAGCGCATATCTGCTTTATTGCCGAATTTACCAATCAGTGGCGAAATGATGAGTGGCAACAATCCTACCGGTGCTGATGCAAGACCTGACCAGGTTGCCGTATAACCGAACACTTCCTGTAATAATTGAGGTAATAACACAATTGTGCCGAAATAGAGCATATAAGCTAAGCTCAAACAGAAGCAACCAATGGTAAAATTACGTTCTTTAAACAGTGATAGGTCAATAATCGGGTTATCGTCAGTCAGTTCCCATACCACTAGAAATGTTAATGAGATGATTGCGATAACCGTCAAGATGATAATTTCTGTAGAATTAAACCAGTCTAGCTCTTTACCCTGATCTAGCATGATTTGTAAACAGGCAACGCCGACAACCAGTAACATCAGTCCTATTGTGTCTATCGGTCTGATCTCTGTTTGAGTTTCACGCCCTTTCAGCGTTTGCATAGCAATCAGAATAATCGCTATACCAACAGGAACGTTGATAAAGAAAATCCATCCCCAATGGTAGTTATCACTGATGTAGCCACCCAGAATAGGGCCAAAAATCGGCGCGACAATAATCGTAATTGACCATAGCGCCAATGCCATATTTCCTTTGGCTGGTGGATAATTGTTTAGGAGTAGACTTTGTGAAAGGGGGATAAGAGGACCTGCAACTAATCCTTGAATAACCCGAAAAAAGATTAGCATGTTAAGACTGTTGGAAATACCACATAGCCAAGACGCGATGGAGAATAGAGCGGTTGACCAAATGAATAATTTAACTTCGCCGATGCGTTTTGCCAGCCATCCCGTAATCGGGATGGATATCGCATTGGCAACGCCGAAAGAGGTAATTACCCAAACCCCTTGAGAATTTGATGATCCCAGATTACCTGAAATAGTAGGTATCGCTACGTTAGCAATGGTGGAATCTAACACTTGCATGAACGTAGCTAAGGATAACGCAATAGTCATCCATGCAAGTTTGGCACCTGTAAGCGGCTGTTTTGTCACCTTGGCCTCCGGTATTATTTTCCAGCATTACTATTAATAATGTCATTAACTATATTATTGGCAGGAGACATATCTATTGCCAGAGCCGTGGTGTGATAAGCCGATTTAGTGCGTGTTCTATCAGACAGAACGGGGCCATCAGGATTTGTAGTATCTACTCTGACTTTAGTCGAGAGGCCGATGCGTAGTGGGTATTTTTCTAGCTGCCCTGGATCAAGTTCAACGCGGACGGGTAAACGTTGTACAACCTTAATCCAATTGCCACTGGCGTTCTGGGCGGGTAACAAAGAGAAGGCGCTGCCGGTTCCCATATCAAGGCCGGTAATTTTGCCGCTAAATATTTTGCTTCCACCATAGAAATCGCTGGTGATTTCCACAGGTTGACCAATACGCATACCAGAAATTTGCGTCTCTTTGAAGTTAGCTTCGATCCACATGTCGTTTGCCGAAACTATCGCCATCAGAGGGGTATTTTTATTAATTTGAGCACCAACTTGTACACTACGGCGTGAGACATAGCCATCAATTGGGCTGACTATTTTCGTGCGTTGTAATGCCAGCCAGGCATTACGGACTTCCGTTGCGGCTTGTTCAACGGCCGGTTGCTTCTCTAGAGGCGTATTCAGAACAATTGCTTGATTAGCGTTATATTGTTCGATAGCCATATCCAGCGCAGCTCGGGCACTGGCGACAGCTTCCTGTGCATGTTGCAACTCTTCTTTGCCAATGACTTTTTGAGTGCTAAGGATTTCTCGGCGGCTAAGATCATTTCGAACTTTGGTTAATTCAGATCTGCGTAGAGCGATGTTAGCCTGATATTGTTTACTGTTGACTATTTGTTGATGAGTTTGACGAACACTGTTGGCTAGTGCTGTTTTGGCTTTTTCTAATGCTAATTCTGCATCACGGGGATCGAGTTGTACCAGTACACTACCGCTTTTCACAAAGTCAGTATTATCAAAGTTAACTATGATTACGCTGCCAGCAACTTGCGACATGATCTGAACTTGATTACCTGTAACGTAGGCGTTATCTGTTTCTTGGTGGTGGCGTAAAATGAGAAACCAATAGAAAAAGTAGGCAATACCGAGTAGGGTGAAGACAAGGGTTAGTAGCATTAAGGCGCGACTGCGTTGCCTTTTTTTGCTACTGTTTGGATCTTGTGCCGCTTGTACTTCTATTTCCTCATTTGCGCTCATAGTAAATCCCCATGCTTGTTATTTATCTTCTAGTAATACTATTTTTTTCAGATCACCTTCCAGTAGTGGTATACCGTCACTACTGGAAAGGTGAATGACACAGGATCCAATGTTATCGAAGAATAATAGTTAGCTTTTTGCAGAAAATATCATCTTAGCTAACAGGAAAATTTTTTCGAACAATTTAACCAGGAAAGTGTTTTTTGGATAAAAATTGATCGATTAAACAACAAGCTATTTTTTGATACAATCGCCCATTGTATCAAGTCTGACCAGTAATTTTCTCATTAACTTTTCTAACTGTTTTTGTTCCTCCTGGTCAAGGCATGACCAAAGTCTTCTCAGGCAATCGTGTTGAGGTGGAAGCAAACTATTTAAAAATTTTGTACCTTGTTCTGTCAGATGAAGATGAAGGCAACGGCGGTCGTTATGACTTTCCTTTCTTTCAATCCACTCCTGCTTTTCTAATTCATCAGCAATACGAGTGGCGTTAGTACGGGAAGAACCCAATGCGGCACTTAATTCTGATGGCTGAATGCTATGGCTTTCCTTAGTATCAAGGATCATCAGGGCCATGAACAAGGTTTCATTGATTCCTTGAGCTTTCAGCATATTATTACGGTTTTCAAGCAATTTACTTTGGACGTGCATTGATAACCTAGTCAACAGGATCTCTTGATAAGGGATATCTTTATTTAATTTGGCTTGCTGTGCTGCACGAATATTCAGTAATTCTTCGGTAGGCGTAAACGAACTTTCCATTATTTAGATACCTTATTAGTTTCAACTGGTAAGATAACTTTTGTTATCAAACATCCAAATGGTATATTAAAAGATAAATTTAGCAATTGTAGTTATTTGTTATCATCATATTTCTTTTGATATTGATACCTAATTCATAAATATTTTGAATGTTAGTCCAAAAAGCAGTGCGCCAAATAACGTTGCGAGTATAATTTTCCTTGTTTTGTAAAAGATTAAGCAGATGGTCAGACAACCTATGAGGGTAGGAAATAGCTTTTGACTCTCTCTCATCACATCAGGTACACCCGATACGATGAGTAAAGAACAAATGGATGCAATACCAATACTGTCAAGAATAATGCTTGTTTTTCCACCTTTCCTGCCGGCAGATTGGCGTGCTTTCCCAAATCGCAGTGGCAGATAGCGAAATGAAAAGTTAGCCAGCCCAACAAATAGCCCAATGAGCAAAATCTTGCTGTCAATCATGGTGTTTCCTTTTGTTCAGAAGAGTCATTGCAACTATTTTGCGGTTGTAACAGTGCTGCGATACAGCCACCGACAATACCTGCCAGAATAGCAACTGGAATTGAGAAAAATGTAATCCCCAACAGTGCACCGGTTAGCGCGGTTGCAACACAATAACTATTTTGCTTTCTGCAAGAAGCAAGAAGAAAACTGAGAAACAGTGCTGGCAACATGAAAATCATGGCAGCTTCTACGGCAGGATAGGATGCCAAATAACCGTTGCCAAGAAATGCCCCGGCTGCGGTACCTGCGACCCAAGCCAGCCAGGAGCAGATCGCAATCGCAACCATCCAGTTTTCACTCCAGCTCCGTTGGTTCTTAATGAGTTTTGCGGTAGCGGCGGCAAAAACTTCATCTGTCAGACCGAAAGCCCAAATAACGGTTTTTTTCTCCGTTAACTTATCTTTGATACGATGCCTCAAAGATGGGCCATAAAGAATATGGCGAACATCCATTGCCATGATTGTTAGAGCAGAGATCCATAGTGATGTGCCCGCGCTTAATAAAGCTGTGATGACAAATTGACTTGCACCGGCGTAGATGATGCATGAAAAGAAAATGGCTTCTATTGGGTTGAAGCCAAGTTTTACGGCATTAAGACCAAAAGCAAAGGCTACGGGAATGTAACCGATGACAATAGGTAAACTGTCTATTATTCCTTCAGTAAAAGAAGATTTTTTACTGGTTAAGGGGGATGATGTATCAGAAACAGGCATAAAGTCCATCTGGTTATATAAATGTTATGTAACATTAACAAAAGGAAATCAAATAGAAAATATCATCCTTAATAAATGTTTCATAAATGTTTTTATTTAAGCATTTTTTATCATAGCCTGTTTTTTTACAACGTCTTTGGTTCGTACTTTTTGCCCAAAAACCATACGATTAGGCTGATTATACAGATAGCCATGCCAGCGGCAGCAACGCCATACCAACCTGAGTGTTTGTAAGCATAGCCTGAAACCAGAGAGCCAAAGGCTCCGCCGATAAAATAGATGGTCATGTAAGCGGCAGTGAGTCGGTTTCTGGCTTCTGGCATAATGCGGTATATCGTGCTTTGATTCGTAACGTGAACACCTTGAATTGCAATATCAAGGAGAAAAATACCAATCAGAAAGCCAATTAATGATTCTTTGGCTAAGCCAATCGGTATCCAGGAAAGAAGTAATAGCACCAGAGAAATGGTAGTGGTTAGAGGACCTTTCCCTTTATCAACGAGTTGCCCGGCTTTGGTTGCCATCAGCGCTCCGGCTGCGCCGACTAACCCAAATAAGCCGATTACGCCTTCGGAATAGTTAAAAGGAGGCGCTGAGAGCAGGAATGCCATTGATGTCCATAGCAGGCTGAAATTGGCAAATGTCAGTGCTCCCAGTATAGAGCGCACTCTTAGAAGAGGGGTTGTAGTAACGAGTTTCGCAATAGAGCGAAGTAATTGGAAATAATTGAGATCAGTTACTTGTTTATAACGGGGCAGGTAGCGCCATAATATTAAAGAAAGGATCGCCAATAAGACGCTGGCAACCCAAAAAACAGTTCGCCAGCCGCCAAGAGTCGCCATTGTTCCTGATATGGTTCTTGCCAGTAATATTCCAAGCAGCAAACCGCTCATAATCGTACCGACAGCTTTTCCACGCTGGTGAGGGAGGGCAAGTGTTGCGGCCAGAGGAACCAGTACTTGGGCGACGACCGAAAATAAGCCTGTCAGTGCCGTTCCTAATAGCATTTGCCAGATGTTCTGCGATGTAGCGGTAATCAATAATCCAACGGCGGCTAATATTGTCATTGAGACAATCAGGCCACGTCGCTCAAACATATCACCTAACGGCACAAGGAATATCAGGCCGACGGCATAGCTCAATTGAGCTGTAGTCACAATAAATCCCGCTTCATTGGCGGTCAGATTAAATTGTAACGCGATAGTATCGAGCAGCGGTTGTGCATAGTAGTTGCTGGCGACAGCTAGACCTGTGGCAATTGCTATCAGGGCAATCAAAGCTGGACTTAATGACGTGCGAGAAATATTTTCTTCCATAAAAGTTTTTTCTTATGTTTAAACGGCAGGTTGAGGATGAGTAAATAACTTGTTATAAATCTGTAGTCACTAGCTGAATTTTTTGCATTGTAATGAATTTTTATTGTCAAATTCAATGGTGGAACCGAGAGAATGGAAATGTGAAATAGACATTAATCCTAATTATTTGTTATAATTAGGATGAAAACACTATAGAATTATTAAAATATGAATTCTAATAAGAATTTTACGTAAGAAAAAATAGCAGTAAAAAACAGTGAATTGTTTTATATCAATTCACTGTTGCTTTAAATATTAATTTTTTCCGGCGGCTTCAATGGCAGTTTGAACCCAACCATCAAACAATTTTTGATGAGCCTTAATCCAACCATTGGCGTGACGTTCAATCTCCGCTTGTGATGCTTCACCATTATGCATCCGTAGGTTTTGGGCATTAATATCAGCGAGAGGCATTTTCATGATAGAAAATAGTTTGGCTGCGGACGGGTTGACTTCTGCCCACTTTTTATTGGCGGCAATGTGCATAATACTTGGTGGGAAACCATAGTTAGCACCATTTGGCAGTTTCGTATCTATTTTTTCATCATTCGGCATAGCGGAGAAAGGAACTTGCAGCCAGACAACATCTTTACCCGGTTTCAGTACATCACTGACCCAATAAGGTGTCCATGTGTAATATAAGATGGGTTTGCCTTCTTTATAGCGGGTAATAGTGTCTGCTATCATGGCTGCATAGTTCCCTTGATTATGCTCAACGCTATTGTTTAAACCATAAGCTTTAAGATGATGGTTAATGGCGATTTCACAGCCCCAACCGGGATTACAGCCAGTTAAATCGGCTTTGCCATTACCGTTAGTATCGAATAATTTGGCTATTTTCGGATCTTTCAATTGGGCAATATTTGTGATGTTGTATTTTTCCGCTGTTTTTTTGTCGATTAAATACCCCTGAGCGGCATTTTCTACATAGTTACCAACACGGTAGAATTTTGCATTACCACCTGCTGCCTGATATTGGGTGTTGTGCAATGGTTCCCAACTTACGGTCATAAACGTTGCGTCACCGGAAGCGATAGAAGAATAGGCGACGTTGTAGTCTACTTCTTTGATAGGTTTGACATCATAGCCAAGCTTTTCCAATGCCTTATTGACGATCAGCGTCTGGAATGTTTCTTCGCTAAGGGTGCTTTGTACGGGTTGTACGCTGATACCTTTACCTGGTAATTCGACAGCGAATAATTGAGAGCTTATCAGTGATGATAGAGATATCGCCCAGATAACTATTTTGCGCATGGTTTTTCCTCCTGTTGCAGTCATCATGTGTTTACCAAACTCCTGCGGTTTGATAGGTGTCTTTGAAGGTTATGCTTTTTGGCTGAATAAACGGGTAATTAATCCAATGGGTCCGGTGGCATACCAACGATTTACTCCTTTAGTTCGGTTATCGCGGCCAAGAGACTGTGTTAGGCGGTCAAGGAGAATCGCCAGAATAACAATCCCGACGCCACCTACTGCGGCAAGTCCCATATCAAGACGGCCAATGCCTCGCAAAACCATCTGGCCTAAACCACCAACTGCAATCATTGATGCAATAACAACCATTGATAGGGCCAGCATCAGGGTTTGGTTGACACCGGCCATAATGGTTGGCATAGCCAGTGGTAACTGAACTTTAAACAGCATCTGACGAGGGCTGGCGCCAAAAGATTCGGCTGCTTCTATCAGATCTGTCGGAACTTGCTTGATGCCTAAAATTGTCAGACGGACAATTGGGGGAAGAGCAAAGATAATGGTCACGATAACCCCAGGCACGTTACCGATGCCGAACAGCATGACAATCGGAACCAGATAGACGAATGCTGGTGTGGTTTGCATGGCATCAAGCAGTGGTTGGATGATTTTTGCCGCTCTCTTACTGTGTGCCAGCCATATACCGAGAGGTAAGCCAACGATGATACAGAACAACAGCGATGTCAGAGCTAGTGATAGAGTGACCATCGCTTCAGACCATGCGCCTATTGCACCAATAATTACCAGAGAAATTAGTGCGGTAATGCCCATACCAATGCCTGATAACTGCCAGGCAATCAGAGCAAAAAAGAGGATGGCAATAGGGGCCGGTATTGAAGTCAGGCATTGTTCAAAGCCACTGAGAACAAAATCAATGGGGACGCGTATTCCCTGAAATGCGGGGCGAAAATTTAGCACAATCCAATCAATAGCATGGATTACCCATGAATCTAAGGGGATAAGTGGGTGTTGGAATGGGTCCATGATATTGAAATGTTCAGGCTGTACCGTAGTTGCAGGTGCATCAAGCCAGTCAGAACCCGTTAAATTATCAGCATTGGTCCCGTTGCTCCAGGGATCTGTATTATCGGCAGCGATGGAAGAGGTATCCTGTGTATTCTGTTCAGGCTGAGTTTGATGTTTGTTTTGGTTACTCATTTGGTGTCTCCTTATCTAATGCCTGCAACAGCATCCCTTTGGAAATAACGCCGATATATTTGTCGTTATTTCCAACAACCGGAACTGCACAAGGTGATTGTGCTACAACAGCAATCAGCTCATTGAGAGGCATATCTGCGGCAACTGCGGTCGGTTCCGCTAATATGGCGTGTTCAATAGGTTTTTTTTCCTGTAATGCTTTTTCCAAGGAATTTGTGGAAACTATGCCGGCGAATTTTTGTCCATGTTCGATCAAGTAACCATAGTTTCTGTTTTCGTCATCGAGGACTTTCAATGCAGAAAGAGGACCAAAACCGGGTGCAATATGGAGCAAAGAGTCTGGACGGCGGCGGGCAATGTCTTTAGCACTAAATACATGGCTGATATCTACGCCACGAAAGAAAGTTTTCACATAGTCATTTGCTGGATTGTTCAGGATTTCGTCAGGTGTGCCGACTTGTACAACAACACCGTCTTGCATAATGGCAATCCGATCGCCGATGCGCATTGCCTCATCTAAGTCATGAGAAATAAAGACAATAGTCCGCGGTTGATCGCCTTGCAGACTGAGTAATTCATCTTGCATTTCTGTACGAATTAATGGATCAAGGGCAGAAAACGCTTCATCCATTAGCAAAATATCTGGGTTATTAGCGAGTGCTCTGGCAAGCCCGACACGTTGGCGCATGCCGCCTGAAAGCTCATCTGGATAGGATTGCGCATAATTTTCCAGGTTTACCTGTTTCAGTGCATCCAATGCTTTTTTATCGCGCTCTTGTTTGCCGATGCCAGCAAGTTCCATACCAAAGGCGCTGTTTTCCAGTACATTTAGATGTGGCATCAGTGCAAATGATTGGAAAACCATACTGATTTTGTTACGGCGAATTTCTCTTAACGCTGTTTCTGAAATTTCAGAAATATCTTCACCGTCAATCAATACTTGGCCGCGGGTCGGTTTTATCAGACGATTGAGAAGGCGTACCATTGTGGATTTGCCGGAGCCTGATAATCCCATGATGACAAATATTTCGCCTTCTTCAATGGCCAGATTGGCATTTTGTATACCAACAGTCATGCCTGTCTTTTCAAATATCTGATCTTTGTTTAAGCCTGAATTCAATAATTTGAAAGCATATTCTGGATGATCGCCAAATATCTTATAGAGGTTTTTAACTTCAAGTTTAATTGCCATGAAATAGTTACTTTCCTTTCAATGGTTATGTGATGGTGTTATGCATTATTCATCTCTGCATGATTCATTGAATATATATACCCTAACATACTGAGAGAGCCTGACAACCCTATGTTAATGATAATTAATGTAAAAAATGGTAATATTAAATGATTTAAATTAGATATATTTGTGGTGATTTCATTGTTATTAGCAATTTATTTCATATAAGTTAATGTGATTGTTGAAAGGATAATTCTATTCTATGTTGCTGTTATTAATGTATTTTTACATTTGATTGCCAAATGAATTATTCGTTATGTTGTAAATGGAATCGATTATTAGTTTATAGTGTTGATTATATCTAATTGGAATGAAATTTAATTTAAAATTAATTAGCTATATTAATGTTTTTTGTTGTTTCGGATGATAATAGGAGAAGGGGATGGCAAAAAATATCCATAGAAATGGCAACAATCATGAAAAAATGCCATAAAAATATAAAGATTTTATGGCGTTTTATCGTTTAAAAAATAGGCTCAATAATATGATCATTAAAATATTAGAGCATTATGGTTATTTTAAAGTATTCTATATAAAATCAAATTATTCTCTTTAAAAGTTCCAATCTTCATCCTCAGTATTAACTGCTTTACCGATAACATATGATGAGCCTGAACCAGAAAAGAAATCATGGTTTTCATTGGCATTTGGTGATAATGCAGAGAGGATTTCAGGGCTGACATCTGTCATTTCTGGAGGAAATAAGGCTTCATAGCCAAGATTCATTAACGCTTTATTGGCATTATAATGCAAGAATTTTTTAACATCTTCACTCCAGCCAATAATATCATAAAGTTCTTCTGTATATTTAATTTCATTTTCGTATAATTCTAATAATAATGAAAAAGTGAATTCTTTAATTTCTTTTTTCTCTAATGTTGAATATTTATTTAATGATTGTTGGAATTTATAGCCAATATAATAGCCGTGAATGGCTTCGTCTCGGATAATAAGTCGGATTAAATCGGCTGTATTTGTTAATATTCCGCGACTTGACCAATACATAGGTAAATAAAAACCTGAATAGAATAAAAATGATTCTAGAAAAACACTGGCGACTTTTTTCTTTAATGGATGATGATAATTATAATAACTTAATATAATTTTGGCTTTATTCTGTAATGAAACATTCCTTTCACTCCAGCGATAAGCATCATCCACATCAGTGGTTAGGCATAATGTTGAAAAAATAGAACTATAAGAACGTGCGTGAACGGCTTCCATAAAGCTAATATTGGACATAACCGCTTCTTCGTGAGGTGTCAGAGCATCTTCCATTAGCGCTGGAGCGCCAACGGTGTTCTGAATCGTGTCCAGTAGTGTCAATCCGGTGAATACCCGGATAGTCAGCTCTTTTTCTTCTGCCGTCAGTGTATTCCATGAAGGGATATCATTGGATAATGGAATTTTTTCCGGTAGCCAAAAATTAGTTGTCAGTCGGTTCCAAACTTCTAGATCTTTATCATCTTCAATTCGGTTCCAGTTAATTGCACATATGGGATTACTGATCATAATAAATTTCCAGAATCATTTTATAGTGAGCAGGAAACACAATCTTGTACTTCCGTGCCTTCCAGAGCCGTTTGTTTCAAGCGGATGTAATAAAGTGTTTTAATTCCTTTACGCCAGGCATAAATTTGCGCTTTATTAATATCACGGGTAGTGGCATCTTCTTTGAAGAAGAGTGTCAATGATAATCCTTGGTCGACATGTTGAGTGGCTGTAGCATAGGTATCAATTATCTTTTCCGGTCCTATTTCGTAAGCATCTTGGTAATATTCAAGATTATTATTCGTCATGAATGGCGCCGGGTAATATACCCGTCCGGTTTTACCATCTTTGCGGATCTCAATACGAGATACAATCGGGTGAATGCTTGAGGTTGAATTGTTGATATATGAAATAGAACCTGTAGGAGCAATAGCTTGGAGATTTTGATTATAAATACCGTGAACCATAATTGAGGCTTTTAATGCAAGCCAGTCTTGTTGATTTGGAATGGTTATTCCAGCTAGTTCAAACAATTGAGCGACTTTTTTTGTCTGAGGTTGCCATGCTCTTTCTGTATATTTATTGAAAAATTCACCACTGGCATAACGAGAATCTTTAAAGCCTTTAAAATAACTATTGCGTTCAATGGCGATTTGATTGGAAGTAAGCAGAGCGTGATAAGTGACGATGTAGAAATAGATATTGGTGAAATCTATTCCCTCCTCAGAACCGTAATGAATTTTTTCCCTTGCCAGATAGCCATGAAGATTCATTTGCCCCAAACCAATAGCATGAGAATCCTGATTTCCTTTTTCGATAGAGGGAACTGAACGGATATGGCTCATATCTGATACCGAGGTTAAAGCACGGACGGCCGTTTCAATAGAGAGGGCAAAATCAGGTGAATCCATAGTATGAGCAATATTCATTGATCCCAGATTACAACTAATATCTTTCCCAATATGGCGGTAACTTAAATCATCTTCATATTCGCTGGCACTGTTAACCTGTAAAATTTCGGAACATAAATTACTCATATTAATCCGACCTTTAATCGGGTTAGCATTATTCACCGTATCTTCATACATAATATAGGGATAACCAGACTCAAATTGGAGCTCAGCTAGCGTCATGAAAAACTCACGGGCATTGATTTTTGATTTCCGAATGTGTTGGTTATTCACCATTTCAGCATATTTTTCTGTCATGCTAATTTCGGACATTGGCACACCATAAACCCGTTGAATATCATAAGGCGAGAATAGATACATATCTTCATTATGTTTAGCCAGCTTAAAAGTGATATCAGGAATAACAACGCCAATAGAGAGTGTTTTTATACGGATTTTTTCGTCGGCATTTTCCCGTTTTGTATCTAGAAAACGGAGAATATCAGGGTGATGAGCATGAAGATAAACCGCACCTGCACCTTGGCGAGCACCGAGTTGGTTGGCGTATGAAAATGCATCTTCCAGCATTTTCATCACTGGGATAACACCTGATGATTGATTTTCAATCATTTTTATCGGTGCGCCTGTTTCCCGTAGGTTACTGAGTAAGCATGCGACACCACCGCCACGTTTTGAAAGCTGTAATGCTGAATTCACTGAACGTCCGATGGATTCCATATTGTCTTCAATGCGCAGCAGGAAACAGGAAACCAATTCTCCTCGCTGTTTCTTACCGCAATTAAGAAAGGTTGGCGTTGCTGGTTGAAAACGGCCACTGATCATCTCATCCACCAGACGACAAGCCAGCATCTGATCGCCTTGGGCCAGGGTCAATGCTACCATGCATAGCCGATCTTCATAGCGTTCCAGATAACGTTTATTATCGAAGGTTTTCAGGGTATAGCCGGTATAATATTTGAATGCGCCCAGAAAGGTTTGGAAGCGGAATTTTTTGTTATAGGCTTGCTGAAAGAGCTTTTTAATAAAAGCAAAATCGTATTGCTCCAGCACGTTTGTTTCGTAATATCCCTCTTGTTGGAGGAAATCCAACTTCTTTTTTAAGCTATCGAAAAATAGTGTGTTTGGATTTACATGTTGGCGAAAGTAGTCATGAATAGCCAGTTTGTCTTTATCAAATTGAATCTTTCCTTCACTATCGTACAGATTGAGCAGGGCATTTAAAGCATGATAATCCTGTTGTGCATTAATTTGAAAAGTCATAATTACCTATTCTCTAATGAATGAATCATGTTGCCAGAATCTTTGAATACCTTGGCGTACCCGTTGTACATCTTCTTCTGTACCTAACAGTTCAAAACGGTATAGGAGGGGGATTTGACATTTCTCTGAAATTATCCGTCCAGCAATGCCGTAAGCTTCGCCAAAGTTTGTATTCCCGGCCGCGATAACTCCCCGGATTAATGCTCGGTTTTTGGCGATATTTAAAAACCGGATCACTTGTGGTGGAACTGCACCTTTAACATTGCCTCCACCATAACTGGGTGTCAGTAAAATGTAAGGAGAGGTTACGTTTAATGGGCTGCCTGATTGATTTATCGGAATACGAAGGGCCGGTATCTCCAGTTTCTGAACAAATCTATGGCTATTACTGGATGAACTGGAGAAATAGATCAGCGGATTTATATTCATAATAAACCTAGAAATTCTCGGTTAATGCGTTGATTTTATCTGGACGAAATCCTGACCAATGCTGTGTGCCTGCGACAACCACAGGAACTTGCTGGTAGCCCATAGCACGGATAGTTGCTAAAGCCTGCGAGTTTTCGGTTAAGTCGATAATCTGATAAGGAATATTTCTTCGGTTGAGCGCCTGATAGGTTGCGCTGCATTGTACGCAGTCCGGTTTGCTATAAATGGTAATGCTCATTAACGACTCCTTTGTCAGTTTGTGGGCATGCAATGGCAAAATTTGGTTCATGAGTAATAATTTTACTAAAGGCTAGAACTTGAACTATACTATATGTAGTTAAATTTTATTTCAACCGTACTATATATAGTGTTAATTTTGCATCGAGTGACTATCATTAAAATTACAATGTGGGTTATTCTCTGTTTGTTGGCAGGTTTTTCGCCTTTAGACAAGTTTAAGTTTTCTAGTCGGTGGTAAGGGAGCAACTGAATTCATCATTGCAATTTGTCGAAAAGACGATTTACTCTAATCCCTATAATGATTGATATTTTTTTCAATGGAGGTGGTTATGTATCATCACTATTTTGATACACCCAAAGGATTTCCTAAACCGTATATTCATATCACTGCGGATGATAAGGGGGTGACTAGTTTATATTTTGTTGATGAAAAAACAGCGCCCGAAGTAAAAAATGATATTACTAAGCAGTGCGTGAAAGAGTTACGAGGATATTTTGCGGGTAAGCGAACTGAGTTTTCTGTTCCACTCAACCCGGCAGGAACTGAATTCCAGCAGCGTGTATGGTTACAGTTATGTAAGATCCCATTTGGAGAAGTATGGAGTTATAAGCAACTTTCATTAGCATTAGGTTCTGTTAATTATTGTCGCGCGGTAGGAATGGCTAATTCCCGGAATCCAATCTCATTAATTGTGCCTTGTCATCGTGTTATTGGACATGATGGTAAATTGGTGGGATATACCGGAGGTTTGAATATTAAAAGCTGGCTATTGGAGCATGAAAAAACCTAGTCATTTGTTTATTAGATAAATTGTGTGATAAAAGACCAGGGAGGGTTATAGATATTTATATATGTATATTATTTAGTGATAAAACTAAATTAAAGATAACATCTATCGTATTTTATTATGCTTTTCGTGATCTTGGTTGTAGACAATGAACCAACTTATTTGCTGTACTGTATGCGACACAGATTTTGTGTCTTAATTTTCACGTTAAAGGTAAGTTTGATGTCAAAAATTAAAGGTAACGTTAAGTGGTTTAATGAATCTAAAGGATTCGGGTTTATCACTCCAGAAGATGGTAGCAAAGACGTATTTGTGCATTTCTCTGCTATTCAGAGTAACGGATTTAAGACTTTGGCAGAAGGTCAAAAAGTAGAGTTTGAAATCACTGACGGCGCTAAAGGTCCATCTGCTGTAAACGTTGTCGCTATCTGATTTTAACTCCGTATTTCGAAAACCCGTTATTTTAACGGGTTTTTTTTGCCTTGTGTGATATGCAGGTAATTTTAAGTTAAAGTTCATGCATCAATACAAAAGCTAACATGGTCATTAATAATGATCCAAAAAGATTAAGCAAAACTGTTCCCAGTGCCCATCCTAGTTTTCCTTCCTGTAACAAATAAACAATTTCAACAGAAAATGTGGAAAAGGTTGTTAAACCTCCACAAAAACCGGTGGTCAACATCAATTTCCAGGCCGGATCGAGATGGGTGGATTTATTAAAATAGGCCAATCCTAGCCCGATAATTAATGCACCGATACAGTTAACGGTAAGGGTGCCAATCGCGATATTAGAAGAAATATTATTAAGGCGGAGGCTGATAAACCAGCGTAATACGCTGCCTAAGCCACCTCCGATAAATATAGCCAGAATAATATTAATCATAATATACCCGTCATCTTTCAAACTGCCTCTTTGTTGGCTGCACTCGCTCACCCCGGTAACATAGTTTGCTATGCTCCTGGGGATTCACTCCCTTGCCGTCGCGATGCAGCTTGAAATCCATAGGGTATAAGCAACTGGGTTATTTTATTTGACTTCTTCACCTTTGGCTTGCAAGTCAGCATGGTAAGAAGAACGGACAAATGGACCGCAAGCGGCATGGGTGAACCCCATAGCCAACGCTTCTTCTTTCATTTCATCAAATTCCTGTGGGCTGACATAGCGTTGTACCGGTAAATGATGACGACTAGGCTGTAGATATTGGCCCAGGGTCAGCATGGTAACACCGTGGCGGCGCAGGTCACGCATAACGTCAAGAATTTCTTCGTTGGTTTCACCGAGGCCGACCATCAGACCGGATTTAGTTGGAATATCCGGGTGGGCTTCTTTAAACTTTTCAAGTAATTTTAGTGACCACTCATAGTTTGCGCCAGGGCGCACTTGACGGTAAATCCGAGGTACGTTTTCCAGGTTATGGTTAAAGACATCGGGCGGTGTTGCTGTCAGGATTTCAAGTGCGCGATCCATACGTCCACGGAAGTCAGGCACTAAGGTTTCAATTTTGATGGATGGATTTTTTTCACGAATCGCAGAGATGCAATCAGCAAAGTGTTGAGCGCCACCGTCACGTAGATCATCACGGTCAACAGAGGTGATGACAACGTAGCGCAGAGCCATATCTTTAATGGTTTGAGCCAGTTTTACCGGTTCGTTGGTGTCAGGCGCCATTGGGCGGCCGTGTGCGACATCACAGAAAGGGCAACGACGGGTACAAATTGCGCCGAGGATCATAAAGGTTGCTGTACCGTGATTGAAACATTCAGCCAGGTTAGGGCAAGACGCTTCTTCACAAACGGAATGCAGACCATTTTTGCGCATGGCAGATTTGATGCCCTGAATGCGGCTGGAATCCGCAGGAAGTTTGATTTTCATCCACTCAGGTTTACGCAAGATTTCTGTACGTTCGGTTATCACTGTTTTGACAGGGATCAACGCCATTTTGTCTGCGTCGCGGTACTTAACGCCGCGTTCCATCTGAATTGGTTTACTCATAATCGTGCTGGTTCCAGTGTTAAATTCATCAGGTTGAGATTTATCATTCAGTCTACTGTATGATAATCCATTAAAAAATTTTTGAAAAATGTTAAAAAATTATAGCATCTTTAATTGTTCAGTTTAAATCCTAACTGTTGGCAAAATTTCTCCACCAAAATAGGTTGTACTTGTTCAACAGTAATTCCAGGAACTAAGTCACTGAGTTGAATCATTTTCATGCCAGCATAGCCACAAGGGTTAATACGCAAAAAGGGTTCTAAATCCATTGCAATATTGAAGGCTAACCCGTGGAAAGAACAACCTTTGCGTATCCGTAATCCAAGGGAGCAAATTTTGGCTTCATTGACGTAGACACCTGGGGCATCCGGGCGGGCATAGGCTTTCACACCAAAGTGAGCAAGGGTTTTAATGACAGTATCCTCTATCGCCGTAACCAGTTGCCGTACACCAATTTTGGCGCGTTTGATGTCAATCATGACATACATAACCTGCTGACCAGGGCCATGATAGGTGACTTGTCCACCACGATCGGATTGAATAATCGGAATATCACCGAGGGACAGCAAATGTTCTGCTTTACCTGCTTGCCCTTGAGTAAAGACTTTTGGATGCTGTACCAGCCAGATTTCATCAGGTGTATTGGTATCTCGCTGCTCAGTAAACAAGTGCATTGCATCAGAAATCGGCCCGTAGGGTTGTATTCCTAATTGACGTAAGAAAATCGTTTTATGTTGCAATTGAAACTTCATTTGATAGCTATAAGATTTGGTCAGTATAACCCTCATAAGAAGTTCTCACCAGTTTAGTGCGCCTGAAACAGTGGTATTTCTGATAGGCAAAGAATCCCCTGTGGAATTATAGGGGATTTTTTGGTTTCTATTACAATACGACTCGTACCAGTTCAAGGTTCCCTAACTCTTCATACAACGTTTCTACCTGTTCAATATGAGTCGCATTGATGGTGATGGATACTGAGTGGTAGTTGCCTTTGCTGCTTGGTTTCACTTGTGGAGAGTAATCGCCCGGTGCGTGGCGTTGAACTACCTCAACGACCTGATTGACTAACTCAGGTTCCGCTAAGCCCATCACTTTGTAAGTGAATGAACAAGGGAACTCAAGTAGTTCATTTAATTTTGTTTTCATGGGCGCTCCTGTTTTGCTTTCCGCGATATGTACGGTCAGTTTTTCTGTAAAATTTGATACTTTCCCCCGCCTTAAAATGCGGGGGTGTTTATTGTGATCGGGCGGTAGCCCGATTCGCTTTGGCGGACTCTGTTTATCGCTTAATTATCTTAAGAATTAGCCAAACCAATGATGAAATAGTAGCTTGATGTAATCGATAAAACGGCTGAAGATACCGCCTTCTTTTACTTCATTCATGACGACTAAAGGCCGCTGTTCAATAGTCTTGCCATCAAGTTGAAAGTTGATAGTCCCTACGACTTGATTTCTCGCCAGTGGTGCATGTAATTCACTATTATTCATGACATAGCTGGCTTTCAGATCTTTCAGACGACCTCGGGGAATAGTCAGATAAACATCTTTATCAACACCTAACTGAACCCTATCGTTATCTCCAAACCAGACTGGTTCAGAAGCAAATTCTTTGTTTGCTTGCAGAGGAGCAACAGTTTCAAAGAAACGGAAACCCCAGGTTAGGAGTTTCTTACTTTCTGTTTCCCGGCCTTTATAAGTGTGGCCGCCTAATACCGCAGAAATCAGGCGCATATCGCCTTCCGTTGCAGAAGCAACCAAGTTATAGCCCGCAGCGCTAGTGTGACCGGTTTTGATACCATCGACATTCAGGCTTTTATCCCACAACAAGCCGTTACGGTTTGTCTGACGAATATTGTTGTAGGTAAACTCTTTTTCTTTATAGATGGCGTACTCTTCGGGAACATCACGGATCAGAGCTTGACCAATCAGCGCCATATCTCGGGCGGAGCTATATTGGCCTTCTGCATCTAGACCATGAACGGTTTTGAAATTCGTATTCTTTAATCCAAGCGATTTCACATAACCATTCATTAAATTAACGAAAGATTCTTGGCTGCCGGCAACATAATCTGCCATTGCAACACAGGCATCGTTACCGGATTGCAAGTTTATACCGCGGGATAACATAGAAACCGAGACCTGATCGCCTGGCTTGAGGAACATCAGGGAAGATCCTTTAAATACCGGATTACCTGTTGCCCATGCATCAGTACCAACAGTGACCATATCATTTGGGTGGATTTTGCCTGATTTAATTGCTTGACCAATAACATAACTGGTCATCATTTTTGTCAGGCTGGCAGGATCACGGTGTGCATCTGCATTCATTTCGGCCAGCACTTTGCCTGAATTATAGTCGATAAGGATATAAGCTTCCGCATCGACCTGAGGCACGCCTGGGATCATCGTTTTCAGGTTGACATCATTTCCATCGGCAAAGGCAGAAGCACTTATTGCCAACGCCATACCCAAGGTGGCGCTTTTTATAAAATGAGAAGTGGTTGTATATTTCATGGTCGGTTGGACAGCATCCGTGAGAATAAGGTTGATATCGAGCCACATCATAGCAAATGAAAAAAATAGTGACATTGCCAAATTTTGACAAGACTCAGGTTTACATTTTTTTACTTCTCTTACTGATATCTGAATCAAGGTGAGATATCAGTAAGAGAACGATTAGGGACTGACGATAAAAGAAGATTGCTGTATCTGGTCAGCCAGTTTTTGTTGTAAATCGGCAGCTTGCTGGCGATTGTTGAATGGCCCCAACTGTACACGATAAACGTTACTATGCTGAGTTATGCGTCCTTGAACATTAAAGCGTTGCGTTAGTGTTTGTTGCCACTCTTTTGCTCGTTGTTCACTGCTAACAGCGCCAACCTGAACCATAAAGCCATTTGCTGAGGCGGCTGTTGGCGCTGTTACTGTCGAAATACTGTTTGTAACAGGTTTAGGGGGGGGCAGCTTCATTGCGGGTAGTTGTTCGGTAGTTTCCGGTTGTACCATCAATGATTGAGTCTGTTCCATTGGCTGATTTGTTAAAGGCTGGCTGCCTGTCTGATCAGGGACGTTCTCCATTGTTGGTGTTCCCAGTGGGCTGGTTGTCAGCGTCGGTCTCCCCGGTAGAGCGTAACTCTGTTTAACTATCCGGCTGCCAATGGTGCCGGGACCAGATACAGAGCTGTCTTGGGCAACCTCAATAAAATCAACTTTAATTTTGGTACTTTGAGTCAGGTTTAAGCGTTCAGCGGAAGCCTTCGATAGATCGATAATGCGTCCTGGTTTGTAAGGACCACGGTCATTGACTCTAACAATCATCATACGGCCATTGCTCAAGTTGGTTACACGGACATAACTTGGAATTGGCAGGGTAGGATGGGCGGCTGTCAGCGCATAAGGATTAAAACGCTCACCAATTGCGGTCATTTTGCCGCTAGATTCTTCACCGTACCAACTCGCATAACCTGTTTCACTGAACTGAGAAGGATCTTGCACAATATGATAAGTATGTCCGTTCACCTGATAATCATTGTTGGCGCTAGGGTGATAAGGCTCGTAGCGAGGTTCTGCTCCCAGAACATTCTGAGTTGGTACTGCTGGTGGCAGGGAAGGTTTTTGTTTGTCAGGAGTAGTACAGCCGGATAGCAGGGCTGCAATCATGCCAAATATAAGCCAGTGTTGACGCATTGAAACCTCTTCTCTATAAACTTTTAGACAATAATTTTCGGTGTGTGTGAATCGACATGATAATGCCGAAACCAGCCATTAAGACAATTAACGCTGAGCCGCCATAACTGACAAATGGTAAAGGAACGCCTACTACAGGCAGAATGCCACTCACCATGCCGATATTGACGAAGATATAAACAAACAGGATTAATACCAGGCCGCCGACCATAACCCGGCCAAAAGTGTTCTGTGCTCTGGTTGCGATGACCAATCCACGCATAATTAATAACATATATAATGTTAATAACAGTAGTACGCCAATCAAACCAAGTTCTTCCGACAGTACGGCAAATATGAAATCTGTATGACGTTCCGGCAGGAATTCCAATTGAGATTGTGTTCCTAATAGCCAGCCTTTACCTGATAATCCACCGGAACCAATCGCGATTTTTGATTGAATAATATGGTACCCCTTACCTAGTGGATCGCTTTCTGGATCAAGTAGCATCATGACACGATCGCGCTGATAGCCATGCATCAGGAAGAACCACAAAATGGGGATAAAACAGGCTAACAGTAGAGCTGCAATACCGATCAATCGCCAACTCATGCCAGAAAGGAACAGGACGAATAGACCGGAAGCTGCGATCAGAATTGAAGTCCCCAAATCTGGTTGAGCGGCGACCAGTAGAGTAGGCAGAAAAATGAGCATCAGAGCGATGGTGGTATTTTTCAGCGATGGGGGGCATAAATCGCGGTTCATAAAGCGTGCGATCATCAGTGGTACGGCGATTTTGGCAATCTCAGAAGGTTGGAAACGGATAATGCCTAAATCCAGCCAGCGTTGCGCACCTTTACTTATTTGCCCGAAAGCATCGACAAAAATCAGTAAAATAATACAAACAATATAGAGATGGGGCGCCCAGCTTTCATAAACTCTTGGCGGAATCTGCGCCATGATGAGCATGATAACCAGCCCGGCGCCAATTTGGCCAATTTTGCGCTCCATCATACCCATATCTTGACCGCTGGCACTCCACATAATAAAAGCGCTATATATCAGCAATGCCAAAATGCACAGTAGTAACGGTGGGTCGATATGTAATCTGGTCCAGAGAGGAACCCTTTTTTGGTTTTCTGTCATGGTGTTAATCAGTCACTTGCTGTTCCGGGAGGTGTAGGGACAGCATTCGGCAATGTTGTGTTGTTATCCCCTAATAGTACATGGTCTAGGATTTGGCGAACAAGGGTTCCCACTGCTGGACCTGCACCACCATTCTCCAAAATAATGGAAAGGGCTACAGTTGGATTCTCATAAGGGGCGAAAGCGATCATCAGCTTATGATCCCGTAAATGCTCAGCAATTTTACTGGCATTATAGGTTTCATAACTGTAGACCTGTGCTGTTCCCGATTTGACCGCTGCTTTATAAGGCGCGCCAATAAAGCTCTTGTGGCCGGTGCCATTTGGCAGATTAGCCACACCGTACATACCGCTTTTTGCCAATTCCCAATATCCTGAGTGGATATCGCCAATCTGAATGTTTTCTGTTTGTTGATAAGGGATCATCTCACCTTTCAGCTTCTTGCTTAGCAGCAGATGTGGTGTTTTTACATTACCGTCGTTGATTAAGGTTATCAGCGCTTTCACCATTTGAATGGGTGTTGCTGTCCAATATCCCTGGCCGATGCCAACAGGGATGGTATCTCCTTGGTACCAAGGTTTTTTATATTTTCTTTGTTTCCAGTCACGAGTAGGCATGATACCGGTGCGTTCTTCGGCTAGGTCGATGCCAGTATTTTCGCCATAGCCAAACTTGGTCATCCATTCAGATAGACGATCAATTCCCATATCATAGGCAACTTGATAGAAGAAAGTATCCGCCGATTCTACAATGGCTTTGTGTGCATTGAGACTGCCATGCCCCCAACGTTTCCAGTCACGGTAGCGTTTTTCTGAACCCGGTAATTGCCACCAACCCGGATCAAAAATGGTGGTATTTTTATTGATAACACCTGTGCTTAGCGCTGCAACGGTAATAAAAGGTTTCACTGTTGAAGCGGGAGGGTAGATCCCTTGAGTAGCACGATTAATAAGCGGCCTATCAGGGTTGTTTAATAGTTCCTGGTAGTTTTTATTGGAGATACCATTTACGAATAGGTTTGGATCATAACTTGGGTTAGATACCAGCGCCAGAATTTCGCCATTACGTGGATCACTGACAACAACTGCCGCGCGGCTGGTTGTGAGGAGTTTCTCAATGTAGATCTGCAATTCGAGATCGATAGTGAGGTAAATATCTTGTCCGGCTTGCGGTGGTTGTTCATGTAATTGGCGTATCACTCGGCCTCGGTTATTCACTTCGACTTCTTCGTAACCTGTTTTGCCGTGTAAAACAGCTTCATAGTAGCGTTCAATACCCAGTTTGCCGATGTCATGGGTGGCGGCATAATTAGGTAAAATACCTTCTTTATCCAGTCGTTCTACATCTTTATCATTAATTTTAGCAACATAGCCGATAATATGCGTCAGTGCTGAACCATAGGGATAGAAGCG
Organism: Photorhabdus caribbeanensis; assembly: GCF_018448885.1. Taxonomy (GTDB): domain Bacteria; phylum Pseudomonadota; class Gammaproteobacteria; order Enterobacterales; family Enterobacteriaceae; genus Photorhabdus; species Photorhabdus caribbeanensis. The sequence continues at coordinate 29,851 of NZ_RCWB01000016.1, forward strand.
GCGTTGATAGCCTTTTATTTCAAAACCAGGGAAACGATATTGGTTAACGGCAAAGCGTGCGACTTGAATATGATCAAGTGACGTTTTTAATGGAATAGAGGTAAAGCGGCGCGAACGTTTACGCTCTTTTTCAAAGTTGGCAATGTCTTCGTCAGTCAGATCGATAACATCACGTAAATCATTCAGCGTTTGCTCAAGGTTTTCTACCTTTTCGGGGATGATTTCTAACTGGTAGATGGTTCGATTAAGCGCTAATGGTGTGCCGTTACGGTCATAGATGATACCGCGGCTTGGCGCAATTGGAACCAGTTTAATACGATTTTCGTTTGAACGAGTTTGATAGTCTTCGTGGCGAGTAATTTGTAAATGGTAAAGATTGGCAATCAGGATACCAGTCAGTACCAGGATGATAATAAACGCCACCAATGCGCGGCGAGCAAATAGGGCTGATTCAGCCGTATAATCACGAAAAGGGGTACGTTTATTTTTCATCCCATTGCCAGAATTCGCTTTTATCCGTTGATAACCAAATTATTCCCGATGATAGGGATGATTGGTGGTAATGCTCCATGCCCGGTACAGGCTTTCCGCAACCAAAACCCGGACCAGAGGATGGGGTAAGGTCAGCGGTGACAGTGACCAGCTTTGTTCTGCGGCAGCTTTACATGCTGGAGCGAGACCTTCTGGTCCGCCTATCAATAAACTGACATCTCTGCCATCCCGTTTCCACTGTTCAAGCTGTTGCGCTAGTTGAGGCGTTTCCCAACGGGAACCCGGAATGTCCAAGGTAACAATACAGTTGCCTTTGCCAATAGCGGCCAGCATCTGTTCACCTTCTTTTTCCAGAATGCGTTTAATATCTGCATTCTTGCCCCGTTTGCCTGCCGGAATTTCTACCAGATCAAATGGCATGTCTTTGGGGAAACGGCGCAAATAATCTATAAAGCCGGCCTGTATCCAGTCCGGCATTTTTGTACCTACAGCGATTAATTGCAGCTTCAAATTCAGCTCCAAAGCTTTTCAAGTTCATACATGCGGCGGCTCTCTTCTTGCATGACATGTACGATAACTTCACCGAGGTCTACGACGATCCAGTCAGATATGCCTTGTCCTTCAACGCCAAGTGGGATCAGGCCGCTGGCACGACAGTCATCAACCAGATTATCTGCGACAGACATCAGGTGGCGGTTGGAAGTTCCGGTACAGATAATCATACAATCGGTAATACTGGATTTCCCTTGAACATCCAGGGAAACGATATCCTGTGCTTTGGAGTTTTCAAGCTTATCAATAACAAACTGTTGGAGTTCTTTACCTTGCAAAAGGCTCATCCTTATTTTTTATCACAATTGATTAAATAGTGCGGAATAATAGCATGTCAGGTCACTTAAGGGTAAGCCAACTAAGCGACTAATCGAGGTAGATTTCGCTATTGGCGATATAACCCCTGTGAATCTATATACTTTTGTACTGCAAGGGAGAGTAAATCGTCACAACTTAACCCTTGCTGGTGGCGTTGACGGATATCTGTTGCTGAGATAGGCAGTAGAGGTGTATCTGCCAGATAGATATAACCGTTAGGTTGATTACTAAGCTGGTTTGGATCGCAGATTTGATGTTCTGTAAGCCATTTTTGCATTTCAGTTGTGGAAAACTGGGTTTGATAACCAGGACGAGCACAAACCAGCAAATGGCAGAGGCTCAGCAGTTCTTGCCAACGATGCCAAGTATGCAGTGATAATAAAGCATCTTGGCCGATTATAAATGCCAGTGGTTGCTCATTGCTAAGTTCCTGACGGAATGACTCTAGCGTATCAATTGTGTAGGAGGGAGTGGTGCGCTCCAGTTCACGCTTATCGACGGTGAACAGAGGGTTATCTTGTACAGCCAGTTGTACCATTTCAAGCCGCTGTTGTGCAGTGGCTTCTGGTTGTGGGCGGTGTGGGGGGACGTGATTTGGTAGTAAAATCACTTGTTTCAGGCCAATTTGATATGCCAGGGTTTCAATTGGTTGTAAATGCCCGTAATGGATGGGATCGAATGTTCCACCAAATAATGCTTGAATAACGGGTTGTTTCGGGCAAGTAGAATTAGTGGTATGAGGCATTAAGAAAGCTCTCAGGTAAGGTTTTTCCACATAACAGCATGGAAAGAGTTTCTAAATCTGACCAGATAGATTGGCCGTAATCCTGTTTGATCTGGCGTTCCATCTGTACAAGTAAATGAAGCGCTCGCTGCAAATCATGTTGAGTGAGACGTTGCAGTGCGCTTGTCAGTAATGGACGACGGTTTTGCCATACCCGATGCTGATCTAACAATGTTTTTATCGGGGTTGTGGTACCTTGGCGTTTCAGTGTGAGTAGCAGCAGCAATTCCCGCTGTACGGTACGTAATAGAATAACAGCTTCGCAATCTTCCTGTTTTAACTGTTTCAGAATATGCCAGGCTCGTTTTGCTTTTCCCGCTAATAATGCGTCTACCCAGTGATAAGGTGTAAAGTGAGCCGCATCATTCACTGCATTTTCAATACGATGTAAGGTCAGTTTACCATCTGGATATAGCAGCGAGAGTCGCTCAAGTGCCTGAGCTAACGCCAGTAAATTTCCTTCATAGCAGTAACACAGTAGTTGATTGGCTTGTTCTTCCAGCGCCAATTTCATGGCTTTGGCCCGTTGTGCAACCCATTGCGGCAGACGGTTCTGTTCGGGGGTCTGACAACTGACATAAACACCGTTTTTTCCTAGCACTTTGAACCAGTTACTGTTCTCCTGCGCTTTGGTCAATTTCAGACCACGTAGTATTAACAGTATATCTGGGTGAAGAAGCTCTGCTAGTTTTACCAGTTGTTCAGCCATTGCTGCGTTAGGGCCATTTTCCGGCAGAAGCAAAGTGAGTGTTTGGCGGCTAGCAAATAGACTTAATGACTGACAGATACCAAATATCTCGTCCCATTCGGTATGGTTGTCCAGCGTATAGGTGAAGTGTTCAGTGAATGCGTGTTTTTCAGCAGCCTTGCGGATATGATCCTGGCTTTCCTGTAATAGTAGGGGTTCATTACCCCATATCAGATAACAGTTTCGCAGCCCCTCATTGAGCTGCGAAATCAGTTGTTCGGGATAGAGTTTGATCATTGTGCTTGCGCAGCTTGCTGTCCCGCCTGTTTTTCTCTGGCTTTCTGTTCTTCTGCGTTGTGAACAGTCAATAACTGACGAACGAGTCGGCGAGCGGCTTGTTCACGCATTTCCTGATTGATTATCTCGTTTTCAGCATCTTTCGCCAGGGCCTCTAATGGGTTGTCGAAAAAAGAGCGGTCAACCCTTGATCGCAATGGATATACGCTGCCATCTGGCATAATGACTTGTGCATCAACGTACAGTGTCAATTGGCGTTCGGCAGCCTTACCATCTTGGAAAACAGAGACCGTATCTTTATTTTCAGAAGAGCCGATTATCTTCAAAATAGGAATATCCGCGCTACCATCCTCAAGGATAGTGACGTTATTCAGACGAAGCTGTTGGCGAACAGAACGGGCTAGTGGCCCGTATGGGTCACTGCTTGTTAATTGCAGCTTTTTGAGTTCCGGTGGCACCTGAGTGGTGCCGCGCAGATGAAAACCGCAGCCAGCGGTGACTAACACCGCCAACCCCAGCAACAACGTTAAAATACGATGTCGCACATTGCCTCCTTTATCAGCCGACGACCAGATTCAGCAGTTTGCCTGGTACATAAATGACTTTGCGAATAGTGACGCCTTCAAGGTATTTCGCCACACCATACTCTTGTGCCGCCAGATCATGAACATATTCTTTCGTCGCATCGGCTGGCACAGTAACACGACCACGCACTTTACCATTGACTTGAATGACGACTAACTTAGTATCGTCAACCATTGCCTGTTCATCAGCTTGTGGCCAATCAGCCGTATCAATATCACCTTTACCGCCTAGAGCTTGCCACATAATAAAGCAAGCATGAGGAGTTATTGGTGACAGCATACGGACAACCGCTAACAGAGCCTCTTGCATCAGAGCGCGATCTTGCTCAGTTTCCTGTGGCGCACGGGTCAGTTTATTCATTAATTCCATTACCGCAGCGATAGCGGTATTGAATGCCTGGCGGCGACCAACATCATCTGTGACTTTAGCGATGGTTTTGTGCAGATCACGGAATAGATCTTTTTGTTCCACTGTCAGGTTTGTGATGTCCAGCGGTTGAGTTGCCCCTTTGCTGCTATGTTCATAAACCAGACGCCACACACGTTTCAGAAAGCGATTTGCCCCTTCAACGCTGGATTCTTGCCATTCCAGCGTCAGCTCTGGCGGCGCAGCGAACATCATAAACAGGCGAACGGTATCAGCACCATATTTTTCTACCATCAATTGTGGATCAATACCGTTGTTCTTGGATTTAGACATTTTGCTCATGCCGGTATAAACCAGCTCATGGCCTTCTTTATCCGTCGCTTTAACGATACGGCCTTTATCATCACGCTCAACGATAGTATCTGCCGGGGAAACCCAAATTTTTTCCCCATTTTTGCCGATGTAATAAAAAGCATCGGCTAGAACCATGCCCTGACATAACAGGCGTTTCGCGGGTTCATTGGAATTGACCAGGCCCGCGTCACGCATCAGTTTGTGGAAGAAACGGAAGTACATCAGATGCATGATGGCATGTTCGATACCACCGATGTATTGGTCAACTGGCAGCCAATAGTTAGCCGCTGCTGGATCGAGCAGACCTTTGTCATAATCTGGACAGGTGTAGCGAGCGTAGTACCAGGAAGATTCCATAAAGGTATCGAAGGTATCTGTCTCACGTAGTGCTGGCTGGCCGTTGATAGTGGTTTTTGCCCACTCAGGATCAGCTTTAATTGGGCTGGTGATGCCATCCATTTTGACATCTTCCGGCAGAATGACAGGCAGTTGATCTGCTGGAACTGGAACAACCGTGCCATCTTCCAGCGTTGCCATTGGAATAGGCGCGCCCCAGTAACGTTGACGGGAAACCCCCCAATCACGCAGACGATAGTTAACTTTACGCTTACCTACACCCATTTCCACCAGTTTATCAGCAATGGCATTAAAACCGGCTTCATGATTCAGACCGCTAAATTCACCGGAATTAAACAGGACATTTTTATCTGTTACCGGGGCTTCATGAACATTTGGTTCATTACCTTCACTGTCCAGAATAACGGCTTTCATTGGCAGGTTATATTTTGTCGCAAATTCCCAATCGCGTTGATCATGACCGGGAACTGCCATGACAGCACCAGTGCCGTATTCCATCAGGACGAAGTTTGCAACCCAGATTGCCACTTTCTCTTTGGTCAATGGATGAATAGCAAACATACCGGTTGCCATGCCTTTTTTCTCCATTGTTGCCATATCTGCTTCTGCAACTTTGGTATTACGGCACTCATCAATGAAAGCAACCAGTTCAGCATTATTTTCTGCTGCTTGTTTTGCCAGAGGATGACCGGCGGCAACCGCAACATAAGTGGCGCCGAGGAACGTATCAGGGCGAGTGGTATAGACGGTCAGTTTCTCCTGACTATCAGCCACATCAAAAGTGATTTCTACCCCTTCGGAGCGACCAATCCAATTGCGCTGCATGATTTTGACCTGTTCAGGCCACTCTTCCAGCGTATCCAGATCATTTAACAACTCTTCGGCATAATCAGTGATCTTGATAAACCATTGCGGAATTTCTTTACGTTCCACTTTAGTGTCACAACGCCAACAACAGCCATCGACCACTTGTTCATTAGCTAGAACGGTCAGATCGTGAGGGCACCAGTTAACTGCGGAGGTTTTTTTATAAACCAGGCCCCTTTCATACAATTTGGTGAAGAACCATTGTTCCCAACGGTAATATTCTGGGGTACAGGTTGTGACTTCACGATCCCAATCGTAACCGAAGCCCAGTGTTTTCAACTGACCTTTCATATATTCGATGTTGGCATAGGTCCACGGAGCGGGCGCGGTATTGTTTTTAACCGCGGCCCCTTCCGCAGGCAGGCCAAACGCATCCCAACCGATAGGTTGCAGGACGTTTTTACCCAGCATACGTTGGTAGCGAGAGATAACATCGCCGATAGTGTAATTGCGTACATGGCCCATGTGTAGTCGGCCAGAAGGGTAAGGTAGCATGGACAGGCAGTAATATTTTTCTTTGCTGCTATCTTCTGTCACTTTAAAAGTTTGCTTCTCTTGCCAGTGAAGCTGAACTTGCGGCTCTATATCTTCTGGACGGTATTGTTCTTGCATGGCACCGATAATCCTATGGTGAGTAAAAAGCTACGCTTGTAGCAATCATTTAGTTAGTAAAATATGAGATCGGCATAGCATATCTGATTTGATATATAAGAAACAGTGGTTCTGAGGGAAAATCCGATGGCGACGGGGGCCGCCACCGGAGATGAAATGAGGCTAATGCAGAATTTTAGCAAGAAATTCTTTGGCGCGATCTGATTTTGGATTCGCAAAGAAATCTTCTTTCTTACTATCTTCAACAATTTTGCCTTCATCCATAAAGATAACTCGGTTAGCTACCTTACGCGCGAAGCCCATCTCGTGAGTAACAACCATCATGGTCATCCCTTCGTCTGCCAGTTTAACCATGACATCAAGCACTTCATTGATCATTTCAGGGTCGAGTGCGGATGTGGGTTCGTCGAATAACATGGCAATCGGGTCCATACAAAGGGCACGGGCGATTGCTACACGTTGCTGCTGACCACCGGAAAGTTGAGACGGGAATTTATCTGCTTGACTGGCAAGCCCAACGCGTTCAAGTAATTTCAACCCTTTTTCTTCCGCCGCTTTTTTATCACGATTAAGCACTTTAATCTGCGCTAGAGTTAAATTCTCAATGATGGATAGATGGGGGAACAGCTCGAAATGCTGGAACACCATACCAACTTTAGAACGTAGTTGTGCCAGATTGGTGTTTTTATCATTAACTTTAATGTCATTAACTAGAATTTCACCCTGTTGGATGGATTCCAGACCATTAACCGTTTTTATCAGGGTGGATTTGCCTGAGCCAGATGGGCCGCAGACCACAACGACTTCACCTTTTTTAACTTCAGTTGAGCAGTCGGAGAGAACCTGAAATTGGCCATACCACTTGGATACATTTTTCAGGGAGATCATCAAACAGTCCTTTTCTTCAAATAGTTAACCAGCATAGATGCGGCAATACTAATAATAAAATAAACCAAACCAGCAAATAGGATCATTTCGACCTGAGTGCCATCACGCTCACCGATATTTGCCGCAGTACGGAAAAAGTCCGCCAGACTGAGCACATACACCAATGAGGTGTCTTGAAACAGTACGATCCCCTGTGTCAGTAACAGTGGGGTCATCGCACGGAATGCTTGAGGCAGGATAACCAGCCTCATACTTTGCATTGGCGTCATACCCAATGCCAGTGCTGCCGAAGATTGCCCGCGGGAAATACTCTGAATTCCTGCCCGGATAATTTCTGAATAGTAGGCGGCTTCGAAAAAGGCAAACGCGACCATAGCTGAAATTAAACGAATATCTGTTTTCGGAGAAATCCCCAGAACATTCTGCACTAGACTAGGCACAATCAGGTAGAACCATAACAGTACCATAACTAGTGGCACAGAACGGAACAGATTGACATATAAAGTGGCAAACCAGCTCAGTATTTTTACCGAAGAGAGCCGCATCACGGCTAACACGGTTCCCCAGAGAATACCGACAACAACAGCAATAATAGTGATTTTTGCTGTAATGACTAAGCCTTGTAGTAGAAACGGGATACTGGGGATAATCGAACTCCAGTCAAACTCGTACATTTATTGACCTCCAATATTACCCGGTAAACGTACTTTTTTCTCAAGCAAGTGCATGGCAAGCATGATCACCAGATTGATTCCGACATAGGCCAGTGTAATTGCCGTGAATGTCTCATAAGCATGCGCTGAGTAATCAAGTAACTTACCTGCCTGTGCTGCCATATCGACCAGGCCAATAGTGGAGGCGATGGCGGAGTTTTTTACCAGATTCATCATTTCTGACGTCATGGGTGGAATGATTACTCGATAGGCATTGGGTAATAGGACATAGCGATAGGTTTGCGGCAAGGTTAGCCCCATTGCCAGCCCTGCCGATTTCTGACCGCGTGGTAATGATTGTATGGCGGCACGAACCTGCTCACACATCCGTGCCGCGGTGAAAAGACCTAAACAGACAGTGGATGAGAGAAAAAATTGAATATTAGGGTCCAGTTCGGTTTTAAACCATAAACTGATTTTTTCTGGCAGTAGTTCAGGTACAACCAGATACCAGATAAAAAATTGAACTATCAGTGGTACGTTACGAAAAAGCTCAACATAACAGGTACCTATCCCAGATAATATTTTATTGGGAACAGTGCGCAAGATGCCGAACAGTGAGCCGACAATGAAAGCGATAATCCAGGCGCAGATAGACAAGGCAATCGTCACCTGAAATCCAGCTATCAACCAGCCTAGATAAGTCGTATTGCCGAAAGGGGCCGCTTGCAGAAAGATGCCCCAGTTCCAATCGATTGACATAATAATACTCCCTGTGAGGGTGTAGCTTGATCCCCTGAAAGCGATTGATTGGCTGAGAAAAAAAGCGAGGTAGGGAACGGCCACCTCGCACCCTGTGATGCCAATCAAATAGTCATTTTTTAATTATATTTCTAGTCAAGCGCCTTATCATTTGGCGATTTAAATAGTGCTTTCATTTCATCAGACAAAGAGAAATTCAAATTCAGGTTCTTGGGTGGAATCGGGTGTTTGAACCAGCGCTCAAATGACTTCTCTGCCACTCCAGAGGTTTGCGCCTGAACAATGGTCTCATCGATCAGCTTCTTGAATTGAAGATCGTCTTTGCGTGATATACAACCATAGGCTTCTCTAGACTGAGGTGTGCCAACAATTTCCCATTGATCAGGTTTTTTCGCTTTGGCGCGTTCACCTGCTAGCAGAGCATCGTCCACCATAAAGGCGATGGCACGGCCGGACTCCAGAGTACGGAATGAGTCGCCATGATCTTTTGCACTGATGATGCGCATTTTCATGTTTTTCTCATCGTTAAGTTTATTCAGCAATATTTCAGATGTGGTACCTGCTGAGACAACGACATTTTTACCGGCTAAATCAGGGAAATCTTTTATACCGGAACCTTTTTTAGTCAACAAACGTGTATTAACAATAAAGATAGAGTTTGAGAAAGAGACTTGTTTTTGGCGTTCAAGGTTATTGGAAGTGGAACCGCATTCGAAATCATAAGTGCCATTTTGTAGCAATGGGATGCGATTTTGAGAAGTCACGGGTATCAATTTTACTTGCAGATTTGGCATATCCAGTTTCTTCTTCACTGCTTCAACAATCAGATTAGAATAATCCTGAGAGTAGCCGACGACTTTTTGCTGATTATCGTAGTAAGCAAAAGGTACGGAAGATTCACGATGCCCTACAATGATCACGCCATCGTCTTTAATCTTTTTCAGTGTTCCCGTTAACTCTTCGGCCTGAACAGCCCCCGCCATGCCAAGTAACATCATAGTTAGTACTAGGTTACGCATACGCATATACAACTCCTTTAATGTGGCTATCGTTTGCGATGTTGTTGTGTTTGCAAAAGTCTCTCTGTGATTTGTTTTTAATCGAGGATCATTTGCTGTTATATGTATATATAGTGTTAAAAAATAGTACAAAAGGGTTAGTCAATGAAAATGAATTGTTTCTATTTCGGGAGCTGTCTCGCACTATAAATGAACAATGTTGTTTATCTTGCACAATAAAGGTGCGTGATTATCATTTTTTTAGTGCGTTTTCCCATTTTGGGTTAGTGAAACAGCTATTTTCCTTTTCATTCATAGATATAGCAGCAATTAGCGTGCCAAAATAATAAAGGGAGGGAAAATTAGCACTAATAAGTTGTTTAAGTAAGTTATTTGCATAGCATAGAGTGATATCAGTTATTGAGGATTAGCAGGGTTAATTATCGCTAGTAATTAACCTTGCTGAATTTCTTAGGATAGGTCAGTGGTAGAATTGGGCAAAGTATATTTCATACCAATTGCCAGACGATTCCATAGGTTGATAAGGCCGATTAACAATGTTAAATCGACAATCTCTTTTTCATCAAACTCCGCCAATAGTGGAGTGTAATGTTCATCTTCTGCTCCAGTTTCGACAATCCGAGATAAAGCATCTGCCCAGCCTAAAGCCGCACTTTCCCGTGATGTAAAAATAGTCGCTTCTTTCCAGGCGCTTAGGAGGTAAAGCTTTTGTTCGCTATTTCCTGCTTTACGGGCAGCTTTGGAATGCATATTAAGGCAAAAGGCACAGCCATTGATTTGGGAAACTCTGACTTTGATGAGTTCGATGAGTGCCTTACCGAGAGTAGATTGGTAAGTTAATTCATCAACTTTTACGACAGCGTTATAAAGCTCTGGTGAAATTTCCGATGGTTGCAGACGTTTTGCTTGCATAACTTGTTACTCCTTTGTTTTTCTATCAATTGGATGGAAAATGGATTAAAAGTTAATCTGTTTCTGCATAGTGCAAAGGAATAGTGCAAGGGAGCAATTTCGCTCCCTTTTGATGATATGGATATTTGGATCAAATTTTACGGCGGTTATATGTTAAGGCAAACAGGGCAAACAATACGGTAATTATCCATACCGGCCAGTTACCCCAGCGAGCATAAGGTGTTATCCCGGTTGCGGGTGTCACTTTAGCTGCCAAAACATTACGGGTAAATTGTGGGAGTGCTGCTTGCACTTCTCCGTCCGGGCTGATAACGGCTGTAATGCCGTTGTTGGTACCACGTAGTAATGGGCGTCCTAATTCGAGGGAGCGCATGCGTGCCATTTGGAAATGTTGCCAGGGGCCAATTGAACTACCAAACCAAGCATCATTGGAAACAGTGAGTAAAAATTCGGTATCCGGTTTGAAATTCGCACGAACCTGTTCACCCAGTATAATTTCATAACAAATCGCGGTGGTCAGGTTATATCCTGCAACAGAAAGCTGTGGTTGAATGTAGTTGCCACGGCTGAATGAAGACATGGGTAAATTGAAGAATGGCGCCAAGGGGCGGAGTAGAGATTCCAGTGGAACAAATTCGCCGAATGGTACCAGATGATATTTATCGTAACGAATAGCTGCCGGATATTGATAAGGTATTTTATCGCCGAGGACAATCACGCTGTTATAGATCTTATCACTGTCGCCAACGGCTCTTTCATCGACGATACCGGTAATAAGACTGGTATGTTGATTGCGTAACAGTTCGTCCAATTTTGTTAGAAAATGACGTTGATAACTTTCCAATGAAGGAATAGCAGATTCCGGCCAGATGATTATCGGTGTTTTGCCGATATATGGCAGGCTGTTGTCCATGTAGATGTCCATAGTTTCGTTGAGCATATGGGGGGCCCATTTCAGGGATTGTGGGATATTTCCCTGAACGAGCGCGACATCAACTGTTTTTTCAGGCAGTAGGTTGTACCACTGATAATGGCGTATTGGCCACGGTAATAGTAAAATGGCGACAGCGATAATACCGACGACTATTTTCCGATGTATGACGGCCAGAACGAATAACCCACTAATAGCCATTAACAGGAATGTGATGGCTTCAACACCCAAAATTGGTGCAATGGCTTTCATTGGACCATCTAATTGGCTATAGCCGAATTGTAGCCAAGGGAAACCGGTTAGAATCCAGCCTCGCAGGAATTCAGTAAGTTGCCATAATGCAGGTGCTGCTACAGCCAGCCTCACCCCGTTCGTTTTTGCGAAGAAGCGATTGAGTAATCCAGCGAATAAAGCAGGATAGAGCGAGAGATAGGCGGCAAGTAATATGACCAGCAGAATATTGACCACGGTTGGCATGCCGCCGAAATTGGCAATGCTGACATATACCCAGTTTGTACCACTGCCAAACAGACCGAATCCCCAACAAAAAGCAATAAATGCCGCTTGTCGGGGTGTCCTGTTCAAAGTCAGAAGCTGTAGTCCAAACAGGGAGATAATAGCGGCAGGCCAGAAGTCAAAAGGTGAAAAAGCCAGTGTTCCACTGGCTCCAAAAAACAGTGCCAGTAAGGCGCGCAGCCGCTGGCAATTTAATAATGAAGCTTTGTTCATTCAGATTTTATTCTTCTTCAAGGTTAGGTATTGGCGCATCGTCCGGTATCGTAACATAAACCTGAATAATTCTTCGGCTATCGGCCATAGCAACTTTAAAGAGATAACCGTTGATATCAACGGACTCCCCTCTGGCTGGCAAATGACCGAATGCCTGCATAACCAGACCGCCAATAGTATCCACTTCTTCATCGCTGAATTGGGTGCTAAAGGCTTCATTAAAGTCTTCAATCTGAGTCAGCGCTCGTACCGTATAGGTATGACGGCTCAAGGCACGAATATCGACATCTTCTTCTTCATCGTATTCGTCTTCAATTTCACCGACGATCAGCTCAAGAATATCTTCGATAGTGACCAGACCCGATACGCCGCCAAACTCATCAATGACGATTGCCATATGATAACGTTGAGAACGGAACTCTTTCAGCATGCGGTCAACCCGTTTACTTTCAGGTACAACGACAGCCTGACGCAGAACCTTATCTATGCTGAATGGTGGGGCATCGGTGCGCATAAATGGCAATAGGTCTTTTGCCATTAAAATCCCTTCAATATGATCTTTATCTTCACTGATCACAGGGAAACGAGAGTGAGCCGAATCGATAATTACGTCCAGACATTCGTCCAGGGTTTGATTACGTTTTAAGGTAACGATTTGAGAACGGGGGATCATGATATCCCGGACACGCTGATCGGAAATATCCATTACCCCTTCGAGCATATCGCGGGTATCAGGATCAATCAGATCGTTTTGTTCAGAGTCACGGATCAGTTCCACCAGTTCATCACGGCTTTTTGGCTCACCGTGAAAAAGCTGGTTAAGAAGAAGAGTGAAAAACCCTTTCTTAGGGCCAGGGTTATCGTTACTTGAAGGATGGTCGTCGCTCATGGCGTTTTAATGAAAATTTCCCATTAAATAAGTTATTGTTGGTATTTTTTAGCATAAAAATGGTACGAATGGTTACTTTTTTTCTGCAAGGTAGGGGTCAGCATAACCTAACGCTTGCATAATTTCTGTTTCCAAAGATTCCATTTCTTCTGCTTCATCATCTTCGATATGGTCATAACCCAGCAAATGTAGGCAGCCGTGCACAACCATATGCGCCCAATGTTCTTCTACTGTTTTTTGTTGTTCCTCCGCTTCTTTTTCAACAACCTGACGACAGATAATGAGATCGCCAAGCAGGGGTAAATCAACCTCTGGTGGGGCTTCAAATGGGAAAGATAACACATTTGTTGGCTTATCTTTACCACGGTAGGTCAGATTTAAATCGTGGCTTTCTGCCTCATCAACAATACGGATAGTGACTTCACTTTCTGGTTGAAATTGAGGCAAAACCCCATCCAGCCAGCGCTGGAACAGGGTTTCTTCAGGAAGACCTTGTGAATGTTCACAAGCAATTTGTAAATCAAGTATGACTGAACTCATTGTGCTTCCTGCTTGCGTTGCTCATTAAGTGCCTGTTTGCGTTTTTGCTCGGTTGCTTCCCACTCTTCATAGGCAATGACAACTTTGGCAACCACCGGATGGCGGACAACATCATCACTGTGGAAAAAGTTGAAACTCAGCTCGCCGACGCCTGATAGAACTTCAATGGCGTGGCGTAGGCCGGATTTCTGCCCACGAGGCAGGTCGATCTGCGTAACGTCGCCGGTAACAACCGCTTTGGAGTTGAAGCCGATACGGGTCAGGAACATTTTCATCTGTTCGATGGTTGTGTTCTGGCTCTCATCCAGAATAATAAAAGCGTCGTTTAAGGTTCGTCCACGCATATAAGCTAACGGAGCAACTTCAATAACGTTACGCTCGATCAGCTTTTCAACTTTTTCAAAACCTAGCATTTCAAATAGAGCATCGTAGAGTGGACGCAGGTACGGATCAACTTTTTGGCTCAGGTCGCCAGGTAGAAAACCCAACTTTTCGCCCGCTTCTACTGCCGGTCGGGTTAGCAGGATACGGCGGATTTCCTGCCGTTCCAGAGCATCAACCGCAGCAGCGACGGCCAGGTAAGTTTTTCCCGTACCGGCAGGGCCAATCCCAAACGTAATATCATGGCTAAGAATATTGGCAATATACTGCGCCTGATTGGGCGTACGTGGTTTTACCATGCCGCGTTTGGTGCGAATGTTAACGGCTTTACCGTATTCGGGTATGCTCTCGGCGGTTTGCTCCAGAACCCGGCTCTCGGTGATTGCCAGATGGATCTGTTCTGGTTTGATATCAGAGATCACCCCACGGATAGGGGAAGTTTCCGCATATAAATGACGTAGGATATTAGTGGCTGCGCTAACGCACAGCGGTTTACCCATCAGCTTAAAACGGTTATCACGACGGCTGATTTCAATACCTAACCGGCGTTCAAGCTGCTTTAAATTGTCGTCAAACGGCCCACACAGGCTCATTAGGCGCTGATTATCGGCTGGTTCAAGGAAAATTTCCTGAGTTGCTATTTGTGAATGAATTTGTTGAATCACTGATTATCTCTATATTTAGGGCTGATAGGTGCCGACCCCGATTTCATCTTCTTTACGGGTACGGGCTATAACGGACTCAGGTGATTCGTGTATACGAAGATCCATTTGATCTTCGGTACGGATAACTTTACCGCGTAGTGAGTTGGCGTAGACATCAACAATTTCAACATCAACGAATTTGCCAATCATATCAGGCTGGCCTTCAAAGTTGACAACCCGATTGTTTTCAGTACGGCCAGAAAGTTCCATCACATTCTTACGGGAAGTTCCTTCAACCAGAATACGTTGTACACTGCCCAACATAGCACGGCTGTAGCTCATTGCTTGTTGGTTGATACGTTGTTGTAACAGGTAAAGACGCTGTTTCTTCTCTTCTTCGCTGACGTCATCAGGCAGATCGGCTGCCGGCGTTCCCGGACGAGCAGAATAGATGAAGCTGTAGCTCATATCGAAATTGACATCAGCGATCAGTTTCATGGTTCTCTCGAAATCATCTTGGGTTTCACCTGGGAATCCGACAATGAAGTCAGAGCTTATTAAGATATCAGGACGTGCTTTGCGCAGTTTGCGGATAATGCTTTTATACTCAAGGGCTGTGTGGGCGCGTTTCATCAACGTTAGAATACGGTCCGAGCCACTTTGCACCGGTAGATGCAGGAAGCTAACCAATTCCGGCGTATCTTCGTAAACAGCGATAATATCGTCTGTAAACTCAATGGGGTGGCTAGTCGTAAAGCGAATACGGTCAATACCATCTATAGCTGCGACTAAACGAATTAACTCAGCGAAAGAGCAGATATCACCATCATAAGTGGCGCCACGATAAGCGTTCACGTTCTGACCGAGAAGGTTGACTTCACGTACGCCTTGCGCGGCAAGTTGCGCGATTTCAAACAGAACATCATCACATGGGCGGCTAACTTCTTCCCCGCGGGTATAAGGTACGACACAGAAAGTACAGTATTTGTTGCAGCCTTCCATAATAGAAACGAAAGCAGACGGGCCTTCAGCGCGTGGTTCAGGAAGGCGGTCAAATTTCTCGATTTCTGGGAAGCTGATATCAACAACCGGGCTGCGGGTACCTTTCACCTGGTTGATCATCTCAGGTAAACGGTGCAATGTTTGCGGCCCGAAAATAATATCTACACACTGAGCGCGTTGGCGGATGAAATCCCCTTCCTGAGAGGCTACACAGCCACCGACTCCAATGATGATATCTGGATTAGTATCTTTTAGGTTTTTCCAGCGGCCTAATTGATGGAAAACCTTTTCCTGTGCTTTTTCGCGGATTGAACAGGTATTTAATAGCAAAATGTCTGCTTCTTCGGCGACATCGGTTAACTGATAACCGTGAGTACTTTCCAGTAGGTCGGCCATTTTAGATGAATCATATTCATTCATCTGACAGCCCCAAGTTTTAATATACAGTTTTTTTATCGTCGACATTTTCTTGTGTATCCAAGCTTTCTACCGCGCCGAAAAGTGTTATTACACGGCAAAAGCAATTGTGTATTAGGCATAAAGTTGTCGGATATTGTAGTCATTTGCAGGAGCAGTGACCAGACTGTTAAACAGGATATTCTCTACCAGAGAATTAAAAATTCGGTACACTGTACTAATCAATGGGTTAATAGCATGACTGAGATGAATAATTCACAACAGATTTTTGATGTAGTGGTGGTTGGTGCTGGCATGATCGGCGCTGCGACAGCATTGGGGCTGGCACAGGAAGGTTGGACAGTTGCTTTATTGGATCATCAACCGCCGCAATCTTATGATGCACAGAGTCAGCCTGATGTACGTGTGTCAGCGATCAGTTGTGCTTCGGTAGATTTGCTCAAACAACTTGGCGCATGGGATGCGGTATTACAGATGCGCAGCGCGCCGTATCGTACATTAGAGACTTGGGAACAGAATGATTCTAATTTGGTGTTTGATGCACAAAGTCTAGGGTTGCCTGAGTTGGGCTATATGGTTGAAAACCGTATCTTGCAACTGGCTCTGTGGCAGCAGTTTGAAAAATATCCCAATTTGACTTTGCTATGCCCGGCAGTATTGCAATCAATGCAGTGGCAGAAAGTGGGTTGGTTAGTGACTCTGGCTGATGGAACGGAAATGACTGCTCGCTTGATTGTCGGGGCGGATGGCGCTCGTTCTCAGGTTCGGCAAATGGCGGGAATTGGCAGCCGTGGCTGGCAATACAGACAGTCTTGTATGTTGATCACGGTAAAAACAGAACAGCCACAGCAGGATATTACCTGGCAGCAGTTTTTTCCTTCTGGCCCAAGAGCGTTTCTTCCACTGTTTGATCAATGGGCTTCGCTGGTGTGGTACGACGAACCGGCACGCATACGACAATTACAGGCAATGTCAATGACTCAACTTGAGCAGGAGATTTTCCAGGCATTTCCTGTACGGTTAGGTAAAGTGACTCCCGTTGCCGCCGGTTCATTTCCTTTGACTCGTCACCATGCTAACAGTTATGTGCGTGAAGGATTAGTATTGTTGGGTGATGCGGCTCATACTATTAATCCGCTGGCCGGGCAGGGAGTAAATCTTGGTTATCGGGATGTGAATACGCTGCTTGATGTTTTGGTAAAGGCGAGAGAATTAACAGAGCAGTGGGATTCATTGGAAGTATTGATGCGTTATCAGCGCCGCAGAATGCCGGATAACCTGATGATGCAAGCTGGAATGGATCTATTTTACACGGTGTTTAGTAATGAATTGCCGGGGCTGAAAGTTGTTCGTAATTTGGCGCTGATGGCAGCTCAACGGGCTGGCGTAATGAAAAAAGTGGTGCTCAAGTATGCGTTGGGATTGTAACGTATAGAATAGTAGTGAAGATCATAAGCACGTCGTAACTCTATATTATGGCGTGAATAATTAGCTTTTCTTTGATATGCAGCTATTGATAAGCAAGAAAAGATAGGGGGCTGGAAAGCAAAAAACCACCTTTCGGCGGCCCGCTACACTAAAGAATATTCTTACTGTATATTCTTTTTCTATTCTTTCTGTATGCTTTTTCAACACATCACTTCACGTAACACATTGATAAATATGGCTGGGGTACCAGGATTCGAACCTGGGAATGCCGGAATCAGAATCCGGTGCCTTACCGCTTGGCGATACCCCAATGAAGTGGTGGCTACGACGGGAATCGAACCTGTGACCCCAGCATTATGAGTGCTGTGCTCTAACCAGCTGAGCTACGTAGCCTTTTTTTGAAGCGAGAAAATTTTACTGCAATATAACTAGTGGGCGACATTCAGTTAATGGCTGGGGTACCAGGATTCGAACCTGGGGATGCCAGGATCAAAACCTGGTGCCTTACCGCTTGGCGATACCCCAACTGAAAGTAGTCACTGTACAACATGTTGTCAGAATTGTGTTATCAAGATTATGGCTGGGGTACCAGGATTCGAACCTGGGAATGCCAGGATCAAAACCTGGTGCCTTACCGCTTGGCGATACCCCATCTGAATAACGACAACTCGATGAATAAATGGTGCGGGAGGCGAGACTTGAACTCGCACACCTTGCGGCGCCAGAACCTAAATCTGGTGCGTCTACCAATTTCGCCACTCCCGCAAAGATGGTGGCTACGACGGGAATCGAACCTGTGACCCCAGCATTATGAGTGCTGTGCTCTAACCAGCTGAGCTACGTAGCCATCTTTTTTGCATTACCTTCATCGGCGTTGCGGGGCGCATTATGCGTATATCAGCTAAATGCGTCAACTGCTTTTTTCTCGAAATCTGCTTAAAGTCGCTTGTTTGATTGGCATGTAAGCATTTTGCTGTCAAAATCAACAAAAAATAACATTACCCTTCGAGTAAGTGTTGTAACAGGACGCCATTAAGCATAGCACGTTTAGTCAGAGCGAAGGCGCCAATAGCAGAACAGTGGACTAATTCAGAGACAACGATTGGCAGATCTTGACGAAATTCTTTCAAAACCTGAGAGTTGATACAACTTTGAATAGCGGGTAAGAGCACTTTCTGAGCTTCAGTAATTTCTCCCGCCAGAACAACCTTCTGTGGGTTGAATAAATTAATCGCGATAGAGATGGCTTTGCCGAGGTAATGGCCAACGCTTTTTATCACTTCAGAGGCGAGTGGATCATTTTGGTTAGCGGCTTGGCAGATAGCTCTGATATTGCAATTATTCAATGTTAGCTGGCTTGGAAAACCTTGCTTTAATTGATGCTGAACTCGCGCTTCTATCGCTGAGTTAGCGGCGATAGTTTCCAGGCAGCCAAAATTGCCGCAGTGACAACGTTCACCGAGTGGTTCAATTTGAATATGACCAATTTCACCTAAGTTTCCTCTATTATTGAGAAGTATCTGGTTATTGATAATCACCCCGGCACCGGTACCCCGATGGATACGTACCAATATTGAGTCTTCACAATCACGGGTGGCGCCGAAATAGTGTTCAGCTAATGCTAAACTGCGAATATCATGACCAACAAAACAGGTAATGTTGAAATGCTTTTTCAAATTATCGACCAGAGTCCAGTGAGTCACTTTAATATGAGGCATATATCGGACAATGCCGGTATCTGGGTCAACTAATCCGGGCAGGATAACTGAAATAGCGATGAGTTCGCGTATTCTGCGTTGATTTTGTTGAATAAAGTTTTCTATTGCGTTGATGAGCCGGTCTTCAACTTTTTGCTGAGTCGCTTCCGGTAGTGGATAATGTTCTTCAACCAAGGCCCTGCCGCTCATATCATAAAGAGCGAGAGTAGCATCATGGCGGCCAAGGCGGACACCGATAGTGTGGAAGTGACGATTTTCTGTAACGATGGAAATAGCGCGGCGGCCTCCGGTGGAGGCTTGTTGATCGACTTCTTTAATCAAACCCCGTTCAAGTAACTGACGAGTAATTTTAGTCACACTGGCTGGCGCAAGTTGACTTTGTTCAGCAATTTGAATGCGAGAAATTGGCCCTTGTTGATCAATCAGCCGATATACCACGGCTCCATTAAGTTGCTTTACAAGGTCAATATTACCAATTTGTTTTTGTGTGTTGTTATAACTCATCAGCTATTTAGTCCGTCAAAGTTCAGTTTCTTTTCCGTTAACGATGGTTTTGCGCATTTTAAAGTCGTGACTGAAAACAATGAGGTTAGCGATTTTCCCGGTTTCAACGGCGCCAAGATATTTATCAACACCAATTGCGCGAGCAGGGTAGAGAGTTGCCATCCTCAGTGCTTCATCTAGTGCAATACCAACATGTTCAACGCTATTTTTAACGGCATCTATCATAGTGAGAGAGGAGCCGCTTAGAACGCCGTTTTGATCAACACATAATCCGTTGCGATAGTATATGGTCTTACCTGCGAAGGTGAAATGCTCCATTTTACAGGAGGCAGGATTGAGCCCGGCAGGGGCCGTCGCATCCGTTACTAAAATTAATTTATCATTTTTCAAACGCTTAGTATTACGAATATTTGGCCATGAAACGTGCAAACCATCAGCGATGATTCCGGCATAGATTTCAGGTGTATCAAAGATAGCGCCAATCAAGCCGGGTTGGCGGCCTGAAATAGCGGGCATGGCATTATAAATATGGGTTGAGATAGTAATTCCGTTTTCGAATCCCTGTCGGGCTTCTTCATAACTGGCATTTGAATGACCGGCGGAAACAACAATACCGGCTTCTACCAACTGCTGAATATATTTTTGTTCAACCATTTCCGGTGCGAGGGTCAACTTAGTGATGACATCAGCGTTATCGCACAGGAAATTTATCATTTCAGATGTAGGCTTACGGATAAGCTCTGGATTATGAGTGCCTTTCTTTACCGGATTGAGATAAGGCCCTTCCAGATGTAGACCTAAAGCCTGATGCTGATTATGTTTAAGATAAGTGCGCATGACTTCAACAGAGGCCATCATCAATTCGTCTGTGCTGGTAATCAGCGTGGGTAAGTAACTGGTACAGCCAGAGCGCTCATTGGTTCTTTGCATGATATCCAGCGTTTTTTCTGAAATGTTTTCCAACTGATCGTTGAACTGAACACCACCACAGCCATTCACTTGCAGATCAATAAAGCCGGGGGAAAGAATTGCGCCATTTAGATCACGTTTTTCAATTTGTTCGGGTAACTCTTGTGTTAGGCAAATTCGTTTAATTAAGCCGTCTGCAATGATAACGGCATGTTCATCGAGTCTGTTGTTACCGGTATATATAATGCAGTTGGTTAAAGCATACATCTTAGCCTCCTATGGGATCGGGAGATGATGATTGAAGATAATGACGGTAATCAGCCTGTGAGAGAGGCATCAGGCTGTGTAGATTCTTAATTTTTGCTGGCGAATTCGCCGATAATCTCTGCTTCCAGTTGGTGGAAGTATTTGACTGTTTTTACCTTCAATTCCATTGTTGCCGGTTCGTCACAAACAATGATGGATTTAGGGTGCATTTGCAGACAGCTTATTGTCCACATATGGTTGACATTGCCTTCGATTGCCGCCTGAATGGCTTGAGCCTTATTTAGACCTGTTGCAAGGATCATAATTTCTTCTGCATCCATTAACGTGCCTACACCTACGGTCAGGGCGTATTTAGGCACCTGATTAATATCATTATCGAAGAAGCGGGAGTTAGCTGTGCGCGTTTCTACGGTCAGTGTTTTAATACGTGTACGGGAAGTCAAGGATGACGCTGGTTCATTGAAAGCAATATGACCGTCGTTACCGACACCGCCCATAAATAGATGTATTTGGCCGTAAGATTTGATTTTATCTTCATAACGTTGGCATTCCGCTTCGACATCAGAGGCATTGCCATTGAGCAGGTTGATATTTTCTTTTGGAATATCAGTATGGTCAAAGAAATTTTGATGCATAAACCTATGGTAGCTTTGTGGATGATTTTCGGCGATGCCGACATATTCGTCCATATTGAATGTCACGACATATTTAAAACTGACTTTCCCAGCTTTATGCAGAGCAATGAGTTCTTTATAAGTTGCCAGTGGTGTACTGCCGGTTGGCAATCCCAAAACAAAAGGGTGCTCGGCGGTGGGGTTAAATGCTTTGATTTTGCTAACGATATAGTGTGCGGACCATTTACCAACGTCACTTGCATTCGTTAGGGGGATCAGCCTCATAAGTGCCTCTTAAAACAAGAAATTGTAGCGGTTGGATAAATTAGCTGATTAACTAATCTTCTTATCGTATGAATACTAAATCATTTGTATGAGCAGAGATATGCTGTACCTCAAAGATATTTTTTATCTTAAAATAAGATGCAAAAAATAGCCAGAAGATTAATGGAAAAAGTGATGAATTTTGCGGTTTTTGTCACTTATTAAGTGGCCTTATTTTTGTAAGAAAAATAAAAGGGAACGAGAGATAAGTTCCCTTTTAAGTTCGAGGTGTTTTTAGCTACAGCCTTTTGTTTGGCTGGCTTGAAGATAGTTGAGTGCGAATCTGCCCGGCAATGTTTTCTGCTTGGGGACCCAATACAACTTGAACACTCTGTTTACCTATTTTCAGGACGCCTTTTGCGCCTAATTGTTTTAACCGGTGTTCATCCAATTGTGTGTTGTCTTCAACGGTTAAGCGAAGACGGGTAATGCAGGCATCTACCGTACGAATGTTTTGTGCGCCGCCAAGAGCGGTAATGTAATGTTGGATAGCTTCGTTATCTTGGACGGCGGAAGTCGCTTGAGTTGTCTCTCCAATTTCGCGGCCTGGCGTACGTAAGTTAAAAATACGAATCATGAGGGTGAAACAGACAAAATACAGCACAAAGAACAAGACGATTAATGGGATTAACAACCACGGCTTGGTTGCCAGACCCCAGCTCAATACAAGGTCAATTAATCCGGCAGAGAATCCAAAGCCATGCAGAATACCCAATGAATTGACGATAACCATGCTAACGCCAGCCAATATTGCATGCAGAACATATAAAGCGGGCGCCAGGAATAGGAATGAGAATTCTATTGGTTCAGTTATACCGGTTAAGAATGCTGTCAAAGCGACGGAGAATAGCATCCCGCCAATCTGAGGACGACGTTCCTTTGGTGCTGCGAAATACATTGCCAGTGCTGCGCCGGGCAAACCGCCCATAAAGATGGGATAAGCCCAGGCCATGTAAACTCCGGCATGTGGATCGCCGGCAAAGAAACGGTTCAAGTCGCCGCGGCTCATATCGGTGGCGATTTGGGTAATAGTTGAGCCATCAATGCCTGGAATCGCTGCGCCGATGGACAGAGAACGGGCAACATCCGGCGCCAGGCAGATATTATGTACAGAACTGGCTAAGTCATAAGTAATTTTCAGACAGTCACCCAGACTAAACCAGAAAACAGAGTGCAGAATATAGTGCAAACCAAATGGAATGAGAGAGCGGTTAAGTACGCCATAAGTAAACCATCCGACCATGCCGCTTTTTGATACTAACAGGCTGAAAGAATCAATCCCATGCTGGACATATGGCCAGACATAGCCGCATATCCATGCAATGAACAGACAGATAATGCCTGTCATGATAGGGACTAATCGCTTGCCTGCGAAGAAAGCAAGAAACTCTGGCAAGCGCGTATCTGAAAAACGGTTGTAGCAATGACCGGCAACGATACCCGCGATAATGCCGGCGAAAAAAGACATATTGATAGTTGAGTCTATGACTGATGTGGCTTTAGTGAGTACTAAAAAGCCAACTACGCCTGCCAATGCAGCAGCGCCAGCATTATCTTTTGCTAAACCCACTGCGATACCTAATGCAAATAGTAGTGGGAGATTTTCGAAAATACCACCGCCAGCACTGGCGATGAAAGGAATATTAAATACGTCGGGTTGGCCGAAACGTAGCAAAAGCGCAGCGACGGGAAGCGTGGCAATGGGAAGCATCAATGCTTTTCCCAATCGCTGCAAGTAGTTGAATATACCCATAATGCTTACCTTAGTTGTAGGATGTTTTATTGAAAAAATAGCTCGCTATGAACAACAGCAATACAACTTATTTTTAGTCGAAAAATAATAAAAAGCTACACATAAATGAGTAATTGTGATCACTGTAGCGATATTGTTTAAAATTGCATAAATTAAGCCATGTGTAGTAAATGGATTTAAATTTTCAATTTAATTAACATTGTGATTTATTTGATTTTATGGCTTTTAGCTATCGAAATAGATTGAATGACATAAAACTTGATTATGAAAAACAGATAAATTTATAAGGTTTTATGAATGGGCACTTGTATGTGCCCATTGATTTAATGAATAGTTTAAGTGTTATGATAGGCGCTCAGAGGCGGAGTTTGGGTTTGACATATAACTTATCGAGATTTCTTCCCATGCTTTTTCCATACTGTCTTCGAAGCGTGCTTTTGAAATTAAAGAGCTTATGTATTGTAACTGATGACTAGTGGTGAATAGATTTCTTTCGTATATTGATATTATTTTCTCAGTAAGAGAATCTATATTATAGATAAATTTATACTCTGAAGAAAAATAAGAAGCTGCTTCAACTAAATTTAAATTGGGTAAGATTGTGCATACGCCATTTAGTGCAGCCTCTAATGGTGTAATGCCAAGGGTTTCATAGCGTGATGTACATACAAAAATAGACTTATTTTTTATTTTATTGAAAACGCCGAGTAACTCCGTTTGGGATAATTTATGTGATATAAAAAACTGTGACTGATATCTGGGGGGAACCATAGATATCAGTTTATTCCTTCTGGTATTTTTGTTCTCTTCATCACCTGCAATGAAAATTTTAATGGGAATACCTTTATCCAGTAAAATAGTTGCTGAATTGATTAATAGTTCTATATTTTTAAAATAATCTAATCTGGCTACCGCAGTAAATAACAATAATTCATTTTTATTAGTTTTGATAAAATTATGAATATATTTATTTTCTATGTTCAATTCAGTGTTTTCTTCAAGGAAAATGGGTGGGCTAATTTTTTTGATATTGTCTGGTTTTATTCCTTTTTTGAGTAAGAAATCACCTTGTAATTTTGAATGCTGGAAAACAAAATATTTTTTATCGATTAATATTTCAATCCCTTTTATTTGTTGAATATTAAGGTGTTGAGCTTTATTTTTATTTTCAAAAGCATCATATGTCTTTTCCAGAGAATAGTGTTGCTGAAAGTCTTCTACGAAAGGGCCATGATGTGTTACACAACAAGGTACATGGGGAGGGTGATAGGATAAGAGTGTGTCTGTTTGGTAATAAACTATTGCAGGAACTATCTGATCATTTTTTATTGATAATATTGAAATACATTTTTCTAGCATATTTCTTATATCTGAAATTTCTATAGAGAAATTAAAAAAGATATTTATACATTTTATACCTTTAATTATACCTTCATTTATTTTAGGTGAGATTAATGATTCATCTCTTTTGTAGAGTATAAAGCCAGAAAGTAAGTTTCTTTTTATAAAGTAATCAGCGACTTTTAGTGCGAATGATGTCGCTCCAACTTTAAAACCAGAACGATAATCATTTGATATGTAGTTGCCATTAATGACTATTATTGCTGGTGCTATTTTTTGGCTTGATATGATATTTATCATTTTTATTTCCCTTAGGGTATTTTTTTAAATAAGTAAAATTATTGAATGTTGTTTTCATGTATTAATTTTTTAGTTTAATATATAGAATGATTAGAATTGATTAAGTGTATCATGTTATACCTGGATAGTATTATTACAGATAAGATACTTGATAATATTATTACCTTAATAATAAATTGCAAAGTGTTTTATTGTTTATTTACGGCGATTTAAACATTAAAATGCGTGTACGTAACGTAACCCTTTATTATGCTTTAGTTTATTTCACTGGCCTGATTACAAATTTATTATCAAAAAAACACCCATTAGAATAGTTGTGTGATTTAAATGAAATCATGGTGGTGAAATACCTGAATTATCACATTGATGATGAGATTAATTCATTGTTATTATGGGTTTTTATATATAAAAATTTAAATTAGAATATTATTAATAGTGTTTCAATCATAAATTTGATATGTATAATTATTTTTTATATTTACAGAGTGTAAATATCAATTGATAGGTAATTTAGAAATTTAAAATATAGATTTATATTCATTTTATCAAATGGTTATTTATGATAAATATAGTGTCAATTATTTATTCTTTAAAATTGGTGGAGGGGTATTTGATAATATTTTTTATGGTTAAATGAAATATTGATTGAGAACAATTTCATTAGTTATTTCATATCGTAAATGACTCAATGCTCCTTCGTTTTCATGGATAATTATAAATATGCCCTATGGATTTCAAGATGTATCGCGGCGGCAAGGGAGTGAATCCCCGGAACTATGTTACCGGGGTGAGCGAGTGCAGCCAACAAAGAGGCAACTTGAAAGATGACGGGTATAAATGTGCTGTATTGTTGACTATGCTATTGTTGAATGTTTTTTCGACATCAAGAAAGATCTATTCGTAACTGTTTGTTATATATAAGATTGTAGAGGCATGGATAAGTGAGTTTGGATTGTTAAGTATCATGCTTATTTTTCAGTAGAAAATTATGAAAACAGCTCCTTTTCGACAAAGAGTCGTTTTTTCGCTCCAACTTTGCACGGAATCGCCATTTTACATGAACAAACGGTTGTTTCTCAGCACTGCTTGTTGGATTATAGGCGGTTATGTGACGCGTTTTTGCATTATTGAGGTATAAGAAATGAGTGAGGCAGACGCCCGCCCGACAAACTTTATTCGTCAGATAATTGACGAAGATTTGGCAACTGGTAAACATCCATCGGTACATACTCGCTTTCCGCCTGAGCCCAATGGTTATCTGCATATTGGTCATGCAAAATCTATCTGCTTGAACTTTGGTGTTGCAAAAGACTATCAGGGCCAGTGTAACCTGCGCTTTGATGATACCAACCCAGTTAAGGAAGATGTTGAATACGTCGATTCTATTAAAAATGACGTTCAGTGGTTAGGTTTTGAGTGGAGTGGCGATATTCGCTACTCTTCTAATTATTTCGATACGCTGTATCAATATGCTATTGAATTGATCAACAAAGGTCTGGCTTATGTTGATCAATTGAGTCCTGAAGAGATCCGTGAATATCGTGGCACGTTGAAAGAGCCGGGTAAAAACAGTCCATACCGTGACCGCAGTGTTGAAGAAAACTTAGTGTTGTTCGAAAAAATGCGTGCCGGGGAATTTGACGAAGGTAAAGCTTGTCTGCGTGCCAAAATTGATATGGCATCACCTTTCATTGTGATGCGTGATCCAGTTTTGTACCGTATTAAATTTGCGGAACATCATCAGTGTGGTGACAAATGGTGCATCTACCCAATGTACGATTTTACTCACTGTATCTCTGATGCGCTTGAAGGTATTACCCATTCGCTGTGTACGCTGGAGTTCCAGGATAACCGCCGCCTGTACGACTGGGTGCTGGAAAACATCACTATTGATTGTCACCCGCGTCAGTATGAATTCTCGCGTTTGAATCTTGAATACACGGTTATGTCTAAGCGTAAGCTGAATCTGCTGGTGGTGGATAAGATTGTTGAAGGTTGGGATGATCCCCGTATGCCAACGATCTCAGGCTTGCGTCGTCGTGGTTATACTGCCGCGTCTATCCGTGAATTCTGTCGTCGTATTGGTGTCACCAAGCAGGACAACAATGTGGAAATGGCAGCATTGGAATCTTGCATTCGTGATGATCTGAACGAAAATGCCCCTCGCGCAATGGCTGTTCTCGATCCGGTCAGATTAGTGATCGAAAATAGGCCAGAAGGGGAGCAGATTTTGAGCATGCCTAATCATCCGAACAAACCGGAGATGGGCAGCCGCGAAGTGCCATTTAGCCGTGAGGTTTATATTGACCGAGCAGATTTCCGTGAAGAAGCAAACCGTCAATATAAGCGTCTGGTATTGGGTAAAGAAGTCCGTCTGCGTAACGCTTATATCATTAAAGCGGAGCGCGTTGAGAAAGATGCTGACGATAATATCACGACAATCTATTGCAGCTACGACGATCAAACGTTGAATAAAGATCCAGCGGATGGTCGGAAAGTGAAAGGTGTTATTCATTGGGTTAGCGCGGCTCATGCGGTTCCTGCGGAATTCCGGCTGTATGATCGTCTGTTCAGCGTACCGAACCCAGGTGCGGAAGATGATTTTCTGGCGACAATTAACCCAGAGTCACTGGTGATCCGTCAGGGCTTTGCTGAGCCAAGTTTAGCTGATGCTAAACCAGAACAAACTTATCAGTTTGAGCGTGAAGGTTATTTCTGCGCTGATAGTTGTCATTCCAGTGCAGAAAATTTGGTATTTAACCGTACCGTTGGTCTGCGTGATACCTGGGCAAAAATTTCTCAGGATTAATTAAGATCGTGAACTGTACCTCATAAGTTGGACACTTAAATCCAGCCGTTGAGGTACAGTTTTTTGAGCCTAAATTTGTCATTGCTAAAGAAGGTTAAGTTATGGGTAAACCAGTTATCGGGATTACAGAATAAAATCAAAAATATCAATTCATTATGTAATTATTATATGTGGTTATTATAAACATGGTTATTAATAGGCGTAGTTATTATAATCATTCTCATACATAAACGCCTCTATAACTTGTTGATAAATATTTTATTTCTCTTTTGGGAATAAATTATCTGCCATGAAATCGACAAAAGCTCTGACTTTAGGTAATACCCAACGGTTAGATGGCCAGAGAACCCGGAAGGTGCTCGAAGTACCCGCCCACTTATCCAGAATGGTTAACAATTCACCGTTAGACAAGGCTTGTTTAACGGTAAAATCAGGCAAACAGGCGATGCCGTGACCTTGGATCGCCATGTGTAGCAATGTTTCGACATGATTGCTGGTTATCTTTGCTTGGAGATGAATGTCTACTTCGGATGTTCCTGAGCGCAAAGGCCATTTTTCCAACAGGCCGGTAGTTGGAAAACGGTGCATCAAGCAGGCGTGGTGTAATAACTCTCCGGGATGTGATGGCTTACCGTGTTGTGCAAAGTAGCTTGGAGCGCCAACGTAGACAAGACGGCTAGACCCTATACGTTTATTCATGAGTCGTGAATCGTTGAGTTCTCCAGTGCGAACCACAGCATCGAACCCTTCATCGATAACATCAACTAATCGATCACTAAAATCCAGTTCTAGCTCTATCTGTGGGTAACAAGTGGCAAAAGCAGATAATACGGGTAACATCAGGCTGCTGAGTGATGGCAAACTCACTCTCAGGCGGCCTTGAGGGGCAGAGATGGAGCTTAATAGCTCATGTTCCGCAGTGGAAATTTCGTCCAGAATACGTTTGCAGCGCTCAAGGAACAATGAGCCTTCAGCCGTCAAACTGACACTACGAGTGCTACGTTGGAGCAGGCGGACACCTAATTTCTCTTCTAAGCGGGAGATGCTTTTGCTAACAGATGAAGGAGAGAGTCCGAGTTGCCGGGCTGCCGTTGCGAAGCTACGAGCTTCGGCTACATGGATGAAGATTATAAATCCACTCAAATTATTCATTTGGCCTCCTGGAATTTTTTTAGGTCATCATTGGTGACAAGAAAGTCACTTCAGAAGTGATTTTAGGTCTATTTATCCACTATTAGCGAATCTGTAGTATGAAATAAAATTCATTTTGTTTTCGCTGCCATATAGCGATGAACCGCACATATTTAAAGTTGAAAATCGAAATGGTCATGAAAACCAAAATGGATAACGGGACAAGTGTAAATAAAATTGCGCTCGTCTTGTTTTATGGCCGTAGCTATCCCTTTGAATATGGTGCGTAATGGAAGCACATTAGAGCAAGGTTGGGCCAATTAACATCTATTTCTTACCTACGGCATTGCAACAATCTGTGTTAACAGATTGATAGAGTTACATAAATATAGAACGACTATTTTTGGCTTGAGAAGAGTCTATATATTATCTATTTCATCGGTTGAATGTTACTAAAAAGGTTTATTATGGAACTTGCTATCAACACTCAAAACGAACTTAAAAAAGAAACCGGTTATTTTCTATCTCCACTGTGGGAAGACGTTTTCTCTAAAGAGCTATTGGAGGAGCTTAATTCGAATATATTTCTGGTGGCTTGCCGTTCTGGACAAGTGGACCAGAGTTTATTAAGAAAGTTTATGATCCAGCACCATTACTATTCACAATATTTCACTCGCTATCTCTGTTCATTGATGGGAGGTTTAGCAGACCAAAAAGATTTTGTGTTGCTTTCTCACAATTTATTGGAAGAGCTAACAGGAACCGATGCTGCAAAGATATCTCACGCAGAGTTATACAAAAAGGCGATGGCAGCTATTAACGCTGTTCCTAAAAGTGACCCGATTCTTAACAGTACTCAGCAACTGATTAATGCCATGTTTCGCCACTGCCGCAGTGATGATTCTCTAAGAGGGCTTGCGGCCCTGTGTTTAGGTGCTGAGGCGATCGTACCTTTGGTTTATGGCCCAATTTTGGATGCCTTGCAATTTATAAAGGCGCCTGATGATGCATTGCATTTCTTTAGAATTCATGTTGAAGAGGATGAAGATCATGCCATTGCGATGAGAAAAATTATTGATCGAATGGTTGAAGAGAAACCTTACCGTAGAGTGGATGTTATTGCAGTGGGTGAAGAAATGGTGCATTTTCGCATTGCGATGCTTAATGAGCTATATCAAAGTAATATCAGGGTAAATACAGATGTAACGACACTTTTATCCGAATGTGATTGAGGTACTTTGCGTCATAATGACATGTACAGAAAAAGTACTTGATTGGTTTCTAGTGATGAAATATCAGTATAAAGTGTTGATATATTTCTGGCGAAAGAGGCGATATAAACATTTGTGATCATATATAACGTAATAATTATTGGATTGAATTCATATGATGTCAAAAACAAATTAGTTATTATCTATTCTATTGAATGGAAAGTTAATTTTAAATGTAAGGTTGTTGGACAACAAATTATGTAGCTAATATTGGAAAAGGCTGAGAAGAAATACTATATTAGAGAATATGTGGTTGTTGCGAGTAGCTTTGATCAAATTTCTATGCAGACGATAGGTAAAATTCTGAAACGTAAGTTAAGGAGTATTCCTACTAAAGCTATTGATAAATATGAAATAAATAAAAAAGTTGATTCTTGTTGAATCTTCCGATGTCTCTGAGTTTGAACGTATGGAGCGGTTCTTTAACATTCACAAAGATGTGTTCCCACCAACTCATTTTCAGCCCACCGGTATTTTTACTAAGAATTTAAGCTGCCTATTTTTTGGAATTAGGTTACAGCGTAAAAGTTATTTTTGCCAGGATAGCATTAGAGGGATACTGTCCACATGCTGCTGATATTGGGGAAACGATGGACAATACCTCGTTTAGTATAATGCGATATAGGGTAAATAAATTCGTTTCTGTGGGAAATAGCGATATGTCTGAAATATTAGAAAATAGTGAAAATTTTGATGCCATTTTCTTGAATTATAATCTTTTGTTTATTCTTGAAAGTGACTTTTTTCGAGAGGAAATTTATCGTATGCTTAATAATCCAGAAGATATAACATATAAATGTTTACTTAAGAAAGTAACAAAGTAAGTATCTCAATTTTTAGGGAAAGAGGCTTGTAGGGTTTAGCTGTTAGGGAAATAAAATAGTGTTTAATGAATAATTAATAAATCATGATTGTAACTATTTTTTATATGAAAAGAGAAGATAAGGCGATAGTTCACAGATATACAAAAAATTTTTAACTGACATCTTGGGCTTGAAATGTTTATTGCCATAAATTATTATTAAGGAGAATATATTTTGACTTAAGGAAATATTTCTGTATCACTCGTTGCCATTGTTATTGCTATTATGCGGAATGATGCGGTTTGATTTTATTAAAAAATTTATCGATAATTTTTATGTAATTTATTGCACTTTTGTCAGAATTAATAGATACATAGACAGAAATGATGGCTAAGGTATTTGTAAGATAAAGTATTTCTGGTGTTATTTCAGAATGCAAATTTTACAATAAGCTACAATATTGGAGGTAATTATAGTGAAAGAAACGTTTTTCTCATCTGGCGACTTTGGCAAAGTTCCCGGAGAGTTAATTGAAGATAAGCCTGCTAAATTGATTCATGAAGATGTATTGAATTCTGAATTGAGTCAAGATTTGAATTTCTCGAATGAAAGACGCCATAAAGTGGCGATGGTTAATTTACCTAGTAAAGTTCTCAGTATGACTCTGGGGGGATTACAACCTGGACAATCAACCCGTAAACACAGACACAGTTATGAAACCATAATATATATCGTTAATGGTGAGGGGTATTCACTCATTGGTGAACAACATATTTCGTGGAAAGCCGGTGATGCGATATATGTACCTGTGTGGGCATGGCATCAACATGTTAACAGTAGTGCTATTGAGGAAGTATTCTATATTGCATGTGAGAATGCGCCAATGTTGCAAAACTTAGGTCTTGCTATTCGTGAAGAGCTTTAAATTCAAGTAATTTTAGGTTATGTAGATTGTATTTAAAAACAGAGAATGATTTAACCGGGATAAAAGCTTATACCCTATGGATTTCAAGATGCACCGCGATGGCAAAAGGAGTGAATCCCCGGGAACATAGATAACTATGTGATTGGGGTAAGCGAGCGCAGTCAACAAAGAGGCAACTTGAAAGATAACGGCTATATTAACAATGTCCCGGTATTTTATAAGATATTTACTGTCATGTACTGAATGAGAATAAGGGTAATTCCTGCTAATTTAATTTAGATAAAATATGGGTTTTACCTCAATTACCACGTTTTCAATTAAGTTAAATTTTGATTATTTAACTATTCTCTATAATAAAAATAAATCACAATGGGTAGTTTATTTTTTTAAATATTATCATTGGTAAATAATTTTACATCTATTTTAGTTGGAAAATATTTGTATTAATTAATCTATTTTTTAGTACGTTTTTTATATTGTTAATCTTTCGTTTTTGTATTATTTTTTATTTTTATATCAATGAGGTATATAACTATTGTTGTTTTTTTGTAATGTGTTCTCTGTCATGTTTTAAAAAAAATCTCTTTTTTTTCATTGATAATTCATGATGCGAAAAATAACCTTTATAGATGCTGATTAAGTGACTTTAATTTTATTTCTTAATGTGAGATTTTTATATTTTATAAATCGATTTACATTTTTGACAGTAATTTTATGGTTACATATGGCGCAAGATTGGCATTTATTTTTCCAAAGTGAGAAAGAGATTAAATTCAACATCATCATATTATTTATTGTCTTCTCATGGCTCGTTGTTGTCGCTCTTAGTGTTTATGAGCAGCGACTTACCTTACATAACTTTTGTGTTTGAAAGAGGTAATAATGAAGAAATTTAAATTGCATACATTAGCAGCACTGACTGCAACAGTTGGACTTATGGGCTCTGCATATGCCTCGCAAACAGCACAGCAAGTAGTTGATGCACTGAGTCAATTAAAAGTTAATTATAAAGTTATTGATAATCAGGCAGGAGATCATGGCGTTAACTGTGCGGTATTGGGGGCAGACTGGGCTAAATGTAATCGAGTGGATATTACTTTAACCAATGGTAATCAGGTGATTGACTCTTCTGACTGGGCGATTTATTTCCACAGTATTCGCCAGGTCCTGAGTGTGGATAATGAACAGTTCAAAATCACGCGCATCACGGGCGATTTACATAGACTGGAGCCAACCGAAAAATTCACCGGTATTAAAGCCAATGAGCAGGTAAAACTGCCGATTATTGGAGAATACTGGCAGATTTACAGCACTGATTTTTTACCCCGCTGGTATGCAACGTCAGGTAATGCGAAACCTAAAGTGCTGGTTAATACGGATACAGAAGATCTAAGTCAATTTTTATCTGCTTTCACCGGTGATCAGTGGAAACGCACACAGACAGATAACAATATTCTGATGACGCCTGAAAATCGTTATATGAAGAATTTGTGGATCAAAAAGGTTGGATCAGAAAAGTTGCGTGGGCAAATTATCCCGACACCAAAAGAGGTTCAGATTTTTACCGAGGATGCTGATTTATCTGGTGGAGTAAGACTGGAATTAGGTGGTTTAAATGACGAGGCGGTTATTCTTGTCAGAAAACGGTTTACTGATCAAGGAATTAAATTAGAGAATAGTGGCTATCTCGTTGCGACCCAAATTGTCTCTTCAGATTTTACCGATGATTGGAAGGTTAAAGGAGCTTACCGGCTGAATATTACCCAGAATGGGGCGCAAATTGTTGCTTTTGACCAGTCGGGGGTGTTTTACGGTCTTCAATCTTTGTTGTCATTAATTCCTGTTGATGGCGATAGGAAAATTGCTACTTTGATGGCAAAAGATGCGCCCCGCTTTGAATATCGTGGGGTTCTCCTTGATGTAGGGCGTAATTTCCATAGTAAACAGGCCGTTCTGCGTTTGCTTGACCAAATGGCAAGTTACAAGCTGAATAAATTCCATATTCATCTAACTGATGATGAAGGTTGGCGTGTGGAAATTCCTGGATTACCTGAGTTGACGGAAGTTGGCAGCCAGCGGTGTCATGATTTAAGTGAAACTCAATGTTTGTTGCCGCAACTGGGTTCAGGCCCCGATAACAACAATATGGGCAGCGGGTATTTCAGCCGTCAAGACTATATTGATATTCTGAAATATGCCAAAGCTCGTTATATCGATGTTATTCCTGAAATTGATATGCCAGCCCATGCTCGTGCCGCTGTTGTTTCTATGGAAGCCCGCTATAAGAAATTGATTGCTCAGGGGAATGTGAAAGGAGCGAATGAGTATCGTTTGTTGGACCCAACGGATACCACCAGAGCAACATCTGTTCAACTCTATGATCGTCGCAGTTATTTGAACCCATGTATGGATTCTTCAAAACGGTTTGTCGAGAAAGTCATTGGTGAGATTGCCGCTATGCATCAAGCAGCGGGTTCGCCATTGGAGACTTGGCATTTCGGCGGAGATGAAGCGAAGAATATCCGTTTAGGAGACGGATTCCAGGATAAAAATGGCCCTATCGTACCGGGTAAGGGCATTATTGATAAAAGTGCGGAAGATAAACCGTGGTCTAAATCTCAGGTTTGTCAGAAGTTAATAGAACAGGGTGTTGTGAAAGATATTGATCATATTGCCAGTTATTTCGCAATTGAAGTGAGCAAAATTGTGAATGCTAATGGTATCGAGAGGATGCAGGCGTGGCAGGATGGTTTAAAACATGCTGGCAGTGCTAAAGATTTTGCCACTAAACGTGTTGGGGTGAATTTCTGGGACACTCTCTACGACGGCGGTTTTGATTCAGTCAATGATTGGGCGAATAAGGGCTACGAAGTGGTGATATCTAACCCAGATTATATTTATCTGGATATGCCGTATGAAGTTCATCCGCAGGAGCGTGGCTATTATTGGGCGGCTCGTTTTAACGACGAAGCTAAGATCTTTAGTTTTGCGCCTAATAACATGCCACAAAATGCTGAAACTTCCGTTGACCGTGATGGTAATACATTCCGTGCGAAAAGTGATAAACCGTGGCCGGGCGCTTATGGGCTTTCAGGTCAAGGATGGAGTGAAACGGTCCGTACTGATGAGCAGATGGAATATATGATTTATCCACGCTTGTTGCCGCTGGCAGAACGGGCATGGCACCGGGCCGGTTGGGAGTTGGATTATGTTCCAGGCCAGGTATATAAGCGAGGAGAAACGTATAAAGTTGATGTAGATGCGCTTAATCGTGACTGGACTCGGTTCGCTAACCTGATAGGACAACGTGAGCTTGGTAAACTGGATAAAGCGGGTATTGCTTACCGTCTGCCGGTTCCGGGGGCTAAGGTAAAACGGGGTATTTTGCGGGCTAATGTTGCTCTGCCTGGATTGGTAATCCAGTATTCGATTGATGGCGGTCGTAACTGGGAAGTTTATAACAACCATAAACGCCCAAGAGTGAGAGGCGATGTGTTGATCCGTTCTGTCAGCCCGGATGGTAAACGTTACAGCCGAATTGATAACGTAAAGGCATGATAATGTTGTAGCAAAGGAGGAACCCTGATGGGTTCCCCTCTAGGTAGATAAAAAATTAGCTGTTCAGGCGTGAATTACTTCTCGTCATGTGCACTACTATCTTCGCGGCAATTACCGGCAGAGCAGTGACCATATAAATAAAGGCTGTGGTTTGAAAGTTTAATCCCATAACGCTCAGCAATGTTCTTCTGGCGTCTTTCAATATATTTGTCACTGAATTCAATGACTTTACCACAGTCCAGGCAGATTAAATGGTCGTGGTGGTGTTGTTGAGTGAGTTCAAAAACCGATTTGCCGCCCTCAAAGTTGTGGCGGGTGACAATACCGGCATCATCAAACTGATTCAACACGCGGTAGACAGTAGCAAGTCCAATCTCTTCACCGTTATCAATCAGTT
Organism: Photorhabdus caribbeanensis; assembly: GCF_018448885.1. Lineage (GTDB taxonomy): Bacteria > Pseudomonadota > Gammaproteobacteria > Enterobacterales > Enterobacteriaceae > Photorhabdus > Photorhabdus caribbeanensis. The sequence continues at coordinate 65,942 of NZ_RCWB01000016.1, forward strand.
TTTTGTAGAGATCTTCCGCACTGACATGGTGATATTCAGGCTCCTGTAACACTTCCAATATTTTCAAACGAGGAAGTGTAACTTTAAGTCCAGCATCTTTTAATGCCTTGTTGTTGTCGGTCATGCGGATTCAGTCCTGTTACTCAGTAAAGTGAGCTTAGCGATACTTCAAAAAGTACCAGTTAGTTATCAGAATATGATTATAGGCATGGCTAGTGAAAATGAAAACCACGTTAACCCGAACTTTCATTACACATTTTGCCAGAATAATCATTTATAAAACGCAGGAATAACCTTACTATTTATCGTGTTTAGGCTATCTTTTGCCATTCTTCGTAATAAAAAGCGGATTTAAGCCGTGTTTTGATAAAAACAGTAGCCTTTGAGCGCGATCCCACAGGGGCGAGTGAAGCGAGTCACTTCTCACCTACCGTGGGTTCACTATTGATAAGAAATGGCCTGCATCCATTACGCTTACTGGGATAGGCCGCTATCCTGCAAGAATTTCTGACAAACTCAGCTCTTCGTAGATCTGCTTGGTCCAGGCATTAACACGCTCTTCTGTTAATTCTGGTTGGCGGTCTTCATCAATAGCAAGCCCGATAAAATGGTTATCATCAGCCAGACCTTTTGATTCTTCGAAGTGATAGCCCTCAGTTGGCCAATGACCAACAATAATGGCGCCGCGGGGTTCAATAATGTCACGGATAGTTCCCATCGCATCACAGAAATATTCCGCGTAATCTTCCTGATCGCCACAACCAAACAGGGCAACCAGCTTGCCTTCAAAATCGATCTCTTCCAGTGTAGGGAAGAAATCATCCCAGTCGCACTGTGCTTCGCCGTAGTACCAGGTAGGGATGCCCAGTAGCAGAATATCGAACTGTTCGATATCTTCTTTGCTGCTCTTGGCGATATCATGGACTTCTGCAATGTCGGAACCCAGAATTTTTTGGATCTTTTTGGCAATATTTTCTGTGTTGCCGGTATCGCTGCCGAAAAATATACCTATAATTGCCATAGGATAATATAACCTCTTGTTTTATTTGTGTATTTCTATATGAGATATACGTATAAAATGTTAAAAATCAGTGAAAAAGATTCTGATTGTATTAATAAAAAAACAAAATTCTATTTTGACTAAACAGTCAGGACAATTCTGTCAAGTTTGTGTGATTTCGTGCCTTCAATGCTATCAAGTCGTGATGTTGCTTTCTGCTAACTGAGCCAGCAAAATTTGCTCAATGAGTTCACTGCGGCTGATGTTGCGTTGCTGTGCGAGAAAGTTAAGCGCATCTACTGCATCAGCATTTATTTTCAGTTCCACACGACGCAGACCACGCACTTTATCACGGCGAAGTTGGTTACGCTTGTTGACTCTGAGTTGTTCATCCCTGGAAAGTGGGTTGGTTTTTGGGCGCCCCGGTCTGCGTTCATTTGCGAACAAATCCAGAGTGGTGCGATCCATTTGTTCTTTTGCCATAAATTCAATTAGTAAAGGGCGTATACCATAAAATATAGCACGCCATGATACCCCAGCTTCTAGTGTATCGCTACTGCCTGACAAAGATAAAAGCGGCGTCACTGCTTATCCGTAAAGGATTGTGATTGAGTTTGCGTTTTAGCGGTGCTGGTATTTTCTGCGGTACTCTATTGGTGTTAACCCATTAAGTTTCTTGAATAACTCTCTGAAATAACGAGTATCTTCATAGCCAACTTCATGGCTGATCTCTTCTATGGTCTTATTCGATTTTTCTAACCGGCATTTCGCCAGAGATAGTCGAATCTGTTGGATATATTGAATAGGCGTCTGGCCGGTGGCAGTCTTAAAGCGCCGCTTCATCTGTCTTTCACACAGATGAATTTTATCGGCCAAATTGCTAACCGATAATCGGTCTGATGGGGCAGAATGCATCCAGTCTTGTAGTTTGTGGATTAAGGTATCTGAGTGTTGGCGATAGGGGACAAAACTTGCCAAAGTATGCGAAGGAAGACCTTCCATGTCGCCAAATATAAGCTGGCTACAGGTTTCTCTGGTGTTTTGACCATATATCTGTTCAACAATATGCATCATGACATCGTTGTATTCATAGGTGCCAGATGTACAAAAGATATTATTATCTCTGGTGACTTTTATTTCCGAGTGTAACTGTACTTGTGGAAACATATCCTTAAATAGGTTGGTAAATAGCCAGTGTGTAGTGGCTTTACGGTTATTGAGTAAATTAGCTTTAGCCAGGATGAATGAACCAGAACAAATAGAGACGATAGGGATGTTTTTTTGTTCCATCATTTGCAGCCAATCTAAGGTTTCTTGCGTGCAAGAATCGAGATCGTTGTAGGGGAGCCCGATTGCCCCCACCAAGACAATATCTGTTTGTTTAATTTCTCCTATGAGTTTATTGGGCTTTAGTCGAACACCGCCTAGCCCGATAACATCTTGATTATCTTGGGTAATGATATTGATTTCTGGTTCCGGCGCGCCGGCCAAGTGGGCGGCGGTGGTTAAAATTTCTATTGGGCCGGTAATAGAAGTTAGAGATCCTCCTGAAAATGCCAAAGCGCTTAACGAAACTGGATTCCTATCCATAAGAATTCTCCAACTTAAAAGTTAAGATGTATAAAGATATTCGATTTATCTAACATATTAATAACTGAACGTTACAATTTAAATAATTTATTTACATTTTGTTAATTTATTAATCAAATAAATAAAAATAGACACATTTTGAGTCAAAATTTATGCTTCCTCTTTTTTAGAAATTAAGCTGAATGTCAATTCAGCTTTCACCAATTTGTTGATGCCATAAATGGGCGTATAGGCCGCCTTGTTGAAGTAGTTGGTCATGTGAGTCAAATTCGACAATTTGCCCTTGATCTAACACGCAAATTTTGTCGGCATGACGAATCGTGTTGAGCCGGTGGGCAATGCTAATAACGGTTCTGTTACGGCATATTTCATCCATATTTGCCATGATTGCGGCTTCAGACTCATAATCTAATGCTGAGGTGGCTTCATCGAGGATCAGAATAGTCGGATTAACCAAGAGGGCTCTTGCTAATGCGATGCGCTGTCTTTGACCACCAGAGAGATTTGCTCCTTTCTCCCCGACCGGATGAGCAAAACCATGAGGAAGCGATTGAATAAATTCAATGGCGCCAGATAACTCAGCGGCGCGATAGACTTCTGCATCAGTGGCGTTGGGTTTACATAGTCGGATGTTATCGATGATGCTGCCGGAAAAGAGGATACTTTCCTGGAGCACAACACTCATATTGCGGCGTAAAGAGACAGGATCGGCAATAGCCAGATCCATACCATCAATTAAAACTTGCCCATGTTGAGGTACATATAGCCTTTGTAGTAAACGGGTGAGTGTACTTTTACCTGAACCCGATGGTCCGGTTATACCAATAAATTGACCAGATTTTATTGATAACGATAAATTTGCCAGAACTTCCGGTGTGTCGTCATGATAGCGGAAGCGAATGTTTCTGAATTCAATCTGGCCTGCCAGCTTAGGTACAGAAGCCAATCCTTGTTTGCTGTTCTCCATTGGCTCATCAAGAATATCCCCGACACGTTTCAGAGCGATTAACGTATGTTGAAAATCTTGCCAAACTTGTGCCAGCCGGAGGATAGGTTGGGTGACATGTCCGGCGAGCATATTAAAAGCGATAAGTTGTCCTGGCGTCAGTTCACCACGTAAAACTTCTGTCACTCCCCACCATAAGAGGATTGCGGCAGTAAATTTTTGGACAAAATCGATGCCTTGCCCGGCAATTAAACCGCTTTTCTGTGCCGCAAAGCTTTTAGTCAATTGTTGGCTGAGAATGCGTTGCCACTGATGTAAAAAACGCTTTTCAGTAGCGGTGGTTTTGATGGTTTCAATGCCTGTTACGGTTTCGGTCAGAAAGCTCGTTGCATTCGCATCGGTTTCATATTCTGCCTCCACTTTGCGGCGAATAATTGGTCCGGTGATCAGCCAGAATACGAAATAAACAAAGAGGGAGCCAATAACGATCCAGGTCAATATCTTGGCATAGTAAAACATGACGCCAATGAACATGATGACGAAAATCAGATCTAACAGCAGCATCAAGGTAGAACCCGTCAAAAACTGGCGGATTTGAGACATTTCTCTGACTCTGGCAATAATCTGCCCGGTTTGCCGTTGCTTAAAATATTGTAGCGGCAAGCTTGTCAGATGACGGTACAATCGCCCGGAAAGTTCAGAGTTTATCTGGCTTGCCATGTGTCCAAACACAGTGTTGCGCATAAAGCTATACAAAGGTTCGGCAAGGGCGATAGCGAGCATAGCCATACCTAATACATGCAGGCTGGATAAACTTCGTCCTACCAATACCTTGTCGATAATGTTTTCAAACAGAATCGGACTGACCAGCGCAAATAGTTGCAAGACAATGGCAAATAAAAATAGATCTCTTATCTGACTTTTCTGGCGGAAAATAGAGGGGTAAAACCAGCTCAGGCCGAATTTGACCTGTTTTTTAGTTAATTCCTGATCGGCGATCAACAGGATCTTATAGGCATGCTCTTTATTATCAACAAATAAAGAGAGCGACCGCGTTTGTTCAGTCGCAGGATTGAGAACAGTAATATGGGTGTTGCTGATCTCAATCAGTACCCACCATTGCTGTTCCAGTTCAATCAATGCCGGTAAGGGCAACGTTGGCCCTGTATTGGCAGTTAATTGCTCAATTTTACTGTGTAGCCCAATAGCGTCAGCGGCTTCGCGCAGTTGCAAATCATTCAGAGATAAAGAATCAAAACCCAGTCGGTGTTGAAGTTGATCAATAGTGGCCGACTTATGAAATTGTTTTCCCACATAGACAATGCAGTCCAGTGCCTGATTATGGGGGTTGTCACCGGAATCGGTAATAGAAGAAGGTAATATGTTCACGATTATTTCTCCCTCAAGGCTTCAGATTGATACTCTCTGATTGGGCTAAGGAGATAATCGATAACGCGGCGTTGATCAGTTTTGATTTCAGCGACAATTGACATACCTGGGGTAATGTCAACACGTGCGTTGTCTATGACGATATTATTACTTTTAAGACTTATCTGAGCAGGGAAGACCAACCCTAACCGCTCATCGGTGGTTGAGTCTCTGGATATACTCAGCAGTTCACCATCAATCGTGCCGTAACGTGTATAGGGGAAAGCGTCTACCTTAACGGTGACTTGTTGCCCTGGGTGAACGAATCCGGCATCTTTATTGAGAATTTGCACTTCTGCCAATTGCACATTGTCATCAGGAACGATCACCATTAAATTTTGCGCCGGTTGCAAAACTGCGCCTAATGTATGCACACTGAGTTGTTGAACGGTTCCTGTTACGGGAGAACGAATAATTTCAAGCTGTTCTCGTACTTGAGCTTTTGCCAGTTCTTGCTCTAAAACAACCAATTGAACCTCGGCCTGTTTTCTTTTATCAAACCATTCACGCTCTTTTTGTGTTTTCAGGCTATTTAAGCGCTCTTCAAGGCTGATATATTGCGATTGCAGCACATTAAGTTCTGCATTTTGTTGAGTAATCAGACGTTCTGTTTCCAGAAACTCTTTTTCCTGTTCAAGGTATTCAACTTTACTGATAACTTGTTTTTGACTTAAAGTCTGGCGCGCTTTTAAACGTTGGCTAATATTTTGCCGGAGCTTAGTGAGCGCATTGATATCGCTTTTCCGTGATTGTTGAGAAGAGAGATTGACGTTCATCTCTGCTTTCAGATTTGTTACGCTCGCTTCATACTCTCTTTTCTCACGGGAATAGTTTTCAACAACTTGTGTTTGTTGAGATATCGGTAATGTTTGAAATAGTTCTTGCTCTTCTGGCGTCTGTTCCTCAGTTAAAGCCTGATAACGAATTTTTTCATGGGCTTGATATTCGATCTGCTTGAGTAACCGAGCGATATCTTGATTAACACCGAGAGTGTCCAATGTCAGAAGTGGGGCGTCTTTTGTTACCCGCTGTCCGTTTTGAACATGGATAGCGGTCACTCGGCTCTGTTCATAAGCTTGAATTATCTGAGAGCGACCTGAGACGAGCAGACGGCCGGTGGCTGTAGCCTGAACATCCAACTTGCCCAGATAGGCCCAGAGCAAGGCTATGATGACACCGACACTGAGCATTATTGCCGTGTAACGGGCAAACGGTGAAGGTGGACGTTGCGATAACGCTAAATGTGTCGGTAAAAAATCATAATGTTGCGGACACGAACGTAACCGTATTTTAATCTTATCCTTTAAAGCGTTAATCATGACAAGGCGCCTCTTGTTTTAATTCTTGTTGTAACTGCCAGAGCTTTCGATATTGCTTGCCGTGGTGAAGCAATTGAACGTGAGAGCCTTGTTCGATAATTTCTCCCTGCTTAAGAACAATAATGCGATCACAATGGCGTACAGTTGAAAGGCGGTGTGCGATGGTAATAACCGTCCTATCTTGAGCAATTTCCGCCATATTGGATTGAATGAGTGATTGAGACTCATCATCAAGGGCGCTGGTGGCTTCATCAAGAATAAGAATTTTGGGGTTAGCCAGGATAGTTCGGGCAATGGCAAGCCGTTGACGCTGACCACCGGATAAAGATTGCCCGCCTTCTGCGATAGTTGTGTCATATCCCATCGGGAGCTTGAGAATAAATTCATGGGCGCCCGCCAGTTTGGCGGCTTTAATTACGGCTTCCAGATTGGCATCGGGTTTTGATTGGGCAATATTCTCATATACTGTTTTGTTAAATAAGAAATTTTCTTGCAGAACCACGCCGACTTGCTGCCTGAGCGTTTCAATATTTATATTTTGCAATGGAATCCCATCTAAGGTGATTGCGCCTGTTTCTGGGGTATATAGGCGGAGTAATAAACGAGCTAACGTACTTTTCCCGGAACCGGAAGCACCCACAATACCGATGGTTTCTCCGGCTCTTATGTTGAGAGTCAATCCCTTAATCGTCGGTGGAACATCAGGTTGATAGCGAAAGACAACATGGTTCAATGAGACTGCCCCTTGCAGCGTGATTTGTTGTCGACCAGATTGCTGTTCGGTTGGCAGGTTTAACATATCGCCTAATTTATCGACGGCCACCCGCGTTCTGATAAATTGTCCCCATAATTCCACCAGTCTGGCTAATGGTTGAGAAGTGTGATTTACCATCATGTTAAAGGCGATCAACTGACCAATGGTCATTTGCAGTGATAAAACCTCTGACGCGCCTAACCAGAGAATCGCTGCATTGGTGACTTTTTGCAGTAGCATCACAATATGGTTTGAACGGTTACTCAGTTGCTGTACCGCATAACTGGTATCCACCATCTTCTCAGTCTGGTTATCCCAACGGCGAACGAATCTTGGTTCTACCGCCAGACTTTTTAGGGTTTCAGAACCAGAAACCGTTTCAGTCAGAAAAGAGGTGTTTATTGCTGCATGGGTGAACTGTTGTTCAACCGCTTTTTCCATGCGAGGGGTTAGCCACCATGCCAAAATGGCGTAAAAAGGAAAGGTAGCGAGAAAAACCCAAGTCAATGTGCTGGATAACAGCGTCATCACATAGATGAAAATAAACATAAACAGCAGATCGACAGATAAGGTGAACATTGAACCAGTCAGAAATTCTCTGACGGTATTCAGTTCACGCACTCGTGTGACAATTGCTCCTACCTGACGGGATTTAAAAAAGAGTAAAGGTAGCCCGAACAGGTGTTGGACCAGTTTTAATCCCAATTTGATATCAATGCGGTTGGCGGTATGAGCGTATTGGTATTCGCGCAATCCACGTAAAATCACCTCAATGATGCCGGCAATAATTAAGCCAAAGACTAATACATCAAGTGTCGATAACGCTTGATGGATTAAGACCTTATCCATAACCACCTGAATAACTAAAGGTGAAATTAACGCAAGAATTTGTAACACAAAGGAAAATAGCAGTATTTCGCCCAAATTTTTCTTTTGTGCCAGGAATTCTGGAATAAACCAACTGATGTTAAATTTGGCTTGTTTCTGTTTAATTTTAATCCATTTTCCATTCCACTCTTTTATTAGCCTTTCTTCGGACCATATTTCGGGATTTTCTTTATCAATCCTCTGAATTAATGAACTCTCTTTATTCGATTTGGCTAAAACAAAAGGTAGGCCATTATTATCAAACAAGATTGCGGGTAAGGGTATGTTATGATACTTTTTGCTTACGGAATTTTTATTTGAAAGAGATAAGTTAAATTTTTTCTCTATATCCTTTATATAGGAATGGTAACAACTAGAGCTTTTTAAGTTATCAATATCAATAATATTTTCTTTTCCATTACATATCATCAATATTAATCTTAATGATGCTATGGTCAATTTCTCAATTTCATTCATGAAAAAACATCTTTAAAATTCACAAAAATATTAATTAAAACAGAATATTATGTTGGTTTGTGCGGTATTTAAGTATTGGGTTATTATCTTATATTTATTGCCAGTACCAGTGTGGGTAAATGGGACTATATGTGGGGGGTAAAAGGACTTTTTGTATATAAATATTGATTTTGAGTTTTGTCTCTATATTATTTTATTGATTCATTTACTCTTAATGTATTTATAGATATACAAACTCAGGATATCCCTGAATTGAATGCTTTCCTTGTTGTAAACATTGTATAGTCTCATTAACAAATTGTTTATTTTTGGTAAATAAAAATATGTCTGAAAAATTCGTACAAACTATCTCTAGCGTTAATTATAACAAAGGCGTTTTTTCTCTTTATTTCGTGGGTCAAGAACCTAATCGTATGGCGAATGGGATAATGGCAGAAAATGATAATGAACTTGAATTAAAGCAAGTTATCCATATGCCAGCATCGGGATTTATGTATATGGTTTCGATGGTTAAAAATATGTTGGAAGATCCACGAATGGCGGCTGAATTTGACAAATTGGTTGCAGCAGGATTTTTACCTGCTCCACAAGTAGCCGAAGAACAAATTGGATCAGAATCTATAGCAGAAGAACCTGCTAATGCTAAAAAACGTCCATCTAAAAATACAAAATAAGATCTCTGGTTGATTAGCGCATGGCGATTATACATCAACCAGTGAAACTGAATAACGCAGAAATTCAAGCGATGATTGGAGGAGTCATGTTGCTGAGTCAGCATTCTCCTCTGCATCGGAGATACCTGGTGTCCGAGTGGCAACAGCGTATCTTGCCTGCATTTGAGCTGAATCAGTTTTGCTATTACGAAGATGAACACGGGCGCCCAATCGCCTTTTGTAACTGGGCTTTTTTATCTGAGCAGAATCGAGATGAGCTTCTTTCGGGAGAAAGAGAGCTTACCCACACGGACTGGCGTTCAGGTCCACATATCTTTTTTCCCGAAATGATTGCGCCTTTTGGTCACGGACGTGAAGTTGCCAGGGATTTGCGCCGCCGTGTCTTTTTGCCGTGGAAAGGTCAGAAAGCTTGTACTGTCCGCGGGAAACTTGATGTCCAAAACAACTGCTGTATTCGTCAGGTGCAGTGGTTTTTTGTTTAATTTTTATTTGATCTTTATATGGTCTAAAGGGATTTTTGATGGGGAAATCATCAAATAGAAGTACAGAGTACTTCTTTACAGGAAAATACTACGACGATAATGATGGTAATAGTATTACTGCTATTGGTGTTGGTGGTGAAATTTATGCTTATGGCGGAAATGATGATGTTACTGTTGGTTCATTTAAAGTCGATGTATACCACACAGATGGTGACCTTGCGGTAAAGGGAGCTTCAGGTTACACCGGCATTAGTAAAACGGGAAATGGTGGTTTGTCATTTGCGGGGGCTGCCGGTGCGGCTTTTATTAATCACACGGGTGATACGGGAAATTTAAATTATTCGGGTGCTGCGGGCTACAACAAACTGGTTCGTAAAGGTTTGTCTGGTGATACAAATTTTAAAGGGGCTGGTGGATACAATAAGTTATGGCATGAAACTAACCGGGGAAATTTAGATTTTGCCGGCGCAGGGGCATACAATGACATTGACCATACCTGGTTTAACCGTTATCAAGATTCTCAGGGAAATGTGACTTTTAATGGCGCAGGCGCTGCAAACAGCATCAGCTCACGAGTAGAGAGCGGTAACGTTACATTTAATGGGGCAGGTGCTGATAATCACATCGTACGTAAGGGTAAAGAAGGTAACATTATCTTGCGTGGTGCGGGGGCATCGAATCGCATTGAGCGTATACGCCAAAATAAAGACGAGTATGAACAGACCCTCGGTGATATTACTTTTGAAGGTGCCGGTGGTTATAACAAACTCTATTCTGATGTCGCGCATGGCAATATTAATTTCTCCGGTAGCGGTGCTTACAATGAAATCACCAGAATAGGCATGAATAGCGATTCCGATGGTGAGACACTGGAATTTGCTAAAGCTAAAGAAATCGTATTGACGACGGCAACGATGGGAGGAAGCTGGATTCAGGAGTCTCAGCAAGTTACAGGTATTAAATCAACTGTCGAACCGGATACCTATCTTTTTGCGTTTGCTGACAAAATGTACACTAAAATCAGCAAAGTCCAGCTTCAAAATAATCCCACCACGGGTAGACTCGGTTATCATGCCACTTCTTGGTACAAAGCAGGTAATCACCTTAAAGATCTTGCTGCGAAAGAAATTTCGTCAGGCAATGGATTTGTCGCGGTAAACGCTAATGGGGCTTACCGTCTCTCCAGTTTGGTTTTTGAGCATCAGCAACCTATCGAGATTCATGCTGTCGAGGAAAACCTATTGATAGATCGGTGGATAACCTATGCGGGCGGCATGATGGTTAAAGCAGAGGATATCTCGCTAGGCGATGCCAAAATGGGGGGATATGCGATCTCTTCTGATGGTAGCAAAGTCGATGTTTCCGCAGTCAAATCGAACCGGCAGCCCAATACTTATGTATATGCCAAAGTAATGGAGCCATATACCAAAATTGTTGAAGTTCAGTTGAAAAACGATCCTGATACAGGGCAACTGAAATACAAAGCAACAGCATGGTACAAAGCAGGCGACCATACGGGTAATTTGGCTAATGAAGAGCTTTCCTATGCTAACGGATATACCTCTATTGGCCCCGGTTACACGTTAAGCCAGCTTCAATATGACGTTAATACGGTGCGCCGTACCTCCCATCGATTAGTGCATAGCGAAGAATATAGCCAGCAAGACTTGGTAAAGTTATCCACAAGCAGTGGTTACGTTAATTTTAACGGTGCGGGTGGTGGAAACGTTATTAAATCTAATGTCACGCGGGGAAATATTAATTTTAAGGGCGCAGGGGCAGCGAATGTTATTCTGCACGGCTCAAAATTTGGCGATACCAATTTTGATGGCGCTGGTGCAGCTAACATCGTGGTAAAAAGTGGTGAAAAGGGCGATCTGACATTTCATGGCGCGGGTTTAGCCAATGTTCTGGTTCACCAAGGCCAGCGCGGGAAAATGGATGTTTACGCTGGCGGCGCGGTAAATGTTCTTGTGCGTGTCGGGGATGGACAATATCTGGCTCATCTTCTGTCCTATGGCAATATCTCAATTCACAAAGGCAGCGGTAACAGCCGGGTGCTGATGTTGGGCGGGTATAACACGCATACCCAAATTGGTAATGGCAATGGGAACTGGTCCGGTGCGGGTGGTTTTAACGTCATCACTCAGGCGGGAACAGGGAATATCTCTTCCATACTTTTAGGCGGTGCTAACGTACTGACTAAACTCGGTGCGGGAGATCTGGTTGCCGGTCTGTTCGGCGGCGCCAATATTATCACCCATCTCAGTGATGAGACTGAAACGGCCAACACCACTGCTATTGCGTTGGGCGGCGCTAACATCGTTACCAAGAAAGGGAAAGGCAATGCGCTGGCGGTGATGGGCGGCGGCGCGAACGTCCTCACCCATATCGGTGACGGCAATACCACGGGTGTTATGCTCGGTGGCGCGAATATCTTGACCAAAGTCGGACAAGGTGACACGACCGGCATCATGTTCGGCGTCGGCAACGTGCTGACCCATGTTGGTGACGGTTTGACATTAGGCGTGATGGCTGCGGCAGGCAATATCTTCACCAAAGTCGGGAATGGTACATCGATTGCGGCCATGATTGGCGCGGGCAACCTGTTTACCCATGTCGGCAAAGGGGATGCCTGGGCGTTAATGGGCGGCGCAGTGAACGTCTTTACCAAAGTGGGTGACGGTGATGCGCTGGCATTGATGGTAGCCGCAGGCAATGTGTTTACTCATATTGGGGATGGCGCAAGTGTTGCGCTGATGCTGGCAAAGGGCAATCTCGCCACGAAAGTGGGTAATGGCATGACGCTGGCGGCGATGATCGGCAAAGCTAATATCTTTACCCATGTCGGGAATGGCAATACCTTTGCCGCCATGATTGGCGGCGCCAATGTGCTGACCAAGGTCGGTAATGACCTGACCGCCGCCTTAATGATAGGGAAAGCCAATATCTATTCCCATGTGGGTAATGGCGCCAGTATCGGTTTGTTTGCCGGTGAACTGAACGTGATGACCAAAGTCGGTGAGGGTACAACGCTGGCGGCCATGTTTGGTAAAGCCAATATAATGACTCATGTTGGCGATGGCTTAACGGGCGTGTTAGCGCTGGGTGAGGCCAATATTGTCACCAAAGTGGGTGATGATTTTATGGGAGTAGTTGCGGCAGCGAAAGCGAACGTGATTACCCATGTCGGCGATGCGACGACCGCCGGTATCCTGTCAGGGAAAGGCAACATTCTGACCAAAGTGGGCGACGGTACCACAGTCGGTCTGCTTATTTCTGATGTAGGTAACGTGATGACCCATGTTGGCGGAGGCTCGACAGTGGGTTTTGCCAAAGGTAAAGCCAATCTGATTACCAAAATTGGCGATGGCACTGGGGTGAATGCGGTTTGGGGTGAGGCGAATATCCTGACTCAAGTAGGAAATGGCGACCGTTACAACTTCGCGAAAGGCAAAGCTAACCTTATTACCAAAGTGGGGAATGGACAAGAAGTCACCGTGGTGCAGGGGGATGCCAACATTATCACCCATGTGGGTAACGGTGATGATTACACTGGCGCTTGGGGCGAAGCCAATATCATCACTAAAGTTGGTGACGGGCGTAATGTGGTGCTGGCTAAAGGTAAGGCTAACATTGTCACTCAGGTAGGGAAGGGCGACAGCTTTAACGCCTTATGGAGCGAAGGCAATGTCATCACCAAAGTGGGTGACGGTGTGCAGGTGACGGCGGCAAAAGGCAAAGCTAACGTCACGACGACAGTGGGCAATGGCTTAAATGTCACTGCTGCTCATGGTGACGCTAACATTAATACTCATGTAGGTAATGGTGTTTCGGTTAACGTGGCATGGGGGAAATATAACCTCAATACCAAAGTTGGGGATGGTCTTAATGTTGCGGTCATGAAAGGCCAAGGCAACGCTAATATTCAGGTTGGTCATGGCTTAGGTGTTAATGCCTCTTATGCGCGCAACAACGTGGCGATTAAGATTGGTGATGGTGATTTTTACAGCCTGGCTGTGGCATCGAGTAATACAGAGAGCAACAAACTCGCCTCTTTCTTCGACAATATCAAACAAACTGTACTCGGGGTGGGGGGCAGCCAGGCGATTAACTATCTGGTGCATGGAGATGAAGCTAACACATCGGGCACTCACAAGGGCAGAGGTGCGATTAGCTTAACCGAAGTTTCTGCCATTAATGGTTTTAAGATAGATGAAATTGATCAAATTGGTTCGGATTTAAACGATCGCTTGAGTGGTTCTGTAACAGCGGTAGAAGCGCCTGATATTAACGTAATAGAAAGTTCTTTAGCCGGTTCGTTAAATCGAAAAACGCGATCGGTATCCGATCGGAACGAAAATCTGATCGTCAATGGTGACTTTGAACAAGGTAATCAAGGTTGGCAGTCAACTAATGGTGTTGAGGCGTATCATGCGGCGAGTGCTTACGGTCTTAATAATGCGGGTCATGGAAAGCGAGTCAGTGAACTTGATGTGAATGTTAACACCACGATTTCGCAGCAGTTGCAAAATCTGTCTGAAGGTGAAGTGGTTTCACTGAGCTTTGACTTTGCTAAACGTTCAGATCTTGCTTCAGGCGAAGGTATGGAGGTGCTATGGAATGGTAAAAGTATCTTCACAACCTCTGGCAACGAAGTTGAATGGCAAAACAAGGCACTGCAATTAACCGCACAAGAAGGTACCAACCGAATTGAGTTTAAAGGTACGGGCCGGAATGATGGGTTAGGTTATATCTTAGATAATGTCGTTGTAAAATCTGAGATGTCATTGATTTTGAATGGTGACTTTGAACGAGGTGATCAAAGTTGGCAGTCAACCAATGGCGTTGAAGCATATCACGAGGCAAGTGCTTATGGTCTTGATAACGCAGGTCATGGCTCACGGGTCAGTGAACTTGATGTGGATGTCAGTACCACCATTTACCAGGACCTGAAAAACCGGTCTGAAGGTGAAGTCATTTCATTAAGCTTTGATTTTGCAAAACGAGCAAATGATGTTATGCCTAATGAAGGCATGGAAGTTATTTGGAATGGTGAAAGTCAATTTACCGTTACTAATGGTGATACTGCATGGCAAAGTGAAACACTGGAATTAATCGCCAAAGCAGGTACTAACCGTATCGAATTTAAAGGTATCGGCGATAATAATGGTATTGGCTATATCCTGGACAATGTTGTTGCAAAATCTGTAGGTACATTGCCAGCCAATAGTGTTACTGAACATGCCAGGCAGGACCAAGCGGCCAGCAGTGCACTAAGTGATAAAGAAAAAGCTGAAAAAGATCGCCAGCTCCTGGAACAAGAAAAAGGGAAACAACTGGCAGCGATTGAAAAATCGAAATCTCAATTGGAATCAACGGATCAGGAAGCGCTTAACCAGAATGGGCAAGTGCAGAGTGATGCGATAAAAGAAGAAGCTCAGGCAGTTACTGAAGAGCTAACTGTAATAGCGGACAAATTTAGACAATTTAAAGATGACACTGATGATAGCCGTGAGCTAGATAGCCATTATCTCGACTACGCGGGTGGAATCTCTGAGGATATCCAGAAGAGATTGGATGATATCAAGCCTACATTAGAAAAACGACTGGCGGATATACATCGGGATACTCTTAATACCCAGCAAAAAGTAAAAGATGCCGTGGCGCTGTCAGAAGCAGGTGCCGAAAAAGGTAAACAAAATCGTGATAAGGCGATGCTTGATGGTGTAGACGCGCAATCCAAAGCGGATCAGAGAAAAGAAGAAGCGCTTTCACAACAGCAACAGGCAGAAACGGCGAAGGATAACGCCAATATTGCGTATCAAAATGCAGAAAGCCGTGGTAAGCGTGATACTGCGTCAGCGGAAAGTAAAGCGGCTCAGACCCAAGCTGATGCTAAAGGGGCGAAACTGAGTGACTCCAAACCTGTTCGCATAGGTGCAAGTGGCAGCGGCTTGTCAGGAGAAAAAGCCTATGAGTCAACGGGGGCGGGAGAAACTGGCAGCCATATTGATCCTGAATCGATGCCAGAAGCGAGAAATCAACATTATCAAGGACTGACCGAAGAAGAATTGCAAGCGTTGGAGGATGCAAAACATGCAGTTAACCGGTTGCAGATCAACGCGGGAATTCGTGCAAAAAATACTGGCGTTTCGCTTATTTCTCGGTCTATTGAAACACAATCTGATAGCATTGTGGCCCCTCCTTCACATGAGACGCGTGAACTCATTAGAAAAGCGCCGATAGTTTCTGGTATTGATCTGGAAGGATTGGGGGGCAGCAAAAAGAGAGCGATAGATTCTTCCATACTCAGTCGTGCACAAAAAGTCGCCCACATCTACCGTTGGCTTGATAATGGTGACAATAATGCATCGGACGAATATATTCCTGTTCCCGGATTTAAGCGTGTTAATGCAGATATTTCTGATAAAACCCGGCAACGGATAGTGACTTTTGTTGAACGGCATCTCAAAAATCCCAATGCCAAAAATAAAGTACCTGAAAATGAAATCGCGTCTTTAGCGAAACTGTTTGTTGACGCTACTCTGGATTATGACTGGGACAAGCGAGTTGAGTTTATTACAAAACTAGACAGTTATGGCTATAGCTTTGAACCTGCCCGCGATGACAAAAGTATTGTTTCATTCTGGTCTGGGAAGAGTTTTAGAAGGCATCGAGACGTTCTTGAGTCGGTACAACCGGATGGTAAGAAAATTGTTTACGATGTTGACGTGCAGGGAAACGCTTTTGCGATTCAACTCAATCAGCAACTCATGCGCTGGGGAATTATGTACCTCGCCGATCCTGAAAATAGTGAACATAAAGCGCTAAGAGCGGCAATTGATGCTGCTACGTATAGCAACACTGGTTTCTGGAGCTCGGTTTATGCCGCAGGATCACGTGGGGATGTTTATTTGATCTCTGAGGGAGGCTTACGTCTTGGCAACTATTTTTGGAATGTTGAATTACCTGTATTGCGTAAACTACAACGTGAAGGATTAGTGGGTGAAATTCGATTGTTGGATAAACCGGCAAGTGAATATAAAGGATTACCCGCAGAATCGATTGGCCGCAAATTAACAGAGGCGGGTATTGCTGTGCAGGCGCGGTTTGATGCTTTGACTATTGAAGAACAGAAAAAACGGCTGGCGGTTAACCCCAGTGGTTATAAAGCGGATACCGTTGTTGATCTCGATATTAAGCTCAGTGCTGTCGACACGATGTTGAATCAAGCATTGCCATTTTATGGATTACGTACAGAACGTAACTTATTGGTGCAAAAGAGTCATGAAGGATTTGAGGTGCGTTCATGGCCCGGTAATGGCAATGAATTTAAGCGAATTATTGTAAAAAATACGACCAGTAATAATCTGCTTAAAGCAGTTGAACGTTTTATTCTTGCTAATTACGACAATTATGCGCAATTACCTGATGAGTTATATTTCATTGAAGATCGGATTATATCTCATCATCAGGGACATACCCGAATTCTTACCGAGAAAGTGAATGGCATCTGGCAGCCCGTGCCAAAATTGATGTCAGTGAGTGAGTTCCAGCAAGCTGCATCTGTTGCGGGTAAAATTCGTGGTGACAGTTACCAAAAAGTGATTGATGCACTAGAGAGCTATCACCATATCCGACAGGGAAGAAAAGACTATGAACTGGATGTGATTGGAAAATTATCCGATTTGCGTCAACAGGTTGAAGGATATCTCTTAGGTCATCCTGATTCAGGTCGTGTACCAGCAATGAAATCCTTGTTGTCTCAAATTGACACGCGCTTTAAAGAATCGATGGTGCTTGCCGAATCCACTGTAACAATTCCAGAGCAAGGCGATTTCAGTAGTCTGTATGATAAGCTTGGCAGTGCCAATCTTAAGGATTCAAAACACCTTTATATTGATGAAAACGGTGATTTTGTCACTCGGGGTAAGGCCAATATTCATATTAACCAGAAAGCGGAAAATTCTGATAAAGCGGTTGAACAAGTCAAAGCCGCGGTTATTAAAGAGTATGGTCAAGATGTCTCAGATGCCGTTTTCTCGAATCTGAAAGCCAGTGATTTATCGAACGATGGTAAAGGTATTGATATCTCTGGTTTAAGAAAGATCCATCAGGCGATTGAGCAACATTTATCGCCAATAAGCGCCACACTGTTTGTTTGGAAACCGAGCGATCATAGCCAATTAGGTCACGTGGCAATGCAAATTGGTCAGGGGCGTGCGCATGTTAATGTAGACGCCGCAGGTTCTACCAATGAGAAAAATTATGTCAGTTGGTGGCCGTCATTGAACCATAGAACCCTTGAAGCTGATGTGGCCTTCGAAGAGCACGATAAATTCGGTTTGGAGAATGGTGATCGTAAGTTACAACGTTTCATTGAAAAACTGCAATTGGCACAAGGAGTAGATGTAACTTTCAAAGATGTTACTGAAAGCTTTGCTATGATGGCGTTGGAGAATCCCGAATTGCTGCAATCATCCGGTATTCCTGAACAGATATACCAGCCATTTGTTGAAATGTGGAATAATCGCGAATATGAAATGGCAGATGTTGGCAGGCTTTTTGCGGAAGAACTGCGATATCAAGCCGATAGAAATGTACAAGATCCCCAACTGGCAGAAAAACGTATTGCTAATGTCATACGCCAATTTAAAGAGCGTGAGTTGAAGAACATTGAGAACTTCAAAGGCAGCGAAGCCGATCAAGGGCGCGTATTCCGCATTAACCTTGAAGGTCTGGATGTGGCGGCAATGCAGGCAGAATGGAATAAAATCAGTAGTAACCCTGATGAGCATTATCAATTATTGATGAATAACTGTTCAAGTGTTGTTGCCAGAGTGTTAAAAGCAGGGGGAGCAGATAAACTTGTCGGTCATAAGTGGTTGCCAAAGCTTGGCACCTGGACGCCAACTGAGTTGTTTAACTATGCTCAGGCACTTCAGGAAGCTCAGCTTGAAACAATAGTGAAAAAACAAAGCCACTCTCCTGTAGAAGATTTAACCGCATTATCTGGAAAAAATAAGGCATTGGAAATGGCCGCCGTGGAAAATGGCGGCACTCCATTACTGAATGAACTTATTACCAAGGATGGCTTGCGTAAAGAAGCCAAAGTTTTTGCCAAACCGATTGGCCCTTCCTACCAGGGAATTCTGGATGAACTTGACCGCATTCATAATCTGATTGGAAACGAGCAGCTAGCAGCGGGCTTCAAACTGTATCAACGTATTACCCGTTACCTTGATGAACATCCTGATTCTAAACGTAATACCGCCTTAAGCAGCGTACAGACGCAACTAGGGGATATTATGTTTAGCGATGCATTACGGGAGGTACGTAGCCCGGTATTGGAGATAGCCCAAACTCGACCTGAGATGGCATTACGGATCTACCAGATTGCCCGTAATGAAGTCCGAGGTGATATGCCAGGACTGACAGATCTGATGGTGCGTTGGGTGAAAGAAGATCCTTATCTTGCGGCTAAGTTAGGTTATCAAGGGGAAATTCCTGCCGATCTTGCTTTTAATCCTAAATTCCATGTGGATTTGGGGGAGCAGTTTGATGATTTCAAACAATGTCTGAGTAGAGCGCAAGATAAGGGATTACTAGCTCATGCCCGGATTGATGAACAGAATAAGCGGGTTCATCTTGGCTACAGTTACAATGAACTGCTGGATATGACGGGATCTGAAGATGTGAAGATGGCGGTTTATTTCCTTAAGGAAGTCGCTAAGCAAGCGGACCCCGATTTTGCTGGTTCACATGAAGCGATTTTACTTAATCGGTTTGCTAATCCTGCCTATTTGGTGCAGTTGGAACAGGAGAGGCTGGCACAGATAGAAGCGATATATCACAGCTCCCGCCAGACAGATGTCGCGGCTTGGGACAAACAATATGCCTCAGACGCACTGACACAACTCAACCGCCAGCTTAGTGATGGGGCAGATCTGGATAGCCAGTTGTCGCTGTTGCTTAAGGATCGTCAAGGGTTGCTGATCGGTGAGAGTCATGGTTCAGATCTTAATGGATTGCGTTTTGTCAACGAGCAGATGGATGCATTGAAAGCGCATGGCGTAACCGTTATTGGGTTGGAACATTTACGTTCGGATTTGGCTCAGCCGTTGATAGATAAGTTCCTGGCAGGTGGAGATATGTCCGCTGAACTGGCCGCTATGATTGAGACCAAACATTTGCCTGCTAACTTATTTGAGCAGGCCAAAAGTAAAGGGATCAAAATCATTGCATTGGATAACAACAGCACAACTCGTCCGGCAATAGAGGGATCACAACATGGCCTAATGTATCGTGCTGGTGCGGCTAACAATGTGGCGGTTAAGCGTTTGGGACAATTGGCTGAGGGAGAGAAATTTATTGCCATTTATGGTGATGCCCATTTGCAATCCCATGAAGGTATTGATCATTTTGTGCCTGGCATGACTCATCGTCTCGGTTTGCCGGCCCTTAAAGTGGATGCAAATAACCGCTTCACGGCTCAAGCGGATGATATCAGTCTGCGCAAGCGTTATGACGATGTTGCCGATGTGCCGCGTATTCAACTGCTTAATAGTTTGCAAGCCACATCAGCGGTAGAGTTAGCTCATAAGCCCATTGAGCTATGGCAAACAGTAGCGGTAACACCACAAACCGATGGTCGGGAAACCCGCTTTGATGGTCAAATCATTATCCAGATGGAGGATGATCCTGTAGCCGCCAAAGCAGCGGCAAATCTGGCGGGTAAACACCCAGATTCCAGCGTAGTTGTTCAGCTTGATTCTGAGGGTAAATACCGAGTTGTCTATGGTGATGCCTCTCAATTTACACCATCAGACAAGTTACGCTGGCAGATTGTCGGGCATGGCCGTAGCGAATCAGAGCGGAATAACACTCGTCTGAGTGGTTACAGTGCCGATGAGCTGGCAATAAAACTCAAACAATTCACTCAGAGCTTTAGCCAGGCGGGTAAACCAGACCACATTAGCATCGTGGGTTGTTCGCTAATGAGTGATGACAAACGAGATGGTTTTACTCGTCACTTTATCACCGCCTTAAAAGGGCAAGATATTCATACGACGGTTTCGGCTCGTCGTAGTGAAGTTGCCGTTGATGTGACTGGCCGTAAATTTACCCAGAATGAAAATAATCAATGGATCAATAACCTGACTGATAACAAAGTCGTATTGAGTTGGAATGAAAAAGGCGAACTTGAAACTCATTCAGAGCGAGTGCGTCGTAATATTGCTGAAAGCGATATCAATCTTTCTCGCGTCGGTATGGTGGATGCAGATATACCAACCAAAGGTGCGATTGTGGATAATGTAGATATTTTCACCGCACCAGAGAAGCGCAAAAATAAAATTGAAACCGATTCAAATCATATATCGAATAACCAGCTAAGTTACTCGGGTAATATTCAGGTGGATGTAGGGAATGGTGAATTTACGGCGCTCAATTGGGGAACATCGAACGTCGGCATCAAAGTAGGTACTGGCGGCTTTAAGTCATTGGCCTTCGGAGATAATAATGTGATGGTGCACATCGGCAATGGCGACAGTAAACACAGCTTCGATATTGCCGGTTATCAGGCGCTTGAAGGAGCGCAAATGTTTATTGGCAATCGTAACGTCAGCTTCAACCAAGGCCGTAGTAATGACTTGATTGTGATGATGGATAAATCCCTGCCAACGCCACCGTTGGTTAATCCATTTGATGGCGCAGCCCGTATTTCCGGCGTATTGCAAAACATTGCCCATTCTGGTGAAGGGCAGGAGTGGCTAGCGGCGCAAGATCAGCAATGGACAATCGCTGGCGCGAAAAAATTTGTTCAGGATATGTCTGGTTTGGACCAAACCAGCAGCGTTGACTATAAGACTCTGGTTGATTTGGGTTCTCAGTATGAGCGTAGTAGCCGTGGTCTGAGAAGTGATACGGAAGCAGCGCTGAATAAGAAATTCAACCAGTGGCTAAGTAGTAATGGCAATAGCGTTGATATGAGCAAAATGAGCCGTGCAGATAAATTCCGCCAAGCCAATGAAAAACTGGCATTCAACTTTGCAGTAGGGGGCCAAGGGGCGGATATTCAAGTGACCACTGGCAACTGGAACTTTATGTTCGGTGACAATATCCAGTCGATTCTGGACACTAACCTAGGTTCGTTGTTTAGTTTAATGACTCAACAATACTCGACAACCGGCATAGCGAAAACAACGTTTACCTATAATCCGCAGGATTTGCCACGTCAGCTTAAGAATAAATTGCTTGGCCGGTTAGCCAGTGTGAATGCAGATACCACTTTAGCGGATATCTTTGGTGTGGATTACACTGCGGATGGTCGCATTGTTTCCCGTGGAGATGAGCCGGTGGATGGTGTGGCTATTTTAAAAGAGATGATTGAAGTCATTGGAAAATTCGGTGGTGAGCAACTGAAAGTTTTCACTGATCCAGATAAATTGCTCGACGGCCTGAAATCTCACCTCAATATGGGGACGGATGGCATTAAATCCTTTGCTGAGAGTCATGGCCTGAAACAGAAAGAGCCTGATGAAAATGAAAAAGCGCAGAGCAGCACGCCAGCGACTGTGGAGACGGAGAGTTCCAAACCAGAGCGTGCATTTGGTTTTCATTCGCTGAATTTGCCTAACTTGTTTGCGACGATGTTCAGCGAAGATAAACAACAAGAGATGAAGTCATTAGTGACCAATCTGAAAGAAAATCTAACCGCAGATTTGCTCAATATGGAGCAGAAAACGTTTGATTTCCTGCGTAACAGTGGTCATCTGCAAGGGGATAGCGATATTCATGTCTCGTTGGGGAACTACAACTTCAACTGGGGCGGTGATGGTAAAGATCTTGGCGCCTATTTAGGAGATAACAACAACTTCTGGGGGGGCCGTGGAGATGATGTTTATTATTCAATCGGTACTTCCAACATCTTTGCGGGTGGAGCAGGTAATGATCTGGGCGTACTGATGGGGCGTGAAAACTGGATGTTTGGCGGTAATGGCGATGATACCGCGGTGGTAGCCGGACGCATTAACCATGTGTTCATGGGGGAAGGTAATGACCAGACGTTTGTCTTTGGCGAAGGCGGCTTAATTAATACCGATAAGGGCCAGGATTACGTCGTCGCCTCAGGCAACTACAACCGGGTGGATACCGGAGAAGATCAAGATTATGTCGTGACTATTGGTAATAACAACCGGGTTGAGTTAGGTGAAAGCCATGACTTTGCCAGAGTATTTGGTAATGACAACCAAATTGACGGCAACGCCGGTAACGATGTGATTAAACTGTTGGGCTACCATGCGGTGATTAATGGTGGAGAAGGTGATGACCATCTGATAGCGGCCGCTATTTCGAAGTTCAGCCAGTTTAATGGCGGTGATGGTCAGGATCTGCTGGTATTAGGGGGTTATCAGAACCGTTTTCAGGGTGGTACCGGCGTAGACAGTTTTGTGGTCAGCGGTAAGGTAATTGACAGTCAGATTGATGATATCAATGCAGAAGATATGATTGTCTTTGACGGTATGGACTGGCAAAACCTGTGGTTCCAGCGTAGCGGATATGATCTGGTGTTATCAGTAAACCGCCATACTGAGGATAAAACTGCTCAGGGGGCATTTGAATCAATAGGTTCAGTCACTTTTAGCAATTACTTTAATGGTAATCGTGCCAAACTGGTGGCGCAGATGGGGGATAAGAATGCATCGGGGGAGCGTGAGTTTACGGCGCTCTCGGATAATGCGGTTGATACCTTAATCCAATCAATGAGCAGTTTTGCGCCGACAGCGGGCGATAATGGTTTTATTGAAAATTTGGACAATAAGGCAAAAATTGCCATTACAACGGCGTGGTCAGATACTACGATTGGCAAGGCGCAATTTGCGTAATGTAATTCGCTAGAATAAAAGGAAAACGAGTAATAAAAATGGCTCACAGAATTGGTGAGCCATTTTTTACTATTGAATAACGAATGTTCATTCTATTATCGGTTGTTCACTGACTAATGGTTATTTTTATTAATGAATTTCATTTGTTATTATTATTTCCTGACTAAAAAAGTAGGATATTATTATCTCATTTACTTATATTGTTTTAATCGTTATAATCTGTGTGGTTATTTATGGAAATGGAATAAAATAATTGATCGTAATTGATGAAATTTTATATCTTAGTTTAGTTGTTACTTTATTATCTTCTCTGTATTTTCAATATTATCGCGGGAAAAAAACATCTGCGTTAACGATTTTTTTGAATTTTTTATTTATCTCACTCAATGGATTCGTTTTAAGGTGTTTATAAATGCATCAAATTGAAACTTTTCTGAACTCGGTGTTTTCCTTGTTATATCCGGTTTATTAATAAATTACTTTTGGAAAAAAGTATGGCTGATAAATTCGTGCAAACAATATCTGATGTTAATTTTAATAGCGTTTTTTTCTCTATTTAATTTTTTGCTATTAAAAAGTCAGAAGATTTCACTGTTTCATGAGAATTTGAATATTCAAAATAACTGCCCTATTCGTTAGGTGCAGTGGTTTTCTGTTTAATCTCAATAATAAATTAAAGGACTATTGATGGGGAAATCATCAAATAGAAGTGCAGAGTACTTCTTTACTGGGAAATATTACGACGATAATGACGGTAACAATATTACTGCTATTGGTGTTGGTGGTGAAGTTTATGCTTATGGCGGGGATGATGATGTTACTGTTGGTTCATTAAAGGTCGATGTATACCATATGAAGGGTGAACTTTCGGTAAAGGGAGCCTCAGGTTATACTGGTATTCGTAAAACGGGAAATGGCGGCCTGTCATTTGCCGGTGCGTCCGGTACGGCTTTTATCGATCACACGGGTGAAACAGGAAATTTATATTATTCGGGTGCTGCTGGTTATAACAAACTGACTCGTAAAGGTTTATCTGGAGATACCAGTTTTAAAGGGGCTGGTGGATACAATAAATTATGGCATGAAACTGATCAGGGAAATGTCTATTTTGCCGGTGCGGGAGCGGCTAATGAAATTGACCGTACTTGGTATAATCATTATGAGGGTACTCAAGGAGATGTGACATTTAACGGCGCAGGCGCTGCGAATAGTATCGATTCGCGGATAGAAAGCGGTGACGTCATTTTGAATGGTGTTGGCGCTGATAATCATGTCGTACGTAGAGGCAGAGAAGGTAACATTATCTTAAATGGCGCAGGGGCAGCGAATCGCATTGAACGTATACGCCATAGTGAAGATGAGTATGGGCAGACACAGGGCGATATTACTCTTGAAGGTGCGGGTGGTTATAACAAACTCTATTCTGATGTTGCTCACGGTAATATTCATTTTACTGGTGCAGGAGCTTATAACGAAATTACCCGAGCAGGTGCAAGAAATGAAATAGAATTTGCTCAGGCTAAAGATATTGTTATGACATCAGCAACAATGGAGGGACGCTGGATTCAACAATCTCAGCAAGTTAAAGCAATTAAATCTGCTGTAGAGCCTGATACTTATCTCTTTGCCATTGCCAATAATGTTAATACTAAAGTTGTGTCTGTACGGCTACAAAATAATCCTAATACCGGTAAGCTCTGTTATTATGCTACTTCTTGGTATAAGGAAGGTAATCATCTTAAGGATATTGCTAAAGAAAATATCAATGTAAATAATGGATTTATCCCTGTTAAAGGGGAAGGTGCTATTACGCTTGGCAATATTAATTTTGTATATCGACAAGAAACCACGATACAAGGTGTTGAGGAGGCATTATTAAACGATAAATGGGTAAATTATGCTGGCGGCGCCAACGTCAAGGCGGAAGATGTCACCCTAGGTAGCGCCAAAATAGGAGGATATGCGATCTCTTCTAATGGCCTGAAAATTGATGTTTCTCCGGTAAAATCAAACGAACAACCAAATACTTATGTATATGCAATATTTTTGGCTCCTTATACCAAAGTGGTTGAGGTTAAATTAGCCAATGATTATGAAACAGGGAAGCTGAAATATATTGCAAAATCCTGGTATAAAACAGGTGATCATACTGATCGTTTAGCAGATGAAAGTTTTTCCTATCCTCACGGTTATCGATCAATGGGGGCTGGTTATACGTTAAGTCAACTTCACTATGATTTAAATGTAATAGATGATATTTCTGATAGTTTAACTGATCTTGAAGGTTATTCAGAGCAAGATCTTATCAAATCATCAAAGAATGGCGGTGATAGCTCCGGTAATATTTATTTCATTGGTGCCGGTGGTGGAAATGTTATTACATCCAATGTGACGCACGGTAATATTAATTTCACAGGGGCGGGCGCGGCTAACATTATTCTGCACGGCTCAAAATTCGGCGATACCAATTTTGATGGCGCTGGTGCAGCTAACATCGTGGTAAAAAGTGGTGAAAAGGGCGATCTGACATTTCATGGAGCGGGTTTAGCCAATGTTCTGGTTCACCAAGGCCAGCGCGGGAAAATGGATGTTTACGCTGGCGGCGCGGTAAATGTTCTTGTGCGTGTCGGGGATGGACAATATCTGGCTCATCTTCTGTCCTATGGCAATATCTCAATTCACAAAGGCAGCGGTAACAGCCGGGTGCTGATGTTGGGCGGGTACAACACGCATACCCAAATTGGTAATGGCAATGGGAACTGGTCCGGTGCGGGTGGTTTTAACGTCATCACTCAGGCGGGAACAGGGAATATCTCTTCCATACTTTTAGGCGGTGCTAACGTACTGACTAAACTCGGTGCGGGAGATCTGGTTGCCGGTCTGTTCGGCGGCGCCAATATTATCACCCAGCTCAGTGATGAGACTGAAACGGCCAACACCACTGCTATTGCATTGGGCGGAACTAACATCTTTACCAAGAAAGGGCAAGGCAATGCGCTGGCGGTGATGGGCGGCGGCGCGAACGTCCTCACCCATATCGGTGACGGCAATACCACGGGTGTTATGCTCGGTGGCGCGAATATCTTGACCAAAGTCGGACAAGGTGACACGACCGGCATCATGTTCGGCGTCGGCAACGTGCTGACCCATGTTGGTGACGGTTTGACATTAGGCGTGATGGCTGCGGCAGGCAATATCTTCACCAAAGTCGGGAATGGTACATCGATTGCGGCCATGATTGGCGCGGGCAACCTGTTTACCCATGTCGGCAAAGGGGATGCCTGGGCATTAATGGGCGGCGCAGTGAACGTCTTTACCAAAGTGGGTGACGGTGATGCGCTGGCATTGATGGTAGCCGCAGGCAATGTGTTTACTCATATTGGGGATGGCGCAAGTGTTGCGCTGATGCTGGCAAAGGGCAATCTCGCCACGAAAGTGGGTAATGGCATGACGCTGGCGGCGATGATCGGCAAAGCTAATATCTTTACCCATGTCGGGAATGGCAATACCTTTGCCGCCATGATTGGCGGCGCCAATGTGCTGACCAAGGTCGGTAATGACCTGACCGCCGCCTTAATGATAGGGAAAGCCAATATCTATTCCCATGTGGGTAATGGCGCCAGTATCGGTTTGTTTGCCGGTGAACTGAACGTCATGACCAAAGTCGGTGAGGGTACAACGCTGGCGGCCATGTTTGGTAAAGCCAATATAATGACTCATGTTGGCGATGGCTTAACGGGCGTGTTAGCGCTGGGTGAGGCCAATATTGTCACCAAAGTGGGTGACGATTTTATGGGAGTAGTTGCGGCAGCGAAAGCGAACGTGATTACCCATGTCGGCGATGCGACGACCGCCGGTATCCTGTCAGGGAAAGGCAACATTCTGACCAAAGTGGGCGACGGTACCACAGTCGGTCTGCTTATTTCTGATGTAGGTAACGTGATGACCCATGTCGGCGGAGGCACGACAGTGGGTTTTGCCAAAGGTAAAGCCAATCTGATTACCAAAATTGGCGATGGCGCTGGGGTGAATGCGGTTTGGGGTGAGGCGAATATCCTGACTCAAGTAGGAAATGGCGACCGTTACAACTTTGCGAAAGGCAAAGCTAACCTTATTACCAAAGTGGGAAATGGACAAGAAGTCACCGTGGTGCAGGGGGATGCCAACATTATCACCCATGTGGGTAACGGTGATGATTACACTGGTGCTTGGGGGCAAGCCAATATCATCACTAAGGTAGGCGATGGACGTAATGTGGTGCTGGCTAAAGGTAAGGCTAACATTGTCACTCAGGTAGGGAAGGGCGACAGCTTTAACGCCTTATGGAGCGAAGGCAATGTCATCACCAAAGTGGGTGACGGTATACAGGTGACGGCGGCAAAAGGGAAAGCTAACGTCACGACGACAGTGGGCAATGGCTTAAATGTCACTGCTGCTCATGGTGACGCTAACATTAACACTCGTGTAGGTAATGGTGTTTCGGTTAACGTGGCATGGGGGAAATATAACCTCAATACCAAAGTTGGGGATGGCCTTAATGTTGCGGTCATGAAGGGTAAAGGCAATGCCAATATTCATGTTGGTGATGGTCTGGGTATCAACGCCTCTTATGCGCGTAATAACGCGGTGGTTAAGATTGGTAATGGTGATTTCTACAGCTTCTCTGCTTCAGAAAGCGACAAACTCTCTTCCCTCTTTGAGCATATCAAACAGACAACATTAGGTGTGGGGGGCAGTCAGGCGATCAATTATCTGGTGCATGGGGAGGAAGCTAACACATCTGGTACCCATAAAGGCAGAGGTGCGATTAATTTAGCGGAAGTCTCTGCCATTGATGGTTTTCAGATGGATGAAATTGCGCCGGTAAGTTCAGATTTAAGCCATTGTTTCAATGGTGCGATAACAGCCGTGGAGACCCCTGACGTCAGTTCAATAGAAGGTACTTTGAGTCAAAAAACGCTATCGGCGCCAGATAAGCTAGATCAGAACGAAAATCTGATCGTCAATGGTGACTTTGAACAAGGTAATCAAGGTTGGCAGTCAACCAATGATATAGAGGCATACCTCCCAGCGAGTGCTTACGGTCTTGATAATACCGGTGATGGTGAACGAGTCAGTAAATTTAATGTTGATAAAAACACCGTAATTTGGCAGGAATTAGAAAATTTGTCTGAAGGCGAAGTGGTTTCACTGACTTTTGATTTTATGAGTCATTTTGAGATGGTGGAGCGTGATCTGAGAGACAGCGGAATGGTGGTGTTGTGGAATGGTGAATCTGTATTCTCAACTTCTGGAGCACGAGCTATACAGCGCACCCAAAAACTCGATTTAATGGCGAAAGCAGGTACTAACCGGATTGAATTTAAAGGTACAGGTCAGGATGATGGATTTAGTTACATCTTAGATAATATCGTTGTGAAATCTGAAACGTCACTGATTGTCAATAATGACTTTGAGCAAAGTAAGGGGGATTGGCAATCAACTAATGATATTGCGGCGTATCGCCCAGTGAGTACTGAGGGGCCTAATAATACCCGTTATGGCGAACGAGTCAGTGAACTTGATGTTGATAAAAACACCACTATTTACCAGGACCTGCAAAACCGTTCTGAGGGAGAAGTGATTTCGCTGAGTTTTGATTTTGCCAATCGTCCCGATGCTTATTCAGCCAACAATGGTATGGATGTTTTCTGGAATGGCAAACTTGTATTTTCGACTTTTGGCGACGCGGCGAAATGGCAAAATAAAACGCTAGAGCTGATAGCAAAAGCGGGCAGTAATCGAATTGAGTTTAAAGGAACCGGTTTGAATGACGGCGTAGGCTATATTCTGGATAACGTTATTGCAAAATCTGAGAGCTCACGACAAGCCAATATTATTACCGAACATGTGAAACAGGATAAAGCGGCGCAAAATGCGCTAAGTGATAAAGAAAAAGCGGAAAAAGATCGTCAACTATTAGAACAGGAAAAAGAGAAACAGCTGGCGGCGATTGCGAAATCACAATCCCAATTAGAATTAACGGATCAGGCAGCAGTTAGCCAAAATGGGCTGACACAGCGTAATGCGATAGCAGCAGAAGCGCAGGCGGAGACTGATGAACTGGTTTCCATGATGCAAGGTTTGGCAGTGCTTGATGACTATGCCGATTACAGCGGCCAATCAGGTGATCAATGGCGCAATCAGTTTGCTGCCCAATTTTTGAACCGTGCCCAGGATGAGTTGAATTACACCAAATTTATTACCCAGAAAAAATTAGTTAATGCTCAACGGTCTATTACGGATAACCAACGAAAAGTAGAAGAAGCTGTTAAGAAATCCGAGGCCGGTGTAGCACAAAGTGAGCAGCACCATGCCAGTGCAAAACAAGATATTGCAGAGGCTCAGGAAAAAGCGGAATTAAGAAAAGAAGAAGCATTATTGCAACAACAACGGGCCGAAAAGGCGGAAAATAACGCAAATATCGCTTATCAAGGGGCGGAATATCGGGGTAAACGTGATATTGCTGCGGCTGAAAATAAGATTACCCAGGTACAAGAAAATGCCAGAGGGGCAAAACAGAGCGATTCTAAACCTGAGCGTACCGGTGCCGGTGGTAGTGGTTTGTCTGGCAATGCCTACCAATCGACAGGAGCAGGGGAAACCGGTAGCCATATTGATCCTGAATTAATACCGGAAGCTGAAAAAAGATTCTACAAAGGATTGACTGAAGAAGAGCTACAAGCGCTGGATGGCGCTAAACAAGCGGTTGATCGTCTACAGATAAATGCTGGTATTCGTGCGGAAAATACCGGCGTTTTAACTACTTCAAAGTTTGCCAAAGTACCATCTGACGATATGGTGACGCCAAGGTCGAACAGTTTAGGCGAGCATGTCAGAAAAGTGCCGCGGATTTCAGGCATTAATCTGGAATCGTTGGGGAATGATGCCAAAGTAGAGCAGAAAAATTCCGCTATATTTGAAAGTGCGAAATTTAATTTATTGAAAGAGGGAAATAAGCTATTTATCAACCCTAATGTACGAACATTGGGGCGGAAAAGGCAGCTTAGTAAAGCACTTATTGCTGTACGTGATATTTTCTATAAAACGATGAGCCATTTTGATGAAGAACATGTGTTGCAGTTTGAACAGGCGCTTTCTCATTGGCAACAGCGGAACCCAAAAGAATTTGCTCTACGTATCAGTCAAGTGAACTTAATACGTTTTAGGATGGGCCGGATGATGGAACACTTGCAGGCCCAACGAGCTGAATCCGTCGGCGTCCTTGGGATCGCCGTGGCGCCTCAACATGCTGAACATCTTAAGCAGCAAGTCATATTTGATGGAACCGGACGTATTATCGGTTTGAAAAGTAATATTACCCAAGATGAAATTAACCAACTTGTTAAATGGAAAATTACACCTTTAACGCGGAAGAACTCAACGGCTGAACGGGAGGCGCCTAAAACCGAAAGTGAAAGCCTCATTGTTTTCATGAGCCGATTGGAAGCCGCGAATATCCCGGAATCGGGGCCTTTGATTAAACGGGCCAGGGAGCTATGGCTCACCGGACAAGTCACATCTCAAGAAACCATCCGGTTGTTTAACGATGCGATCAGCCAGTTACACGCATACCCTGAGTTACATGGTTTGGTATTGTCATTACAGGCTGATGCTCACAGAGAAAAGTCGACCACTCAATATATTGACAACTTATTTGGCCGTCGTTTTGATTCTGAGCTGGCGCATACATTGATGAAAACCGCCTCCCCGGATGTGATAGCCACCTCCAGGCAGATAGGTCAGTTTTTGGTGCAGGAGTTTGAGCTGTATATGCAAAGCACTGTTGGTTCCACCGTCCGCGACGGACAGATTGCTATCAGGATGCAAGCTTTTGCCGAAAAAATTAAAAAAGATATTCGCCCTTGGTTCAGTCGGGTGCCTGAACTGACCGCATTCCTGCAAAAACCGACCTTTGATAACTTTAAGGTCATGATGACCAAGGTGGATAACGGTTTTGAAATGATCAAAATTCCGTTTCTGGCAGTAAAAATGTCGAACACTGATGGTATGGGGTTACATTTATCTCAATGGAAAGCGGAAGCGGACATTTTCTATCGGGATCAGATCTATAAGGCGCGTTCCACCAGTAGTAAGTTAACTAATATGGCGGATGTTACCTATAAAGTGAAGTTAACTGAACAGCAAACCAATGATTATGGTATTGCACTGCCTTACCAGCCATCCGGTGATCAATATGAAGATTTCCTGTATGGCAGAAAGGTGGCGGCGGGCAGAGTGCTGACGCCTGGACAGGAAACAACGCTTGAGCGTAACGCCTTGGCACAAGGGCATTCCGTGGTGACAGGGGCATCTGGATCGACCAATATCATGGTCCATCTCAATAACTATATTGCTAGTCAAGATCCCACTTTCTCGCAGGAGCAGGCATATCTTAATACTTTGGTGTTCCTGGTATTTGATGGTGGTCATTCGGTTAATGAAAGTTTGGTGGTTTACAAAGCGTTGCAGGAGAGCGGTGATGAGCGCAGGCAGGTACTGCAAAACTACACCGCCAGTTATATGGATCTGATGGATATCGCCGGGGATAAAGGCGAGTTGTGGATAAATCAGGCATTAAATAGTGCATTTGAGAAAACCCAACACCTTTATCGAGAAAATACCCCTGAGAGAGAACAGAATGACTCTCCGGTGGAAGTATTACAGGCGTTATCGGGCAAAAATGGAGCATCAGAGTCGGTATTAATTGAGGATGATGGTACCGCGCCACGGGATTCGGACTCTTTAAACCCATTGACTCGATTCTTTAGCAACGAACTGTATGGTTTTAAAGAAGATCGCCGCTATATCAGTGATGAGACGCAGACCATGCTTAATGATGCGATTGCTAATGGCAAATCAAGCAAAATTACCCTAAAAGGCGAAGGGGGACGTTTAACGGGATATTATCATCAGGGTGACATAAAACCCGATGACACCTCGATGGCAACAGAGAAAAAAGTCGTGCTTTTCCTTCATGGTTCAGGTTTATCTGCGGAAGAGCAAGCTTATGATATCCAAAGCCACTATCAAAATCAGGGCATTGATATGCTTGCTATCAACATGCGGGGTTATGGTGGTAGTGATGGTAATCCAGGCGAACAAGGATTTTATCAAGATGCCCGGACGATGTTTCGCTATTTGGTGCAAGATCGCGGTATTAAGCCGGGTAATATTATCATTCATGGTTATTCCGTCGGTGGGCCGGTGGCGGCTGATCTTGCCCGCTATGCGGCGCAAAATAATCAAGCTGTGTCAGGTCTGTTACTCGACAGGCCAATATCGAGTATGACTAAAACCATAACCGCGCATGACATACCAAACCCCGGTGGTGTGATTGGGGCATTGGCAAAAGCGATGAACGGACAATTTTCAGTAGAAAAAAACCTCAAAGGCTTGCCAGTCAATACGCCGATCATGTTGTTAACTGACAATCAAGGTTTAGGGCATGAAGGGGAAAAGCTGCGTACAAGATTGACCGCTGCTGGTTATCGCGTATCGGGTGAACAGACCTTTTATGGTCATGTCGAGAGCGGTGCTTTAATGAGCCAATATGCTGATAGGATTGTATCGACGCTCTCCGATTTTCAAAATAGAAATCGGGATGTGGTGAATAGCTCGCTGCGAAAGAGCGACAATCGTGGGACACGTTTTGGTAGCCAGATCATTATTCAAATGGAAAATGACCCGACTGTAGCGAAAGCAGCGATCAATCTGGCGGGTAAACACCCAGCATCCAGCGTAGTGGTGAAACTTGATGCTGATGGTAAATATCATGTCGTTTATGGTGATCCTGCCAGATTATCAGGCAAATTACGTTGGCAGATTGTTGGTCATGGCCGTAACGGGTCGGCACAAAATAACACTCGTTTGAGTGGTTACAGTGCTGATGAATTGGCAATAAAACTGAAACAGTTCAGTCAGAACTTTGACCGGGCGGGTAAACCTGATCGTATCAGCATCGTGGGTTGTTCACTGATTAGTGATGATAAACGGAATGGTTTTGCCTATCGTTTTATTACCGCCTTAGATAAACAGGGCATCCGTAGTGATGTTTCAGCGCGTCGTAGTGAAGTGGCGGTTGATGCAACAGGTCGTAAATTTACCCGCGATAAAAATAATCAGTGGGCTAACAAGTTGGACGATAACAAACTGGTGTTACGCTGGAATGAACAGGGTGAGCTAACGACGACAACAGAAAAATTGCGTCGAGGGGTGGCTGAAAGCGATATTAACCTTGCTAAAGTGGGGTACACCGAAGCTGATTCCGTAACCAGAGGGGCAATTGCGGATAACCATGATATTTTCACCGCGCCAGGGAAACGCAAAAACAGGGTAGAGCTTGGTTCAAATCCTCAATCGGAGCCACTGAGTTACGCTGGGAATATACAGGTAAACGTGGGTGACGGTGAATTTACTGCGATCAACTGGGGAACATCGAACGTAGGTATTAAAGTGGGTACTGGCGGCTTTAAATCACTGGCCTTTGGCGACAACAATGTGATGGTTCACATCGGGGATGGTGACAGTAAGCACAGCGTTAATTTGGATGGTTATCAAGCACTTGAAGGAGCCCAGATGTTTATTGGCAACCGTAACGTCAGCTTTAACCAAGGCCGCAGTAATGACTTGATTGTCATGATGGATAAATCCATCCCTACGCCACCGTTAGTTAATCCATTTGATGGCGCTGCCCGCATTACCGGTGTACTGAAATCTATTGCCCATTCTGGCGAAGAGCGGAACTGGTTGGCGGCGCAAAATCAACAGTGGACGCTATCTGGTGCGAAAAAATTTGTGCGGGACATGTCCGGTTTAGACCAAACCAGTAGTGTGGATTACAAGACATTGGTTGATCTGGATTCGCAGCTTGAGCGCAGTAGCCGTGGTTTGAAAAGTGACACAGAAGCGGCATTGAACAAAAAATACCACCAATGGTTAAGTGGTCACGGCAACAATATTGATACCAAAAAAATGAGTCGTGTGGATAAATTCCGTCAAGCTAATGAGAAATTGGCTTTCAATTTTGCAATAGGTGGTCAGGGGGCGGACATTCAGGTTACAACCGGTAGCTGGAACTTTATGTTCGGCGACCATATTCAATCGATTCTGGATACCAACTTAGGTTCTCTGTTTGGTCTGATGACACAGCAATATTCAACAACGGGCTTGGTGAAGACAACATTTACTTACAATCTACAGGACTTACCGCGTCAGCTTAAAAACAAATTGCTTGGGCGGTTAGCCAGTGTGAATGCCGATACCACTTTAGCGGATATTTTTGGTGTGGATTACACCCCGGAGGGGCAGATTGTTGCCCGTACTGGTGAGCCGGTTGATGGCAAGGCTATTTTGCGAGAGATGCTGGAAGTTATTCACAAGTTTGGTGGCGATCAACTCCGAGTTTTCACTGATCCGGATAAATTGATTGATGGATTGAAACAGAACGCCGATATGAGTGCCGATGGTATTGAATCATTTCTTGTCAGTCATGGGCTGAAAGAGAAAGCGCCTGATGAAAATCGGGAAAAGAGTGTACCGGGCGCTATTAACAGTGAGAATATTCAGGCTAATAACAAACCAGATCGTGCATTGGGTTTTAATTCGCTGAACTTACCTAACTTGTTTGCGACGATATTCAGCCAAGATAAACAACAAGAGATGAAATCGTTAGTGACCAACTTAAAAGAGAATCTAACCGCAGATTTGCTCAACATGGAGCAGAAAACGTTTGATTTCTTGCGTAACAGCGGTCATTTGCAAGGGGATAGCGATATCCATATATCGTTGGGGAACTACAACTTCAACTGGGGCGGTGACGGTAAAGATCTCGGTGCTTATCTGGGAGATAACAACAACTTCTGGGGGGGACGCGGTGACGATGTTTATTACTCAATCGGCACCTCCAACATCTTTACCGGCGGAGAAGGTGATGACCTCGGCGTTCTGATGGGACGTGAAAACTGGATGTTTGGCGGTAATGGCGATGATACCGCAGTAGTAGCCGGACGCATTAACCATGTATTCATGGGTGAGGGGGATGATCAGACATTTGTTTTTGGTGAAGGTGGCGTTATTGATGCCGGTAACGGGCATGACTACGTTGTCACTTCTGGTAACTACAACCAGGTGGATACTGGGGAAGATCAGGATTATGCGGTGACTATCGGTAATAACAACCGGGTTGAGCTAGGTGAAGGCAATGACTTTGGCAGGGTGTTTGGTAATGACAACCGAATTGATGGCAACATGGGTGACGATGTAATTAAACTGATGGGCTATCATGCGGTAATTAATGGTGGAGAAGGTGATGACCATCTGATTGCGGCCACAATTTCGAAATTCAGCCAGTTTGATGGCGGTGATGGTCAAGATCTACTGGTTTTGGGGGGATACCAGAACCACTTCCGGGGTGGTGCGGGGGTAGACAGCTTTGTGGTCAGTAGTAAGGTGATTGACAATCAGATTGATGATATCAATGCAGAAGATATGATTGTCTTTAACGATATTGACTGGCAAAACTTGTGGTTCCAGCGCAGTGGATACGATCTCGTGTTATCAGTGAATCGCCGTACTCAGGATAAAACCGCTCAGAGCCTGTTTGAATCGGTGGGTTCAGTCACCTTCAGTCATTACTTTAATGGCAACCGTGCCAAATTAGTGGTGCAGATGGGACATAAGGATGCATCAGGAGAGCGTGAATTTACGGCACTTTCAGACAATGCAGTTGACACCTTGATTCAGGCAATGAGCAGTTTTGCCCCAACAGCCGGTGATAACGGTTTTATCGAAGGGCTGGATAGCAGGGAGAAAATGGCTATTACCACGGCTTGGGCAGATACCACAATTGGCAAGGGGAAATTTGCCTGATTAACTCGCTATAACGCTAATTAATAAAAGTAAAAATGGCTCACCTGAATAGGTGGGCCTAAGAATTAAGTAGAGATTAAATAGTCTTAGCCCAGTAAAATACAGAACTTAGACCTTGATGAACGAATGATTTGAATTGCCTGATTTTTGTAAATAATTCACAAGGCCGGGGTAATTTTGACTATAATATTTTTGCAATAAATATTAATTACAAAAACTCACCTGTTATTATTGAATGTTATTTGTAAAATAGTTTAATTTTACCCATTACTTTATAAATGTTCTTTTAACTCGAATATACCCTATGGATTTCAAGATGCATCGCTGCGGCAAGGGAGCGAATCCCCGGGAGCATAGAGAACTATGTGACCGGGGTGAGAGAGTGCAGCCAACAAAGAAGCAACTTGAAAGATGACGGGTATAAACCAATAACTTATTAGCCCGATAAATACCCCTGTTTTTAATAACCTTATTTACATCTCCAAGTGAAAAAAGAAATATTCCATCTATAAAAAAACGACACAACTATCTGATAATAAAAAATAGTTAAATTCATAAAAATATAACTAATATCCATAAAATATTTTTAATAAAGAAAAACTTTACTCGACCATTCTTTGAACCATCACATTTTACATAGCTTGAGCCAGTCCAATGCACAAAAACAACATAATTGAAATTAATACTACCATTAGAAGTATGTTAAATACCTATATTAGCTCATGTATGAATCAAACTGATCGCTAATGCGTTATTATCCATATCTTATTTTACAACATCTCGTGATAAGAATAGACCAGTATAAGGATCGAAAAATATTCTTCTTCCATAAAAATCAACAACAAAGTATTGCCCTTCAACAACATTCAACCCTTCGTATGGGTAACTTGTTTGACCTTCTTTTTGTAAATTCGAAGGCTCTATTTGCCAAAGAAACTCTCCGTTCTTTGTATAAGAAAATAAATTATTTAGTCCATCATCTCCTATAGGAATATCAATTAAGACAAGAACAGAACCATTATCGATTTCTATCGCTTTAATGATTTTTTGATTAAATATAACTAGGTATCCATTGATATCAATCTTGTTATTGTTAGCTAAGATAACCATTTTGTTCTCCTATTTTTTTGAATAGCCCGTTCATTAGTAAATGTACCTATCCTTTGCTCTATAAGATTAAACTGAGTTTCTCCTCCTTTATAACCAAACAGACTTCCCATATTAAATGCATTACTGTCTACAACAATTACGTAGAAAAAAATAAATAAAGCCAAACAATATAAAATAACCTAGATAACCATAATGACGTATTTTGAAGGCTTATTTCCATTTCAAAAACAAACTCTTTTATGAATTCAATATTATTTCTATGTGCAAATTTTCTTTTTGAGAAAAACCTGCAATGAATAAGAAAAATAAGAATTGCAAATACTCCAATAAAATAGCCAGCAAAGGAAATTAAGTTTCCATTTTTAATAAATTCAAACCAAATTCCAGATATATAAATAACAAATAATATTATCATGGAAAAATTAGTAAGTTTGTTTTTATTAAAAAAACAAAAATCAAAAAAGAGCAATGGAGATTTTACACTTCTTAGTGAAACTTTCCTGCTCAAGCCAAAACAGATGAAGCAGGCAAGAAACCCCAACAGACTCAAAACCATCAAAATCAACGGAATATATACAATCATGCTCACTTATCCTTAAACTGCGTATTACCGTGAAGAAGCTAGCTCTTTAACGGCATTTTTCAAGATAACTTTCATCATCGATGAGGTATTAGCATCTATTGTCTACTTCACCAAGATACCAATGTTCTGAGTAAAAAGAGTTACCTCTTGGCGATACTTATCCCTGACAACAGAACGACAACTGGTATCCTCCTGATAGTTGACCAGTTCCTAACTCCTTGAACGATTTTGGTCAACGCTTAGATGATTATTGTCCACAACAACGCATTCCATTGCGAAGTTGACCGCCGAACGACGATTTTCTTAATGCCCTCAGTCAGTTACAACCCATTTTTTCCAGTGCTGCTTTGTCGCCGAACCTAAAACTCCCTGACACGCTTTTCGCCCCCGAAGGCCAGTTTTTCCCGCCGGGCCATTGTCAGTGTGCACCTTAAAAGCAACTGGCTGGAAGAAGCGGGCTTTGCCACCGGGCAGCCGGTACAGGTCAGTGTTGAGCACGGGCAGTTGATTATCCGGCTTGTTGAGAATAATTGACGGCTAAAGGGAAGATCCCAGCGCTTAGGCTGGGATCTGTATCAACTCTATTGCAATTGCTTAATCTCTCTATCTAACCAGTTACGATGCTTTTCTATTAATAGGTGGTAATTCTCGTCCGAATAGTACTCTGTTGGTGAAAGATTATTACCAACACCTTGGACTATATTCGGTGAATCAACACTATCTCCCCAAAGGTTCCAAAACTCGTTTAATTTGAGAAGACCATATACGTAATCATCAGGCAATTCATTAAGTAATAGGATATATAAAGCGACATATCTCCATTTCCTTTCTGATAACTGTATATTTATATTTTTTTTATCACATATGACTTCTAAGCTATCGATCACTTCACGATTGATTTCTGTGCAAAATGCAGCTTCAGACACCTCGACCAGAATTGAATCAGACAGATCAAGTTTTGTTAATTCATTACATGCAAACTCACTTATATTAGGAGCAGATAAACGACCAACAGGGTTTCCCTTGGCTCCAAGAAAAATCATTCCCCAATCAAGTAATTCCATTTTTTTAGCTAACAAGTACATATCATTCATCATGGTTTTGATGGCACTCCATTCACTGTTCCGCCAGTAACAAACATTCTATGGCTTACACCACCTAATTTTGGATCTACTATCCACTCAAATCGTCCTTCAACCCCATTTAATTTTCCTGGCAATTGATAAAGAGTGGCTCCATTTTTCAATTTCGTTTGTGTTGCTAAGCCAGCATAATTGTCAACAATATCATTGAAACCATGAGCCTTAGTTACTGAAGGAAATTCTTGTGTCGCTGTTGGCTTACTTCTATTCGGATAAACAGATATTTCTTTCCCATCAATATCAAC
Source organism: Photorhabdus caribbeanensis (assembly GCF_018448885.1). Taxonomy (GTDB): domain Bacteria; phylum Pseudomonadota; class Gammaproteobacteria; order Enterobacterales; family Enterobacteriaceae; genus Photorhabdus; species Photorhabdus caribbeanensis. The sequence goes on from NZ_RCWB01000016.1 coordinate 105,357, forward strand.
AACAGTTTTATTAGGTAGTTGATCTACTTTATTTCCACTACCAGTTCCTTTCTCGCCACTCCCAACCCTTTGATGCTCTAATACGTCATTTTTGATTGTCTTGTCACTTGTAATGTTTTCTTTTCCATTAGGTAGTGACTTTCCATCAAACTTACCAACCGGATGCTCAACATTCGTCACCGTGCCCTTATCCTTCGGACTAAATTTCCCTTCTCCTACTTTCCATTGCGGTGATGAACCTTCTGCTTTGCTACCCGAAACAGGATTTTTAGCCAGTGCCAAGAATGCCTTAGCCGCCACATACTGCATCACCTTCGCTTCACTGGTCGGCACACCGCTGGCCACAATTTCAGCCGCTTTCTCCGGCGTCATTTTTTCATTGGACATCACCACATCTAACGGCACACCGAAGAAGTTCCCCCACGCCACAATCAGCCCTCTAGCCGGATCTTGCCCTTCCGGGTGCGTGCCTCTCGCTTGTTTCGCCAACGCTTCCGACAATTCATCCGGGGTCGCCCCTTCCCTGAGCATTTGCATGGCGAGTGAACTCTGTGCCCGACCGTATTCCGCCATGCCTTTTGGCAAGCTCAAAGCATTATTCTCCACAACAACGCATTCCATTGCGAAGTTGATTACCGAACACCGATTTTCCCTGCGCACTCAGTCGGTTACAACCCGTTTTTTCCAGTGGTGTTTGAAGCTCGACCCACAACGCCCCGACGCGACTTTTCAGCCTGTAAGCTACTTTTCCCAGACGTAATGAACTGCCCCCTCTTAAATGCCGGATGATTGTCTAACATTTGGGGTACAGTTCACATGGATGGGATTTTACTTTAGGCAGTAATAATAATTTATTGTCGAAGTGACAATGTTTTTCACTGTTTCTTTTTCTAAAATAATA
>NZ_RCWB01000017.1 GCF_018448885.1 Photorhabdus caribbeanensis
GCCGATACGGCCCCCACATCCCCGGCATTCAAACTGACATCCCCAGTCAAAGGTTTCCCATTAATTTTCCGACTATTTGGCACAGCACTTTTCGCCAAATTCACCGTTTCCATCAAACCAAGGTTTTTTATAAACTCACTTTTATTAGGGATATCTGCGCCATTTTGGTTTTTTGCCAATCTGCTATTAGCATTATCTGTAGCCCTGTTTGCTTCATCATGAGCATTTTTAGCTGCTACATTTGCCGTATTTGCAAAATCGTATGCTTCCTTAATTGCTTTTGGCGTCGCAGCTAAGGTTTCACTTGTGCTATTTGTCGCACTACTCAGTTGTATAATCCCTTTCTGAGTCAATGAGGCATCAGAAACACCACTCAATTTGCTCTCAGCAATTTTTCTAACATCGTGAACCGCTTTCGGCGTTGCCGCTTGATCTTCTCTGTCCGAATTTGTCGCACTGTTGAGTTGCGATATGCCCTTCTGCGTCAGTGAAGCATCAGGGATTTCCGTAGTAATTTTATGTTTTAATGCTAAATCCAATTGCGCTACGAGTTTCTCCAGATCACCATCATCCATAACGTCTTCACCAGTTTTTTCCGCAATATATTTCCCAATTACGGCAGCAATAACCGAAGATTGGCGCCAAACTTTATTTAAGCGCTCACTCCTTGCTATTCCTGATTTAAAACCCTCCTCAATAAAATCTGAACTTTCATATTCTTCTTGTGATAAAGTATTCGCGTTTTCACCAATGGCAAATGCTTTAAAATCACTTTTAGCCATTTCTAACCCTCCACTATATGGTAATTAACCGTTATACCCATAGGTTTAAGTGAGAGATAACCCTGATGGATGATTTCTTTCGTTATCGTACTGATTGATTTACCTTTAATAGTTACTGTGAATGACATATCCAAGTTATCTTCGAAGGATACCGATAGGCCATTATTTGAATGAATAAAACTCAGGATGTTATTAAGTGACCCAGCCGTTCCATCCCAGTTATTTGCGCCTATTTTGGCTTTGATGACGATCCGATAATTATCGTCATCCAGTTTGATATAACTTTTATCACTGTCAAACCGCCCTTTCCATTGACCACTATCAAATCCCAAGTCAGTAATATCAAAGGAGAAGTAATAGGATTCAATTGGGGTTTGGATCATTCGATTTCTTCCTACCCATTCTCCAATAATATCAAGCTGTTTGCCCACCGCTTTATCAAGGTCAAAACTGCTAATTAGTAAATCTGTTGTCAGCGCATTCTGGTTGAAAATATCAGTCACAGCTTCAAGCGTCCTGACATATTTTTTACCTTCCATGTGATATGCAGGAATCAATTTCATATATTTGTTCATTCGAGCACCGTTACTATTTTAATATTTTCAGGTGAACACGTCGGAGCTTGATTAAATGCGATGTCAATGTTCGCCGTTCCGGTTGTCGATGCTGATTTTCCCACTGTCACAGATAGTACTTCATATGTCTGTCCACCGTTTTTGTTGCATAAATTTGCCGGTACAAATAAGCGCGTAACATATATTCCATCACCGATATAAAGGGATTTTATATAGTTAGATATTTCGTTACGAATATTATTGCCAATATCTGATGTATATCCGATAAAGGGTTTAATGTGTATTTCAACGTAAATTGGCACCAGTGTAGGGCGATAGAAGTTAATCGTTTTTTTATTGCCATAATCATCGGTAATCGTTTCAGAGGTGGTGCCAAATGTCGGTATACCCGGCGTTTTCTTTATCAGGATGGTCCGAGCAATCTCTTTCGAGTCTCCACCATCAATGACAAGTGCAATGCTATGAGCAGGTATGCCGTTCTCATCCGTTTTGTCCGAGTCGTTGTCATATCCCCGGTAACGTGAAACCCCATGCAGGTTGGCAATTGCCCCCACCAGTCCATCCATAATGGTTCTCGAAGGCAGCGCAACGGAAACCGCTTGCCGTATTCTCAGCTCTATATCGGTTTCAATTCCCCGACCAAGTGTAGCAGCAACCGGGTTCGTCACGGTTTGCCAGCCCAATGTCGGCGTAGCAATTTGGTTAACCGTGTGAGGCAATGCGCCAATAGCGCCCGATTTTTGACAAACCGCCGTCACAATTGCTTGCCCGTGTGTGTCTATAATCACTTCATCCGGTAGCGACCAAGTGTTTCCCGCATCATCCCGGACGGAAGCGTTGCGGATAACCGTACCCGCTCGACCTGTAACCAAAACATCCACCGTTGAGTTACTAGAGCTTTTTCTGGTGATGCCGTTGATTTTGACATTACGGGAAAGCCCTTCACCCACCGCGGTTGTCGGGCTAAATGAGTTATAGGAGGCAATGGTTGCGTTATTACAACCGTGAATAACGTATGCTATCAACGATAAAAAAACACCGTCTTTACTGTCAGATTCAATGTAAATATCGTCCCCATAAATATCCCTGAATATCGTCTTCCAGCTATTCAAGATGGTTTGATAATCAGGAGCATTGATCCCATTTTTATCAATAGCAGGTAACATGGTGTTGATAATACTTTCATACATCAGCAGTTACTCCTGTCTGGCCATAAATCGTGTCAATCGTGACTGTAATGGTGATTTTTCTTGTTTCAGGGTTTCTTGCACTGCGGTATTGGGTAATGCGCTCTACACCCGGCGTTTGCAGTATTCGCTGTCTAATAATCAGGTCATAAAAACCCGATGTGCCTTTACCCAATACGCTGTCGTAATCTGTCCCCTCTCGGTTATCAAGAAACCATTCTCCACTACGCAGCATCAGGCGAGTTTTCACCGCTTGTGCGACCGCTTCCGGTGAATTGATAAGAAAACCCGCCTCTCCACGACCAAATACATAGTCGTTGTCAATTTCTCTTCGATATCTCATTGAGGTTTCCCCGTCTTGCCGCCGCCTGATTGCACACCACTATGTACATGGTTTTTAAGGCTAATCCCTGCCGCTGTCACATCATTACTCACCGTGACTGGGCCTTGCATGGTTGCGGCGCCGCCACCAGCGCCCATGCCCTGTGATAAGTTGCCGTTAATGGTGACGTTGCCATTTAGGATGATGTCAGGTGAAGTAATTTCAGTGCTGCCATTAGCTGTAGCGATAAGTTTTGCCGGTGTGATAACCGTGATGTTATGGCTGTTGGGATCGAGTTCGATATACGCCGCACCATCATCACTTCTCAGTTGCGCGGTGTGAGTGCTGATATTAGTTATTTTTTGCTGCTGAGATTGTGGGCCAACAATCGCAAATCCATCGGATAAGTTATGCTGCCTGGGGTCCACCGGCTCTTGTACTCCGCCAGATTGCCACCAATAATCGATGCAACGATCAGCAAATACGACTAAGCATTCATCACCGGCTCTTACCGGGAAGGTTAACGTTACGCCACCTCCCCTTGGGAATATAACCGGCACATCCACTAATAGCGGCAAGGATACCGATTCCAGCTCCCCATCTTTTTGCCTGATTTTCCATCTGATGGCCGGTTGCGCGGTAACTGTTACCGCATCAGCATCAAATGATTGAATAATGCAAGGCAAAGAGACATACAATCCAGCGCTAATCATTTCTTGCATAGCAAAAAAGACCGCTTCGGGTCTATTGAGTCGTTCGTCAGTGTTTATCATTCGCTCTCTGCCTTATCCTTCTTGTGAGTTGATTGATTCAGCAAAGTATGATCACTCTTGGCGATACACATTATTGTCATGTACCACTCTGTTTCGCGGGTATCGCCGGAGTACTCCACATTGAAGGCAATGTAATCACCGTCAGCGTCCAACATTGCCGGTTGTGTTTTTGCATCCTTATGATCGCCAGACTGAGCAGCTTGTTTAGTCGCCGGATCAACCGGTTTGATTGAGCGATTATCCAGTCGGATTAATGCACCCGGGCGGATATTCGGATTAATTAAGCATTTAACGTTAATACCTGAGCCAATAGTTTGTTCAGGCATACCAATAAGACCTGTTTTTGATGTAAGGACAATGGCTTCAGTTAAGTATTTATTTTTGGGTACAATATGTAGCTTGTTATCTTCATAGCGCCAATTAGCATCACATTGTTTTGCCAGATTAGAAACTTCATTGCGGTGCATGCCAAAAAGCACTTTTCCCCTGGGTGATGCTGATTTACTGAATTCAGGGCGTAGACCTGCCGTAATGCCATATTTGGCAATATCACGCATTAGCAAATGATCTAAATCTGCTTGCGAATACCCAGCCGCAATGGTGGTATTCACGGTCGCGTAATTATGTGCTTCATCCCCGTCCGCTGCATGAATCACAACACAAGTATCCGTTGCGTTGTCTCTTTTTACATACGTGTACTGAATTTGGCCTGAGAATATTTGTCCTGAGTTCTCCTTGTAACCCGCCACAAATTTAATCTTTTTAAATTCATTTTTACGTAATTTATTACTGGTTTCGTTATTGAGGTTATATATAGTAAAAATACCGGTAGCAAGATTGGAAGATTCCGTTCTGCTAATGTTAAATGTGATTTTCAGGTCTGATAAATTTACTTTTTCGCCATCTTTGTCTACAACGATAAGGTGGCATTCTCTTATCCATTGTTTTGACATAATTCACCTAATTAATAGAAATAAAAGAACCGCAATTAAGCGGCGTATGTAATAAATCATGTGAAACTAAAAATTTCAGGCTTATAAACGACAAAGGGCACTATTACTAATGCCCACTAATAAGGAGTGTCATCACCTCTTTACTGTACTTGACTTCCTGCTGCCAAAAATCTTATCTCCCCAAAGAGACATATTATAAAAATTTATGCTACCGCTTTTTTACTACTACCGCGCAATTTTCCCTGCTGTTCACAACATGCAACCTTGCATTCAAAAGCGTCTGGAGCTGCTTTCTTCAAAATATCAACAGCCGCACCCATTCTTACAAATACACCTCTTGTATCGAACCTGACTTCTTTCTTGGATACGCTTTGCTCTTTCATATGTACCTCTCAGGGAGTCTCTCTAGCACTTTTTATTAAGGATAATCGTCATATCACACTAACAGGCCTATCTATTATTTTTATAACAAAATTTTATATCGTCATTGCAAATGATAGCCATTCTCGTTATTGGGCACAATTTTTTATCATAACCACTTTGAAATTATATGTTACTCTCATCAAGTTAACTTACTACAAAGTATAACCTGTCCTCTTTACCAAGATTATTCCTGAAAGGTTTCTCCTGATTTATATCACCATAAAAAATTAATGAGCCGTTAAAACCAAGATGACGATATTGTTCCAGTAAGTCAACCCCAAAAACCAACGGAAAACCTGTGACGATAAATTCACTGTCCGGCGTCATAATATCCAAAATCCAACCCGCAATATCACGCCACATTAATCTCATTTTATAGTTAATGCCATTTAGCTGAATATCGAATTGCTGATTTTGAGGTGATAAAGGAATTTCTACAACCCTAGCCATTTCTTACCTCGCTCTATAATAAAATCAAGAATAATTTTTGGCATTGATGGCTTCACCGTAACTTTAGCTCCCATATTAACTACAGGTGCTGTATCTTCAGGATTTTTCATATTGTCCGCCGGAGCGGCCTTATTCGGTGATGTTTCAACAATAACAATTTCACGTAGGTTTAAAACCACCGATAGAACATTTTCACTGGTTTTATCTGTTGTGACACTGATATCTTTAATCAACATATTTTTATATAAGCGCTTCCCCGTTACGACATCAAACGGTTTATGTGATGCTCTCAGGTCAAGTAACTGTTGATATATATCACGCGGACTGGTTCCAAGGCTCAGTCCGGTAGATATATCAAATACCTTTGTTGTATCAATAATATCAAGCAGCGAACCACCACCCGCGAAACCTAAATCCATTCTCACTTCTGATGGGTTGTCATAAGCATGATCACTGAATGTCACCCCCTGCTGAACCGGATGATCAGTGATATTCGATACATCGGTATGGGTTTCTGAAATAACGACACTCGGTACAATAACACCTATCTTTCTCTTTTGCTGAGAAAACATAACTGATAATATATCCATTGTTATTTCACCTGTGTTTGCATATTTCTAAGCAGCATACTGTAAGTACGTTCTACCGTTTCTCCGGTTAGTCTTGCTGCTTCTCTAGGGGATTCAACACCGTTGACTTCAATATAATAATTGACTTCTCCTATTCCCTTCATATTATTGCTGGCAGATATTGGCGCACAATGTAATAAAGCGGGTGTAAGTTTCTGATGATTCATCATACTGTTGATGTTTGTCACCGCACCGTTGATCATTCGGTGATCAATGGAAATATTCTGCAAAGAGTGAGCGACATGATTTAAATGTCCAACCAGTTTTGTTGGTTTATTCGCTGACGATGGCACTCCGATAATCGCTGTTTTGGTATGCTCTGATAAATAAGGATTATTACTACTTGCCCCCACCATCATGTTATCAATCAATCTTTGTATCACATCAGAATTAGCCAATTTCATCATGCTGACTTTAGGATTATCTTTATTAACTGGCTGATTATTTTGTCCATCTGTTACCGCTTTATCTGACTTTTGCATGACTATAGGAGCATTACCAGGAGTATCTGCTGCAAATTGAGAATGTCCTTTCGGAAGGGTACTTTCTTCACGTTTATCTACCCAATTCCCTTTTTCATCCCAATAAGCATTACCTTCCCCAATCAGAGCAGCACAAAAATCATGCCAAGTTTTCGCGGTCCTAATTCGCTGAAAGTAGTCATATCCACCAAAAGTCCGATTAAGTGCTTTATCAATATATGGCTCTGATACAACAGCAACTGCCCCTGCAACGCCCGCTTTACCTAACATTCCACCTCTGGAGACAGATTTTGACACTTTAGCCAAATTAAGAATCGCACTTGTCACACTGGATATTCCTTTGATCATCTTCGCAGCCCATGTCACTGCAATGAAGGTCGCAAATCCCTTTAATACATTTTTCCAACCACCAACGGCCTTAGCACCCTGATTTATCCAACTAGAGATTTTTTCAATGGCTTTAAGGAATTCATTAATAGAGGGTTTCCATTTATCCCAATCAATAAAATGCTTACCGCCCTCTTTCCAAACCTTATAGTCTTCATAAAGCAAGAGCAACGCCGCTGACAGTGCAGTAATCATCCCTATCGGCGAAGTCATGAAGGCTGTATTTAAGATTTTCCACGCAAATAGTAAGCCGCCTAGTGCTTTAATAAGCGTTTTTGTACCGCCATCCAGTCTGTCCCACCAGCCAATTAAATCACTAATCGCTTCACCGACGCGACTGACCAATAATGTTATGTCATCAGCCAGATTCAATATGACATTCATTACACGAGTAATAACCTTTTCTATTCCAGGGAAATTACGCAGGATAGTTTGTTGAAATGATTCGACTTGCCCAGTCAATCCCCCCGCCAAATCCGCACCTATTTTTTCTTTTATCATCCCAAACAAATTATCTAAAGCATTCATGCGCGCTATAAATTGGTGAGATTGCTGTGTTGCTTTAGTCGGGTTATAACCTATGGTTTTCGTCATGTCCTGATATTCAGAGACATATTGACCAATCCCACGACGCATAGCCATCAAGGTACTTTCATCAATACCCAGTTTGCGGGCGTATCGATTAGCTCGATCCATCGGCATTTTCGATAACTGTTCACCCACCTGCGCCACCAAAGATGCTGTATCCCGAAGGTTGCCATTTACATCTCGGGTTTGAACGCCAATGTTCCGCAATAATCCTTCACCACCTGGATTTTTATGTAGGAAATTGGCAACACCCTCAAGAGATTGATTAAACCCTTCAACACTTCCGCCTGCTTGACTGACGGCATAACCAATGGCTTTAATTTTTTCAGCCGTTGCACCTGTTTTCTGTGACTGCCAGTAAAGTTTATCCAATCCGTTAGCAACTTGAGTGGTGAAATTAATAACCTCTAGTGCTGCGTTTTTAATTTCCTCCCCCATTTTGAGAACATTAGCCGTGACTTCGGTAATAACAGCCATAAATTTACGCTGTCCGGCTTCATCAACATCAAACTTAAGCGATCCCAAGAAATCTTTAGTTGTTTCAATGTCATTGCTCATTTCGCCACCTCTCTATCATGGCCTCATTTTCCGATTTAACATCAAGGGCATCATTCATCAATGCAATATCAGCCAGATCAAGAACGCTATTTTTCAACGATTCATAACGGCACATGCCCGCAATGACCGGGCGTAACAGATAATCACGCCCTTTCGGGAGGGTTTCAAAATTTAAACTGACTTGTCCTGGAATTACACTGCGTTCTCTAATGGGGCGGGAAAAAAATTTCCCAATGCGTCTCGAATAATAAAACCGACAATTTTCAGCAGTTCGAAGCCGTTGATGTCATCGAACATCAATACCTGTCCATCAGGTTCATAAATCCGACTCCAGATACCATTTTGTTCACGAGAAACCACCGATAAGCAAATATCATTAATTTCATGTCGGTTTGATTTTCCTAACGCGTTGATGGATTCCACCAAATAAGGGAGCACTTCTTCAAAGCCCGCTATCCCATCATCACTTTTAGCTGTCACGATCTTTTTCATCAGCGGCCCAAGTGCCGGAATAGCCGGCGCCAAAGCCACTGCTAAATCCTGTTGTTGAAAAGCGTTTAGTTTACCACTGCGATATTTTTTGCCATCAATTTCAAATTCCATGATCACTTATCCTCAAGCTCGCTCAAACTACCGCAGCATAAGTCCGATGTAAAAATAGAGACAAATGCTGCGGCAGATTTAAAGGTGATTTAAATGGTTGTGAAGTAAGCTGGTTAGAATGTGCCTAACATAATGTCGATTTTTCCGCAATCAAATACCCAGGCAACGGTATTACCTGCTTTGCTATTCTGCAAATCCGGTTGTTTCTGAAAGGCAACGGAACGGGCAACAGCAATGTCGTTACTTTGTTTATTGCGAATAACAATCACGTTATTACCCCATGCCGCCGATGAAAGTGATTGCGCACTAAGCATCGCGTTCAATTTGGCGTTTACTGAACTGGTCTTAAGTAAATTCACCGTGATAGTTCCTGACTTGGTTGCATGCAATGAATGCATGACTTCCCCATCTGCACCGGTGGTCATGGTGTTTTTACTCTCCAACATGGTGACGGTAATTCCCTCATCCGAGAGAGCGGCGCCGTTGCCAAGATCAAAAGAGCCACCGACTCCAGTAATAGAAGCAGAAACATCAAGAAAAGAATATGTAGCCATTTTCAACCCTTATCTGTTTACATTAATAATGACATCAGCGTAGTGAACAGCGCCTGCTAATTTAATCGCACACTGAATAACCGGTGCTTTTCGTGCTTCCCTATCAGCCTGTGCCTGTGTCGCAATTGGCGGTGCGTAAACGTAATAACCTTTGGTTAATGTTGCACCCGTATCCAATGCGCCAATTGGATCGCCACCCCATACGCCATGAGCGATTAATCCGTTTGTCACCGCCTGAGAAAGTGACTGTTCAATGTTGGTGATTAATCGTGTGACACCTTCATCAGTCTGTGGGATCTTGCTGGTACTGGTGTAAAGCAAGTTATAAAGATTGTTCTGAACGTAGTTCTGCAACCAATCCAGACCGTGGCGCTCATCAATGAAATCCCCATTCGCCATGACGCCTTCCTGAATAATGGCCGTATCATTGCTGTATTTAACAAAAACATTACCATTTATCCCTTTCAACACATTGGCTTGCGTTGCGGTGAGGTTTTCTGCGGTTACAGCAGGTTCCTGTTTAAATTTCAGAGTAATGGTGGTGTTATTACCGTTGAAATTGACCGTAAACATACGTCCAAATAGAGAAGCAACAGTGTAGGATTTACCGGTTGAATATTGCCAAAGTGTACGTCGATAGTTTCTCTCTTTTAATTTTGAGCCGATATCAGTTTTAACATCAGCATCCAAGACATCCGCTTTTTGCACTGTATGTCCATAGATGCGGGAAACAGATGCGGACTCAATGTAATCAGCAACAGAGAGAATATCTTCATCCGTCAGAGAGTCATCAGCGATAACCAATCCATACCAGCCGCTGGATACCGATCCCAATGCTGCCACCGCCTCAGCAATGGTTTCTGCTTTGGTAGATTCGATAGCGGTAGCTCCCGATATTTCATCCAGCTTTAATAAATCACCAATATAAGTTCCCGTCGTTGCCGGTGAAACATAGCCAACCGCACCGACAGAATTCGGCATAACAGCGAAACGCGAAGAGGAGCTATCATATGTGACTGAACAATCTTTCAACTTATCCGCCACCCGTTGGGCCACACCATTAAGATTGCTCTCTTTACTCAAATCGATGCCACTGTATACCGTCTCTTTACCGTTAATCGTTAATTTAAAAGAGCCATCGGCGACGGCAGTAAATTTGTTAATAATTTGCTGCTGCTTAGTCAATACTGCCCCTTGTAAAGAAGAGACCACGTTGTCCTTAGCCCACCGACCAATATATAAATCAACCGGACGGGGTGACTGGGAATAATAAAGCGCTGCGGCCTGATATTCTGGTGAACTCAATCCAAAATCAGCACCGACACTATCGATATCCGAATACCGGCGCAAACGCTCGTGAGGGTTGATCACGTTGCTTGCACCGATGATCAGTAACGCACCAAAGTTCCGGGACTGAGCCGCATGAGGAGCCATATTCAACGTAACATTGATAATGTTTGAAACAGGTAAACCCTGCATAATTTAATCTCCTAAGAATTTGACAGGCGCTTCCACCAGTGATTTAACACCGTATTCACGCACCACTTTTCGCCGCAAGGTGATCGTCATGTCATAACGACGCACCCTCTGGTTATTGATAAGTTCCGGTAAAGAAGTCAGCCGACTGAGTTTGTCTACTGAAAGACCGAAACGTTCTAATTCGTCATTGTTCTGACTGACCGCCACCCCGTCACGAAAACGAGCACCGTACCGCTGGCTATTCGGGCCATAAAAGGAAATCAAGCACACAATTTCTTCATGACGCCATAACTTGGTTCCTTCATCAGTCTGTTTCTCAAAAGCAGGCGAGGCATCCGAAATAAAATCCGTGATAACAAAATCACACCAATCATCATCTGCCGGTAACTGAGACAGTTGTGCTGATATCCACTGAGAACGCACTTTATCGTCAGGCAAACCAGAAACACCTCCCAGCCAACGACTCAATATGTGCTCCAACTCATCATCGTACTCAGGCCCAGATGTGACAGGTGTTAACCAACCAGCTTTATCACTACCGTTGCTCATCAAAAATACCTCCATCAAACAGCAATAACTCACCTTGTGCCTGGATAAACTAAGCTCTGTTGAAGGCTGAGTTCCCAACACCAAGTGATGATTGATTCAATAGGGATACCGACCGCGAAAAAGGTAAAAAAATATGCGTAAGCGATTCGCGACGAAAAATACGAAAAAGGCCGCAACACTGTGCGACCTTCGACAATTATGATTTAAATTTTTACTTATTTATCGGAGTGCAATTAAGAAGATACTTAAGGTTCACTCATACCAAATAGAGTTGAATCGGATAACAGGAATTTTTTAGACCGAATTTGATGGCTTAAATCCTAATTTCCCCCCATTGCCCTGCAATATCCAAACGAAAAAAGCCCCGATATTTCTATCAGGGCTTATTCGCAACTTTAACTGATTAATACACTACCATAGTTTTTTGCGTACGCACAAGCTTTTTGTGTTTTTGTACTTCATCATCCATTTCTAACTTAATATCAAGCATAGCCAAACATCCTTGAACAAAACTTTCTCCCTTTTGCAACCGGGAACGTACTTCAATATCAGGCACTTTAATTAAACGCGCGATGGACCGTTTGGAAAGCCCTAAAGCGTAGTACATAAATAAAACTTCAATTTCTTCAGATTTCCCTACCGTCTGTAACTTTGCGATACAAGCATCGATGATCAAGCCATCGTTATCACAGCAGGAAGGGCGTAATGAACGAGTTGACGCAATCAGACCTTTAAATCCAGCAGCGATCGGTGGCCAATTAACGCCTGTAGCATCATCAACCCAACCGCCCCAACACTCTAAAACTTGTTGAATATTGCGCATATATTTTGACCTTAACTTTTAGTAACAAATAGTAGTAAAAATTATTTTCATGATGGTCTCATGCATCCATGCATTCGGCATTATAACAAATTTCTCATTCTCTATTTTTGTGTCTCTCTGCTACGTAACTACGTCGTTTAAATATATCTGTTTACTTAGTCTATTAAATAAAAATCGTAAAAAATCCCTATTCTAGACCAAGCTTAGTTTCAGAGGAAAACACATAAATATCGTTATTAATACGGATGACCATAAAGTGTTTCTCTTCCTCATCTACGTATTTATTATACAAATTTATAATCTTCATTTAATCCTCTAATGTACCTTCCTTTAAAACGCTTAGCGCCTAAAGCAACACGCATGTTCTTTATTATTGATCAAGAATTTTCAAGCAACATAACACCCCCTTTTTATTATGAGATGAAAAATGCATTAAATAAAAAATAGCACAAATTTTTTATCTCATGGATATTTAAGTGTAAAAAATATTTTTAATCGACTTTGAAACCCGTCATAAAATGCCGATTAAGAGTGGTTCCCACACCTATGTTGAAAGCCCAGAAATCAGCTTGTTTACATGGTGATAGACAACAAACTGGTGCAAATGTGAGATCGCAACAATCCTATTCCAAATATCTCCATCAGATTAGACCAGACATTTAAGATATCCACAGAATTAATGTTGCTAGCGATAAATTACCGATTATCAGGTAAATATCTACGTGAAAAGTTTTAACACTGTCAGATATATTCTCTTCTGAACAATGAGATTTTTAAACTCATGCTATTCAGTAAATAGTTAACAAAAATACTCTTCTGATCTGAAATTGCTTTTATTTAATACTCTGTTACAACATCAATATCTTCTGCTATTTTCTACCCTATCCCATCTTATTTTCAGCTCTCGCCAGACCAATAGATGGATACATGCCGATAGCAAATATTTTTTTGATACCCAAAATGCTAATATTTTTCTCTGTTAGTTTTTACAAGTGAAAATAAATCCACATTATCCGAAAGTCTGATATATTTTATTTTTAGTCACTCTGTTTCATTCGATCTTCCTGACGATGAGTTTAACTATACGATAAATTCACGCACCAATTTAAGCTGGAAATCATAATAGAAAATAACAAAATTCACTGGATATACAAACAGCATTATCTGAAATGATGGCAAGAAAAAAGCCGTTACCTTCTGAAAAGGTAACGGCTTCTTATTGATTTGGTGCCGGCTACCGGAATCGAACTGGTGACCTACTGATTACAAGTCAGTTGCTCTACCAACTGAGCTAAGCCGGCGTACTTTAGGGCTAGCCCCTGAAAGCGAGCGCAGTATATTACAACCCAATGCAAACAATCAAGCATAAATAATAGATTATTTAAAAATATTACCAAAACACCTATCATTAGTGACATGCGCAACGGCATACCATGATTTGAAGTCCTACTAACGCAAGACTACTGCCGCAAATCCTCAAAATGCTTTAATTCCTTATTATGATACAACCGACGATCTGGTTATTTTTAACATCAAAAAATCGCTCATTTACTGACAAATCAGAAATACTAACAAAATGTTTTATGATCGTTGCGGCCTATCAGAAAATAACCACTGCTCATAAAGCAACCTTGTCGTTCAAGAGCAGTGGAAAAATTTAAACATTCAAGAGGTAAGCCATAATAGCTTTTTTATCATTATCTCATTGTCAGAATCACAATTTTTCCACTTTACTTTGAATTATTACCACTGGGAAATAGTTGACTGCTATAAATGCAATGTGATATTTAAATTAGACGCAAATCAAAAAAACTAAACCAGGTATGCGCTAATATTAGGTGTAAGTTAAATCATTTCTATAGGTTATTATAACTCAAAATTATTGATTATGAGGTAAATTATGTTGGGCAAAAATAACTTAATTGCACATCAAGTCTTATTTACCTTCAAGGATGGAATAAGCTGGGATAGTGAAAAAGCTATATTAGCCGAGAAGGTGACTTTAAATCATATAAATGAGATAAGTGAAATAAAAGGATGGTTTTGTGGTCGCAGTACGGTTGATAGAAAACAATCAGTTGACTTTAGTTTAATTGGTTACTTTGAAAGTTACGAAGACCTGAACATATATATGCATCATCCCGATCATATAAAAGGCGTAGTGCTGTGGAAAGAAATAAGTACATGGACAGTCTCTGATATTATTATCGATGTAAATAAGTTGATAAATTTCACTCAATTAATAGGAAAGTCGTATGAAGTTTGACGAAAACCTACATAAAAGTGTCGTCGTTATCGCTGATAGTCTGCCTCTTGGGTTAGCCATGAATGCACTGAGCGTCATTAGTGTTTCAATTGGTAGAAATATTAACGGCATTGTAGGGCATGATGTCTTTAGTAAAGATAGCATTTGTTATCCCGGTGTCATTAAAACGCCTTTGCCTATTTTGAAAGCAAGCCATGATGTACTAGATGCTATTCATAATGAATTAAAATCTAACGATAATTTTAAATTGAGCCCTTTTTCCTGTTTAGCGCAATCATGCAGAACATATGAGGAATACGAAGGAAAATTATCTGCTGAGCATTCCGATGAATTGAAGTTATCAGGAATCGGCATAGTTGGACCAAAGAAAGAGATCAATAAACTCACTGGCAACTTACCACTTTATAAATAACCAGGTAGCATATATGTATTCCATTTTTAGAACTGATCTTCATGAATTAGGACTGAAGTACCTTACCGAATTAAAAAGATATCTGTCTGGCGAGATAGATATCCCCGCATTGGAAAAAATACAATATGAAAAATTGAAAGAAATCATAAACTATACGAAGAATGGTTCAACGTTCTACCAAGATCGTCTAAACGCAATAAACCCAAATGATGATGATAATTTATCCTCATTTGTTGAAAAACTGCCCTTTACCACAAAATTAGACTTAAGTAAGGCAGGAAATACGATATCGTCAGATAGCTTGAGTCATGCTTGGATATATTATGAAACCACAGGAACAACTGGGCCATCAACGCCTTGTCCTCGCAATGAAACAGATTCTTTAGTCAATAACAGCTTCCTGACCTTGCAATATGAGTCTATTTTCAATCAGGAAGGTAAACAACACATTATTGGCGTGATGGGTCCAACGGAATTGCACTCCACTGGAGATACCTTTGAGGATGTATTTCGCAGTTTAGGGCATACCGTTATCAAAATGTGGCCTCGTTCGCCCGTTGTTGGCATGCACAGAGTACTCAGACTGATACAAGATCTGAAAATAACCGCTTTAGTTTGCACACCTGCGGTCGCCGCTGAGTTGCTAAAATATTGCCGGAACAATGCATGTGACGCAAAAGAATTAGGTATCGAGATCATCTTAGTCCTTGGCGAACTTATTACGCCAAATAGATTAAGGAATCTATCTCGGAATTGGGGCGCTAAAATTTACAACTGCATGTATGCCTCACAAGAAACGTCAATTCTGGCAGCTTGTAACGATACTAATAAGCTTATTACTATTCCATATAACAATTATTACGAACTCATTTGCCCTTTTACTCAGCAAAAACTCAATGTTGGTGATAATCACGTTGCTGGTGAATTAGTGATTACCCATTTGTATAAAGGGAATAAACCGCTGATTCGATACAAAACCGGGGATATGGTTCGGTGTAAAGCAATAGGCTTAAATCAATGGGAAATAGAACCCATCGGTAGAGTAAAAGATGTATTAGTATTAAACAATGCTAATGTATATGCTTTTGATATTGAAAATGCCATCTTTGAAGAACTTGAATATTGTTTTGAATATTTTATTGAAATCAATAATACAGCCGGTACAGATGAGCTTAAGATCACCTTAGAGCCATGTGACGAATTAAATGATGCGTCACTCATTAGTAAGATAAAGCAAAAAATGGAATCCAAATTCAATATGAATGTCGACATCCATGTAGGAGATGTTGGCGGGCTTATTGGAACCGCGGCAATGGTAAGCTGGAAAGCCGCACGTATCCATGATTTGAGAGATGATACCAATAATATTGAACGAAATTCAGCTTTAGAGATCATGAAAAAGAGGGCAACTAAATGACAAACAATATCGTTAGCCCAGTTAACAAAGATTGGATCGTATTTCTAGATGGGGAATATCTCAATTTTAGCAATGCGACCTTTCTTGCCAATACCCAAGCGTTAAATTATGGCACCGGTATATTTGAAGGGATTCGAGCTTATTGGGATCAAGACAATAACCAACTGAATCTATTTAGAGTGCATGAGCACTATGAACGGTTAATCCAATCAGCTAAAACATTAAAAATCGAATTGCCCTATACCAGTCAGGAGCTAACCGACATTACTAAAAATATCATCATTAAAAATGGTTTCAAACAAGATATTTATATCAGGCCATTAGCACTTAAAAAGTCGTTAATGCCGGGTGAAAAATTTGGCGTTAAGCTAAGCGGCGTAAATTCAACCCTCTGTATTAACGCTTTACCTATGGGCGCTTACGCTAAAAAAACAGATTTTAAATGCCTTATTTCAAAATGGCGACGTGTATCAAATGCGGCAATTCCATCATCGGCCAAAATTACCGGCACTTATGTTAATTCCGCGCTTGCTCATGAAGATGCCAAAGAAAATGGATTTGATGATGCTATCATGTTGAATGAACAAGGCATGTGCGCAGAAGCAAGTACATCAAATGTTTTTATTGTTAAGGATAATTGCGTTATTACACCATCGCTTAGCGCTGGCATACTCAATGGAATAACCAGACAATCTGTTTTCGATATTTGTAAATTCCGCAATATTCCCTGCATTGAGTCAGAAATTCAACAAAAGGATCTCTATGAAGCAGATGCCTGCTTTTTAACAGGTACTGGCCTTGAAATATCAATTGTTTCGCAAATAGACAATGTGTCATATAGACAAAAAGAAGATTCTATAGCCAATGTTATTGCCAAAGATTATCAAGAAATAATCAGAGGCAGAATAGATAAATTTTCACATTGGTTAAATCCGGTTTATTAGTGTAATTCCAGGAGAGACATCATGGAATGTGTTTTTTTTAGTTTCTACAAAGATACATTTGATGTTCTAAATATTGCTACCTTAGGCCCATCAGGTACAAGTAGCGAACAATCCGCTATTCGTTTTGGTGAATTTGCTATCAAAAATAACGTCGCCAAAAGTTACCAAGTGGTTTTATGTAGTACTTACGAAGAAGCAAGTAATCAAATTATTTTAAATCACTGTCAGGCATTGGTGGTAGCCAATGCTTATTATAATATCAGTGAGTTTTATATGGATAACAGGTTTAACTTGTCATCCGCATTTTTAAACTACACGCCTAATTACGGTATCGCTATTCGTGATGAATTAACTAAAGATAATATCGTCATTGCAACCCATCCGGCGCCAAAAGCTTTAATCCCAGAGTTGTTGCCTGATAATCTAAAAATTGCAGATATCATTTTTAAAGATTCAACCAGTTCAGCGGCAAAAGCAGTCGCCAATTCAGAAGTAGATGCCGCACTCACGACAGAAGTGGCGGCAAAATTACACAATTTAAAATTTATTTCTCATATTCGACCAATTCAAATGCTTTGGTCAGTATTTACAGCCGCCTAAAAGCTAATGTTGCTTTAAAATAGGCAAATATATAGAGGTTATTATGTCTTTACTTACACTACACACTATTGCTACCACACCTGAAAAAAGTAAAAAATTACTTCAAAGCTCTATTAATGACTTCGGCTGGATACCTAACCAAAGTGGTTATATGTCAGAATCCCCTTCACTATTAGCCGCTTACCAACGAGCACACGATTTATTTATTGATAGTTCACTAAATGAAGAGGAAAAAGCTGTGGTGTGGATTACAACCGGCATAGAAAATGGTTGTAATTATACAATTCAAGCACACGCTTATATTGCAATTCATAATGGCGTGGACAAAAAAACGGTTAAGGCATTGATTGAAAAAACCGACGATCTCTCTCCACGATTATTGGCACTGCGTGAATTTACCAGAGAGGTTATTTACTGCCGGGGACAATTGAAAAGAAGTGCTATTGATCTATTTTTAAGCCGTGGTTTCAGCAAACAGAGTATGTTAGACGTTGTGTTAGGGGTTTCTCAAAAGAATATGTCGACAATTCTCAATAGTATTGCCGGAACTGAAATTGATGATAAATTCAAGCTGGACGAACTTTAACTGATATTGAAAGGCATCAATATGCTTTATGTCGATAAAGAAACCGTTGCACGTTATTTGACGATGGAACTTAGTCTTAAGCTAAGTGAAATAGCATTTAAATTGCAATCGGAGAAAAAAGTAGAACAACCTTTACGCAATATCGTTAAAGGCGAAGACGGCTTAATGGGCACTATGCCGATTTATATTAAGGAAGGGCCATACAAAGGGTTTGGGTTAAAGTCGGTAGTCGTAAGGTTTCAAAGCAACAGCGATAAACCTTCACACATCGGTAGTGTGTTGGTTTACGACGAGCCAGGTGTTTCAGGGATTGCAGCGGTAGATGCCGGCGCTATCACAGAAATTCGCACAGCCGCCGCTTCTGCCTATGCAACCCATCTGCTTGCCGCAAAGGATGCCAGCCGGTTGGCGATACTTGGCACTGGCTTACAAGCAAAAGCACATTTGCAAGCCATGTTATATGTGCGCCCGATTAAAGAAGTCACTTTATGGGGTCGTAATGCAGAGAGATGCCGGGAATTTGTCACATGGTGTGATAAAACACTCAATCTTCCCATTTCGATCAAAGCCTCACCTGCTGAGGCTGTACTCAATAGTGACATCATTTGCACAACCACAGCATCGCGTGCCCCGATACTCAATAGAAAAGAGTTACCGGTTAAATGTCATGTCAATGCCATTGGCGCTTCGGCCCTGGGGTTTCAGGAACTTAGCGAAGATATGTATAGCAATACAACCCTATTCACTGATTCCAATGAATCGGTACTTGCCGCCTCTCAATCTGTTATTAAGGCAAGGGAGAAAGGTATTATTAATGGGTCAGACATTGGAATAGAAATTGGTACCGTTTCTCAATCTCATTCCAATTTGTGCGATCAGGGTGTAACTATCTTTCAATCCGTTGGTTTGGCTGTTCAAGATATGGTATTTTCTCGGGAGGTCATTCGACAACTAATAAAAATGTCTTAACTGTTTTGGATGAAAATATGCCAGACTTAAGACGTTCAGCATTAGAAAAATGTCGTTATTGTCTATACTAAAAAGCCGTTATTTGTCACTTGCATACGCAAGTGACATTTTTATGTTCTGTTACTTCAAAGTGTTATTTTGAGAGGAAAGATATGCTAGAAGTGTCACAAATAGTAACCTATACAGCAGCACTGACTGTTGCTGCGGCGATACCAGGCCCGGGAATGGCAGCATTGGTTGCCAGAAGTGTGAGTAGTGGCGCATTAGCGGGATTTAGTGTGTTGTTTGGCCTGATTATAGGTGATCTAACTTATTTGTCCTTTGCTGTTTTTGGCTTGTCTATTATCGCGCACAGTTTTGACACCTTATTTGCTGTGGTAAGATGGGGTGCCGCATTGTATTTGGGTTATCTGGCGTGGCAGTTCTGGTTTGCCGATCATCAATCCATTGGTGAAGACCAACCAATTAAGAAAAAGGAGTTGGCTGCGGCATGGTTATCTGGTCTCACTCTGACGCTAAGTAACCCTAAAACGATTGCCTTCTATCTCGCACTATTACCTTTGGTCATTAACATGGAATCTATCTCGTTGCAAAACTGGGGGCTCATGTTAGTACCATTGACAGTTCTTGTCTTATTCAGCGTAGGGGCTGTATTTATTCTCGGTGCTCTCAGTATTCGACATCTGTTATCAAGCCAACGAGCACAACGGATTTTATTCAAAGGTGCGGCTGTCATTATGTTCGTAACCGCTGTAACTATGCTGTTCAAATCCAATTAAAAAAGTTTAATTTCCTATCATTTCCACGGTTTTATTGAACAAGAATCCGTCCTGAAAAACCATTCTTGTCAATAAATCGTGGACACACCATAAATCACAATTGCAGACACAACTCGCCCCCAAAAGCCACAGCATATACTTATAGTTGAAGCTTGATAGATTTCTGGTCAACCGGGCTGCGTACTTTCATCCCCCGTCATTTATCGTTCAATAGATGAATAAACCCGCACCAATGACCTGTGATATACATTAAAATGCTGACAATAACAGGAATAAAAAATATGGCTATACGTAAACCGATTGTTTCTCTTGAAAATAATATCCACGCCCCATTACCGACAGGTGATGCCGTTGGGGCAAATTCAATTGCCATTTCTACAGAAGCAAACAACATATTAAAAGCAGGCAGTGATAATGGGTTGTTTGTCGCGCAAACCGCTACCCGTCCTTATATGCGTTGGGAAATTGGGCATACTGCCCAACCGAATAATGGTAAAGGTATCGATGAAGGTAGCTATTACCGCCTGGATATGTCCCTGGCATATAGCGGTTCTATTCCTGGCTCTATCATTACATATGACAAATATCTGCAATTGCCAGGGGGTATTTATCTGGTCCTGGTTGACTGCACTCTTTCTGTATCCTCAAGTGCCACCGGCTTACATCGGACATCATTTATGACGTCTACCGAATACGGTTTTCCGGGTGTATATCAATTAGCGGTGAGGAATTTTATAACCCTGAACGGCGCTACCATTTACACTTTTCCTATGGTGGGATCAATTAACAGTTGGGGAGCACCTTATAACAATACGGGAACTTTTGCTTATGAAAAAGGCCCAGATGGCAGTGCCTCTATGAATGGCCATCTTATGGTCATGAAAATGGATTAATTATTATCTGAATGGCATATGGAAATGAAAAAAACCCTACGCACTTTCTGTGCGTAGGGTCACTATTTGGCGGAAGGATAGAGATTCGAACTCTAGGATGGTTTCCCATCGGCGGTTTTCAAGACCGCTGCCTTCGACCGCTCGGCCATCCTTCCATGACGCGGGATTATGCTCCTAACATGATAATATGTCTAGTCTCTATCGTAAAAATTCTATGATTTTTTTACTGTTCGCTCAATCCTCAATCTACAATATCCTTTCCAGCCCCAATCCTGCTAAAATTAGCCCAAATAGATCGAATCATGAGATTCACCAATTTAACGAGCTCGCTAAACAGCCAAGCAATTATTAAGGCTTTTACTCAACGAATGTATAACAAACAATTTTCTATTAATTCATCAACCATAAACCGTTACTACGGTCTGTTCATTATTCTGCTTTTTGTTTCTCTGTTTTTATACAGTTATAACTACTTCAATGCCTGGCTAATGGGGAAAAAGTATGCACTAAATAGTGTTGCAACCAAAATAGTATTACAGATAGAAGATTATCGTTACCACGCTAACTCTATCTTTAAACAAGCCAATAGTTCATCTTTTAGACCACAAGAATTCGTCACACCGATGAAGTTACGACCTGATGTTTACTGGCTTGAGAATCGTTATCAAACTATCGACACGATTATTTTTGGTCATCATAGCGCTGCAAGTGTAGAGTTGGCACAACGCCTCTCCAATTATATGGAAATTTTGTGGGGCACTCGCAATGAATACAACTCCATGTACTATCTGAATGGTAAAGACAACAGTCTGTTTCTGATAACAACTCATTCTATTCTTAAACCAGAATTGAGATTTAAAGAAAGTTATCTAACACTTACCGCCGAATCAAAACGTTCAGAAATGCTGATGCAATCCACCGCGTTAGATGAACGGGAAAATATTTCATCAATCCGTAAGTTAAATGGCGCAAATATCTATTTTTATACTTACCGGGCAACATTCAATTCACCGGGTCAATTGGCAACAGTTATCGCTTTCGATTTGCCTATTTGCCATCTTCTTCCTATTGATATGGCAGCAGCAAATTTCAGTTTATTGTCAGATGACGAACAACCCCCTCATGAAATCAATAAAGTTAATATCTCACAGAATGGTTTCTGGCTCGAATTTTCTCAATCACTCAAAGGCACACAATACAAACTGTTGTATCGGATATCACTCAAAGATTTGCTAATCGATTTGTTATACAGAAACATCTGGTTGTTACTGGCTGATTCCGTATTTATTATCCTCTCTTTAGGTGGGCTTATCTACATTCGTAGAAAATATATCGCTCCAAACGCCCTTATGAGTCACGAATTACAAGTCAAGGATGCGTTAAGCCACGATATTATCTCTAATATCCCGGTTGGCCTACTGATTTACGATTTCTCGATAAATCAAATAATTATGTGCAATAACCTTGCCGATCATCTGTTGCCGAATGTCGATTTAAATAAAATTAAGATGATGGCAAAGCAACATCATGGTGTCATTCAAACATCAATTGATGATTCAGTCTACGAAATTAAAATGTCCAGCATTCGCTTGTTGCCAGAAACTTATCTGTTTTTACTGCAAGATAAAGATCAGGAAGCATTAATTAGCAGGCGTTTACAACTTGCTCATCTGGAACACGATAAGAGTGTACAAGCTCGGCGTTTTATGTTGACCAACATTCGTTCTGAGTTAAAACAACCAATAAAGGAATTAGATCATATCGCTTACCAACTGAAACAAATTCTCACAGAAGAAAATAGTGTTCGTATCGTCGATAATTTATTAACTAAATCCGAATATATATCCGACTGGATCGAGAATATTTCATTACTCAATGAATTAGAATCAGGTGAATGGCAAGCAAAAAATGAATCGTTTTCATTATCAGTCATTTTAGAAGATATTATTAAAAAGGTGTTTCCTAAGATGAATAATAAAGGATTAAATTATTATTATCATTGTAATATTAATCCTGAATCACTATTTATTGGCGATAGTACTGCCATCAGTAAGATCATCCTGATGTTAGTCAATTACGCAATCACACTCACATCTTATGGCAAAATATCTCTTATCGTTAATTATTCTCAGGAATACAAAGAACACATTCAAATCGAAATTATAGATACAGGGGCTGGACTTAATTCAACAGATTTAACAAATTTGAATTATCCATTTTTAAGCAAAGCCACAGGTGATAGATATCAATCCAATTCAGGACTGACCTTTTATCTATGTAACCAATTATGTAGAAAATTAAATGGTCATTTTACAATAAACAGCAAACCCCACTTGGGTACGCACTATGCTATCAGTCTGCCCTTAATCATCGGCCAAGACCAATGCCCGCCGCTACTGGAAGACATTACTGCCTTGCTGGATATCAGCAATACGGAGATCCGTAAGATTGTGCAAAATCATCTGCATCATTATGGCGCTGTTTACTTCGATAAAAAGCAAGAAAATATGAATCGAGAATACGATATCATGTTGACTGATAAACACTACGATTTGGCAAAATCGACTATATTACTGGTTGATAATCTGGCCGGTTTTGAGCAGATAAAACCTGACTATATTAGGTGTAACTACAATCTGGGTGAAGCGGTTATCAATGCCATTTCGTTATTAATTGAGAGAAGTTTCAGTTTTAACGAGTTTAATGCAAATGCTGAAATGCCAGCATTTAACGATGAAAGCAGTGATTACGATTTTGGCAATGTCATAAATAGTTATCAAAAACAGCTGATTGATAGCGATTACCGACAATTATTTGTCGAGACAGTACCGATAGATATTAATAAGCTGTATACTGATATAGAACAATATGATCTGATATCGCTTTCGCAGACAGCACATCGCCTGAAAGGCGTCTTTGCTATGTTAGACCTAGAACTCCTCAAACTTTCTTGCGAAACACTGGAACAACACATAACAGACAGTAACGAAATAGAGATTAAGAATAGCATTAGCCGTATTGAGTCCTTCACCAAAAGGCTATTGCAGCAGGGTAACTAATAGATGAATAACCTTAACGTCATTATTGCTGATGATCATCCAATTGTCCTGTTTGGCATCCGCAAATCACTTGAGCGGCTTGAATGGATCAACGTTGTCGCTGAGTCGGAAGACTCGACCACATTGATCAACAATCTGTCCTGTATTAAAGCAAACGTATTGATCACTGATCTGTCTATGCCTGGCGACATATACGGCGATGGAATCAATTTGATTAAATACATCAAACGCCATTATCCCAGACTATCAATCATTGTTTTAACCATGAACAATAATCCAGCAATCTTAAGTGCTGTACTCGAACTTGATATTGAAGGCATTGTCTTAAAACAAGGAGCACCAACAGATTTACCTGATGTATTGACGGCCCTGAAAGAAGGGGAAAGATTTATGCCAGACAGCGTTTCTGAGCTGTTGAAAAAAGTGACGAAAGCCCCCTACGGAGATAAGCCATTATCACAAAAAGAGAGTGAAGTTATACGTCTATTTGCCCAGGGCTTTTTGGTGACAGATATTGCCAAAAAACTGAAACGCAGTGTCAAGACTATCAGCAGCCAGAAAAAATCAGCTATGGTAAAACTGGGAGTAAATAACGATATTGCATTACTTAATTACCTTGCTTCTGTCACTATCGATACAAACGATAATGTTCAGTAGATACCGCTCGTTATTTTAATATGAAAGTCGTCCTGATGCCCGGTAACTATCTGTTTGTACCGGGCATTATTTTATAAGTCATTGTTTTATAAATTATCGTTTTAAATCATTTCCGTCAGCACCTGTCTAAGCGTCACCAAAGAAACCGGTTTAGACAAACAATCATTCATTCCTGCATCAATACAGCGCTGTTTTTCTTCTGCCAATGCATTTGCCGTAATACCAATAATCGGCAGCTTACACCCATCATTCCGTAAGTACATTGTTAACGCATAACCATCCATATTGGGCATATTGACATCCGTCAGAATGATATCAATCCCTCCTTTTTTCAAATACTCCAACGCATCTAATCCATCATTTGCCATTGCTGTTTGAAAACCGATAGATTTCAATTGATCGGCCAATAAACGGCGGTTGATAGGATGATCATCCACCACCAGAACCATAATAGTATTAAACCGAGTATTTGCCTGAAAAACAGGTAGGGCAGTATTTAATACCACACTATGATTTGGTGAAATCAGCCGCTCAATCATTACCGGCAAATCATGTAAATGGTAAGAGTTGTGTAACCAATAGTTTTCTCTGATTTGCTCCGGCGAGCCAATATAGTCCGTCGATAACTCAATATAACCATATACCGGGGAAGTCACGGCATCCGTGAAATCACTGATAATAATTTCACTACCATCTGTGCTTTGCCCACTATATAAAATAGTGTGTAAGCCATGATGAACCAGAAAACGCTGTAAAAATTCCTCCAGGTAAAGATTACGTATAGCCAAGATGATTTTTCGCTGATGTTCATTTATCAACTGAGTTTTTAGCCCATATTTCGCACCATATAAAGGTAAGCGAATAGAAAACATACTCCCTATCTGTGGTTGTGAAATAACTTCAATATCACCATCCATCAGATTGATAAGTTTTTCACAAATCGCCAGACCAAGGCCCGTTCCCTGAGATGAGTTTTCCGTATTGGGCATGATCTGGAAAAATGGATCAAACAACTGAACAAGCGCTTTATCAGAAATACCGACGCCCGTATCCTTTATTCTGACGTATAAATAATCTCTATCAATCATCACATGTATAACCACACATCCGGTATTAGTGAATTTAATCGCATTATTTAACAGATTAGATATAACTTGTTGTAATCGAACCGGATCATTGCAGATATAATCCGGTACATCCGGTTCAATATAGCAATACAAGGTCAACGTTTTTTTCACCACTAACGGCAGATAGTTAGAAATAACATGAGAGATAACTTCCTGACAGGAAAATTCTCTAGACTCAATTTTAAGCTGTTTAGATTCAATTTTTGAGAAGTCGAGAATATCACTGATAATTTTTAGCAACAACGCTGAAGAATTATTCATTGTTGATAACAAACGAATAGATTCAGCAGGCAACGAATGCGCCTGTAATAACTCCAGGTTGCCAATAATACCGTAAAGCGGCGTTCTCAATTCGTGACTGACGGTAGCTAAAAACATAGATTTAGAATAGTTAGCCTGTTCCGATGCCAGCGCCATCTCCTGTAATGATTTTTCCATCCGTACACGGACGCTAATATCAACCAAAACACAAATCGCCACCTCTTCATTCCTGTAACGGGAATGAACAAAACTGATTTGTAGGTGATGGTGATTACTGGTGACAACATCAACATAACTGCTGGTTCTGTCACAAATAATATGAATAATGCGTTCCCGATCTTCATGGGTTAGCATTCTTAAATAATTATGGGCCAGCTCATTACTCAGTATATTACTGCCATCACTGACCCGTAATATACTGATCCCAACCGGTGCTGAAGCGACAATTTTATGATTAAATTGCTCATGTTCTTCTAGCCGAATTGCATTCTCTTCCGCCGGAGCAAACATCTTTCGCTCAAACAGATATACCAGAACAATGATGACAAAGGCAGATAACACATTAAGCACAATACTGCTAATAATCTGTAGTTTAAAACCCTCAAAAATAGTTTTCAGTGGAAGTGCATAGATGATGCTGAATGAAGATGGCATTAACCGGCGTTTTAACAGTAAATCAGCAAAATTATCATCATAGCCAAAATAAGGCGCTTCTAACTGATAATCAGCATAATGAAGTTTATAGTCGTCATTTGCTGGATAGTGCAACACAGGCTGATTACTGCGATTCAATAACGTTATTGAAATTGGGCGATCTTGCCTTTGAATAAAAGAGTCCAATCTGATGAATTGTTCAATGCCTATCATTGCAACCATCTGACCATTGACATATACCGGCGCCAATACATAGAGATGACCGCTATCCGATCTTGCGCCAGGTATAACCCAATAAACATTTCGTTCTTTACCTTGCTCTTTCAGGCTGATAAGTCTGCGTGAATTTTCATAAACTATTTTTTTCAATGTATCAGGGTCAGTCGAGGTATTACGGATAGAAAAATTCACCATACACATACTTTGTGTACCCACCAGAAAAACCTGATTCAACCCCTGAGGCGCCGCAAGATTATCTTTCCAATAGAAGATAAGGTTATTCAACGAATTTAAATAGCTATGAGTGTTGTTGCGAAAAGTACGACAGTCAGCGCTTTGGTTCAGAGGATGATAAGAAAACGCCGGGCTATTATGTGGAAAATCAAAAATAGCATTTTTTCCATTAGAATTCAGTAAATGCTTCTCTGTCATATATTGGATATCACGTAGAATACTTGCTGTATGACGCACATAAGAGAGTGTGGAATCATAATTAGCATTGTATTCTTGCCGAATATCCGACTTGACTTCATTAAAGATATTAACCAGGTAAAAAGCTGTTAATAAAGCGCCTAACGCCCACAACATTAAGCCAAGCACCCGGAAAAGATAACGGGATATTTTTAGCGATGTACGAAAAGAAGAAAGATATCTCAAAAGGTTACCTAATAAAAACCGGCATCATTCAACGTCCTTAACAACAAGATATACCAGAGTTTAAAGATTACAAAGATCCATCGATCGCATATTTCAATATCAATAAAAATCCCTTTAAAAAAACAGGCACCGAAGTACCTGTTTCTTGATTAAGTAAAAAATATCTTCACTTAAACCGGATCAACTGACTCGCTGCTGTTAGCATCAGGTAAATCGGTGTTATCACTTTTTGATTCTTCCCCTTCTGCCGCCAGCCCCTCTTCATCATCTTCAGGCTCAGCAACCCGCTGTAAACCGACAACTTTCTCATCTTCAGCGGTACGAATAAGTGTTACACCTTGGGTATTGCGGCCAACAACGCTGACTTCAGATACCCTTGTACGCACTAACGTACCAGCATCAGTAATCATCATGATCTGATCGGTTGGTTCAACCTGAATCGCACCGATCACGTTACCATTACGTTCGCTGACTTTAATCGAGATAACCCCCTGCGTTGCACGGGATTTGATTGGATATTCGTTTTCAGCGGTACGTTTGCCATAACCGTTTTCAGTGACAGTCAGAATTTCTCCTTCTCCACGTGGGATAATCAGAGAAACAACTTTATCTTCACCACTCAGTTTGATACCACGTACACCGGTAGCTGTACGCCCCATTGAACGAACAGCTTCCTCTTCAAAACGAACAACCTTCCCTTCCGCGGAGAACAACATAACTTCGTTATTACCGTCAGTCAGGTCAACGCCGATCAGTTCATCACCTTCATTGAGATTAACAGCGAGAATACCGGCACTGCGCGGACGGCTGAAATCTTGCAACGCGGTTTTCTTCACGGTCCCACTGGCCGTAGCCATAAAGACATACAGCCCTTCTTCATATTCACGCACCGGCAGAATCGCCGTAATGCGCTCATTTTGCTCTAGCGGCAACAGGTTAACAATCGGACGACCACGCGCACCACGGCTAGCCTCCGGTAATTGATAAACCTTCATCCAGTACAAGCGGCCACGGCTGGAGAAGCAGAGGATCGTATCGTGAGTATTGGCAACCAACAACTTGTCAATAAAATCTTCTTCTTTAATACGCGCTGCGGATTTACCTTTACCACCACGGCGCTGCGCTTCATAGTCAGATAACGGCTGGTATTTGACATACCCTTGATGTGACAACGTAACAACAACATCTTCCTGATTAATTAAATCTTCAATATTGATATCAGCCGTATTTTCCGTGATTTCAGTACGGCGGGCATCGCTGTATTGCGACTTAATTGCCAACAACTCTTCACGGATCACTTCCATCAAGCGCTCAGGATTTTCCAGAATGAACAGCAACTCGCCGATTAATGTCAGCAATTCACGGTATTCATCCAGCAGTTTTTCATGCTCCAAACCAGTCAGTTTCTGCAAACGCAGATCCAGAATGGCCTGAGCCTGTTGTTCGGTCAGATAATATTTACCCTCATGCACGCCATATTGTGGTTCCAGCCATTCTGGACGAGCGGCGTCATCACCGGCACGTTCCAGCATGGCAGCAACACTGCCTAATTCCCACGGCTTAGCAACTAATGCAGCTTTTGCCTCGGCTGGCGTCGGAGCAAGACGGATAAGTTCGATGATAGGATCAATATTCGCCAGTGCGACAGCTAATGCTTCAAGAATATGGGCCCGTTCACGCGCTTTACGTAATTCAAAGATGGTACGACGAGTGACCACTTCACGACGGTGGCATACGAAAGCTGAAATAATATCTTTCAGATTCAGTAGCTTCGGCTGCCCCTGATGCAGAGCCACCATGTTGATACCAAAGGAGACTTGAAGTTGAGTCAGAGAGTAGAGGTTATTCAGAACCACTTCCCCCACCGCATCCCGCTTCACTTCAATCACGATCCGCATGCCGTCTTTATCTGATTCGTCACGCAGTGCGCTGATCCCTTCGATGCGCTTCTCTTTCACCAATTCGGCAATTTTTTCAATCAGACGGGCTTTATTGACCTGATAAGGGATTTCGTGCACTAAAATAGTTTCACGGCCATTCTTCTCATCAACTTCAATTTCCGCACGGGCACGAATATAAATTTTACCGCGACCAGTCCGATAAGCCTCCTGAATACCGCGACGACCATTAATAATCGCAGCGGTCGGGAAATCTGGGCCGGGAATATACTGCATCAGCCCTTCAATGCTGATGTTTTCATCTTCAATATAAGCCAGACAACCATCAATAACTTCGGATAAGTTATGAGGAGGAATGTTAGTTGCCATACCCACTGCGATACCAGAAGAGCCGTTAATCAGCAGGTTTGGTACTTTCGTTGGCATCACTTCCGGGATCTGTTCTGTACCATCATAGTTTGGCACAAAATCGACCGTCTCTTTCTCCAGATCCGCTAGCAGTTCATGGGCAACTTTCGCCATACGCACTTCGGTGTAACGCATAGCGGCGGCTGAGTCTCCATCGACTGAACCAAAGTTACCCTGACCATCAACCAACATATAGCGCAGGGAAAACGGCTGAGCCATACGAACAATCGTATCGTAGACTGCGCTATCCCCATGTGGGTGGTATTTACCGATGACGTCCCCGACAACACGGGCAGACTTCTTGTAGGGTTTATTCCAATCATTTCCCAATACACTCATGGCATAAAGTACGCGACGGTGTACCGGCTTTAGTCCGTCTCGAACATCTGGTAGTGCACGCCCGACAATTACAGACATCGCATAATCCAGATATGAGCTCTTCAGCTCTTCTTCGATATTGACCGGGGTGATTTCTCTGGCAATGTCGCTCATGGAGCCCACTATCCCTCATACATTCCGAATTCAAAGGTTTAGAACTATACCACAAACCAACAGTTTTATAAAAATCAGATACGGGTATTTAAAAATTAAGCCGTGTATACTATTTCAGAACTGACTCAGAACTGAGTGAACCCTGGCAGAACGGAGTGAATCCGCCTGTTTAAAGAAAGTTTAAGGAGCGACAACCGCTGATGAACATCAAAACCCCTTCCACCTCAAACAATGTTGATCAACAGGAAATAGAGAAATTTGAAGCGATTGCTTCTCGCTGGTGGGATTTGGAAGGTGAATTTCAGCCACTGCACCGAATTAACCCGCTACGCTTGAACTATATTTTGCAGCGTTCTGGCGGCATTTTCGGTAAAAAAGTCTTAGATGTGGGCTGTGGCGGCGGTATTTTGTCAGAAAGTATGGCCCGGGAAGGGGCAGAAGTAACCGGGCTGGATATGGGTACGGAACCGCTTCAAGTTGCCAGACTGCACGCCCTTGAAACAGGTATCCCCGTGACTTATGTACAGGAAACAGTAGAAAGCCACGCCGAAAAATATCCACAAGCTTATGATATCGTCACCTGTATGGAAATGCTGGAACATGTGCCAGATCCACAATCGGTTGTCCGTGCTTGCGCTCAGTTGGTGAAACCCGGCGGACACGTCTTTTTTTCTACCATTAACCGCAACAAAAAAGCCTGGCTTATGGCGGTAATCGGCGCGGAATACATTCTAAAAATGGTACCAAAGGGAACCCATGATGCGAAGAAATTTATCCGGCCGTCAGAGTTAATAGGCTGGATTGACAGCACACCTCTGCGGGAAAAGCATATTATCGGTCTGCACTACAACCCACTAACAGATAAATTTAACCTTGGTTATAATGTAGACGTCAATTATATGTTACACACTCAGTATGTCTGACATATTCATCTGACAGATTAATAAATCGGCAAATAAATCATATTTTCAGGAATTTTTTCACTCATTTTTGCCGGTGTTTCTGTCAGAGCAACCGCTAGTAATGATGCAGGCTTCCGGCTTTTTAATAAATTTTAGTCCTCAAGTTATCCACAAGAATCCGTATTTTTGTGCACTTGATAAAAGCCGCTTTTAACATTATCTTGTTGTCATTATTTAGTGTACCCCCTACATATTGTGTTCCTTAACATTCCATTACCACTACTCTCTCGTTGGTTTTTTCGCCACTGAGAGGGTTATGTTTTGGTCTAAGTCAAAGACACAAAGCAGGTGGGAGCGAATTTGAAAGTAAATGTAAGGTATGCCTGTCCATGAACCATAGTCTGCTAGTAACAAAGCGTGATGGCCACAAAGAACGAATTGACCTTGAGAAAATCCACCGGGTTGTTAACTGGGCAGCCGATGGACTGAAAAATGTCTCGGTATCACAAGTAGAACTGCGGTCCCAAAT
Organism: Photorhabdus caribbeanensis; assembly: GCF_018448885.1. GTDB lineage: Bacteria > Pseudomonadota > Gammaproteobacteria > Enterobacterales > Enterobacteriaceae > Photorhabdus > Photorhabdus caribbeanensis. The sequence goes on from NZ_RCWB01000017.1 coordinate 31,847, forward strand.
CCAATTTTACGATGGCATCAGAACCTCAGATATTCATGAGACAATGATTAAAGCTGCCGCTGATCTTATCTCCGGTGACGCGCCTGACTATCAATATCTAGCCGCCCGTTTGGCAATTTTCAATCTGCGTAAAAAAGCCTATGGTCAATTCGAGCCGCCGGCACTCTATGACCATGTATCCCGCATGGTAGAAATGGGCAAATATGATAAGCACTTGCTTGCAGACTACTCGCAAGAAGAATTCGAGCAAATGGACGATTTTATTGACCATTGGCGTGATATGAACTTTTCTTATGCGGCGGTCAAACAGCTTGAAGGTAAATATCTGGTTCAAAATCGTGTTACCGGTGAAATTTATGAAAGCGCCCAATTTCTCTATATTCTGGTAGCGGCTTGCCTATTCTCCGGTTATCCGAAAGAGACGCGTCTGGACTACATTCGCCGTTTTTACGACGCAGCTTCGACGTTTAAAATTTCTCTGCCAACCCCGATCATGGCAGGTGTACGCACCCCTACCCGTCAATTCAGCTCCTGCGTGCTGATTGAATGTGACGATAGCCTAGATTCCATTAACGCGACTTCTAGCGCTATTGTGAAATACGTTTCTCAACGTGCTGGCATTGGTATCAATGCGGGCCGTATTCGCGCCCTGGGAAGCCCAATCCGTAATGGCGAAGCCTTCCATACCGGCTGTATTCCTTTTTATAAGCATTTCCAAACCGCTGTCAAATCCTGTTCTCAAGGAGGCGTTCGTGGTGGTGCCGCTACACTGTTCTACCCATTGTGGCATCTGGAAGTTGAAAGCCTGTTGGTACTGAAAAACAACCGTGGCGTTGAAGGGAACCGAGTTCGTCACATGGACTACGGCGTACAACTTAACAAACTGATGTACGAGCGTCTGATCAAAGGTGAAGAGATTACCCTGTTCAGCCCATCCGATGTTCCAGGGCTATATGATGCCTTCTTTGCCGATCAGGATGAATTTGAGCGCTTGTACACCAAATATGAGCAAGACAGCAATATCCGTCAGCAACGTCTGAAAGCGGTTGAGCTCTTCTCCCTGATGATGCAAGAACGTGCTTCTACCGGCCGTATCTATATTCAGAACGTAGACCACTGCAACACGCACAGCCCATTTGATCCTTTAGTCGCCCCAGTGCGCCAATCAAATCTGTGTCTGGAAATTGCACTGCCAACCAAGCCATTAAATGATATCAATGATAAAAATGGTGAAATCGCGCTGTGTACCTTGTCCGCATTCAACCTGGGGGCAATTGAAAATCTTGATGAGCTGGAAGAACTGGCGATTCTGGCGGTCCGTGCCCTTGATGCCCTGCTCGATTATCAGGACTACCCTATCCTTGCAGCGAAACAAGGGGCAATGGGTCGCCGTACATTAGGCATTGGTGTTATCAACTATGCTTACTATCTGGCAAAAAATGGCGTGCGTTATTCCGATGGCAGCGCGAACAACCTGACTCACAAAACATTTGAAGCTATTCAGTATTACCTGTTGAAAGCCTCTAATGAACTGGCGAAAGAGCAAGGCGCTTGCCCGTGGTTTAAAGAAACCACCTATTCTAAAGGTATCCTACCTATCGATACCTATAAAAAAGCGCTGGATACATTGACCAATGAACCGCTGCACTATGACTGGGAAACATTGCGCAACGAGATCAAACAGTATGGTCTGCGCAACTCAACCTTATCTTCTTTGATGCCGTCAGAGACCTCTTCCCAGATCTCTAACGCCACCAACGGTATTGAACCGCCTCGTGGCTACATCAGCATCAAAGCATCAAAAGATGGCATTTTACGCCAAGTTGTCCCGGAATATGAGCGTCTGAAAAGCGCTTACGAACTCTTGTGGCAAATGCCGGGCAATGACGGCTACTTGCAGTTGGTTGGCATCATGCAGAAATTTATCGACCAGTCGATCTCTGCCAACACCAACTACGATCCGACACATTTCCCAAGCGGAAAAGTGCCGATGAATCAACTGCTGAAAGATTTGCTGCTCGCTTACAAATATGGCGTGAAAACTCTGTATTACCACAATACCCGTGATGGTGCGGAAGACGTTCAGGATGACCTGGAAGAAGTCGTGGAATCTGCTGATTCCGATTGTGAAGGCGGCGCGTGTAAGATTTAATTTGAGGAAGTTATGGCCTATACCACTTTTTCACAAGTCAAAAACGATCAGTTACAGGAACCAATGTTTTTTGGTCAGCCAGTAAACGTAGCCCGTTATGACCAACAAAAGTATCCGATTTTTGAGAAATTGATCGAAAAACAGCTCTCTTTCTTCTGGCGCCCGGAAGAAGTTGACGTGTCTCGCGACCGCATTGACTACAATGCGCTGCCTGACCATGAAAAGCATATTTTTATCAGTAACTTAAAATATCAAACGCTGCTGGACTCTATTCAGGGCCGCAGCCCGAACGTGGCTTTTCTGCCCTTGATCTCCATCCCTGAGCTGGAAACCTGGGTTGAAACTTGGTCTTTTTCTGAAACGATTCATTCACGTTCTTACACTCACATCATTCGGAATATCGTCAACGATCCGGCGGTTGTGTTTGATGATATTGTCACCAATGAAGAGATTCTAAAACGGGCGAAAGACATTTCCGCTTATTACGATGATCTGATTGAGATGACTAATCACTACCAGCTATTTGGTGAAGGCACGCATCAAATTGCCGGTAAAACCATCACCGTTAGCCTGCGTGAACTGAAAAAGCAATTGTATCTGTGCCTGATGAGCGTTAACGCGCTGGAAGCGATCCGCTTTTACGTCAGTTTTGCCTGTTCATTTGCCTTTGCTGAACGCGAATTGATGGAAGGTAATGCAAAAATCATCAAATTGATCGCCCGTGACGAAGCACTACATCTGACCGGCACACAACATATGCTGAATCTGCTGCGCTCTGGTCAAGACGATCCAGAAATGGCAGAAATCGCCAAAGAGTGTGAACAACAGTGCTATGACCTGTTCGTTCAGGCGGCGGAACAAGAAAAAGAGTGGGCAGACTACCTGTTCAGCGAAGGTTCCATGATTGGCTTGAACAAAGATATTCTGTGTCAATATGTTGAGTACATTACCAACATCCGTATGCAGGCTGTCGGGCTGAAACTGCCATTTGAAACGCGCTCTAACCCGATTCCGTGGATTAACGCCTGGCTGGTGTCTGATAACGTTCAAGTCGCGCCGCAAGAAGTTGAAGTCAGTTCCTATCTGGTTGGTCAGATTGATGCTGAAGTTAACCCTGATGACCTGAGTGATTTTGAACTCTGATGACAAGCTATAAAGTAACCCTGCATGGTATGCAGGGTTATCATATCTACAGCTCTCCCAAGTTGCATAACAGTCTGCTAGAGGCGCTGGAACAAGGCAGAGTTCAAGCTGAATACCAGTGCCGCGAAGGTTATTGCGGCTCTTGCCGTGTCAGATTGATAAAAGGAAAAGTCGGTTATCGGCGCAAACCGCTGGCTTTTGTTAATGAAGGCGAAATTTTACCCTGCTGCTGTCATCCACTCAGTGATATTGAGATTGAGCTTTAGTATTTATTTTTAAAGCAGACCAAGGTTTTTATGTTCTGCCGATATCATCAATTTAATTTCTCTAGAAGTAGGTAAATTATCAGGATGATATGTCTTTGTCGGAGGCAGGCTTTGTTCAATAGCCGAAAGAATATCACACGCAGTATATTCAGAGTTCGCTATTTCTCGACCGAACTTCACAATATTCACCCGAAATATTTCTCGCTCAGACGGATCTGGAAAATTCTTACTCAGATTATCAGATGACAGAACGATACGTATTGCTTCTTTTATCCTCATGCAATATTTAATGTTGTCATTGGCTAATTCTCTTATGCGTACTGAATTTGAAAACAATTCACCACTCCCCTTAGCAACACGATGAGCGATAGCTTCAGATAACAACTTTCGCGTGTACTCATTCAGACTTTGCAAGTAAGCAGTTGCTTTCAACAAAGGCAGAAAAACCTGCTTATCTTTCAGGTTAAATGTCAATGTAGATATCAAACCTGCCTCTTCATATTCTTAATGCCTTTAATGTTGATATATATTGATTATAAATGTTGTGTGTTTGATGATCAATTCACCAAATTTCTGGTGACAAAAAAATCTGGGACTAAACACCTAGTGTGCCTAGAGCGGCTTGTTCAGCTCCTCACAACACCGCAAAAATTTGCGTCTCCGATCACCACCTACGATTATCTTGGATTTCTGTAGATAAGCAACACGTAAGATTATCTGCCCAGTTTCAAGGGCGGGTTCTGCAAGGGTCTTAACATTTACACCCTAAAACTGGGATTAAAACCCTGTCCGATAGTGTAGTAAAATGAATGTTATGGTAAATTTTATTCTTTATATAGTATATAGATTTTAGAGATGGATGTGCAGATGATTTTTCGACAGGAAGCGATTGATAATCAAAAAGCTAAATGGAACGGTCGAGCTCTTCTGCTCCCCGGGATCCCTGCTTGGCTAATTGTAGCAATTTGTATTTTTTTCATCACCATTATCCTTGCCTTTATTATTTTAGGAAGCTATACCAGAAGAATCAATGTTAATGGCGAAATAATCACATATCCTAGAGCTATAAGTGTTTATTCTACGTCGCAAGGGTTCGTTATAAATAAGTTTCTATCTGAAGGACAGGTTGTAAAAAAAGGGCAGGAAATCTATCAGATTGATGTAAGTAAAACTACTAAAAAAGGAGTTGTTAGCAATAACCAACGTAGAGACATCAAAAGTCAGATTGAGAACATAGAGAAAATTATATCCAAGTTAGAAGTCAACAAGGAAAATACAATAGGATACCTAGAAAAACAGAAAAGCCAGTATATTAAGGCTTTTAATAGATCTTCTGAAATTATTAAAAAAGCCACGGAGGGTGTTAACTTAATGAAAAGTAACATGGAACATTATGAAGTTTATCAGAAAAAGGGGCTGATAACCAAAGATCAACTAACTAACCAAGTAGCCCTCTATTACCAACAGCAAAATAATCTGTTAAGTTTGGGTAGCCAGAACGAACAGAATGCACTTCAAATTATCAATATTGATGGACAAATTCAGACACAGTCAGCAGAATTTGATAGTCGTATTTATCAAATGGAGTTGCAAAAATATGAGTTACAGAAAGAATTAACTAATACTGATGCAGGTGAGTATATTGTTGTTAAATCTCCTTCAGATGGCAAAGTGGATTCATTAAGTGTGACTGAAGGACAGATGGTAAATTTAGGTGACAGCCTAATGCAAATTAGGCCAAACGATGTGAAGAAACATTATCTTGTTATCTGGGTTCCTAATGATGCTGTTCCTTATATATCACCGGGAGGTAATGTTAATATAAGATATGAGGCTTTTCCTGTTGAAAAATTTGGTCAATTCTCAGGTGAAATAGAGGTTATATCCAAGACTCCTGCATCAGTTCAGGAAATGATGACTTACCCAGGGGCACCAAAAAGTTTATCAACAAATAACTCTACTTATTATAAGGTTTTAGTGCGACCGAAAAAAAACAACTTATTCTATAATGGTAAGGTATTGAGAATAGAAAGTGGGATGAAAGCGAAAGTTACTATTTTTCTCGAAAACAGAAAGTTATACCAGTGGATGTTTTCTCCATTTTACGATATGAAAAACAGTATCGCAGGATCGATCCGTGATTAAAAATACCTTCAGACACATCATAAAAAATCTCAACGTATCATCAAAAAAACGCGTCCCACAGATACTTCAGACTGAATCTGCGGAATGCGGATTAGCCTGTCTATCGATGATATGCGCTTTCTACGGGAAGAATATTGATCTGTTTTCTCTCCGACAAAGATTTAACATCTCACCGCGTGGTGCAACTCTTCGTGGTATAGCAGAAATTGCAGCCCAACTTGACATGATGACAAGACCTCTGTCTCTAGATATAGACGAACTAAGTTCCCTAAAAACCCCGTGTATTCTTCACTGGAATTTTAACCATTTCGTAGTATTAGTCGGCATAAAAACCAACCGCTTTATAATTCACGATCCAGCTCAAGGACATCGAATTATCAGTCTAGCTGAAATATCCCGGCACTTCACTGGGGTAGCAATGGAAGTATGGCCCGGAAACGATTTTAAGGTACAAACCGTTCGGAAGAGGGTGAATTTAAGGAAGCTCATCCGAGGAGTTCAAGGCATACAAAGTTCCTTGGTGAAAATCTTTTGTCTGTCTTTAATTATCGAATCTATAAATCTACTGATGCCTGTAAGTACACAGCTGGTTATGGATCATGTTATCCCCTCAGAAGACAATGGACTGCTAACACTGATTTGTATTGGATTATTGTTTTTTATTCTACTACGGGCGGTGGTAAGTATGGGGAGAGCTTGGTCATTGCTTGTAATGGGAACACTGATTGATATCCAGTGGAAATCCGGGCTTTTCTCACACTTGATGCGTCTTCCTCTAGACTATTTTGAAAAGCGAAAGCTGGGTGATATTCAATCTCGGTTCGGTTCTCTTGAGGTTCTGAGATCCACATTCACTACTAATGTTGTTGGAGTTATTATGGACAGCATTATGGTCACCGGTGTGTTGATTATGATGATATTATACGGTGGTTATCTGACTTGGTTTGTTATTGGTTTTACAGCACTGTATGTGATTATTCGTCTATCTACTTACACATATTATCGTCAGCTGTCAGAAGAAGTATTAGTCCGAGATGCCAGAGCCAATTCGTATTTTATGGAAACTCTTTACGGGATATCTACAGTAAAAACGCAGGGAATGGCAGAATTAAGAGGAAATAATTGGCTTAACCTAATAATAGATAAGGCAAATTCAAGCATAAAGCTCACAAAGATGGATATGCTATTCGGCGGTTTGAACACATTCATCTCAGCCTGCGACCAAGTGATAATTTTATGGCTAGGTGCCAACCTCATCATCGATAACCAGATGACAATAGGTATGTTTGTAGCTTTTGGGACATTTAGAAGCCAATTCTCCGAGCGGATAGCCTCGTTGACCGGAATGTTGCTTCAGTTAAGGATGCTGAACATGCATAATGAACGTATATCTGATATTGCTCTGAGCAGAAAGGAAAAAAGGAAACCGGAAGTACCATATGTCTCCATGATGCAACCAGTATCTCTTGAAATAAAGGGGTTAAGCTACCGATATGACCGCCAGTCATACCCAGTATTTACGGACCTAAACATCTCTATAGCGCCCGGTGAAAGTGTGGCTATTACCGGTCCTTCAGGAGTAGGAAAGACAACTTTAATGAAAGTGCTTTGCGGATTATTTGAACCGTCATCTGGTAAAGTCTTAGTGGACGGCTCTGATATATTTTCACTTGGAATTAATAACTACCAACGTATGATATCCTGTGTTATGCAAGAAGATAAACTTTTTTCTGGTTCAATCAAAGAAAATATCTGCGGGTTTCAATCAGTAACAGATGAAGAATGGCTTATAGAATGTACAAAAGCAAGTTATATTCACAATGATATTATTAAAATGCCGATGGGATTCGAAACGATTATCGGAGAACTGGGAGAAGGCCTTTCAGGTGGTCAAAGGCAACGTATTTTTATTGCAAGAGCGCTGTACAGAAGACCAAGAATTCTTTTCATGGATGAAGCGACAAGTCATCTTGATAAAGAAAGTGAGTTCTTTGTAAACCAAGCAATAAGCAAAATGAATATAACAAGAGTAATAATTGCACACAGGGATTCGACGATAAATTCGGCTGATAAAGTTATCAGATTATGAATTTAAGTGTGTAATCTCTGCGTTCGATTGACAGAGCATTTTTAAGTCATTTTCTCAACAAGGGTCTAATAAGGCGTTTTACATTTCAAGCCATTGTATGGCCTGTGATAGTTGTAAAACGCCTCCCATTCAGCCAATTTGGCTTCTAAATCTACATCCTCTTATAGTTCAGTAATGGGTAAAACTCTTGCTTGTCGGTTATTGGTAAGATGGAAACGCTCAAATTTCCCATTTAAATTGGTGCAGGCAGATCTGATATACACGAGTTCAAGCTCCAAATACTCACGATGCCAATGGAATTTAGATTGAAATTCGTGACCATTATCTGTACAGATTATTTTGATTCTGAAAGGGAATTTTTTTACGATATAATTAACCTGAGGTTTGCTTAAGAAGGGAACTAAGTGCCTGAGGCACGATCAAAGTTTTTATCAAAGAAAACAAAATCGTGGAGATCCTCAGGCCTGTTTAATTTAGAAGAACTTTACTGCTGCGTCGATGATTTTTGCCAAAAATTTATTCCTCTCTGGCATCAACAGTTAATTGAAAATGACTTGTTCAAACATTGCCGCGAAGCTTCCCTTTCTCTCAGTGAAGTCATGACGATACTCATTTTATTCCACACGAGCCATTATCATGATTTTAAAACGTTTTATATTCAGCATGTTAAACACTATCTTCAAGCCGATTTTCCCCAGTTGGTCAGCTACACCCGGATGTTAACCTTGAAGCAAAGGGCGCTCTCATTCCTCTCTGTGCTTTTCTTTCGTCACGCAAGGCTGAAACCCAGGGGATCGCTTTTATTGATTCAACCCAAATTGCTGTTTGCCACAATCTCCGTATTCCCCGTCATCGCGTATTTCAGGGCGTCGCACAGCGAGGGAAAACGAGTACTGGCTGATGTGATGGACGTCCCCTTTTTCAGCGGTAAAGAGTGTCATTTTTTTCCGATACACTGAATTTTGGGAGAACATCTCATGAATATGATCAAAGTGGTGGGGATTGACCTCGCTAAAAACGTTTTTCAAGTTTGTGTCTGGATGGAAGACGGGTCTATTGCTTCGAATCGAAAAATTCCCCGACAAAAATTTCTTGATACCATACGGACTTTTCCACCTGAAACGCTCATAGCTATGGAAGCCTGTGCTACTTCTCATTATTGGGGCCGGACGTTACAATCTATGGGCTATCATGTCCGGATTATTCCCACCCAGCATGTAAAAGCTTTCAGCCATCATCAAAAAAACGATGCTAATGATGCGCTGGCTATCTGTGAAACGGCTGTCGACCCGGTCTCCATTTTGTTCCCATCAAAACCGTAGAACAGCAAGATATCAAAGCACTGCGCAGTGCCCGGCAGCTCATGGTGGAACAGCGTACCGCCCTTGCTAATCAAATCAGGGCCTTTCTCGCTGAACAGGGAATCATTGTGCCGGTGGGTATTCAGAAACTCCAACAGCACCTGCCTGATATTCTGGAGGAAGGCGATAACCCCCTGTCTTGTGTGTTGCGCCGTTTATTGCATACGCTGTGGGAAGATCTGCGGGATTTAAACGTCAGCATTCATGAAATGGATAACGAAATTATGGCACTGTCCCGTCAGCAACCAGGGTATGGGCACTTGCTGACTATTCCCGGTGTCGGTCCCCTTATTGCGGCGGCTTTCGTGAGTGACGTCAACGCATCCCAATTTGCTAATGGCCGGCAACTATCAGCCTGGTGTGGTTTGGTTCCCCAGCAACACAGTTCGGGCGGGAAAAGCCGTCTCTCTTCCCTGAACAAACAGGGCAACCGTCATCTCCGAACGTTAATTATTCATGGTGCCCGCGCGATGATGCAGGGCGTACAAAAACGGGATGACCCTTTAGGCGAGTGGCTAAGAACGTTGATTACCCGATGTGGCGCCATGAAAGCTGTGGTTGCTTTAGCTAACAAGCTGACCCGAATTATTTGGCGCATTCTGACGGATGAGGTTGATTTTAATATGAAAAAAGCTTTTGCTATCCATTAATTGAATGAAGTAAATCGAAACAGACGCTTTAACCGAGTTTGCAAACACTGATGAAAAAACGGCTATCGACCCTGCAATAACCTGAGTAAAACCCAGGTAGTCACATACCGATGCTGGATGATAAGGAAACAGGGTGCGGATGACATCATGGCGCAGGCAAATAAGTCCTTTATGACGCCGGATATATGGTAGCAAACCGTATCGATTCAATGCTTGCACAACCGGGGGCGTCCATATATGGTTTTATGGCTTTAAACTTCATCGGGTTATCAATGATTGTGGTGAACTTCTGGCAGTGAAGTTGACCTCAGGAAATAAGTATGATCGCCATCCCGTCAAAGCGCTGGTACAAGGGTTAACCGGATGTTTATATGGCGATAAAGGATATTTGTCGCAGGCTTTGTGCGATGAACTGGAAGCAGAAGGAATAACGTTAATCACTCATGTCCGTAATGACATGAAGGCAAAAGAATCATCTCTCTGGGATAAGCTGATGTTAAGAAGGCGATTTTTGATAGAAACGGTCATGGATCAGCTTAAAAATATTTCTCAAATAGCGCATTCAAGACACCGCAGTCAGCTCGGTTTTTTATTGGAAATCGTCGCTGGCCTAATTGCTTATACATTCTAACCTAAAAAACCGAGCTTGAATTTACGGGATTGTGATATCGCTATTTTTAAACGAAGCTGAGGTTAATTAATCCGAATTCTGTTTAAGCCGTCACTGAAAAATCGTCTTCCGAACAAAAAACTTTCAGTGATGGCTTCTTCCATTTAAGACAATAAGCAATCAAACCGCTTAAAACAGTCAACATAAATCCTTTTATACTTCGGTGGTGAGAATGCTCTATTGGAGAAAAGGTTTTTAATTGCCCATTAATCGGTTGAGTAGACCGCGGGAACTGCCCCCGCAGCTTCTCGCAGAACGGTACGTGAGCCTCTCGACTCATACCGCTCCCATCAAGCAAACGTGCCTGTCATTCCTGCCCGCCAATGGGCAAACAACCCCTGATGCTGCTTTGCAATCCTTTGAAGCAGTTTTGAAGCCTGGGTTTTATGCCTCTCAATGCCTTGTACTTTCGTCTGGCCCAGCGCACTAATGCTTTGTTGAGTTACCTGAATACCTTATACCCGACATTCCGCACCCAATTCAGGAATAAAAAGACTCATACAATTGACCCAATATTTTCAACAGGTCACTTTGGTACGGTTGTATACCCGTTACCCTTCGATTCTCTTGAAATTCGAAGGTATTAATCCCTTCAAAGGTTAAAAATACCCAACGGGCGGTGGGCGATTGTGTCTGCCGGTTTTTCATATCCGGGTAAAATGCCGCATTTTCATTTTGTTTCAATCCGCTGCGAATTTTATGTTCCAGCGCAGCATAAACCATTAAACTGCACGTCATCACCATCAATAAAGCTTCGATGCGTTCCGATTTTTTCAGATACATGGAAGAGGTCAGGAACTCCGGGCTTTTCAGAAACCGGAAGCCCCGCCCAACCTTTTGCTGGGCTTTGTAATTGGCCAGCAAAGTTTCCATATCAAGGGCTTCCTCGTCCATGTCGTTGGTGGCGAGAATAAACATCCCCACCTGGAGTCTGGCATCGGTGGCTTTATCCAGCTGGCTGTAAGCCCGGCCCGATAGCTGATAATGAATCTGAGCGCGTTGATTTTTTGCCGGACGTCCACACCCCTGATAAGTCACGATTTCCTTCGCCTCCGGAGCATCAGCAGCGAGAAACTGGCAGACGGATTCAAAATCACGCAGGGCATGTAACGCATCCTCCTTGCAGGCAAACGCTTTTTTGCACAATTTTTCAAACAATTTCAGCTCTTTTTCCGTTAATTTCAGGGTGTTTTTCGCGAAAACCTGTGCTTCACGTTGCGCGGCAGCCGTACTGCTGAGCAGTAACCAGTGTTGCGGAACCCCGCCATAATGGGATTCAATCCAGCATCCCGCGTAACCTTCGGTAAAAGGCTGTAGCTGGCGGGTACTCACGTTCCACAGCTGCTGTTTAGCTTCCTTAACCGTTAACGGTACGCGGGTAATAAGGCGTTGTTTTTATTGATGAAGAGAAGATATTGTCGCTTCACTATACAGCGCGGCGTCCGCGACAAAATAGCGGCTGTTTTGCGCCGCTTTCAGACAACTAATATGGTGTTTTGTGACTTCTGCGAACGCTTTGGCATCGTTGGTATTCCCACTCACCGCCTGCATGTAAACCGGTATCCCCGCCTGATTTTCACAAATCAGCTCAAGGATAACCTGATTGAGGTCGGGCCGGTGGTCACGACTGTAACCCCGCGTCAGTTCAATGCGCTGAGTCTCCTCATCGGGCGATGACTTGTACTCCCCATCCACGTGGAAACTCGTGATATCAAGATGCACAGAATCCGATTTTATTCCTAATTTATCAATAACCTGCTCAGCAAGCACCTGATAAACCTCCGATACGCCAGCCTCATATAAAGCATCCAGTGTACGGCCGAGGACATCGTCATTGAGATGTTCTGCGTCAATACCGGGACCCATCAAGCGTTCAATAGGCTTATGCCTGAAAAACCCGGAAAACATATGGAGTGTCCGGCTGTGAAATCCCAGCCCGTTGAGGCTCATCGCGAGAAACAGTATGCTCTGCGTATTTTGGGATAATGGCATCAATCATACGGGGTAATCCGGCTTCATGACAGAAAGCGGCGATAAGTCCCAGGTGATCAAGACGTTTAATGACAGGCTCAGGTATGAACATAGTGACTTTCCGGCAAATAAAAGTAATAGATCAACCATCCACTTATCATGGGATTTAGCCAGTTTGCCATCTGTGTTAAGTTCAGTTCTGTCCGCATTCGGATCTTCAACTTGCGAATTTTGAATCTCATGGCCTTTTGCGCCGTTTTGCTGACTGCTGGCGTAAAACTCACAAACAGGCTGCTCCTTTTGCGGTTTTTCACCAATCTTGGCCTGAATGTGTATCCAAGGAAATCGAAACTGATGTGTTCATACCGGCCTTTTCGGTCCCCATCCTTGCAGTAGGCAATCCGGGTTTTGTCCGGGTGCAGTTCCAGTCCACACTCACTGAAACGTCGTTCCAGTATTTTCCGTATTTCTCTGGCCTGAGCTTCATTCTGACAGTGAACCAGACGTCGAGTCACCCGAGGGAACCTCCCCCTCAGGTGCTCACGGAATCGGACGTGAACCTCTCAGCTCATCCGGCTCTTCTCATTGAAGCCCGCCCCCATAGTACTGAGGGATCCCCACAAATCGGCGCTAATAAACCAGCACCATATTGCGGTAGACCCTTGTTAAGTGGTTAAGAGCATCATTCAGTGATATTCGCTTTAAAATCAGTGGGGAGTGTCGTAAGACATTCTCCGCTAACGTCAGATATGAGATGACCCGCCGTGATTTGATACTGTTGGCCTGATATCTCAAATGTAATCCCTTATTCTCCGCGTGATAACCAATAAGCCACAGGACGATTGTGCTCAGTGTTGCCAGTAGGCTCAGTACCCACATTCTACCCGCAGAGCGACTATGGCTGGCACGAAGACCAAATCCGAAACGCTCACTTTTTTCATCGCGGAAGTTTTGCTCTATCTGCATGCGACGACTGTATAACTTGATGATCTCCCGTGGCTTTAAATCGTCTGTACTACTGAAAATAAGCCAAGCTTCTTTTGCTGACTGCCGATACTCGTTGTCTGTTTTAGTATACATTGGCCTGCCTTTTGAACGTTGACTTTTCCGCCCTTTAGGTAATTTCTTGTATGTATAAAAATGACCATTAATACGGTTTTTCTTTTCTTTGACCAACGTTCCCGCCCCCATGTATTTCGGCGTTATTGTCCCAGGACAGTCAGAGATTTTCAGCCATATTTCAGGACTATCTGCCAGGTGAAATTGAACGTTATTCCTGATACGCCCAATAAAATCCCAGCCCAATGAGGCAATATGTCGAAACCATGGACTCTGAAATCCTGCGTCTGTGACGATGATGACTCTGGCATCGGAAGAGACGGCTTTAACGAGGGAATCAAGAAACTGATTTTGTATCAAGGTGTTATTTTGTTTTTCCGAGGATACAACCCAACTCAATAACGGAATTGCCCGACCGGCGCAAAGGAGGCTGGCACGAAGCACATGATACTCCTGCGATGGATAACCACTCCAGTCCACAGAAATAACGCAAAGAGGCAACTGGCGAGTTGTCATGGCGGTAATATTATTAAAAATCTCAGGAATATCGTTGTGAAGAGATGTATTTCCTAATAGGCGATCAACCCTTTTTATCTTGTTTTTGACCTGAGCCGGTCCGGGCAGAAAACGTTCGATACTGGTCAGCGTCAGAGATGCCCCATTGATTAACGCCGTTGTTGCATCAAGCAGAGCTTGTTGCCGATATTTGTGAAACGGAGCTAAAACGTCCTGGAAAAAGTTCTGGCATACTTTATGTACAGACATAACGGTGATCTCATTGAATTATGGAAAGAACCAGTAGATCACATCATGCTATGACTGTCTCATTTTTCTGGGGATCCCTCAGCCCCATAGTAGCGGCCAGTGGGCAAACAACTTCGTTTCCTTCCACACCACCCTCGCCAGCCAGTGGCTGGCACGTCGTCGATGGCCATGGAGACGCTTATGTTTGCGGGTCAGCCATAACACGAGTTTGCGATCGATCTGCCTCAGCGTTGGGTACAGTGCCGACTTATAAAATTATCCTGAGAGCTCCCACAATAACGGCAAGTCTTACTGACATTATTGCCTTCTTGAGCATGAGCCAATATTTTGAGCTTTCTTCTAGTCTCCTGTTCTTCTTTACTTGTTCATATTAACCTCAACTAATACCTGTTAAATATATATAAAACTGTCAGTCGAGGTCTGAAAAGTCACAAATGAAGAATACAATTGTATATGTACTCTTCATTTAATTGTTAGAGTTTAGCTAAATCTATTATACCTACTTTCAGTCCCAGGCCAATCATATCGTGGATCATAATCAAAACTTCCTGTATTACCGCCTCCTGATGGTACGGTAGAGCCAGCTGCTACCCCTATAGCGCCTATAGCAGCTCCAATGGCAACACCAGCAGGCCCTCCAGGTATCCCAGCTATAGCACCAGCAATAGCAGCAACACCTGCGGCATTACCTACCGATGCTGGAGCTCCCCCGCCTCCTGATACTAATTCAATTTCTTTAAAATCAAGTATTTTCATGCTAAATGTCCTCCATTACTATGTTATTCTAATTTTGGAATATAAATCTTTATCATTTGATAGTAAACAAAAATTTTAATATTGATCTAAACCCGAAAAAGGACATTACGGCAAGTATAATATCCGCAATGTTGTTGTTGTTTATGAATGATACTGAGGAAAGATATGTAACTATTATTGTTGCTAGTAGGCTAAGGATATTATAAATGGCAGATTTAAAATTGTATTTCATTGTCTTTTTTCCTTATTTTATTATATAAATAATTGCAGAGGCTATCATGCTCTCACGCGGGAATAGTCTACTTTACATAGATTATTTCAAATTTCATCAACGTTAAGTAATTTCATGTTTAACCACAATGAACTCAAGTGACTGCTCCCTATCCCCTATCGAGGCTGTCGCAAAAGGTCGGCATTTCTTTTAAGAGTGAAAATAAGCCCACAGAGATTTATCGCCTGTTATTAATACTGACAGCCCATAATAGCTAAAAATCACCCATAATATCAGGGCAACTGCCCTTGATAAGTTATATTCCATGGCACACAAGGTCAATTCCACTATAACTGCTGATAAGCCTCTACTCCGAAAACACATCCGTCCCTAGATACCGCATAATGCAGAAAACACCAGCTCTACAATCACCTTCTTTGACTCAGACCTGGTCATACGTGTACGGAGTTTATACCGCGCTTCGTCCTTCGGGCATTGTTTGATTTTTCTGCCATTTTTACCTACGTACATTTTTCTTTTTTCTTGCAATCAGCACAAGTCCGGTATAGACCCAATGCCCACAGCTCTTTTCGGAAGGTTTTACTGCACTAACATGACGTAATCGGTCATTGGCTGGGCAGATATAAAGGTCTTTTTCCTCGTGATAAATAAACTGCGATTTTGGGGAGATTTTTCCTAGACTCTGGTACCCATTGTCTTCAGGGCAGAACAACAGAATTTGATATTTTTCAGTCCCAGAAATAACCTCGTCATGAAAACAACCCGTATCCAGTAAAAGGGGTTTGGGATACCCCTCTGATAGCCGATAATGTTGAACCAGTCAATCCACTATAATCCGTGTTTTATTGGAAGGATCTGCGGTCTGAGCAACAATAACTCGGGCCTGACTGACTAAAACTGAAGGTTTATACGCACTGGAAAATCCCCGATCCTGCTTGAGTCGCTGAACCATGGCCTCCTACTCTGTCGGGTTGATACATCATTGACTGGCTGCTTTTCCTTCTTTTTCACGATTTTTTTGTCGAATTTGTAGGAAAACAGCAGACTGCTCCAATTGTTTTATTTTATCTTCTTTTTGTGATTGCCGAGAGCAATAGCCAAGTCTTTTTTTCTCGCAAAATCGCTTCCTGAGTCAGGAGATGATAATGAAAACACGCCGCTTCTATCACTGTTCCATCACCCGCAAGACATGAGACACTGGATTGACCGTGATATAACACGGATGAAGCTAACTCCTCAAAAAACCAATCCATCAGCGTGAATTGATGTTGATAGATGAAACGTCCGTGTCTGGCGTGATCAAATGTGATGCCATGACTCACAAAGATACATCCCAAATCCAGAGGTACCAACCGTTCAAATCTTCGAAGAGAACGGATCCCTCTCATAATTCCATAAAGCAGGATCCCCATCATGAAACACAGGGAATCGGGGCTCTGCCTGATGAGACGTAATTACGTTCGAAAGGTACCCAATCCTACTACTCATCAAGCATATCAGAAACAATAAATGCAATGCGTTCCCAGAATTATTTCAGGTAGTAGGGTTTCTCAGTACAGGTTGGTTGGTGCTGAGCGGTGACAAACTGACGACCGGTGTGAACGGAAAGCATCAGTTGTCGTAGGAATTCGTAAGAATGTAGTTATAGAGGATCTGAGCTTGGAATAGGAACCCAGATCTTAACTAAGTAAGGGATAACTTTCGTGACAGACTCGCATTGGTCGGAGTTTAAGGCAGATTTTCCTAAAACAAACAGTTATTTTTTCCATTGATAATTTTTATTTCACCATGCGTTAATTGTTAAAATAATGAATAACGCCTTATTTTAATTGGTAATCCAGATGAAAATAAAAAATTATATTATTTAAGTGTGAATAAAGTCTGTTTTTTTAAATACTCAATAGAATAAATAACTTTTTATATTTAATGAAATGCATAATTTAGGATCATGCAAAAACACAATTGTAATTATTTATTTACACTAAGTGTAACCTTAATTTGACATAAATAAATTAATCCTTTAGCCTGCCTTTCCATAATGATTTCAATCAGTTCAGAAACTAGGGGAAAGCGTGAAGAATCGTACTCTTGGCAGTATTTTTATCGTAGCGGGCACGACAATTGGCGCAGGAATGCTGGCGATGCCGCTGGCAGCAGCCGGTGTCGGTTTTGGAACAACCTTTGTGATGTTAGTCGCTCTTTGGGTTTTGATGAGCTATACCGCTTTATTGCTGGTGGAAGTTTATCAATACAGCCCGGCTGATACGGGTCTGGGAACGCTGGCAAAACGTTATCTTGGTCGAGGAGGCCAATGGCTCACCGGTTTCAGTATGCTCTTCCTCATGTATGCCCTGACAACCGCTTATATCAGTGGTGCCGGTGAGTTGCTGTCAGACAGCCTCTCTTCATGGCTGGGTAAACCCATATCTGTTTCATTTGGCGTACTGATTTTCACCCTTGTCGCAGGTTGTGTTGTCACTATCGGTACTCAATCTGTCGATATGATTAACCGCCTGCTATTTACTGCAAAAATCATTTTCCTGGTTATTATGCTGACCGTCATGATGCCCCACATCAAAAGTACTAACTTGATGTCAATGCCTTTGGAACAAGGTTTGGTATTATCGGCTATTCCCGTGGTATTCACCTCTTTTGGTTTTCACGGCAGTGTGCCAAGTATCGTGAATTATATGGGAGGCGATACCCGTAAGTTACGCAAAATATTTGTTATCGGCAGTGCTATCCCGCTGACTGCCTATATTTTATGGCAATTAGCCACTCTGGGCGCTATCTCTTCTCATACTTTTGTCGGGATCTTAGCGGAGCAATCAGGGCTGAATGGGCTGTTAAAAGCGGTGAGAGAGGTTGTCGCGACGCCTCGTGTAGAGCTTGCTGTCCGTCTGTTTGCCGATTTGGCATTGGCAACCTCATTTCTTGGCGTTTCCTTAGGTTTGTTTGATTACATGGCAGATCTGTTCAAACGCCGTAATAACGCGACAGGCCGCCTGCAAACCGGCATCATTACTTTTGTTCCACCACTACTTTGCTCCTTGTACTATCCAAACTTTGTTATGGCGTTAACTTTCGCCGCGGTAGCACTGTCCATTCTCGCCTTGTTACTGCCTTCCATGCTGGCATGGCGCAGCCGTCAAATTGAGCAAAAAGCCTATCGGGTAAAAGGCGGAAAACCCGCTTTGGTTCTGATATTTCTTTGCGGAATTACGGTCATTGCCATCCAAATAGGTATTGTCAGTGGTTTACTGCCAGAAGTGGGTTAATTAGCAGTCGAAACTGTCCGCATCAGAAATGGTGCGGACAACACGCAAAAAGTAAATTAGAAATTCAAACCGGCACCGATATAAAATCCATCAGCCAATTTGTTATCTCTATTCCCCTCTTTCCCTCTCATGTTCATAACCCGATAACCAGCATCCACCGTCAACGGCTTAAATACGGTAAAACGTAAGCCACCCACAGCCTCAACATAAGAATCAATACCCGAAGTTAATCTGGATGGCGCGCCGTAAGCTTCACCGTACAGAGCTAAAGAGGGCATAACAGTCCAACTCAACCCCACACCCGCTGCTAATGCCTCACCATTTTTCCCATCTTTAGGGGATAAATAGAGAGCCTTACCGCCAATGCTGGCCGTCAATGGGCCGACAGGCAGGCTAAATGCGGTTCCCAAACTTCCCAACTGCCCGTTATGATCACTGCGTGCCCAGTTGCCATTGAAAGATAACCCGGCACTGTTATCACCAATTGCCGCAGAAGTGTTGGTGAAATGACGACCAACCTGAACATTCACGGAAATCGCATTCGCAGACTCAGCCATGAACAACAAACTGGTTGCTACCGCAGCAAGATAAATCTTCATTACATTTCCTCTTTATTTACTTAATGTTACACATCTTACGCAAATACAGCTAAACCGATAGACAACAAAAAGAAATGAATCATCTATACTTACTAAATATGTGTGAATTCTTCATTTCATGTACTTAATAATTAGCTATATAAATAATTTCGTATTAAATAGTAAATCAGAAAATAATAAATAAATTATAAAAAAACACAATATTTGCATTTCGCCATTTGACCAGAACATTTTTCTTAATCAGCGATTCCGCTGTTTTTTTTCATGTAAAACAGGAGAAGTGTGATGAAAAAGAGAGGACTTACAACGAATGCTGGCGCCCCTGTCGTTGACAACAATAATGTCATGACTGCGGGTCAACGTGGTCCTATGTTGTTACAAGATGTTTGGTTCTTAGAAAAGCTTGCCCATTTTGATCGTGAAGTGATCCCAGAACGCCGTATGCATGCCAAAGGTTCTGGTGCTCATGGCATTTTTGTGGTGACTCACGATATTACTAAATACACCCGAGCTAAGATTTTTTCTGAAATAGGCAAAAAAACCGAGATGTTTGCCCGTTTCTCAACCGTCGCCGGTGAGCGCGGCGCAGCAGATGCTGAACGTGACATTCGTGGTTTTGCGCTTAAGTTCTATACTGAAGAAGGTAACTGGGATTTAGTCGGCAATAACACCCCTATATTCTATCTTCGCGATCCACTGAAGTTCCCAGATCTTAACCATGTTGTTAAACGCGATCCCCACACTAATTTACGTAATCCTGCCTATAAATGGGATTTCTTCTCTCATCAACCTGAAACACTGCACCAATTAACCATTGATTTCAGTGATCGTGGCGTACCTAAATCTTTCCGTCATATGCACGGTTTTGGTAGCCATGCTTTCAGCTTTATCAACGCAGATAATGAACGTTTCTGGGTGAAATTCCATTTCCGCTGTCAGCAAGGCATTAAAAATCTGATGGACGAAGAGGCAGAAGCGCTGGTAGGTAAAGATCGTGAAAGTTCTCAACGTGACTTGTTTACAGCAATTGAACAAGGAGATTATCCACGCTGGAAATTAAAAGTCCAAATCATGCCAGAGAAAGAAGCTAATCTGTTACCGTACAACCCATTTGATTTGACCAAAGTATGGCCTCACGGCGATTACCCAATGATTGATGTCGGTTATTTCGAGCTAAACCGTAACCCTGATAACTATTTCTCAGATGTTGAACAGGCTGCTTTCAACCCCGCTAATGTCGTGCCAGGCATCAGTTTCTCCCCTGATAAGATGTTACAAGGCCGTCTGTTCTCTTATGGTGATGCTCAGCGTTACCGTCTTGGCGTTAACCACCATCAAATTCCGGTCAATACCCCTCGCTGTCCGTTCCATAATTACCACCGTGATGGGGCAATGCGTGTCGATGGCAACAGTGGAAACACGGTGACTTATGAACCAAACAATGCAGGATTGTTCCAGGAACAACCTGAATTCAAACATCCATCATTGTCTTTAGAAGGAGACGCCGACCACTGGAACCATCGTCAAGATGAAGATTATTTCAGCCAGCCTCGTAAACTGTTTATGTTGATAAACAGTAAAGAACACCAACGTATGTTTGATCGTATCGCCAGTGAACTGTCACACGCACATGAAGATACTCAACGTCGTCAGGTTGAGCTATTTAGAAAAGTTCACCCTGAATATGGCGCCGGTGTTGAAAACGCGCTGAAAAAAATGAAAGGATAATGTCTAACAACACAGTTTTTTAACCATCTCTGCCCATTATTACACGATAAATAATGGGCAGTACGAAAACAAATCAAAATAACTCAATATAAACTTGGCAAATCCAACACCCACTTCTTAATTTGCTGACGGGAAATTTTAACGCCGTTATTTTTAAATTGTTGAGGCAACAGATAGTAAGCTACCGGACGCTGGAAAGAAGCCAGTTTACCAATCAACCATTCAGGTAATGTATCAATAACCTCAGATAAATTACTGTCTATCACCGCGACAGGGCGATAACCAAATTCAGAATCGGGGACGGGAACAATAAAGTTTTGTGCAACCTGCGGATGGGTGTTAATCACCCGTTCAATATCCTCCGGCTGAATCCCTTCTCCACCACTGAAAAATTGATTATCCATCCGACCAAGGATACGCAACTCACCATTTTGTATCACTCCTCGATCACGGGTATGAAACCAACCATCACTATCAGTCAATGGCTGTAATTTTCCATCCAGCCAATATCCATTGGCAAGACTGCCAGAACGAATCTGAATTTCCTCATTTATCAGCCGAATTTCTTTGCCCGGTAAGGGATTACCGACACCGGGAAAATCATCTGCCCGTTTAATGCATACTGTTGAAGCCAATTCGGTCAAACCATAACTACACCAACAACGAATACCTTGCTGCTCCGCCCTTTGAGTCAATTCAATGGGGATCATTGATCCCCCCAACAGAACTTCTTTCAAATTCAGTGACTGATTTTGTGACTGCTCCAGTAGTCGCCAAAGCTGCGTCGGAACCAATGATGCGTGAGTATAATCCGCTAAAGCGTGATCCAACAGATTGCTATTTCCTAGCACCAAGGAGGCCCCTTGCATTAACCAGCGCCAAATGATCCCCTGGCCCGATACATGAAACAACGGCAATGAGAGCAGCCAGCTATCTTGCTGCTGAAAATTGATTGCTGAAAGTACATCTTGCGCACTGGCAAGATGAGCATAAATCGAGTGAACAGCCGCTTTAGGCAATCCAGAAGAGCCAGAGGTCAGTATCATACTGACCGGGCGCATAGCATCCCATGCCACTGAATTATCATCAGAATTTAATGGTTCACTTTGCCAATCGAGGGATCTGGCATCCACCACAGGCAAGTTGTCACCACAAAAATCAGCCACAAAATCGATATTCAAATGCGGCAGTAATTCAGCCAAGAGCATTTCAGGCAATTGAGGATTCAGTGGCAATACCCGCGCACCACACTGTAGCGCCGCAAGATAACAAAACAACATCTCTTCGCTGTTCTTTCCTCGCAGCATTACGCCACTACCTTCAACTACCCCCTGTTGGCGAAAATTGGCCGCTATGGTATCCAAAGAGATAACTAATTGATGCCAGGTTAGGGAACGATCACACAACTTAACAGCAATATTTTCAGGGCTAAACGATGCCCAGTAGCGCCACGGCCACTGGGAAAATGGATTTAACTGCGCCATGCGATTTCTAACTCGTCCAATCTTGTTACTGGCATCGTGCTGCCCGGCCAACGGCGCACCAACTGAGACTGAATCAATTCCAGCGTATCCAGTCCAGGAATAGTCGCTGGCGTCAGCCAATGAGCAATACGGGCAAGCTGAGTCAAACCGAAGCTGGTTTCAATACTGGAGCTGATCACCGCCTCTAATCCAGCATTGTGCGCGGCTGAAATCAACTGACAGCAACGGGAAAGGCTTCCTATCAAAGTGGGTTTAATCACAATAGCAGTCACCCCTGCTTGTGCCTCTACCTCAAAACCTTCATCACGAACGCTTTCATCCCATGCAATGGCGATCCCTGTATCACGGGCAAAAGAGAGCGATTCTCCCGGGGTTTGACAAGGTTCTTCCAAAAAGGCAATTCGGTGGCGGTAATCAGGATTGACATACTTAGCGAAACTGTCCGCTTTAGCACGGCTCCAACTGCGGTTAGCATCCAGCCGCAAAGACAAATCCGGCACCGCTTCCAGCAAAACGTTAACGACCATGCCATCACGTACAGCTTCATACAGCCCGATTTTCACTTTGGCAACTTTTTGACCACTCATGTTACTGAGACGAACAATCAGTTCATCAGGATCGCCATTACACAGTGGCGCTTTCCGGTAGTCAGCCTCTTCCGGTAATTTACCCTGCAATTCAGCTAATGCGCAGCTAATCCCAAATGCGACAGAAGGTAATTTACTTTCATCAGGTTCAGCGCCAAGGCGCCACTGTTTAAGCCATGTCACCGCGGCTTCACCGGCCTGTTCAACCGTTTCTTTGCTGAATTCCGGTAGTGGTGCAATTTCACCCCATCCCTGTTGACCATGTTCCTGTAAGTGAACCAAAAAACCATCACGAGTTTTAAGCCGCTGATATCGCAGGATAACTCCTGCCTCCATTGGCAATCTGAACCGGTATAAAGTTGCAGTACGCATTATGGGTTACGTTTAAATTTACTGAAATCAGGCTGGCGTTTCTCAACAAATGCATTACGTCCCTCCTGGCCTTCTTCTGTCATATAGAAAAGCATGGTGGCGTTACCTGCCAGCTCCTGCAATCCAGATTGGCCATCACAATCCGCATTTAGAGCCGCTTTTAAGCAACGCAGAGCCATCGGGCTATTTTTCAGCATTTCACGACACCAGCGAACGGTCTCTTTTTCCAGATCCGCATAAGGCACAACTGTATTAACCAACCCCATTTCCAACGCTTGTTTAGCATCATATTGACGACACAAGAACCAGATTTCGCGGGCTTTTTTCTGACCAACAATTCGAGCCATATAAGATGCCCCCCAACCGCCGTCAAAAGAACCCACTTTAGGCCCAGTCTGACCGAAAATAGCGTTGTCAGCAGCAATAGTCAGATCGCACACCAAATGCAGTACATGACCACCACCAATCGCATATCCAGCAACCATAGCAACGACAGGTTTTGGACAAGTGCGAATCTGGCGCTGGAAATCCAAGACATTCAGATGATGCATGCCGTTGTCATCTTTATAACCACCATGATCGCCACGGACTTTTTGATCACCACCAGCACAAAAAGCTTTTTCACCCATCCCCGTCAGGATAATCACACCGATATTGTCATCATAACGGGCATCATCCAGCGCCTGCATCATCTCTTTAACCGTCAATGGCCGGAACGCATTACGTACTTGCGGGCGATTAATGGTGATTTTAGCCATACCATCGGTGGATTTGTGATAAAAAATATCTTCAAACCCGTCGGAGCAATCCTGCCATATGATTGGGGAATAAAGTTCTTCTTCGCTCGGGTAAATCATATTCGTATTCCTTATTAAAGAGTGATAAAAAATGGTTTACTACCGTGGCAAACACCTCTGCATTCGCCCGGTGAGCATTATGCCCAACACCTGGAATAGTTTGCAGCGGCAAAGTGCAATGTTTTGCCAATTGCTGAAATTTCTTATCATTTTCACCACACAGATAAACAAAAGGTAACTTCAATTGTTGCAGTACCGGGACTAACCAGGGTTGAAATCCAAGTGAAGTACTTTCCAGCATATTAGCTACACCATTGCCATTATTATGACGGCGTACTTTGATCAGTTGCTGACGCTGTTCAGGCAATAGATCAGAAAAAACCGGCTGCTGATACCAATCAGATAAAACCTGTTCAATCGGCTGAGAACGAAAACGTCCGGCCCAATTTCTATCGTGTTCGAGACGATTATTCCGATCCTGTTGGGAAAATAACCCAGGATTTCCTCCTTCAATCAGTAACCCGCATAATCCCCGAATATCACCATAACAGGCATGATACATAGCAATACGGCCCCCTAAGGAGTAGCCAATCAGCCAGTATTGACTAATTCGCTGTTCTGCTAATGTTTCAGATAAAAGGCAACTCATATCCATAAGATCTTTTACCTGCATGTCAGTGGAATCACCGTGACCGGGCAGATCGATGACCAATGAGGGATATTGAGCACACAGATTCACTAACGGCAACCATTCATCACCACAGCCCAATAATCCATGCAACCACACCAGCCAAGGGCGGTCGTTGTAACCGTTGAACTTGCGACAAGCCAGACTCACAACATTGCCGCCTGTTTTAACAGTTGTTGCAAACATTCAGCCCCTTCTTTCTCCGGTACTTTTAGCTCAATCAGTGTGGTTTCATTTTGTTGCCATGCCTGCTCAAT
Source organism: Photorhabdus caribbeanensis (assembly GCF_018448885.1). Classification (GTDB taxonomy): domain Bacteria; phylum Pseudomonadota; class Gammaproteobacteria; order Enterobacterales; family Enterobacteriaceae; genus Photorhabdus; species Photorhabdus caribbeanensis. Next base: position 56,896 of record NZ_RCWB01000017.1, read on the forward strand.
ATTTTGTTGTAACTCCATCCAACTTTGTGGGCTGGTATATTTCAAGCCGAACATCGCCGCAGCATGCTCAAAATTAACCTGCTGAGGCATACAGTAAAAACGTTGTCTCGCTTCTTCCGGGGTTGGTAGTAAAGAGAAAATCTGTCCGCCGTTATTATTTACCACTATTAACACGATTGGTGAGGAAGGATGACGCAACAGTGCCAAACTATTGAGATCATAAAGCGCCGATAAATCACCGATGACAACCAAAGTGGGTTTTGCTGTCGCCCGTTGCACACCCGCCGCAGTGGAGATTAATCCATCAATGCCGCTAGCGCCCCGATTACTGTAAACTGGATACCCTGCCGGTAGTTGCCCCAATGCATCTATCAAACGAATAATCAGACTGTTACCGACAAACAACTGCCCCCGTTCAGGCAGTAATTCACGCAATCGATAGGCCACCGTTGCTTCACCGAATTTCCCTGCCAACTCTGTTCTGACGCAGTTAACCGCTTTTTCTGACCAGACAATAAGCTCTTCTGCCCACGGTGTATGCGATTGTGCCCACGGTACACGCGACTGTACGGGATGAGCCAGTAACCAGTCAGCAATATGGCAGGTCAATTTTTTGCCACGATGATTGGTAGGATCAAGCCGGCCTGGCATCGGATCAATAATCCAAAACTCCTGCGGCTGGCATTTCGCCTGCCACTGTAACAAACGTTTCCCTACCAGACTGAAACCAAACTGCACTACCAGTTGCGCCTGCGCTAAGATCTTCTGCACATGAGGATTATCCAGCCATAAATCGGCACAAGGCAATGGCTGCCCAGTTTGTGAAAGCACATTGCCAATCAGCGGCCAGCCCAATGCTTTTGCCCATTTAGCAACGTTAACTCCCTCTTCGGCACTCATTCGACCAGCCAATACAACGCCTTTTTTCTGTTGCCAATAGTTCCAATCCGGCACTTCTGCCACAACATTAGCGACTGGCTGGCTCAACCAAGGTTCGTTACTCTTCCACCACTCGCCTAACTGCTGCTGCCACTCCTCATAAGTAGGCTCTTCATTACCATATAATGGTTCAGCAAATGGGCAATTAATATGCAAGGCCCCATGCCGCAAATTCGCCATATTGTGATCTATGACAGAAACCAACCAACTTGCCGGTATATCTACAGTCGGTCTTGGCAAAGAGATTGTTTGGCATGGGTGAGAAGCAAAAATACCATTCTGACGAATAGCCTGATTCGCGCCACAGTCCATCAATTCTGGCGGTCGATCAGCCGTAAGGAAAACCACTCGTTCACCCGTTAAACTGGCCTCAATTAATGAAGGATAGAGATTCGCCACTGCGGTTCCAGAAGTAACGACAACGGCAACCGGCTCTCTGCTTGCTTTGGATAATCCCAGTGCCAGATGCCCTAATCCACGTTCGTCAAAATGAGTATGACAAATCAGTTTGTTATTTGCTGCGGCAGCTATTGTCAAAGGCGTGGAACGTGAACCGGGTGCAATGCAAACATGACGTAATCCATGACGGGTAAGTGCTTCCAATAAAAGTTCCGCCCAGCGGCGGTTAAATGCGCTGTTTGACATAGTTTACTCAGAGAATTTCTATAAAAGCTGACTATTAGCCTAACGGCACAAATAATTATTTCTTTATCCTAGTTCAATGAATTGCCATTTAATCGGAGATTGTTTTCATTAACCACCTTTCAGTAAAGTGCGCAGCCCAGCAGCTTTATTTTCTATTTCTATCCACTCTTGTTGTGGATCAGAACCCATCACAATCCCGGCACCAGCATACAGTGAAAGTAAATTGTCGTTAATTTCTGCGCAACGTAGGGAAACCGCAAATTCACTCTGTTCACAGGAAAGATATCCTGCGGAACCCGCATACCAGTCACGATTGAATGGTTCGCTATCACGAATAAAATCACGTGCCGTTTCACGAGGTAATCCAGCAACAGCCGCCGTTGGTTGTAAACGATGCAAACAATCACTATCACGGGCATTCTTTAATTTTCCCTGAATCCGGCGGCGTAAATGCTGGACTTTTCGCAAACGAATCACATCTGGCGGAGCCACATCGACAGAAACCACAGCTCCTTGAAGACGCTGGCAAATATCATCAACAACCAGCAAATTTTCATGCTGATTTTTTTTATCACTTAGCAGCCATTGCCCCAATTTTTCGGCTTGCTGAGCATCATCAGAATTGGCAACCGTCCCCGCCAGCGCTTCTGTATAAAGCTGAGTCTGCTTACGGTAGTAAAGCCGTTCTGGTGAAGACGCCAAAAATGCCTCGTGCCGATTAAAAGCCAGCATAAAATGATAACAACGGTGATTTATCTGGCGACTCGCTGCCATAAACTGTGCAGCCGCTAAAGATTCACTCAGTATTAGTTGCGTCTTACGCGCCATCACTACCTTTTCCATCTTACGATGGGTGATAGTGTCCAAAGCCTGCTCAATCAAGTCACACCATTGAGCACGCTCTGGCACATTTTCCGCGTTCACGACCACCGCTTGTAATGCAGAGAATTCCCGGTGCGGAACTAACTGTTGCAAAAATTCCTGTGCATTTCTTACATCCTGTCGGCCAGCTATATTTAAATACAACCAGCTTTCGTCACGACAGCGGCGTAATTCGATACGAGGTAAAAACAGATAACCCGCTTCTCCTACTTCGGATTGCGTAATACGAGCGGGTTGAATCCGATCCCAGGCATTCAGCCCCCAAATCCGTATCTGTGGAAACTGACTGTTTCTGTGTAAAAAGTTTTCGGCTAAAGCGATATCACTGAAAAGATGGATTTGCCCACAAGCAGCGACCTCTTCATGGCCCTCTCTATGATGCCAATAGAACTGCGGATAATGAGACTGAACTGCCAGCCATTCCAGCCAGTAGGTGCTGCAACCTGCTGGCAGAGGAAATGAAATCTGTTGAATACCAATTTCGCTAACTTGTTCATTATTCAGTGTTTTACATATATCAGCGACAACATTAGCAATTCGATTCACCACTTCTGCCCCAAAAGACGTGATAAAAAGTAGGATTATACGGAGCATTAATAATAATTAAAGCCCTGATTATTTATGTAACTATGATTGTTCGATTCCGTTAGCGGAATGCTATTATCTCAATACTTAAACAGGCTAAATCAGAAGTTTTGTCCTTCAGATAACGAATACCAAGTTCATGAGTATGATCAATTTTCACGATGCAATTTATAAAAAACGACTCTTTTATTTACTACGAAAAATCTACTAAATAAATAGCGTTATTATAAACAAAGAAATAAATACTTATTCTTCAAAAAATCATATCTTATTTTCACAACAACCAAATAGAACTATTCAAAAATCTCATTGCTTGTTAATTTGAATTATCATATAAACAATTAATACTTTAATTAAAATATAGAACTAAAAATAACAAAAACCTTTGTTCAATGACATTAAAAAATAGATTACGATTCCATCTATTTTTTTAAACATGCCATAAATGACAAATTAAAAAACATCTAACTTATTCTTTATAAAAATACCATATTATCCACCTTTTAAATCAATAAGGTAAAAACCATATAATCCCATACCAAAAAATTAACACAACCAATTGTTTTAAAACAAATTTTAAAAAAACAATATCAAAGCAACTTATATTTACCATCTTAACATCAATTAAAAAATGAAATTTCAAACCATATAAAAAAGAGAAATAAAAAATCATTATTACATTTAATGATTAAAATAATAAAAATTCATATTATTTAATTCCATATATTAGATATACAAAAACCATAAATAATTTTATTTAAGATTAATTGCAATGCAAAAAATTATTTAATAAAACTCATGAATAAAACTATTTTTTCAACAATTACTCGCGGAAATATATGTATTTTTAATTCAGATTATTCAATAAAAAACACAACGTTAATTTAACAATATGAGTATTATGACGTTCGGTTGTGCCTTGATGTATTTAATAATTTTTCAATAAAGCAAGAACCATTAATGGAGAAATATATGTTATTAGCTCAACTTCCAGCGGAAAAAACACTGAACGAAACAGATATTCCCTCGGCTACCTTGCAATTACTGACTGGTAAACAAGAAGGTGTTGCCCGCCCCGGAGGAATATTTACTAAAGAAGACCTGATTAATATCAAATTGTATGTTAAGAAAGGTTTATCACTCCCTTTCAATCTTGAGGAAGTAAAGAGCTACTTGGGTTATCAAAAGATCGATATCGCCGGATTAAAACCAGAAGATATTCACTCCTTGTTTGAAGAAATCCGCACTCACTCGTTTAGCTGGAGCGATGTGGAAAACGATATTCTGCAACAGAGCATGGACCTAGAAGTTGTTGGCAAACAAATCACCGAAACGGGTGAGAATATCATTAGTATCATTAATGAAATGCCAATTATCACACGCATAAAGAGGAGATTAGGAGGGATATCGAATAGACAACTCGCCGAGATCACCTATACCCATGAAGATAGAGAAGTCTCATCTGTTCTGGGGGAAATCCTTGACACTATGAAAAATGATATTACGAAACAGCGGGAGAAAACTGAAAAGGTCAAAACCGAAGTATCTGATTTCAAGCTAAAACTCATTGGTGGCAGATTGTCAAACGGCAGTATCGCTCTGGGTTTACAACCACAAGTTGAAAATAAGCGCAAGCTGATGAGAGACAATAAGATGTCGGTCAGCATCGGAGATCTGGACGATAAAATCACTGAGAAAAAAGAAGAAATTACTCAACTCAAGAAAGACTACGATAGATTCGTAGGCTTGGCTTTCTCCGGTATCGCAGGAGGGTTGATCGGCCTCGCTATTACTGGCGGCATCTTTGGTTCCAGAGCTGAGGAAGTGCGAAAACGAAAAAATATGCTGATCGAAGAAGTACGCAGCCTGGAAGAGAGTATCAAAGGTAAACGCGCACTACAAAAATCTATTACTAATTTATCTCTTGATTTTAGCGACATTGATACCCGTTTGTTGGATGCAGAAGTGGCTCTGAACCATTTGGATTACATGTGGCAATCCATGCTGACCCAAATCAGCGCTTCTAAAGACAAATTCACCCAAATTAATGATGCACTGAATCTGACCTCTTTTATCACTAAATTCCAGCAAGTCATAAACCCTTGGAAAGAGGTGGAAGGTTCCGCTAGACAATTAGTCAAAGTTTTCGATGAAGCATTGAAAGAATACAAACATCGCTATAACTAATCGTTCCCCGTATTACATAGGACTATAGAAAAAAGGAGTATTAAAATGACTGAAGTCATTACTTTCCCTCAGAAAACTATTACTTATCCAGAAATTAGCGTAAAAACTTTGAGTCAAGCGGTGAAAAACATCTGGCGTTTAACACACCAGCAAAAATCAGGCATTGAAATCATCCAGGAAAAAACTCTGCGCATAAGCTTATACAGTCGAGATATCGACGAAGCCGCTCGCGCCTCTGTACCTCATCTACAAACTGTTCTGAGGCAACTTCCGCCTCAAGACTATTTCCAGACCATCATCGAAATTGATGCTGCTCTGGAAAATTCCGAATTGGATGACGAGACACGCAAAACCCTGTTGGAAGCACGTTCAGAACAAGTACGCAATTTGAATAAAGATGTTAAAAACGTCATTTCCAGCTTCCACGAAGAAGCTAATATAATGACCAGCAAAATTGCTGATGTTCAGAATGTTGTTATTTTAGAACGTCTGGAAGAGCGCCTGAAAGAAGAACAGGAAAAAAAAGAAGAGCTGCAAGCCGATATTACGCAGAAAGAGCAGGATAAGGCCAAATTAATCCCAGATCGCGACAAGCTCATCGAAAGCCAAAATATTATCCGTCAATATAATCTGGCCGATATGTTTAAGGACTATATTCCCGATGTCAGTGAACTGGACAAACTGAATCTGTCTAGCCCTAAAAAAGAATTGATCAAACAAGCGATCAAACAAGGAATTGAGATCACTAAAAAGATTCTGACCAATATCTCCACCGGGCTAAAGTATGTTGAGCTAGCTGATGCCAGAATCAAATTGGATAAACAGATCGCTCAATTAACCGAAGATTGCGACGATTTAAAAACTCAGTTAAAAGGCGTAGAACAACGGATTGCCGGTATCGCTGATGTGCATCAAATCGACAAAGAACGCACTACCCTATTACTCCAGGCAACTAAACTGGAACAAGTATGGAGCATCTTTGCCAGCCAATTACAGGAGACCATAGACGATCAAACCCGTCAGCAAAGCCTGACTAAACTCATACACGATCAGCTAGGCTACCTTGACAATCTGGAATCACAATACAACGGGATTCTGCTGAAATAGATATAGCTTGTCCTCTGAATCAACAGCTTGCAATAACCCGGTAAGGATAATCTTACCGGGTTTTTATATTCCAAATAATCCGTACAACTGACTGGCTATTTAGAGAATAATTTTCGCTTGCTGTATCACATCAATCAGCGGTTGAGGCCAGATACCTAGCGCTAATACCAATAATGCGGAAACCAGAACAACGATCCCGCCGGCAGTCGATGCCCAGTTCCTTGGTGTGTCACGGTTAAGAGCCTTCGGCGCAGGCAGGTACAGACTAACCATCACTCGCAGGTAGTAATACAAACCGATAGCGCTACCCACAACCACAGCTCCCGTCAGCCACCACAGTTCCGCTTTTACACCCAACACAATGACGTAGAACTTACCAATAAAGCCAAACGTCATTGGGATCCCCGCCAGTGACAACATCATCACGGTCATCACCGCAGACAGAATCGGTTTATGCCAAAACAGGCCACGGTATGAGTAGAGGGAATCTGCATCCGGTCCTTTATATGGGCTGGACATGAGGCTAACAACGCCAAATGCGCCGATACTGCTAAACAGATAACCTGCCAGATAGATACCGACTGTTTCTTCTGAAAGCTGGTGATTCTGTACCGCCACCAGCGCCACCAGCAAATAACCCAGGTGAGCAATAGAAGAGTAACCAAGCAGACGTTTGATATTTGTCTGAGTCAGCGCCATCAAGTTACCGAACAGCATAGAGGCAATCGCAATAACGGTTAATACCGTGCGCAATGCTTCGCTATCCGCCATTGGCGCTTCAACAAACAAACGCACCACTACTGCGAAAATCGCTATCTTGCTAGCTGTCGCCAGAAAGGTAGAGACCGGAGCAGGCGCGCCCTGATAAACGTCCGGGGTCCAGAGATGGAAAGGCACCAGTGATAATTTGAAGCCAAGGCCAACAACCAGCATACCCAAGCCTGACAGTATCAAAGGTTGATAGATATAGCTGTCAGACAAGCGATGCCCCAGTGCAGCAAAAGAGAGATCGCCTGATTCCGCATATAACAACGCTATACCAAACAGCATGAAAGAAGAGGCTGCCGCAGACAGCAGCATATACTTAATAGCCGCTTCCAGAGAGCGTTTCTGGCGATATGCATAACCAATCAAACCAAACAACGGCAAAGTTAATAACTCAATACCGATAAACAATGATGCCAGGTGGTTTGCACAAGCCAGAAGAATCCCGCCCACTGTCGCAATTAGCACCAGCAAATAGAACTCTTCTTTGTTATCTGGATAATTTTCTAACCAAGAATAGGCGAAAGTCGTCGTTGCCAGGCTCGCAACCAGCACGAGACCGATATAGAGCATAGCATAGCGATCCACATGAACCAGTGGAGTGACATCCATCGCTTCTTGCTGTCCGACAAAATAGAGAGACAGCAGAGCCAGATTCAAACCTACCACGGTCAGAGTGGTGTTAATAAAGTGATCGCGTCGCCACGCAATGGACAGCATCACAACCACTACCGTCAATCCGACGATCAACAGCGGTAACAGCGCGATCAGTTGTTGAGGAGTTATTGTCATGGCGAATTACGGCCTTGTAGTTGAAATTGAAGCTGAATACCAGGTCTGGATGTTATCCATCGCTGCCGCTGAAGTATCAAGGATAGGTTGTGGGTAGAAACCCATCACCACCAGTAATATCAACAGCACCATTACAATGGATACTTCTCGCATATCCATCCGTCTTAGTGGTTCATCTGATTTTGCCTCACCGTAGTAAGCACGCTGCATCATATACAGGGCATAAACAGAGGCGAAGACCAGACCAAATACAGAAATCGTTATAATTAACGGAAATTCACTAAAACTACCAAACAGGATCATAAATTCACCGACGAAGTTACCGGTCCCCGGCATCCCCAGTGTCGCAACAGCAAAGGAGAGCGATAACGCAGGCAAGAACTGCACACGTTTCCATAAGCCGCCCATGAGATTCATATCACGGGTATGTAAGCGCTCATAAAGCTGTCCACAGAGAATAAACAGACCTGCGGCTGACAGACCATGAGCAATCATCTGAATAATTGCCCCTTGGTAAGCAAGCTGACTGCCAGAATAGATCGCGATTAACACAAACCCCATATGGGAGATACTGGTGTAAGCAATCAAGCGTTTGATATCTGTCTGGCTGAATGCCATCCATGCGCCATAGAAGATCCCGAGCACACCGAACCACATCGCAATCGGCGTGAACTCATGAGAAGCTTCCGGGAACAGTGGCAAAGCGAAACGCAACAGACCATACCCGGCGGTTTTCAGCAAGATACCCGCCAGATCAACCGAACCCGCTGTTGGCGCCTGACTGTGCGCATCAGGCAACCACCCATGTAAAGGCACAACCGGCATTTTTACAGCAAATGCAATGAAGAAACCGAGCATCAGCAAGTATTGGACGGTATGTGACATTGGTGTATTCAGCAGTTTTTGATAGCTGAATGTCCACTCGCCTGTCCCGTTATAGTGAACCAATACCAGCGCCATAATCGCAATTAACATCACCAAGCCACTCGCCTGGGTGTAAATGAAAAACTTGGTAGCCGCAGTGATACGAGTCTTACCGCCTGAGCCTCTGTGCCCCCAAAGTGCAATCAGGAAGTACATCGGTACCAACATCATTTCCCAGAAGAAGAAAAACAGGAACATGTCGATAGCGAGGAACACCCCCATCACACCACCCAAGATCCACAGCAGGTTCAAGTGGAAAAAGCCCTGATATGGCTGATTTTCCGTCCATGAACAGAGAATAGCCATCAGCCCCAGTAGTGCGGTCAACACCACCATCAGCAGTGATAAGCCATCCAAAGCAAGGTGAATACTGATACCAAAACGTGGGATCCACGGCATAAGAAATTCCTCTTGCCATTGTGGGATCCCTTGTGGATTAGCCAAGGTGTAGTCCCCCTGCAACCACAGTTGCAGAGAGAGCACCAGAGTCAACCCCATCGAGATTAACGCGATCCAACGCGGTACACGGGTACCGAAGCGTTCAGCCTGCCAACTCAACAGGCCACCGATGAAGGGCATAAGAATTAGCCAAGGTAATAGCATGGCGCAATGTATCCCTTAAATTAAACCAGTAGCAGCAGAGCTAAAACCAGCACTGCACCCAACCCCATAGAGGCAACGTACCAACGGACCTGTCCATTTTCACTCAGGCTAAGACCTTTGTTACTCCAGCGTGATAAGACCGCAGGAATATTCATCAGTGAATTTAGCGGATCGTTTCGCAATACATGCGTAATGTTCTTGAACGGCTTAACAAATACCCAGTCATAGAGAACATCAAAACCCCAAGCATTAAACCACCATACGGAGAAGAAACGCCCCGGAGCACTTCGTGCCACACCATTCACTAACTGACGTTTACCCAGATACAGTGCCATTGCCAACAAAATACCCGCTACAGCGACCACGCCAGAAACCACTTCCAGGGTCATTTTGCCTGTGTGATCCGTTGCATGGCTTCCCGGCAGCACACCCGCCAATGGCGGCACAATCAGTGCGCCCACAAAGGTGGAAAGCACCAGCAATACCAGTAACGGAAAATGATGGGTAATACCTTTGACAGGATGGGCTTTTGTTTTCGCCTCACCGTGGAATACGATGAAAATCATGCGGAAGGTATACAAGGAAGTCATAAATGCCCCCGCCAGACCAGCCAGCATTAGGTTGATATGACCATGTGACATCGCTCCCCACAGAATTTCATCTTTACTGTAGAAACCCGCAGTGACGATTGGCAACGCGGATAACGCCGCGCCGCCCACCAAAAAGCAGACATAAACCAATGGAATGGATTTACGCAATCCACCCATTTTGAAAATATTCTGCTCGTGGTGGCAGGCCAGAATGACGGAACCCGATGCCAGGAACAACAGCGCCTTAAAGAAAGCGTGAGTCATCAGGTGGAAAATTGCTGCATCCCACGCCTGAACCCCCAATGCTAAGAACATGTAGCCAATCTGGCTCATGGTTGAGTAAGCCAATACACGCTTAATATCGGTTTGCACTAACGCGGCAAAACCAGCCAACACCAGCGTGATAGCGCCGATAGTGCCAACCAGTTGCAGGATTTCCGGCGCCATCAGGAATAGGCCGTGACTGCGTGCAACCAAGTAAACCCCGGCAGTCACCATCGTTGCAGCATGAATCAGCGCGGAAACCGGCGTCGGACCGGCCATCGCATCGGCCAACCAAGTTTGCAACGGCAATTGAGCTGATTTACCTACCGCTCCCCCCAACAACATCAGGGTTGCCCAAGTAATCACCGAAGAACCCGCTTCCAGATGCTGCGGCGCCAAAATCGCCAACTCGCGGAAGTTCAACGTCCCCAGATTGTCATACAGAATGAACATGCCGATAGCCAGGAAGACGTCACCCACACGGGTAACAACAAAGGCTTTCATTGCCGCAGCGCCATTCGCCGGGTTGGTATAATAGAAGCCAATTAGCAGATAACTGCACAGCCCTACCCCTTCCCAACCGAGATACATCAGCATCATGTTATCTGCCAGAACCAATATCACCATGCTGGCAATAAACAGGTTGGTATAAGCGAAGAAACGGGAATAACCCTCTTCCCCACGCATATACCACGAGGCATACATATGGATCAGGAAACCAACGCCAGTCACCACACTCAACATGGTAAGCGATAAACCATCAAGCACCAGAGTGAATGGGATACTGAAATTGCCAACCTCCATCCAGTTCCATAAGTTCTGACTGTAAACCAGATCACCCGCACCATTCTGACTGTTAAAATCGATAGCAACCCATAAGGTCGCCAACGCAGCCAAACCAACAGAACTAATCCCGATGGTAGCTGATGTATTTTCAGACCAGCGGCCACGGGAAAATGCCAACAGCAAAAATCCCAGCAGTGGCAGCAGAATTGTTAAATAGAGTAAGTTCATCCGCGCATCTCACTGACTGTATCAATATTCAGATTCTGGCGACGACGATAGAGCTGCAATAACAGCGCCAAGCCAATACTCGCCTCTGCCGCCGCCAAGCTGATAGCCAAAATAAACATCACCTGACCATCCGGCTGGCCCCAATAGCTGCCTACCACAACAAAAGCCAAAGCCGCAGCATTAATCATCACTTCAAGCCCAATTAACATAAACAACAGATTACGGCGAATGATGAGCCCGGTCAGGCCCAACACAAATAGAATTGCCGCCAAAATCAGTCCATGTTGAAGAGGTATCATGGTTGTTCCTCCGCATTTCGGTTGCTGAGCACTTCACCTTGTTTATGCTCACGGCCTATGTGATACGCCACCACCATACCGGCAAGTAATAGCAAAGAAGCCAGTTCAACGGCCAATACATACGGGCCAAACAAACTGATACCCACTTCTTTAGCACTGATAACTTCACCCGTGATATTGTCAGCAATATCGCCATGAGAAACATTGATAATGGTATACACCAGCACAACAAGTAGCACGGCTGACAGTATCCCCGGACCAATCCAAGTCCTCGGTTTCAACCAAACACGCTCTTGTTCAACAACAGATTTGCCAAGGTTAAGCATCATCACCACGAAAACGAACAGCACCATAATGGCCCCGGCGTAGACGATGATCTCTAGCGCACCGGCAAAATAAGCGCCAAGCGAAAAAAACACCGCTGAAAGCGCCAGCAGAGAGACAATCAGATACAAAAGCGCGTGTATCGGATTGGTATGGGTAATCACCCTGATAGTTGCCAATATGGCAATCAGCCCGGCAGTATAAAACGTAAATTCCATGAATATCGCTCCTTACGGCAACAGGCTTTTAACGTCGATAGGTTTCGCTTCATTGTCGGCTTCACCTTTCGATTTGCCATCAATCGCCATACCTGTCTTACGGTAAAAGTTATAATCAGGATATTTACCCGGACCTGAAATTGTCAGGTCCTCTTTTTCATACACCAGATCCTGGCGCTTAAATTCCCCCATTTCAAAATCCGGCGTTAATTGGATCGCAGTAGTCGGGCAAGCTTCTTCACATAAGCCACAGAAAATACAACGTGAGAAGTTAACGCGGAAAAATTCTGGATACCAACGACCATCTTTATGTTCAGCTTTTTGCAGTGAGATACATCCCACCGGGCAAACCGCCGCACACAGGTTACAAGCAACACAACGCTCTTCACCGTCCGGATCGCGCGTCAGCACAATACGGCCACGGTAACGGGGCGGCAGATAAACCGGTTCCTCTGGATACATTTGGGTTTCGCGCTTATGAAAGGCGTGCAAGCCAATCATCCAAATACTGCGTACCTGGGTGGCAAAACCAACCACTAACTCTTTCAATGTCATGGTTCATTCCCCCCTTATTGAGCGTTGTACAAAATCACTGCCGCAGTCGCCAGCAGGTTAAGTAAGGTCAGCGGCAGACAGACTTTCCAGCCAAACGCCATCACCTGGTCATAACGCGGACGTGGTAAAGAGGCGCGTATCAGGATGAACATCACCATGAAGAATGCCGTTTTCAACGCAAACCAGACAAACGGCGGCAAGAACGGACCATGCCAGCCACCAAAGAACATTGTCACAATCAGGGCAGAAACCGTAACAATACCGATATATTCACCAACGAAGAACAGACCGAATTTCATACCGGAATATTCAATATGATAGCCGTCAGCCAGCTCCTGTTCTGCTTCCGGCTGGTCAAATGGATGACGGTGACACACCGCCACACCCGCGATAGCAAAAGTCAAGAAGCCAAAGAACTGAGGAATGACATTCCACATATGCTCCTGTGCATTGACGATATCCACCATATTGAAAGAATCTGCCTGAGCAACAACGCCCATAAAAGAGAGGCCAATAAACACTTCGTAACTCAGTGTCTGCGCAGAAGCACGCATTGCACCCAGTAACGAGTATTTGTTGTTACTTGACCATCCAGCAAACAGCACCGCATAGACAGCCAGACCCGCCATCATCATAAAGAACAAAATACCGATGTTCAGATCAGCAGCCATCCAAGTCGGCGTAATCGGCACAATGGCAAATGCCAGCAACAGAGACACGAAGCCAATCACCGGCGCCAAGGTAAAGATCATTCTGTCGGCAAACCGTGGCACCCAGTCCTCTTTGAAGAACATTTTGATCATGTCAGCGACGATCTGTAACGACCCACCCCAACCTACACGGTTTGGTCCATAACGGTTTTGAAACAGCCCTAGCAAACGACGTTCGCCAAAGCTCATCAATGCCCCACAGATAACCACCACTACCAGGATCACCACAGCCTTGAGAACAGCGATCAGCACATCAATAATTTCGGGGGTTAACCAACTCATTATGCAACCTCCCGCAAATTATTCACGGAAACACCGGCCAATACTGGAGGAATACCCGGCATTCCCATTGGCAAACCAATCTGCCCTTGAGCAAGATTTTCACTCAGACGAACCGCCAGACGCAGTTGCTGACCAAAACAATCAAACTCCAGAACAGAACCCGTTTTCACACCCAATTGATCCGCATCTTTGCTATTGAGCATCACATAAGGCTCCGGCATACGTTCCTGAATCACATCAGAACGCTGAGTTAACTCTTCACTACCAAACAAATGGTGGTAAGGAGCCACTGTCCATTGGTTATTTTGTGCAGTAAAGGCTGTCGGGATCTGATCAAAATAGTTCAGACCACCGTCAGTGGTTTCAATCAGACGCACACCAGGATCGCCAAAGCGCAGATGACCGCCTACCTCGGCCTGGAATTTGTTCCAAGCTTGCGGTGAGTTCCAGCCCGGCGCCCATGCAAACGGCACCTGCTGACGATAGGCATTTGGACTATTGTTGCCTTCCATTGAGAAAGCAAATGGCGAATCGACATCCTGCGGCTGACGTGGCTCATGTACGCTGAGATTAGCCAACATTGCAGTACGACCACTGTAACGGTGCGGTGAACGGGCCAGTTTCTGACCACGAATACGGAATGTGGAATCAGGCGCTGCATCAACAATGCCTTTAAGCTGCGGCATTGTTTCAACACAGGCATCAATAACATGGTCAAGCTGCGTCCAATCTAAATGGCGTTCAGTATAAGTTGCGTGCAAGGAGTGCAACCAACGCCAACTCTCCAGCATCACCACCGATTTGTCATAGAAAGAGGGTTCGAAAACTTGGAAATAACGCTGCGCCCGGCCTTCCTGATTTACCAGCGTACCGTCACTTTCTGCAAAGCTGGAAGCTGGAAGAATCAAATGGGCTTTATCCATGATGGCAGTGCGTTGATGATCAACTACAACCAAGTTTTTCAGCTTGTTCAGTGCATCATCTACCTTATCTGCCGCGGCATGCCGATAGAGATCATTTTCCATCACGATAGCCGTATCAGATTCACCACTGCTTATCCGTTGCAGCGCAACATCCAGCGGCTGAGCTTCCATCATTGCCAATCCAATACTATTCGCATAGATTGCCACAAACGACAAACCGACATCTGAACCTCGGTCTTTCAGTGCCCAGGCAACATTAGCTGCGGCTTGAATAATCGCATCACTACCGACGTTACTGCCGCTGATAATCAGTGGTTTCTTCGCGCCAATCAATGCTTGCGCCACCATTTCCACTTTAGCTTTCAGTTCGTCAGGCAAATTCTCGACTGCTGGCGCAGTGTTATCCAATGCATGAGCGATTGCAAAACCAAAACGCGCCTGATCATCAACCGGCGCTCGATAATTCCACGCGGCGATATCATCCAGACGAGTATCATCTACATTGGTAACAAACAGGGGATATTTCGCACGCTGACCAATATTCATCACCGCAGCAATTTGCCAATCAGCAACCTTCTGAGCGGCCGCCATTTCGCGGGCTTTGCCCTTCACCGCCTGACGAACCGCCAATGCCATCCGGGCGCCGGTTTGCGTTAAATCTTCACCTAAAATCAGTACCGCATCATAGCTTTCAATTTCACGCAGCGACGGTGTATAAACGCCACCCTGTTGAAGAATTTCCAACATCATATCAAGGCGTTGTTGTTCAGCCGCGGCAATCCCACTATAGAAGTTTTCCGCGCCCACCAGTTCACGCAATGCAAAGTTACTTTCCAGGCTGGCGCGTGGGGAACCGATACCGATGGCATTTTTCGCCTGACGTAAAATATCCGCCCCACCCTGCATCGCCTGTTCAGCGTTAAGCGAGATCCAATGATCACCACGCAATTGCTGTGGCTGACGAGGGCGATCTTTACGATTGACATAACCGTAACCGAAACGACCGCGGTCACACATAAAGTAGTGGTTTACTGTCCCGTTATAACGGTTCTCGATACGGCGTAATTCACCATAACGCTCTCCTGGGCTGGTGTTGCAACCAATGCTGCACTGTTGGCAAATACTTGGCGCAAACTGCATATCCCATTTGCGGTTATAACGTTCAGAGTGGGTTTTATCAGTAAATACCCCAGTTGGACAGATTTCTACCAAGTTACCGGAGAACTCACTTTCCAGCGTTCCGCTTTCAGGGCGACCAAAATAGATATTATCGTGAGCGCCATAGACACCAAAATCAGTGCCGTCGGCATAATCTTTGTAGTAACGCACACAACGATAACAGGCAATACAGCGGTTCATTTCATGAGAAATAAACGGCCCCAATTCCTGATTGTTATGAGTACGCTTAGTGAAACGGTATTTACGGAATGTATGACCGGTCATCACGGTCATATCCTGCAAGTGGCAGTTGCCCCCTTCTTCACACACCGGGCAATCGTGCGGATGGTTAGTCATCAACCACTCAACCACACTCTCACGGAACTTTTTAGCCTCTTCATCATCAATCGAGATGAAAGTGCCATCCGCTGCCGGAGTCATACAGGACATTATCAGACGACCGCGCGTATCATCCGCATTTTGATATTGCTTCACCGCACACTGGCGGCAAGCGCCAACGCTTCCAAGCGCTGGATGCCAGCAAAAATAAGGAATATCCAACCCCAAAGAGAGGCAGGCTTGTAACAGGTTATCAGCCCCGTCTACATCATATTTTTTGCCGTCTACATGTATCGTAGCCATAGTCAGCATGCTTCCAAATGACCTGCTTTTCAGCAAGTGTTAATCAAAAATTCTGCTAATTTCGTGAAGAATCCATTACCAACGCTGTTTCAACAGGTTTGACTGGATACCCGCAATGAAATGGGTGTTCCCATAGTCTTTGGTGACAATTCCAGCTTCGAATTCATCACGGAAATATTTGATGGCACTCTGTAGTGGTTCCACGGCCCCTGGTGCGTGAGCACAGAATGTATTACCTGGCCCAAGGAAGCGACAGAGCTGTTCCAACGTTTCAATATCCCCCGGTTGCCCTTCCCCACGCTCTATTGCACGCAGGATTTTCACGCTCCACGGCAACCCGTCACGGCATGGCGTACACCAGCCGCAAGATTCACGGGCAAAGAACTCTTCAAGATTCCGGGTTAAAGAAACCATATTAATTTCATGGTCAACCGCCATTGCCAAGGCAGTACCCAAGCGGCTGCCCGCTTTAGCGATATTTTCGAAATCCATTGGCAGATCCAAATGCTCAGCGGTCAGGAAATCAGTCCCCGCCCCACCTGGCTGCCATGCTTTGAATTTCAAGCCGTCACGCATACCGCCAGCATAATCTTCAAGAATTTCACGGGCAGTCGTACCAAATGGCAACTCCCACAAACCCGGGTTTTTCACCCGACCGGAGAACCCCATCAGTTTAGTGCCGGCATCTTTACTCTTGCCTGCACTCAGGCCGATATACCACTCTTTACCGTATTCGAGAATTGAAGGAACGTTGCACAAGGTTTCAACGTTGTTGACGCAAGTAGGCTTACCCCATGCGCCGGAAGTGGCTGGAAATGGCGGTTTCGAGCGAGGATTTGCTCGACGGCCTTCCAGTGAGTTAATCAGCGCGGTTTCTTCACCGCAGATATAACGCCCTGCGCCGGTATGAACAAACAACTCAAAATCAAAGCCGCTGCCCATAATGTTTTTACCCAACAAACCCGCTGCCTTAGCTTCTTCGATAGCCTTACGCAGATGCACAGCCGCTTCCACATATTCACCACGCAGGAAGATATAGCCACGATAAGCTTTCAAGGCAAAGGCGCTGATCAACATCCCTTCCACCAGCAAGTGAGGAAGTTGCTCCATCAGCAAACGATCTTTGTAGGTACCCGGCTCCATTTCATCTGCGTTACATAGCAGATAACGGATATTCATGCTTTCATCTTTGGGCATCAGGCTCCACTTCAAACCAGTAGAAAAACCTGCGCCGCCACGACCTTTCAACCCGGCGTCTTTGACCAGAGAAACCACTTCATCTGGAGACATGCTTTTCAACGCTTTTTCAGCGCCACGATAACCACTTTTACTACGGTACTCATCCAGCCATACCGGTTGTTTATCATCCCGTAAACGCCAGGTAAGAGGATGATTCTCCTCAGTCCGAATAATTTCTTTTATTCCTGAATATGCTGTCATGGATACTGCTCCAGTAACTTTTCAATCTCTTCAGGTCTGACAGAACTGTGCGTATCGTCATCGATCATCATGGTCGGGCCTTTATCACAGTTACCCAGACAACAGGTTGGCAACAGCGTAAAACGCCCATCTTTCGTCGTCTGCCCCGGACAGATATTCAGATGTTTTTCAATCGCAGCCTGGACATCCTGATAACCGGTAATATGACAAACCACGCTGTCACAATAACGAATAATATGGCGGCCCACAGGTTGACGATAAATCTGGCTGTAGAATGTTGCCACACCTTCCACATCACTAGCGGGAATACCAAGCACATCAGCAATCGCGTAAATGGCGCCATCCGGCACCCAACCACGATGTTTCTGTACAATTTTCAATGCTTCTATTGAAGCAGCGCGCGGATCTTCGTAGTGGTGTTTTTCGTGCTCAATAGCATCGTGCTCTTCGGTACTCAGCACAAAATCTGCTTTTGCCTGAGACTCTGTTACGTTAACCACATCAAGGCGCGCTTGTTGAGCACTCGCGTTAATTTCACTTTGCATAGTTAGCGATCCACATCAGACATAACAAAATCGATACTGCCCAGATACACGATCAGGTCAGAAACCAAGCTACCGCGGATTACCGATGGGATCTGCTGCAAATGCGGATAACTCGGTGTACGGACGCGGGTACGGTAACTCACAGTACTGCCGTCGCTGGTGAGGTAATAGCTGTTGATGCCTTTGGTGGCCTCAATCATTTGGAAAGATTCATTTGCCGGCATTACTGGCCCCCATGACACTTGCAAAAAGTGGTTAATCATGGTCTCAATATGCTGCAAAGTACGCTCTTTGGGTGGTGGCGTCGTCAGTGGGTGATCGGCTTTGAATGGACCTTCAGGCATATTATCCAGACACTGTTTCAAGATCCGCAAACTCTGACGCACTTCTTCCACTTTCAACATCACGCGGTCATAACAGTCGCCGTTATTACCAATCGGCACGTCGAAATCGAAATTTTCATAGCCGGAGTATGGGCGCCATTTACGCACATCAAACGCGATACCTGTTGCCCGCAAACCCGCTCCAGTGGTGCCCCACTCAAGGGCTTGTTTGGAATTATACGCGGCAACCCCGATAGAACGGCCTTTCAGGATGCTGTTTTTCAGCGCTGCTTTCACGTAGGAATCAAGACGTTTAGGCATCCAGTTCAGGAAATCGCGCAATAATCTATCCCAACCACGCGGCAAGTCATGAGCAACACCGCCAATGCGGAACCACGCCGGGTGCATACGGAAACCGGTAATCGCCTCTACCAGATCGTACACTTTCTGGCGGTCAGTAAAGGCGAAGAATACCGGCGTCATCCCGCCAACGTCCTGAATGAAAGTCGAGATGTAGAGTAGATGGCTGTTAATGCGGAACAATTCCGACAACATAACGCGGATGGTTTTTACCCGGTCAGGCACTTCAATTCCCGCCAGTTTCTCCACCGCCAGCACATAAGGCATCTCGTTAACACAACCGCCTAAGTATTCAATACGGTCTGTATAGGGAATATAACTGTGCCAAGATTGGCGCTCTCCCATCTTCTCCGCGCCACGATGGTGATAACCAATATCCGGGACACAATCGACAATCTCTTCGCCATCCAGTTGCAGAATGATACGGAATGCACCATGAGAAGAGGGATGGTTAGGACCCAGGTTAAGGAACATAAAGTCCTCATTCTCGGTGCCTCGTTTCATTCCCCACTCTTCTGGTTTGAAAGTCAGCGCTTCCATTTCCAGATCTTCTTTCTGTCTGGTCAGTTCGAAAGGATCAAATTCCGTCGCACGAGCGGGATAATCCTTCCGCAACGGATGCCCTTCCCAAGTCGGCGGCAACATAATACGACGCAGGTTTGGATGGCCGTTAAAGACAATGCCAAACATTTCCCATGTTTCACGCTCATACCAGTTGGCATTTGGGAACAGAGGAGTTGCAGTCGGGAGATTCAGGTCTTTTTCACTCAGTGCAACCTTCAACATAACATCGCGGTTACGCTCAATAGAAAGCAGGTGATAAAACACAGAAAAATCTGCCTCTGGCAGACCCTGGCGGTGAGTACGCTGGCGCTCATCCATGCCATGCAAATCAAACAGCATGACATAAGGTTTAGGCAGCTTCTTCAGGAACGTCATTACTTCCAATAATTGTTCACGCTTCACCCAAACAACCGGCATACCAGTACGGGTTGGCTGAACAGTAAAGGCATCCGGGCCAAAGTGGTTACGCAGCTCGCCCACAACCGGATCATCAAGATGGTCGTGAGTTTGCCACGCAGGCCGGGCGCTTTCTTGCGCTATCTGATCTATCATCATTTTTCACCACAACGCTTTGATCAGTGTTCGTTTTGATCAGGATTAGTATCGCAACACATTGCTCTGGTTACATTCATTAGGCTACTTTGAATCACGCCTACTGCCTAAAAGACAGATTCTAAACTTCGTCTGGCGTACGCAGATTTTTCACTGCAATACGTTCCCCGTGCTTACGTTCTCTTTCTGACTGCATATTGGCACGGTAAACCCCTTGATCTCCTACCACCCAAGACAGCGGGCGACGCTCTTTGCCGATCGATTCCTGTAACAGCAACAGAGCTTGCATATAAGCTTCAGGACGGGGAGGACAGCCAGGAATATAAACATCAACGGGGATAAACTTATCGACGCCTTGAACTACAGAGTAAATATCGTACATACCACCAGAGTTGGCGCAGGCTCCCATAGAGATAACCCATTTCGGCTCAAGCATCTGGTCATACAGGCGCTGAATAACCGGCGCCATTTTGGTAAAACAAGTTCCAGCAACCACCATAAAATCCGCCTGGCGGGGTGATGCACGTAAAACTTCAGCGCCAAAACGAGCGACATCATGAACAGCGGTAAATGATGTGGCCATTTCCACATAACAGCAGGAAAGACCAAAGTTGTAGGGCCAAAGGGAGTTTTTACGTCCCCAGTTCACCATATCATGCAGAGCATGCTCCAATTTGCCCATGTAAACACTACGATGGACATGCTGCTCCAGTGGGTCTGCGACAATTTCCTGTTTTTGCAGGGGATAACGGTCATTCTCACCGTTCGGATCTATGCGGGTGAGCGTATAATCCATCTTTAAATGCCTCGCTATTACTGCGGATGACTATTGTTAATGTTAATCACAACACTTGGTTTACTTACCTGGCGGCTTGAACGAGATGGCGTCCAATTCAGCGCCCCAATACGCACCAGATAAAACAAGCCTGCGAGTAACACCAAAATGAAAATGCTTGCTTCGATAAAGCCTAACCAGCCACTCTCTTTGATAGAAACTGACCATGCATATAAAAACAACGCTTCAACATCGAAGATGACAAAGAACATAGCGACCAGATAGAACTTGGCCGACATACGGAGACGAGCACTACCGACAGAATCAATACCGGATTCATAAGGGACATGTTTTGCCCGGGCTTTCGCTCTTCCGCCCAAGAAAAATGCCCCTAACAGCATCAAAGCACACAGACCGAAAGCACCTAAAAGAAATACCGCGAATGCCCAGTGATGGGCAAAGAGTTCAGTGGATGTTGACATACTCATTGCTTACTCATCAAAAGTGGTGTCAAAAGTGTCTGCTCTTTTGTCTGGCAGTGTTGCACCACATCGATTCAAGGGAAGGGGTAATAACCAAATCTGAAACACTGTTAATCAATGATTGATGGAGTGAATCTTCTTGGTTTTTACTCCTCTCAACAATATTTTGTCTGTTATGACAAAATTAATCTAACATTTATTTACAAACAACAAACTTAGTCTTAACGGATCGTGCTGCCACACTGCTAAAACGTGTCAGTTAACTGGCATGCGAACAGTGGCGGAAACTAGTCTAACCGATAACTCGCTTTTACTACATCATTATCTCAGGAAAAACCTGCCTTTCCACTGCTACATAGGGAGTATTTCTTTGATCAAGTACACAATTTGACAGAAAAAAATTTTACTGCTGATGATAATTCATTCAAATCTGAAGAAATTATATTTTTTATCCATTAGCGACAAGAAAAGTTCCCGTTCACTACAGAAATTCTTATTTCATCAATTCAGCGAATTATTACTTTGTTAACAATATAACAATTTGTTAACCAAATCAGGGGGTGTTAAGAAAAATGCCACCGTATATTTAATGATTACGATAACAACAAAATAAGATGAATTTAGTTGATGATTACTTATAAATATATCCAGGGAGCTAATACCTCCTTCCGTCCATAATGGAGGTATTAGCAAAGACAACTGTTTCAGATATTACTCATCAATAATATCGTCATCATCAGGAAGTTCTTCTGGAACACCCGATATCGTGTATGGCGTTTTCTTATTCTCTATAGCACTAAAAACCGTCAGAACAGATTCATTTTGTTCATTACTATGTCTATAAAGAGAGAACTGGGTTTCAGGCAAACGAGGAAGCCCTTCACTCTCCCCTAAAATACGCAGATCGGCATTTTGCATTTCCAGAGGACGGGCAGTAATACCGACTTCTGCATTCACTGCCGTGCGAACTGCCGACAGAGAAGCGGCTTCATAAGCAATCCGCCACGATACTCCCACCTCATCCAACGTATCCAATGCCAACTGGCGGAATGGATTGGTTTCATCCATCACAACCAGTGGCACAGGTTCATTTGGTTGTAGCTGAAAATCAGGGGCGCAATGCCATAATACCGGTGTTGAGCGCAGAACAGTCCTTGGATGATGACTGATCTTCGCGGTTGTGAGCGCCAAATCGATCTCATGGCTATCCAGCATACTTTCAATAAATTGAGTACGCTTTATACGGACATCTATTGCCATCCGCGGATAAACAGAAGCGATGCGATTCAACAAGAAAGGGAGCAGTGTATCCACCGTATCGTCGGATGCACCGATTCTTAGTTCGCCTTCTGCATCGCTATAGGTCAATGATGCGCTGGCATCATCGTTAGCGCGCAGAATTTGTCTTGCATAACCAAGAAGTTGAAGACCATGCTCTGTAAGAAGCTTATTACGGCCGTGGCGGGCAAACAGCTCTCTGCCTACCAACTGCTCCAAACGTTGCATTTGCTGACTTACAGCCGATTGCGTTCTGCATACTGCTGCTGCTGCTGCTGCAAAAGTATTTAAATCAGCAACAGCAACAAAAGTTCTTAGCAGATCGAGATCGAGATTCATTATCGGACGATTTGCATTTATCATTGTTTATTCATCACTTTTTTTTGATTTTAATTACTAACTAACCTGGTGTTTTTACGTAAGCACTATCAAATTAAATTAACATCGCTTAGACAGTACTCTACTCTATTAAATAGGGCAAAGATTTACTGCTGTTTTTTTACCTATTGAACCCATTGCGGGTTTTATTTTCTCCTCTTCGTTAGCAAAAGTTACTCGGATTCCTAAATAAATTGAGGACAATCCCTATTTACAACACCCTATATGTGATTTCTAGTTTGGTTATTTTGTTTTCTGACTCACGTCAAAGAATAACATAAGTTATATCAGAAAAACTAAATATAAAGTAAAAATCTACAATATCACTAATGTTTAATAATCCTATTCAGATAAATTTACAACTAGTTTCCAGAAATGATCAAAAATATTGTTCGATCTTTCTAAAATATATAGTTCTGAATTGCCAATTCAAGGCAAATCTTATACATAAGAATAAATTATACAAACACAACAATTTTTATTGACAAATTGAACTATGCTCACTTTCTCCCCAAAATGGGGTCATCAAGCCGTTATCGCATTAAAAACCCTCCATTTCCACACTAGAAAACACCTACAATTCAGATTATAAATTTGATCTTATGATTAAATTCAGAATTTAACGCTAACATAATTTGCATAAAAAGACACTCAAACAACAACTTCCCTACTAAAACAACCATTTTAACCAAATATATCAAGGCATCTTCAAAACATTCAGCGGGAAGAGTACATTAAATGTTACACGCTATGTGCCAGGCGCCCCCTTTTTTTGCCAAGATAAGGTAAGACTCTCTATGCTAGCAGTTAAAAAATCCAGCAAATTGGATAATGTTTGTTATGACATCCGCGGCCCCGTACTCAAGGAAGCGAAACGCCTTGAAGAAGAAGGTAATAAAGTCCTCAAATTAAATATTGGTAATCCAGCCCCCTTTGGTTTTGAAGCGCCAGATGAAATCTTGGTAGATGTTATCCGTAACTTACCAACCGCGCAGGGTTATTCAGATTCGAAAGGTCTGTATTCTGCACGCAAAGCTATCATGCAACATTATCAAGCCCGGAATATGATGGACGTAACCGTTGAAGATATTTATATCGGCAATGGCGTTTCTGAATTAATCGTTCAGGCAATGCAAGCATTGCTGAATACCGGTGATGAAATGCTGGTTCCTGCGCCTGATTATCCTCTCTGGACGGCGGCAGTTTCACTTTCCAGCGGCAAAGCCGTACATTATATGTGTGATGAAGGGGCAGATTGGTTTCCTGACTTAAACGATATCCGCAACAAAATTACGCCTCGTACACGTGGGATCGTGATTATTAACCCTAATAATCCAACGGGTGCTGTATATAGCAAAGAATTGCTATTGGAAGTTGTTGAAATAGCCCGTCAACACAATTTGATTATTTTTGCTGATGAGATTTACGACAAAATCTTATATGACGATGCAGAGCATCATTCAATTGCCGCACTGGCCCCTGATCTGTTAACGGTAACATTTAACGGGCTATCCAAAACATATCGGGTAGCAGGTTTTCGTCAAGGCTGGATGGTATTAAACGGCCCGAAGAAACACGCTAAGAGCTATATTGAAGGTTTAGAGATGCTGGCATCAATGCGTTTATGCGCCAATGTGCCAATGCAACACGCTATTCAAACTGCCTTAGGTGGTTATCAAAGTATCAGTGAATTCATTTTACCAGGTGGTCGTTTGTATGAGCAGCGTAACCGAGCATGGGAATTAATTAATCAAATCCCCGGCGTTTCCTGCGTAAAACCTAAAGGCGCTTTATATATGTTTCCCAAAATTGATACGAAGCGCTTTAATGTTCACGATGACCAAAAGATGGTGCTTGACCTTTTATTACAAGAGAAGGTTTTGTTAGTGCAAGGAACCGCATTTAACTGGCCGGAACCTGACCATTTCCGCATCGTGACACTGCCAAGGCTTGATGAACTGGAGATGGCAATTCAGAAATTCGCTCGATTTATTGGCAAATATCATCAGTAAAATAATCTCCGTTCACAGCAAGAGATTACTGATAACGGAGATTATTCATACATGCGTGCTATCGGTGTAGAAGAAAACCTATTTCTTCTATCCCGATAATCTAACCCGCCCGATAAATCTAACCTGCTCGATAAACCGAGTCTGCCCGTTTTTTCCTCACTGCGGAAAACCTCACCTGTCAGAGAGAAACTCTGGATAACCATTTCCATAGCTTTCTTTATTGATACCAAATGATGACTCTCGGCAAAATAAGACCAATAAATTTTCATTTTTTACCGGTAACACAAACTCATTTTTTTATTTTAGAGGGGACTCTTGCGGTGATTATATAAGGCACTAGCAAGATACAAAAGAATTAAACATTGCATTTCTTAAACTTGAGAAAAGAGAACGCCTGAATAAATAATAAGCTATTGTAAATTATATGAAATTTTTGTATATAAATTGTATATAGAATGGAATGGATAAATAAATTTCTTTTAAAAAATATATCCATTACGATTATAACATTGCCAGTTAATGGTAAATGTAAATTAACCATATACCCCCCAGCTATCCAGTTTGGATACCCATTTTAATGTGTACAAGGTAAGTAGCAGATTTCCCTATAAAACCAAGGGCTAAAAATAAGAAACGATTTTAAGGTTTACTTCACCCCACCCACCGCTCACAATAACAGCAATGTTTACTGTAAGAGATAATTATGAGCCACTTTTTTGCCCACCTCTCCCGTTTGAAATTGATTAATCGTTGGCCTCTGATGCGCAATGTACGTACGGAAAATGTGTCTGAACACAGTCTACAGGTCGCTTTTATCGCACACGCCTTAGCCATTATCAAAAACCGCAAATTTGGCGGCAATGTGAATGCTGAACGCATTGCGTTGCTGGCTATGTATCACGACGCCAGCGAAGTTATCACCGGAGATTTACCCACCCCGGTCAAATATCACAATCCACATATCGCACGGGAATACAAAAAGATAGAAAGAATCGCGCAGAAGAAATTATTGGAAATGCTGCCCGAAGAGCTGCAAGAGGATTTCCGCCCAATTCTGGATGACAGTCAGCATACAACAGAAGAAACTTTTATCATTAAGCAGGCCGATTCCCTGTGCGCTTATCTGAAATGTCTGGAAGAGTTATCGGCAGGGAACCATGAATTCAATCTGGCGAAAGCCCGGCTTGAAAAAACCCTGGCTGATCGTCACAGCCAGGAGATGGATTACTTTATGAAAGTTTTTGTACCGGGGTTCAGCTTGTCACTAGATGAAATTAGCCTTGATATTCCACATTAAAATGGAAACAACCAAGGGATGACCAACACACTTATCACCATTACCAGCAGGGTAAATGGCACGCCCAAACGGACAAAATCGGAAAACTTATAACCACCGGGGCCAAGAACCAGCGTATTCACTGGAGATGAAACCGGGGTCATAAATGCGGCGGAAGCCGCCACGCCAATAATCATAGCAAATGGCATCGGAGAAACTGCCATTTCACGGGCGGCAGCAATGGCTATCGGCGCCATTAATACCGCCGTTGCCGTATTAGAAATAAACAAACCGATTACCGCACAAAGTACAAACAGGCATACCAGCATTACTCTCGGTCCCATATCACCGGCAATATCCATCAGGCCACGAACAATCAGATCAATCCCGCCGGTTTTCTGTAATGCCAATGCAAATGGCATCATCCCGACAATCAGGATAATACTGGGCCAATGAATAGAGCGGTAAGCACTTTCCATATCAATACAGCGGAATTTTCCCATCAACAGACAAGCTATCAATGCGGCAATCACATTGGGTACTTCATCGGTAAGCATCATGGCTACCATCAGCGCCAAACTCAAAAGCGCATGTGGCGCTTGAGACGTTGCCGGGGCCACCTCTTCAATCTCAACCGGCAAATTAAGGACAATAAAATCACGCATTTTGGTTTTCAGGACACGGATCAGTTTCCAGTCGCCAATAACCAGCAAAATGTCGCCTAGTTGCAGCGGCTCATCGACCAGTTTACCCGACAACGATTGGCCATCACGTCGAATACCTACAACATTCAAGCCATAGCAGGTACGAAAACATATTTCCCGCAGCGACTTACCCAATAAATCTGACTCCGGGATCAGAGAGACTTCCGCCATCCCCACATTACGAGATTGTTCAGAGAAATACTCTCCGCGCAGCACCATCGGCTCTAATAATTGCTCACTGCAAAACTCACGCAGATCCACTTCACTGTCTGACATATCAACCAGCAACACATCCCGTGCTCTCAATTCGGTGTTGCCCATTGCACTGACCATAACACGCCGGAAACGTCGCCAACGCTCAATACCAACGACATTAGCCCCATAGCGGGCACGCAAATTTGACTCATCAAGAGAAAGACCAATCAGCGGGGAACCTGGGCGGATCGCCAGACGACGCGCGCGACCTGATAATTTATAGTCGCGGATAAGGTCACGGAAAGTGCGGCGATTCCATTTGTCATGACCTTTATCCGATTGGTTATTTCCCAACCAATGGCGAGCAATCAGCATATAACCAATACCGGCGAACAGAATCAAAATACCAATCGGAGTAATAGAGAAAAATTTGAAACCGGGAAGCCCTTCCCGTATCAACTCACTGTTAACCACCATATTGGGCGGCGTCGCTACCAATGTCATCATGCCACTGATAAGCCCGGCAAAACTCAAAGGCATCATCAACCGCCCCGGCGAAATTTTCATTCTTGCCGCCACACTAAGCACCACAGGAATAAAAATTGCGACTACCCCCGTAGAACTCATAAAAGCACCAAGCCCCGCCACCGTCATCATCAGTAACGCCAACATTTTGGTTTCGCTGTTTCCGGCAACCCTTACCAACCAGTCCCCCATTTGATAAGCAACGCCAGTCCTTACCAATCCTTCACCAATAACAAACAGGGCAGCAATCAGCAACACATTGGGATCGCTGAAACCGCTGGTCGCTTCACCAAGCGTCAACGTTCCACTCATGACAAATGCGATAATCACCAATAATGCAACAATATCCATGCGTAGTTTATTGGTGGTAAAAAGAACAATAGCTATCAACAGCAGGGTCAATACCCACAAGAGTTCGCTATTCAAAATGGCCTCTATCAACAAAGAAGAAGATGTTAGTATCGAAAACTTGGCTAGTAGACCATTTTATTGAGGGAAAATCTCCAGTTGCGATCAACAATGTGTCCACTTTTCGTCATAAATCATCATTTCTGATTTTCCAGTACATTGACGGCAATAATCTAACAACGAGTTTCCCCTGGCTCAGATATCATCGAGAAACGAACGATCGAGTTGTTTAAATGCGCGTTTCAACAATTCTGCGAGAGATTGATAAGTTGGTGTTTGCTGCACAGGTACCATTGCGATACCGGCTGCGGCAAATTTATCACGGATTTCATGAAACCATTTCAGCAATGCCGCCGGTAACGGCGTTGATGCCCGTTTCCCCAACCACCATAACCCTTGCATCGGTAAACTACAGGCAAACAGTGCCGTCGCCACCGCCGGGCCAAGCTGACCACCCAGTGCGATTTGCCACGTCAAAGTAAAAATAGCCAACGGCGGCATAAACCGGATACCAAAACGGGTCGCCTTAATAATTCGGTTTTCGGGAAACATGGGCGCCAATTGTTTCTCAATCGGCCAAGTTTTCATGTATTGCTGTCCCAGTTGCATCTTTCTCATCCATCCATTACTGGTGGGAGGTATTGCGCTCATCATGACCTCGATCAATTAAAAACATATTTTTTAAAAAAACATTGTAAATGATAAAATATTTTTTGTAGGATTAAGTATATTTTGTCTTTACTGCTGGCTATCGGTATCCTACATTCACTTTTGTGTTATACACAGCAGTAAAGCGACACATTTTACCTTTTTTACTGCATTTAGGTTCATTTTGTTAACAAATCACGCTATCTATTAACATCATGGCTGGCAAAAAGGGTTTTTGAAAATCGAAACCTTATCATCATGCCCTTTGCATTTAGCATGATGTTAATCATTTAATGTCATCACCTTACGCGCTACGCTAATAAGTAATTGACGTTTTATTAATCACATGTCTTATCTGTAAGACTCAATGACAAACACGATATAGGTATTTCCATGTCAAGTAAGCTGGTACTGGTCCTCAATTGCGGTAGCTCTTCTCTGAAATTTGCTATCATCGATCCTGCTAACGGTGAAGAATATCTTTCTGGTCTAGCTGAATGTTTTAACCTGCCGGAAGCCCGCATTAAGTGGAAAATGGATGGCGCAAAACATGAAGCCGCTTTAGGTGCTGGTGCAGCCCACAGTGAAGCATTGAACTTTATTGTTAATACTATTCTGGCGGAAAAACCAGAACTTTCTGATCAAATCACCGCAATCGGCCACCGTATTGTTCACGGCGGTGAAAAATTCACAGCATCCGTCACCATCAACGATGAAGTGATTCAGGGGATTAAAGATGCGGTTCCATTCGCCCCATTGCACAACCCGGCTCACCTGATTGGCATCGAAGAAGCGAAAAAAGGGTTCCCACACCTGGCTGACAAAAACGTTGCCGTATTCGACACCGCGTTCCATCAGACCATGCCAGAAGAGGCTTACCTGTATGCCCTGCCATACAACCTGTACAAAGAGCACGGTATTCGTCGCTATGGCGCACATGGAACCAGCCACTTCTTCGTTTCTCGTGAAGCGGCAAAAACGCTCAACAAACCAGTTGAAGAGCTGAACGTTATCGTCTGCCATCTGGGTAATGGCGGCTCTATCTCTGCTATTGTTAATGGTCAGTGTGTTGACACCTCTATGGGATTGACGCCTCTGGAAGGTCTGGTAATGGGAACCCGCAGCGGTGACATCGATCCGGCTATCATTTTCCACCTGCATGATTCACTGGGCATGAGCGTTGAACAAATCAACAAACTGTTGACCAAAGAATCTGGCTTACTCGGTCTGACCGAAGTCACCAGTGACTGCCGTTACATAGAAGATAACTATGAAACCAAAGACGACGCTAAACGCGCTATGGATGTTTACTGCCACCGTCTGGCTAAATACGTTGGCTCTTATTCCGCGCTGATGGAAGGCCGTTTGGATGCCATTATCTTTACCGGTGGTATTGGTGAAAACTCCGCACTGGTTCGTGAGCTGGTACTGAAAAAACTGGCTCTGTTAGGTTTCGAATACGATCACGACCGTAACCTGGCCGCTCGCTTCGGTAAATCCGGTGCTATCACTACCGACAACAGCCGTCTTGCTTTGGTGATCCCAACCAATGAAGAATTAGTGATCGCTCAAGATGCAGCGCGTCTGACTGCGTAATAATTTGACCAACCGCCAGCCACCGCTGGCGGTACTATTTTTTGACCAACGAGCAACCGTAAAGAGGTTTCCGTGTCCCGTACAATTATGTTGATCCCTACTAGCACCAGCGTCGGTTTGACCAGTGTTAGTTTAGGTGTAATCCGCTCAATGGAGCAAAAAGGCGTTAGCCTGAGTGTTTTCAAACCCATCGCCCAATCCCGTTGCTGTGGCACCCAAGATCAAACCACGACAATCATCCGCTCTCATTCCAGCATAAAGACCGCTGAACCGCTGGACATGGCGCATGTGGAATCTTTGCTGACAACCAATCAGAAAGATGTACTGATGGAAAAAATCGTGGCCCTTTACCACGAAAACACCAAAGACGCAGAAGTCATTCTGATTGAAGGTCTGGTTCCAACCCGCAAGCATTCATTCGCCCAATCTCTCAACTATGAAATTGCCAAAACGCTGAACGCTGAAATCGTATTCGTATTAGCGTTAGGTAACGATTCACCAGAACAGTTGAAAGAGCGTGTTGAACTGGCGCGTGCTGAATTTGGCGGCAGCAAAAACCAGAATATCACCGGTGTTATTATTAACAAACTGAATGCGCCGGTTGACGATCAAGGCCGTACCCGTCCGGATCTGTCAGAGATCTTTGATGAATCCTCAAAAGCCACCACATCTAACATCGATCCGAACACGCTGTTTAAAAATAGCCCATTGCCAATCCTGGGTTGCATTCCGTGGAGTTTTGACCTGATTGCAACTCGTGCAATCGATATGGCAAAACACCTGAACGCCCGTATTATCAACGAAGGCGCGATCAAAACTCGTCGTGTGAAATCCGTGACTTTCTGTGCACGCAGCATTCCACACATGTTAGAGCACTTCCGTCCCGGTTCTCTGCTGGTCACTTCTGCTGATCGTCCTGATGTTCTGGTTTCAGCCTGTCTGGCGGCGATGAATGGCGTTGAAATCGGAGCAATTCTGCTGACTGGCGGCTACGCCATCGATGAGCCGATTAAGCAATTGTGTGAACGTGCTTTCAACACTGGCCTGCCAGTCTTTATGGTTGATACCAACACCTGGCAGACTTCCCTGAGCCTGCAAAGTTTCAGTCTGGAAGTACCGGCAGATGACCATGAACGCATCGAGAAGCTACAAAACTACGTCGCACACCATATTAACAAAGAGTGGATCGACTCCCTGACAGCGAACTCTGAACGCCCACACCGTCTCTCTCCACCCGCATTCCGTTATCAATTAACAGAACTGGCGCGTAAAGCAGGCAAACGCATTGTTCTGCCGGAAGGCGACGAACCTCGTACTGTGAAAGCGGCATCTATCTGTGCTGATCGCGGTATCGCGCAATGCGTTCTACTGGGTGATCCAGAAGAGATTCGTCGGGTTGCCGCTGCTCAAGGGGTAGAGCTGGGTGCGGGTATTGAAATGGTTGATCCCGTTGCTGTACGTGAGCGTTATGTCCCACGTCTGGTTGAACTGCGTAAAAACAAAGGCATGACCGAAGTCGTTGCACGTGAACAACTGGAAGACAACGTTGTTCTGGGTACGTTGATGCTGGAACAGGGCGAAGTTGATGGTTTGGTATCCGGTGCGGTACACACCACGGCAAACACCATCCGCCCACCATTGCAGTTAATCAAAACTGCGCCGGGTAGCTCATTGGTATCATCCGTATTCTTTATGCTGCTGCCGGAACAGGTTCTGGTTTATGGTGACTGTGCAATCAACCCAGATCCGACTGCTGAACAACTGTCTGAAATCGCTATTCAATCGGCGGATTCAGCTAAAGCATTCGGTATCGAACCGCGTGTTGCCATGATCTCCTACTCTACCGGCAACTCCGGTGCAGGCAGTGATGTTGAGAAAGTGCGTGAAGCAACGCGTTTGGCGCAGGAAAAACGTCCAGATCTGATCATTGATGGCCCATTGCAATATGACGCCGCAATCATGGCAGACGTAGCGAAATCCAAAGCACCAAACTCACCGGTTGCCGGTCAAGCTACCGTGTTCATCTTCCCTGATCTGAACACCGGCAACACCACCTATAAAGCAGTACAACGTTCTGCGGATCTGGTTTCAATCGGACCAATGCTGCAAGGTATGCGTAAACCTGTTAACGACCTGTCCCGTGGCGCTTTGGTAGACGATATTGTTTACACTGTCGCACTGACTGCGATTCAATCAGCACAAGGGGAAGCGTAACCGCTTCTTATCCGTAGCAGATTAATGACTGATAAAGGCTGAATCCTGTACTTCACTGGATTCAGCCTTTTTATTTTCTTTTTATTCCCGGAAAGATGCTGGTTTTCTGATGTACCCGGCTGTTATTTTGCTGGAGATACACTTGAAGAAGCCTGGCAAGATGCTAAAAGTGCTATTGAGATACATTTCGCAAAATAAATCAGAAATTTAATCGTGCCGCATATTGCGGCACTTTATATTTATCTGCAAAAATTTAAGGTTGATAATTACAGGGTAACAGAATAGATGTTAAATCCTATTTTTTTGGTTTTTTCGGTAGCAATACATAAGAAACTTGAGCTTGTATTTTATGTCCTGATAACCATCTGTTAAATTCAACCCCTACCCTATATTCAGCAGGCTTACAGCTACTCACTCTATCACCCGATGTTCCTGTTCTGCCAAGCCCATATGAACCTCCCCCTTCCGCTTTAATTTGACACTGATGTTGAGTTGTAAATTCGTTATATAACCAACCAGATCCTTCTGTACTGAACTCTATAGTAATTTTAGGCTTTTCACTTGTCGGATATGTTTTTGCATAAGTATATTGAGGTGTAATTCCACAATAGCTCGCCTCTGTAACACAAGGGATTGCATTATATCCATTGCGGTCTAATAATATATATTCATCTTTTCCCATCCCTCTATACCAATACTTTGCTGTCGCAGCCTCATCATCCTGATTATTAATAAAAGTATTATTTAACTCAATGTCACTTCTCTTTTCAAAATTTTTCACATTCGCTTTAAGTTTGCAATTTCCATACATAGACATCACTTTAGTCTTACTCAATCCATTATAATCTATTGCGTCTTTTACCTGATTTCTAATATTTTCTGGATCTTGCATACATGCCATACTGAAACTACTCATTGCTAATAAAAACGGTGCAATAAGGAAAACTTTTTTATTCAAACTCATATTTCTCTCCTTGTTTTATTTATTATTTTGTAATAAATGGAACAAAAATAAATTTCGTTATTATTAAGTTAACATATAATTTACGGCATAAACAATAAATTAATAACAATAGAGCATTACAATATAAATCATTTAATTCAATCGATTATTATTTCCTTCCTTAAGTAAAAGTAAGGATATGCTCCCGGGGATTCGCTCCCTTGCCGCCGCAATGCATCTTGAAATCCATAGGGTATAGTTTCAGCACATAGAAGCCTATTTTTTCTTTTTCTGTAATAATACATACGCGACCTGGGCTTGTACTTTATTCTTTGATAACCACCCATTAAATATATTTCCTATTCCGCGTTGCTTATATGCAGAATTACAACTTGCCGATGTTCCTGTTACACCAAGCCCGTATGTTCCTCCACCTTCAGCTTTAGTCTTACATCCATTTTTAGTTGTAAAGTCATTATATAACCAACCAGCCTTTTCCGTCTTAAATTCAATAACAACACCTGGCTTTTTATTCGTTAGATAACTTTGCGAGTAAGTGAATTGAGGCGCAATTCCACAGAAACTGTTTTCTTGAACGCAAGAAATTTTCTCGTTCCTATTCTTATCAAATGTTTGATATTCCTTTATCTCCATTCCTCGATACCAGTACATCGATTTTTCTGCCTCATTATCACTATTTGAGGTTTTACTACTCTTTAGCGTAAGTTTATTTGGTGTGTTGTCTTTAACTCTAAGAACACAATTTGTGTATAAAGACATTACTTTGGTTTTTGCCAATCCATTTGCAGTTATTGCATCTTTTACCTGATTTCTAATGTTCTCCGGATCTTTCATACATGCCATACTAACACTACTCATCGCTAATAAAAGCGGGGAAATAAGTAAAACCTTTTTATTAAAACTCATATTTTTATCCTTGCTTTATTTATGGTTTTGGTACCTGATTAAATTGAAATAGATTTTATCATCATATATTGATTAAAGAATACCATTACAGATAATATAATAAATTAGCCCGTTGTATTTATCTTCATTGTTATTACTCGCCTTAAATAAGGTAAATTACTTCACTATAAAAAACAAAAACAAATTCCAATATAATTAAATTAAAAAATATGCCATTAGAATATCTACAAAAAAATATAGTAACGACATATAAGAAAAAACAATAGTTATATGAAAATATTTCTTTTGAAAAATATTTCTCAATGAAAATTTTCTTTGTTATCTAATAGAGTTCTTTATGCAATTTACATTTATTCCTTTAACATTCTATCGAGTTATACTCGTTATATCCTCCAGCAAAGACAATAAGCTTTAATCAAGAAAAAACACCAAAGCTATAAAACATTTAGATGCTAAAAAGAGAGCAACCATGTGAATATTAAGGATTAGTTTGGTATATACCCGTCATCT
The DNA here is from genome assembly GCF_018448885.1 of Photorhabdus caribbeanensis. Taxonomy (GTDB): domain Bacteria; phylum Pseudomonadota; class Gammaproteobacteria; order Enterobacterales; family Enterobacteriaceae; genus Photorhabdus; species Photorhabdus caribbeanensis. The sequence continues at coordinate 91,959 of NZ_RCWB01000017.1, forward strand.
TTCAAGTTGCCTCTTTGTTGGCTGCACTCGCTCACCCCGGTAACAGAGTTATCTATGCTCCCGGGGACTCGTTCCCTTGCCGTCGCGATGCATCTTGAAATCTATAAGGTATATATAATCCTTAACGGAAATAATAACTTAATTCACAATCCTGCTATAAATAAAAACTTAACAACAAAATAACATTACAATATAAACCATTTGGTTTAATAAGTTTATCTTGTTATTTTCCAACTTAAATAAAAATAGGTTATTAAATCAAAAAAGACAAACGCCTATATAATGAATAAAAATTTAGTTTAAACATTAAAATAAGTTAGCAGAGAGTAAAAATAAAATAATTTCAATCACCTATATAATTAACAACCTGAGAATTCTTACAATATTATATATACAATTAAATAATCATTATATTTTTATGCCATAATAATCTAAAGAATATTTTTTGATTATTGTAATGACATCGCCATAATTCAAGAAAGTTTCGCTGATAATAAATATCAATAATTATTTATTTCTCTTTATAATATATCTCTCAACGAAAATATTCTTTTTTATTTAAATAAATCAGGCGCCAATCAGAACGATTAAACCGGGCATCCAGCCCGGCAATAGTGAAGATAAAAGAGGTAGGATACCTAATCTACTCAATCAAACAAGGAACAGTCACGGACGATAACCAACAAAGGCCACGCGCGACAGCCTGCGTTCGATTGAGACTAACTGAGTGGTGGATAAGAAGTTCTGCATACGTTCAAACGCCTCTTCACCCTCTATTGCGATAAACTGCTCCTTTCGTTTCTTACGCCCAGCACGCCAGCGTTCACTAAGTTCAACAACACTTTGTGTAAGGTCCACTTGCATTTCGAGGCAAAGACCCGCCTCACTGATCAGGCGCTCGTTCAATCCAACTGGGCTATAGAGAAAATAACCTGGCATGCCACGTATCATTATCTCTTCTTTACTGAGCATGCCCGTTACCAAGGTAGGATCAGTATACAAGAACCGTCCGCCTGGCTTCAGTAACCGGTACCACTCACGCAGCAAAGCCAACCGATCCGGAATATGAATTACAGAGTCAATACACCATAGAGCGTCAAAGGCGCCGTCGGGAAATGGCAGAGGCTGACGAACATCACTGTCAACGAAGTTGCTCCGATCTTGCAGTCCGAAATCTGCCGCAAGTTGCCGGGCGGTAAGGAGGCCCTGAGGATTAATGTCAACCCCCGTCACGCTACAGCCGTTGGTCCTTGCCAAAAACAGAGCCGGCCCTCCAGACCCACTGCATACATCCAGCACATGAGAGCAGTCAGATAATTGAAGCCATTGGGAGAACTTTCTAAACTCATCAGCAGAGGACCAGTTGTTCTGCCCCAGGTCTTCGCCATAGGTCTCTTTGCGTACCTCTGATACCGCTTGTGCAGAGAAACTACCGAAAGCCCGCTCGTAAAAACCAGAGCCAGGGCTTGCGGAGGAAGTTTGCATAGTCATAGATAATGCTCCTAGCGAATAGAATTTAATCGGAAGACGAAGTGTTCAATTGCGGTGTCCAGTATCGCATTATCGAGATCCGGATCAAAACAGAACCGAACCGACGCATTAGCCTGAGCCGAGCTCAAACCAATGCCTGTGAGCACGTGCGAAGGCTGTAGTTCCGCGGAGTTGCAGGCTGAACCGGACGATATAGCCACCTGATGCAACCCGGATATTAGCGCCTCCGAAGCGATACCTTTGAACTGAACGTTCACGATGTATGGAGAACTGCAAGAGAGATCGGTATTCAACACCGCGTCCGGCACTCTTTGATGCAGACGAGTGATGAAATAGTCTCTCAATGCAGTGACTTTTGCTTGACGTTGCATGAGGGCTGACTGAACCATCTGGCATGCAAAGCCAAATCCTACAATCAACGGCGTTGGCAAAGTGCCGCTACGCAAATAATTCTGACCGCCGCCATAGATGAAGGGCCTCAAACGCGCCGCAATACGTGCATCGACGAAGAGCGCGCCAATCCCTTTCGGTCCCCGCATTTTGTGGGCAGAAAACGAAAGCATATCAATTCCTGCTTTCTTGACGTTCATGGGAATTTTGCCGACAGACTGGACGGCATCCACATGTAGCCAAGCACCTGACTGTCGTGTGATCGCGGCGATTTCATCCACCGGCTGAACGGTGCCTAGTTCGGAATTCACATGGGCAACGCTGACGATACGGGTGTCGGCGGTCAGTCTAGTCATGATATCTTCCGGTTGTACCCGACCATTGGCGGCAACCGGAAGATACTCGACAGCAAGCCCCCGACGAGCCAACTCTTTACCGACGAGCAACACAGATTTGTGGTCGATGGGGCAAAGTAGCGCCCCCGCAGGAGCGCATTCGTTGTGAGCAAAACTCGAAAAAAGAGCGATGTTGTTGGCTTCTGTAGCGCCCGATGTGAAGACGATCTCCTCTGGGCGAGCACCGATGAGAGACGCAACTTGTTGGGCTGCGTTATCAATCGCATGCCGGGCACGACGCCCCATCACATGGGCAGAAGAAGGATTGCCGAATTCATGTTCCATATAGAATCGCATGATGTCGACGACCTCTGGAAAACATGGTGTCGTGGCACAATGATCCAGATAGATTGTGCCAGCCGGGTTTTCATTGGCATTCATAACGACTCCCCATCAGGAAGTGAAGACGGCAACGTTAACGAGCTTCGAGTAGATTTCTTGCTGCTGCATCTCTCCGCTTCCACCTGGATCTGCAACAATTACCTTCATGCCCGAAAGCCCATACAGAGAGAGAGCGGTACTTACTCCCGTTTTGACCGGTTGGAAACATTCGCCGGGGGCAAAAATCACCAGAAGGCGATGTTGCGCGTTGTAGACCTCGGAGATCATCTCCGTGATCTCTCCCGCACATCCGGTAACACCACAGGTAATAAGAGGCCGATAGTCGCCGTTTTCGTCCACAAGAGAAATTTCAGTTCCGGCATCAGGACCGTTGTCGAGAACACGGCGATTTAAAAGCCCCGCTTTGACCAACTTATCGGCGCTTTTCTGGAACCGATATTTCAGCCAAGTTTCCGGGTAGGCAATAGGGTGCTTGCGGCTTGCAAGCATGTTTTGTTCAGAGAATTGTCCGCTGCGCTCCAAGACAGATTGGTATGAGGCCGGAAGCGCGGAGAATTGTTCGTAGAAGATACGTCTTAATTCGGATGCAGGCCCATTATCGCGCGAAACATATTGCCAATCGTTGATAAGCAACAGAAATTTAATCGCTTCGAACTGGGGATCAAGCTGCTCTGCGATTCGAACGCCAAGTTCCCAAGTATATCCTGGAAAGATTCCTACGCGTCGCTCAATTTTCTCTCGCATGGGCGAACTATTTTCTTCAATAACCCCCGGTACGAGGCGTCCCTGGTCTTCGTCAAGGAAGAGCATGAAATGCCCTGCCATAATGACAAGATCCGAATGTGGAGTATTAGTGACTTCGGCGAGAATAAGATCGAGTAGCTCAGCCTCGGATTTAACCAGACGATGGCTGTTTGAGATGTTAATTTGCTGCATATGCGCCTATATTTATATTATTGATTTTATAAGAAATTTAAAGGCTGTATTATAGTTATGGAAACTGTATAACTCATTTCAACTTTCCTGGTGGAAAGCTGAATTTCACTCACTATGAACATCCTCCCACACAACAGTTATCAATTATCGACTGACAATTGATAATAGATTATATATTTACATACAATCTATCATACAACAATTAATAATATTAATTATAAATCTATATCCTGTACTATTTTATATACACTAATAGTCCAGATTAATGTTGTATATCCTTGCTGTAGAGAGACCAAAAGCATTGACTAAAACGGTCATTGAATAGCCAAATATCAATGCTGCCGATATCATGATTCCCATCAATTCTATTTCAGCCAGAAGTCTATGCACCAGAATAAAATCAATAATAACAGCCAACTATATCTAAACAATTACATTTTACAAACCTATTATTATGCTCATATTTAAGCCACGCCATGCTGTTGCCTTACGTTAATTATTGACATCATTTTGCGTGATGTTTTTTATGACAGGCGTCCAGCCTATCTATCGAACATTATCGGTGAAGAATTCAAAATAAATTAAAAAATTTGATGAAAAATAAAATAAATCATCAATAAATTTAATTGAAAATTTAATATAAAGCACCGAGGCGATGAATATCCAATGCTAAAAATAATGCACGTCGCATGGAAGCCTATTTGACACTGAAAGGGTTAAACACTCGGCAGGTGTAAACCAATTGGCTTAACAAATTCTCAATCGGAAATAGGTCAAAAGAAATAACTCAACTTTGACTAAAATATCCGCAAAGGCAACCCCCTGCCCGCTAAACGATTTGATTATCATCTGAGGTAATTGTTTGGTATCCGTTGAATATCATGCAATCAAATGAGCCGTTTCAGCTAATATGAGATCACCATTGAAACCATTTTTCTCTCTGTTTCAATCCGTTATTTCTTCATTCCTACCTACGAACGAAAATTCTCTTGTGATATCTGATAACGTTGTTCTTCCTGTGCCTCATTCCTCTTTTTTACGCGCCATAAAATACTTAACAAAATAAACCATAAAGGCGTACCACAAAGTGCGACCAATGTATCCGGGTCAAAAACCATTACCACTATGGTAAAAATGAAAAAAGTCAGGGTTATCCAAGTCATTAACACCCCTAAAGGCATCTTAAAGATTGAACGTTTATGCACATCAGGATAATTCTTACGATAAACCAAATAGGCAATCAGAATCACACACCAGCTATAAATCACCATAATCGAAGCAACGGTTGATACAATAGTAAATAGCTGCATGACATTCGGTACGATAAATAAAAGTGACGTACCGACCACCATACAGAAACAAGAAAATATCAGACTATGTACAGGAATCGCGGTATTGCGAGAAAGAATTTTAAATTTCCGGTGGGCATTCTTTTCCGTTGATAAACCATAAAGCATACGTGTACAAGCATATAATCCACTATTAGCAGAGGACATTGCCGACGTTAATGCAACAAAATTCACCACTGCGGCGGCGGCAGGCAGACCAGCCAAGGCAAATAGCGTCACAAAAGGGCTGACTTCCGCTGAAATTCGCCCCCAGGAAGTGACCGCAATAATGCTCAACATAGAGAAAATATAGAAAATAATAATTCTTATCGGGATATTATTAATGGCTTTCGGCAATATCTTTTCCGGATCTTTGGTTTCTGCCGTCATCGTGCCAACTAACTCAACACCGGTAAAAGAAAAAATCGCTATTTGGAAACCAGCAAAAAAACCAAAAATACCATTTGGTAGAAATACCGATGGATCAGTTAAATTATTCACAGAAGCGATCATACCATCCGGTGATTGCCAACCTACCATCACCATACCAACACCAATAATAATCAACGCTAAAATCGCAACGACTTTAATCATAGCGAACCAGAATTCAGCTTCGCCAAATAAGCGGACAGAAAGCAGATTACAAGTACCCAGTAAGCCTAGTGTTAAAAATGCCGGCACCCAAAGAGAGACGCCGGGAAACCAATATTGAATGTACCCGCCACACACAACAACATCAGCAATACAAGAGACAATCCAACTCATCCAGTAAGTCCAACCGAGAAAAAAACTGGCTTTGGTACCTAAATAATCGGATACGAAATCAGCAAAAGAACGATAATTCAGTTTAGTCAGGAGCAATTCTCCCATTGCCCGCATTACCATATAGACAAAAAAACCAACAATCGCATAGGTAATAATGATCGATGTACCCGATACGGCAATGGTTTTTCCTGATCCCATAAATAAACCTGTGCCAATAGCACCACCAATGGAAATCAATTGAATATGACGCGCACTTAGCCCTCTATGAAGCGTTTGTGTATCAGCAAATTTCTCTGCCGAAAGGTTTTGTTGAGTTTTATTATTTTTTATCATGATTGTACCCGTCCGTCATTAAATCAGCAGTTGACTGCTAAATCTTTCTCAATAAGAAGTTACCACGGCTTCAGGAAAAAAATGGAATAATGCCTTATTTATTTAATTATTTTTTATTTAAAGCAAGTAACAATCCTGCTCGTAATCCATTAGCAACCTCAGCATTAGGAAATAAAATAAACTTCGCCGGAAATTTAATTTTCCAATGACGATCATGTTGGCTGGCAATTTCAAATCCTTCTGGCAATTCAGTAAAATTCAGGGTGTCTGTGGGTATATGAAGTTGAAAACTATTATCACTCTTAATAATAGAATCAATTACCTGATAATGTTTCAGTTCAGATTTAATGCGTGCTGTTATTTGCGATAAAGAGATTAAACCATAAAGAGCATCCGTAATTTTTTGAAATCTGGTTAAATCATTTTCCCCAAAAGGCAGTGCTTTACCCATCTCCATCGTACAGCTATCCGCCCCAAACTTTTCACTCAGAAAGTGGCTGAAAGTCCCGGTTTTCTCTCGATGGTAAACCAGCGCATCAATATCGCTGTCATGCAACCATTGCATAAACTCAGCAGAAAAGGACGTGCTCTTGGCAGGCAGCAAGGCGAATTGCTCATGGTGAGAAGCGCGGATAGCGGTATGTAGATCAATATGCCAGCGAATATTTGTCGACGACACCGAAGGTTCAGCAAAAAAACGATTCACAACATCTTCAAGTTCAGCCGCACGTGATCGCTCATTTCCCAACGGAAAACCCAGGTAACGACCACCGAACATGCGATTCAAATCATGATGTAAATAACGTCGATTCGCACGCATTGCAGGCAAATTACCGAAGATGATCAACAAGTTATTTTTTAGCGTTAATGTGCCATCCGCCAACTGAGCGAGTAACTGGATCAATATTTCAATGGGCGCAGTTTCATTACCGTGAATACCGGCAGAAATCACCAGCGACCGATTTCCCCTTTCATGGGGAATCAGTTGCAGTACCCCTTCTGCCAACCAATGCGCATTCATGGTTTCTGGAAATGTCAGGTGGTCGGCAAGTTTTTTTTCGAGCAATAACGTTAACAGATCCATATCTGCTCCAATTTAGCGCTGAAATTCATAGATTGATCCTAAATTCAGAATCTGCGTGAGCTCATCCAGAGCGGTATAAACTTCACGAAGTAATTGGGGATCAGCCAGATCACTGGCACACAATTCATCACGATAATGGCGCTCTATCCATTTGATCAGGCGCTCGTAGAGCAGCGTATTCAGCAATGTTGCAGGATTAACAGCACGAAATTCAGCATCGTTTAGTACCACCCTCAGACGCAAGCAGGCCGGGCCGCCGCCATTGCGCATACTTTCCCGCAGATTAAAAACGCGGACTTCATTAATCGGTGAAGAAGCTTGCGTAATCAGTGACTGTAAACAGGTCCAAACGGCAGCGTGTTGACGGCACTCTTCAGGAACAACAATCACCATTTTTCCATCGGTTTTACTCAGTAACTGACTATTAAAGAGATAAGAATCAACCGCATCTTTAATGCTGATCTGCTCAGACAGCACCTCAATTGAGACAAAATCCTGTCCCAATACCGCCAGTTTCTGCTTAATTTCGGCCAGTGCCTGAGATTGATTAAGATAAGCATATTGGTGATGAAAAAGGACATTTCGGTTACTGACCGCAATCACATCGTTATGGAAAACACCACTATCAATGGCAACCGGGTTTTGCTGAACAAAAACGGTTTGCGCCGGATTAAGCTGATGCAACCGCGCAATCGCTTCGCTGGCTTCCAATGTTTGCCGCGCAGGATAACGTTTAGGCACCGGGCCGCCGCGAAATGCACTACGGCCATAAACAAACACCTGTACGCCCGGAGTATCATAATCACCGCCAAGGCGATTATGGTTTGCCGCTCCTTCATCACCAAAATCTCCATGTTGTGGAAGCGCGTGATGATGGACAAAATAATTTTGATCAGCAAACGTAGCTTTTAATGCGGCGGCTGTGGTTTCTACTTCCAGCGAACGGTGCAATTTGTTATTTAAATTTGCTACCGTGAAATGAACTCGCTGATCAGCGCTATCCGCCGAAGGCGACACGGTTGCCGCATTTGCTGTCCACATTGATGAAGCAGAACTCAGTTTTGATAATAACACCGGAGAATACTTGGCTGCTTTATGCAGTATCTGCTCATCACTGCCGACAAAACCTAAATTACGTAAGGCAGGGATATTAGGGCGTTGTTGCGGAGGAAGCACTCCCTGAATAAAGCCCGCATCAGCCAGCGCTTTCATTTTCATCACACCTTGCAGCGCGGCTTTACGCGGGTTAGATACGCTATCTTTATTATTAATCGAAGCCTTATTCCCTACAGAAAGCCCCGCATAATGATGGGTCAGGCCGACTAACCCATCAAAATTTGCTTCAAAACCAACCATAAATCCCCCTGAAAAATAAGTTGAAAACCTTTCCCGTTAAACGGTTAATCAGGGAAGTAAATCCCCGGTGCAAGCGTTTCAGGTAAAACAAGTTCGTCGGCAACCAGAGATGCCATCGGCCAGGCACAGTAATCGGCCGCATAATAAGCACTAGGTCGGTGGTTTCCTGACGCGCCAATGCCACCGAAAGGCGCTTTACTGGAAGCCCCAGTTAACGGCTTATTCCAGTTCACAATGCCCGCTCTGGCCTCTTCTGACAGGCGTTGGAACAAGGAAGCATCCGGCGAAATTAAACCGGTAGCCAAGCCGAATCGGGTGTTATTGGCAATTGCCAGCGCTTCATCAAATGTGTCATAGCGCATAAGCATGAGCAGCGGCCCGAAATACTCTTCATCAGGAACATCAGCGACTTGGCTAACATCAATAATTCCTGGAGTCAGAAACGTTGATTGCGGCTGACATTGCTCCAGCGAGACCAAAGAGATGCCTCCCAGTTTTTGCAGCCGATCTTGGGCCTCCAATAGATTTTGCACAGCCTGTAAAGAAATGACTCCACCGATGAACGGTTGAGGTTGGGCATCCCAATGAGATGGTACGATCCGCTCTGTCACCTCCACCAAACGCTTAATCACCGCATCTCCATGCACGCCATTTTTGACCAACAATCTGCGGGCACAGGTGCAACGTTGGCCGGCGGAGATAAACGCTGACTGCACAATGGTGTAAACAGCAGCATCAATATCGTCGCAAGCATCAACGATCAATGCATTGTTTCCCCCCATTTCAAGCGCCAACATCTTCTCTGGCTGACCGCCAAGCACACGGTGAAAGTGAAAGCCCGTATTGGCACTCCCCGTGAACAGTACGCCATCAATCTGCTTATCCTCCAGCAATGCGGTCCCGGTACTGCGCGCTCCCTGAACCAGATTGAGTACACCGGCGGGCAAACCGGCTTTTTCCCATAGTTTCACCGTCTCTTCTGCGGTTATCGGCGTCAATTCACTCGGTTTAAACACCAGCGTATTACCTGCAATAAACGCAGGAATAATATGGCCATTAGGCAAATGTCCGGGAAAGTTATATGGACCAAAAACCGCCATTACGCCGTGAGGACGGTGACGCAGTAAGGCACGGCCGTCTGGCATAATCGTTTCTGATTCACCGGTACGCTGTTCCCACGCTTCGATAGAAATAGCCGCTTTACCTATCATGGATTGTATTTCAGTCCGAGTTTCCCATAACGGTTTACTGGTTTCCTGACTGATAATCCGAGCAAGCGTCTCTTTCTCCTCATTCAGCAAAGCCGCAAACGTCTGAACGACCTTAATCCGCTCACTGGCGGGCAAATGCGACCAGGCATAAAACGCCTCACGGGCAGCATGACAAGCGGCTCTGACTTGAGAAGCATCAGCACTGTTAGCTTGCCACAGAATCTGTTGATCTATTGGGGAAAATTTAGTTATTGACTCACCCTGCCCCTCAATCCATCTTCCCCCAATGTAATGTGCTTTATAATTCATGTTTAATTCTCCTTTGGAAAGAGACTAACCAATCGCACCTGCTCCCCATCGCTTACTTGAAGTGCATCCATCTCTGCGGTTGTTAAAAACAGTTCATTACTGTCACACGCCACATTCAATAAAAGCGCTCGAAACTCACTAAACTGCTGATTGGCTACGATGCAAGGAGCACCATCATCTCTGGTCACTGATGCGGCTTCACGAATCGAAACGAGACGACTCTCTTTTACCGCGCGTATCCGATCAATCTCAGCCTGTAATAAAGCGCCGCCATCAAAAATATCGATATGGCCTTGATAGGCAAGACCTTCTTTTTCAAGAATCGCCCGGGCAGGTACGGTCTTTTCATGGACCTGCCCTATCACCTTCTGCGCTTCAGCCGATAATAAGGATATATAAATAGGGTGGAGCGGCATGAGCTCCGCAATAAAAGTTTTCGATCCAATACCGGTTAAATAATCTGCCTGGGAAAAAGGAATGCCAAAAAAATGTTGTCCCAATGAATTCCAGAAAGGGGAATTTCCTTGCTCATCTGCAACCCCCCGCATTTCAGCGAATATAATTTTAGAAAAAATATCCCTAAATGCGGCGATAAAAAGAAAACGAGCTTTGGAGAGAAATGTTCCATTTTTTCCCTTCTGATATTCTGGATCGAGGAACAAGGTACACAATTCACTGTTACCGGTCTGATCTTGTTCCAAAGTTAACGCTTCAATAGACTTATAAATCCCTAATTCACGTGATGAGCGAATGGTTTTTTGTACCCGAAAGTTATAAAACGGCTCCTCCAACCCAACCGCCACTTCGATGGCACTGACACCCGCCACCCGATTCACACTGGTATCTTCCAGCACAAAAAGGAATCCCTGTTGAGATCTGGTCAGCTTTCCATCAAAAGTGTCAACGCTACGCGCAATACGTGAGCGTAATTGCTCCAGGTTATTGGGAAAAGATGTCAAACCTATACCCGCGCGTTGAGATAAAGACTGAACCCCATTTAAGTCACTATGCCGGACAGCTCGGAAAAGCATCATAACGTCACCTTCAACTTACCACTAACCTACAAACCGCATGATGGCGCTTTCAAGACGAACCAGACCTTCATCGATATCAGCAAAGTCGATATTCAATGCCGGCGCAAAGCGCAATACATCTGGACCCGCGATCAAGGCAATTAACCCCTCCTCTGCGGCCAAATTAGTTAATTGCTTCGCCTTACCCTGCCAAGTCTTATCCAATTCAGCGCCTAAAAGCAGCCCTTTACCCCGCAAACAACTGAATATTTGGTGACGCTGATTCAGTTTCGATAATTTATCCATGAAGTAATCATGACGTTGCAAAACGCCGGTGAGCAGTTCCGCCTGATTAACAATGGAAAGCACCTTATTAGCAACTGCTGTCGCCAGAGGATTACCGCCAAACGTGGTACCGTGCGTGCCAGGTTGAAAAACCTCTGCAATATGCTGTTTTGTTAACATAGCGCCGATAGGAAAACCGCCGCCGAGACCTTTAGCACTGGTAAGAATATCAGGTTCGATACCATATTCCTGATAAGCATAAAGGTATCCTGTACGACCTACCCCAGTTTGAACTTCATCAAAAATAAGCAACGCTTGAAAACGATCACACAAAGTACGTAATTCCTGCAAGAACGCAGGATCTGCGGGAATAACACCGGCCTCACCGATAATAGGTTCGACAATAACCGCACAGGTATTTTCAGAAATGTGTTCTCTAATTGCCGATAAATCATTATAAGGAAGATGGGTAATTCCTTGCGGAAGGGGGGCATAATCTTGTGAATATTTTGGCTGCCCACCTACTGTAACGGTAAATAATGTTCTCCCATGAAAAGAGTCTTTAAATGAAATAATCTCACTCTTATTTTTTCCATATTTATCAGAGGCATACTTTCTGGCTAACTTTAATGCTGCTTCGTTAGCTTCCGCCCCTGAATTACAGAAAAATGCTTTATCAGCAAAAGTACTTTCCACAAGTCTTTTTGCTAACTTTAGGACAGGTTCATTAGTATAACCATTACCTATATGCCATATTTTCTCAATCTGAGAAATTAATTCATCCTTTAATTCAGGATGTGCATGCCCTAATGAATTAACAGCAATTCCACCTGAAAAATCGATATATTCCTTGCCATCCTGATCCCATACTTTTGAACCTTTGGCCCGAACAGGTATGAACTTGGCAGGAGAGAAACAAGGAACCATATAGTGATCAAACCAACTTCTTTGGATATTTTCTAACATAGATCATTTCCCCTTAAAATAGAGAGTACACGGACGAGAGAAAGTAATATGCCCCGCATCATTTTTCGTCTCACACTGACACAACTTATTAATGTATGCCGAGAAAAAGGTTTACCAAACTGAAACCTAAAAATCCTTAAAAATAATAGAATTACAGGATCTATTTAATATTATTCTTATTGATCCCATGACCATTCCCCAAAAATGGCAGCACAGCCACTAGACAGATACTGTTGTCCACCCTTAACAAAGTCAACACAAGTTATACACAAAAAAAACACTTTTTGATCTCGTTCAAAATTCCAAAAAGTATTTTTATGCATAGTTTATGCACCTTTAATGAATAAAAAGCGAATAAAAAGTGCATAAATTAAATCAGCTGCATATAGATGAAACGAATAAATAAATAATTATTCATTAATAACGCTAGAAATTTATTTACTTAAATGTAAAATAAAATTTGACGTAATTTAACTTTTAAAAACCAGAGTAAACCGACAACCCAAAACAACAAAAGAGGTGAACAATCTGACAATAACTTAATATAAAATTAACTATCCAGTTAAGAAAATTGACTATACCTGAATGCACTTAAATTTCAGACAATAACAATACCCCTGCCTATTGAGATTATTTGTAACAAATTGACTTTATTGTCCCCTAGCTCAATGATTTACTTAGATTAGAGAAACAAGTAGAGCCTTTTCAAGTGAAAACTATTCAATAGCGATTATCACTTTACTTAATCTTGTTTTTACACAGGAAAAATTCGAGAAAACCATTTATCCCAAATCATCATACCAGTGCCAAACAATTCATTATATTTTAATATATTAGAATTATAAAACATTTCCATCACAACTGATTACCAACGCCCTATTCAGAGCTTAAATTAATTACTTTACTGACCTGATAAAGAATTGATATACGGTACTGCTTTACGATTGAAACAACAGATATAATCTTTATCATCAATTTATCACTCTAAATAATAAATCTCACTTTTTCCTATTTATTGAATAATCTCATTTAATTTTCTGCAATTTTCATTGGCAAACGCTGAACTTCATTGTTAAAAGTGAAATCGTTATTTGTATTTATTATGTATAAATATTAAATCACGCTATATTTTATTTTCTTTATATTAATATCAAATTGAGATTATTTAAAAACATTAAATATTTTTAAATATAAAACATTTAATTATAGAAAATTTTATTTTGGAAAATATTATGAAAATTATCTATCTATTCTAAATAATCGACATGATATTAATCCAAAATGTGACCTATTCAATATTTACAAAATCATTCAATGCACCAAATTATACAAAACATAAGATTAAGTTGAAAAAAATTTATTAGGAACTATTTTAATAGAATTAAGATAATATTGTTAACGTAAATAGAAAAAAGATCAGTACAAATTAAAATTAATTTGATCACTTATTAAAAACACTGAATTGACTGAATCGATTAGGATATATACCCACTTAACTTGAAGATGCAGGATTCAGAATCTGAAAATTGTCATTAATACGGCGTGACAGACTCCCGGCAAGTTCCGGTAATATTTCCGTAAAAAAGTGATGTATTGCCTGCCTGAACAAG
>NZ_RCWB01000018.1 GCF_018448885.1 Photorhabdus caribbeanensis
TGGATGAGAGCTGGATATCCCGGCTGGCATTGAGTTGCAGGTCTTTGCCCGCCTGCAACTGGCCGCCCTGAATGCGGATATCGCCGTTCTGGTCTGGTGTGCCGGAAGCGGTGAGGGTGAGATTATCGCCGGTCATCAAGCTGCTGCCCTGTTGAGTGGTCTGGTGCTGTTTCAGTTCTGACCGGGAGGACTGGCTGCCGTAGGAGAGGTTGACGCCCACCAGATTGTTATTGGCTTTGTCGTCACCGCCTTTAGCGTCGGCCAGACGGGCTGCCTGGACAGCCTGTACTCCGCTAAGAGCGGCTTTGGTGCCCTGTAAAGCTTTGATACGGCTGTCACTTTCACTTCTGGCCGCTTGAACCGTTTGAACGGCGGAATTCAGGGCCCCGCCTGCGGTGCCGGATAGCGCCACGGTCAGGCCGCTTTGTTTCTGTTCGGTTTTGGTGATGGCGGTGTGACTGTTTTCCGCGCTGGTGATGTTAATGTTTTGACCGGAAAGTTGCATATCTTGGCCCGCCACGACATCACTGCCGTGAATGTTGAGCTGTTTTCCGGCGCTGAATGTCACACTGCCCTGGCTGCTGCCTACCGTGCTGCCTTTGTTGAGGTTGCTGTCGATATCGGTAGTGGATTTTTGGCTGGCTTTGCCGACGGAGAAGCCGATACCGCCGGTCTCCATCAGACCGGATTTTTTCTCTTGTTTGAAGTGCGTTTCATGGCGGGCTTCATCAGCGGTGGTGATGGTGAGCTGATTGCCTGAGGCCAGATTAACGTCCTGAGTGCCTGCTACGTTACTGCCGGTGATATTCAGGTTATTCCCGGCCTGTACAGTCACGCTGTCGCCACTGAGCGTGGTGCTCTGTGCGCGGCGTTCATGCACTTCGTCGTGGGTTTCGACGGAGGATTTGGAGAGTAAGCCTTTACTGGTCTGTTTGCTGTGTTCTACCAGGTCGGATGAAGCGGTACCGGCATCTAGTGTGATGTTGTTCCCGGCCTGAGCGGTAAGCTGTTGACCGGCGTTCACGTTAGCCGCGGTAGCATTGAGGTTCTTACCCGCTCGCAGTGCCAGGTTGCCGGCGGTGGTTATCTGGCTACCGACGTCACGTTGTTGTGTCAGATGGCGATAGTTGTCGCTCCCCCAGTCACTGTTTTCTGTGCGATGAGTGCGCAGGGTGTCCAGAGTCAAGTCGAGGCCCGCTGTTATCTCTGTCTGACCGTCTTTGCCCGCGTTCTCCACATCACTGGCCGTGAGATGGATGTTGTTGAGGGCTTTTAGCGATAAGGTGCCGTTGTCATTCTGGACATAAATGCCCGCAGGCCGATCTTGCCAACGGTCAGCACCTGCTCCGCGCAAGGTAGAGGCACTGGTGATATCCCGATCTGCCTGTGCAGAAACGCGGTCACGGCCCCGAATTTGTCCGCCGAGGTTGGTGATGTCCTGCCGGGCGGTTAAATCCACTTTGCCGCTTTGGATAAAGCCGCTGTTGGTCAGATTGCTGGCTGTCAATTTGGTGATTTCACGTCCGCTGATGGAGCCGCTGTTGGTAATATCTTTTCGGCTATTTATTGTTACGTTTTTGCCGGAGAGCAGGGCGCCGTCACCGGTCAGGTCGCCTTTATTTACGCGAGCGTAGACCTGTGGCACGGTGACCACCTGCGTGGTGCCGTCTGGCAGAGTCACGTTCCGGTTGGTCAGCCAGATAATGTCAGAGGTGAGCAGCGCCATCTGAGAGGGACTCAAGGCGATGCCGGGGGTGAGCTGTTGCTGTTTGCTGAAGGCAACACCGGCTTCCATTAACGCTTTGAACTGGGTTTCATCGTTGTTGTGGCCGGCCAGATAACGCTGACCAGTCAGTTGGGTGATTTGATCACGTACCAAGCGTTGTTCGTAGAATCCATCTCCCAGGCGTTTGTGCGCTAGTGACGGGTCGCGGGTTAACTGTTGTTGCATGTAATCCGTGCCTAGCCACTTTTTATATTGGGTGAATTTAGGGTCGGTTTCCACTAAATAATGGCTGTCACTGCCCGGCTGTACGACAAACAGGCTGTTGTCCGGCAGGCGGGTATCTGGAGCAATGATACGGATAAGGGGTTCGACGCTTTGACCTTTAACGGTATCAGACGGTAGCGTCAGTTCAAATTGTTGGCCTGTTGGTAACACCAGCGGGCGCTCATCTAATGTACCACTGTTTGGTAGAGTGATCGTCACAGGGGGGAGTACCCGTTCAGTTTGTTGAGTCGGCGAGAGTGATGGATGTTCAGGCAGTGCGTCCCGGTTTGGTAGTGCCACTGTGCCGGATGATAATATCTGCTCAGTCTGTTGACTGGTAGGCGGAAGTGTGGGGTGTTCAGGCAGTGTGTCCCGGTTTGGTAGTGCCACCGTGCCGGACGATAATATTTGCTCAGTCTGTTGACCGGTAGGTGGAAGTGTGGGGTGTTCAGGTAGTGTGTCTCGGTTTGGTAGTGCTACTGTGCCGGACGATAATATCTGCTCAGTTTGTTGGCCTGTAGGAGAAAGAAATGGACGATCGATCGGTATGTCCCTGTTCGGTAGTGTGATGGCATTGATAGTGGCGTTTGTGAACGTAACTTCACCGGCTTCCGCCATTCTTGAGGTCTGGTTAATCCTAGCCGGCGCGCTTTGAACATGACTTTGCTGCCTGTCACCTATCGTTATGCCGGTGGTGTCAGGGCGGGTATTGCCCTTCCAGGCCAGGGCTTTCAGGTCAATGGTTTCGATTATCGGTGCCGGGCGATAATCACTCCAGTCTTTTCCTTGGGATCTTTTACTCTTTCTCAGTCGACGTTTTTTCTTTTTAGGGTACCAGCGGATTTCACTGCCTTCATCTGCGGTGATACGTTCGCCTTTAGTGGCGTTATTGTGCAATTCGTCAATATCACCCCCTAGTATTCCACCCGCTATGATCTGACTGTCGTTGTTAGTCAGCATCGTGCTATTGATTGTCATATTACCGCCGGCCAGAATTTTACCTGGGTTGTTCTCTTTTATCTGGGTCTCTGTAACGGTACGGGTATACTGATACTCGTAAAATTCATTATCTCTGCTACCGTCCGGCATAATGGCATCGCGTATGCCATATCTGTTTCGATAGGAGGTGTCCACTTGTGACCAGTCATAGCGGGTAGTGTGACCACTGAGTACCGCTTCATGATGTTGAGATTTTTCTGTTTCAACGATCTGGGTGACTAGACCTTTGTTGGTATTTTTGATAATAGCGGCATCAATCCTTAGGTCACCTCCGGCCTCAATGGTTGCCGCGTCGTTGTTGAGCATCCCGGCCAGACTGGTAGCAGTCAGATTCTCATCCAGTTGTCCACCAATGCGCATGTCACCCACGCTGTAAATCAGGGCATGGTCACTGTTGTTGAGAGTCCCGGTGCCGATATCTAATTGGTCCCGGGCGGCAATGACAGCGGCTTTGCCATCTTTTGCTGTGTTATTGAGAGTGCCAGTCTTGAGGGCTATTTGGTCACCGTAAATACGTCCGGTTCCGGTGTTGTCCAGTACTTTGGCGGTGAGATGGGTCAATTCGCCGTCAATGAGTCCGGTGTTGGTCAGTGTGTTGCGGACATTGACTTCGGTTTGCTTGGCACTGATTTCCGCAGTCTGGGTATTGGTGAGGTTTTGGGCTCCCAGATGCAATGTTTGCCAGGCTTTAATTGTGCTGTCATTGATAATGTTGCCGTCGGTTTTCAGAGATAGCTTACCGTCGGCGGCGATGTTACCAGTGTTGTGGAAGTCCTGTTTTAATATTACCTCCATATCGCCCTGTGATAAGGTCTGGCCGTCACCGCTCAAGGAGTTGGCTTTAATATTGACCTTTTCACTCCCAATCAGTGTACCTTGCTGGTTATTTACTGTCAGTTTCTGGGTTTCATCTTTGATGATGAGTTGTTTTCCACCGGAGATTAGTCCTTGTTCGTTTTTCAGTGACTGGTTAATGATGGCTTGCAGGCGGTTGGTTCCCCGTAATGCGCCTTGGGTGTTATCCACTTGTTGAGATTCAATTATCAGGTCTTGGGCTTCGATACCCTGGTCAGGGTGATTAGTCTCCCGGTTAATGAGTTCTGCTGTTTTAAGTGTCAGTTGGTGGTCACTGTGGATAAAGCCGCCAGTGTTGTTCGTTTGTTTTTGCGAGTCAATCGTCGCGTCACCTATGGCGTTGACCTGCCCGCGGCGGTTGTCGAGCTGGTGAGTATTCAGGCTCATGGTGTCTGTTGACAACAGCTTACCGTCTTGGTTATCCGTATCGGCTTGCCCGGTGTCGATGGTGAGTTTTTTGCCCTGAATTTGTCCGTGTTGGTTATTCAGTTTGCCACTGGTAACTGTGGTGTTGTCATCGCCAATAATACGGCCATGTTGGTTGTCCAGTAGCTGTCCGTTTGTGTCAATATTGACAGTTTTTGCTGATTTTAATGAACCATTGTTGTTGATAAGCGTCTGGCTATGAATCTCCAGTCCACTATTGCCAGCAATCAGTCCTTTTTTATTGGAGAGGGTTGTACTGGTAATCTTAGTTTTGCCATCAGCGGCTATAAAGCTAGCATCGTTGTTTAATTCTCCGATATCTAGTGTTAAATCGCCCTGAGCAGATAATTTGCCTGATTTGTCTTTGTCGCCGACGTTATCCAGGCGTTTGCCTTGAGTGTTGAGGTTCAGGTTGCCATCAGAATCGACGGTGCCTTGTTGGTTATTAAATGCTTGGGTAATCAGCTTTATCTGTTGGGTGCCAACAATGGTGTCTTCAGTATTATTTACGGTTGCGATTTTGCGATTGGTAATCATACCAGCCTGATTATGTAAATCACCGCTGGTAATTAACATGTCGTCCTGGCTGCGGATACCGCCCCGATCACCACTGTTTTTATTGGTCAGGGAATGGCCGTGCGTATTGAGAGTCAGCTTACCTGCGGATTGCAACAAGCCGCCGCTATTGTCAGTTTGGTTCACTGATAATGTCAGCGCATCTTTTTCGCTGATGAGTGTTCCGCCTTGGTTTTTCAGTTCACCAGCAGTAACTGTCGTTGCTCCTGTACCGATGATCGCACCATCCTGATTGTCGATTTCACCGGTAGTAAGGGTCATAGTTCCTTTACTGATAACGCCTCTGGTATCGCCGCTTTTGGCGGTGGTCAGTTTTTTTCCGTGAGTATCTATCGTCATGTTGCCGTCAGACTTTATTAGTCCACCGGTACTGTCTAACGCGCCGCTGTCGAGTTGTAGGTTTTTCCTACTGACTATAGTGCCAGTTAGATTGCTTAATGTCTGTTTATGCGTATCAATATGTGTTTCATCGCTACGGATATATCCGAGATCATTGATGAGTTCACCTGTAATCAGTTTTAAGCCATCTAGTGCGAGGATTCCGTTAAATTTTCCACTATTGGTATTCGTTAGTTTCTGCTGTTGGGTATCCAGTTTCAGACTGGCTGAGGATTGTATTAGTCCGCTTTGGTTGTTGACCGCCTGTGTTGTCAGCTCGGTTTTTTTCCGCGAGATGATTTTACCGTCGGTGTTGTTGAGGTTTTGGCTGGTTAGAGTGGTTTCGCCTTGTGAATCTATCTTGCCGGCGGTGTTATCAATTTCACCGGCTTCCAGTGTCAGGTCACTGCCGCTGAGTATGCCGTGTTTATCTCCGCTTTGAGTGTTAATCAGCTTCTGGCCGTGAGTGTTGAGTGAAAGAGTTGTGTGGGATTGCAACAGACCACCGGCGTTATTTAGTTCGCCGGTATTGAGTTCCAGTTGTTGATGCTGACTGACCATTTTACCGCTGGTATTATCAACGGTGCCTGTTGATGTCACGTTGAGTCGCTTATCAGAGATAATTCTTCCCTGTTGGTTATCGATAGTGTCCGCGGTTATTGTCAACTCTCCCTTGCTTGAGATCCCCTGTTTAGGCTGGCTGTTGCGGTTGATTATTTTGCCTTGTTTCCCATCTAGAGTCAGGTTTTTATCCGCATGGATCCAGCCAGCTTCATTATTGATGCCTTGAGCGGTCAGCTTGACATTGCCTGTACCGATTATGCCTCCGGTCTTGCCGCTGTTGAGGTTAGTCAGTAGTTCACCTTGTGTATCGAGTGTCAGATCACCCTTGGATTGCAACAGTCCGTTGCTGTTATCGGTTTGTTTCACGGTCAATGTGAGTGCGCTGGTTTCACTGGCAAGGGTTCCGCCTTGGTTTTTCAGTTCACCGCCAGTAACGATCGTTGTTCCTGTGCCGATAATCACACCGTCTTGGTTGTCGATCTCGCCAGTGGTTAGCGTCAATGTTCCTTTACTGATAACGCCACCGGTATCGCCACTTTTGGCAGTGGTCAGTTTTTCTCCATGTGTGTCGAGTGTCATATCACCGATAGATTCTATTCGTCCTCCGGTATTGTTGAGTTCTCCACTGTCGAGCTGTAGGTTTTTCTTGCTGAATATGGTGCCAGCCAAGTTATTTAGTGCTTGCTGATGGGTGTTAATGAGGATTTGCTCACCACGGATAGATCCGCGGTCATTGATTAGTTTGCCGGTAGTCAGTTCCAAGGCATCTTCTGCGACGATTCCGTTTTTACCGCTATCGGTGTTAGTGAGTTCATGCTGTTGTGTATCTAATTTCAAACTGGCTAAGGATTGTATCAGTCCACGTTGGTTGTTGACTGCTTGTGTTGTTAGATCGGCTTTTCCTTTCGAGAGGATTTTACCGTCGGTGTTATCAATTTCACCGGCTTCTAGGGTTAGGTCACTGTCGCTGCGTATGCCGAGGTCATCCCCGCTTTGCGTATTAGTCAGCTTTTGGCCGTGGGTGTTAAGAGAAAGGGTTGTTTTGGATTGCAGCAAACCACTCGTGTTATTCAGTTCACCGGTATTCATGGTGAGTTGATGCTGCTGACTGACCATTTTACCGCTGGTATTATCAACGGTGCCTGTTGATGTCACGTTGAGTCGCTTATCAGAGATAATTCTTCCCTGTTGGTTATCGATGGTGTCCGCAGTTATTGTCAACTCTCCCTGGCTTGAGATCCCCTGTTTAGGCTGGCTATTGCGGTTGGTTATTTTGCCTTGTTTCCCATCTAGAGTCAGATTTTTATCCGCATGTATCCAGCCAGCTTCGTTATTTATGCCTTGAGCGGTCAGCTTGACATTGCCTGTACCGATTATGCCTCCGGTCTCGCCGCTGTTGAGGTTAGTCAGTAGCTCACCTTGTGTATCGAGTGTCAGATCACCCGCGGATTTCAACAGGCCGCCGCTGTTATCGGTTTTTTTCACGGTCAATGTGAGTGCGCTGGTTTCACTGGCGAGGGTCCCGCCTTGGTTTTTCAGTTCACCGCCGGTAACGATGGTTGTTCCTGTACCTTTGATAAAACCATCTTGGTTGTCGATTTCACCGGTGGTAAGGGTCATTGTCCCTTTACTGAAAACACCACCAGTTTTACCGCTTTTAGCGGTGGTCAGTTTTTCTCCATGCGTATCCAGCGTCATATCGCCGGTAGACTCTATTCTCCCTCCGGTACTGTTAAGTTCTCCACTGTCGAGCTGTAGGTTTTTCTTACTGAATATGGTGCCAGCCACGTTGGTTAGTGCTTGTTGATGGGTGTTAATGTGCGTTTCGTTACCACGAATATCGCCGTGGTCATTGATTAGTTTACCGGTAGTCAGTTCCAAAGCGTCTTCCGCGACGATCTTGCCGCCAGTGCTGGTCAGTTCATGCTGTTGTGTATCTAATTTCAGACCGGTTGCGGATTGTATCAGTCCATGTTGGTTGTTGACTGCTTGTGTTGTCAGATCTGCTTTTCCCTTTGAGAGGATTTTACCGTCAGTGTTGTTGAGGTTTTGGCTAGTTAGTTTGGTTTCGCCTTGTGAATCTATCTTGCCAGCGGTGTTATCAATTTCACCGGTTTCTAAGGTCAAGTCACTGCCGCTGCGTATGCCGAGGTCATCCCCGCTTTGCGTATTAGTCAGCTTTTGGCCGTGGGTGTTGAGTGAAAGAGTTGTTTGGGATTGCAGCAAACCACTGGTGTTATTCAGTTCACCGGTATTCATGGTGAGTTGTTGATTCTGGCTGAGTATTTTGCCGCTAGTATTATCAACGGTTCCTGTTGATGTCACGTTGAGCTGTTTATCGGCGATGACTCTTCCCTGTTGGTTATCGATAGCGCCCGCGGTTATTGTCAACTCTCCCTGGCTTGAGATCCCCTGTTTAGGTTGGCTGTTGCGGTTGGTTATTTTGCCTTGTTTCCCATCTAGAGTCAGATTTTTATCCGCATGGATCCAGCCAGCTTCGTTATTGATGCTTTGAGCGGTCAGCTTGACATTGCCTGTACCGATTATGCCCCCGGTTTTGCCGCTGTTGAGGTTAGTCAGTAGCTCACCTTGTGTATCGAGTGTCAGATCACTCGCGGATTTCAACAGGCCGCCACTGTTATCGGTTTTTTTCACGGTCAATGTGAGTGCGCTGGTTTCACTGGCGAGGGTTCCGCCTTGGTTTTTCAGTTCACCGCCGGTAACGGTGGTTGTTCCTGTACCGATAATCACACCGTTTTGGTTGTTAATATCGCCAGTGGTCAGCGTCATATCGCCGGTAGACTCTATTCGTCCTCCGGTACTATTGAGTTCTCCACTGTCGAGCTGTAGGTTTTTCTTACTGGTTATGGTGCCAGCCACATTGCTCAGCGCTTGCTGATGAGTGTTAATGTGGGTTTGATCACCACGGATAGATCCGCGATCGTTGATCAGTTTACCGGTAGCCAGTTCTAAAGCCTCTTCTGCGATGATCCCGCCGTCAGTGCTAGTCAGTTCATGCTGTTGTGTATCTAATTTCAGACCGGTTGCGGATTGTATCAGCCCACGTTGGTTGTTGACCGCTTGTGTTGTCAGATCGGCTTTTTTCCGCGAGAGGATTTTACCGCCGGTGTTGTTGAGGTTTTGGCTAGTTAGCGTGGTTTCACCTTGTGCATCTATCACGCCAGCGGTGTTATCAATTTCACCGGCCTCCAGTGTCAGATCACTGCCGCTGCGGATACCGCGTTTTTCTCCGCTCTGTGCGTTAATTAACTTTTGGCCTTGGGTGTTGAGCGACAGGGCTGTGCCGGATTTCAACAGACCACCGGTATTGTCAACGGTCCCGGATGTTACGGTGAGTTGTTTATCAGCTTCTACAGATCCTTGATGGTTATCAATAGCACTTGCAGTCAGCGTCAAGTCTCCTGAGCTACGGATACCCTGATTAGGCTGGCTGTTGCGGTTGGTTATGGTTCCCTTCTGCCCGTCAAGGATCAAGTTCTTACCCGCATGGATTAGGCCAGCATCGTTGTTGACGCCTTGGGTCGTCAGCTTCAGGTTGCCTATGCTGATTATGCCCCGCTCTTTGCCGCTGTTGGTGTTGGTTAGTAGCCCACCTTGTGTATCTAGTGTCAGATCACCCGCGGATTGCAGTAGTCCACCGCTATTGTCAGTGTTGTTTACCGTTAATGTCAGTGAACTGGTCTTGCTGACAAGTTTTCCTCGTTGGTTGTGGAGGTCTCCACCCGTTATCGTTGTCGTTCCTGTACCGCTGATGGTGCCATCGTGGTTGTCGATCTCGCCTGTCGTTAAGGTGAGCGTTCCCTCACTGGTGACACCGCCAGTGTCGCTACTTTTAGCGGTGGTGAGCTTTTTCCCGTGGGTGTCTAATGTCATGTCGCCATCAGATTTTATTTGTCCACTGGTACTGTCGAGCTCTCCACTGTCAAGTTGCAGATTTTTCTTGCTCTCTATGGTGCCTTTTTGGTTGCTTAGCCGTTGTTCATGGGTATCGATGTGAATGCCATGACCAAGGATAACGCCCGCATTATTAGTCAGTTTACCGCTGGAAATACGTAATGAGTTTTTGGCAATGATACCGCCAGTTTTGCCACTGTCGATATTGGTCAGGGCTTGGTTTTGGGTATCCAACAACAGGCTTGACTCTGATTGGATCTGTCCACGAGTGTTATCTAATGCTTGTGTGGTCAGTTCCGCCATCTGTTGTGACAAGAGTTGGCCGTCGGTATTGTTAACGTTACCGGCGTTAAGGGTGGTTTTTCCTTTAGCGGAAATAATGCCGGCGGTGTTGTTGATATCCCCTGTACGGAGTTCCAGATTACCTTTGCTTAATATGGTGCCTTTTTTGATCTCTTTTTCGTCACTATTTTTAGTGTCTTTAGTATTAGTCAATTTCTGTCCATGAGTATTGACTATCATGTCACTGTCGGATTGTAACAGACCAGACGTGTTATCCAGCTCACCGCTGTTTAGGGTGAGTTTTTCTTGAGCAATAACTTGTCCTGCGGTGTTGGTGAATTTATGTCCTTTGGTTTGGCTATCTATTCGCTGAGCCAGTAATGATCCTTGATGGTTATTCAACGCCTGACTTTTTGTGGTGAGCTCTGTTTTGGCTTCGATTCGTCCGTCAACGTTTTCAATGTCTTTCCCAATGATCAGTTCTGTGCTGCCACCGGTTGCAGCGATTTTTCCCCGGCTGTTATCAAGCTGTGTTGCGGTAAGTTGGATATCTTGACCGGCTTCCAGGTGTCCATCTTGGTTATTCAGAGCATCATCAACAGTCAGTTCCAAAGCGCCTTGTTTGGCTGCTATGATTTTGCCTTTGCTGTTATCCAAGGTGGCGGCGTCGATTTTCAGGTTGCCATTACCTTTAATCTCGCCATCTTGGTTATTCAGCGTCTTGGCAGTGAGGGACAGTTTACCTCTGCCGGCGAGTTGAATTGTCCCTCCTTCTGTGTTGTCTGCTTTCTCGTGGACGGTTAGGTTCAGGTCATTCCCATTACTGGCGATTTTTCCATGATGGTTGTCCAGATTTCTTGTGGTGATAGCCAATCGTTTCCCTTCATTGAGAAGGGTCCCGCTTTGGTTATTCAGTGTTTGGGTGTTCAGTACCAGCTCGCCGTTGCCGGTTTGATTAATTTTTCCCTGCTTGTTGGATAAGTCTGGAGTCGTTAAGTTGATTTCTCGTGCTACCAGTATGCCGCCGTCATTGTTAAATTGGCCTGGTGTTTTAGCTGTAAAGCTGTCAGCGGTGACTGTAGCGTTGGCGGTGCTAACCTCTTGCTGACTGGCAGTGAGTTGAATGTTGTTAGCAGAAGTTTGGCTGCCGCTGAGATCAATCTTTTTACTCTGTGCTTCCAGAGTATTGGTTGCCAGATTTTTTCCATTGGCCTGAATGTGCTGTTTGGCGGTCAGTGTCAGCGATCCGGGCAGCGTGGCTTTTCCTTTATTATCAATACCGGCGGATAGGGTGCTGCCGCTGGCGCTTTGTATCGACTCCGCTTTGATTATGGTATTGCTTCGTGCGGCAATTGTGCCGCTGTTCTCAATCAGTCCATCAACCGTGAGGCGAACTTCACCGGCGGTTGCTCCGATGTGGCCGGCGTTACGTACCCCTACGCCAAATTCGGTACCCACCAGCATGATTTTATTGGCGTACATGCCGCCCAAAGCTGCTACATCCAGCGTAAATGATGGATTCTTGCTGCTGTCAGCAGATTTTTTCTCAATGTTCTGGTGAGCTGCATCAACGATATTACGTCCGGTTGTGATTTTTAGATCTTTCGCGTGCAGTTTGCCGTTGATTACCACCGAGCGGGCAATAATTTCGGTGTAATTTTGTTGTGAGCTGTCTAGTCCCAGCCCTTCTATGCGGACTTCTCCCCGGTCAATATCAAAGCCTTTCAGTCGGCCTTGTTCCATCATGGCCTGTCCTGTGGTGAGTGTTGCGCGATGGGCGTTAATGAATCCACAGCCGTTGCAAGTGATGCCCGCCGGGTTGGCGATAATAACGTCGGCTTTTTGTCCGGCGACTTCTATCCAGCCATTAAGTTTACTGGCGTTAATACTGTTCACTTCATTGAGAATGATTTTGGCTTCTGCTTTGGCAAGCCAAGGATTGCCTGCCACCATGCCGCTCAGTTGAGTTTGGACAGCATTGTGACTGTTGTTAAGGATGACGCCTCGTTGATCGATATCAAATTGGCTGTAGGTATTACGCGAGATACCCGCGGCGTTAGGGGTCTGAATATCGATTTGTGGCGTACCGTTTGCGCTGTTCAGGATAGTCGGTTGCTGATTACCCGGTGCTTGTCCGTCGGCCACAATATTTGCTTGCGCTGTTAGGGAGATGCTGCCGGTCGCCAATAACAAACTCAGTCGTAACGCCGTTAGTCGGCAAAGGCATTGGGGTGACTGCCGACGACTGCGGCGGCGTACCGTACTACCTTGCCCGGAGGTGGCAATATCGGCCACGACCATCAGCATGTTCCGGGCTTTGTTAAAGATAATACGATACAGATGCTTGTTCATTGTTTTTCTCCACTAACACTTTTTATCTGGGATAACTTTGGCTGCGTTGTTATTTTGAATTAGTACTGCCAGTACAAACTGAATCCGGTTGTGACTGATGAGGTTTGAAAGCCATCCGGTTTGGATAACGGGATACCAGCAAACAGGTCATAGCTCACGCCTTTAAGACTGCCGCGACAGCCCAGAACGCCGCCCGCCAGATGTTTTCCCAGTCGTTGCTCATTCCCCGGCCCGCCAATTTCGCCGTAATCCATGCCCATATACAGGGATTGACCATTCAGCGGCGTTTGCCATTCCAGTTCGTTACGGCTGTACCAGCCATGATCTCCGTTTAGCGTGCGTTCGCCGTCAAATCCGCGTACGGTCCAGCGGTTGCCAATTGAAAATTGATCCTGTGGCGTCAACGGTCTGGCGCTTATTTGGCGCAAGTACTGGGTTTTGTAGATGAATGGCTGAGAAAATAGGGTAAATGGCGCAGAAAGTGCCGCAGAAAACTGGGTTGTTTTAAGTAAGGCGGTCGCTTTACCGCGGACCTCTTCTTGTGCGGGCTGTGCCCCAAACCAGCGTGTTCCCTGTTGGTAAGTCACTCCGGCATCCACGGTGGCACTACCGATGTAGTGACGATGAGATAATCCCAATTTCCAGCCAGCCGTTTCCCGGCGTTGTACATCGATTTCCAGGTCATTAATGAAACTCTTGGATGTACGACGATAAATTTCGCCGTTAACCACAGTTTTCTGGCTGGCGTTACGATGCAGGATTCGGCTGAGCTGGACATTCAGGTTTTTGCTTTTACCGCTGTATTTGTTGTCTTTACTTGGCCCGGCTACCTTTTGGTTGTAATCGTAATTACTGGCAGTGATGCCTGCCATCCAGTATCCCACCGGTAGGGAGTAGTGGATGGTGTAGTTTTTGCTGCTGCGGCCAGAAGGGGAGTGAATATCGCGCCCACCGGAGATATAAAATAGATCACTCAACGCAAGAGGATTATCCAGATATAAAGTTAATCCGCCTTGGTAACGCCCAGTGCTTTTAGAACCCGAATCGTCCAGATAGCTAGCGAGTCGCCAATGTCTTGACTGACGCCAGTTCAGTACGATATCGCTTTCTCCTAACCGTTCATTCGGTACAATTTCCATGTCGGCTTGAACAGTAGGAAAGCGTTGTAAATTTTCTAATCCCTGCTCAATATCCCGTAAGTCAAGCAGTTCTCCTTCGCGGGGAGGGAATGTGGTTATCCGTTGGATATAATTGCCACTTTCAGCGGTATAGCGAATATGCCCAATTTTGCCCGGTATGATCATGAGTTTTAATGTCTTGGAATTAAGATCCTGACTGGGAGCTAATACTCTGCTCGTGACATAGCCATGATTAATTAACCGGTTTTGTATCCGAGTCATTAATATATTAATCCCCTGGGTGCCCAGGCAGTGATTTTCTCCCTGTTGGGCTAAACGTTTTAAAGGTAACCAGTGAGGAAAATGTTCCGTGCCTTCAAGAACGACATGCGTAATAAGAAAGCAGGGCGTATCGACGGGAAATTTAGAAGGTACTGCTGTTTCAGGAACAGACAGACGAATATCCGCCGGTGGCGGTGTTAATTGGGCTTCCAGCGCTTTCTGTCGTTCTTGTTGATGAATGAGTTGCTGATCTGAAATTTCAGCGGCTTTAACATCGGTAGTTACAATAAGAAAACTAGCAAAAATAATAACCTTTTTTTTCATTATTCTTTGGCATCCCGCACGCGTCATATAATTTTTGGGGCGCTATTAGTCATGAATTTGACTTAATAATCAATATGTATATTTACGTACTGATATGATTGAGAAATACCGTCTCTTTTAAATTCTTTAATAAAAACAATTGGATGTGTTTTTGTTAGAAAATGAACAAGAATGAAAAACACTTTGTTAATTAATGAGTTATGTAACTAATGTCAGATATTTATAATTTAGTTTTATATATTGATAAATATGTGATATATGTCACTAAGAATATTATTATTTAATTGTAGTTAAAGTGACAATTGAAATTGTTTCTTTTCGGTATTGAGTGAATGATGGATATTGTTTTCTCTGGATTATTTATTAATTAATTGTCGGATATTTGTTTCTTAGCAAATATGCGAATGGGTTAAATTATTGGTGATTGTCATAATCAATCACCAAAGTGAACTAATGATTTAACGAGAAGTTTTTTTACTCTGATTTTTCCTCTTCTTCACTTGATTTACTGTTGGCTGTCAGCAAATAAGGCGATTGTTGCCAGCGGCTTGGGGCTAATTGCAATAGGTTATGCGCCAGAATAAAGCCAATTGCTAAAGCGAGTAAGATCATGATCCGAAGTAAGTTAGTCGTGTTATCCACCTGCTTGGACTCGGTTGCCAATTTGTGGGTATCCAGTGTCAGGCGCAGAAAACCTTTGGGTTCATCTTTTCCCGGAATGGGAGTGACTATCTGGTAGTTAAAATAGCTGCCCGCTTTTTTACCATCCAAAGATAGACGATCCCGCACTGAGACGTTCTCTCCGCTATGAGCAACCTGTGTTCCATTGTTAAGATAGACACTGGCATCAAGTATGCGGCTGTTTGTCGTCAGATGATGCAAATTAGCCAGTATCTGCTCATTATTAAGATCTTTGCTGCCACTCTCCATATAATCAGATAAGCTGAATGCGACTTGTTTTGCCAAGGTTTTTGCCAATTCCTCAAATTGATCCATCTGGGCTTGTTGGTGAGAACGGCTAAAATAGGAAACGCCCTGCATTAGAAATACTAATAAAGCAATGCAAATCAATATAATAGCTGTTTTATGCAGTCGGAATTTTAATTTAGCTTTGATCATAGTTATCTCTTCCAGGCTTTGGCCCATGCAATGTTGCCAGATGCAGTACAGAGAGGATAGTTTGAAGCGCAATTTTTTACTGTCAAATCATGTGGGATTACAGGAGTAGGGATTAATGTCTAATAACCTGGCTTATCACTATTTGCCGGAAGAGGTCCATAAGTGGCCGGGATTACCACTTTCGTTAAGTGGTGAAGAAGTTATGCCATTGGATTACCGGGCTGGTGACAGTGGTTGGTTGATATATGGCCGTGGCTTGGATAAACAACGTATCAGCAATTTTCAGCATCGGCTTGGCGCTGCTATTGTCATTGTTTCTTCATGGCGCATTGATGATTATCAGGTAGTACGTATTGCCGGGAATTTGACTACGCGTATTAAGCGGTTAGCTGATGAATGTCGGTTGGATGTGGTGCCTTTGGGGCAGATCCCACGGTTGCGGTCGCCAGGTTTGCTGGTGATGGATATGGATTCAACGGCAATTCAAATTGAATGTATTGATGAAATAGCCCGTTTGGCTGGCGTAGGTGATAAAGTCGCTGAAATTACTGAGCGAGCGATGCAAGGAGAGCTGGATTTTTCTGATAGTCTGCGGGAACGAGTTGCTCAGTTGGCAGGGGCTGATGCTGATATTCTGCGGCAGGTTGTAGAAAATTTGCCGCTTATGCCGGGGCTGACCAGTTTGGTGCGTAAGTTACAATCCCTTGATTGGCATGTGGCAATCGCATCGGGTGGTTTTACCTATTTTGCCGACCATTTGCGTCAGAATTTACGTTTGGTGGCTGCGGCAGCTAATCAGTTAGAAGTCAAAAATGGCAAGTTGACAGGTAAGGTTATCGGGCCAATTGTTGATGCTAAATATAAGGCTGCCACATTGGTGAAGTTGGCGAAAAAACTGGATATCCCATTGGAGCAGACTATTGCGATTGGCGATGGCGCTAATGATTTGAAGATGATCCGCAAAGCAGGGTTAGGTATCGCTTACCATGCTAAACCGAAGGTTTATGCGCAATCGAAAGTGACCATCCGTCATGCTGATCTGATGGGAGTATTGTGTGTGTTAAGTGGTGGTCTCAAACACGAAGAGCGTTAATATACCCTATGGATTTCAAGATGCATCGCGACGGCAAGGGAGCGAATCCCCGGGAGCATAGCGAACTATGTTACTGGGGTGAGTGAGTGCAGCCAACAAACAGGCAACTTGAAAGATGACGGGTATAGAGTTTTTAGGAGTGCAGAGTGGCGAAAGCAGCAAAGCGGGCATTTGTCTGTAATGAGTGTGGGGCGGATTATCCCCGCTGGCAAGGGCAATGTAGTGCATGTCATGCCTGGAATACCATTACGGAGGTGCGCTTAGCCGCAGCACCTTCCTCCCGTAATGAGCGGTTCAGTGGTTATGCGGGAGATGCTGGCGTCAGCAGAGTTCAGAAATTATCAGAGATTAGTCTGGAAGAACTTCCTCGTTTTTCTACCGGATTTAAAGAGTTCGATCGGGTGCTTGGCGGCGGGGTTGTTCCTGGTAGCGCGATTCTGATTGGCGGTAATCCGGGAGCCGGGAAAAGTACCTTGTTGTTGCAGACGATGTGTCAATTGTCTGCGCAGATGAAAACTTTATATGTTACTGGGGAGGAGTCGTTACAGCAGGTTGCAATGCGTGCGCACCGGTTGGGGTTGCCAGCTGATAATCTGAATATGTTGTCAGAAACCAGCATTGAACAAATTTGTCTGATTGCGGAGCAGGAGCAGCCAAAGTTGATGGTGATTGATTCTATCCAGGTGATGCATATGGTGGATATTCAATCTTCTCCGGGGAGTGTCGCTCAGGTCAGAGAGACTGCGGCTTATCTGACTCGGTTTGCTAAGACTCGTGGTGTTGCCATTGTGATGGTTGGTCATGTGACTAAAGATGGCTCATTAGCGGGGCCGAAAGTGTTGGAACACTGTATTGACTGCTCTGTGATGCTTGATGGTGAAGCGGATTCCCGCTTTCGCACTTTACGTAGTCATAAAAACCGTTTTGGGGCCGTTAATGAACTTGGCGTATTCGCCATGACAGAACAGGGATTGCGTGAAGTGAGTAATCCATCAGCGATTTTTCTGAGCCGTGGCGATGAAGTTACCGCTGGCAGTTCTGTCATGGTGGTATGGGAAGGAACTCGACCTCTATTGGTGGAGATTCAAGCGCTGGTGGATCACTCAATGATGACCAATCCACGGCGGGTGGCTGTGGGGTTGGAGCAAAACCGGCTGGCTATTCTGTTGGCGGTTCTTCATCGTCATGGCGGTTTGCAAATGTCCGATCAGGATGTGTTTGTGAATGTGGTGGGAGGAGTTAAGGTGGCGGAAACCAGCGCGGATCTTGCTTTACTGCTCTCTTTAGTCTCCAGTTTTCGGGATAGGCCGTTACCCCGTGATTTAGTTGTATTTGGCGAAGTTGGGTTGGCAGGAGAGATCCGTCCTGTTCCCAGTGGGCAGGAACGCATATCCGAAGCCGCTAAACATGGTTTCAAACGGGCGATAGTACCTTATGCCAATATGCCAAAAAAAGCGCTGCCAGAGATGCAAGTTTTTGGTGTGAAAAAGTTGGCGGATGCGTTATCTGTTATGGATGATTTTGATTAAACAGGGGGGAGATATGGGCCAATTTGACTACCTTAAAGAAGCGATTAAACAGACAGGTTATACGTTGCAACAGGTTGCCGATGCAAGTGGTATGACCAAAGGTTATCTCAGTCAGTTAATTAATGACAAAATTAAAAGTCCCAGCGCCCAAAAATTGGCTGCTCTCCATCACTATCTGAGGTTGCAATATCCTGTACAAAATAAAACTGTTGGCGTGGTATTCGGCAAGTTCTATCCCTTGCATACCGGGCATATCTATCTGATTCAACGGGCCTGTAGTCAGGTGGATGAGTTGCATATTATTCTTTGCCACGATGAGCCGAGAGATCGGGAGTTGTTTATAAGCAGTTCCATGTCTCAGCAACCCACGGTGAGCGATCGTCTGCGCTGGTTGCTTCAAACATTTAAGTATCAGAAAAATATCCATATTCACTCTTTTGATGAACAGGGAATTGAACCTTATCCACATGGTTGGGATGTGTGGAGTGACGGAATGAAAGCCTTTATGGCAAAAAAGGGCATTAATCCAACTTATATATATTCCAGTGAAACTCAAGATTCTCCCCGATATAAAGAGCATTTAGGAATTGAGACAATTCTTATCGATCCACAACGTTCGTTTATGAAAATCAGTGGTCGGCATATTCGTCAGGACCCATTCCGTCATTGGGAATATATTCCTACGGAAGTGAAACCTTTCTTTGTTCGTACTGTAGCGATTCTTGGTGGAGAGTCCAGCGGTAAATCTACGTTAGTTAACAAATTGGCAAATATTTTTAATACGACAAGTGCTTGGGAATATGGTCGTGATTATGTTTTTTCTCATCTGGGGGGAGATGAGATGGCGCTGCAATATTCGGACTATGACAAGATTGCATTAGGGCAAGCCCAGTATATTGATTTTGCCGTAAAATATGCGAATAAGGTCGCATTTATAGATACCGATTTTGTCACTACCCAGGCATTCTGTAAGCGATATGAAGGACGTGAACACCCGTTTGTTCAGGCATTAATTGATGAGTACCGATTTGATTTGGTGATTCTACTGGAAAACAACACCCCTTGGGTTGCTGATGGTTTGCGTAGTCTTGGCAGTGAGCAGGATCGTAAAGAGTTCCAGCAACTGCTGGAGGATATGCTGAAAAGTAATAATATTGAATATGTCAATGTGGATTCACCTGATTATGATCAGCGTTTCCTACGTTGTATTGAACTCATTCAGCAACTTTTAGCGGCTAATCCTAAATGACACGTTAGTTGAATCGTTTGTAATTAGATTTATATATAATATTTTATATGATAAATTAATAAATATATATCCAATCACAATATGCACTGTGGCTGGATATTTTTATTTTCTGTAAGTAATAAAATATATAACAGCTATTAATATTTTTGATACTTCTATTGATTATTTATTTCTTGAATAAAAACAAAATTAATAATTAAATACTTCCCGGTTGGCTTATAAATAAGTTTTTTTTAAATTTTTGATTGGTTGGGGAATAAGGGAGGGTTGATTTTTTTATTAATAATTTAATGTTCGATGTGGCGCTGTTATTATGATGATTAAATATTAATTTTAACATGTTGTTATGATATTAAGGTGTTTTTATCTATAAAAAATTATTTGTCTGATGTTATTTTTTTATTTGTACTAACAAGATAGTAGCCTATTGTTAATGAATGGTTGGTAGGCGTAGGTTGATCTTGTTTAGTGAAATTTTGATTTTAGCATGCAGATAGTCATTTGAAATAGTCACTGGTAGAAATATTGATATACTTTCAATTGAGATATTTCTTATATGATTTTCCCTCGTTTGTGTAATCTTATAATGATGAATATCTGTATTTTTACGGATTGCTCTGGCTGTAAGAGTTACTGATAATGCCAGATTTCTTACACTATTAATTATGCTGAGATAATGAATTTGAATCAAATCGCTACGATTGAAGCCATTGATATTTCATATGGTTTTTCGAAAAGTAAAGCTAACCAGAAAATGATTTCAGACATCACTCTTTCTATTTTTCCAGGTGAATTTACTTTGATTAATGGGGATCTCTGTTCAGGAAAAAGTACTTTGCTGGCAATGATTTCTGGGTTATTGCCTCTCGACGGAGGAAAAATATTAATTGCTGATAATGAATTGGGGAGGATGAATAACTTCGAGTTAGATAAATTCCATTTGATAAATTGTGGTTTTATCTTTCAAAGAATTAATTTATCTAATGAACTTACGGTTCTGGATAATTTGCTATTATCTCTCTCTTGTGGAATCACGACCTCTCATCAGGAAGCAACAGTCAGGGCAACCAAGGCACTGAATATTGTTGGCCTGAAACACAAGAAAGATATATATCCCAAGGAATTACGCGATAATGAAAAACAACGGGTGGCAATAGCCAGCGCCATTGTGAAAAGCCCTCGGTATTTGTTTGCTGATGAGCCAACCTGTTATCTTGATAATTATGACTGCCAAATAGCTATTGATATCTTAAGTTTTATTGCTCATAACCAAAGAGGTACGGTTGTTGTGGCTTCACAGGATAATAGGCTTATCAAACATGCAGATCGTATTATTACTTTGAAAGAAGGAAAGATTATCCATGATACGTATCTTACACATAACATAATGAATAAGACTATGAGCTTATATCTAAATAATTGAGTGGAAAACGGCCTGTTACCAGGCCATTTTCAATATGATTATTTGCTGATTCTCTTATATTTAATGCGATGTGGTTCCAGCGCTTCTGCTCCGAGAGTCCGCTTCTTATAGTCTTCGTATTCACTAAAGTTACCTTCAAAGAAAGTGACTTTACCTTCATCTTGGTAATCAATGATGTGGGTTGCGATACGATCAAGGAACCAACGATCGTGGGAAATAACCATCGCACAACCTGGGAATTCCAGCAAGGCGTTTTCCAGTGCGCGCAAGGTTTCGATGTCCAGGTCGTTGGTTGGTTCGTCGAGCAACAGCATGTTACCGCCGACTTGCAGCAGTTTAGCCAGATGCAGCCGCCCTCTTTCACCACCAGACAACTCACCGACACGTTTACCTTGATCAACACCTTTGAAGTTAAAACGGCCAACATAGGCGCGACTTGGCAGTTCGAAGTTACCGATACGCATGATGTCCTGGCCGCCCGAAATCTCTTCCCAAACGGTTTTCTTATCATCCATGTTGTCACGGAACTGATCGACAGAAGCGAGTTTGACGGTTTCACCTAACGTGATAGAGCCGGAATCGGGTTGTTCTTGGTTGGAGATCATACGGAACAGGGTAGATTTACCGGCGCCGTTAGGCCCGATAATCCCAACAATCGCCCCTTTTGGCAGAGAGAAGCTCAGATTGTCAATCAGAACCCGGTCGCCATAGGATTTGGTTAGGTTTTCCACTTCCAGAACTTTGTCGCCCAAGCGTGGTCCTGGTGGAATGAACAGTTCGCTGGTTTCGTTGCGCTTCTGATATTCAACGCTATTTAATTCTTCAAAGCGGGCCAGACGCGCTTTGCCTTTTGCCTGACGGCCTTTCGGATTTTGGCGAACCCATTCCAGCTCTTTCTCAATGGATTTACGACGCGCAGCTTCTGTTGCGGCTTCTTGTGCCAGACGAGCATCTTTCTGTTCCAGCCATGAAGAGTAATTACCTTCCCACGGAATACCTTCACCACGGTCAAGTTCCAGAATCCAGCCAGCAACGTTATCAAGGAAGTAACGGTCGTGGGTAATTGCGACAACGGTACCTTCGTAATCGTGCAGGAAGCGTTCCAGCCAGGCGACAGATTCGGCGTCAAGGTGGTTAGTTGGCTCGTCCAGTAGCAGCATATCGGGTTTTTCCAGCAGTAAGCGGCAGATTGCCACACGGCGGCGCTCCCCCCCGGATAGATGCTCGATTTTTGCATCCCACGGCGGCAAACGCAGGGCATCAGCGGCGCGCTCAAGCTGGTTATCAAGGTTATGGCCATCGTGGGATTGAATAATCGCTTCCAGTTCACCTTGTTCTTTAGCCAGTTTGTCAAAATCAGCGTCAGGATCAGCATAGGCTGCGTAGACTTCATCCAAACGAGTCAGCGCGTGTTTTACTTCGCTAACCGCTTCTTCCACTGCTTCGCGGACAGTGTGCTCCAGATTTAATTTAGGCTCCTGTGGTAGATAGCCAATTTTAATTCCTGGTTGTGGGCGAGCTTCTCCTTCGATATCTTTATCGATGCCTGCCATAATGCGCAGTAAGGTCGATTTACCGGCGCCATTAAGGCCAAGAACACCAATTTTTGCTCCCGGAAAGAAACTCAAGGAGATATTTTTCAGAATATGACGTTTCGGGGGAACAATTTTACCGACCCGATGCATGGTGTAGACGTATTGAGCCACGTTGCTATAAGCCTCGCTATCTCTGATTGTGATAATGCCTGTTTTGCGAAGCAAGTCGCATGAACAGGGCGCGTTGATGCCTGATTATATCCGTTTAGGTTATTGATGTTCATCTGAACACGATTTGTCACAGTTTACCCGATTTAAGTCAATAAACTCTATAACCCAATTGCTCGAATAAAATGATCCTAGGTTGAGTTGGTTAAAGTGAATCAATTTATTATATAAAAAACTAACCTGTTATGAATATATGGTTATATATCTCATCATAGGATAAATTCATGTGGTAAGCGGTGGTAATTATATTATTATGGTGTTTATGCATTCGTAATATTAACCTGTTTGATTTTATCTCCCGGAGGAGCGTGATAATGGCTAAGTGGCAATACCTTACGGTAGTTATAGGGTTAGTTTTTATTTCTGTAGCAGCAAGCGCTGATTCTCTGGAAAATCAGCGACAGAGATATCAGCAAATTAAGCAAGCGTGGAATATCGGCGATAGAGCTGAAATCGCACGACTAATGCCAACATTGAAAGATTATCCGCTTTATCCTTATCTGCAATATCGGGAGCTGACTCAGGATCTGTCACTCGCTACACCAGCGCAGGTTCGTGATTTTGTTGATCTCCACCCTAATTTGCCTCCCGCACGTTCTTTATCATCCCGTTTTATTAATGAACTTGCACGTCGCGAAGAGTGGCGCGGGATACTGGCATTCACTCCTACTGCGCCGAAATCTATTGCAGCCCGCTGTCATTACTATGTTGCTAAATGGGCCGCCGGTGAGGAACAGGTTGCCTGGCAGGGAGCGAAAGAAGTTTGGTTGAATGGTCGTTCTTTACCAGCCAGTTGCGATAAATTATTTGATGTTTGGCAGCAAAGCGGCCATTTATCAGCGAAACTGATATTACAGCGTATTAACCTGGCATTAAAAGCGGGAAATACGTCACTGGTCAGTTACCTCGCTAAACAATTGCCATTGGGATACAAAAGTATCAGTGAGAGCCTGATTAAATTGCAGGGTGATCCTGCGACTGTAGCGGATTTTGCTAATCATACCGGGCCGACTGATTTTACCCGTGTTACCACTTTAGCGGCTTTCTCGCGTTTCGCTCGTCAAGATCCGGAACAGGCAAAAGCGATCATTCCATCAATTGTCAGAGTGCAAAAGATGAATGCAAGCGAACATCAGCGATTAAAAGATATTGTTGCCTGGCAATTAATGGGCGATGTGAGCGATGAACAAGAAAAGTGGCGTGATGATGCGATCCGCGATAGCCAATCTGTTGCATTGCTTGAGCGTCGGATTCGTTTGGCGTTGGGTCATGCAGATGAACATGGTGTGGCTCAATGGATAAAATTGCTTCCGTTAAAGAACCAAAATAAAGAGGAATGGCGTTATTGGCAAGCCAACATTCTATTGGTACAGGGTAATAAGAGCGAAGGTGAGGCAATATTGCGTAAGCTGACAGAAAGCCGTGGTTTTTATCCAATGGTTGCTGCGCAGAAACTGAATGTCAGTTATCCGCTGATGATAAATAGCGCAAAAAAGCCGGATGCAGCTATTGCTTCAATGCCCGAAGTACAGAGAGTGAGAGAACTACTGTATTGGCAAATGGATAATCTTGCCCGCATAGAGTGGAACTACTTGGTTGCCAGCCAAGATAAATTAAAACAACAGCAACTGGCGCGTTATGCTTTCGACCAAAAATGGGCGGCTCTTAGTGTACAGGCGACAATAACTGGAAAAATGTGGGACTACCTTGAAGAACGTTTTCCATTGGCATGGCCGCGGGAATTTAGTCACTTCACTGCAAATAAAGACATTTCTCAAAGTTATGCGATGGCGATAGCTCGTCAGGAAAGTGCCTGGAATCCGCAAGCCAGTTCGCCAGTCGGGGCAATGGGGTTGATGCAGGTGATGCCAAAAACGGCAGAGGATACGGTTAAGAAAAATGGAATCCAGGGATATATAAACAGTAGCCAACTTATAAACCCGCTGACGAATATCGAAATCGGTACTGCTTATCTTGAATCGGTTTATCAGCGCTTTGGAAAGAATCGGATACTTGCCAGCGCGGCCTATAATGCCGGACCAACTCGTGTAGAGCGCTGGTTATCTAACAGTGATGGGCGACTCGATGCGATAGCTTTTATTGACAGCATTCCATTTTCTGAAACCCGCAATTATGTCAAAAATGTTTTGGTTTATGATGTCTTTTACAGTCATTTCATGGGGAAGTCATCAAATGTGCTGACTAATGCGGAGTGGCAAAGGCGTTATTGATTTATGGCAAACTATGTTATGCTGCCGTACTAGTTAAATAGTATAATGACTGATTGATTATGACGACGAATCATCTGACAGACCCGGCACTTTCGCCGCAAGATCATGAAGATTGGCAATGTTTCGTGACATTACTCCAACAGGCTTTTGCTGAAGATCTACAGCATCCGATTTTACAGTTATTATTGACGCCAGATGAACGGACAGCACTGGCTACCAGAGTACGAATCATCAAGGAGTTGATGAGTGGAAAAATGAGTCAACGCGAGCTGAAAAATGAACTTGGGGTGGGTATTGCGACGATTACGCGCGGCTCTAATAGCCTGAAATTTGCCTCAAACGATGTGAAAGCTTGGTTGGAACAGCAATTACTGAAATAGCAGGCCGCCAACTGCGGCCTAATGGTGAATGCCTGTTTAACGGGCGTTCAGTTCTTTATAAATTTCATGATGTACTGGCACCAAAGCGAGTATCAGAGCTTGGTGGTACACACTGGTACGAGTCAGGATGCCATCAGTAAAAAAGCCAATCGCGCCATCTTTCTGCTTGATGTTATTGATGCCAGTAAGGTAAGCCATTTCATGACCTAATTCTCGGCCTTCTCGAATACCATCAAGAATTTTCTCTGGCAACATTAGACTGGCTGAACGAGATTCTCCGCGAATTTGCTGATATTCCACCACCATCCAGGCAAATGTCATATCGTCTTCAATACCTGCTTCCACGCCGACCCAAAAATCTGCTTCAGGACGAACTTGTCTGGCCGCCATGACACGTTGACGGGCGCCAGTACGGGTTTCTGTGTTGCCAATAGGTTGTTGTGGGACGCTACTGTCTACATTGATATCTTCGATCCGATAAGTACCTGGCCCAAAAACATCATCAAAGGCGAGACTAATGGCTTTAATTTTTGCAGGGTTGGTGGTTGCGGCAATAACGTGATACATAATAGATGAGTTATCCTTTGAACGAGTATTTACGCAGTATAACGGAAAATGAAAATGTTACAGGTATATCTTGTTCGGCATGGGGAATCCGAATGGAATGCGGCACGTCGTATTCAGGGACAATCTGACAGCCCTCTGACCGAAACAGGCGAACATCAAGCCAGATTAGTGGCGCAAAGAGTAAAATCGGAAAGTATTACCCATATTATTACCAGCGACCTTGGGCGGACACGCCGAACGGCAGAGATCATTGCTGAGGTTTGTGGTTGTGAAATTATTCTGGAGCCACGTTTGCGCGAATTGAACATGGGGGTGCTTGAACGCAGAAATATTGATTCCTTGACTTCGGAAGAGGAGAAC
The DNA here is from genome assembly GCF_018448885.1 of Photorhabdus caribbeanensis. Taxonomy (GTDB): domain Bacteria; phylum Pseudomonadota; class Gammaproteobacteria; order Enterobacterales; family Enterobacteriaceae; genus Photorhabdus; species Photorhabdus caribbeanensis. The sequence goes on from NZ_RCWB01000018.1 coordinate 25,776, forward strand.
TGGCGTAAGAAAGTCCTTGATGGCACACCTGGGGGACGCATCCCCGAAGGCGAATCGATGGATGAACTCGCTGAGCGTATGAGAGCTGCGTTGGAAAGCTGCCGTAATCTACCGGTTGGCAGTCGGCCGTTGTTAGTCAGTCATGGCATTGCTTTGGGATGTTTGGTTAGCACCATACTGGGATTGCCCGCGCATGCTGAACGTCGTCTTCGCCTGAGAAATTGCTCTCTGTCCAGAGTGGATTATCAACACAGCCCGTGGCTGGCGTCAGGCTGGATTGTAGAAACGGCAGGCGATATCACACATCTGGATACGCCCGCACTGGATGAACTGCAACGTTAATGCTGGATAGGAATGAGATACTGAAATTCGATGATATGGTTCGCCGCTTCCTTATCTCTGTCATGAGTATTGGTAAGATAATATCGTTCGATATCGTATCCTTTCCTACGTGTCAGGTTTAGCATTGGCAGGCAGATACCATAGACGGTAAACAGAAAATCCTGTAAACCATCTTTGGTGCCGTAGTAACTAAATGAGACGTATTCTCCAGCCGGTAATGTAACAGGTTGGCTGCCTGCCACATCAAACAGCGCATATTGGGGTTCTACCGCTGTTGTGTACAACACAGTTTGTTCATCTTCTTTTTCTGGATTGGGAGTTGCATGATGAAGGCCATAAAGTACAGGAGGTAACACTTCTGCATTTTGCAGATAGTATGTCCAGAAATTGTGTCGCATTTCAGTACAAAAACTGGACCATTGTTCCAGTGTATAAGAACAGGTCTGCTCTATACCAACCAGTGGCTGTTCCTCTAGAGTGAGATAGGTTGCTTCGGGAATATACCTCTTATCCAGCAATATGGGCGGGCGAATACCCGTGGCGCACCACTCCTCACTGAGACGATAAAGTGCAGGTGTTTTATTAAATTGTTTTTTAAATGCGCGAGTGAAAGTTTGTTGGGAGTCAAACTGGTACTGTAAAGCAATATCCAGAATAGGGCGGCTGGTTAAACGTAAAGCAACGGCTGCCCGTGATAACCTTCTGGCACGGATATAGGAGCCAATAGCCTGGCCGGTAATGTCTTTAAACATACGTTGCAGGTGCCATTTAGAATAACCTGCTTTAGCTGCAACATTATTGAGTGATAACGGTTGATCTAAATGATTGTCTAGCCAACGTAATAAATCACGAATGATGCCGGTTTGATCCATACATCTCCTTAGTCGTTAAGACCAGAAAGAACAATATAAGAACTCATACTACTAGGCTATTTTGTTTGCCACATGAACAGGTTTACAGAGTGAGTAAAACGAATCATTCCTATGTTTGCATCTCTGTTCGGTGTCTGCGTGCTGTTGGTGTTCATAATTTATTGACAAGCGTGGCATTCAACAATAACTCTACTGGATATAAGCACTAAGTGTAAAACAAGTCTTATATTTACAATAGGATACTTATTCGTATTATTATTTCACTCATTACTTTGTGAAATTATTCTAATATGTAATTATTGTTATTAGAGGGTATTACCGACTATTTGGTATCTCGGCGGTGAGATTTTACGCTGAATTAATTAAGGCACGAGATTATATATGTTAAAAATCATAAAGATACTAGTAACAACAACATTGTTGTTCATACCTGTGACGACTCAGGCTGAAGAGATTGGCTCGGTAGACACTGTTTTCAAATTTATCGGGCCTGATCACAAAATTGTCGTGGAAGCGTTTGATGATCCTGATGTTAAAAATGTGACTTGCTACCTGAGCAGGGCAAAAACAGGCGGAATAAAAGGGGGCTTAGGACTTGCGGAAGATACTTCTGATGCGGCGATTTCTTGTCAGCAGGTTGGAGAGATTGAACTAACAGACAAGATTAAAAAGAGCAGTAAAAAAGGTCAGGTGGTTTTCCAGAAGCGAACTTCACTGGTGTTTAAAAAACTTCAAGTCGTCCGTTTCTATGATGCAAACCGTAATGCATTAGTCTATCTGACATATTCCGATAAGATGATCGATGGTTCACCGAAGAATGCGATCAGTGCTGTACCGATTATGCCGTGGAAGGCGATAGAAAATTGAGGGGCAGGATGGGGTCCTACAGGGATATCCCATCCTGTCATTTTTACAGGCTTACCAGATAGTTCAAGTTATGCTTCCAAATCACCACAGAAACGATAGCCTTCACCGTGAATGGTGGCGATGATTTCCATCGTATCTGGCGTCGATTCGAAATGTTTACGGATGCGACGAATCGTTACATCAACGGTACGGTCATGAGGTTTCAATTCACGACCGGTCATCTTTCTCAGTAAATCTGCGCGTGTTTGGATTTTGCCTGGATTTTCACAGAAATGGAGCATGGCGCGGAACTCGCTGCGTGGCAATTTATACTGCTCTCCCGCCGGGCTGATCAGAGAACGGCTATTGATATCTAATTCCCAACCGTTGAATTTATAGCTCTCAACCTGGCGACGTTCCTCGTTGATATTACTCAGATTCATGGTACGAGAAAGCAGGTTGCGGGCGCGAATAGTTAATTCACGCGGATTAAATGGTTTGGTGATGTAATCATCAGCACCAATTTCCAAGCCAAGGATTTTGTCTACTTCGTTGTCACGGCCGGTCAGGAACATCAGGGCCACATTTGCTTGCTCACGCAGTTCGCGGGCAAGCAACAAGCCATTTTTGCCTGGAAGGTTGATGTCCATAATCACCAAATTAATGTCATTGTTTGACAGAATGTGGTGCATCTCTGAACCATCGGTGGCTTCATAAACTATATACCCTTCAGCTTCGAAAATGCTTTTTAGGGTATTGCGAGTGACAATTTCGTCTTCAACAATCAAAATGTGCGGGGTTTGCATGGTTGCTACCTAGAATCGCTTAAAAATAAATCAGAATGATTCAAACTACTCTTATCTCAGGATATTTACTGGTTATTATTTGTCATCACTGAAATTATAGCTTAAATCAGTAATAACATTTATTGATATGTTTTACACTGAAAGTAAAAGTTGCTTTTCCTTTGGTGGGTATATACCCAAAAAACTGGTTAAACAGTGTTATGTTAGTCCATTAACAGCAATATAACAGCTTGCAATGCATTTACCATCTAAAAAAACTACCTTTTATTGACGTACATCAAAATTGATTGTAGCACGTTAATATTATTTATATTGGTTATTTTATACCTTGTATTCTGTCATGCAAATGACAAATTTCTGTTAATGCATCGGGTGGTTTTGTACGGAAAATAATCTCTGATGAGTTCGTCAGTGAATAAAAATAGCTGATTTTTACGAAAAGATAAAATATATTGTTAATTTTGTTAAAAATGGATTTAATAACTGAAAAATTGGCTTCAACAAGAAATATTTGTTTGTCTTGATGACCATGAGATGAATTATTCCAGTACTAAAAATATCAAAAAAATAAGATTGTTTAGAGAAAATGTTTGACTTTGTGCACAAATTCATTTAACCAATATAGGGTCAAACCCATTAAATGACAGACAGGAACCTATGCAAACTATCAGCCTGAAAACCACAATTATTATCACCACCGGAACCACAGGTTGCGGGGCGGGCTGACGCATACATAAAATAGAGAAAAAAGCCCGCATCCAAATCAGATGCGGGCTTTTTTTTGGCGCGGAATCAGGAGAAAAATGTTAATGCGAGTGCTTAAATTTGGAGGAACTTCGGTCGCTAATCACCAGCGTGTGCTGAGCGTTGCCGATATTGCAGAAAAAAAACTTTCCCAAGGCGGAGTTGCGTTGGTGCTTTCCGCACCGGCAAAAATTACCAATCATTTAGTGGCGATGATTGAAAAAACGGTAGCCGGGCAAGAGATCATTACCCATATGCATGATGCTGAGCAGATCTTTGCTGATTTATTACAGAGATTGGCGCAGGAGCAACCTGGTTTTGCTTATGAACGGTTAAAAATGATGGTTGAGCAAGAATTTGCTCAATTGAAACAGGTTCTGCATGGTATTTCGTTACTGGGGCAATGCCCGGATAGCATTAACGCTTCCCTGATTTGTCGCGGGGAGAAACTCTCTATCGCAATCATGGAGTCTGTATTGCAGGCGCGTGGTAACAAGGTCACGGTGATTGATCCGGTAGAAAATTTGTTGGCGCAAGGTCATTACCTTGAATCTACGGTAGATATCAACGAGTCTACGAAGCGCATTGCTTCTCTGAATATTCCTGATGACCATATTGTTCTGATGGCGGGATTTACGGCCGGAAATGATAAAGGGGAACTCGTTGTCTTGGGGCGTAATGGTTCTGACTATTCCGCTGCTGTTTTAGCGGCTTGTTTGCGGGCGACATGTTGCGAAATCTGGACCGATGTGGATGGCGTTTATACCTGTGATCCCAGAGTTGTGCCGGATGCGCGGTTACTAAAAGGCTTGTCCTATCAGGAAGCGATGGAACTCTCTTATTTCGGCGCCAAGGTGTTGCATCCGCGGACTATTGCCCCGATTGCTCAATTTCAGATCCCGTGTTTGATTAAAAATACCGCCAATCCAGATGCGCCGGGAACACTTATAGGTGACGGGCAGAAAGATGAAAGTACGCCGGTAAAAGGGATTACCAACCTGAGCAGTATGGCAATGATTAACGTATCAGGGCCGGGTATGAAAGGGGTGGTGGGTATGGCGGCCAGGGTGTTTGCTGTCATGTCTCGCAAAGGGATCTCGGTTGTGCTGATTACTCAGTCATCTTCAGAATACAGCATCAGCTTCTGTGTGCCTCAACGTGAATTGGAGCGTGCGCGTCAGGCGCTGAGTGAAGAATTCTATCTTGAACTGAAAGAGGGGGTTCTTGATCCTTTGGATGTGATGGAAAATCTTTCCATTATCTCTGTTGTTGGCGATGGAATGCGTACCTTGCGTGGCATCTCTGCCCGTTTCTTCTCTGCATTGGCGCGCGGTAATATCAATATCGTTGCCATCGCACAGGGGTCTTCTGAACGTTCTATCTCCGCGGTTATCGATAATGAAGTGGCAACGACCGCCGTTCGTTTGTGCCATCAGATGTTATTTAATACCGATCAGGTGATCGAAGTTTTTGTCGTTGGTGTTGGTGGTGTCGGCAGTGTTTTAATTGAGCAGATCCGTCGTCAGCAAACTTGGTTGAAGCAAAAGCACATTGATTTACGAGTATGTGGTATTGCTAATTCACGGGCTATGTTGACGGACATGAGAGGTATTTGCCTTGATAATTGGCAGCAATGTTTATCAGAGGCCAAAGAACCTTTTAGTTTGAGTCGTCTGATCCGTTTGGAAAAAGAGTACCATTTGCTGAACCCGGTGATCGTGGATTGTACCTCTAATCAGCAAATTGCTGATCAATACGCCAGTTTCTTGAGTGATGGCTTTAACGTGGTCACGCCGAATAAAAAAGCCAATACATCGTCGATGGCTTATTACCATCAGATTCGTAAGGCGGCAGAGAAATCTAAACGTAAATTTCTGTATGACACTAACGTCGGGGCTGGCCTGCCGGTTATTGAAAACTTACAAAACCTGCTTAATGCGGGTGATGAACTGATTCAGTTCAATGGCATTCTTTCCGGTTCTCTCTCTTTTATTTTCGGTATGCTGGATGAAGGAATGTCGCTATCTCAGGCGACGTTACTGGCAAAAGAGAAGGGTTATACCGAACCTGATCCGCGCGATGATCTGTCCGGCATGGATGTTGCTCGTAAGCTGTTGATCCTCGCTCGTGAATCAGGTTATGAACTTGAACTGGATGATATTGATGTGGAGCCTGTACTGCCAGCTTCCTTTGATAACAGTGGTGGTGTGGATACTTTCCTTGAGCGTTTACCCTCTCTTGATCAGGTATTCAGCCAGCGTGTGGCAGAAGCCAAAGGACAGGGAAAAGTGTTGCGCTATGTTGGCATAATTGAAGATGGTCGTTGTAAGGTGAAAATCGCCGCAGTAGATGGCAATGATCCGCTTTATAAAGTCAAAAATGGCGAAAATGCGTTGGCATTCTACACACGTTACTATCAGCCAATACCGCTGGTACTGCGGGGATACGGGGCGGGTAATGATGTTACTGCCGCAGGTGTGTTCGCAGATATGCTGCGTACCTTGTCCTGGAAACAGGGAGTTTAATTGTGATTAAAATCTATGCGCCTGCCTCTGTTGGCAATGTCAGTGTTGGGTTTGATGTACTGGGGGCGGCGGTCTCTCCGATTGATGGTACTTTATTAGGTGATTGCGTTACTGTCCGGGCAGCAGAGAGCTTCAGTTTGCATAATGAAGGGCTGTTTGTGGGGAAGTTACCTGAGAATCTGGAGCACAACATCGTTTATCAATGCTGGCAATTATTCTGTCAGCATTTGGGTAAACAATTACCTGTGGCAATGACGCTGGAAAAAAATATGCCAATTGGCTCTGGTCTTGGCTCTAGCGCTTGTTCTGTTGTTGCTGGCTTGATGGCGCTGAATGAATTTGCAGGTCTTCCGTTTAGTGAAAACCAGTTACTGGCAATGATGGGGGAACTGGAAGGACGCATTTCCGGCAGTATTCACTATGATAACGTCGCACCATGTTATCTCGGAGGTTTACAACTGATCATGGAGCAGGGGGATATTATCTGTCAGCCGGTACCTTCGTTTGATGAGTGGTTATGGGTGATGGCTTATCCGGGCATTAAAGTTTCTACCGCAGAAGCCAGAGCGATTTTACCTGTGGAATATTCGAAGCAGGATGTTATCGATCATGGCCGTTTTCTTGCTGGCTTTATTCATGCTTGTCATACACGGCAACCCGATCTGGCAGCCAAATTGATGAAAGATGTGGTGGCTGAACCATATCGTACTCAACTACTGCCGGGTTTTGCTAAGGCTCGTGAAACCGCGAAACGGATAGGAGCATTGGCGTGTGGTATTTCTGGTTCTGGGCCGACCTTGTTCTCCATTTGTAATGATATGGCGACCGCAGAAGAAATGGCTAAATGGCTGCAACAGCATTATGTTCAGAATGATGAAGGTTTTGTACACATTTGCCGTCTGGATCTCGCAGGCGCACGACAGATAGGGTAACTGATGAAACTGTATAACTTAAAAGACAACAGCGAGCAGGTAAATTTTGCACAGGCAGTTAAACAGGGGTTGGGCAAACAGCAAGGGCTTTTCTTCCCGCAAGATTTACCGGAATTTAGCCGTGAAGAAATTGACCAACTGTTGAAACTGGATTTTGTTACTCGCAGCAGTCGCATTCTTTCAGCGTTTATTGGCGAAGAAATTCCGCCAGAACAACTGGCGACACGAGTTCAGCATGCTTTTACTTTTCCGGCGCCTGTTGCCAAAGTAGAAAATGATGTTGCAACGTTGGAATTATTCCACGGCCCAACTCTGGCATTTAAGGATTTTGGCGGTCGTTTTATGGCGCAAATGTTGGCACAAGTTGCTGGTGAGCAGCCAGTAACCATCCTGACGGCGACTTCCGGCGATACGGGGGCAGCAGTAGCGCACGCCTTTTATGGTTTGAATAATGTACAGGTGGTGATCCTCTACCCACAGGGCAAAATCAGCCCGTTACAGGAGAAACTGTTTTGTACCTTGGGCGGTAATATTCACACGGTGGCGATTGATGGCGATTTCGATGATTGCCAGGCGTTGGTTAAACAAGCGTTTGATGATCAAGAGTTGAAACAAGCTCTGTATCTCAATTCAGCCAACTCAATTAACATCAGCCGTTTGTTGGCGCAAATTTGCTACTATTTTGAAGCGGTTGCTCAGCTACCAGAAGATAAACGCGAACAACTGGTTATCTCTGTACCGAGTGGGAATTTTGGTGATTTGACCGCGGGTTTATTGGCAAAATCGATGGGATTGCCAGTAAAACGTTTTATCGCTGCCACTAATGTTAACGATACGGTTCCACGTTATCTAGAGGGTGGAAAATGGTTGCCTCATCAGACCGTTGCCACGCTTTCCAACGCAATGGATGTGAGCCAGCCAAACAATTGGCCACGGATTGAAGCGCTGTTTTGTCGTAAATCCTGGCCGTTGAGTGAATTGGGATATGGTGTAGTCAGTGATGACGTGACAAAAGAGACGATTCAGGAACTGGCTAAACTGGGTTATATCTCTGAACCTCATGCCGCGGTTGCTTATCGTGTTCTGCGTGATCAATTACAAGACGGTGAATACGGATTATTTCTCGGTACGGCTCATCCAGCGAAATTTAAAGAGAGTGTGGAACAGATTCTGGGGGAGGAATTACCATTGCCCAAAGCTTTGGCAGAACGGGCTGATCTGGAGCTGCTGTCCCATTACCTACCGGCAGATTTTGCTAGGTTGCGAGCTTTCCTGATGGAAAGAGCACCCAAGTCATTATGAAAGTGGGCGCCGCACAGATCATGCGGCGTTTATTATTGATAATAAGGTCTTAATGTTGTTCAGGGCGCTTAAATACCAGCTCATTTCCTTTGGATAACGATTCATCAAAGGCGTAGCCATCCAGATTAAACTCCACCAGACGGTCAGTTTGCGTTAATTGATTCTGAATAATAAACCGGCTCATTAGCCCGCGGGCTTTTTTCGCATAAAAACTAATGATTTTATACTTACCGTTTTTCTCATCGAGGAATACAGGTTTGATAATTTTACCGGCTAACTTTTTCGTATTCACGGATTTGAAATATTCATCAGAAGCCAGATTAACCAACACATTATCACCTTGTTGTTCTAAAGCTTCATTGAGTTTTTCTGTGATGAGATCTCCCCAGAAAGCGTAGAGATCTTTACCGCGTTTATTTTCCAGCTTGATCCCCATTTCCAGCCGGTAAGGCTGCATCAGATCCAACGGACGGAGTACACCATAAAGGCCAGATAAGATACGCAGATGATTCTGAGCAAAATCAAAATCCTTATTGGAGAAAGATTCAGCCTGCATACCGGTATAAACATCACCTTTAAATGCCAGAATAGCCTGACGGGCATTTTCTGGCGTGAAATCAGCATGCCATTCACCAAAACGAGCGGCATTCAGGCCGGCAAGTTTATCGCTGATACCCATCAAACTCGAAATTTGGGCAGGCGTCAGTTCGCGACAAATACTGATTAACTGCTGTGATTGGTCGAGTAATTCTGGTTGGCTATATTCTTCCGTGGCAAGCGGGCTTTCATAATCAAGGGTTTTTGCAGGTGAAATAGTAATAAGCATAATATCGTCCCGGTTGTTCAGATGAGGATACTTTAACAGAAGATAGGATAATAAAGAATTAATCACGACGATAGCGGAAACTGTGTGCGTGGTATCTGTAGGGTAACAAGCTGATAATTTTGCATTCCATTTTATTGATCGATACTGCCATTAACGTTAAAAATATTTAAATAATTTATAAAGTTATATTTTTGTTTAATTTTATATATAAATTTAAATAAAGTTTTTTGGCTTATTAAAATATTAATTTTTGTGAATTTGATCTATTTTTCTTGGATTATAATAGAGTAATTATTACTAAAAATAAGAAAGTGTACAAAATTACGGCTTCTTATTTAATTGAAATCGGGGAAATACCATTAATGAAATCGATTGGATAAATAAAATATAAATAGGATAAGATATGGAGAATAAAAATAAGCTATTATCCTCGGATATAATATCTATCTTTGGTGCAGGAATAAGTGAAATAGCGCTTCTTTCACTTGTATATTCAATTACCAAGTCCGAGATAGATACGTCTTTAATGGTATCTGTAAGGTTAACAGCGAGTATATTAGTTTTTGTAGTTATTGGTGGGTTAACTGCTCGGTTTAGTATGCGGGATATTTGTATTACTTCGGATTTCTTCCGGGCAGTAACAATATTTCTTGCTGTATTTGTCAATAATATATATTTATTATTTTTCATATCTTTTCTCCTATCATTTTTTTCAGGTTTGAATATATCGATAAGGTCAGTGGCATACCAGGTATTTGTCAGCTCAGAAGAAAGAGTTGCTTTTATATCAAAGCAACAATTCTATTATGGGTTGCTCTCTATATCTTCTCCATTGATAGCCGTTTTTTTGATAAATATAATTTCAATACGATCATTATTTCTTGTTGAATCAATGTGTTTTATTTTATCAATTATATTTCTCTTTTTTATCGGAGATTGGGGAGCTAAAATAAAGGGAAAAGATATTTCTATGAAGTATGGTGGTTTAGAATATATTATCAAGAATAATGTTCAGAGAAATATATTGTTGTTTAGGATAAGTATTTTAACTGCAATGGTATCATACCAAGTGATTTCAACCTATATAATGACGTCTAACTATACAACAATTGTCTCTTTATTTAGTGGATTACATTCATTTTCTTTTTCTGATTTAATTGCTTATTTTTCCTTTTTAGCTTCTGTTTCAATGTTATTTGGATCTTATTTTTCTAGCTACTATTTTAATATAAGTAAATTAAAAAAATCTTTCTTTCTGGGTTCTCTGTTAATTGCAGTTGGGAGTATTCTTTGGGCTATACCTTTATCAAAAATTGTCCTGTTATTTTATACTTTAGGAACTATGCTTATTTTTATCGGACTCTCTTTTTTAAGGATATCTCTCTATACATCAGGGCAAGAGCTGACTCCAGAAAAATATTTTGCGAGAATAATATCGTCTTCGGATGCAATTTCAAGAAGTTACCAGTCAGCCTTTGGTCTTATAATAATAGGATTAATCCCTTTGCTAGGAAGTAGTATTTTATTTATCTTTTTTGCAATGTGCTCTTTGAGTTCAGTTTTTGTTGCAAAGAAAATAAGCGCTGATGTTGAGGATAAAATAACATTGAAGTAATTTATTTTGTATGAAATGATTGGCAATGGTTTCAAGTTACTGAATTCAGTGAATTCTTTATCTCGGTGTTTTTTCTAATATTCACGACACAGAAAAATCGTTGTTTGAGTAATAAGTATATAAAGCATAATTTATGAGATATTTACCTCATATCTGACAGATTATCATTGACTAACGATATTGAAATAATTTAAATATTCGCCCTTTAAAGGAGAAAGAGCTAAATTAGTAAGCTTACTTAAACAAGTAAACGAAAATAAAGTTTTTAAGAATGATTTTTCAGGAACTGATATCATTTTTATAACTAATTCAGGGCGCAAAGAAGATCCAAATTTAGCTATTAAAAAATAAAATAAGGTAGCAAATGAATATCTCTTCAATTAAGAATAATTTAATAAAGCAATATAGTACCTTAATTCTGTTTCCTATTGAGGTAATAATTAATTTATTATCTTCTTTTTTTTCATTTTTCATATTGATTTATATAATAACGCTTCCTTTGACTGGTGGTTTAGATACGGATAGAGTGGGCCTGATTATTTTCTTAATTGTAATATTAAGACCTGTCTTGAGTGTGATTAATAATCTAAGTCTATTTCTCATCACTAAAAAACAGGCTTATATTCTCTCAACATTTGGTGGTTGTTTTACTAGTAAAGAAGATGCTCAGCAGAATGAACATGATATTGTAAATTATTCCACCTATGATACTAGTGTGGTTTTGATGATATCTAAGTTAATCTGTTTCATTTATCTCTCCATTCTAATGGTCATTAATGTAGAAGGGGGAACAGTTGGCTTATTATCTTTATATCCTATATTAATACTATTATCCTTTTTTCTATTTAAAAAAACGAGCCTATCTCTCTAAGCAACTAGCAAAGATAAGGAAACGGAGATACGGATTTATTGGGGATAATTTTGAGTCTCTGTCTGCTATATTATTAACTGGGTATCAGGGAGGGAAACTTTTAAATTTGAATAGAATTATTAATATTGAAGAAAAAATAAAATGTATTGATTCATTGTGGAGAGCTGTAGATATTTCCTCAAATGCATTTTTAAAAGTTATTCCTGTTTTATTTCTCATTTTAATTGGTAAGGAAATAGATAATAGTGATAAGTTGCTAATTCTTTTATATTCTCTAATCTTGGTTGGTGAATATCTTGGTTTAGTTAGATTACTAACGCCATTTTATGATGGTTATCTGGCTAAATTGTCAATTATTAGGCGATATAAAAATTATCGATGCAAGCCAGAGAAATATTATGATTTAGATGGTACACAGGGTTTTATTGATAAAACTATTCTGGGGAATATATATTTATCAAAAGAGCTAATCAATAGAAGCATATTAAATAAGTTAAGTTATGAAGTTTTTCAAATTCATAAATATATTGATCTGAGTTCAAGCATTGGAGATCTGTCAAGAGGGCAATTGAATCTTATTTTTGCGGTAAGGAATATATATATGGCTATCATTGATAATTATAGAGGCCATATTTATTTTGATGTAAATAGCGCTGGTTGGGATTCTAACTTATTATTTGATTTAGAAAGTATAATTTCAAAAATAAAGGCAGAGTATGAAATTGATATTATATTATCATTTTCGCATAAACTTAATAATATTGAATTGGAAACAAAAAATAAACCTATAAAATCGACGTCAGATAATAGTATTGTATTAGGTGAAGGTTATAAGATTAATAAATCAAAATTCTCTCAGTTTCTATATGTTTTTAGTTATAACTCTGTAATTGGGATTATACTATTATTCATTGCTAGTTTTTCGTTATTCGAGTTGGGCAGAATTACATATAATGAATATGACAGTGAGACCTATAAGATCATATCTATATCTCTATTAGGTATGATTTCATTGATTGTAGGATCATACTTAATAGAGCTTAAGATAAGAAAAAAAGCAAGACAAGATATATATAGTTCTATTAAAAGCAACTTTAGGTCGGAAGGCTTCAACTTATTTAAGCATGAATATAATGTAATAATAAATAGATTTACCATGTATGCCAAGGATGTTTTCTGGTTTGGTTCGATATTTGTCGGAACTGTATTGTTATTCCTTAATTCTGATAATTTTATGGTTATGTTTGGTGCTATATTTATATTGTTTACTAGCGTTTATTTATTGTATCCTGTGTACAGGCATAATAGAAATAAACACTATAAAGAGTTGCATGCTTTATCAATTCGCTTTTCTTATATTAAAAAGTTACCTCAGTGTCATCTGGCTAATCGTTTTTGTCGAGCTACTATTCTATCTGGAATACATTGTTTATATACCATAGCATCGCAACGATATTTAATTAATTCTTTGGCTTCTATATTAGGTCTGATAATATCTAGTTTAATGATCTTTTATTCTTTATATCCCAGTTTTGAAGCAGATAATATTACTGCTGCTATAAACTTAGATAGTAGAATAGTCATTTTTTATTTTGCCATATTTGGATATTTGTCAGAAACTGTATCTATTAAAAGAATAACTGAACACTACAATGTTTATTATAAAAAGAGAAATTTATCTTCTAAATTATCAATTTTAGAGCAAAAATTGGAAAAACATAGAATTGTACAATTAGTAGGAAATAATGGCAGTGGTAAAACCTTTTTTCTTAAGAAATTATCTGAAATAAAAGGATACATATATATAGACCATAATTTTGATTCCTATTTAGCAAATGATAGATTTTTAGACTATCTCAATAACTCGGATTCAGCGGTAATTATATTTGATGAGTTTGATTGTAGGAAATTAATAAATAGAATTGATAAAAATAAGAAAATAATCGTTGTCTCACACATGGAAACTATTGGTTCAATATTGAACATTAGCGAAGTGGTATGAAAAGGTTGGTTACAGAGTGAATGACTGCGAGTGATCGTTTTTACCGCCTTGCAGCAAGGTCTTACCGTGTTATTATCAGTGGATGGCTCAATAACAATGCCACAATTTCACGCATAACGATGAGATATGACAAAATGACCGATAAACTAACCTCCCTGCGTAAACTGACAACAGTAGTAGCAGATACTGGGGATATTGCGGCGATGAAACTTTATCAGCCACAAGATGCGACAACTAACCCATCTCTGATCCTTAACGCTGCACAGATTCCTGAATACCGTAAATTAATTGATGAAGCAATTGCGTGGGCGCGTGAACAGAGCGATTCCCGCGAGCAGCAGATTGTGGATGCTAGTGATAAATTGGCGGTAAATATTGGCTTGGAAATTCTCAAACTGATCCCTGGCCGTATTTCGACAGAAGTTGATGCCCGTTTGTCTTATGACACTGAACGCAGTGTTGCCAAAGCTAAACGCCTGATTAAGTTGTATAACGAGGCAGGTATCAGCAATGATCGGATTCTGATCAAATTGGCTTCAACCTGGCAGGGTATCCGCGCGGCTGAACAGTTAGAAAAAGAGGGAATTAACTGTAACCTGACACTACTGTTCTCCTTTGCTCAGGCGCGTGCTTGTGCGGAAGCCGGGGTTTATCTGATTTCGCCATTCGTTGGCCGTATTCTTGACTGGCATAAAGCGAACAGCGATCAGAAAGAGTTCGCTCCACACGAAGATCCTGGCGTCATTTCTGTGACTGAAATCTACCAATACTATAAACAACATGGCTATGACACTGTAGTTATGGGAGCAAGTTTCCGTAATTCCGGTGAGATCTTGGAATTGGCGGGTTGTGACCGTTTGACTATTGCCCCTGCGCTGTTGAAAGAACTGTCCGAAGCTCAGGGTGAAGTTGAACGTAAACTGGCTTATACCGGTGAAATGAAAGCGCGTCCAGAGCCATTGAATGAAGCTCAGTTCTACTGGGAACATCATCAGGATGCAATGGCAACAGAAAAACTGGCGGATGGTATTCGTAAATTTGCTATTGATCAGGGCAAACTTGAGAAGATGATCGCTGATCTGCTGTAATGATAGGCGATAAGCTATTCTTCTAGCTTTAAAGGCGGCATAATTGGCCGCCTTTTTGCTATGTTAGTTAATTGAGGTTTATATGAATGAATTGCGCATTGGTCTGGTATCCGTCTCTGATCGTGCATCAAGCGGTATTTATCAGGACAAAGGAATTCCGGCATTGGAAGAGTGGCTAAAAAGGGCGATTACCACCCCTTTTCAGATAGAGACTCGCCTGATCCCGGATGAGCAGATCATCATTGAACAAACCTTGTGTGAATTGGTGGATGAAATCGGCTGTCATCTGGTTTTAACAACCGGTGGAACCGGCCCGGCCCGCCGAGATGTGACGCCTGATGCCACATTAGCGGTTGCAGACCGTGAAATGCCGGGTTATGGCGAACAGATGCGTCAGATTAGTTTGCAATTTGTTCCAACGGCAATTTTATCTCGTCAGGTTGGTGTTATCCGCAAACAGGCGCTGATTTTGAACTTGCCGGGGCAGCCAAAAGCAATCGCAGAAACGTTGGAAGGCTTGAAAGACGAAAACGGCAAAGTTCTGGTATCCGGTATTTTTGCCAGTGTGCCATATTGTATCCAATTGCTGGATGGCCCGTATGTGGAGACCGATGATAAGGTAGTCGCAGCTTTTAGACCGAAAAGTGCTCGGCGCTGAGCAATGGGCTAACTAGTAGAAAGAGTAAAAAAATCGAACTTTTATCCGCTACCTATAAAAAGGCAACTTCAACATTATAAGTCTATAATTCATTTGGTATGTTGATTAGTTTGTTTGGAATAAATTTCGGGGTGAAAAAATGCAACGGCCAAAAAAAGTAAGGACTGGCTTTATTGTTGGTTTGGCATTGGTTATGAGCGCAATGGCGCCAACGGTGACGTTAGCAATGGAGGCAAAGACCACGGTAGCTCAGTTGATTAATCAGCGTCTCTCTTACATGAAAGATGTGGCAGGATACAAGGCTGAGAATCATTTACCTGTTGAAGTTTTGGCTCAAGAAGAGAAGGTTCTTGCTAAATCAATAAGTGAGGCTGAATCATTCGGGTTAAGCGGGGAATCAGTTAGGCCGTTCATTATAATCCAGATGGATGCTGCAAAGGCGATTCAATATCGTTATCGAGCTGATTGGTTGTCAGTTCCTGAAAATGGTTGGCAACCGAAGTCGCTAGATGATGTTCGGATTAAAATTAGTGGGTTGAATGCGGAAATCTTCCAACAAATTGCGATCTTACTCAAAGCCGGAGAGAAAATAAGCGCTTCTGACAAAGAAATGTTTATGAAGAATATTCAACAACATAACTTAAGAGATTTAGATAAGCAGCAAATTTTCGCGGCGCTTGAGAAAGTAAAATTAAAATAAATCACAGTCCCTCGCTCTTTAGCAAGAAAAGGCGGTCTTTTTGAAGTGAGCCTTTGGAACTAGATTTGCTTTACGTTTTTTCAAGCTACCAGTAATACGTACAGCAACAATCTGTTTCGGTATGCAGATAACCCTGCCCGATGCACGAGACACTGATAATGTTGTACAGGGCTTGATACCTCTCAGATTAAAGCGACCTTATAGTTTTTCGCTGAACGTCATATGTTAAAAGTAATCTCCTACGGGCGAACTTGCGCCTTATATCTTATTGATGGTAACTCCTCGGAAGTTAAATTTGACGTATACAGCGTAAAAGCCAGTGTGCTGACAAAACCGAACCTAAAGACTAAGCTTTTTTCTTAACTCCTGCCTGTAATTGTGGCGATAATTTGTTTTTTAGGTTGACAAAATCGACATTATTCATGACATTCATGCATATTGGCATGACAAAAAATCATTTTTGATTGTCATTATATTTAAGGGGTTGGTTATGAATATCGTTGCTGAGGACATTGTTGCCCTCATAGAAGCGTCTTTGGATGCTAATTATACAGAAGTTAGAAGTGTCAGTAATAGAAT
This sequence comes from Photorhabdus caribbeanensis, assembly GCF_018448885.1. Lineage (GTDB taxonomy): Bacteria > Pseudomonadota > Gammaproteobacteria > Enterobacterales > Enterobacteriaceae > Photorhabdus > Photorhabdus caribbeanensis. Next base: position 42,484 of record NZ_RCWB01000018.1, read on the forward strand.
AGCTAAATCCATCAGTGCCGATGATATGGATGTTGCCAAAAAAATTAAATCTATAGTAAGACGTAAGGGAGTTCCACTTCGTAGTTCGGGATATAGTGATAGTTTACCTGTTGACCCTAAATCAAGAATGCCTCTAATTGAGGAGCACCAGTGGTCAGTGACCCCTATTTTTTTGGGCGAGTCTGAAAATATTACTTTTAATGCTTTTATTGAAAGTGTTAAGCATCAAAAGAAACTAATTGAAAATGGGTTATCAGGAAGATTGGGGTTACTGTTATCAGGTCCACCGGGTACCGGTAAGACATTGATTGCTGGTCATGTTGCTTCTCAACTAAATAGGCCGTTATTCGTTGTCAGATTAGATTCAGTAATATCATCATTATTGGGTGATACAGCTAAGAATTTAAGGCAAATTTTTGATTATGTACCTTCTAGAAATGGCATATTGTTATTAGATGAGGTTGATGCGGTTGCCAAGATACGTGATGATCGGCACGAAATAGGTGAGCTTAAACGTGTTGTGAATACTTTGATACAAGGTTTAGATTCACTGGATGATAGCGCAGTAGTCATTGCGGCAACTAACCACGCAGATCTTTTAGACCCCGCGATTTGGCGACGTTTTCCATATAAAATTCGCTTTGGTATGCCAAACCTTGAAGTTAGGGAGTCTCTTTGGAATCATTTCCTGTTCCAAGACAAGGGCATATCAAAGGAGTTAAAAGCACTATCTATAATATCAGATGGATTAAGCGGAGCAGATATTGAAACTATAGCAATAGCAGCGAGAAGACAGGCAATTTTGACTAATTCGGGTATTGATATTATAGCGGTCATTCAAGCAATAATTGAGGGTGATTCATATAACTCGATTATACCTTACAGAGAAGGGTTAAGTTCGGATAATAAAAAAAGCATCGTTAATTTGCTTTCCGAAACTAAATTGTTTACTCAGGCTGAAATCGGTAGTTTTTTGAAACTAAGTAGACAGACAATTTCAAGCTATCTCAAGGAGTAGGAATTATGGCTGAGGGTGTTAGAAGTCCTTTATTAAATCCTGTACTATCTTTTTTAGATAAGCCAGTTCCCAATACAGTGAGTGGTGGCGGAAAAAACTCTAAAGATATAATTTGGGCGCGATTAGATGCTCAGAAAAAGAAGCTATCGAAAGAGCTTAGACACATTAGCGAAGATGATGGTATTGTTTCCCATTCAGGTAAAATTCATCTATTAGCTAAAATGTTTGATGATTCTCTTGCACCATCTTGGATCCCTGATGATTTATTTGAAACAGATGATTTAACAAGAATAGTTGCTCCGGCTTTTGATGGATACCTAGTCGAAATATCAGGTTCTAAAATCTCTAGTTTGATTGAGAAAATAGAAAGAGCGAAAAATGGTCGAATTAAAGTCGATATTTCTCGTCTTGAAAGTATTATTGGTTTTGATAAAAATCAAGTATTAAGAGGAAGAAAGGCAAAAGCTATTTTTGAAGCGTTCGATGATGTAGAAAAGCAGTTCAATGTTTGGGTTTTACCATTCCATGATAAAAAAGCAAGAGTATCTGTTAAGAAAGAACTTGAAGAGTTTGCTAATCAAAATATTATTGGTTTTGGTCATCCTAAATTTGATAATGTTTTTAAAAATGAAGAAACACAAAAAAAGGGAAATAGATATTTTCCAAGAAAATTGGATGAGTATTTAATCGACGGAATATTATCATTTACCACAGTAATAAATAGTTTAGAGAATTTTAATAAGTTAATTAGCTCTGGTATTGTTTATAGAATTGAGCCGGTGCATCATGTTTCAGTAAAATCAGTGCCACCAGGTAGCGGTAAAGAACCAATACCTAATTTATCTAACTTGAAAAATATCCCAACAGTAGTAATTGTTGATGGTGGTTGCTCTGCTGTTTCTTATTTACCTTTTAATGTAATGAGTATTACTCCATTAGTAGATCAGCATGATGCAGATTTAAAGCATGGTAATAAGGTTACTTCAGTAATTTGCCAAGGATCTGCGTGGAATAATAATCTCGCTTTACCTGAGTTGGAGTGCAAGTTTATTAGCGTTCAAGCAATTAATAAAAAAGGAGTCGCTATCCAACCAACAACCGAACAATTTATTAACTATCTTAGAGATGTTGCCAATGAGACAAATGGGGTATCTCAGATATGGAATCTTTCATTTAATGAGAGTGAGCCATATTATTCGAATGAGGAAATTAGTTATTTAGGGCATGAAGTTAATAGAATTGCCCGTGAGTTTAACATATTACCAATTATTTCAATCGGTAATGTAAGTGGATCAAATAGTATAAGATTGTGTCCCCCTGCCGATTGTGAATCTGCTTTAACTATAGCGGGACGATGTGCGGATGAAAATGGTATGGCAACTACACCTTGCTCGATGAGCTTGCGAGGGCCTGCTCCAGCAGGGATGAAAAAGCCAGAACTATCTTGGTTTTCAACGTTACGAATGATTGGTGGGGTAATAGATACTGGAACTAGTTACAGTACGCCTCTTATTTCATCAATAGCAGCCCATGCGTTTAAAAATCTAAAAGAACCTACTCCTGATTTAGTTAGAGCGTTGTTAATAAATAAAGCTGATAGGTGTGTACATGATTTGCGTCTAGGTTGGGGATCACCTTGGAAAGAAGGTAGTAACCTTCCTTGGTATTGTGATGAAGGGACAGTAACTCTCGCTTGGAATAGTAAAATTCGTGCAGGATTTGCATATTATTGGAATGATATTTTTCTACCTACTGAAATGTTGAAAGATGGAAAAATTAAAGGAGAAATAATATTAACAGCAATATTAAAACCCTTGGTTTCTGAACTGGGCGGCGAAAATTATTTTGCTACTAGGCTACAGTGCTCTTTGCAGAGCATTAGTAACGACGGTAAAGTAAAAAATCTTCTTGGTACTATGAAGGAATCTAAAGAAAAAGAACTTCGGTCTCGCCAAGAGTTAGCTAAATGGAGCCCGATAAGGCATCATGGCAAATCTTTTTCAGGAGTATCCGTTGATAATACGAAGTTAAGACTCTATGCTCGAATTTTTACTCGTGATTTATATCAGTTTGATATGTCATCACACCATGAACTATCAGAACAAGAGGTATCATTTGTCTTAACTTTTAAAAGTCACGATAAAAATTCTGGTATTTATAACTCAGTGAAACAACGTTTAGGACCAAAAGTTGAAGTTGGAATAATTGAGCAAGATATTGATATCGATAATACAATATAAATACATAGTATCCTCCTGTATTAGCTGCTTGATACAGGGGCGAATTAGAGATTTTTTATCTATCTATCATATCTATGTAAATTAACTGTTAGTAACGTGTCAATCCTCGCAGATGAGAGGCTTTTTCATTTCTATGCCGCTTAAAAAATTGAAGTGAACACTAGAAGTTGGATTTAAGGGGCTCACTTCACTTTTTTGCGGTAGTCTCAATTGGTGGGAGATTGACTACCAGAAAACAACGTACAATACAGCCAGAATGATCATAATGGCATAAGACGCAATGTTAAAACTGCGGTCGGTAGCAAACATAGATGAAACTAATACAATGCCTTTGGGATCATCGTCATTAGCTGATGTACTTAAACTCGTGAATGCAATAACGATCAGCGTAAAGAGTAATGTGTAGAGCATTTGATCCATAAATGGCATCGAAAATGGCATAAATTTCAGAAATAAGGCAAAAGGTATCGATAAAACCACACCAATTATCGCCCCTTTACTGGTTGTTTTTTTCCAGAACAGGCCAAGTAAAAATACGGCTAAAATACCGGGGCTGACAAGACCGGTATATTCCTGAATATATTGGAATGCCTGGTTAATACCGCCAAGCATCGGCGCAACAAAACAGGCGATAATCAGGGCAATAATGGCAGAAATACGGCCAACATTAACCAGTTTGTAGTCGCTTGAATCAGGCGCAATATATTCCCTATAAATGTCCATAGTGAAAATGGTGGCGGTCGAATTGAGCATTGACGCTAATGATGAAACGATAGCGGCTGCTAATGCGGCAAATACGATACCTTTAAAACCTACAGGTAGAAATTGGGTTAACCACGGATAAGCTTTATCTGCGTGCGTTGCATCAGGCATATTATTTAGCGCAAGATTGCCTAAACCTGCCATTAATTCCGGGGATGTTGTGATCACGTAAGCGGCAATGCCCGGCACAACAACCAAGAAAGGCAGAATAAGTTTCAGAAAAGCGGCGAAAACAATTCCTTTTTGCGCTTCTTGCACTGACTTGGCCGCAAGGGTACGTTGAATAATGTATTGGTTGAAGCCCCAATAATAGAGGTTAGCAACCCATAAACCGCCAATCAGTACAGCAACACCAGGCAAGTTTATGAATTGAGGATTACTTTTATCTAAAATCATTTCAAAGTGTCCTGGCGCTGCATCAACCATTTTTGTAAATCCGGCCATTATACCGTCACTACCGCCAATATAGCTGATGGCGATAAATGTTGTGAGCAATCCCCCTAATATCAGGAAAAACACTTGAATAACATCGGTCCAAACGATAGCCGAGAGGCCGCCGTAAATAGAATAAACCAGGGCAAAAATTGCCAGCCCAATAATGGAATAGATCAATGGAATATTCAGAATGGTTTCAAGTGCTAAACCACCCAAATAAAGCACAGAGGTCAGATTGACGAAAATATAGAGTGAGATCCAAAACACCGCTAGAATGGCTTTTAAATTTTTATTAAACCGTTGTTCCACAAATTCGGGAATAGTATAAATGCCTTTCTCAATGAAAATAGGTAAGAAATATTTACCTACGATAATTAATGTAATTGCCGCCATCCATTCATAAGAAGCTATTGCTAAACCAATGGAATAACCGGAGCCGGACATGCCAATAAATTGCTCGGCAGAAATGTTTGCCGCGATCAGTGAGGCGCCTATTGTCCACCAGGGCAAAGATTTACCTGCCAGGAAGTAATCTTCAGTGCTTTTGTCTGAGCCTTTCTTATTTCTGGATACCCAAAGCCCCACGCTGATGATAATGGCGACATAGAACATAAATACCAATATATCTACCAAGCCTAAACCGTGTTCTATCGTGGACATGTTTCTTTTCCTGGCCAGTTTATTTGATACTAAATTGTAAACGTTACCATTTGATGGAGATGTAATCAGAATCACAAAATTGTTATTAAATATCGTATTTGTAATTTATCTTAATTCTTAATAATTTGTTTTAATTAATAGATTAAGTAAATTTACTGTTAATTCTAACTCATGTTTGCAAAATATATCAAAGTTGAACACCTTATTTCTCTTTTAGGCTTATATTTAAACTTTTTGTGTAATCGTTTACATTTGCGTGATTGGTATCTCAGATTAGTGTTAATGCCCGTTGTTAAACTGTGTCCGCCCGAGTGTTAATAAAGATTGCCACAGCCGGTGTTGAAAAGTATAGATTAAGGTAAGAGACTGCCATGCCCAAAATTGCATTCAATCCTATTGAACATCCCCATCGTCGTTATAATCCGTTAACCGGGCAATGGGTTTTGGTCTCTCCCCATCGGGTGAAACGGCCGTGGCATGGGCATGATGAGCAGCCATTGATGGACAATATCCCGAGCTATGATGAGCAATGTTTTCTTTGCCCATCAAATACACGTATTTCCGGTGATAAAAATCCTGCTTATCAAGGAACCTTTGTTTTTAATAATGATTTTTCGGCTTTAATGCCCGATTCACCTGATGTACCACCATTATGTCACCCACTATTTAAAGCACAGGGGGTGAGAGGATTAAGTCGCGTAATCTGTTTTTCTCCCGATCACAGTAAGACATTGCCAGAATTGCCGGTTAAACAAATTCGTCAATTGATTGATACCTGGAATGAGCACATTGAAATACTGGGTAAGGAATATCTTTGGGTGCAAGTTTTTGAAAATAAAGGTGAAGCAATGGGCTGTTCTCAGCCTCATCCTCACGGGCAAATTTGGGCGAATAGTTTTCTGCCAAACGAAATTGAGCGTAAAGATAAACAACTGCGTGCTTATTACCAGGAACAGGGTTCCAATTTATTGATGGATTATGTTCAGGCTGAATTAGTTGATGGTAAACGGGTGGTGGTCGATACAATCCATTGGTTGGCGGTTGTGCCTTATTGGGCAGTATGGCCCTATGAAACCATGTTGTTACCTAAAATTCGTGTTCGTCGTATGAATGAATTAACGGATGAACAACGCGATGATTTGGCGGTCGCGCTTAAAAAACTCACCAGTCGTTATGACAACTTATTTCATAGCTCTTTTCCCTATTCGATGGGCTGGCATTTTGCTCCGTTCTTTGAACAAGGCACCGATATTGAACATTGGCAACTGCATGCGCTTTTCTATCCGCCATTATTGCGATCGGCCACTGTGCGAAAATTTATGGTGGGCTATGAAATGTTTGCTGAAACACAACGTGATTTAACGGCAGAGCAAGCAGCTCAGCTTTTGCGTGCTGTGAGCGATATACATTATAAAGAGCAATAATGCTCATTATCGAGTGGCTGATACCATATTTGAGAGTAATGTGATGAAAACTCTAATTAATCGCGTTAAAGATGTTTTTGATTTAGTATTTCATTATGTGCCGACACATATTATTCAAGCGCCAGGTCGGGTTAATTTGATTGGAGAGCACACTGATTATAATGATGGCTTTGTATTGCCATGTGCTATTAATTACCAAATTATGGTTGCGGCGGCGAAACGAAAAGATAATATTATCCGTGTTGTTTCGGTCGATTATGGTAATCAATTAGACGAATTTGATATTAGCCAATCTATTGCATTTCACGAAAGTAAAATGTGGGCCAATTATATTCGTGGTGTTGTAAAGTGTCTGCTTAGTCGTGGATATATATTTAACGGGGCAGATATTGTGGTAGCAGGTAATGTGCCACAAGGGGCGGGATTAAGTTCATCGGCGGCACTGGAAACAGTTATTGGTCAAACAATTAAAAACCTTTACCACTTAGCTATTAGCCAAACGGAAATTGCATTAAATGGGCAGCAAGCTGAAAATGAATTTGTCGGTTGTCATTGTGGCATTATGGATCAATTAATTTCCGCGCAAGGTAAGAAAAATCATGCGTTATTAATTGATTGTCGTCATTTAACCGCGCAAGCTGTATCTATGCCGAAAGATATTGCAGTCATGATTATTAATTCAAATAAAAAACGGCAATTGGTTGGCAGTGAATATAATATCCGTCGGGCTCAATGCGAACAAGCAGCGGCATTATTTGGGGTTAAGGCTTTGCGGGATGTGGCATTAGATGAATTTGAAAAATGGAGTGTTGAGCTTGATAGCATAGTGGCTAGACGTGCACGTCATGTAATCACAGAAAATGAACGTACACTTCTGGCAGCAAAAGCGTTGGCAGAGAGTGATATGCCATTAATCGCGGAACTTATGGCGCAATCACATCAGTCAATGCGCGATGATTTTGAAATTACCGTGCCTGAAATCGATACCTTGGTTGATATTGTGCAGCAAGCCATTGGTAAACAAGGAGGAGTGAGAATGACCGGTGGTGGGTTTGGTGGTTGTGTGGTGGCTTTAGTGCCACAAACTCTGGTTGATGTGGTTAAGGCTGCGGTAGAGCAACACTATTTTGCGTTGACAGGTCTGAAAGAGACTATTTATGTGTGTCAGGCTTCGGAAGGTGCAGGTTTGGTTGAAACATGGTAGGCAATAAAATGATAGATGCTTACTTTGAATTATTGAACGCTTCAATGACACAAGATATTGCCAGGGATGGAAAAAAAGCAAATCTTGTCTGCCTTTCCAATGCTTCGGGTTTTTCTATTGTGTTGATGGACATTGGTGCATCTTGGTTAAGTTGCCGTGTGCCCTTAAGTGGAGAGAAAAGAGAGGTTTTACTAGGTGTTGCCACCTTAAAAGATTTTTATAAACAGACCAGTTACTTAGGTGCTACCGTAGGACGATACGCCAATCGGATTGCAAATGGATGTTTTAATCTTGATGGTAAAACTTATCAATTACAGGTAAATCAGGCAGGAAATTGTTTGCATGGTGGGATTGAGGGTTTTGATAAGCGGCGTTGGACAATCACTGCAAGAGATGCCTATTCAGTGAGTTTTACGTTACAGTCACCAGATGGTGATCAGGGTTTTCCTGGTAATGTCGTTGTAACCGTTCGTTACGTATTAACCAATGATAATCATATAATCGTGGATTATTTAGCCCATACAGATGCTGCGACGCCCATTAATTTGACTAATCACGCTTATTTTAATTTGTTGGGGGCGGACGCTGGAAAAACATGTTTATCGCATCGTTTAGAAGTGAAAAGTGACGGCTATTTACCGATTGATGAAAATGGTATTCCATTGGGCCAACTGGCTTTGGTTGATAATACGGGGTTTGATTTTCGAAAACCTAAAGCAATTAACAGTCACTTTATGCTGGATAAACAGCAGCAAATTGTAAATGGATATGATCATTCATTCTGGTTGCAAGCAACTCGTTTGGACACGGATTATGCAATCTCAGTCACCTCCCCTGATGAAGCAATCACAATGAAAATATTCACCACAAAACCGGCTGTACAGTTTTACTCGGGAAATTGGCTGGGTGGAACGCCTAACCGTGATGGTGGGCGATATGAGAACTATGCGGGAATGGCATTTGAGCCACAATTTTTGCCGGATTCTCCCAACCATCCTGAGTGGGAGCAAGAGAGCTGTATACTTCGTCCTAACCAACGCTATAAGCACCGTACTTGCTATCAATTCGAAATCCATAATGCTAAAAATAGGATAGCAATACGTTCATAACGGACTGGAAGAGGGGGAAAAATCTACCTTCTTCCAACCCTTGGTTTATTACGCTTTTATCTCGCCAATGGGCAGAATAGTGCGTCCATACTGTTCATTTAGCACTTCCGCCATTGCCAGATAAAATGCGCTGGCGCCACAAATTATCCCCTCATAACCGGCAATCGTCAGAAGAGTGGTATTTCCGGTAAAGTTGCCAATGGCTAACATAGCGAACAACAGAGTCAGACCACCAAAGATAAACTGTAGCACGCGGTTAGCCTTGAAGGTGCCAAAGAACATAAATAGAGTAAACACGCCCCACAGGCCAAGATACACCGCTAAATATTGGCTGCTGGTGGCTTCCGCCAATCCCATTTTGGGGAGAAATAACAGTCCAACCAGACTGAGCCAAAACAACCCATAAGAGGTGAACGCGGTTGCGGCAAAGGTATTGCCTTTCTTATATTCAAAAAGCCCTGCCAATACTTGGGCCAGACCGCCGTAGAAAATGCCCATACTCAGGATAACGGATGCCAGTGGAAAGAAACCTGCGTTATGCAGATTCAGAAGAATGGTTGTCATGCCGAAGCCCATTAAACCTAAGGGGCCGGGATTAGCCAGTTGATTCGCGTTCATAAGTCCTCTGAAAGAAAGTCATATACCCGTCATCTTTCAAGTTGCCTCTTTGTTGGCTGCACTCACTCACCCCGGTCACATAGTTTTCTATGCTCCTGGGGATTCGCTCCCTTGCCGTCGCGATGCATCTTGAAATCCATAGGGTATAAATAGCAAAGGTGGCGAATCATAATGATCTGTCAGCAAGGAAACAATGACCTTTGAAATAATAAAAAGGTTTTTTTTTCACATCCCCCCTTGATGATGGTTTTAACGACCCCATCTTATAATCAACCGCAGTTGCTAATCGCTGTCCTATACAGCCGGTATATATAAGCAAAGGTGAGGAATCGCGTAGAGGCATAAAAATGGGTGCCATTGAAAAGCAGAAAGTTATCCTCATATTGATTAGCAACTTGACTGATTACGAATTTCTTTGGAGGCGTTTAGATGGGTAAAATTATTGGTATCGACCTGGGAACTACCAACTCTTGTGTAGCTATTATGGATGGCACGACAGCTCGTGTGCTGGAAAACAGCGAAGGTGATCGCACAACTCCTTCCATCATTGCTTATACCCAGGATGGTGAAACTCTGGTTGGTCAACCGGCTAAACGTCAGGCTGTTACTAACCCGCAAAATACGTTGTTTGCTATTAAGCGTCTGATTGGACGTCGTTTCCAAGACGAAGAAGCGCAACGCGACGTAGCTATCATGCCATACAAAATTATTGCGGCAGATAATGGCGACGCATGGCTGGAAGTGAAAGACCAGAAAATGGCTCCTCCTCAGGTTTCTGCTGAAGTTTTGAAGAAAATGAAGAAAACAGCAGAAGATTATCTGGGTGAGCCAGTGACTGAAGCGGTAATCACTGTACCTGCATATTTTAACGATGCTCAGCGTCAGGCAACCAAAGATGCTGGCCGTATCGCAGGTCTGGAAGTAAAACGTATTATCAACGAACCCACTGCGGCTGCACTGGCTTATGGTTTGGACAGAGAAGTGGGTAATCGTACTATCGCGGTTTATGACCTCGGTGGCGGTACTTTCGATATCTCTATTATCGAAATCGATGAAGTTGACGGCGAAAAAACCTATGAAGTGCTGGCAACCAACGGTGATACTCACTTGGGCGGCGAAGACTTCGACAGCCGTATGATCAACTATCTGGTTGACGAATTTAAGAAAGATCAGGGCATTGATCTGCGTAACGATCCACTGGCAATGCAACGTCTGAAAGAAGCGGCAGAAAAAGCAAAAATTGAGCTCTCTTCTGCACAGCAGACCGATGTTAACCTGCCATATATCACCGCAGATGCAACCGGTCCTAAGCACATGAACATCAAAGTGACCCGTGCGAAACTGGAATCACTGGTAGAAGATCTGGTTAAACGTTCTATGGAGCCTGTACGAGTTGCATTGCAAGATGCTGGCCTGTCAGTTTCTGATGTGAACGATGTCATTCTGGTGGGTGGCCAGACCCGTATGCCAATGGTACAGAAAGTCGTCGCTGACTTCTTCGGTAAAGAGCCACGTAAAGATGTGAACCCTGACGAAGCGGTAGCAATGGGGGCTGCGGTACAGGGCGGTGTTTTGGCCGGTGATGTGAAAGATGTCTTGTTGCTGGATGTTACACCACTGTCTCTGGGTATCGAAACAATGGGTGGCGTAATGACTTCCCTCATTGCGAAAAACACTACGATTCCAACCAAACACAGCCAGGTGTTCTCTACGGCGGAAGATAATCAGTCTGCGGTAACTATCCATGTGTTGCAGGGTGAGCGTAAACGTGCCGGCGATAACAAATCTCTGGGCCAGTTTAATTTGGATGGTATTCAGGCTGCACCTCGTGGCATGCCTCAGATTGAAGTGACTTTTGATATTGATGCTGACGGTATTTTGCATGTATCTGCTAAAGACAAAAACACCGGTCGCGAACAGCAGATCACCATTAAGGCTTCTTCCGGTCTGAATGAGGAAGAGATTCAACGGATGGTTCGTGATGCAGAAGCTAACGCTGAATCTGATCGTAAGTTTGAAGAGTTGGTACAAACTCGTAACCAGGCAGATCAACTGGTTCACGGTACCCGTAAGCAAGTAGAAGAGGCGGGTGACAAGCTGCCGGCAGAAGATAAAACTGCGATTGAAAGTGCTATTACACAGCTAGAAACCGCAGCGAAAGGCGAAGATAAAGCGGATATTGAAGCGAAAATTCAGGCTTTGGTTCAAGCTTCCGCTAAGCTGTTGGAAATTGCTCAGCAGCAGGCTCAGGCTGGTGCAACCGCAGATGCTGGCGACAGTGCGAAGAAAGATGACGACGTTGTAGACGCTGAATTCGAAGAAGTTAAAGATAAAAAATAATTGCCCTTAGCGGGCGCGGTGACAGTTAGATGATAACGACTGTTGCTGATTAACCGGCACGGGCGTTGAGGGAACTCTGCGCCCGTGCGCGCATGTTAAGGGTAAAATAAGAAATGGCAAAAAGAGATTATTACGAGGTTTTGGGGGTTTCCAAAACAGCGAGCGAAAAAGAGATTAAAAAAGCCTATAAGCGGTTGGCGATGAAATATCATCCTGATCGTAATCAGGGTGATAAAGAGGCAGAAAGCCAATTCAAAGAAGTTAAAGAAGCTTATGAAATTCTGACGGATGATCAGAAACGGGCTGCTTATGACCAATATGGTCATGCTGCTTTTGAACAAGGCGGCATGGGCGGTGGCGGCTTTGGCGGCGGCGGTGCTGATTTTAGTGATATTTTTGGCGACGTTTTCGGTGATATCTTCGGTGGTGGTCGTCGTCAACAGCGTCCAAGTCGCGGTGCTGATTTGCGTTACAGCATGGAGTTGACGCTGGAAGAAGCGGTTCGCGGTGTGACGAAAGAGATCCGCATCCCGACACTGGAAACTTGTGATACCTGTCATGGCAGCGGCGCTAAAGCAGGAACCAGCCCTGTAACCTGCTCAACCTGTCAAGGTGCTGGTCAGGTTCATATGCGTCAGGGGTTCTTCACCGTTCAGCAACCTTGTCCACACTGTCATGGCCGTGGTCAGATCATTAAAGATTCTTGCCATAAATGTCATGGTCATGGGCGAGTCGAAAGATACAAAACCCTGTCTGTTAAAATCCCGGCAGGTGTGGATACCGGCGACCGCATTCGTTTAAGTGGCGAGGGTGAAGCTGGAGCAAAAGGCGCACCAGCAGGTGATCTGTATGTTCAGGTACAGGTGAAATCGCACCATATTTTTGAGCGTCAAGAGAGTAATCTCTATTGTGAAGTGCCGGTTAACTTTGCAATGGCGGCACTGGGCGGAGAAATAGAAGTTCCAACCCTTGATGGCCGTGTGAAACTGAAAATACCTGCGGAAACCCAGACAGGTAAAATGTTCCGCATGAAAGGTAAAGGTGTTAAATCTGTCCGCGGTGGTGTTCAGGGTGATTTATTGTGCCGGGTAGTGGTAGAAACGCCGGTTAAATTGAATGAAAGACAGAAAGAATTACTGCGTGAATTGGGCGAATCTTTCGGTGGTACTGGCGAAGAAACAAATAGCCCTCGTTCTAAAAGTTTCTTCGATGGCGTAAAGAAATTCTTTGATGATTTGACCAAGTAAATATCTTCACATAATAGAGCTGGATTGCTAAATAAAGCTCGAATTATGGGTAAAAAGTCCTCGTTTTAGATGAGGACTTTTTGTTTTGATTGAGAATTATAAACTAAACGTGATTTGTGTGAGCAAATTATAGGCATCATCCTCTTTCGGTGTCACTGATGGGTGATGAGTATACGATAAGCTATTAGTCCAATAGATGCCGTTGTAAACACGATAGCTATATGCTACAGAAGCGGTTGCACTATAACTTTCAGCAAGTTGACCATTGCGGGCAAAATAATTTTTTGCATCGTCACTGAACTTATTATAGGCCAGACCAAAAGTAACCATATCGTTTGGACGCGAATCAAATGGACCAATGCTGAACAGTGATAATGAAATATCGGCATTAAACAGGTTACGATCCTTTGGCGCATAGTTGGCTTTACCGTCAATATACCAGCCACGGAAAGGCATTGACGTATCCGGCTTGGTTATTTGGTGGGTAGCGGCGATATAATGAGAGTAAGTGTAATCTTCATACTCTGAATTGTTATAGTTAAAATAAGGGGTTTTATTGAATACCGATCCACCCCGAAGCCAGATCATATTTTCAGTTTCATTAGCATTAACACGATAACCTAATTCGTTGATGACTAAAGTTCCCGCACTGGGAAGTTTCCAGCGCAGACCATAAGTATTATATTTTGAATCGACTTTTAAACCTTCTGAACTTTGACTTCTGGCAACGCCAATGTGGTCATACCAACGTTTATTTTCCGATAAAAACCGGATATCTATCGATGGACTTGGTTTGCTAATGGTTAGTCCAGCCTGGGACAACATCACACTGGTTGGCCCTAGCGCTGATGATGCTGTACTGCTACCCAAAAATAAGCCATAAAAATGGGAGAGTAGTGTCGTATAGCCATAATTTAATATGACTCGATCATTCAATAAGGGTTGATTAATGGAAAAGGCTGAGACAAAAGGATGCCCATCTTGACCATTATTTTTGAAGTTATTATAAGCATAGGTTAAACCTAAACGCAGTTGGGCTTTATCAGTGAAACCAATTCGTGATAAATCATAAGTGAGTTCTGTCGCGGCGATATTACCGGTAGTTAAGCGCTGTCCCATATAATTGGGATTAGGCGTATTTTTCCAGCTTCTTGATATATCGTAGGTTAGATTAGTAAGCAGTTGAAAATTTGCATAAAAGCCACGATCTGCCATCTCTTTTCTAAGGCCGCCCCATTCAGGAAATACCGTATCGCATGCAGATGAAACCGAAGGTGTTTCTGGTCCTCTTGGTAAAAGCGTATCATACGAATGACAGTTATTTTCCGCTGCTACAGTGACATTGTTATAAAGTAAAATAAGTGGAATCGTGAGTAAAAGAAATTTATTGGTTATTTTCATTTTCTACCTCCGGGGCTTGAAGGGTATTACCGTGACTGCTGATCACCTCTTTATACCAACTAAAACTTTTTTTACGTCGCCGTTCTAATGTTCCATTGCCTTGGTCATCACGATCAACATAAATAAACCCATACCGTTTTGACATTTCTGCGGTAGAAGCGCTGACTAAATCTATTGGCCCCCATGAGGTATATCCTAATAACTGAACTCCATCTTCAATGGCTTCCCGTATCTGAAATAAATGATCGTTAAGATATTTAATACGATAATCATCAATAATAGAGCCATCGTCTTGAATAACATCTCTGGCGCCCAAACCGTTTTCTACAATAAACAGGGGTTTTTGGTAACGGTCATATAACATATTGAGAAGATAGCGAATGCCTTTAGGATCGATTTGCCATCCCCATTCTGAGCTGGACAGATAAGGATTTTTCACCGGATTAATGATATTCCCTGACGTCTTGATAATCTCAAGGTTTGCTGTTGCGCAGCTACTCATGTAGTAACTGAAAGAGAGGAAATCAATCGTTTCTTTGAGTGCTATTTTATCTTCATTTGTGATATCAAGTGTGATATTTTTTTCTTTAAATAGACGGGTCATATAAGATGGATAATATCCACGAGCTTGTACATCAAAGAAGAATAGCCATTCACGATTCTTTTTCAATGATTCTAATATATCATCGGGATGACAAGTTAATGGATAATAAGGGGCCGCTGCCACCATATTACCTATTTTTGCATCAGGAATAATTTCATGGCAGGCTTTAACTGCGTTGGCGCTGGCAACTAATTGATAATGTAGCGCCTGATAAATATCTTGAATTTTACTGTTTTCTGGTAGTCCTGCACCGGTAAAACAGGAGAATAAAGACATGTTAATTTCATTGAATGTCAGCCAATATTTTACTTTATGTTGATAACGTTCAAAAACAATTCTGGCGTAATGGTCAAAAAATGCAATTGTTTTCCGATTTCCCCAACCACCATATTTTTTTACTAAGCCATAAGGCATTTCAAAATGAGAAAGCGTAATGAGTGGTTGAATATTATATTTTATCATTTCATCAAACAGGCGATCATAAAAAGCCAGGCCGTTTTCGTTCGGTATTTCTTCATCTCCCTCAGGAAATATACGTGTCCAGGCGATGGAGGTTCTCAGGCATTTAAATCCCATTTCAGCAAATAGCGCAATATCCTCAGGATAACGATGATAAAAATCGATACCAATATCTTTAATATGAAAATCACCTAAATTGCGTTCTATGCTGTGACCAATAACGCCGTGGGGTTGCATATCTGAGGTTGATAACCCTTTTCCATCTATTTGATGGGCTCCTTCAGCCTGATTTGCAGCCAGTGCTCCTCCCCAAAGGAAGTTATTTGGAAATTGTTTTTTCATGGTTTGTCCTCTTGTTAATTGCTCGTTAAACTTGGAAGATATTCTCTTAATATGATTCTTTAAATTAATTTTTTGCATGGGATGTTATTAGTGGAACTTTTACTTCTGATGGCAAACCGAATAAATAGGTTGCGATACAAGAGAAGATAAATGAACCTAACGAACCTAATATGACACTCCAGAAAGCACTATCTATGCCGGCGGGAGAAATAAATGAGGTAAACGCAAAGATACCCATGCCACTAACGTTATATGCTGTTCCTGAGTAAAAACCGACAATTGCTCCGCCAAGCGCCCCACCAATACAACCGATAATAAATGGACGTTTTAGTGGTAGTGTGACACCATAAATAGCAGGTTCGGTGATGCCAAAGAGACTTGATATCAGTGCAGTACCTGATAATGTTTTCATATTCTTATCACGTGTACGTAAAAATACCCCCAGAGTTGCACCTGCTTGACCAAATATTGCTGGCTGGAGCAGTGGAGAGAGCATATCTTTTTTCTGGGTCATCATGTTATTGATCATTATTGGGATAAGCCCCCAATGCAGACCGAAAATAACACAAACTTGCCACACTGCGCCCATTAGGAGTCCGGCAATGACCGGGTTTAATTGATAGAAGAAGAGATATCCGGCAGCCAGGCCATTACTAAGCTCTGTTGCTACAGGGCCAATAACGAGAAACGTTAAAGGAACGGTAATTAATAGGCACAGGAAAGGTGTGGCAAACAGTTTGACGGAGGAATGAAACCAGCTATTAAACTTCTTTTCCAGCAAGCAGCTAAACCATGCTGATAAGATAATGGGAATAACGGTTGAGCTGTAATTAATGAAAGAGATAGGAATACCAAGGAAATTGAGGTGCACGGCAGAAGTCGTTTGCGAAAGTTTAAATGCCTCGGTCATGGTGGGATAGGTTAAGGCGGCCCCGATCACCATAGTAATAAAAGGGTTGCCTCCGAACCGTTTACCTGCGGTATATCCTAATAAAATAGGCATGAAATAGAGCATGGCATCGCCGGTAGCGTATAAAATTTTATAGGTTCCGCTGTCTATGCTCATCCAATTGAACACGTCGGATAAAGCGAGAATACCTTTAATTAATCCGGCTGCGACCAATACACCTAATAGCGGAGTAAAAATACTGGAAATAATATCAATGGTGACATCAAAAATACGTTTTAAACCTTTCGCATTATCTTGTTTTATCCCTTGCGGCGACGTTACACTTTGTTTAACCTCAGTTTTTTCTGTATTATCTTGTAAGTATTGATTAATATCGTCGTAAACATCCCCTACGTGACTACCGATGACTACCTGATATTGCCCACCACTCTCTACTACGGTAATAATTCCCTTAGTCTGTTTGAGTAATTCGCTATTGGCCAGACTGCTATCTTTAAGTTTAAATCGTAAACGAGTAGCACAATGGACCAGGCTAGATATATTCTCTTTCCCACCTATTGCGCTGACTATTTTCTCTGCCAGACTTTCGTATCTCATTGGACTTCCCCTTCATTTAATACGCTGAAAACAGCGAAAGACCGAATTTAAGGCAAAAAAAAACCTAACCCATCATCTACAATCGCCTTGGAATAAGGGGATCGTGACGTGATGGATTAGGTTTTGCCCGACGTTAGTCGCAACTAAGTCGGTAACAAGCCTATATCAATTGGTTAAAAACTAATTACTCCTTGTGATACTTGCAAGTTATTAAATTTAATTTTGGTAAAAATGTGATACTTATCATAAATACCTTGGGTAAGTTGGGTATGTTGCTGTGTCGTTGACTTTGTAAAAATAATGTCTTAGCCTGAAAGATAACATAATGAATATAGTGTACAGGAGTGTTACTGATAAGATCAGGCACAACCAGGTCACAAATATATTTCACCTATTTTATAGATTTAGGTTAGTGCATATAATGGTTTATCCTGTAAGGTATCTATTTTGTTAACGATAGTAAAACTCATAAATAATAATGTCGTTCTTGCCATTGATGAGAACAATAATGAAATTATTCTAATGGATAAGGGCGTAGGCTTTAATAGAAAAAAGGGGGATAAACTTAATATTCAGGATGTTGCAAAAGTCTTTACTGTTGAAAAGAACGATAAGATTAATCAGATCTTTGCCACTATTCCAGCTTCAGTTATAGAGCTAACCGAGAAGATTATCTCATTAGGGGAAGATATTCTTGGCAAATCTCTCAACGATTCATTACTCATTACTCATTACTTTATCAGAACATTTAAACTTTGCATTTGAGCGTGTGAGTAAAGGATATCAGATTAGTAATGTCTTGCAATGGGAGATCCCTCATCTATATTCGTTGGAATATGAAGTTGGCAAACAGGCTCTTATCCATATTAATAGCCAGCTTGAAAAGCCATTACCGCCGATAGAAGCTTCATTGATTGCCTTGCATTTTGTTAATGCTCAATATGAGGGGCAAACGATGGGAGACACATTAAAATTAACGAATCTAATTAATAAAACTGTTAAGCTTATTCACTACTATTTCCATGTTAACCTTGATACAACGTCTGTAAATTACTCTCGTTTTATTACACATCTGCGATACTTCCTGATTAGACAAAATAAAAATGAGCATTCTTCTGCTATTGAGATGGATTTTTCATTGCAAGAATTGATAGAAGAAAAATATTTCAAAAGTTACAACTGCGCAGTTAAGCTAATTAAATATCTGAGGGAGAAATACCAATGGAAAGTGCCTGATGATGAATTGATTTATTTAGTGATTCATATAGAACGGGTGGTTAATGATAGTTACAAGGGCAGAGATTTTTAATGAGTGGATCGTCAAACGAGTGTCAATTGCCAAGCCAAGCTAAGAGTATGAGATGAGTATATTTGTGTGATTTAGATTTTTTAGTCATAGATTAGAGGTGGGAGATAAAATGAATGGTGAAGATTTTGCAAAAGAGATTATTGTGTTTCTTGGTGGAGGAGCAAATATAAATAAAAGTTGGCATTGTGTGACTAGATTGCGTTTTAATATTATAGATGATAGTCAAGTAGATATTGCAGCGATCAAAAAAATGCAGGGGGTTATGGGAGTACGTTTTCACAGCGGGCAATTACAAATAATTATTGGTAATAGAGTTGTTGAAATATTTAGTGAAATCATTAAGCAATTAACAGAAAATCAAGAAAATGATGATGGCGCCAAAAAGGGTTTCATTAGTCATATTCTTGATATTATTTCAGGCATATTTATTCCCGTATTGCCGGTAATTATAGGCGCGGGTTTACTGAAAGGCGGATTGATTTTTTTATATGTGATGGATTGGGTTTCAGAGAAGAGTCATGAGTATAAATTATTATATATTCTTTCTGATGCCCCTCTCTATTTTTTGCCTGTTCTTTTGGCTTTTTCAGCGGCAAGAAAATTTAAAACAAATGAATTTATTGCAACTACGTTAGCGTGTATTTTAATTTATCCAACATTATCTGACCTTGTGAGCAGTTCTGGTGGTGGGTATTTCAGTGCATTTGGTATTACTATTCCGGCTGTTCATTATAGTTATACTACCATTCCAATTATTTTAGGTGTTTGGTTGCTCAGTTATATTCATCGATGGATAGATAGGTTTATTCCGTCGATATTAAAAATAATATTTACACCATTATTGGTTTTATTAATTTCCGCACCTATTTTATTGATTATTGCCGCACCGTTGGGAAATATAATTGGTTTGTATCTTGAAAAGTGGCTTTTAATATTATTTTCCGTGGCTGGACCATTTGCGGGATTATTGTTAGGTGGATTAGTCCCTATTTTAGTCATTGCAGGGGGGCATTATGCCTTTTTGCCGAGTGTTTTTGCTAATTTTAAATCTCTCGGATACGATTTTATGTTATTACCTATCAGTTTTGTTAGTAATATTGCACAAGCTGGCGCGACATTAGCAGTTGCAATTAAAACTAAAGATAGCCAAATGAAATCATTAGCTTATTCATCTTCATTCTCTGCTTTTTTAGGCGTAACTGAACCCGCAATGTATGGTGTTACGCTTAAATTAAGGAAGCCTTTTTATGCTGCATTAATGGGGGGCGCAGTTGGCGGCGCTATTGTGGGTATTTTCTCGGTGAAAATATTTGCTTTTAGTGTACCGGGATTGGTGTCATTACCTTTTTATATGCAAAAAGGTAGCAATAACTTTATTTTTATTTTGCTTGGTATTGTTAGTAGTTTCTTAGTGGCATTTATATCCACTTTATTAATGAAATTAGAATCTAATGTTGATTCTATAGTATTAATAAAGTCAAAATTTTCAAAAAAGAATAAAATCACATTACGTTCTCCGATGACCGGTACAATAGCATCTCTCTCAAATGTACCCGATGATACTTTTTCTGAAAAAATTATTGGTGATGGTATCGCTATTATTCCTACCGAAGGTGTGGTTAAATCGCCTTTTAATGGTAAGGTTTCAATGATTACTCCGACTGGGCATGCTATTGGTTTAATTTCTGATCAAGGAGTGGAATTATTAATTCATATTGGTATTGAAACGGTAGGTTTGCAAAGCGCAGGATTTAATTTGCAAATTATAGAAGGACAGAAAGTGGTTGCTGGTGAGGTATTAGTTAATTTTGATCTGGAATTTCTTCAAGAGAATGAAATCCAGATTATATCGCCAATTATTGTCACCAATAGTGAGGAATATCACTCAATAATTCCTACTAAAAGAAAAGAAGTTATTGGATGTAAAGATAATTTGTTGGTTATTAATCGATGTTAATTTATTTTTCAAGTAATTAGTGTATCTTGATAATATTCTTGATGTTTATTTTTTGTATTTAAAGATTGCATATAACCAGTTTTTATATCCGTTAATTATTTGTTCTTTTTTCTCGTTGTTATTGTATTTTTTATTTTATCTGCTGAATTTTTAGATATTATCTCGTTATATAAATTATGAAAAAATATATTTTTCATAATATGAAGTCATATTGAATACTAATATTTTGAGATGAAAAATTAAACCATCTACATTGACAATTAGCCCTAAAAGGGCTACTTTTTATTGTGTAATAATATAAGGTAGCGGAATGGCCGCAGCCTGGCATCCCTAAAAAGGAAGAACGATGAGTACTACTGAAATGACTACTGCTGAACTCGAAAAAATCCACGCTGAAATAGCAAAATTAATGGCAGAAACGACAAAGATAAATCGTGAGGCTACATGGTATCCGATTGTTGTGGCTTCTAGCCTTATTGGTGCGGTAGCTACCATCACAACTCTATTGCTCAAATTCATTTAATTAATTGGCCCCGTAAGGGGCTTTGTTCTGGAATACTTATGCGACTGATCGGCAATTATTCTCCTCCTACTACAGAAGATCTCATTAAACTCAAAGAAGAATTAGGCTTCACCGGAGAACAAATGGCCGATTTAGCGGGAGTTTCCGGTAACAACCAATGGAGAAAATACACGGGTGGGAAAATGCCACGCGTTATTTCTTCGCATATTCTATTCTATATAGCAACACAGTTAACGCTATCAGAAGATGATTTAAACCGCATTTTGGTTAAAATGCGGGAAATTGGTGCTAATGTAAGATAAATAGGGCCTCTCCCACTTAACGATTTCCTCTGATTGATAATCTATTTTATTGAGATGTAGATCATCAATAGATCGGTTATAGCGAATTATTCTGGTCATAAAATCGATTTTTTTCGAAACCATAGCTAGAGTACTATTTAAGACCGATCAGTTTCAGAGGTTAATCATTGTGACAGCAATTATTCGTCAATTCCTGAAATTAGAAGCGGCTGGAGGGCTCCTTCTTATCATTGCTGCCATTATTGCGCTGATAATGGCAAACTCACCACTACAAGATATTTATCAGCAATTTCTTAATCTTCCGGTGGTAGTGCAATTCGCTGCACTGGAGATCAATAAGCCCTTATTGTTGTGGATTAATGACGGCTTAATGGCGGTCTTTTTCTTGATTGTTGGTCTGGAAGTAAAGCGGGAACTTCTGGAAGGCTCTTTGGCAGGGCGTGATAAGGCAGTATTTCCGGTGATAGCGGCGATAGGTGGTATGGTCGCTCCGGCACTAATATATCTGTTATTTAATGGTAATGATGAGTTTACCCGTCAGGGGTGGGCTATTCCTGCGGCAACCGATATTGCTTTTGCCTTGGGTGTGATGGCGCTATTGTCTAAACGAGTACCAACAGAACTTAAGGTTTTCTTGTTGGCGCTAGCGATTATTGATGATCTAGGCGTTATCGTGATTATCGCTCTGTTTTATACCAAAACGGTTTCTCTTGTGGCGCTTGGATTGTCAGCCGCGATGATTGCTTTGCTGGTTTGGATGAATTGGCGTGGTGTCGAAAAAACATCGGCTTATCTGGTTGTTGGCGCTATTCTTTGGGTTTGCATCCTGAAATCAGGTGTTCATGCAACACTGGCTGGCGTCATCATTGGTTTTCTGATTCCTCTGCGTAGCCAGAATGGTCATTCACCATCTGAATCACTTGAGCATGGTTTGCATCCTTGGGTGGCGTATCTTATTTTGCCATTATTTGCTTTTGCCAATGCGGGTGTCGTCCTGAATGGCGTTACGTTAAATGGCTTGACTGATATATTACCACTAGGTATTGCTGCGGCTCTGTCTCTTGGTAAGCCATTGGGAATTTTTCTGTTTAGCTATATTTCTATTAAGATCGGATTTGCTAAATTGCCGCAGCAGATTAATCTTAAACAGATATTTGCGGTTTCCGTTCTTTGTGGAATCGGTTTTACTATGTCTATCTTTATTTCAGGATTGGCTTTTGAAGGGGTAGATGAATCTTTCAGTATCTATTCCCGTCTTGGCATTCTGATGGGTTCAACCATCGCTGCGTTTATGGGGTATGGCTTGTTACGAATGGTCTTACCAAAGAAAAAGTGATGGCAGTGCCGTGGTAAATTCATTAATTTAGCCGGTAGTTTCAGAAAGAATTTCCGAACTGACTCTCATTTTTGTACTCGCGGTACAATAATAAAATGGTATCGCGGATATTTTATGTAGTGGAAAACAGGAAATCGCCGTAAAACGGTAAATTAGAGATGTATGGCTAGGTAGTCTGTTAGACGAAAGCGATACATAAGGAAAAATATATGCGGGTGTCACATCTGAATTTTAATCATCTCTATTATTTCTGGCATGTTTGCAAGGAAGGATCTGTGGTTGGGGCGGCAGAGGCGCTTTATCTAACACCTCAGACGATTACTGGACAGATAAAGGCGCTGGAGGAGCGTCTGGGAGGCAAGCTGTTCAAACGTCAAGGTCGGGGTTTAGTACCATCGGAACTAGGGCAGCTTATCTTCCGCTATGCGGATAAGATGTTTATGCTGAGCCAGGAGATGTTGGATATCGTTAACTACAGCCGTGAATCTAACCTTTTATTTGATGTTGGTGTTGCTGATGCACTGTCCAAACGTCTGGTTAGTCAGGTATTGGAAACGGCGGTTGTGGAGCATGAACAGATCCATCTACGCTGTTTTGAATCAACCCATGAATTGTTGCTGGAACAACTCAGCCAGCACAAACTTGATATGATTTTATCTGATTGTCCGGTGGATTCTTCCCAACAGGAAGGGCTGTTCTCGGTAAAACTGGGTGAATGTAATGTGAGTTTTTTCTGCCGACAACCTATTCCGGAAAAACCTTTCCCGGAATGTTTGGAGGAACGTCGTTTATTGGTTCCAGGGCGTCGCTCTATGTTGGGGCGTAAGTTGTTGACTTGGATTCGTAATAAAAATCTTCAAGTTGAAGTACTGGGTGAATTTGATGATGCCGCGTTAATGAAAGCGTTTGGTATGTATCATAATGCGATTTTCGTAGCGCCATCTTTGTATACCAATGATATTTTTGCAGATAATGATATTGTCGAAATTGGTCGATTGGATGCCGTGCAGGAAGAGTATTATGTGATTTTTGCTGAACGGATGATTCAACACCCGGCTGTTCAAAGGGTATGTAATAAAGATTTTTCTGCGTTGTTTAATGTGCCATCTAAGAAGCGCGTTTAAAAAATAATTGATAATAACTGCAAACACAAAAAAACCGGCGCAGGCCGGTTTTTCAGTAATCTAAACGCAAATTATTGCATTGCGTTGATTTGAGCCGTCAGATTAGATTTATGACGTGCTGCTTTGTTTTTGTGGATCAGACCCTTACAGGCGTGACGATCGACAATAGGTTGCATGTCATTAAATGCTTTCTGTGCAGCTTCTTTATCGCCAGTAGCGATAGCAGCATGTACCTTCTTGATGAAGGTACGCACCATAGAACGACGGCTAGCGTTGTGCTGACGACGTTTTTCAGACTGTATGGCGCGTTTCTTAGCTGATTTGATATTAGCCAAGGTCCAACTCCCAAATATATTCTATCGAGGACAATTCAAAGGTCGAGGAATATGCCTGTTCAACCTTCTTTTGTCAATGGATTTGTGCAAATAAGCGCCGTTGTACCGCGGCAACTTGTTTCGTTGTGATGGCGCAGGATTTTATCAGCTTACTTAGCGGGAATACAGTCTTTCACAATAAAAATCTCATTGAATAGTCCAGATAGAAATAAAATGAATATTTTTCGGGATTCCTGCTCGTTTTTGTTGTATGAATCAGGGCTATTGATTTAAATCATCTTATGATGGTGGGTTAACCTTGAGCTTTGTACAAGGTATAATTTGGCAATTTCCAGGGTATTGAGCCAGCTATGGAGCTAATTCGCGGTATACGTAATATCCGGACATGTCACCGCGGTTGCGTGTTGACGATTGGTAATTTTGATGGCGTTCACCGAGGTCATCAGGCACTACTGAAACACTTAAAACACGAAGGGCAGCGTCTGGGATTACCAGTAATGGTGATGATTTTTGAGCCACAACCCTTGGAGTTTTTTGCTAAGGGTAATGCTCCTGCGCGTCTGACGAGATTGAGGGATAAAGCCAAATATCTCGCCCAATGTGGGGTGGATTATTTATTATGCGTGAAATTTGACAGAAATTTTGCGGCAAATACGCCAGAAGCTTTTGTTTCGCGGTTGCTGGTGGAAAAATTGGGTGTTAAGTTTCTCGCTGTAGGTGATGACTTTCGTTTTGGTCAAGCTCGCAGTGGTGATTTTGCCTTTTTGCAGCGAGCCGGTGAAACATACGGTTTTGACGTGACCAATAGTGAAAGTTTTTGTGATAATGGCTTGCGGATCAGCAGCACAGCTATCCGTCAAGCACTGCAAAATGATGATTTGGTATTAGCCGAAACATTATTAGGGCATCCATATAGCATTTGCGGCCGGGTCGTTCATGGTAAACGACTAGGGAGCACTATTGGTTTTCCAACAGCTAATTTGCCGTTAAAACGATTAGTGGCTCCTGTACAAGGCGTTTATGTTGTTGAAGTCTATGGATTAGGAGACAAGCCCTTACCGGGTGTTGCCAATATTGGTACACGTCCAACAGTCTCCGGTCAGGGTCAACAACTTGAAGTACATCTAATTGATACCCAAATGGATCTCTATGGGCGTTATATTGATGTGGTGTTACGCAAAAAATTGCGTAATGAGCAGCGGTTTGCTTCCCTTGATGCACTCAAGCAGCAAATTGCTAATGATGTGGTCGCTGCTAGGGAATTTCTTAAACAGCGACCTGTGTCATGTATCTAGCGGAAAATTGGAATTGAGAATCGAATGAGTGACTATAAAAACACCTTGAATCTGCCAGAAACAGGGTTTCCAATGCGTGGAGATTTAGCAAAGCGCGAACCAGATATGTTAAAACGTTGGTACAAAGATGAGTTGTATCAGGTAATTCGTAAAGCAAAAGCCGGTAAAAAAACATTTATTCTGCATGACGGCCCTCCTTACGCGAATGGCAGTATTCATATTGGTCACTCAGTCAATAAGATTCTCAAAGATATTATTATTAAATCCAAAGGGATGGCGGGGTATGACTCGCCATATATTCCCGGTTGGGATTGCCACGGTTTACCTATTGAGCTTAAGGTTGAGCAGATTATTGGTAAGCCGGGGGAAAAATTTTCCGCTGCTGAGTTTCGTGCCGAGTGCCGCAAATATGCTAAAGAGCAGATTGAAGGTCAGAAGAAAGACTTTATTCGTCTGGGCGTATTCGGTGACTGGGAACGTCCATATCTGACGATGGACTTTAAGACCGAAGCCAACATTATTCGCGCATTGAGCCGTATTATCGCTAATGGTCATTTGTTGAAAGGCGCTAAACCTGTTCACTGGTGTGCTGATTGTGGTTCATCATTGGCCGAAGCGGAAGTTGAGTATTACGATAAGACTTCGCCGTCGATTGACGTGCGTTTTAAGGCAGTTGATGCAGCCGCCGTTTGTGAGAAATTTGGGGTGCAGGCACCAGATCAACCAGTCTCTCTGGTTATCTGGACAACCACGCCGTGGACATTGCCGGCTAACCGAGCGATTGCTTTGCATGCTGAATTTAACTATCAATTAGTACAGATTGAGGGTGAATGCCTGATCCTGGCGGCTGATTTGGTAGAAAGCGTGATGAAGCGAGCGGGTATAACTTCGTGGGTGGTATTGGGGAGTTGTGCAGGTGCTGCATTGGAGCTGTTACGCTTTAAACATCCCTTTATGGGCTTTGATTCGCCGGTTGTGCTAGGTGATCATGTGACTCTGGATGCAGGTACCGGAGCTGTGCACACGGCGCCAGGTCATGGCCCGGACGACTTTGTTCTTGGTCAGAAATATGGTTTGGAAGTTGCAAATCCGGTTGGCCCTAATGGTTGCTATCTGCCCGGTACTTATCCTTCTCTGGATGGCATGTTTGTCTTTAAGGCGAATGATGTTGTGCTGAATATCCTGAGTGAAAACAATGCGTTGCTGCATTTGGAAAAATTACAGCACAGCTATCCTTGTTGCTGGCGCCATAAAACGCCTATCATTTTCCGGGCTACGCCGCAGTGGTTTGTCAGCATGGATCAAAAGGGTCTGCGTAAACAATCGTTGCAAGAGATCAAAGGCGTTCAGTGGATTCCGGGTTGGGGTCAGGCCCGTATTGAGGCAATGGTTGAAAACCGCCCTGACTGGTGTATTTCACGTCAACGTACTTGGGGCACGCCGATGTCTCTTTTTGTCCATAAAGAGACAGAAGAACTTCATCCACGTACTATCGAATTGATGGAAGAAGTTGCAAAACGTGTTGAAGTTGACGGCATTCAGGCGTGGTGGGATCTGGAACCCGCCGAACTGCTTGGTGATGACGCGGCTAACTATGTCAAAATTTTTGATACGTTGGATGTATGGTTCGATTCGGGATCAACTCACGCAACGGTGGTTGATGCTCGCCCTGAATTCCAGGGTAACGCTGCGGATATCTATCTTGAAGGTTCAGATCAGCACCGTGGCTGGTTTATGTCTTCCCTGATGATCTCAACGGCAATAAAAGGTAAAGCGCCTTACCGTCAGGTGTTAACGCATGGTTTCACTGTCGATGGTCAGGGCCGTAAGATGTCTAAATCTATCGGTAACACCATCAGTCCTCAGGATGTCATAAATAAATTAGGGGCAGATATTCTGCGTCTATGGGTTGCTTCTACTGATTACACCGGTGAAATTGCGGTATCTGATGAGATCTTGAAACGCTCTGCTGATGCATATCGTCGTATCCGTAACACGGCGCGTTTCTTGTTGGCAAACTTGAATGGTTTTGATCCTGAACAGCATAAGGTTGAGCCAGAAGAGATGGCGGTGCTGGATCGTTGGGCTGTAGGCAGAGCTCAGGCAGCGCAGGCAGACATTGCAAAATGTTACGATGAATATGATTTTCATACCGTTGTTCAGCGTATGATGCAATTCTGTTCTGTGGAGATGGGTTCATTCTATCTCGATATCATTAAAGACCGTCAGTACACCGCTAAGAGCGACAGTGTGGCGCGTCGTAGTTGTCAGACTGCGTTGTATCATATTGCGGAAGCGCTGGTTCGCTGGATGGCGCCTATCCTCTCCTTTACTGCCGATGAAGTTTGGAATGAGTTGCCTGGCAAACGTGCTCAATATGTATTTACCGAAGAGTGGTATGACGGTTTGTTTGGTCTGGCCGCGGGCGAAGCAATGAATGATGCTTTCTGGGCTGATTTGTTGGCAGTGCGTGGTGAAGTTAACAAAGTGCTGGAGCAGGCCCGGGCAGACAAACATATCCGTAGTTCATTAGAAGCCGCAGTGACGTTGTACGCCGATAATGAACTGGCGGACAAACTCAATAGCCTCGGAGATGAATTGCGTTTCGTTCTGCTAACATCTCAGGCTGTTGTTGCAGATTATGAGCAGGCTGGTGAAGATGCGCAACAAAGCGAAATCAATGGCTTGAAAATTGCTTTCCGCAAAGCGGATGGCGAAAAATGCCCTCGTTGCTGGCATTACGCTAAAGATGTGGGATTGGTGGCGGAACACGCAGAACTTTGTGGCCGCTGTGTAACTAATGTTGCCGGTAACGGCGAAGAACGTAAGTTTGCCTGATGAATAAACCCATTTGCTCCACCGGCCTTCGCTGGCTTTGGTTAGTTGTTGTGGTATTGATTCTGGATCTGGGTAGTAAACAGTTAGTGTTGCAACACTTTCATCTGTATAAATCCGTTCCATTGATACCTTATTTTAATCTGACTTATGCCCAGAATTTTGGGGCGGCTTTCAGTTTCCTTGCAGAGAAAGACGGTTGGCAGCGTTGGTTATTTGCATTCATTGCTGTTGCTATTTCAGTTGTATTGATGGTGATGATGTATCGTGCCAGTGCAAAGAAGAAACTGAATAATATCGCTTATGCCCTGATTATTGGTGGAGCATTGGGTAATCTGTTTGACCGGTTGGTTCATGGTTTTGTCATCGATTTTATTGATTTTTATGTCGGTGATTGGCACTTTCCAACTTTTAATATCGCCGATATGGCGATATGTATCGGGGCTGGATTGGTTATCATTGATAGCTTTTTAAACCCTGATGAAAAGACAATCAAAGTGGGATAAGTAATATGTCAAACCAGGTGCAGGAGGATAGTGCAGTTTTATTGCATTTCATTTTAAAACTGCAAGATGGCTCCATTGCCGACTCCACTTACACTCAGGGTAAACCTGCATTATTTCGTTTAGGTGATGGAACCCTTTCCTCACCTTTGGAACAGCAGCTTACTGGGCTAAAAGAGGGAGATAAACATACCTTTACTCTGGCTGGTGAGGCTGTATTTGGTAAACCGAATCCTGATCTAATCCAATATTTTACTCCGCGTGATTTTGCTGAAACGGGGATGCCTGAAATTGGCACTATAATGTTATTTACGGCGATGAATGGCAGTGAAATGCCAGGCATAGTCAAAGCCGTAACAGAAGAATCTGTGACTGTTGATTTCAATCATCCGTTAGCTGATCAGAATGTTACGTTTGAAGTCGAAGTGTTGGAAATTGAACCACAATTGGAGGAAAACCATGCA
The DNA here is from genome assembly GCF_018448885.1 of Photorhabdus caribbeanensis. Classification (GTDB taxonomy): domain Bacteria; phylum Pseudomonadota; class Gammaproteobacteria; order Enterobacterales; family Enterobacteriaceae; genus Photorhabdus; species Photorhabdus caribbeanensis. Next base: position 71,837 of record NZ_RCWB01000018.1, read on the forward strand.
GATATTGCTGGCTAACCCTCGCGGTTTTTGTGCCGGCGTTGACCGTGCTATCAGTATCGTAGAACGCGCACTGGAATTATATGGTGCGCCGATCTATGTTCGTCATGAAGTTGTGCATAATCGTTATGTTGTAGATAACCTGCGCAAGCGAGGGGCTGTCTTTATTGAAGAAATTTCAGAAGTACCGGATGATGCGATTCTGATTTTTTCAGCACATGGTGTTTCACAGGCTATTCGTGCTGAAGCGCGTTCTCGCAATTTGACCATGTTGTTCGATGCGACTTGTCCTTTAGTGACTAAAGTCCATATGGAGGTAGCGAGAGCCAGCCGCAAGGGTAAAGAAGCTATTCTGATTGGTCATGCTGGACACCCCGAAGTTGAAGGTACAATGGGTCAGTACAACAATGCGGAAGGTGGAATGTATCTGGTTGAATCTCCGGAAGACGTATGGAACTTGAAAGTCAAAGATGAAGATAACTTGTGTTTTATGACTCAAACCACGTTATCCGTTGATGATACTTCAGAAGTGATTGATGCACTTAATGCACGATTCCCAAACATTGTTGGTCCTCGTAAAGATGATATCTGCTATGCGACGACTAACCGTCAGGAAGCAGTACGGGATTTGGCGTCTGATGCTGATGTTGTCTTGGTTGTGGGTTCGAAGAATTCATCTAACTCTAATCGGCTTGCTGAATTAGCTCAGCGAGTTGGTAAGCCTGCTTATCTGATAGACTCTGCTGAAGATATTAAAGAAGAGTGGATTACCGGTACCTCCCTGATTGGTGTAACCGCTGGCGCTTCGGCACCGGATATTTTAGTTCAGCAAGTTATTGAACGCCTGAAAAATCTTGGGGCTGATTCTGTCAGGGAATTACATGGTAGGGAAGAAAATATTGTGTTTGAAGTACCGAAAGAGTTACGTGTTGAAGTCAAAGAAGTTAGATAAATAATCTAATTTATCAAGATAAATAATAATAAAGTAGTGTATATGCTCTTTATTTAAAACATTCATCTGACTGATCATCATGTTAAATCAGGAAAAGGACTAACTTCATAGTGAGGGCTTATGGCTGATACAGATATTCGTGTTGCTATTGTTGGCGCTGGTGGGCGTATGGGACGTCAGTTGATTCAGGCTATTTATCAATTAGATGGTGTGGCTCTTGGTGCAGCTTTGGAACGTTCCGGTTCTTCTCTGATTGGCGCAGATGCTGGAGAGTTAGCAGGTATTGGTCATACAGGTGTGATTGTTTGTGATGACCTGAAAAGTATCGTTGATAATTTTGATGTCCTTATCGATTTTACCCGCCCGGAAGGAACGTTGACTCATCTTGAGATTTGTCGTCAGAACGGTAAAGCGATAGTGATTGGTACAACTGGTTTTGATGAGGCTGGTAAGCAGGCAATTAAAGAGGCTTCTGCTGATATCCCGATTGTTTTTGCTGCGAATTTTAGCGTGGGTGTGAATCTGGTACTTAAGTTATTGGAAAAAGCCGCGAAAGTGATGGGTGAGTATAGCGATATCGAAATTATCGAAGCACATCACCGCCATAAAGTGGATGCACCATCAGGAACAGCTTTAGCAATGGGAGAATCTATTGCGCATGCTTTGGGGCGGGATCTTAAATCGTGTGCTGTCTATGCCCGTGAAGGTTATACCGGTGAACGTGATCCGAAAAGTATTGGTTTTGCGACTGTCCGTGCCGGGGATATCGTGGGTGAGCATACCGCTATGTTTGCTGATATTGGAGAGAGAGTAGAGATAACTCATAAGGCTTCCAGTCGGATGACGTTTGCAAATGGCGCTGTAAAGGCTGCTCTATGGCTAAGTGGTAAAAATAGTGGTCTTTTTGATATGAAAGATGTGTTGAATCTCGATTTGATTTAAGAATTTTTTTTGTAATTTATTGATATCGCATGATTAAATATTTTATTATGCGATTTTTAATTTCTTTGTTTGATTTTATTATTTTTTGGTTTGTTTTTTCTATTTTTATCTTATTTCCAACCTTGATTTTTTGTTTTTTTCTCCTTTTTATGATTATTTTTAACTTTTCATCTGAGAATCAAGTTTTCTATGCTGATTACCGTTTTCTAAATTAGTTTTGTTGCTGTTTTTAGTCTTATTTTATTAATTCACTCAGTGAAATGTGTAAAAAAATAAGAAAAGTAACATTTTTTGTAGACAACTCTCCATCTCATCATTAGAATGCGCGCAATTTGCCAAAATTTTGCCTAAAAAGCAGCTTTGGCATTGATTTTGAGGAACAGATCTGAATTAATATGCACTAATTGCGAGTAATTATTCTTTGGAGGGTGTTTTGATTAAGTCAGCTATATTGGTTCTGGAAGACGGAACCCAATTCCACGGTCGTGCCATCGGTGCGGAAGGGGCGGCAGTTGGGGAAGTGGTTTTCAATACCTCGATGACCGGATATCAAGAAATTCTCACAGACCCTTCCTATTCCCGCCAAATTGTCACTCTTACTTATCCCCATATTGGTAATGTCGGTGTTAACTCAGTCGATAAAGAATCACTAAAAGTACAGGCTCAAGGGCTGGTGATTCGTGATCTGCCACTGTTGACCAGTAACTTCCGCTGCGAAGAAACGCTTTCCGATTACCTTAAACGCCATAATATTGTTGCGATAGCAGATATCGATACCCGTAAACTTACGCGTTTGTTAAGAGAAAAGGGTTCACAGAATGGTTGTATTATAGCAGGTAAACAGATTGACGCTCAGGTGGCACTGGAAAAAGCGCAAGCGTTTCCGGGACTGGAGGGGATGGATTTAGCAAAAGAGGTGACAACTAAACAGATTTATCCGTGGTTACAGGGGAGCTGGACACTGGCGGGGGGATTACCGGAAGATAAGCAAGAGCAGGATCTGCCTTATCATGTTGTTGCTTATGACTTTGGTGCAAAACGTAATATTTTGCGAATGTTGGTGGATCGTGGTTGCCGCCTGACAGTTGTTCCCGCCCAGACACCGGCTGAAGATGTACTGAAACTGAATCCAGATGGTATTTTCTTATCTAATGGACCGGGGGATCCAGCACCTTGTGACTATGCAATCGAAGCAATTAAAACCCTACTTGAGACAGAGATTCCAATCTTTGGTATCTGTCTTGGACACCAATTGCTGGCATTAGCGAGTGGCGCGGAAACCATGAAAATGAAATTCGGCCATCATGGTGCTAACCATCCGGTAAGAGATCTTGAATGTAATGTTGTCATGATTACTGCCCAAAACCACGGTTTTGCTGTAGATGAAGAATCACTGCCGTCAAATCTGAACGTTACTCATAAATCTCTGTTTGACGGCACGTTGCAAGGGATTCATCGCACGGATAAACCTGCATTCAGTTTCCAGGGGCATCCAGAAGCCAGCCCTGGTCCACATGAAACAGCATCGTTATTTGATCACTTTATTGACCTAATTGAGCAGTATTGTCAGAAAAATAATCGTCATAACACCAAGTAATCAGGAGAAAATAAAATGGCAAAACGTACTGATATTAAAAGTATCCTGATCTTGGGAGCTGGTCCAATTGTTATTGGTCAGGCTTGTGAGTTCGACTACTCAGGAGCACAAGCTTGTAAAGCGTTACGGGAAGAAGGTTATCGTGTCGTTCTGGTGAACTCGAACCCTGCAACCATTATGACTGATCCAGAAATGGCCGATGCCACTTATATTGAGCCGATCCACTGGGAAGTGGTGCGTAAAATCATTGAAAAAGAGCGTCCTGATGCGATTCTGCCAACAATGGGCGGACAAACTGCACTCAACTGTGCGCTAGAACTGGAGCGTCAGGGAGTACTGGAAGAGTTTGGCGTTACCATGATTGGTGCTACCGCCGATGCGATTGATAAAGCGGAAGATCGTCGCCGTTTCGATATAGCAATGAAAAAGATCGGCTTGGAAACTCCGCGTTCTGGTATCGCCCATTCAATGGAAGAAGCGTTGGCAGTTGCTGATAAAGTCGGTTTTCCTTGTATTATCCGCCCTTCCTTTACTATGGGAGGAAGCGGTGGTGGTATTGCTTATAACCGTGAAGAATTCGAGGAAATTTGTGAGCGTGGCCTGGATCTTTCACCAACCAACGAACTTTTGATTGATGAATCTCTGATTGGTTGGAAAGAGTATGAAATGGAGGTTGTGCGGGATAAAAATGATAACTGCATTATCGTCTGCTCGATTGAAAACTTTGATGCGATGGGGATTCACACCGGTGATTCCATCACGGTTGCTCCGGCGCAAACGCTGACGGATAAAGAGTATCAAATCATGCGTAACGCTTCGATGGCGGTATTGCGTGAAATCGGTGTAGAAACTGGGGGATCTAACGTACAGTTTGCGGTGAACCCCAAAAATGGCCGTTTAGTTATCATCGAAATGAATCCACGCGTTTCCCGCTCTTCTGCGTTGGCTTCGAAAGCGACAGGTTTCCCGATCGCTAAAATTGCCGCTAAATTGGCGGTGGGTTATACCCTTGACGAATTGATGAATGATATCACTGGCGGCCGCACGCCAGCTTCCTTTGAACCTTCCATTGACTACGTAGTTACTAAGGTTCCTCGTTTTAATTTCGAGAAATTTGCTGGCGCCAATGATCGTCTGACAACCCAGATGAAATCTGTTGGTGAGGTGATGGCGATTGGCCGTACTCAGCAAGAATCTTTGCAAAAAGCATTGCGTGGTTTGGAAATCGGGGCAACCGGTTTTGATCCGAAAGTCAATTTAGATGATCCAGAAGCACTGACTAAAATTCGTCGCGAATTGAAAGATGCGGGTGCTGAGCGTATCTGGTATATCGCCGATGCTTTCCGTGCGGGTATGTCGGTTGATGGGGTGTTTAACCTGACTGATATTGATCGCTGGTTCTTAGTGCAAATTGAAGAACTGGTGCGATTGGAAGAGCAGGTGGCAGAGCAAGGCATTAACAGCTTGACGGCCGATTTCCTGCGTCATCTGAAACGCAAAGGTTTTGCTGATGCACGTCTGGCAAAACTGGTTGGAGTGGCCGAAAAAGAGATCCGTAAGCTGCGCCACAAATATAATCTGTATCCGGTTTATAAGCGCGTTGATACCTGTGCGGCAGAATTTGCGACTGATACTGCATACATGTATTCCACTTATGAAGATGAGTGTGAGGCTAATCCGAATAGTGATAAGCCAAAAATCATGGTATTGGGTGGTGGCCCTAATCGTATTGGGCAAGGGATTGAATTCGACTATTGTTGTGTTCATGCAGCTCTGGCACTGCGTGAAGATGGGTATGAAACCATCATGGTGAACTGTAACCCAGAGACTGTTTCAACGGATTACGATACTTCGGACCGTCTCTATTTCGAACCGGTGACTTTGGAAGATGTTCTTGAGATTGTACGTGTTGAGCAGCCAAAAGGGGTGATTGTTCAGTATGGCGGTCAGACTCCGCTGAAATTGGCGCGTGAACTGGAAATCGCCGGTGTTCCTATTATTGGTACCAGCCCGGATGCGATTGATCGTGCGGAAGATCGTGAACGTTTCAAACAGGCAGTAAATCGCCTTGGCTTGAAACAACCTGAAAATGCCACAGTAACCACGATAGAACGCGCAGTTGAGAAGGCAAATATTCTTGGTTATCCGCTGGTGGTTCGTCCATCTTATGTTTTGGGTGGCCGTGCAATGGAAATCGTATATGACGAAGCTGACTTACGCCGTTACTTCCAGACTGCGGTTAGTGTCTCTAATGATGCTCCAGTATTGCTTGATTGTTTCCTTGATGATGCCGTGGAAGTGGACGTTGATGCTATCTGTGACGGTGAGCGTGTATTGATCGGCGGCATTATGGAACATATTGAGCAGGCAGGCGTGCATTCCGGCGACTCAGCTTGTTCACTGCCTGCTTACACCCTAAGTCAGGAAATTCAAGATGTTATGCGTCAGCAGGTAGAAAAACTGGCATTTGAATTAGGTGTACGTGGTTTGATGAATGTCCAGTTTGCCGTCAAGAATAACGAAGTTTATCTGATTGAAGTTAATCCGCGTGCAGCTCGTACTGTGCCATTTGTTTCTAAAGCGACTGGTTTACCTCTGGCGAAAGTTGCGGCTCGGGTGATGGTTGGCCAATCTCTGGCTGAGCAGGGTGCAACTCAGGAGATCATCCCTCCATACTATTCGGTGAAAGAGGTTGTATTGCCTTTCAACAAATTCCCAGGTGTAGATCCGATTCTTGGGCCTGAAATGCGGTCAACTGGAGAAGTGATGGGAGTTGGCCGTACATTTGCCGAAGCTTTCTCAAAAGCACTATTGGGGTGTAGCGCTAAAATGCCACAAAGTGGTAGAGCACTTCTGTCAGTGCGTGAAGGTGATAAAAGCCGGGTTGTGGATTTGGCCGCTAAACTGCTGAAACAGGGTTTTGAACTGGATGCGACTCATGGTACAGCGGTTGTGCTCGGTGAGGCGGGGATTAACCCTCGTCTGGTGAATAAAGTTCACGAAGGGCGTCCGCATATTCAGGATAGAATCAAAAATGGTGAATATAGCTATATTGTAAACACAACTGCGGGTCGTCAGGCAATTGAGGATTCCAAACTTATTCGCCGTAGTGCACTGCAATATAAAGTGCATTATGACACCACATTGAATGGTGGGTTTGCGACAACAATGGCACTGAGTGCAGATCCTACTGAGCAGGTGATTTCTGTACAGGAAATGCATGCGGCAATTAAAAGTTAGTCTGTATTTTGATTAATTGAAGTAATAAAAAAGTGCGCTTTGTTAGGCGCACTTTTTATGTTTATTGAAAAGTTAAAGAGAAAAAATCACTGTCTGTTATCCCAGCGCCACTTTGACACCTAAGCCAATCAAAACAATGCCTAGTAGTTTATCGATAATCTTCTGAGTCTTAGCTAACCCACGGCGTACCGGGGCACTTTGGATCAATATGACTAACAGAGGCCAATAGATGACTGCCAATCCCCAGATAATAGAGGCATACCACAATTTCTCACCAACACCAGAATTGACATTTAGCAACTGAGTAAATATTGCCAGGAAGAACAGCGTTGCTTTGGGATTGAGCAAATTACATAAAAACCCCTGCATAAATGCTTTCTTAAAAGTAACAATCTGTCGTGGCTGATTGTCTAGGGAGATGCTGTTGCTACCGCGAGAAAGCAGGCCATTGATGCCAATCCAAATAAGATAAGCCGCTCCGGCATATTTCATCAGATTAAACAGCCACGGCGTTGTGGTGATAACAATGGCCAACCCGGCGACACAGTAAGCCATATGGCAAGCGATAGCGGCGATTAAGCCTACAACTGTCATCATGGCGGCAGAACGTTGGTAACGTATGGCATTTTTGACTACCAAAAAGAAATCAGGACCGGGAGAGAGCATACCCAACGTTGAGATAGTGATGACGACTAGTGATGTTTCCAGCATAATGTACCCTATAGTTAATATTAGTTTTGTTATTATTTTGATCAATAAATGCCTTAAGTAATAAACCGAGTATAAATTAATTTTTTGTACTTAAGAAGGTGTTGAGCCTATCGACGGGGTACATCCCTTTCCGTATAGTGTCATCAATTTTTATACTATTTGCCTATTAAGGTGGCTTAATGAATATCAGCTTGATCGCTGCTTTAGCTATGGATCGGGTTATCGGCATGGAGAGTAAAATGCCGTGGAATCTGCCGGGGGATTTAGCCTGGTTTAAACGTAATACATTGAATAAACCCGTTATTATGGGGCGAGTCACTTATGAATCTATAGGTCGCCCGTTACCGGGAAGACTCAATATTGTATTGAGTAATCAGCCGGGTAATGATGAACGTGTAACCTGGGTCAGCTCAGTTGATGAAGCACTGGCGGTGGCGGGTGATGCGGAAGAAGTTATGGTCATGGGTGGTGGTAAAGTTTATGACCAATTTATTTCACGAGCGAATCGTATGTACCTGACGCACATTGATGCAGAAGTGATAGGTGATACGCATTTTCCTGACTATGAACCGGATGAATGGGATTCTGAATTTACTGAATACCATGATGCCGATGAATTAAATTCTCACAGCTACTGTTTTGAGATTTTACAACGTCGCCTCTAATTGATAGAACACGCCGATGAGCTTTTTTCACGGCGTGTCTGGCTTTAATGCTGTTTTACTGCGGTAACGATGATTGTGTGAAATATTGTTTATCTTCCCAACGTAGCATCGTCAGTTGTCCTCCCCAACAACAACCTGTATCCAATGCATAAAATCCGTCGGGTGTTCCCTGGCCTTCTAATGATGCCCAGTGACCGAAAACGATGGCGTACTCTGATGGGATCTGGCGTGGCAGTGCAAACCAAGGTTTTAGCGGCGCAGGTGCATTTTCGGGCTTATCTTTGCACAACATATCTAACTGACCGTTTGGGAAACAGTAACGCATACGTGTCAATGTATTGGTACTGAAACGCAAACGCGCCAGCCCGGAAAGTTCTGGCGACCAGTTGTTTGGCATATCTCCATACATGGAGTTGAGAAACAGAGGGTAGCTGCTACTGTTGAGCATGGTTTCAACTTCGCTGGCGCACATTTTGGCTGTTTCCAAATCCCATTGAGGCGTGATGCCAGCATGTGTCATGAGTAGTTTTAGATCATCATCGCACTGTAGTAACGGTTGTTTGCGTAGCCAATTAATTAATTCATCAGCATCTGGCGCCGACAGTAACGTATCAATTTTATCTTTAGGTTTATTACGGCTGATCCCGGCATAAACTCCCAATAAATGGAGATCGTGATTGCCTAATACCACTTTTGCGGCTGAGCCTAGCTGTTTAACATACCGGAGAACATTAAGAGAGTCCGGGCCGCGGGCAACTAAATCCCCTGTTAACCACAACGTGTCCTTTTTAGGATCAAAATCGGCTTTAGTTAATAAAGCTCGTAATTCACGATAACAGCCGTGAATATCACCAATGAGATATGTAGACATAATCAATCAATTAATCAGCGTTGGGATAGCCAGACGGAAAACTGGAATGGCAACACGGAATGGTTCACCATTGTGGTCAACCATTTCATAATGGCCTTCCATAGTACCCAAGGGCGTTTCCAATATTGCGCCGCTGGTGTAACGGTATTCGGTCCCTGGCTGGATTATAGGTTGTTCACCAACAACACCTTCCCCCTGAACTTCCGTTTGATGACCATCACTGTTAGTAATTAGCCAGTAGCGATTAATTAACTGAACCCGTTCGCGCCCAAGATTTCGGATAGTGATTGTATAGGCAAAAACGAAACGCCGTTGATCGGGACACGATTGACTTTCTACATAAACACTTTGTACCTGAATAGAAACCCTGGGCGTATTAATCATAATTGACTCCTGTTATGACTGCATTTCAGGTTGCTCTGATAGCCAGTTTGCCATTTTACAGTACTGTTCAACAGAAATATTTTCTGCACGGGTACTTGGATCGATACCAAGTTCCGTTAGCTGTTCTACAGTAAAAAGATCACCGAGGCTGTTACGGATGGTTTTACGCCGTTGGTTGAAAGCTTGAGTTGTGATCCGGCTCAGCATACGAATATTTTTGACGGGGTGAGGTATGCTTTTATGCGGTATCAGACGTACAACGGCTGAATCGACTTTAGGTGCGGGAGTAAACGCGGTTGGCGGTACTTCTAACACAGGGATAACCTGACAATAATATTGAGCCATGACACTCAAACGCCCGAAAGCTTTACTTCCGGGGCCGGCAACCAGACGGTTCACCACCTCTTTTTGTAACATAAAATGCATATCAGCAATAGCATCAGTATAGCTGAAAAGGTGGAACATTAACGGCGTGGAAATATTATAAGGTAAATTACCAAAGACGCGCAGCGGCTCCCCTCTTTGCTGAGATAATTCGCCAAAATTAACCGTCATGGCATCTTGCTGGATAATGGTAAGTTTATCTTTCAATTTTGGATGAATTTGTAGACGAGCGGCTAAATCGCGGTCAAGTTCAACTACGGTCATTTTATCCATGCGCTCGCCGACCGGTTCTGTCAATGCTCCAAGACCGGGGCCAATTTCCAATACTGCCTGGCCGGGTTGTGGATTGATAGCGGCAACAATACTATCAATGACAAATTGATCGGTTAAGAAGTTCTGCCCGAAACGTTTACGGGCAAAGTGCCCTTGGTGGACTCTGTTATTCATTGCTGTTTTGTATCATTTTAATTGCTAAATTCAATGCGGTGATGAAACTTCCCACATCAGCTTGGCCTGTTCCAGCCAGTTCCAGTGCTGTGCCATGATCGACCGAAGTACGGATAAATGGCAGACCTAATGTAATATTCACTGCTCTGCCAAAACCTTGGTATTTTAACACGGGTAATCCCTGGTCGTGATACATCGAGAGTACGGCGTCTGCATGTTGAAGATATTTAGGTTGAAACAGGGTATCTGCCGGTAAAGGGCCTTCCAGCACGATGCCTTCTGCTCTCAGGCTGGCTAACGCAGGAATAATAACATCAATCTCTTCCCGTCCCATATGGCCGCCTTCTCCCGCATGGGGATTCAGACCACAGACATAAATACAGGGTTTTGCCAGGCCGAACTTTGTTTTCAAATCATGGTTAAGAATAGTAATCACTTCCCGCAGACTATCGAAAGTGATGGACTTTGGTACATCAACAATCGGCAGATGAGTCGTAGCCAGGGCAACCCGAAGTTCTTCTGTTGCAAGCATCATGACGACTCGCTGGCATCCACTGCGATCGGCAAAGAATTCGGTATGGCCGATAAAAGGCACGCCGGCATCATTGATATTCCCTTTATGAACCGGTCCTGTGACTAATGCTGAGAATTCTCCGTTTAAACAGCCGTCACAGGCTCGCGCCAGTGTTTCGGTGACATATCTGCCGTTTTCTTGATTCAATTCACCGGCGATTGCGGGAGCATGAAGAGGAACTGGCAATATTGTCAACGTCCCGGCAGCCTGTGGCTCGGGGATTTTGTCAGCAGAGTATTCTTGTAATTGCAAAGGTAAATTAAGTTGTCTGGCTCTGTCGAGAAGCAGGTTGGGGTCTGCGCAAGCGACCAATTGCATTGGCCAACTTTGTTGAGCAAGAGCAACCGTTAAATCGGGCCCAACCCCGGCAGGCTCGCCGGGGGTAATAACAATTGGTTTATTGATAATAATCGGTTTATTGTTGTGCATTGCTGCCATCTAAAATTTTCACATAAGCCGAGGCGCGTTGTTCCTGCATCCAGCTTTGTGCTTCTTCGGTGAATTTACGGTTGAACAACATACGGTAAGCGCGATCTTTCTGAGCGGCGTCTGTTTTATCAACTTTGCGCGTATCCAGTAGTTGGATCAGATGCCAGCCAAAAGATGAGTGAACAGGTTGGCTGATTTCACCTTTATTCAAGCGCATTAACGCGTCACGGAAAGCAGGATCGTAGATATCGGGGGTCGTCCAGCCGAGATCGCCACCACGTAGGGCTGAGCCAGGGTCGTCTGAAAACTCTTTTGCGGCATCGGCAAAATCAGTTTTTCCGCTGCGAATATCACTGGCGATTTGCTGCAACTTGGTGCGCGCTTGATCATCGGTCATGACAGGAGAAGTTCTTAATAGAATATGGCGGGCGTGAACTTCAGTGACGGCGATAGTTGGGGTACCGCCACGGATATCATTGACTTTGAGAATATGGAAACCAACACCGGAACGGATTGGGCCAACGATGGCTCCTTTTGGAGCGGATTGTAGTTGTTCAGCAAACAGGGTTGGTAATTCCTCAAGCCGACTCCAACCCATGTTGCCGCCTTTCAGCGCTTGTGGATCAGCAGAGTAGGCGATAGCCAATTTACCGAAATCAACGCCATGTTTAAGTTCAGACATAATTTTCTGTACTATTGTCATGGCTTTTTCCATTTGTGCCTGATCAGGGTTTTCTGGCAATGGGATCAGAATATGGCTGATGTTCAATTCAGTATCGTTGGTATTCTGGCTGCTAATTTGTTTGGCTAAGGCGTCAATTTCTTGAGGCAGAATGGTGACACGACGGCGAACTTCATTGTTACGTACTTCTGCTATCTGCATCTCTTTACGAATTCGATTACGGTAAGTATCGAAACTCATACCATCGGCAGCGATACGATGTTTCATTTGATCCACGGTGATGTGATTCTGGGCTGCGATATTGGCAATGGTAGAATCTAGCGCTTGATCGGGAATGGTGATCCCCATCTGTTTTGCCATTTGCAGCAGGATATTATCCATAATCAGACGCTCAAGGATCTGATGACGAAGTATTTGTTCGTCCGGTATTTGCTGGCCGGCATGTTGCGCATCCAGTTTAACAGTCTGTAAAAGGCTGTTGATGTCGCTTTCCAGTACCACCCCGTTATTAACGACCGCAGCAATTTTATCCATTTGCTGAGGCGCAGCGAAGGCAGTAGTCACTGAAAACATCAATCCGAAAATGAGAGTTCTCCAGTTCTTCATACTTTTCCCATCATATGTAGGTTCCGCAATAGCGGATTTATCATGTTTAATATCAAAATGCACGTTGGTATGGCATGATGCCAGACTGCAACATTTTCTGGCTACCCAGACTATGATTGTTACTTAAGCCACGAAGTTCAAAGTTAAATGACCATTTGTTGTCATATTCGCTATCGTTGTCTTTCCAGCCAACGATTTTGCGCTCATAGCCAACGTTAACTGCCCAGCAACAAGTGTTGTATTGTAAACCCACTAACTGACTTGCCGGTTGTTGTTCTTTGGTATCGTAATAGTAGGCGCCTACGAAACCCCAGCGATCACTTAACGGCCAACTTGCAACCAGACCAACTTGAGAAATCCCTTGCTGGAAAGCCGGAGCACTTTTAGCGGTAGCTTGGATATAATCTCTGTCAACAAAACGATAATTCAACTGTACAAGTCGGTCTTCATCACGGCGATATTCTAGTACTGCATTTCCCATCGTTACGCTGCTCAGGCGAGTATCGTATTGCATACCCCCTTTCAAGCCCCAGGAATCATTAATTTTCCAGTAAGTGTCACCTGCCCAGGTCATCATACCTGTACTATCTTTACTGTTGATGATGGTTTCTTTACCGGTGCGTGGACGTTCAAAGTAATAGATTTGACCTAATGACAGGTTAAAACGTTCAACTAAACCTTCATCATAAAGGCGGGTAGTAAGACCGGTAGTCACTTGATTGGCAGATGAAATACGGTCCAGTCCACCATAAAAGCGGTCACGGAACAAGCCGGTATAGTCAGTTTGTAATAAAGATGAGTCGAAGTTATTAATATTATCTTGGTCTTTGTATGGCACATACAGATACTGAACTTGCGGTTCTAGCGTTTGGGTGTAATTGCTGTTCAGGTATGTTGAACGTTCAAACACCATTTTGGCTTCGCTTTTGAACTGTGGCAGAACCCGGTTAACAGATTCTTTATATTCAGTATTCTCAAGAGATTTAGGAATATCTTGCTGATAGTGAGTCGCCATCAGCTTAACTTCATTATTCATACTGGCCCAGCCATTGGAGAGTGGCAGATTAATGGAGGGTTCCAGATGCCAGCGGGTTGCTTCCGGGTTGTTTTTACCAACGCTGGTGAATTTTGCCGCCTGACCATAGACTTTAAGGTCAAATGGCCCCAGATCGTTTTTGTAATAGTTTAGATCTAACTGTGGTTCAGCTCTGTAGGCTTTTCTACTGGTATCTTTAGAGAAAATCTGGAACTGTTTAGTTGATAGAGTGGCATTCCAGTTCTGTTGAGCATAGCCCAGACTGAATTTTTGTGTGGCATAGCCATCGGTGGTGGAACCATATTGAGAGCTGAAATCAGAAAAATATTCGGGATCACTGACTTTGGTATAGTCGATATTAAAACGCCATACCCTATCCATCACACCACTGTGTCTCCAATAAAATAACCAGCGATTATCACTTTCTCTGGCGGTACGTGTGTTTGTCTTTTTGTCTTTGACATATTGCTCATCGTTATTCAGCCAGTCGAGAGCAAGGGTACCTATACCTGCTTCGGTTAAGTAGCGGAATTCATTATCCAGTTTTAAACCACGTTTACTGAGATAGTGCGGTGTAATCGTCGCATCATAATTCGGTGCAATGTTCCAGTAATAAGGTAGCTGAAATTCAAAGCCGTCTTTTTTGGAATAGCTGGCGTTAGGAATAAGAAACCCTGAACGGCGTTTATTACCGATAGGTAATTGAAGATACGGACTATAAAATACGGGAATATTAGCCAATCTGAAACGGGCATTCCATATTTCGGCCACTTCTTCTTCGCGATCGAGAATGACTTCGGAACCGACAACGCTCCAGCTATCATTACCCGGCAGGCAGGAGGTAAAAGTACCATTATCTAGAATGGCATAACGGTTTTCACCACGCAGTTTCATTTTGTCTGCGGTGCCGCGCCCTTGACGCCCGACCATCTGATAATCACCCTGATACATGTCGGTATCTTTATTATTTAAATTAGACCAGGCGCGCGGGCCTTTTAGAATAATCTGCGGATCATCATAATGAACATTACCCGTTGCGGTCACGGTTCTTAACGGAACTTCATCTTCTGTTTGATCAAGTTGTACTTTATCTGCGGTTAGGGTCTTATTACCCTGTTTAATATTAACATTACCGATAAATTTAGCAGAACGTGGATAATCTGCTTGTGAATCATCTGCCAGAATATTGATAGGAAGTTGATTGAGATCGCCATTAATTATTGGCTGATCGTAAACAGGTATACCCAGCATACACTGTGCTGCGAGATCAGCATGTGCATGCTGACCATAAAGTGCGGCCCATACCGTTGTGGCCAGCAAAGTTGGATAACATTTCTTCATAGATATTTATGCGGTTCCGTCATCAGTGGCATTATGCCGGGCAAACCTCAAGAGACTAGCGCACTCGATGAATATGCGCCAGTGTAAAGTCATACCTTTACTTATCTTGCCGTTAGGCACGGAGCTGAATGAATAGTATGATAATGCAAAACGACACTCAGAGCATTGGTGAATTGAGGAGTATATGCATTATTGGGGAAAATTGCTTGGGCTGATTTTTGGTGTTGTGTCTGGAGCAGGCTTTTGGGGGATTGTCATTGGTCTGTTTATTGGTCATATGCTTGATAGGGCTAGTGCGCGGAGAAACCAAGGTTTTTTTGCAAATAATCAGTCTCGCCAACTGCTATTTTTCAGTAGTACTTTTCAGGTGATGGGGCATATTACTAAATCAAAAGGGCGGGTGACTGAAACAGATATCCGGCTTGCGAGCCAGTTAATGGAGCGAATGCAACTTCACGGACAAGCCAGGATAGCAGCACAGCAAGCTTTTCGTGAAGGTAAAGAGCCCAATTTTCCTTTGCGTGAGACACTAAGACAATTGCGTCGTGCCTGTTTTGGCCGCTCTGACCTAATTCGCATGTTTTTGGAAATCCAATTACAGGCAGCATTTTCTGATGGTCAATTGCATCCGAATGAAAGGAAAGTGCTGTTTATTATTGCTGATGAACTTGGGATCTCTCGTAACCAGTTTGAACAATTCCTTGCCATGATGGAAGGTGGCCGCAATTTCGGTGATGGAGGGGAATGGCAGCAACGGCAGTATGGTGGTTATCAGAGGGCTGCACAGGGGCCAACACTCGCGGACGCTTGCAAGGTGTTAGGTGTGCGTGAAAAGGATGACGCGACGACAATTAAACGCGCCTATCGTAGATTGATGAGTGAACACCACCCGGATAAGCTGGTAGCAAAAGGTTTACCACCGGAAATGATGGAGATTGCTAAACAAAAGGCCCAGTCAATTCAGGCTGCTTATGATCTCATTAAAAAAGAGAAGGGTTTTAAATAGCCTATTTTTTATTTTTAAAAACATGGCACTAAATGTATAGGGGAATAATATCCCCTACGGCTGTTGAGTTTATTTTTTATTTCTCTAAAATATTAGAATATTTTATGTTTTATTTTGTTTTAATTTAGGAGGAATGCAAAAAATGGCAAATATCCGTGTTCTTTTGGCTTGTTGTGGCTTGGCCTTGTGTCTGATATTGGCTTCATTGGATTCGGTTACTGTATTTGTCTATTAATCAAAAATCGGCTTTACACTGAAAATGCATTGGTGTTCCATAGACTGGATGTGTGATATATAACTCTTGTGCATGTAATTGCAGGCGAGTTGCCATTGCTCTTGCCTGCTGATGAGCGTAAAACTGATCTCCCAAAATCGGGTGCTCAAGTGCTAGCATATGTACTCTGAGCTGATGTGAACGGCCGGTTATCGGTGAGAGTTTTACTCTGGTTGCCTCATCTTCGTAAGCGAGTACTTCGTATTCAGTCTGAGCTGATTTCCCGGTTTCAAAACACACTTTCTGCTTTGGCCGATTCGGCCAATCGCAAATCAGCGGTAAATCGACAAGACCCGTTTTTGGTTCCAGACGTCCCCAAACCCGTGCAATATAGGTTTTTTCCGGTTCTCGTTCACGGAACTGGCGTTTCAATTCACGCTCTGCGTCTTTGGTCAATGCAACTACCATGACGCCGCTGGTTGCCATATCTAGCCGGTGAACAGATTCTGCTGCCGGAAACTGTTGTTGTATCCGCGTCATAATACTGTCTTTATGTTCTTCTGCCCGACCGGGAACAGAAAGCAGCCCACTGGGTTTATTGACTACGATGATATGTTGATCCTGATAGAGCACATGTAACCAGGGATCGGTAGGAGGGTTATAAGCTTCCATTGAGGCTCCGGTAGCTGAATATTAGGGGAGGCTAGGAATAGGGCGCTTAGTAAAGTTTACCCCATTCCGGTTCAGCCTCCGGGTATTGCTAATATTTACTGATGCGTAACGACAACAAGGCGAATAGCATCCAGACGCCAGCTTGCCTGATTTAAGTTAAGCAGTAACTGTTGGCGATTGGATTCAATGGCTTCCAATTCATCATCGCGAATATTTGGATTGACGGCCTTCAATGCTTCCAGGCGGGAAAGTTCAGCAGTGAGATTTTCATCTGCTTGCTGTTTCGCTTGTTCAATCAGTGATTGAGCCTGAGTCTCTACTAAACCTTCGGCCTGTTGCAAAATAGCGTGAACTTCTTTTTGTACCGCATTGACCAGTTTACTTGCAGTATGACGATTCACCGCATTAAGCTGGCGGTTAAAGCTTTCAAACTCCACTTGACCAGCCAGATTATTGCCTTTCAGGTCCATCAGTATCCGCAATGGCGTTGGTGGAAGGAAACGGGTCAATTGCAGGTGTTTCGGAGCCTGAGCTTCAACTACGTAGATCAGCTCTACCAGCAGGGTTCCGACAGGTAACGCTTTATTTTTCAAAAGGGATACCGCACAGCTACCCGTATCACCGGAAAGGATCAGATCCAACCCATTACGAATAATTGGGTGCTCCCAACTGATAAATTGGGCATCTTCACGGGACAGTGACTGTTCACGATTAAAAGTGATAGTACAACCATCTTTTGGCAACCCAGGGAAATCAGGGACCAGCATATGATCGGATGGCGTCAGCACTATCATATTGTCATTGCGATCTTCCTGATTGATACCAACGATATCAAATAAGTTGAGAGAGAAGTTCACCAGATCAGTATCATTGTCATACTCTGAAATTTTTTCTGCCAGCCGCAAACCATGCTCGCCGCCATTGGAATTCATTTCCAGCAGCCGGTCACGGCCTTGCTCCAGTTGCTGTTTGAGTTGCTCATGTTGCTGGCGACACTGATCAATAAATTCCCCAAATTTTTCCTGGCTATTGGGTTTGGCAAGATAGTTCAGCAGAGTTTCATAATAGTGATCATAAATAGTACGACCGGTTGGACAGGTATGCTCGAATGCGTCCAAACCTTCGTGATACCAACGAATCAGGACTGCTTGGGCGGTATTTTCCAGATAAGGCACACTAATCTGGATATCACGGCTTTGGCCGATACGATCCAGACGTCCAATACGCTGTTCCAGTAAATCTGGATTGAATGGTAAATCAAACATCACTAATTGATTAGCGAACTGAAAGTTGCGGCCTTCTGAGCCAATTTCGGAGCACAGTAATACCTGAGCGCCTTCTTCTTCGGAAGCAAAATAAGCTGCGGCGCGATCACGTTCAACCAGTGATAGACCTTCATGGAAAACAGCACCGCGAATCCCTTCACGCTCACGTAGTACCTGTTCTAATTGCAGAGCGGTGGTTGCTTTCGCACAAATTACCAGCACTTTTTCATGGCGATTCGCCATCAGAAAACCAAGTAACCACTCTACGCGGGGATCAAAGTGCCACCAGGTAGCATTTTCGCCTTCAAACTCTTGATAAATTTGTTCTGGGTAGAGCATATCCCATGCGCGTGCTTCCAGCGATTTTTTAGCGCCCATAATATCGGAGACTTTAATAGCGGTCTGATATTGTGATGGCAGAGGCAACTTTATCTGGTGCAGTTCGCGACGGGGGAAGCCTTTTACGCCATTACGGGTATTACGGAACAGAATACGGCTGGTGCCATGACGATCCATCAGCATGGAAATCAGTTCACGGCGTGCAGTTTCACTTTCATCACTGTTACTATTGGCGGCTTTCAGCAGAGGCTCAATATCCTGCTCACTAATCAACTCACCCATTAGGTTTAATTGATTATTATTAAGCTGTTCACCGGATAATAGCAGTGTGACAGCATCGGCAACTGGACGGTATTTTTGTTGTTCGTCAATAAAAGCTTGATAATCGTGGAAGCGGTTTGGATCAAGTAGGCGTAGACGAGCAAAATGGCTTTCCTGCCCTAGCTGTTCTGGTGTTGCAGTCAATAGCAATACACTGGGGATCTGTTCAGATAACTGTTCGACAACCTGATATTCACGGCTAGGAGCATCCTCGCTCCAGGCCAGATGGTGAGCTTCATCCACTACCATCAGATCCCAATGGGCTTCAAGCATATGCTCAAAACGCTGTTTGTTACGGCGGACAAAATCCAGTGAACAGAGTACCAATTGTTCTGTTTCAAATGGATTATCACTGTCGTGTCGTGCTTCGGTATAGCGGCTATCGTCAAACAGGGCAAAGCGCAGATTAAAGCGGCGTAGCATTTCTACCAGCCATTGATGTTGAAGGCTCTCCGGCACAATCACCAGAACACGTTCAGCACGACCGGCCAGCAATTGCTGGTGGATGATCATCCCGGCTTCGATAGTTTTACCCAAACCGACTTCATCGGCCAGCAGAACCCTTGGCGCGTAGCGTTTGCCGACTTCATTAGCGATATGAAGTTGATGAGGGATCAGGCTTGCGCGGATACCTCGCAAACCGCTTTCAGCTAATTTAAATTGCTCGCTTTGATATTTACGGGCGCGAAAACGCAAGGCAAAGCGGTCCATACGGTCAATCTGACCAGCAAACAGGCGATCCTGTGGTTTGTTGAAGGTAAGTTTACTGTCAAGGAACACTTCGCGCAGACTGATATTTTCTTCCAGAGTATCAAGTCGTGTGCCTGTATAAATCAGCAGGCCATTTTCTAGTTGGACTTCATCCACTTTGAGTTGCCAGCCTTCGTGGCTGGTGACAACATCCCCCGAGTTAAACATAACACGGGTAATAGGAGAATCATTGCGTGCATAGAGGCGGTTTTCGCCGCTGGCAGGAAAGAGCAAAGTGACCATTCGTGCGTCCAGTGCAACAACGGTTCCTAATCCAAGTTCGCTTTCTGTATCGCTGATCCAGCGTTGACCGAGGGTAAATGGCATAAATTTTAACTCAGTTTCTGTTAGATAATGTTATTCATAGGTGGAGGACGACAGCTTTTTATTTGGTCTAACGGAGATAATGGGCAACAGCAAAACACCCCGTTAATTCCCTTATCACTCGTCAAAGGGGCGATATGTTAATGGAAGCAAAGCCGGTCGTCACCTGCAAAAAATAGTAATCAGCCAAAAGGCATTACCATCTGTCCGGTGAGTAAAGTTATAAAGTCATCCTGTAAAAACGGCAGGATAGCATCAGCGATAGGCTGAAGTTGCTTATTGATATAGTGATCATAGTCTGGTGATGAATGCAGATTTTCCAGTGGTTCCGGCCCGGATTGTGTCATGACATAGCTTATCCAACCCCCATTTTGGTACTGCAAGGGCCGGTTATGTTGCAGATTGTATTCATCTGCCAGCCTTGCTGCCCTTACATGGGGTGGTACATTGCGCTGATAGTCAGACAACTTCCGGCCCAACCTTTTACGGTAGATTAGTTTATCATCAAATTTTCCTTTTAGGGTACTGGTAACATAACCACGGATGAACTCTTGATAAGGCTGTTCATGAAAAATCAATGAATACAGTTGCTTCTGGAAATTTTGCGCCAGAGGCGTCCAGTCAGTGCGTACCGTTTCCAGACCTTTATAGACCATGCGGTCGCCACTCAGACCGGCATAACGCTTTTTACTGCCTTGTTCAGCCCCACGGATGGTTGGCATCAGAAAACGGCGATAGTGAGTTTCAAATTCCAACTCAAGGGTGCTTTTAAGCCCAAAATGTTCTTGCAGGTGTTTTTGCCACCATTGGTTAACGAATCGCGCAAGTTCTTTGCCGATACTGAGAGCCAATTCTTCTTCATGCGCCTGTTTCAGCCAAATAAAGATAGAATCTGTATCACCGTAGATAACTTGATAGTTTTGAGATTCAATCAGCTTTCTGGTCTGGAGCATAATTTCGTGGCCGCGCATAGTAATGGAAGAAGTCAGGCGCGGGTCGAAGAAACGACAGCCCTCCGCCCCAAGAACACCGTAAAAAGCGTTCATGATGATCTTCAATGCTTGTGACAATGGGGCGTTATGCTGTTTTTTTGCTGCGTCACGTTCATGCCAGATTTGCGTCACGATATCAGGCAGACAGTGCTGAGTACGGGAAAAGAAGGCATTGCGAAAACCGGGAACCGCATGCTCGCTGTCCGGCTGTGCCAGACCTTCCACCATACCGACAGGATCGATAAGAAAAGTGCGGATAATCGAGGGATACAGACTTTTATAATCCAACACTAGCACTGAATCATACAAGCCGGGGCGAGAATCCATCACGAAACCACCGGGGCTGTTATCTTCAGGCTTCCCGCCTGGATTTGGGGCGACATAACCGATGCGGTGCATTTTTGGCATGTAAAGATGGGTGAAAGCGGTGACTGAACCGCCACTGCGATCTACGGCGAGACCGGTAACTGTTGCCCTTTCCAACAGGAACTTCATTAAGTGGGTTTTATCGAAAATCTGGTTTACCAGAATACAGTCTTGCAGATTATATTGTGCCAGTGCGGGCTTATCTTGCTGGAAACGGCGGTCAATCTCATCCATACGCTGATAGGGTGTATCAATGGCTTTGCCTTCGCCCAATAGCTCTTGCGAGACATATTCCAGACTGAAAGAAGGAAAATTCCAGGTAGCGGTTTTCAGTGCTTCAATACCATCAATAATCAACCGACCGGCCGTAGAAGCGAAAAAGTGCCCCGGTTTAAAGCCGTGCTCCCGCCACTCCAGTAACCCTCCAGCCCGTCCAAATTTCAGTGGAACACCATAGCGTTCAGCATGTTTTTGTAAAATCCGCAGATCGAACTGAATCAGGTTCCAGCCAATAATGGCGTCAGGGTCATATTTTTCCAGCCATTCGTTGAGTCTTTCCAGCATTTGCGGACGACTTGCTACATATTCCAAATCAAAATTTACCGGGTGCTCATTACTGTTAGCAGGGCCAAGCATAAATACTTTTTGCTGATCACATCCTGCTAATCCAATGGAATAGAGTTCTCCATGCCTGCTGGTTTCAATATCCAGGGATACCCATTTCAATGTTGGGCGATAAGCTGGGTTAGGCTTCATCTGATAGCTACCATTAGGCGCCTGACTGAACCAGATGGGAGCAGTGATAAAACGTTCCATCATAAACCTGTCTGGTGGACGGATATCTGCTTCATAAACTTGAATTTCCTGTTGCTGTAGCACTTTCTCAATCCGTTGTAATTGGCGATATTGCCGGCAATAAAGCGCGGCAACAGGCTGGCGATTGAAATCTTTCAATGACAGTGGGCGGAGATGGTAGTTGCGCTCTTGCGCCAGAATTTTTTCCACCTGCGGCATATTAGCTTGCAAGATAAAAGCAACAGCTTGTTGGTGAAGAATTTTTATATGACGTGGCCCCTGATCTGTCGCCAGCCAGTATTCCACCTCAATACCCGAGGGAGTATCCCGCCAATGGCGTGTCAGTATAAAACCTTGTTCAGCATGATTCTGTTGCATATAGAGGCAGGCGCTTATATTTGTTGAAAATAACTACAATTATAGCATTGAGTCATGGTTATTTATACAGTTGCCTAATCTCACTATATTGTGATGTGGTGCATAAATGATAATCGAAACATTGCCGAAACTATCTCTTTATTGCAAAGAATAGAAAATAAAATAATTTTAAGTGAGATAGGCAGATATTATTGAATATATCTATAAGAATATAGTCGTAGAAAACGTATTTCATTCGTTATTGGCATTGCTATAATAATATTATCTGGCTTTATTCTTAAGTGTGTTTATATAATTCAATACTACCAATAATTAAAGTTACAGTAATGATGGATAATAACGTATTCCATGTGATATACCCGTTATCTTCCAAGTTTCCTCTTTGTTGGCTGCACTCGCTCACCCCGGTCACATAGTTATCTATGCTCCCGGGGATTCACTCCCTTGCCGTCGCGATGCATCTTGAAATCCATAGGGTATAATAGATACCATTGCCTCATAATTACCACCCATTTGTCTGGCTAATATATAATAATTTCCGGCACAAGGTACGGCGGAATATAGAATAGCAATATTCGCAGGCACGTCTGACGAACCTAAATATTTAATACTCTAAATAACTATTTATTTAAATTGTTAAAAATCATGGTTATTAAAATATGGTTATTATTAGTAGAAAAAATTGTTTGAGAATATTTAGATTTTATCTGATGAGTAACCCATCCGGTAACGTTCGAGAGAGCGGCTGGCTTTATGGGTAGGAATAATAAAGTATTCCATTTTACAAAAATTCGCCAGAGATGAGTTATGGATGATAATCTACTATGGATAATTGCTATTGAGATAGATTTTTATATTTCATAACTTAACCAGAGCTATTTTTCTTATCTTATCTAGCAATAAAACATAAATCTAACGTAGTAAGTATAGAACCAATAAAGAATAAAAATGGAGGCAAAAATAAAATAGCTTATTGATCTAATTTTATTGTTTTTAAATAAAACATATGACTTGTAAAAACAGGCTATATAAAAAGGACTAAGTGGGATTAATATAAATATGGAAGTGATTATATCAATGCCTCCATCTTCATATTGCCATATATCACAATCAATTGAGTTGAAGTCAAAAAAGTCTGTAACCCTAGGAAAAGCGAATGAGTTAATTAATCCAAAGGATAAAAAACTTAACATAAAAAATGTAAATATATCTGATATTTTCATTTTTTATCCTTTAAGTAAATTATCTAAATAATCTAGCCGCTTATATATACTTACTCCGTAAGAAATCCATTTTTTTTCATCAGTAGTGCTTAATTCTGGCGGAGTGTTCATTATTCTTATGAAATCTCCCTTTTTTCTTGTTATACCACGGTTATATCTAGAACCAGCCATGATATATTGTTCTTTTGTTAAGTTCTTGGTATCTGCATTAGGATAATCATAGAGAATTAAATCTCTTAAATGACGAGCAACCATTTTAATATTAAATTCATCAATTTGAAGGCAAGTTGCAATTTCTAACTGGTCTGTTGTTGTTAATGTATTTGAGTCGAAACCCATCATATCTGCTACATGTCTTATCTGTATTGCAACTATACCCGTAGAAGTTTCATTTGAGCCTTTTGAGCGAGTTTTATCAAGATTAAAAGCCTGTTCACGCCATTGCCTCATTGTAATAGTGTTTAACTTCCACATATCTGGTTTACCGCCCGCTTCTATTCTGGCAACACCAGCCAAAAGATTTGGTGGGATTTGTTCTATATGGGCATATTTTAAAATTAGGTTTCTGTTATATTTCACATATGCATCTTTATAACCATCCAGATAATTTACTGAGCCTGGAATAAATTGATTAAGAAGATAAATTGAAGCATCTATTTCATCCCATCTCCTAAAAGATGGCCTGGAATTTGGGTTATATGTACAAAAATTATTACTTAATACCCTGTCACGCAATTGATTCATTCTTAATAAACCTCATCATCTCTGATGCTATAAGCAGAAGTACCAGCAATGTGATGACTCCACGTTATATTTTGATAAATGACAGAGATACTCTCTTCTGGTTGATTTTCTGCATGAGTTAAAGAGTGGGGGTAATTAGTATTAAAAGCATTTATTTTTGCTTTTGTTAATTCTATTGAATAAAACTTTTCTTGAGCACCTTCTGATGAAGTTCTATAAAAATCTAACAGGATATGAAGTTCTTCGTTGTTTGAAATTGCCAGTCCAAGTAAAGGAGAGGATTTATCGATGGGTTTTATGATATTAAAAGGATGATGGCTTACGTGTTGTACTCGCGTTAAAGAATGGGTAGCGGAGTAAACTAGTATTTGATCCCGGTGGTTCTCTTGATATTTATTACCAATAGAATCAAAAGTAGAACAGCCTGCTGAAATTAACCCTTGGTTCTTTCCTTTTATGGTCGCATAAATCAAATTAGACATTATTAAATCCTTTATGAAAAATTAATACATAAAAAATACTTATAACAAAAAAAGATTTATATTGCCCAGTTTTATTTTTAAAATATAGACTTTGGTCACAGAAGGAAATAATCTAAATACTAAGCTATATCCTGTTCCCGTTTATTCTGATAGCGATGACATTGATAACGCCTAAATGGAAGCGACCTTCTTTCCCAAAATAGCTGCTTCAGGAACAGTGCCGGCAACCAGTGTATTTGTTAAGCCGTCATAATGGATATTGCCATCAACGATTAATAAAGCGCGATCAGCTATACGAGCGGCATCATCCAGATTATGGGAAACCATCAGTAATGTAAGCTGGCGTTCGTGGCAAATTTGTTCCAGTAATACCAGCATTTCATTACGCAGTGCCGGATCTAGGGCAGAAAATGGCTCGTCAAGTAATAAAATTGGCTGTTGGCGTACTAGGCAACGGGCTAATGCTGCCCGCTGCCGTTGTCCACCAGAAAGTTGAGCTGGCAGACGGGTCAGGCAATTTTCCAACGAAACTTGAGAGACTATTTGCTGTAATATCTGTTTCTGCGTGCTATTAAGGTGTAATCCGGGGTGTAAGCCTAGCCCAATATTTTGCTCAATTGTCAAATGAGAGAAGAGATTATTTTCTTGAAACAACATGGAGACTGGGCGTTGAGCAGGTGACGTGCTGGTATGATTTTTCCCATTCAGCCATAGGGAACCTCGTTCTGCTGTTTGAAAACCGGCGATCAGGCTTAGGAGTGTACTTTTACCCGCCCCGCTAGGGCCTAGGATTGCGATACGTTCTCCGGCTTTAATTTGCAAGTCAAAGCGCATCACCAGATGTTCATAGCGGTAAGTCAGATTTTCAAGTTTAAGCATTACGTGGTCTCGGTAAGCGTTCAAGTAAACTAAACAGCATAAAACATAACAATAACAGCAATAAAGCAGTGATCGCGCCATCCTGACTCCGGTAAGCCCCGATTTGCTGGTAGAGATAGAAAGGCAGAGTACGGAAATCTTCATTGCCAAATAGCGCGACAACGCCAAAATCTCCAATAGAGAGAACACACGCAAAGGCCAGCGCTTGTGCCAGCGGAACTTTCAGTGCTTTTAGTTCAATCCAGCGCAGTCGGTTAATACCTTGAATATTCAGGGAGCGACACAGTGGATTATAGCGGGCCGCCAGATCCTTCATTGGATTATCCAGAACTTTCAGGGCATAGGGAATTGCCATCAGTGCGTTGGTTAAAATCACCAGACCATAGGGTGAACGGGGCAGGCCGACGGTATCATTGAGCAACAGAAAGAATCCTGTTGCCAATACAATGCCCGGCATAGAAAGGATTAGCAAACCACTCATTTCTATTGCTTGTCCCCAATGAGGGAAATGACGCAGGTACAGCTCACGGCTGCTCCACAGCAGCATCATAGTGAATAAAACACATAATAACCCTGCCCCTAAAGCAATCACTACTGAGGTGATACATGCTTGCCACAATGCAGGCTGGCGCAATACATTAAGCAACCCGCTGTTCAGGCCATCCACGATAACCGCCAATAGTGGCGGTACGAGTAGTAATAATGCAGCGATAATTAACAGGCTGTCACAGATTTTTCTCAACAAAGTATCCTGTGGATTACGCCATTGTTGTTGGTTGCTGTAGCCGACAGATAGGGCACTGTTAAGCTTCTGGCTGAGGAGCACAAGGCCAAGGCAGCAGATAATCTGAATCAACGCCAATAACGCGGCACGGTTGAGATCATAGTCATAGCTTAACGCCTGATAGATTGCCAGTTCGACAGTTGTTGCAGCAGGTCCGCCACCTAACGCCAGCACGGTAGCAAAACTGGCGAAACAGAGCATAAAAATCAGTGCGCCAGTGGGCAGGATCTGGCGGCGCAGATAAGGCCATTCAACAAAACGGAAATGTTGCCATTCATTCATACCTAGCTGCGCCGCTAATTGCCGCTGTTCCACCGCGATGTTTTCCAGTGATTGCAGTAAAAGCCGTGTTGCTAGCGGCATATTAAAGAAGATATGCGCCAGCAAAATTCCTGGTAAACCATAAGGGGTGAAATGGTAATCGATGCCGATCCATTCACAGAACTGAGCCAGCCAGCCGGCTCTGCCATAAACCGTCAGAATGCCGAATAGCGCGACTAATACAGGCAAAACCAGTGTCATAGCACACAGGCGGAGAAATAGAGTTCGGCCTGGAAAATGACGGCGATAGAGTGCCCTGGAAAGAACAATCGCCGGGATAACAGAAAACAGCGCCGATAAAAAAGCCTGCCAGAATGTAAAACCCACTACATGCCACAGATAGCTATCTTCTGCCAGTAGAGACCAATTACGTTCAGGTGCATTAAACCAAAGCGCACCGAACGCTAGTAAGGCGACCAATAGTAAAAGACCGGAGGCAATGACCCCCGGTAACAGCCATCCGGCCATCAGCGGCTGACAGCGCTTTGCCATGCACGAATCCATTGGTTACGGTATTTTGCGACTTCTTCTGCGGGATATTGCAGCGATTTTTCAGGTATTGAAAGTTGTGAATACACTTCCGGGAGTGGGATATCAATGACCGGATACATCCAGTTAGTGGTTGGAATTTCCTGTTGGAAAGCAGGAGTCAGCATAAATTGCATAAATTTTTGGGCAAGCTCCGGCTGCTTGCTAGAGGCTAGTTGTGCGGCCACTTCGACTTGCAGGTAATGACCTTCATTGAAGGTAGCGGCAGCATAATCGTCTTTCTTCTCAGATAAAAGATGGTAGCCCGGTGAAGAGGTATAGCTCAACACCATATCGCCTTCTCCTTTCAGGAACAGACCATAAGCTTCGCTCCAACCTTTGGTAACAGTGAGTGTTTTCTTCGCCAGTTTTTGCCAGGCTTGTGGGGCATCATCACCATAAATTTTCTGCATCCATAACAGCAAACCTTGCCCCGGTGTGCTGGTGCGAGGATCTTGATAGATCACTTTCCAGTTATTGTGGCTATTGATGAGCTCATCCATGCTTTTTGGCGGGTTTGGCAAAGTCTTTTTGTTGTAAATGAAGGCAAAATAGCCGTAGTCATAAGGAATGAAGATTTGGTTATGCCATGACACCGGCAGTGCCAGTTTGCTGATATCCACTTGACTTGCAGTGAACAGCCCCGTTTGTTGCGCCGCTTGAACCAAATTGTTATCTAACCCAAGGATGATATCGGCAGCAGTACGCTTTCCTTCCATTCTTAGGCGATTGAGCAAAGAAACGCCATCTTCCAGAGCGACCAGTTTCAGTTCACAGTCACATTCAGCTTCGAAGGCTTTTTTAATTGCTGGCCCGGGTCCCCATTCTGCGGCAAAAGAATCATAGGTATAAACCGTTAATACCGGTTTAGCTTGTACAACCTGACTCAATAGCAACGTAGAAGCTGATAGGGCCGTCAGTGCGATTAATTTGGAAAATAACGTCTTAAACACTTTGCTCTCCTTACATTAAGAGGATTGGCAAAGGATTTGAGGAGGCGCTAAACGGCAAGATGATGTCTGTGAAATAGTTAGCAGCTCAAATCCCTACGCCGGTATTAGCCGGATCAGGTTCGGCGGGTTTACTCTCAGCAAGGCTGTTTTAAACAGCCAGCACCCCGTTGAGATGGCGCTATTGTAGAGATTTAGCTAGCGACTGCAAAGTCCAATGATAGAGGTTTACCACTTGAGGGTAGTGTGAAACAATTAGTCATCTTTCAAATTTAGTTTATCGAGGTAGTCTGGTGATCGATGATGATGGCTACCGCCCGAATGTAGGAATTGTAATTTGTAATCGGCAAGGCCAGGTTTTGTGGGCCCGGCGTTATGGGCAGCATTCCTGGCAATTTCCTCAAGGGGGCATTAATCCGGGGGAATCACCAGAACAGGCTATGTACCGGGAACTGTATGAAGAAGTGGGGTTAGGTCGGAAAGATGTACGTGTTCTGGCCGCTACTCGTAATTGGTTGCGTTACAAATTACCCAAGCGTTTGGTGCGTTGGGATACACGACCTGTCTGTATCGGTCAAAAACAGCGGTGGTTTTTATTACAACTGCTCTGTAATGAAGAAGATATTAATGTGCAACACAGTAATACCCCGGAGTTCGATGGTTGGCGTTGGGTCAGCTATTGGTACCCTGTCCGGCAGGTTGTCTCTTTTAAGCGTGATGTTTATCGGCGCGTGATGAAAGAGTTTGCTTCGGTTGTAATGCCAATGCAGGAAAACTCACCCCTGCCACGTTCTTCGTATTCTTATCGTCGCAAAAGAAGTTAGGTGAGTTCTATGCTCATGCGCTTACGGGAAATTGTTGAAAAAGTTGCGATGGCAACCAATCTGGCCGAAGCGCTTGAGCTATTGGTGAACGAAACCTGTTTGGCGATGAACACAGATGTCTGTTCTATCTATCTTGCTGATCATCAACGGCGGTGTTATTACCTGATGGCAACCCGAGGGTTGAGGAAACCCCGGGGAAGGGCTGTCAGTTTGGCTTTTGGTGAGGGAGTCGTCGGACAAGTTGGTCAATTGTCTGAACTGATTAATCTGGCTGATATTCGCAGCCATCCAAGTTTCAAATATTTGCCTCAAGTGAAAGAGGATAGCTTCCGCGCATTTTTGGGCGTTCCGGTGGTCTATCGCCGCCAGTTGCAAGGTGTTTTAGTCGTACAACAGCAGGAACAACGCCTGTTTAATGAAACCGAAGAGTCCTTTATGGTGACGCTTGCGACACAATTGGCGGTAATCCTTGCTCAAGCTCAGACTAAGGGATTGTTTGGTCAGTATCGGCAAACCAGAATTAAAGCGCTGGCAATTTCCAATGGCATCGTGATGGCTCAGGGGTGGCAAGATTGTTCCCAACCCTCACTTGACCAAATTTTTGAAGCTTCAACCCTTGATCACGCGGCGGAACGTTCTCGTTTGATTCAGGCGCTTGAAGATGCAACGGCGGAATGTCGTCGGCTCAGTAAACGTTTTACCGCGGGTTCTCAAAAAGAGAGTGCCGCAATTTTTGATCTTTATTCCTACCTTTTGAATGATCCTCAGTTGAAACAAGATCTGTTCTCCTGTGTTGAACAGGGATCTGTGGCGCAATGGGCGGTTAAACAAGTTATTGAGAAATACGCAGAACAATTTGCCAGCTTGCAGGATGCTTATATGCGGGAAAGAGCATCGGATCTACGGGCACTTGGGCAGCGATTATTATTTCATCTTGATGATTCGCTGACTGCCAGCCATCAATGGCCTGAATGGTTTATTCTGGTTGCAGATGAACTGAGTGCCAACCTATTGGCAGAAGTGCCGCAAGAAAGATTAGCTGGGGTTATTGTTCGTGATGGCGCTACCCATTCACACTCAGCCATATTGGTGCGTGCAATGGGTATCCCGGCCATTATGGGAGCAGATATCCAGCCGGAACTTCTGCACAATCGTATGCTGATTCTTGATGGTTTCCGTGGAGAAGTATTTATTGAACCTGAGCCACTGATTTCGCAGGAATATAAACAGATTATTGAAGAAGAAAAAGCACTGAGCAAACTGGCTGAGGGGGATGTTGATCAGGAAGCGCGGCTCAAAAGTGGTGAACGCATTCTGGTTCAGCTCAATGCAGGTTTGAGCCTGAAATATGAGTTACAAATCAGTAACAGTATTGATGGTGTTGGACTCTATCGCACTGAAATACCCTTTATGCTGCACAGCGGTTTCCCGTCAGAAGATGAACAAAAAGCGCGTTATCAGGAGATGTTGCAATTATTTCCCGATAAACCGGTGGTATTACGTACACTTGATATCGGTGCCGATAAACAACTGCCTTATATGCCGATTAGCGAAGAGAACCCTTGTTTGGGATGGCGTGGTATACGGGTGATGCTGGATCAACCGGAGATTTTTCTTATTCAGCTTAGGGCAATGCTCAGGGCTAACGCTGAGACGGGTAATCTGAAAATCTTGCTGCCAATGGTAACGAGTGTAGAAGAAATTGATGAAGCTAAGCGATTAGTAGACAGGGCGAAAGAGGAAGTCGAGCAAATGTTGGCGCGTCAAATACCTATGCCTCAACTTGGTGTAATGATTGAAGTTCCTTCGATGATTTTCTTGTTGCTACAACTCAAAAAGAGAGTCGATTTTGTGTCTATTGGCACCAATGACCTAACACAATATCTATTGGCTGTGGATCGGAATAATACTCACGTCGCTTCTCTTTATGATTGCTTGCATCCGGCGGTAATTCGGGCATTAAAACTGGTATTTGACAATAGCCAACGAGCAGGTCTTACAGCCAGTATTTGTGGTGAAATGGCAGGAACCCCGATGGGTGCGTTATTATTGATTGGTCTTGGCTATCGTAGTCTGAGTATGAGTGGTTGTAGTGTGCCAAGGATTAAGTATTTATTACGCCATCTGGAGATGGCTCAGGTTGAAAAATTAATGGCTGAAATACTACAAGCTGAAACCAGCCTAAGAGTAAAGGAACTATCAGTAACGTTTATGGAGCAGCATGGGGTTGGCGGTTTGGTCAGAGGTGGCATTTAATCCGTTTAACGGCCTGTGTTATGATTTTCAATCAATTGCCTTAGGGCATTAACGCTAAATATTAAGTGGGGAAAGATGAGTAACAGCTACCTGGCATTTCCTAATATTGACCCGGTTATTTTTTCAATAGGTCCAATATCCCTCCATTGGTATGGTTTCATGTACCTGGTTGGGTTTGTATTCGCCATGTGGCTAGCGACACGCAGGGCAGCGAAACCCAATAGTGGTTGGACAAAAAACGAAGTAGAGAACTTGCTTTATGCGGGTTTTGCTGGCGTATTTGTTGGTGGCCGTCTGGGCTACGTCCTGTTTTATAATTTCCCTGCCTTTCTCGACAACCCGCTTTATTTATTTAAAGTCTGGGACGGTGGAATGTCTTTCCACGGTGGTTTGGTGGGGGTTATCTGTGCAATGTGGTGGTTTGGTCGCAGAACGAAACGCCATTTCTTACAAGTTGCTGACTTCATTGCACCGTTAGTCCCTTTTGGCTTAGGCATGGGGAGAATCGGTAATTTTATTAACGGCGAGTTGTGGGGACGTGTCACATTGGATACGCCGTGGGCGATGCTGTTCCCAAGCTCCCGCAGTGAAGATATTGCACTGGCTGCAACGGAACCTTCATTGCTATCAGTACTTGAACAATATGGCGTTCTGCCACGTCACCCTTCGCAACTTTATGAAATGGCGTTAGAAGGGATAGTTCTGTTCATTATTTTGAATTTATATATCCGTAAACCTCGGCCGATGGGCAGTGTTTCTGGTTTATTCTTAATTGGTTACGGTATCTTCCGGGTAATAGTCGAGTTTTTCCGCCAACCGGATGCACAATTGGGTTTATTCGACGGGATTAGCATGGGACAAATTCTTTCTATACCCATGATCCTGGCGGGAATTTTAATGGTGATATGGGCATACAAACACCAAGGTAATAAGGTACAAGAGGTAAAATGAAACAGTATCTGGATTTAATGACAAGAGTGCTTGCAGAGGGCACTCCGAAGGCAGACCGCACCGGGACGGGAACTCTCTCCATTTTCGGGCATCAGATGCGTTTCAATTTGCAGGATGGCTTTCCGCTAGTGACAACTAAACGTTGCCATATCCGTTCAATTATTCATGAACTTCTTTGGTTTCTGAATGGTGATACGAATATTAAATACCTGCATGAAAATGGGGTGACTATTTGGGATGAATGGGCGGATGACAATGGTGATTTGGGGCCTGTGTATGGTAAGCAATGGCGTGCATGGGGCACCGCAGATGGCCGCCAGATTGACCAATTGAAAACCGTACTGGAACAGCTTAAAAGCGATCCAGATTCACGTAGAATCATCGTTTCTGCTTGGAACGTTGGTGAACTGGATAAAATGGCATTAGCGCCATGCCACGCTTTCTTCCAGTTTTATGTTGCGGATGGCAAACTTTCCTGTCAGCTTTACCAACGTTCCTGTGACGTATTCCTTGGCTTACCGTTCAATATTGCGAGCTATGCGTTGCTAGTTTATATGATGGCGCAACAGTGTGATTTGGAAGTGGGCGATTTTGTCTGGACTGGTGGCGACACCCATCTTTATAGCAACCATATGGAGCAGACAAAATTACAACTCAGCCGTGAACCGCGTTCACTGCCAAAACTGGTGATAAAGCGTAAACCAGCATCACTTTTTGATTATAAATTTGATGACTTTGAAATAGTTGATTATGACCCGTACCCGGGAATAAAGGCACCGGTTGCTATTTAGTTGTTTGGTTATTAGCAATAATCTGGAGGGAGACTATTGAGTGTGAATTGTCTCCCTTTTAATTTTGATAATATAAACACAAACGTGCAGAAGTAGAGAAAAAAGGCCATAAATACTATTTTTCAGAAAATACTATTTCTCAGAAGAAAGTCAGAGATCTGCTTGGTAATTCAGAGTATTTGGAGTGTAGGATGTTTATTGTGAAAAATGGGATATCTAAATTGGAACGTGGGAAAGATCAAGCAGATATAAACGCAGAACAACAGGCGATAGCGTTGTTTAAAATCGCTATGCTGTCTAAGAAAGACATTATAGAAGGTAGAAAAATGGTCCCCGAAGAAGCACTTCGTAGGCGCAGGGAACATCGGGCTTGATATATACCCGTTATCTTTCAAGTTGCC
Organism: Photorhabdus caribbeanensis; assembly: GCF_018448885.1. Taxonomy (GTDB): domain Bacteria; phylum Pseudomonadota; class Gammaproteobacteria; order Enterobacterales; family Enterobacteriaceae; genus Photorhabdus; species Photorhabdus caribbeanensis. Next base: position 105,251 of record NZ_RCWB01000018.1, read on the forward strand.
TCTTTGTTGGCTGTACTCACTCACCCGGTCACATAGTTCTCTATGTTCCCGGGGATTCGCTCCCTTGCCGTCGTGATTCATCTTTAAATTCATAGGGTATAGTAAAAAACTCTCTATGGCGTATTAGTCTTAACCCGAATTCTGGATAAGAAATTGACATGAAGCCTGTTCCAGGAGCAATGTTTTGGTGCACGCCGAAACAGCTCCGGGGAGGAACAGGCTATGAACAAGTTAGTTGAAATTTTCTGCGATGTCGATGATTTTTGCCGCTTCTTTATTCCTCAATGGGAATTATTTTGTTTCG
>NZ_RCWB01000019.1:0-4089 GCF_018448885.1 Photorhabdus caribbeanensis
TAAAGCCTCTATTGGTTTACTGTTTGATTCTTCATTGACCGGTGTCAGCCTGTTCCTGAATGCATTCACCCTGTCCGATGTGATCATGCAGACAGAATATGCCCGCAACAACCCGTTACAACCCGGACCTACCTATATGAATCTGCTGCGCTTTAGCACCGCAGTGATTGGTATGAGTGCCGATTTGACTTCTATTGGTTTGACACTAGCAAGTAAGGTGAATTCCCCCATAGTGAAAGCGCTGATGAGCGGGACAAAAGTGCCAGCTATCAGTGCGTCGGCGGTCAATCAGTTCTCCCGTGTTGCTGGTAGCGTCGCGGGATACTTAGGCGCAATTATCTCCTTCTATGATGCCAGTAACGCTTTCAACGTGGGTAATAAAATTGAGGGTTATGGCTTGGTAGCGATAGGAACAGGCTCCACTATTTTAACAACCGCAGTCTGGATCGGCATTGCGGCAGGCTCCTTCCTGACTGCGGGCGTACTCACTGCGATAGTCATTGGGGCCAGTTTACTTATCGGTGGCAGTGTTGTACAAGCTAGCAGTGCCTGGTCAGATTTGGAAAAAGTGCTGAATAACTGTTTTTGGGGGGCGGGGGCTGAATATGCTTTCTGGTCAGTAGATGGGCGACCAACTATAACGAAACAGTTAAAAGATGCACGAGAGATGGGGGATACCATTAAGAATGCTTTTCTTATAGAAAATCAGGAGTTTTTAAATCTCTTTATTCAACCACAACTAAAAATACATAGAGAATATAGGAAGACAACCTACCGCTTTACCTTACCTGCCTTCCAGATGGGTATTTCGGAAATATACGGACTTTTCGTCAAAGAAAATGAAATATACTATCTTGGTGCACAAATTACCATTATCACTATTAACCGCCGCCAGTATACACGGGACACTTTCCGTGATTCCACATTTAAAACTGCACGAGAACAGGCGAAGCTAATTCTGAATGGAGATACAGCCACGCTGGAAATAGTCACGACAGAAGGACAAGAAACAAATCCTTATCGCAGCAAGTTATATTGGTATTACCAGCAGTCAGACAATGTTATCGCCCCTCTGCGCTATCTCTGGGGAGAGAAACTAACAGAGGAAAATACGATTAAAGGTAGTTTTGACGGAGAATTTATATGAAACAACAATTAAAAAATTTACTCAAAAAATGGTTTCCTACTATTCATCCTCTACCAACCAAACGGCTGAGGCACTGGGAAAAAGAAATCTTGGCTGTACCTCCGGATATTAAAGATGAAGAGACCATTAAGCATGTAGAAATACTGGATTACCTTAACGATAAGGAGTGCTGGGTTAGAAACCCTCAGCGCCGTTTCCGGAGTATCACATTAATCCCAGTAACACTGGGGATTATTAGTAGTCTGATGTTAAACATTAACGATTTTATGGAATCGAGAAAAAAAAATGAGGAAGCTATTCATCGATGGGTCGGTTATGCAAAAAAAGACTATGGTGAAGAATTTTATTTACGTAATGATTTGCCTGAGGATATGGAAGATATGCGTTATATTGGTAATGATAAAGAGATATCCTTGAAGAAATATCTATATTACCGTTATAACTACTTTGAAAACAGTGGCTATTTGTTTAAGGTTGATATTGCATTTCTGCTACTCTATTTATTGATTACCCCTGTATTTATCTGGGGAGTATTCTTTTCCCAGAGACAAGCACCATTAATTATCGATCGCGAACGGCAAATCTTTTATACTTGGTATAAAGGCAAAGCTTATGCCGCCCGCTATCCCCAAGTAGGCATGGCAGAAAAAACTAATATTCTGTTCTTCAAAGTTTATGGCCTAGACGAAAATAATAACCTTACCGGGCGTGGTTTTATCCCTAACGTCAGCAGTTATTCTTTTGCCTTCTTAAGTAGTGGCAATGATAAAGCTCTGGCAGTCGCCTTTATGGTGAAATTTTTATTAAACGGCAAAGAAGCGGTCAGTAAGGTCGATTATAAACGCCGTGAGCCGCTTATTTGGTGGAGTAAAGATAAAAGACCTGCCGATTTAGACGCTCAAATTCCGTTGATTTTGGCCGAATTGGATCGCTTAGGTCCCCCTGATGAAGATCTTTCCGAATGAAACAGCGATTAAAACATTTACTTAAAAAATGGTTTCCTACTATTCATCCCTTGCCAGCCCAACGGCTGGCACGCTGGGAAAAAGAAATTCTGGCAGCACCACCAGATATTAAGGATGCAGAAACCATCAAACATGTAGAAATACTGGACTATCTTGATGATAAGGAGTGTCATATCCGCAATCCTCAACGCCGTTTCAGGAGTATTAACTTAATCCCAGTAACTCTGGGAATTATTAGCAGTCTGATGTTAAACGTTAACGATTTTATTGAAACATGGCGGGCAGCGGAAAAGAATCTGCTTTGGTCTGTTAACGACGCAAAAAAAGATTATGGCGAGGAGTTTTATTTGGATCCTGCTCTACCAGATTTTCTTAAAAAGTATGAATACATTGCCCATGATAAAGAAATTTCCTTGAGAAAATACCTGTATTATCGCTATAACCATTATGAATATAGCAATAATATTTTAATAACTGATATGGTATTTTTATTGCTTTACCTACTGATTATTCCACCCTTTGTATATTGTATATTTTTTTGGCAGAGTCAGGCACCATTAATTATCGACCGTGAACGACAAATTTTCTACACCTGGCATAAAGGTAAAGCCTATGCTGCCCGTTATCCACAATTAGGTATGATGGAAAAAACCAATATTCTGTATCTCAAAGTCTACGGATTGGATGAAAATAATAACCTTATCGAACGTGTCTTTATCCCTAATGTCAGCAGTTATACTTTTGCTTTCTTAAGTAGTGGCAATGATAAAGCGCTGGCAGTCGCCTTTATGGTGAAATTCTTATTAAACGGCAAAGAGGCGGTCAGTAAGGTGGATTATAAACGCCGTGAGCCGCTTATTTGGTGGAGTAAAGATAAAAGACCCGCCGATTTAGATGCTCAAATTCCATTGATTTTGGCAGAATTGGATCGCTTAGGTCCCCCTGATGAAGATCTTTCCGAATGAAACAGCGATTAAAAAACTTACTCAAAAAATGGTTTCCTACTATTCATCCATTGCCAGCCCAACGGCTGGCCCGCTGGGAAAAAGAAATTCTGGCGGCACCACCGGATATTAAGGATGCAGAAACCATCAAACATGTGGAAATACTGGACTATCTTGATGATAAGGAGTGCCATATCCGCAACACCCAACGTCGCGCCCGGAGTATTACCTTAATCCCGGTTACATTAGGGATTATTAGTAGCCTTATTCTAAATATTAATGAATTTATCGAAGATCGTAAAAATGATGAGAGAGGTATTCATCAGTGGGTCAATTTAGTAAAAGAGGAATATGGTGACGAATTTTATCTACGCAATGATCTACCCGATTATATGGAAAATGCTCGTTATATTGGTAACGATAAAGAAATCTCCCTAAGAAAATATTTACATTACCGTTATAATTATTATCGGCATAGCGACTCTTTTTTGAAAATTGATATAGGTTTTCTGCTGCTCTATTTGTTGATTATACCTCCTTTTGTCTGGGCCATCTTTTTCTTACGCCGTCAGGCACCATTAATTATCGATCGCGAACAGCAGATCTTTTATACTTGGTATAAAGGCAAAGCTTATGTCGCCCTCTATCCACAAGTAGGCATGGCAGAAAAAACTAATATTCTGTTCCTCAAAGTCTACGGCCTGGATGAGAACAATCAACTTATCGGGCGTGGTTTTATCCCTAACGTCAGCAGTTATTCTTTTGCCTTCTTAAGTAGTGGCAATGATAAAGGTCTGGCAGTCGCTTTTATGGTGAAATTCTTATTAAACGGTAAAGAGGCGGTCAGTAAAGTGGATTATAAACGCCGTGAGCCGCTTATCTGGTGGAGTAAAGATAAAAGACCTGCCGATTTAGAAGCTCAAATTCCTTTGATTTTGGCAGAATTGGATCGCCTAGGTCCCCCTGATGAAGATCTTTCCAAATGAAACAACGATTAAAAAACTTACTCAAAAAATGGTTTCCTACTATTCAT
>NZ_RCWB01000019.1:4187-101676 GCF_018448885.1 Photorhabdus caribbeanensis
TGCCGATTTAGAAGCTCAAATTCCTTTGATTTTGGCAGAATTGGATCGCCTAGGTCCCCCTGATGAAGATCTTTCCAAATGAAACAACGATTAAAAAACTTACTCAAAAAATGGTTTCCTACTATTCATCCACTGCCAACCAAACGGCTAGCTCGCTGGGAAAAAGAACTTCTGTCAGCACCACCAGATATTAAGGATGAGGAAACAATTAAGCATGTAGAAATATTGGACTACCTTGATAATAAGGAATGCCATATCCGTAACACTCAACGCCGCGCCCGGAGTATTACCCTAATCCCGGTTACATTAGGGATCATTAGTAGCCTTATTCTAAATATTAATGGATTTATCAAAGATCGTAAAAATGATGAGAGGGGTATTCATCAGTGGGTCAATTTAGTAAAAGAGGAATATGGTGACGAATTTTATCTACGCAATGATCTACCCAGCTATATGGAAAATGCCCGTTATATTGGTAACGATAAAGAGATATCTCTGAGAAAATATCTTCACTATCGCTATACCTTTTATCCTAGTAGTTCAAGGATTATCAAAATTGATATAGGTTTCCTGCTTCTTTACCTAATAATTATTCCACCGTTTGTTTGGGGAGTATTCTTTTCCCAGAGACAAGCTCCATTAATTATCGACCGTGAACGGCAAATTTTTTACACCTGGTACAAAGGTAAAGCTTATGCCGCTCGTTATCCACAAGTAGGCATGGCAGAAAAAACTAACATTCTTTTCCTCAAAGTCTACGGCCTGGACGAGAACAATCAACTTATCGGGCGTGGTTTTATCCCTAACGTCAGCAGTTATACTTTTGCCTTCTTAAGTAGTGGCAATGATAAAGGTTTGGCGCTGGCTTTTATGGTGAAATTTTTATTAAACGGTAAAGAGGTGGTCAGTAAAGTAGATTATAAACGCCGTGAGCCGCTTATTTGGTGGAGTAAAGATAAAAGACCTGCCAATTTAGACGCTCAAATTCCATTGATTCTGGCAGAATTGGATCGCTTAGGTCCCCCTGATGAAGATCTTTCCGAATGAAACAACGATTAAAAAACTTACTCAAAAAATGGTTTCCCACTATTCATCCATTGCCAGCCCAACGGCTGGCACGCTGGGAAAAAGAAATTCTGTCAGTACCTCCAGATATTAAGGATGCAGAAACCATCAAACATGTGGAAATATTGGACTATCTTGATAATAAAGAATGTCATATTCGCAATACCCAACGCCGTGCTCGGAGTATTGCCTTGATCCCGGTCACACTGGGGATTATTAGTAGCCTAGTGTTAAACGTTAACGATTTTATGGAATCGCGAAAAAAGAATGAAGCGTGGATACATAGTTGGGTAAATTTAGCTAAAAAAAAATATGGTGAAGAATTTTATCTGCGCAATGATTTGCCTGATTATATGGAAGATGCTCGTTATATTGGTAACGATAAAAAGATCTCCCTGAAAAAATATCTGTACTACCGCTATACCTTTTACCCAAGTAGTTCCCGGCTTCTCAAAATTGATATAAGTTTCCTATTGCTCTATCTACTGATTATTCCACCTTTCTTATGGGCCATATTTTTTTTACGCCGTCAAGCACCATTAATTATCGATCGCGAACGACAAATCTTTTACACCTGGTACAAAGGTAAAGCTTATGCAGCTCGTTATCCACAAGTCGGCATGGGGGAAAAAACTAATATTCTGTTCCTCAAAGTCTACGGCCTGGATGAGAACAATCAACTTATCGGGCGTGGCTTTATCCCTAACGTCAGCAGTTATTCTTTTGCTTTTTTAAGCAGTGGCAATGATAAAGCTCTGGCAGTCGCTTTTATGGTGAAATTCTTATTAAACGGTAAAGAGGCGGTCAGTAAAGTGGATTATAAACGCCGCGAGCCGCTTATCTGGTGGAGTAAAGATAAAAGACCCGCCGATTTAGAAGCTCAAATTCCTTTGATTTTGGCAGAATTGGATCGCCTAGGTCCCCCTGATGAAGATCTTTCCAAATGAAACAACGATTAAAAAACTTACTCAAAAAATGGTTTCCTACTATTCATCCTTTGCCAGCCCAACGGCTGGCCCGTTGGGAAAAAGAAATTCTGTCAGTACCGCCAGATATTAAGGATGCAGAAACCATCAAACATGTGGAAATATTGGACTATCTTGATGATAAGGAGTGCTATATTCGCAACACCCAACGTCGCGCCCGGAGTATTACTTTGATCCCTGTAACACTGGGATTAATTACCAGTATGTTATTAACAGTAAATGATTTCATAGAAGAACGAAAGAGTAATGAATCAGAAATTTATCATTGGGTTGATGTAGCTAAAAAAGAATATGGGGATAAGTTCTACCTACGTGATGACCTACCTGACTATTTAAACGGTATGAACTATATTGGTGATGATAAAAATCTGTCCCTGAAAAAGTACTTACATTATCGATATAATTATTATCGATATAGCGACTACCTTTTTAAAGTCGATATAGGTTTTCTTCTACTCTATTTGTTGATTATTCCTCCTTTTGTCTGGACCATCTTTTTCTTACGCCGCCAGGCACCATTAATTATCGATCGCGAAAGGCAGATCTTTTATACTTGGTATAAAGGCAAAGCTTATGCCGCCCGCTATCCACAAATAGGCATGGCAGAAAAAACTAATATTCTGTTCCTCAAAGTCTACGGTCTGGACGAGAACAATCAACTTATCGGGCGTGGTTTTATCCCTAACGTCAGCAGTTATTCTTTTGCTTTTTTAAGCAGTGGCAATGATAAAGGTTTGGCGCTGGCTTTTATGGTGAAATTCTTATTAAACGGCAAAGAGGCGGTCAGTAAGGTGGATTATAAACGCCGTGAACCGCTTATCTGGTGGAGTAAAGATAAAAGACCCACCGATTTAGATGCTCAAATTCCATTGATTTTGGCAGAATTGGATCGCTTAGGTCCCCCTGATGAAGATCTTTCCGAATGAAACAACGATTAAAAAACTTACTCAAAAAATGGTTTCCCACTATCCATCCATTGCCAGCCCAACGGCTGGCACGCTGGGAAAAAGAAATTCTGTCAGTACCGCCAGATATTAAGGATGCAGAAACCATCAAACATGTGGAAATATTGGACTATCTTGATGATAAAGAGTGTCATATCCGCAATCCTCAACGCCGTTTTAGGAGTATTAATCTAATCCCAGTTACATTAGGGATTATTAGTAGTCTTATTTTGAATATTAACGGATTTATCGAAGACCGTAAAAATGATGAAAAAGCTATCCATCGATGGGTTAATTTAGTAAAAAAAGAATATGGTGATGCGTTTTATCTACGTAATGATCTGCCAGATTACATGGAAAATGCCCGTTATATTGGTAATGATAAAGAAATCTCTCTGAAAAAATATTTACACTATCGTTATACTTTTTACCCAAGCAGCACCCGATTGCTCATAATTGATATAAGTTTCCTTCTGCTCTATCTATTGATTATTCCACCCTTTGTATATTGTATATTTTTTTGGCAGAGTCAGGCACCATTAATTATCGACCGTGAACGACAGATTTTCTATACCTGGTACAAAGGTAAAGCCTATGCCGCCCGTTATCCACAATTAGGCATGGTGGAAAAAGCTAATATTTTATATTTCAAAGTCTACGGCCTAGATGAAAATAATCAACTTATCGGACGCGGCTTTATTCCTAATGTCAGTAGTTATACTTTTGCTTTCTTAAGTAGTGGCAATGATAAAGCGCTGGCAGTCGCCTTTATGGTGAAATTCTTATTAAACGGCAAAGAGGCAGTCAGTAAGGTGGATTATAAACGCCGTGAGTCGCTTATCTGGTGGAGTAAAGATAAAAGACCCGCCGATTTAGAAGCTCAAATTCCTTTAATTTTGGCCGAATTGGATCGCTTAGGTCCCCCTGATGAAGATCTTTCCGAATGAAACAACGATTAAAAAACTTACTCAAAAAATGGTTTCCCACTATCCATCCACTGCCAGCCCAACGGCTGGTTCGTTGGGAAAAAGAAATTCTGGCGGCACCACCGGATATTAAGGATGCAGAAACCATCAAACATGTGGAAATATTGGACTATCTTGATGATAAGGAGTGTCATATCCGCAATCCTCAACGCCGTTTTAGGAGTATTAATCTAATCCCTGTTACATTAGGGATTATTAGTAGTCTTATTCTGAATATTAACGGATTTATCGAAGACCGTAAAAATGATGAAGCAGGGATCCATCAGTGGGTAGCATTGGTAAAGAAGAAATATGGTGAAGAATTTTATCTGCGTAACGATTTACCAGACTATATGGAAGATGCCCGTTATATTGGTAATGATAAAGAAATTTCACTAAGAAAATATTTACATTACCGTTATAATTATTATCTGCATAGCGACTCTTTTTTGAAGATTGATATAGGCTTCCTACTACTCTATCTACTGGTTATTCCACCTTTTGTTTATTGCATATTTTTCTGGAGCCGTCAGGCACCATTAATTATCGACCGTGAACGACAGATTTTCTACACCTGGCATAAAGGTAAAGCCTATGCTGCCCGTTATCCACAATTAGGTATGCTGGAAAAAACCAATATTCTGTATCTCAAAGTCTACGGATTGGATGAAAATAATAACCTTATCGAACGTGTCTTTATCCCTAATGTCAGCAGTTATACTTTTGCTTTTTTAAGCAGTGGCAATGATAAAGCGCTGGCAGTCGCCTTTATGGTGAAGTTTTTATTAAACGGAAAAGAAGCAGTCAGTAAGGTGGATTATAAACGCCGTGAACCGCTTATTTGGTGGAGTAAAGATAAAAGACCCGCCGATTTAGACGCTCAAATTCCGTTGATTCTGGCAGAATTGGATCGCTTAGGTCCCCCTGATGAAGATCTTTCCGAATGAAGCAACGATTAAAAAACTTACTCAAAAAATGGTTTCCTACTATTCATCCCTTGCCAGCCCAACGGCTGGTTCGTTGGGAAAAAGAGATTCTGGCGGCACCACCAGATATTAGGGATGCAGAAACCATCAAACATGTGGAAATACTGGACTATCTTGATGATAAGGAGTGCTGTATTCGCAACACCCAACGTCGCGCCCGGAGTATTACTTTGATCCCTGTAACACTGGGATTAATTACCAGTATGTTATTAACAGTAAATGATTTCATAGAAGAACGAAAGAGTAATGAATCAGAAATTTATCATTGGGTTGATGTAGCTAAAAAAGAATATGGGGATAAGTTCTACCTACGTGATGACCTACCTGACTATTTGAACGGTATGAACTATATTGGTAATGATAAAGATCTGTCCCTGAGAAAATACTTGTATTACCGCTATAATTATTATGAATATAGTGACTATTATTTTAAAGTTGATATAGGTTTCCTGCTGCTCTACCTACTGATTATTCCACCTTTCGTATGGGCTGTGTTTTTTTCACGGCGACAAGCACCATTAATTATCAATCGTGAACGACAGATCTTTTACACCTGGTATAAAGGCAAAGCTTATGCCGCTCGTTATCCACAAGTAGGCATGGCAGAAAAAACTAATATTCTGTTCCTCAAAGTCTACGGCCTGGACGAGAACAATCAACTTATCGGACGTGGTTTTATCCCTAACGTCAGCAGTTATTCTTTTGCCTTCTTAAGTAGTGGCAATGATAAAGGTTTGGCGCTGGCTTTTATGGTGAAGTTTTTATTAAACGGCAAAGAGGCAGTCAGTAAAGTGGATTATAAACGCCGTGAGCCGCTTATCTGGTGGAGTAAAGATAAAAGACCCGCTGATCTAGAGGCACAAATTCCGTTGATTCTGGCCGAATTGGATCGCCTGGGTCCCCCTGATGAAGATCTTTCCGAATGAAACAACGATTAAAAAACTTACTCAAAAAATGGTTTCCCACTATCCATCCATTGCCAGCCCAACGGCTGGCACGCTGGGAAAAAGAGATTCTGGCACCACCGGATATTAAGGATGCAGAAACCATCAAACATGTGGAGATATTGGACTATCTTGATGATAAGGAATGCCATGTTCATAATACTGATTGATGGTCTGGTAGGTTTCTCTCTGATTGGTATTGAATAGCCAAAATTACAATGGCTTGTTGCTGCGTTAGGGGCTGGATTAGGTTTTGGCTTACAGGAAATCTTCGCCAATATTGTTTCTGGCCTGATGATACTGTTTGAAAAACCGATCCGTATCGGCAATACCGTAACTATCCGTAACCTGACCGGCAACATTACCAAGATCAATACACGAGCAACCCCCCTTTCAGACTGGAACAGAAAAGAGATCATTGTTCCAAACAAAGCCTTTATTATTGAACAGCTTATTAACTGGTCATTATCTGACACCATCACTCGTGTTGTACTGACAATTCCTGCACCGCAGAAGCTAACAGTGAAGAGGTCACGCAAATCCTGTTAACTGCCGCTAAACACAGCGCTATGATCCTTGATAACCCAGCACCTGAAGCTTATCTGGTTGATCTTCAACATAGTATTCAGATATTTGAATGACGTATTTATGCCGCTGAAATGGGGCATCGCATGCCTGTCCGCCATGAAGTCCACCAGCTTATTCCGCAAGAATTTCATAAGCATGGCATTTCACTGCCATTCCCTCCATTTCGAATATGGGACTCTAAGCCGGACAATAGCATTCGGTTAAGCCCTCATAACTGGGAAACGCATTCATGGTCGCCAAGCAGCACCAACCATCATGGAGCCGAAGTAGAGTAAGAGACAGAGTGTAGTCATTTCTCTGCCTCTCCTCCCCGAACCGAACTGCGCCTTGCAGCGTATCCGGCTCTCCATTTATACATGGCTCATGGCCATTGCAACGTCATGATCAGAGTAACAGGCTTGTGATCTTATACCACTACATCATCAAATTAGCCCGTGCACCAAAATCACGCCGATACATAACGGCCCGACGTATCTCCATATAAACAGTAAATACCGATGGTTACGCGATGACAAATTATCCGGTATGAGTGCATTGACCTTACTTGACCAACCAAAGACGAGGCAAATGATAATACCGAACAATGGCATTAGCACATTAGACGTAATGAAATCCAATATGTCGAAGATAGATTTTCCACCTAAAGTAACGTAGCTAAGAGGACCAAACGATAAGGAAACAGGAATCCCCATTAACATAATCGATGCCGTGACTATTAAGCTGGCTTTACTACGTGACCAGTGAAAGCTCGTCTGAACATAAGCAACAATGTGCTCAAGTAGCGAAATTGCTGAGGTCAGTGCGGCCATTAATAACAATAAAAAGAAAGTAACCGCCAGAATTGAGCCACCGGGCAGGCTGGCAAAATAAATTGGCATCGTCATAAAGGTTAACCCAGGCCCCACATTTGGCTTTAAGCCAGCGGCTGCCAAGGCAGGGAAAATCATCAGGCCAGCCAAGACACAAACCAGACAGGAGAGGATAACAACCCAGATACTCGATCGACCTATCCCTTTGTTATTAGGTAAATAGGAGCTGTATGTAATGTGAATGCCCAAACCGATAGACAATGAAAAAAATGCCAGCCCTAGCGCATCTAAAATGCCTTTTCCGGTCAAACTGTCGAAATCCGGGTATAAGAATAATTTTAGCCCTTCTGATGAACCAGGCAGACGGATGCCGACAATAATTAACACGATCATGATCAAGAATAACAGCGGCATCATGACCTTAACTGACTTTTCCAGACCTTTTTGCACACCCGATAACACAACGAAACAAGTTAGCCCTGAAAATACCAGATGTGCAATAATCGGCCACCACGGGTTGCTGATGAAATTGGTGAAAATAGAGGTCAATTGAGAAATATCGGTAATATTCAACTTCCCTGTGCTCGCCATCACTGTGTAACCGATGGTCCAGCCACCAACAACGCTATAGAAACTATAAATACACCATGAACTAAATATCCCTATAAAGCCAACCCATCCCCAATGTTTGCCCAGTGCTTTTTTAAACGCATTGACGGCAACTTCGTTCGTACTACTTCCCAATATATTTTCAGCTAACAGGACCGCTAACCCAATCACAAAACTGAACAATAAAAAGACAACCAAAAATGCACCACCACCATTTGTTGCCGAAACATACGAAAATTTCCAGATGGCGCCAATACCAACGGCAGAACCGGTTGCTGCTAATATATGCCCCAGACGGGATGTCCATTGTTGACTCATTCTACCCCCGAATAGATACAGTATTAGCACATGTATCTAAACTCACAGTCGTAAGCAAAAAACCAGCAGGTGAGTTCCAAACACAGCTCGCCTGCTGGTCAAACATAGGTGAGAAAATGATATTTCCTTCCCCGACGAATAGGGCAAAGCCCATACGACCCTATACCCAAATATTTTTAGATGATAAATGGTATGTCATAGGGCGTTAAAACTACCAAAGGTGGACTAAAACCTAAACATTTTTTTCCTGATTTATTCAAAGTTCATTAACTCCAAAGAACCAGCTCTTCATTATCACTTGAGTATCCAATAAACGTAGAAACTGTTAACCGCTGAGTCCCATAGGACGGGGCAGCAGCATGTACATTTCTTGGGTTAAACAGAAGTATCACGCCCTTATTAGGTTTGTATACTATATCCAGATTGCGTATTTTATCCCTATCCATTCCATAAGCAAGATCGAGGTTTTTATTTTGAAAATTATGGAATTCTTGACCGGTAACTTTCCAGCTCCATAATTCTATCTCACCACCTTATTCTGGAGCTATATCTAATTCAGAGACCAAATGGCCTATTGGTGATAAATATGGAAAGCATGCATCTCTTAGATCAAAATTCTACTTCTTTGCATTCTGATAATAAAACTCTCTTTTTCCTATGCTGTTTATGGATTCAAAAAAATCACGCTTACCCATCCAATTCCAGGAGCATTTTCGTAGTAGCCAATCTTCATTTAATTAAGAACTTGACTAGCTATTTTTAGCATATTTCATTGTCATAACATGAGGTAATTGATACTATTTTTTCACCACCATATAATAAGTCTTTAAATACATCATGGTTTAATCTTTTAACGAGAATAACACTTGTCATTTTTTCCATCGATATAATCCCTCAAAATGCATTTATCACCTTCCCAAAAGCACAGGCCAATAATAATCGCTGTCTTTTTATGGCAGCTGGTATCTTGAAAAACTACAGCATAATAAATATTAAAATTTCAACTTATTGTTTTGATTTTATTGAATCAACAAAAACTCAGGGATTGCGCGTGAGTTAATTATCTGTTAAACATCAATAAATTATCGATGTTATAATCTCTTTATTATTAGTTATCATGGCGATAGAATCAAATAAAACTCACCATGTAGAGTTGGCTCTCGAATTCATAGAGAGGATTAAAAGGGCAAGAAACCGTAAATAAATGAAAAAACAGCGCCAATAGCGCTGCAATTACAGTGGATAATAAATTAAACCTGATACATTTTGCACAAATAATGGGAAACCGCATCATCGGCGTTTGAGCCAATTACTTCCATATCTGGCAGGATATCTTTCAAGCGCTGGTGAGCATCCTGCATAATACAGCCCTTACCTGCTACCGTCAGCATTTCAAAGTCATTCATGCCATCGCCAAAAGCAATACAATCACTCAGTTTATAACCCATAGCTTGAGCTACCTGCTCAAGTGCATGACCTTTCGAAACACCACCCGCCATAACTTCCAAACAATTGCGCAACGAGAAACTGACATTGACTCTATCACCCCAACGCGCTTTGATTTTCTCTTCCAACGTCACTAATAGATCATGATCGCCGCAGGTAAAATAAACTTTACATACATCATCGATTTTAAAGTTGTCACGCTCAAAAAGTTGATAATGGAACACTGATTCCTGAAAAAATTCTTTCTGCTCAGGGCATTCACGATTCATATACCAGTGATCATGACAATAATAATTCGTCAGAATATCAGTGTTATCAAACTCCATTAGGCACAAATCATGCACAATCTCAGGATCAACATTGTGACTGAAAACCAATTCACCCATAGCATTGTGTACCCGAGCGCCATTGGAAGTAATCATATAGGCATCAATACCAAGAACATCTCGGATTTGCGCAACATCTACATGATGACGACCAGTAGCAAAAATAAAATGAATGCCTTTATTGGTCAGTAAATTAAGGGTTTCCTTGGTGTAAGACGTTAATTTGTGATCAGGAGACAGCAAAGTGCCATCTAAATCTGAAGCAACAATGTGATACATAGTTATCATTCCTATAATTGAATTAATTCTGGTCAAAAAAATCACAAATGGCGTTGAGTGCCTGGCTACGTAATTTATCTTTTTCAAACAGGATCTCATGACGCGCCCCTTGAATAATCAAAGGTGAATGTTCTTTGATGAAAGCCCTCACTTTATTACGTGATTCACAAAAAGCCCGTAATCGGCAATTATTAACAACCTTATCTTCACTGGCTTTTAAAATTATCAATGGCGTCTCAATTTCCCCAGCTTTTTCTATCAGCATATTGCCAATCCAAATACTTTCCCGCACCCAGTGATATGTCGGTCCCCCGATACGTAATTCCGGATAATCCGCGTAATAACGGAGGTAACGGCCATAACGCTCATAACTGTGTGTCAGAAGGTTTATTAAATAAGGCAACGGACGCCATTTCCCAGTTAGCACCGCATAATGGTTGCGCATATCTGACCGCTTTTCAGCCCGGTTCACCAGGAAAGTCGCCAACCAACGTGGCATAGGAAAGTTAATACCAAACATAGGAGCACAAAGGGCTGCTGCATCAAATATCTGGCTGCGACGTAATAAAAACCCCCCTAATATTGCCGCCCCCATTGAATGAGCTAATGCATAACAGTGAGAATAATGACGAGGAAGAATTTCTCTTTCTATTAATATTTCAACGTCATCAATATAATCATCAAATTTTTCTACATGCCCTTTTTGTGGATCTGCAAGCATCCTGCTGGATCGCCCCTGTCCACGATGATCAATAATAAAAATGTCGTAGCCAAGGTGATAAAAATCAAATGCTACTTCCGAGTATTTAACATAACTTTCACTACGGCCAGGAAAGATAACAACCGCTCTATCATTTTTTACCGTTGCACAAAAACGGACATAACGTATCAGTACATTATCGACACCGATAAATTCACACTCTTCCCTGCCTTGCCAAAAATCTAATAAAGGCCCGTTGGCAAAAGTAGAAAACTGCATCTCACGATTGAGCCAACTTTCTTTCAACATTTCCGGCGTCATAAGCTGTCCTCAGACTATTCAAACTCCTCTAGGTGTTCACAAATTAAAGCCATAAAGGCGTTACCAAAACGTTCCAATTTCCGTTGCCCTACCCCATTGATTAATAACAATTCATCATCCGTAACCGGGCATTGCTCCGCCATTTCAATTAGCGTGACATCGTTAAATACAACAAAAGGCGGGATATTTTCTTCGTCAGCAATAGATTTCCGCAATTTACGTAACTTGGCAAATAGTTTGCGATCGTAATTACCACTATACGATTTACTTTGCTGACTACGCCCTTTCAGATTCTGTATTCGTGGAACAGCCAGTTTTAGCGAAACTTCACCACGCAATATTGGACGTGCAGCTTCCGTTAATTGTAATGCAGAATAATTGGCAATGTTTTGACTGATAAAGCCTAAATGAATAAGTTGCCGCAATACACTCATCCAATGTTCCTGACTCTGGTCTTTACCGATACCGTAAACCGGCAAATGATCATGTCTCATATCACGGATACGCTGATTATTCGCGCCTCTGAGCACTTCAACAATATAGCCGACGCCAAAGCGCTGCCCAACCCGGTAAATACAAGAAAGCGCTTTTTGGGCATCCACCAAGCCATCATAATTTTTCGGCGGATCAAGGCAGATGTCACAGTTGCCACAAGGGGTTTGTTTGCTTTCACCAAAGTAGTTCAATAACACCAGACGGCGGCAAGTTTGTGCTTCGGCAAAAGCCCCCATCGCATTGAGCTTATGCCGCTCAATATCCTGCTGTGTACCCGCCTCTTTCTCTTCCAGACAACGGCGAAGCCATACCATATCCGCGGGATCATAAAACAGCACCGCTTCCGCCGGCAGACCATCACGCCCAGCACGTCCCGTTTCTTGGTAATAGGATTCGATATTACGTGGAATATTAAAATGCACCACAAACCGAACATTGGGTTTATTAATTCCCATACCAAATGCCACGGTTGCCACCACCACCTGCAAATCATCACGTTGAAATGCATCCTGCACTCGCGCACGTTGACTGTTATCCAACCCGGCATGGTATGGCGCAACACTCAAGCCACGTTTTTGTAAGCGTTCTGATATTTCTTCAACTTTGTTCCGACTGTTGCAGTAAACAATGCCGCTTTTACCTTTTTGACCGCGAATAAATAGCCACAGTTGATCTAATGGTTTGTATTTTTCTATCAAGGTATAACGGATATTGGGGCGGTCAAAACTGCTGATATGGATAAGTGGATTATTAAGATTCAGTAGTCGGACAATATCATTACGAGTAGTTTCATCAGCGGTGGCCGTCAACGCAATGACGGGTAATGTCGGAAAGCGTTGCCTGAGTTGCCCCAACGCCCGGTATTCCGGTCGGAAATCATGGCCCCATTGTGAAATACAGTGAGCTTCATCCACAGCCAACATTGCTGGTTGCCATTCCAGAAGTTGTTCAAGGAAGTTATCCATCATCAAACGCTCAGGGGCGATATACAGCAATTTAACCATTCCCTGACGGCAACGCCGGATCACATCAATCTGCTGTTCACGGGCCTGAGTTGAATTCAGGCAATCTGCCGCAACGCCATTTGCCCGCAGTTGATCCACCTGATCTTTCATTAAAGATATCAACGGGGAAACAACCAAAGTTAACCCTTCCTGTACCAGCGCCGGAATTTGGTAACACAATGATTTACCGCCACCAGTCGGCATAATGACCAGACAGTCACGCCCTTCAAGAATGGTATCGATAACTTGTTGCTGACCAGGCCGGAATTGCAAATAACCAAAGGTTTTCCGCAATACCTGCTCCGTCAGTGATATCGTATTAATGACCTCTGCGGTAGACACGCTTTCCCTCAACCATATTAAAAAATCACAGACGCCATTCAAAACGCCTGAGCATTATGCTATCTCACTCTCGAAATAATTACAGCATGTCATTGAACATCATCTCGGTATAAAAGCAGGTTTTGTTAAAGGTTATAGCCGATCAAAAATTCTCCCCCAATTCATCTTACTCATCCCAATGCAGCGCCATAACGCCACATTTTCGTCTGCTATTTAAACAAAACCACAGAAAATCCTTACACTTACACAGTTGTTAATGATAATAATTTGTATTAATGTTATCAAAATTGAATATCCAAAAGTCACCTGTCTAAGAGAACCGGAATGAATACCTGGAAAAGGATGCTTATATTCGAAAATTTTAGAATTAAGCGTACCGATTTGTTTCCAGTGTATAGCGATTATGTTGGATACGATTTTTGATTATGAATAGGGATTGTTATCACCATGAGTTCACTACATATTAACTCTGATAATCACACTCTGCACCTCAACGCAGAGAACTGGCTCCATGCCAATCGCCATTTGGTGACAAAAATATTACGTGAGCTATGTCACGAAAAATTGATTAATCCTACCTATCATGGACAGCAACAGTATTCTCTGGCAATAGGTGACTACCAATACCATTTTCAAGCGGAGGCTTATCAGCTGGATCATATTGATATTGATGCCGCTTCCGTAACCAAATTCAAGGAGAATCAATCTCAGCCGCTTGATGCCATTCAACTGATTAATTGAGTTGTATCCGCTATTGGAAATCCCTGAAAAAATGCTACCGATTTATCTCGACGAGATATCTAGCACCCTCTACGGTCACGCTTTTAAATATCAGTACAACCGACTTACAGCCCAAGATTTAGCTCATGCTGATTATCAAGTCGTTGAAACGGCCATGAGTGAAGGCCATCCAGTCTTTATTGCGAATAATGGCCGCATTGGTTTTGATGCCGATGATTATCAGCGCTATGCACCTGAAAGCGCCAGCCCGGTGACTTTAATCTGGATTGCGGTACACAGGAATAAAGCTATTTTCTCTGCCTTATCCGATCTTTCATACCAACAATTAATAGAAGAAGAATTGGGGAAATATCTGCCAGCCCAATTTGAACGCCACCTTAATATGTTGGGACTATGCCCGTCAGATTATTATTTGATGCCTCTCCATCCCTGGCAATGGCAGCACCGTATCGCCATCAGCTTTGCGGCAGATATTGCCAATAATAATATTGTTTATCTTGGAGAAGGTCATGATCGCTACCTCGCACAGCAATCTATCCGTACTTTCTTCAACATTACTCAACCAAAGAAGAACTACGTTAAAACCGCCCTATCCGTGCTGAATATGGGCTTTATGCGTGGGCTCGATCCACACAGCATGGTCACAACCCCATCAGTCAATGAGTGGCTTAGCAACTTAGTCCGTAATGACAGTTTCTTCCAACAGAAGGGTTTTAACGTATTACGGGAACGTGCTGCTCTCGGTTATTTCAATAACTACTTTGAATCAGCCATTAAGAAGGACAGCCCACACAAGAAAATGTTGTCAGCACTGTGGCGCGAAAGCCCAATGACGCTGTTGCAGGATAACCAACGCTTGATGACAATGGCTTCGTTGCTGCATGTTGACCATCAGGGTAATTCCGTTATCGCTGCTTTAGTAAAGGATTCAGGTTTATATGCAGAAGATTGGGTATCACGCTATCTCGATGCTTACCTCTCTCCATTACTGCGCTCTTTCTTCACCTATGATCTGGTGTTTATGCCACATGGCGAAAACCTGATGTTGGTATTGGATAATAACAGCCCGACAAACATGTTGATGAAAGATATTGGTGAAGAAATTGCTATTTTGAATGGCGATCTCCAATTGCCTGAAGAGATTAATTTCCTGCACGTCACTATCGAAGACGACATGAAGATTAACTATATCTTCCTTGATATTTTCGATTGTTTCTTCCGCTATCTGATTCCACTGTTGCAAAAAGATCTCAATCTGCCAGAAGAGCGTTTCTGGTTACTGGTTGCACGCTGTGTCCATAATTATCAATCACAACATCTGCATCAGATTGAAAAATTCCGCAAGTTCGATCTGTTTAAGCAGGAATTTGTTCGTACCTGCCTGAATCGTCTGCAAATGGCGAACAATCAACAGATGATCGATCTTGACGACCGTGAAAAGAATCTCAAATTCGCCGGAACCTTAGTTAACCCGCTATACGCTTTACGCCATGAATACTCGGTTACTCTTCATCAAGCCGAGCAGCAATAAATAAAAATATCAACATAGATAAATACCAAAAGATTTAATTTGGGGATGAAATGAATAATAAAAAAGTGATGTATCCGTTTTTGCAAAAGGATTCTATGATTAAAAAAACAACTCTTGCAATGACTATACAGTTAGTACTGATGGGAAATAGTTATGCAATCACAGCAAATGCGCAAAATACCAGCGATAAAACCGCTGCCCAAAATGACAAGATACTCGTTACCGCTTCACAACCAGAACATGAAGGAGTGACCGAAGACACCGGCATGTACAATACCACGTCGATGATTACCGCCACCGGTCTAAACCTCTCGGCGCGTGAAACGCCACAGACCGTCAGTGTCGTGACTAAACAACGCATGCTTGACGAAAATCTGGACAGTGTTAATAGCGTCATCGATAGCACAACCGGTATGAGCATACGCCAGCTTGATAGCGATCGTTTCGGGTTTACTTCTCGTGGCATGTCTATCAATAACATCCTGCGTGATGGGGTTGCAACCTACTACGATACCCGCTTTAACTATGGTGACAATCTTTTGGATACTGACCTGCTTGATCGTATCGAAGTGGTACGTGGAGCAGCCGGTTTGATGGTTGGCCCAGGTAATCCTTCGGCAGCCGTTAACCTGATTCGTAAACGTCCAACCCGTGATTTCCGTGGCGAATTCTCTGCCGGTGCGGGTTCTTGGGATAAATGGCGCACTGGCTTGGATCTCTCTGGCCCGTTAAATGACAGCGGCAACCTACGCGGGCGTTTCGTTACAGCCTATCAAGCGGCCAACTCCTTTATTGATCGCAATAACAGTGAAAGATACCCGTTCTATGGCATCCTTGAAGCGGATTTGACAGAAAATACCTTACTGACTATAGGCGTTGATCATCAACGCAATCACACCCGTGGCGGTATGTTTGGTGGTTTGCCGATCTATTTTGCAGACGGCAGCAAAACAAACTATAAACGCAGCGACAGCTATGCTCCTGATTGGGCTTTTTCAAAAGTTCGGACCTTCTCCACTTTTACCAGCCTGCAACATAACTTTGACAACGGCTGGAGTGTAAAGGGCACCTTTACTTATGATAATAACGCTCTAGACCAAAAAGTCCTGTGGGCGACAAGTTTTCCTGACCGTAACACCAATATTGGTATGGTACCAGGTAACATGACACTTATTGATGGCAGTCGCCGCCAGAAGAACTACGATCTACAGGTGAACGGTGACTACCGGTTGTTTAACCGTACACATCATGTCAGCTTCGGCTTAAACCATCAGCAACAGGATTTCCAAAACGATTACTTCAACGCAACCTGTATGCTCAAGCGCAACTGCGCCGGACTGGGCGACTTCACCTCTCCTGGCTGGCAATATCCTGAACCAGAGTGGAGTAATACGCGAACTTATGGCTCGAAAGGCCGTAATGAACAGACCGCAGGTTATGCAGTCACTCAGATTTCTCTGGCAGATCCATTGACCTTGATCCTTGGTGGTCGAGTAACCAGTTGGCAAACACGTGGTGATAATTTCAATACTCCACAAAATGCCAGCTACAGTGACGAATTTGTTCCTTACGGTGGACTGATCTACAACATTACTCAAGACTTGTCGGTTTACACCAGTTATACCGAAATATTCAATCCAGAAAACCACCGTGACCGCAATAATAAATTACTTGCCCCAGTGTCTGGACAAAACTATGAAGTGGGCCTAAAAGGCGTCGCCTTCGATAACAGTCTTGATTACTCACTGGCAGTCTTTGAAATCCGTCAAGATAACCTGCCATTAGTAGATAACAATGCACCGAGACTACCGGATCTCTCCATTCCTCGTTATACAGTGGATGGTACCAAAACTCGCGGGTTCGAAGCAGAAATCAGTGGTCAACTGACAGATAACTGGCGTCTTTATACTGGTTACACACAATTCCGGGCAACAGATCCTAATGGTGTACGAATCAATTCCAATATGCCAAATAAGTTGTTTAAACTGTTTACCACCTACACCTTGCCAGGTGCGATGAGCAATCTGACCATTGGTGGTGGTGTTAACTGGCAGGATAAAACCTGGTTGACCGTTGATGGGCCTGGAAAAACATCAATGCAAGCGGAACAAAACAGCTTTGCTGTGGTTAACCTGATGAGCCGTTATCAATTCACACCGGATCTCTCTTTGACGGTTAACCTGAATAACGTCTTTGATAAGACCTACTACACTCAGTTTGGTCAATATTCTCAGTATTACTATGGCGCACCTCGCAACATTGAGGCGATCTTGCGTTATAAGTTCTGAGTTTAAAGTCATAATGACACTGCGGGCGGCAAACCTTATGTTTCTATTTATTTGAAGGAAAGCAAACAATGAAATTGAAGCGTTGCAAAGGGTTTGCCGTACTGCTGATGCTGTTGGTCAGTTTGTTGGCTGGCTGTGATAAGTCAGCCAGCACAAACAATGCACCGTCAGATAAGCCCGGCTATCCTAAAGAAATTACTACCGCATTGGGTACCGCGGTGATTACACATCAACCTCAACGTGTTGTCGCACTGGGTGCGGGGGCGGAAGATATCGTACTGGATCTTGGTATTGTACCTGTCGGGATTGAATCCCATCGTTGGGGCGGAGATGAACGAGGTTATCTCCCGTGGTTTAAACAAGCGGTGCAACAGCGTGGCGGAACTCTACCCACCGTAATAGACATGTATCCTGAGTTGGACATTGAGAAGGTCATTAATCTTAAGCCTGATCTGATCGTGGCAACCCAATCAGGCATCACCCAACAGATTTATGACCATTTATCACACTTCGCCCCAGTGATCGCTTACCCATCTGCTCCCTGGCTTACGGCACCACAACAACAAATTGAATTAATTGCTCGTGCGCTAGATAAACAGTCGCAAGGAGAAAAGCTCATCACCGAGCTGAATGCCATATTACGCGAGGCAAGCGATACCATCCCACATATCAACAGCTACACTTTCGCCTATATTAAAGCGGGCCTTAGCAGTAATATGCTATCGGTATATGTCAAAGGCGATCCGCGCGTCGATACTTTAGTCCATCTTGGTTTGACGCTACTGCCATCAGTCAGCACACTGTCCGATCCCTTCGGCAGTTTCGCCGCCAATATTGGACTGGAAAATGCGGATTATCTTAATAGCGCTGATATCTTAATAACTTGGTTCAATAATGAGCAAGAACGTAAGGCAGTGGAAGCACAGCCATTATTTCAATCCATCCGTGCTGTTCATCAGGGTGGCTATATCCCGCTAACCGACCAATCATTGGTTGTTGCCATGTCTTACGGTACACCGCTCAGCTTGCGCTGGGGTTTATCACAATTTATACCAATTCTAGCAGAGGCAATTAAATCATCATGACAAATCCTAAACGCCGATTTCTACTGCTGCTAGGCTTAGGTCTTATGATACTGCTGACCTTGATTTGTATTACTGCCAGTCTGAGCCTGGGCGCCAAAACGTTGCCACTCTCAACCATATGGCATCACTATTGGTTAGGCGACAGTGGCAGCTATAGCGATCTAGTCATCAATGCCCGCAAACCACGCACGTTAATCGGCATCATGGCTGGCGCAGCATTAGCGCTTTCCGGCGCCGTAACACAGGGATTGCTGCGTAATCCGTTAGCCGAGCCGGGTTTACTGGGAGTTAACGCCGGTGCTGCTGCGGTGGTTGTCAGTTTCTCTTTCATCCCCATGCTGGATGAACTTCCGCGCTTCTGGACAGCATTTATTGGCGCAGGTCTGGCCACATTGCTGTTCTACCTACTCAGTGGCGGACAACGTAATAGCAATCCAGCACGTATGGTATTAACCGGTGCCGCCATTAACGCCTGCTTATTTGCTTTTGTGCAAGGCGTTGTATTAATGAATGCCCATGTATTGGATAACTACCGCTTCTGGACCATTGGTTCGCTCAGTGCGATGTCTCTGGCAGAAGCAAGTTCGCTGATACCCTATCTGTTATTTGCCTTAATATTGACCCTTTCACTCAGCTCCTCCCTTAATGTGATGGTGTTTGGTGAAAGTATCGCCAGCTCCCTTGGCGCTAATGTTGCCCGCACCCGCGTGTTATCGCTTATTACTGCCACTATGCTGGCGGCAGTGGCTACCGCTATGGCAGGCCCTATTGCCTTTATTGGCTTGGCGGCCCCTCACTTGATGCGGGCTTTAGTTGGCAGCGATTTCCGCTGGCTACTGCCCTATTGCCTGTTCGCCGGGCCTTGCCTCTTGCTAACTTCCGATATACTGGCACGACTGATAATAGCCCCCGGGGAGATCATGGTGGGAATTATCACCGCGGGAATCGGCGGACCGTTGCTCTATCTGGTTATTAAAACCCATCGTGGAGTCAATTATGTCGCGGATTAACCTATCTAGACCGACAAAAACTCGAACCTTTATGTTGGGAACCGCCGTTTTTCTTGTACCTCCACAACGGACTCAAAGAGCAATCTTATTGATATTGTTACTACTTGCAGTGCTGTTTTATCTCTCTCTGGCACTAGGTAAGCAAGGTATCGATAACCCGTGGCTAGCAACCTCAACGCCTTATCAGGAATTTATTCTCACACAACTACGCTTACCCCGCGCATTAGTGGCTATCGGCGCAGGTGCAACTCTGGCTCTCTCAGGTTCACTTTTTCAACTGACAACCCGCAACGCACTCGGTAGCCCAGATATTATCGGCGTTAACGCCGGTGCTGCTGCTGGCATAGTCGCCACCCTGATCATCTGGCCTGGCGCGCTGCCGATTCCTTTAGGTGCGCTGCTAGGGGCCAGCTTCGCAGTACTGTTGGTATACACCGGGAACATTAGTCGTTCTGGACAGATGCAGACAACCAAGATTGTTATCTCCGGGATTGCTATCGCCGCCCTCTGTATGGCATTTGTTAATTACGCCATCTCGAATGTACGTCTTGAGCAAGCACAGCAACTCGCTTCGCTGCTGCACGGCAGCCTCGCTAACCGAGGTTGGCAAGATGTTGGGTTAATTTATGGAACGACTCTGTTCATCCCCTTTCTACTCTGGTTAGGACGGCAATTAAACTACATCAATCTTGGCTATGAAGTTGCTAATACGCTCGGTGTGCCAGTCCGTATCATTCAGCTCATGAGCTTGTTACTGGCGGTACTCCTGGCCTCAATGGCAGTACTGGTTGTCGGACCTGTGGCGTTTATCGCGCTTTCTGCGCCGCAAATTGCCCGCCGCTTGATTCGGGCAAAAGGTGCCGCTCTGTTCTGCTCCGCACTGGTGGGAGCATTATTACTGCTCGCTTCCGACTTAATTACTTTGCTACTCCCTACTT
Source organism: Photorhabdus caribbeanensis (assembly GCF_018448885.1). GTDB lineage: Bacteria > Pseudomonadota > Gammaproteobacteria > Enterobacterales > Enterobacteriaceae > Photorhabdus > Photorhabdus caribbeanensis. The sequence continues at coordinate 24,908 of NZ_RCWB01000019.1, forward strand.
CGGCACGTTTACCAGTAGGCGTTATCACCGCAGGGGTAGGCGGTATCTATTTGATGTATTTACTGTACGCTGAATTACGGAGAACCAAGTAATGTCACTTGATATGAATTCCCCAACTAGCGCTTCACGATTGACAGCCCAAGATCTTTCGCTGGCATACGGAAAAAAGACGATCGTTGAGTGCTTGAATATTACGATACGTGATGGTGAATTCAGCGTCATCATTGGCCCGAATGGTTGTGGAAAATCGACCCTGCTACGCGCCATTAGCCGAGGCATCACCCCACAACACGGTGAAATCCTGCTTGATGGGCGCAATATTCGACATTACAAACCAAAAGCGGTAGCACGTGAGCTATCTCTGCTGACCCAAGGGGCAATCATCACCGAAGCGTTGACCGTATACGATTTGGTTTCACGTGGACGTTACGCTCACCAATCCTTTTTACGGCAGTGGTCCGCAGAAGATGAACAAGTCGTTAACGACGCTTTATATGCGGTTGAACTTCAAGACATGTCACAACGGTTAGTCAGTGAACTTTCCGGCGGTCAGCGTCAGCGCGCCTGGTTTGCGATGACACTGGCACAACAAACGCCGATTGTACTGTTAGATGAACCAACCACTTATCTGGATATCACCCATCAGATTGAAATGCTCGATCTCTGTCAGCGTCTACATTTACAGGGCAAAACGTTGGTGATGGTACTGCACGATATTAACTTGGCATTACGTTACGCTTCACATTTAATTATGATGAAGAGTGGTAAAATTTATGCCGAAGGGGTACCAGAAGAGATTATCAATGAACAGAGTATCGCCGATGTGTTTGGTCTCCCTTGCCGTATTATTTGTGATCCAGAATCAGGTAAGCCATTGATTATTCCGAAATATAATCCCGTCTAAGCCGGGAATGAGCTGCCTATAGTTTTGCTGTATTAACACGCAATATAGGCACCCAAAAGATTCACTACTTGATAATAACAATGATAATAATTATTATTATCATAATTATATTTACAATGATTAGCTATATGTAAGATACTACAATCAAGTAGTATGAACATGTAAACAGGGAGTTAGTGGTGTCAAATACAAACGATTCGATTACCCCTTTAACTAGCGTGGTAATTGAAGATATCATCCAGTTATTTGAACAAACGTTTAGCCATTTTACTGCCACCATGAGAGTAAATGCAGACAATATCCCTGCTGCCAGCATGAGTTTCCCTCAATGGTCAGATACAAAGGAGTTTCCGGTATTAATTCAGCGCTATCAGGATGAATATTACGGTGACAATGATATAAAGCCTAACCAAAAAGCCCTGTATTCCTTATGGACACAATGGTATTTTGGCTTGGTTATTCCCCCGATGATGTTAATGCTGCTGGAATATCCACAAGCAGTGGATACTCATTACAATCTTTTTCGGGTTGAATTCCATGACAGTGGCAGGCCAGATATTTTCTACTATAATTTAACCTGGCTAAATGAGGCACCTTTATCATTACTCCATCGTCATTATTCTCTGTTGGATCGTCATATTATTCCCGTATGTGAAAAAATTGAATCATATCAAGGGATAAATAAACGGTTACTATGGAATAATATCGGTTATCTTATGTATTGGTATCTTGTCGAATTCAGTACAAGAATAAACAGCCAGTTATATCAAGAAATTATAAATGGTCTGTTCATGGAACCACAATTACCTGACGGTAGAGATAACCCACTTTATCGTACTGTTATTTTACGGCATAACAATATGCAACGTCGCAGTTGTTGCCAAAGAAATAAACTACCTGGCGTTGGTAATTGCCATGATTGTCCTTTGGAATCTAAGGTAGAAAGCAAACACTAACATTCTATTCTATAGTTTTTAATTCATATCTGTTCCGATAGGAAGAGATTATTATGATTTAATTGCGCTATTATTCAACAGTTATTTAATTCTAACCAAATACTACACATAATAAAATCAACTATGTTGGGCAATAACCAAATCACAACCTATACATGAAATAACAAGGATATATAATGTACGGAGACGCTCTGCTATTAGACCACTCACTCACAAAAGAGTGTCATATAACGGACGAAGATTTTTCTAGATATTTCTTAAATATGCATAGTGCTGGAGACTATCTTGATGACGCTTATAATGTCATTACCAGAATAAAGAAAATATTACAGCAGGTGGATAAGCCTTTCAGTGGGATATTACCCAATGAGTTATCTCCACTATTTTCTAAAGTGAATTTAGATCTTCCGCTTACCTCTTTAAACCGGGCTTTAGATGAGTTGCAGCAACTTTATCTTAAAGATGCTGTTTATTTTCATCATCCAAAGTATGTCGCCCATCTTAATTGTCCACTGGTATTACCCGCTGTTCTGGCTGAAACCATTATTGGCGCGATTAATTCTTCATTGGATACTTGGGATCAGAGCGCTGGCGGGACACTAATAGAGCAAAAAGTTCTCGACTGGACACGAGATAAAATGGCATTAGGTACAAATGCCGATGGTGTCTTTACTAGCGGCGGCACCCAATCAAATCTGATGGCAATGCTGCTAGCGCGGGACCATTTTTGTCATCAACGCGATCCTGAACATAAAAATCAGCTACATGGCCTGCCGGCAGATTTCCATAAACTGCGTATTTTTACCTCGACAGTCAGCCATTTCAGTACACAAAAGGCCGCCGCTATCCTTGGTTTGGGGTACAACGCCGTCGTATCTGTTCCTCACGACAGTGTGTTCCGTATGGACCCTGAAGCATTGGAACAAAACATTAATCAGTGTATCGCACAAGGCAACATTCCTTTTGCCATTGTCGCGACAACCGGTACCACAGATTTCGGCAGTATTGATCCACTTCACCCTATCGCGGCTATCGCCAAACAGTATGGCATCTGGCTACATGTAGATGCTGCATACGGATGCGGCTTACTGGTTTCGCCTCGTCGCGCTCATCTACTGGAAGGCATCAATTTAGCCGATTCTGTCACTGTGGATTACCATAAGTCATTTTTCCAGCCGGTCAGTTGCGGTGCTTTCTTTGTCAAAAATAAGAAACATTTATCCCATCTGACTTATCATGCCGAATATTTGAATCCGCTAAGTGCGTTACAAGAAGGCACACCCAATCTGGTTAATAAAAGTATCCAGACAACTCGTCGTTTTGATGCATTGAAAATGTGGCTGACATTACGAATTATGGGCGCAAAACGACTTGGGCAAGCTTTTGATAAAGTTGTCGATACGGCTCAGGATGCCTATCGATTAATGGCGCAGAATCCCTATTTTGAACTGATTCATTATCCAGAGTTGAGTACTTTGGTTTTCCGTTTTATTCCTAAACAAAAATTACCCGATGCAGATATTGACGCTATCAATGCAGCTATTCGTAAAGCACTATTCCGTGAAGGCAATACGGTCATTGCGGGTACCAAAGTCAATGGCAAACAGTATCTGAAATTCACTTTCCTTAACCCGGCAACAAACCAACAACATCTACAAGAAATTGTGCATAGCATCGTAATGCACGGAAACGATTTTCTGGCAACACATAATAAAAACTAATGATATTGATATTTTTCACCAGGAGAAATTATGACAACTCGCCCTTATGATTTTATCGCTATTGGAATAGGTCCGTTTAATCTCGGACTGGCTTGTTTAATTCAGCCACTAAAAGATGTTCATAGCCTGTTTATCGATCAGAAACCGGGCTTTGATTGGCATCCGGGAATGATGCTGGAAAATTCCACCATGCAGACCCCTTTTATGTCAGATCTAGTGACTCTGGTATCACCTACGCACCCACTCAGCTTCCTTAATTACATTAAACAAAAAGGAAGAATATATTCCTTTTATATCCGGGAAAGTTTTTTCCTGATGCGTAAAGAATATAACCAATATTGTCAGTGGGCGGCGGAACAGTTATCTAATTTACGCTTTAACACACACGTTGACAGCATTAGCTATGATGAACATGCCTCGCTATATACACTACATTGTTCAGATACGTTAACTGGGCAACAACACCAATTTGTTTGTAAAAAGTTGGTATTGGGTACCGGGCCTGCACCTTATATTCCAAAGTGTTGCCAACCCTTCGCTGATCAAATGGTGACATCGAGTAATTACTTGAAGAGCAAAGCTGCTTTACAAGAAAAGAAATCTATTACCGTTCTGGGTAGTGGACAAAGTGCTGCGGAGATTTTCTACGATTTGCTCGGTGATATTGATAAATTCAATTATCAACTTAATTGGCTTACTCGCTCGCCCCGTTTTTTCCCGCTGGAATATACCAAGCTGACACTAGAAATGACTTCTCCAGAATATGTAGATTATTTCTATAACCTCCCGGCAGAAAAGCGTGATGCATTAAATCTGTCGCACAAGCAGCTTTATAAAGGTATCAATAGTTCATTAATCAATGATATTTTCGATTTAATGTACACCAAACGATTAAACGGTGAATTAAACGTTAATTTATATACTAATAGTGCGTTACAACAAGTTAGCCATGCTAAAAATGAGCGCGACCTGACATTAACACTATTCCAACACGAGCAGGAGCAAACATTTTCTCTCGACACAGAAGGGCTCGTTCTGGCAACCGGCTATCAATACCAAACTCCAGCTTTTATTGAAGGTATACGTCATCTTATTCGTTGGGATGAAAAAGGGCGTTATGGTGTACAGCGTAATTACAGCATTGATCGCAACAATACTATTTTCATACAGAATGTAGAATTACATACCCACGGTTTCGTCACACCAGATCTGGGGATGGCCTGTTATCGCAACTCCTGCCTGATTTATGAAATTACCGGTATTGAACATTATCCGATTGAGAAAAGTATCGCTTTCCAGCAGTTCAGCGTCGACACCGAAGGAGCATGCTAATGTCCGTCTTTAATCCTATGCTGTTTGAAAAATTCTTGCCTGAAATAGGCAGCTTTGCATTACGTCCACTGGATCTGGAACGGGATATTCCCATATTAACTGACTGGGTTAACCGGGATTATGCTCACTATTGGGGAATGCAAAATAATACCGAACAACAAGTATGGGAATTTTATCATGATTTAGAATCACGCCATCCGGGCAGTGTATTTATTGGCATCTATCGGGATCAACCCGCTTTCCTATTAGAGTGTTATCGTGCGCAAGATGATCTGATTAGCAAATATTATCCAGTACACCCGGATGATATGGGGATGCATATTCTGGTTGCTCCACCACAAGAAAAAATAAGGCATTTCACTTGGGGAATTTTCCAAACCATCATGGCCTTTATTTTTAGTGATCCTACTGTGGCTCGAATTGTGGTTGAACCCGATATACGCAATGAGAAAATTCACAAGCTTAATCTACGGGCGGGTTTTGTTTATCAGAAGGCATTGGTATTACCGAATAAAACAGCCAAATTAGCCTTTTGTACCAGAGAACAGCACCAGATTGCGTTACAGCGGGAACGCCAAGCGACAACATCAACCCCTTCAAGCTCCTTGGTGACAAATGCCACACATTTGCAACCGGCCGTTTGGCAGAAAGTTAATCGTCTACACTTGTGTAAAGCTATTTCTGAATTTTCACATGAATGTTTACTCACGCCTCAACAATTAACTGAAAAAGCGGATAGCGATGGATATCACCATTACCGTTTGAATAGCGCTGACCATCTGGTCAACTATACTTTCCGGGCGCGGCGTATGGCACTGGATCACTGGCTGATTGATGCCGATTCGTTACAGAAACATGCCAACGGGGAAGCTGTAGAACTCGATTCCTTGCTATTCATTATTGAATTTAAACAACAGCTTGGCATCAGCGATTTCGTAATGCCTACCTATCTGGAAGAAATTACCAGTACTCTTTATAGCAGTGCTTTTAAGCATAACAGAATCGGTATCAGTGCAATGGATCTCGTGAACACCGATTTTCAGGCGTTGGAAGGGGAGATGATGGAAGGGCATCCCTCTTTCGTCGCCAACAATGGCCGGATTGGTTTTGATATTGGCGATTTCCAGAACTTTAGTCCCGAAGCCGCCTCTGCTATGCATTTAGTATGGCTGGCCGCACATAAGAGCAAAGCGCATTTTGCTTGTATAGAGCAACTCAATTATCAACAGTTGCTGGAACAGGAACTAGGCGCCACCACAATGGCTGAATTTGATCAGCGGTTGATCGCGCTTAACCTTAATCCAGAGGATTACATACTGATGCCTGTTCACCCTTGGCAATGGCAGAATAAGTTGGCATCCGTGTTTGCGCCCGATATTGCTAATCAGAAATTGGTCTACCTTGGTATTGGTGCTGATACCTATCAAGCACAACAGTCAATCCGTACCTTATTCAATCGCACTCATCCTCAGCGATATTACGTGAAAATGGCGTTATCCATTCTGAACATGGGATTTATGCGCGGTTTATCACCTTATTACATGGCGACAACGCCGGGCATTAACGACTGGCTATTCGATTTAGTAACACAAGATCCTATCTTGCAACATTATCGTTTTAAAATTTTACGAGAAGTTGCCAGTGTTGGTTTCAAAAACAGCTATTACGAGCAAGCAATCAGTAGTGATACGCCTTACAAAAAAATGATGGCGGCACTATGGCGAGAAAACCCTCTGCAACTCATTGAATCTGGGCAGCAAGTGATGACGATGGCGGCGTTACTGCACCGTGATCAGCACGGGAATGCCCTATTGCCCGCGTTAATTTCAGCATCCGGCCTGTCTACTCAGGAATGGTTACGCCGCTATTTAGAGAGTTATCTTGCGCCACTGTTACACTGTTTGTACGCTTATGATCTGATGTTTATGCCACACGGCGAAAACATCATCATGGTATTGGAAAACCATATTCCACAGCACATCTTCATGAAAGATTTAGCGGAAGAGATTCTGGTCATGAATCCCGACGCTGATTTACCGGAAAAAGCGAGTCGAGTCAAAGTAGACATGCCAGAAGATATGAAAACACTGACCATCTTATCTGATGTGTTTGACGGTATATTCCGCTATCTGGCTGCAATACTGGATGAACAGGGTGACTATTCACAGGATCTTTTCTGGCAAGCTGTAGCAGATTGTATTTTAAGCTATCAGCACAACCATCCCGAATTACGTGAACAATTTGTGCGTTACGATCTGTTTACACCGGAGATTAAACGCTGCTGTTTAAACCGCCTGCAAATAGCAAATAACCGCCAGATGCTTGATTTAGCTGATCCGGCTCAAAGTTTACAGTTTGCTGATAATCTGATTAACCCAATTGCCAAATTTGGTCATTCTTAAAATAGAGCGATCAATGAGCATGGAAAGCGATGTCACATCGGTAACATGCTAACGATTCTATATAAGGCGGCGCTGCTACAGTACCGCCTTCTTTATTTACATAATTTACCTATACACGTAATTTCAGCAGATTAAATTCCAGCACCGATATTATTTTCCGTTTCAACTTATCTATAGTTGTATTCAACAATGTTATCCAGATTATTGCCAGACTTTCCTTAACGCTGGCAAGATTAGCAATAAAAGCATAATATTAACAAGCTATTAACCATATAAAGTCATATTGGAAACATATACCTTTATTTAGATTTAGGAATAAAATTAAATGTCTACAACGCAATTAACCCTGGAAGAAGCCCGGAAAGTGGTTGGCCATGCTTTTGTTCACGATATGCCTTTTAATCAATTATTAGGACTTGAACTGATTCGGTTTGAACAAGATTACGTAGAAATACAATTCCGTAACCAAAGTAAATTAGTAGGTAATATCGCACAGAAAATTTTACATGGTGGCGTAATTGCCTCAGTGCTGGACGTATGCGGTGGATTGGTTTGTATCGGTAACGCCTTGACTCGTCTGGTACCGGCATCATTAGAAGAATTAGAAAAACGACTATCAATAATGGGAACGATTGATTTGCGGGTGGATTATCTACGCCCCGGTCGTGGTGAATTATTTACTGCCACCAGTAGCATCATCCGCAATGGCAACAAAGTTTCTGTCGCCAGAGCAGAACTACACAATGAGCAGAGAGCCCATATCGCCAGTGTAACGGCAACCTATCTGGTAGGATGACAATATAATTTTAATCGCTTGCGTAATATTCAGCCCGGTGACATATTATTTTCATGTTAACGGGCTAAAAACCCATGACACTCTTTCCACCTTTATTAACATCAGGACAATATGAACAAGCCACAAACTACCAAAGGAGTACTGTACGCCTTCGGTGCCTGTTTTATCTGGGGAATCGCGCCAGTTTATTTTAAACATATCCAGCAAGTACCTGCTGACGAAATCTTGACCCATCGAATTATCTGGTCATTTTTCTTTATGTTGCTGCTACTAACATTAACTCGTCACTGGTCACAGGCAGCCAAGATTTTCCGTCAACCTAAAAAAGTATTATTTCTGGCGGTAACGGCCACTGTCGTAGCCTGCAACTGGCTGATTTACATCTGGGCGGTGAACCACGGCCATATGCTGGAAGCTAGCTTGGGTTATTTTATTAGCCCACTCGTTAACGTTTTGTTCGGCATGCTGTTTCTCAGTGAGCGTTTCCGCCGCATGCAATGGGCTGCGGTTATTCTGGCCTTCACCGGCGTATTAATCCAGCTATGGCAATTTGGTTCTATACCGGTCATTGGATTAAGTTTGGCCGTCACTTTTGCCCTATATGCCCTGCTGCGTAAGAAGATGAATGTTGATGCTCAAACAGGCATGACGATTGAAACACTGTGGTTACTGCCGGTTGCCGCCATTTACCTATTTGGTTTTGCCAACACCCCAACCAGTGATTTAACTGCTAACCCAATGACACTGAATCTATGGCTGATTGCTGCGGGTATTATCACTACTGTACCATTGCTGTTATACACGGAAGCCGCAGCCCATCTACGTTTATCCACACTCGGATTCTTTCAGTATGTCGGCCCAACGCTGATGTTTTTGCTAGCAACTTTGGTTTATGGTGAACAAATAGGCATTGACCGTCTGATTACTTTCGGCTTTATCTGGGCTGCATTAGTGCTGTTTACATTGGATGCAGTGTATACACAGCGTAGATCGCAGAGATAACAAAATAATGAAAATAACCATCAGATTGGCCAATACCACCGAACAGCTTGCCCTTGAAGCTCTGCAATTACGTGCGTCTCTTATGTGGGAAGAAGATAGGGAATCCTTACTAGCAAATCCCCATATGATAGAACTGCCTATAGAGCATATTGAAGCAGGGTATGTTTATGTTGCAGAACAAGCTAGCGTAATTCCAGGGTTTAGTGTTGTATTGCCTCAATCTGATGGAAATGCTGAACTTGATGGATTATTTGTTGAACCAACCTTTTGGCATCAAGGCATTGGCAAGCAATTGGTGCAAATCGCATTGAATGACCTTTATATAAAAGGTAAAGCATCATTACAAGTGATGGCTAATCCGCAAGCAGAAGGGTTTTATATTGCCCTTGGCTTTAAATGTTTGGGAAAAGAATATACTCAATTAGGGACAGCGATTCGTATGATTAAATACAGCCTGTAAAATAAGCTAATTCTATTTTATATATTAATGCCTTTTATCGTCACATCTTTAATAATCAAATACTGTTTTTAAAATATTTTAATTTAACTCATCCTGTTTTCACATTTAATATAAAACTGTATAATTAAGGTTAATAATATTTCAATTAAACAAATTAAAACTTAGATTATATTAAATGTGGAAAACAATAATAAAAACTTCTTTTAAAAGAATAATAAAACCCAATGCCGCACAAAAAGATGACTAAACCATTATCGTATTATTTTTATATCTTTATTATAGCCGCCATAATACAATTATTATAGCGGCTATATATTAAAGCCAATTCTTCCGCTTAAAATAGAGATACGGCGCAAGACCGGCTGCAATCATTAAACCAATTGCGCCCGGATAACCAAATGTCCAGTGCAACTCCGGCATAAATTCAAAGTTCATACCATAACTGGACGCCACCAGCGTTGGCGGCAGGAATACCACAGAAACAACCGAGAAGATTTTGATAATCCGGCTCTGTTCAATATTGATAAAACCCATTGCCGCCTGCATCAAGAAATTAACTTTCTGAAACAGAGATTCATTATGTGGCAATAGCGATTCAATATCCCGCAAGATTTCACGAGCCTGCTCCAGTTGATCCCCCGGCAATCGAGCTCGTCGCACCAAGAAGTTAAGCGCACGCTGAGTATCCATAAGACACAAGCGAACCTTCCAGCCAATATCTTCCTGTTCAGCTAGACTGGACAAGGCAATATCAAACTCATCACCCTGTTTCCCTTCCATAATGACCCGGCTCAGGGATTCCAGCACGCTGTAAATATTTTCGATAACATCAGCCAACTGTTCGATCTTGGTTTCAAACAGATCCATCAGCACTTCATAAGCATTACCATCAACTAATGTCTGATTACGAGCACGCATACGGTACAATCGAAACGCAGGGAGCTCCCGCTCTCGCAATGTATAGAGACGACCATCACGAATAGTAAATGCAACTGTTGCGTTGCCAGCATGGTCTTCCGCGTCTTCAAAGTAGAAAAATGAGTGGACGTGTATCCCGTCTTCATCTTCAAAAAAACGCGCCGACGCCTCAATGTCATCCAATTCTGGTCGGGTTGCCAAGATTTGGCCTAATTCATTTTGAACTTGCAGCCTATCTTGCTCTCCCGGTTCAACCAAATCGACCCATAAGGAATCAGATAACTTTTCTCCCTCTTCAAACTCAAGACGGAGCAGGCGATTATTCTCTAACTTAAATGCGCTCAGCATGTATCATAAGTCTCCGTTACTCCCTACGTGATCGTAAGGCGCGAATGTTACGCTTAGAAGAAAAAGCCTGTCAACATTCAACCTGGATATTATTTTTAGACCATTTCAAGTCTGGCATAAGCAGCAACCAGCCACTTAATCCCTTCCCCTTGAAACGCGATTTGCAATCGGCTATGTTCTCCACTCCCCTCCATATTGACAATGGTTCCTTCACCAAATTTAGGGTGACGAACACGTTGTCCAAGAGCATAACCGCTATCATTGGCACTGATAGGCGTGCCCAACCGACTATGGCTAACCGGGCGAGATACTGTCGCACGTAACCGAACTTCTTCAATACATTCCGACGGCAATTCCCCAATAAAACGAGATGGTCGATGATACACCTCTTTGCCATATAAACGACGACTTTCGGCATAAGTGATGGTCAGCTTTTCCATCGCACGTGTCAGACCCACATAAGCCAAGCGACGCTCTTCTTCCAAGCGTCCACCTTCTTCAATCGACATCTGGCTTGGGAACATACCTTCTTCCATGCCAACAATAAATACCTGTGGGAACTCCAGCCCCTTAGCCGAATGTAATGTCATCAGTTGCACTGAATCCTGGTAAGCATCGGCTTGCCCTTCTCCCGATTCCAGCGCAGCATGGGAAAGAAACGCCTGCAATGGCGTCAAATCTTCATCTTCTTCCTGATAGCTAAACTGGCGAGTCGCGGTAACAAGTTCTTCAAGGTTTTCAATACGCGCCTGCGCTTTTTCACCTTTCTCCTGCTGATACATCGCTCGCAGGCCAGAATCACGGATAATCCTGTCAGTCTGAACATGCAATGGCATCTCTTCAGTTTCTGTCGATAATGCGTCAATCAGTTCAATAAAACGTTGCAAGGAAGCAGCAGCACGCCCGGCCAGCACTTTCTCTTGCAGCAATATTTGGCAACAGTCCCACAAGGTTTGCTGCCGCTCACGCGCCGCCTGACGCACAATATCTAACGTTCTATCACCAATACCACGGGTAGGCGTATTCACTACACGTTCAAACGCCGCGTCATCATGACGATTGGCGATCAGACGCAAGTAAGCCAGTGCATCTTTAATTTCCTGACGTTCAAAGAATCGTTGACCACCATAAATACGGTATGGCATTGATGCCTGTAACAGCGCCTCTTCCAGTACACGGGACTGCGCGTTGCTGCGGTAAAGTATGGCGCAATTTTTCAGAGCGCCACCATTTTCAAGCCAGTTTTTAATCCGGCTAACCACATAGCGAGCTTCATCCAGTTCATTGAATGCACAGTAAAGGGAGATGGGTTCACCCTCTACGCCATCAGTCCACAAATTTTTACCCAGACGATCACTGTTATTGGCAATCAATGTATTGGCAACTTTCAAAATATTACTGGTGGAACGGTAATTCTGCTCCAAACGGATAGTTTCAGCACCGGGAAAATCTTTCAGGAAACGCTGAATATTCTCAACCTGAGCACCACGCCAACCATAAATAGATTGATCATCATCCCCGACAATCATCACTTTGCCTGTTTCCCCTGCCAACAGATGAATCCAGGCATATTGAATACTGTTAGTGTCCTGAAACTCGTCCACCAGAATATTAGTAAAACGGCCACGGTAATGTTGCAGGATCTGAGGTTTATTCAGCCACAACTCATGCGCTCTCAGTAAAAGCTCAGCAAAATCCACTAACCCGGCTCGATCACAAGCCTCCTGATAAGCCTGATAAACTTTCTGCCATGTCGCCTCAACAGGATTGCCATAACTTTCAATATGCTGTGGCCGCAATCCTTCATCTTTTTTACCATTGATGTACCACATGCCTTGACGGGCCGGCCATTGTTTATCATCTAAATTCATCGCCTTAATAATGCGTTTAAGCAGACGATGTTGATCTTCGCTGTCAAGAATCTGAAAATCTTGTGGCAAATTAGCATCCAGATGATGCGCTCGCAACAAACGATGAGCCAAACCGTGGAACGTACCAATCCACATTCCACCCTGACTGGTACCAATCAAGTTTTCAATCCGATGGCGCATCTCCGCAGCCGCTTTATTGGTGAAGGTTACAGCCATAATGGAAAACGGCGAAGCCTTCTCCACCGACAACAACCAAGCAATTCGGTGTACCAGCACCCGGGTTTTACCACTCCCTGCGCCAGCTAATACCAACATATTGGTTCGCGGAGCCGCTACAGCTTCCCGTTGTTTGTCATTCAGACTTTCGAGCAGATAGGAGACGTCCATAGTTACCATCAATTGATTAGACAGCGACCAGAGGCTGCTGTGTTTTTATACAGAATAATTTCTTGATTATATCAATGCTGTCAAAGAAGCCAAATCGTAAATCTCAATGTGAGGCAGTAGGCGGCTTTCCATCGTCTGCAATAATTTTTTATTCTTGGTATTTATCCAGCAAGCCTGCATACCACTAGCCAGCGCCCCTGCCACATCGGTATTCAAATCATCACCGACATGTAAAATTTGCCCAAGCGGTAAACCCAAGCGATCCGCGGCCAAATAGTACATATCGCTGCAAGGTTTTGAGCGCCCATCAGGGCCAGCTTGCAGCACAAATTTAAAATAAGGAGCAAGACCACAAGCAGCAGGTTCTGCATTGCCATTAGTAATGGCGACTAGTGGCATCTGTTTAGCAAGTGCCGCCAGAGTTTTATGTGTTGTTTCAGGAATATCAATTCGATTACGCCAAAGCGTGAAATGCGCCATAACATCATCTGCCCCCCGATCAGCATCTTCACGGCTAAAACCGTAATGGCAAAACATCAACCTTGAGGAGTGCCAGCGCCATAAAGTCATGTCATGATAAATTTCAGGATGCTGCTTAAGTGTCAATTCACGGAAAGCATATAGATCCTGATGATTAAGGTGACTGAACCTGGGATCATACTGCCGTACAAAATTCAGTACTTCCTCTTCTGCCTTATCCATGACTGGATGATTATCATACAGCGTATCATCCAGATCAAATGTCATCGCTAACACTGGCGCAAGAGGCCGGTAAAAACGCATTACGATTTCCCCCGTTTGGCTCTGGGATGGGCTACATCATACACTTTTGTCAAATGCTGGAAATCCAAATGAGTATAGATTTGTGTAGAGGATAGGCTGGCATGGCCCAGTAATTCCTGAACCGCGCGCAAATCACCACTGGATTCCAGAATATGAGTAGCAAAAGAGTGGCGCAATTTATGAGGGTGAATATGGCTGCTTATTCCCTGGCGTATTCCCCACTGCGAAAATCGTTTTTGTACATTACGAGTTGATATCCGCCGCCCACTCTTTGAGACAAAAACAGCACTATTCTCCGGCTCGAATAGTTCCCGCATCGCCAACCAACGATTAAGCCATTCAACCGCGATACGTCCCAAAGGTACCTTCCGCTCTTTACTGCCTTTACCTGAAACCCATACTTCTCCACTTTCAAGATCCAGATGCTGGCAATCAAGGCCCACCAACTCCGACAAACGTAATCCAGCACCATACATCACTTCCAACATCGTTCGATCACGAACTGATAATGGATCATTAAAATCGATATTCAGCAGTTGGTTCACTTCATCCACATCGATATTTTTCGGCAAATGACGCTTAGTTCCCGGCGTACTGACGGTTTTACTCGGATTAACAGAAATTTCGCCTTGAATCACCTGCCAGTCAAGGAAACTGCGCAAGGAAGATAAACGCAACGCCAAGTTAGCTGACTGCAAACCAGCCCGACGGTTACGTGTTACCAACATTCTTACTTTCGCAGGATCAAGATCTTTCCATTGGCTGACACCCATTTCTAAAGCCATCTCAGCCAATGCAGCAAGATGGCGACGGTAATTGGTGATAGTCACTGGACTTAACCGACGCTCTACCCTGAGGTAGCGCAAAAATGCCTCAATCGGCCCCAGTAACTGGTCAATCTCCTGCATCATATGCGTTTAATCCAACGAGACAGTATATCCGGCAATAATTTAGCTAGATGCTCAAGCATGTCAGTTCCCATACCTTGTTGATAATGTTGATGGTTCCGACTGTTAAATATCACCATACCCAGTTCGCCCCTCGTTCCCAGTAGAGAAACGGCAACCGAACCTACCTGCCGAACTTGCGGCAATAACAATAAAATTTCCGGCCCATTTAGCATACCGAGATAGTGATTTTTATTACCAAAACGCTGAATACGAATTGGCTCAAAAGCATTGCGGGAAAGCGCTAAATTAGGTGCATCAAGTGGTGCGCCAATATGCCATTTATCATTGAAAAGACGGATGCTGGCACTATTTAGCCCCATATTCTTAGCCCATGAACTTAACCGACTAAGCATATCCTGCAAACTCTCTGCCGCAACCAAATCAACAAGTAATTTAAGCAACTGCTCAAACAGTTGTTCATTCACTCTAGCCTGTTCCATAAGCAGAGTTATATCTTCTTCCAGATAAGCAATCCGCGTTCTCTGGCGGTTCATATACCATTCAACCAAAGAAACCGTTTCTCTTACCGGGTGAGGAACCCGCATCTGTTCAACGACACATGCATTACGGATAAAGAAATTGGGGTTTTCCAATAAATAATCCACAACAGTCTGATCATCAAGTATACCATTGATGTTTAACTGCTCTTCTTTTTTCTCCATCTTCGATGCTCCGCAGCTCAAAACAGAATCGATTACAGATGAATTGTGCCATCATAAACATGCGTCGCCGGCCCCGTCATATAGAGCGGTTTTCCCGGCCCGTCCCAACAGATAAACAGTGAACCTCCTGGCAAATCTACCCGAACATGGTTGTCGAGCAGTTGCTGTTGAATGCCTACTGCCACCGCTGCGCAAGCGCCACTGCCACAAGCTTGGGTTTCCCCAACGCCACGTTCGTAAACCCGTAAGCGGATATGACCACGGCTTAAAATCTGCATGAAACCAATATTCGCCCGTTCAGGAAATCTTTCGTGGCTTTCCAAAGCTGGCCCCAAAATTTCGACTTCGGCCGTTTCTACATCTGGCACTTGAATCACACAATGAGGATTCCCCATAGAGACAACGCCACAAAGCACGGTTCTCTCTACTGCCCGTAAAATATAGGTTTTTTCTGCCCTTAACGCACGAAATGGCACATGATTCGGCTCAAATTCAGGCTCCCCCATATTAACGCAAACCTGATCATCATTGGTGATGCTCAACATCATCCGTCCCGATTGCGTGCTGACTTTAATATCACGCTTATTAATTAATCCTTTAAGACGGACAAAACGGGCAAAACAACGCGCTCCATTGCCACACTGTGCAACTTCACTACCGTCAGCATTAAAAATGCGATAGTGAAAATCCATATCTGGATCATAAGGCGCTTCAACAATTAACAACTGATCGAAGCCCACACCGGTATGCCTATCCGCCAAACGGCAAATCAGCTCTGGTGAGAAATAAACATTTTGGGTCACAGCATCAACGACCATAAAGTCATTACCCAGACCATGCATTTTGGAGAACTGCATATAATGCTCCACCGGAAGCCGTAGTCACTGACTATCGGCTTATCTCGCTTATTTCTGAGAGGTGCTATCCACTTTCTGCCCTTGCTGCTCAGTATTCACGGGAATCTGAGATGCAGTTGTCGCCTTCTCGGTCGATGGTTGTTCTGGAGGAAAATAGAGAGGACCTTTTAGTCCACAGCCGGAAAGTATAAATAAGGTTATGATAGCCAGAAATCCGCGTAATTTTTTCTTCATTGCATTAATGCCTGTAATTCATACGTCAATATTCTCTATAATCGCAGTTAGACCTCGAAAAGCAAATAGGAAATGAAGATGAACGACAGTGAATTTCACCAGTTAGCTGACCAACTGATGGTTTATATCGAAGGGCAGTTGGATAATTATGATGGCAATGCCGATATCGACTGTGAAACCAATGGCGGTGTCATGACCCTGAGTTTTGATAATGACAGCAAAATTATTATCAATCGCCAGGAACCGTTTCATCAAATCTGGCTGGCAACCAAAAGCGGGGGTTATCATTTTGACTATAAAGAAGGTCAGTGGGTTTGTGACCGCAGCGGCAACAATTTTTTAACCATGCTAGCCCACGCCATCACCGAGCAAAGTGGCGAACAGTTCAGTTTTTCGTAATTGAACCTACCCCGCGCCGCGGGGTAAATCAGTAATGAGATACAGAACGATAAAATTCTGACCGCTCTTCTCTACCATTTTCCCCATCATGAGTTACACACAAATGTGAAAGGGATGATCCACTAAACGGAATAACCTGAATCTGCCCTTCCATTTGGACGATCTGATAAAACTGCGGCAAGTTAAAGTTGATAAAACTTGATCCGTAGGTAAACCGATCATGAGATGAAGAATAAAACCGACTGACGTCGCGTACCAATTCTTCCTTACTTCCTTCACAGTGAGAATAGATTTCTACCCGGTTGGTTTCATCCAGGATATAGATATTAAAACTTTTACTATCTTGCGTATTTTCGAAGAAAAATTGAATAATGCCTTCGCTGGCAAAACCATCAACCACCGCAGGTAAATGTGTCTCTTTGGTATTAATTTTCACCGGCAACCCATGCAATTTGTTATTAGAAATTGCACCATAGAATTCCACGGCGTTTTCCAATTTCTGCACAGATACATTAAGACGTTCAAAGAACAGCCCCCAAGTCTGACCGGCAATGCGCAATGCTTTAAAACGACCTGGGTCCTGACGATTACTGGATAAACGTAATTCAATGCATTCAGATACCAGTTGCTGAATTCGAGTTCGGATAAGACCTCGTAAATGTTCGCTGTAACAGAATACTTCAACCGCCGCTGGCGGCGCAGCATCTTGATGCATCTTGCCCAGTATGGTCTTCAACGCTTCCAGTACAGATTGTTCACCACTAAAGTGTAAGGTCCGAACTTCATTCCATGAATTACGGTAAAGTAAGTCAATACTTTCCACCAAACACTGTTGCGATTCACCAAAACTGAATACATCAAGCTTACGGAAATCAAAATGTACAACCTGATTAGAGAACTCAGCCGTCGGATCTTTCTCCAGATTGACAATAATTGCCAAATGGCGAATTTCACACGGACTATAAAGCGCCTTCGGTGTCGGCGCTGGCAGACGGATGGGGAAATGAGCAGAAATATCATTAATCAATTCATGTAGTTTCAGCTCATCACATTGGGTTTCACCATGATGAATATGGACACACGATTTTTCTGTTAACAAGCCGTTAAAATAGGTCCACGACACTAATTTATTGAGATAACGATTATATTCCAGCGGTTGATGACCAATAATCGATCCAATCGTCGGCGCCTGATTGTAAAGATACCAACCGCTACGGTTTGCACGTCCTTGAGGAACGTAGATAAATGTTAAATTTTTCTCTGATAGGTCTGGCGAAATTTGCGGATTAACCAGAGTTACCTTCCCAGGCAATGCTTCAAATGCAGCATAAAGTTTACGTGTCAGCACACCAATATCCTGTGGACTGGCACTGACACTCAGATTATTACGGCGGGCAAAACGGATAAGATTACGATAGCTCTGCATCATGGTATCAAGCAGTTCATTATGCGCATCACGAACTTGTTCAATTTTCCATGAGTTGCGATTATCCAAAATTTTCAACCGCTCTGGCTCCCACTTCCACTCATAGACCAGTTGGGTCAGAACCTGGCGTCGCCAGCCAATACAACCTTTATCGTCTTGATCAAGAGAGAGCTTTTCACAAACTTTTAAATAAAAACATCGACGTATTAGATCTAAACGGGTCGTATCATTAATTTCCGTCAGATAACGGGTAACACGCTCAAGCATCATACTGTATGCATCAAGGCCAAAGGAGACTATTTCACCAGCATGCAGGCGCTGTTTCATCTCCATTGCCAGTAACTTACCGTTGGGATATTCCCAGGAATAGGCTTCCAGTAATAAGCTTTTTAATACGGCTTTATAAGGGGAATCGATACTTTTGTAGAGTTGCCATAAGCTAGCGCCAAAGTACTCTTCAGCGGACAGTTCACCCAATCCACCGAGATCAAGCCATTCATTTGGCGTCAAAACACCTTGCGCATAAAGAGATAAAACATATTCATCATAATGACGTTCTTCTTCTACGGGCACCATTTCCCATAACAAACGTTTACCCGCCATACGTACAGCAGTACGGTAAAATTCATCAAGTAATAGAATATGCTGAGTAGAACCGCAGTCTTCACCACCGAGGCTACCACTTGCATTATGGCGAAAGCGGTTTTCATCAATAAGAAAAAAATTGACTTCAATACCCAGCGCTGCCGCCCACTGTTCAATCAGCGTACACTTACGTTGCAGTAAAAGGCGCTCATCATTATCAAGCCATGACTGATGACATACCCAGATATCTAAATCAGAACAACCGCTCTGCCCAATTGATGAGGTACTGCCCATTGAGTAAATACCGGTAATAGGCAACTCACCATTAGCAGGCTGTTCTATGAAGTGATCTAATTTACTTTCTAAATCATTAAGATAGGATTTTTGTGCTTCATCATGCACGAAAAAACATACGCCATAGGGAACATTACCGTTAATGTAGCCTGGCATCATCGGATGATGATAATGCAGTAATACTGGCAGTAAACTGTATACCTGCTTAAATTCCGCACTCATGGCGGTAGAGGCGCGTTCTAACCTGAGTTGGTTTATCGCATCCAGTCTCTGCTTCAGTGTTTCGATATAAAGGTACAAGACGTCTCGCCCAATTGAGTTCCAGTGCCCAGATAAATCCCCCGTTTCCGGTTGTTATAGCTTGATGGAATTATTTAGAATGATTTTTACCAATTTATTACCGGAAACGTGATCAATTTAACACCTTGTCGATAAACCGTAAAGTCAGTAAAGCAATTGAATTGCGATGTCCTATCGTACGAAAAATCAAATAATATATTGTTATATATGGAAATAATCAAAAAAACCATACCATTTGTACTTTCTTATACGAAAGAAATTTTCTCCGTCCATTTTTTCAAGCTAATACGCATAATACCTTGTTATCATCAACCCGATGAAAGTAACTCCGTTGGCTATATTTTAATTAACGATTCTTTTCATTCAGGATTCCTTAATTACAGAAATAATTTACTGAAAGGGTTAATTCATAGTTAAATCAATCTATTTTTCATTGCCATAAAAATAATTTAAAAATTAAAATTTATTTTACACTTTAACATAACCGACATCTCTTCTTCTTAGCCCCTCGCTGGAAAAAAAACGGCTGAAGTGTTAAAACGAGTGCTATGTTTTTCATTTATATGACGGCTGAAAGGGCCTGAGAAATACCAACATCTATGTCAACTAAAACCATCCGTATCGCAACGCGGCAAAGCCCTCTAGCTATGTGGCAGGCCCTGTACGTTCAGCAAAAACTACAACAATGTCACCCTGATCTGGAAGTCCAACTGGTTCCGATGATAACCAAGGGCGATGTTATTCTGGACACGCCTCTGGCAAAAATCGGAGGAAAAGGTCTGTTTGTCAAAGAGTTAGAATTAGCTCTGCTTGAAGGCCGAGCCGACATCGCGGTCCATTCAATGAAAGATGTCCCGGTATCTTTTCCAGAAGGGCTAGGTCTGGTCACGATTTGTGAACGTGATGATCCTCATGATGCTTTCGTCTCTGTCAAATATCCTTCTCTTGATGAATTGCCAACCGGCAGCATTGTTGGCACATCAAGTTTGCGCCGTCAATGTCAACTCCGTGAATTACGTCCTGATCTGATCATCCGTGATCTTCGGGGCAATGTTGGAACCCGCCTGAGCAAGTTGGATAATGGTCACTATGATGCCATCATCCTCGCCGTCGCAGGATTGAAAAGGTTAAAACTGCACGAGCGTATCCGTACGCCATTGACAGCAGAACAATCATTACCTGCCGTTGGTCAAGGAGCAATAGGAATTGAATGCCGCCTTGACGACCAACAAACACAAACGCTGCTAGCGCCATTAAATCACTATGATACAGAAATCTGTGTTCTTGCCGAACGCGCAATGAATACCCGGCTAGAAGGGGGCTGCCAAGTACCAATAGGTAGCTATGCCGTTTGGCAGGATGGGAAAATCTGGTTACGGGCATTGGTTGGCGCACCTGATGGTAGTGTTATTATTCGCGGTGAGAGAACGGCTTTACCAAAAGATGCTTGCCAGGCAGGCGTTGAATTGGCAGAAGAGTTGTTAGAGCGGGGCGCACGGAAAATTCTCACCGAAGTTTATCGAGGAAATCCCCCTACATGAGCATTCTGGTGACTCGCCCTGCTCCTGCCGGAGAGGAACTCGTCAGAAAGTTACAGGCTGCGGGAAAAACAGCTTTCAGTGCGCCTTTAATCAATATTCACCCTGGTTCAGAGCTGCCACAGCTAGCTGAGAAGCTTAGCCATTTAAATACCGGTGATATGGTATTTCTGTTGTCAAAAAATGCAGTTTATTATGCAAACTCGCAGTTAAATAAAATTAATCTGTCATGGCCCGACAAGCTGATTTATTATGCTATTGGCAGATCAACTGCTCTGGCTTTTCATCAACTAACGGGTATGAATGTTATCTGGTCATCAGAGGGTGAGACCAGCGAAATCCTGCTAACACTACCCTCACTACATCAGGTTGAAAATAAACAGGCTTTGCTGCTTAGGGGAAATGGCGGACGTGAACTTATTGCCCGAACGCTGACAGAAAGAGGCGCCACAGTTAATTATTGTGAATGTTATTTCCGTCAGCCAGTAGACTACCCGGCAGCAGAATTCAGTGCCCACTGGCAAAAGTATGAAGTACAAACTTTAGTTGTAACCAGTGGCGAAATACTGCAACTGTTATATAACTTAATACCCGAAAGTGATCGAAACAGGTGGTTATTGCATTGCCGCCTGATTGTGGTAAGCGAGCGTCTTGCACATACCGCCCGGAACTTGGGCTGGCAGGATGTTAAAGTTGCAAAAAGTGCAGATAACGACGCCTTAATTCAGGCACTAGAATAAACTGACATGGGATGCCCACTATGACGGAGCAAAAACAGTCCTCCGAGACAA
The DNA here is from genome assembly GCF_018448885.1 of Photorhabdus caribbeanensis. GTDB lineage: Bacteria > Pseudomonadota > Gammaproteobacteria > Enterobacterales > Enterobacteriaceae > Photorhabdus > Photorhabdus caribbeanensis. Next base: position 46,824 of record NZ_RCWB01000019.1, read on the forward strand.
TTGAACAAACAAAAACTACGGTTGAAAACTCGCAACAGCCCGAAACAGCGCCTCAAAAGCAAGAACGTTCTGGCACGCTAAAAAACATTATTGCTATTGCAATCATGCTGGCAATCGGTGGCGGTCTTTATTACTACGGACAGCAACAAAGCCATTTACTGAGTACCGAGAACCACGAGCTACGCCAACAACTGGAATCACTGAAACAACAACAATCACAGGATAAACAGCATATTGAAGCGCTGTTTAAAGAACAATCACAGACTTTAAGCCATTTCGCCGCACAAAATAAGCAACTGGGTAATAGTCTACAAGAGTTACAGGCCAAAATCTCCGCGTTATCCAGTTCTGATGTAAAAAGCTGGCTACTGGCACAAGCTGATTTTCTGGTCAGAATGGCAGGCCGGAAATTATGGAATGATCAAGATATAGTCACTGCTGCTGCTCTGTTGAAAAATGCAGATGCCAGTCTCGCTGAAATGAATGATCCAAGCTTGATTGAAATTCGTCGGGCAATTACACAAGACATCGGTACATTATCCGCCATTAGTCAGATTGATTTTGACGGCATTATCCTGCGAGTTAATCAGCTTTCTAACCAAGTAGATAACCTGCGTCTGGCTGACAATACAACCGATGGTTCGCCAATGGACGAAGATAATGATGAATTAACCGGTACGTTATCTGAATGGCGCCAGAATCTGAGCAAAAGCTGGAAGAGTTTCATGGATAATTTCATTACCATCCGTCGCCGGGATACCGCAGCAGAACCATTACTGGCGCCAAATCAAGATATCTATCTACGAGAGAATATTCGCGCCCGACTGTTGATTGCCGCCCAGGCAATACCGCGTCATCAAGGTGAAGTTTTTAAACAGTCATTAGAAACGGTTTCAACTTGGGTTAGAGCTTACTTTGATATCAACGATCCCAATACCAAAGCATTCCTGGACGAAATTGATTCATTAAGCCAGCAGCCTGTTTCCATCACTGTGCCGGACCAACTTTCAAGCCAGCCTTTACTGGAAAAACTGATGCAAACCCGAGTTCGCAGCTTGCTTTCCCAATCTTCTGAAACTAATCAGGGAGGTTAAGCTATGCTGAAAGTTCTATTACTGTTTGTGGTACTCATTATTGGTATTGTGCTTGGTCCAATCGTTGCCGGTCATCAAGGATATGTGCTGATTCAAACTGACAATTACAACATTGAAACCAGTGTCACCGGCCTGTTCATTATATTTGTTCTTTTACAACTGGTACTCTGCCTCCTTGGCTGGTGCTACCGTAGAGTTATACGCACAGGCTCACGTACCCGTGGCTGGTTCCTTGGACGCAAACGCAGCCGTGCCCATGCTCAAACAAAAGCAGCGCTGATCAAATTGGCAGAAGGCGATTTCAAACAAGTTGAGCAATTACTGACCCGTAACGCTGACCATGCAGAACAACCTGTGGTCAATTACTTACTGGCGGCTGAAGCAGCTCAACAACGCGGGGATGAATTTCGTACCAATCAATATTTACAACGCGCGGCAGAAGTCGCAGATAATAACCAGTTGCCCGTGGATATTACCCGTGTACGCATCCAACTTGCACAAGGTGAAATTCATGCCGCCCGTCATGGTGTAGACAAGCTATTAAATCAAGCTTCACGCCATCCAGAAGTATTACGCCTGGCTGAACAGGCTTATATGAAGTCAGGAGCTTATCAGTCACTGATTGATATACTACCGGTAATGGAAAAAATCCATCTACATGATGAGTTACAAATTCACAAATTGCGCCAGCAAGCCTATATCGGCCTGATGAATCAATACATGGCAGAACAAGGTAGCGAAGGCTTAAAACGTTGGTGGCATGATCAAAGCCGAAAAATTCGCCATGATGTAGCTTTGCAAGTAGCAATATCTGAACATTTAATTGAATGTGATGACCATGAAACTGCACAAAAGATCATCCTGGAAAGTTTAAAACGTCAATATGACGAACGTTTACTCTTATTGATCCCACGCTTAAAAAGTGAAGATCCAAAGCCAATACAAAACGCGCTGGATCATCAGTTAAAACAACATGGTTCAACTCCCCTGCTAAACAGTACGCTTGGACAAGTTGCTTTGCGCCACGGAGAATGGGAAAAAGCGGTAAAAGACTTTAAAACCGCATTAGCCCAACGTCCTGATGCACATGATTATGCCTGGTTAGCAGATGCATTGGATAAACTGCGTAAACCAGAAGAGGCCGCACAAGTTCGTCGCGAAGGATTAGTACTCACTCTAAAGCGTGAGAGTAATGTCGTGAAAAGTGATCTCGTTAATAGCAATAGTGTTAACTAACACTGTAACGCCGTGATCTTTCATCCATCGCCATCTTTATTAGCAAGTCTTCATTCCGCTGATTAAAAAATGCCCCGCACGGGGCATTTTTCTAACCATACTTCTTGGCAAAATCTTCATCGGAAGTGCAAAGATAAATAATAAATTCAATAAATGCGATAAGTGCAGGGATTAATGTCCAGCAAAATAGCAGATATAAAATCCCCATACCGATTTTGCCCAGATAAAATTTATGAGCGCCAATGTAACCAAGAAAAAACGCCAACAGTGCAGCAACAATTCGGTTTTTACTACCAGAAGAATAAGTCTTTATCATCGCGCCACAATGTGGACATGATTGTGCAGACTCATGCAATATTCGACCACAACCAAAGCATCCAATCATTTTTGACATCAATATCCCCCTTAAGATAAGTTTAGGAACGAAATAACTAAATTAATTTTATAGCAAAAAAACTAACCATCATATTTTCAGTTCTGTTTATATTAGATAGTCATATCTAAACAGTATATAAACCTACCAGATATATCTCTTAGGAATAAAAAAAACACCTACCTTAAAAACAAAGATAGGTGTACAAATACAATCAGGTCTACAGACGGATAGTGCCTCACTCAACGTTAAGTCCGGTCGGCGATGAAAAAATGGTTATATCTTACTCATCTGTGACATGGACAATAGGCACCGATAATCGGCTCTGCATCATCCCTGGGTTTATGAAGCGTATGCAATCATAAGAAATAGGATGAGCATCTACGTTTATAATAATGCATTTAGTGTGCCAACTTTTATGCAAACGAAAGCTGCCTCGCTTCATCAGCTATTTCCCTATTTATTACAACAACAAATCGAATCATCACAAAATTCATTTTATGCATTGTCTCTTATTTGAGACAAAACATAAGGTATTTAATATTTTCATTATAATTCAATTTGTTATAAGTCTCTTATTTGAGACAGCTAATATATCAATTGTCGTCAAAATACAAAAAATAAGAAATTTACATATAAAACAAATAGTTACTTTAAAAAAAACAATCCACTAAATTTGCATCAGCAGAGCGCAACTTGAAGGTAAATGGACAGGAAAGGAAACAAAAAGTCAGGGGGACAAAAAGGGATAAAACGCAAAAAACCCTGCATTGCAGGGTTCTTTTAGAATTTGGTCGGCGAGAGAGGATTCGAACCTCCGACCCACTGGTCCCAAACCAGTTGCGCTACCAAGCTGCGCTACTCGCCGAAATTTTTCATTCTTTACTCTCTTTTTTATGGTGCGAAAGGGGGGACTTGAACCCCCACGTCCGTAAGGACACTAACACCTGAAGCTAGCGCGTCTACCAATTCCGCCACCCTCGCGTGTCATAAAAAAGATGGGGTGGCTAATGGGACTCGAACCCACGACAACTGGAATCACAATCCAGGGCTCTACCAACTGAGCTATAGCCACCATAACAGCTATTTACTGCTAAACACTTAACTACCAACAGCGTAATGCATCACCGCAGCTCTTGCACGCAAATAATGGCGCGCCCGACAGGATTCGAACCTGAGACCTCTGCCTCCGGAGGGCAGCGCTCTATCCAGCTGAGCTACGGGCGCTTAACGCCGTTTCGGGTGGGGATAGTACGGATTTAATGATCTACTGTCCAGCGCTTTTTTAAAGAAATGATGCGTTTGATTACACCTTGTTCATTTCGTAGATAAAGCCAGCTCTGAATTTCCCTACTCACTACCACCGTGATAGTAAACCAGTCGATCAAGCTTTGAGTTTTTTACCGTTAAAAAGCTTCACCAACCAATAAATCAGCGACACCATCAACAAAAATCCCCCACCTACCAGCAATGAGAAACGGGTATCCGGGTTAATTGCCATACCTATCAACACACAACATAAAAATGCCAATGTCAGGTAATTTACATAGGGGAACAGGATAGATTTAAAACCATGTTGTTTCAGTGCTTGTTGATGATACTGACGAAAACGCAATTGGCTCATCAGAATAACAAACCACGGTACCATTCCTGGCAACACACTGGCACTATAAACATAAACAAAAACCGCCTGCGGATTTGGGATCAAGTAATTCAAACTAGAGCCCACAATCAAACACAAGATAGTGATAGCAATACCAATTACCGGTACCCCATTCTTTGACAATTTAGTCAGTGATGAAGGTAGCTGACGGTTTTGCGCCAACGCATAAAGCATCCGCCCACCACTGTACATACCACTGTTACAACCGGAAAGCGCAGCCGTCAATACAACAAAGTTAATCACGGCTGCCGCCGAGGTGATCCCGACTTTGGTAAATGTCATGACAAATGGGCTGCCCTGTGAACCCACTTCCGTCCACGGAAATAACGTCACTACAATAAAGATAGCACCCACGTAGAAAATCAGGATACGCCAGAGAATATTGTTAATCGCTTTTTTCAATGTCACCTGAGGGTTCTTCGCTTCCCCCGCAGTGATACCAACCAACTCCACACCCTGATAAGATGCAACCACAATACAGAGCGCAAACAAGAACCCTTGCCAATTACCCGCAAAGAAACCACCATGCGCAGTCAGATTATCCAATCCAATAGGCTGCCATTGATTACCAATACCGAAAAATATTAATCCCAAGCCAATCAGGATCATGACGATAATTGTAGTCACCTTAATCATCGCAAACCAAAATTCCAGCTCACCATAAAGACGTACCGCCGCAAGGTTAGCCAAGGCGACTAATGCCACCGCAATCAATGCCGATACCCACTGAGGAAGTTCAGGGAACCAAAACTCAGCATAAACCCCGATAGCCGTTATTTCTGATATGCCTACCGCCACCCACATAAACCAATAGCCCCAAGCGGTGAGGCATCCCCAGAATGGGCTGAGATATTTATGTCCAAAAGAGGCGAAAGAACCCGTGACAGGTTCAAGGAACAGCATTTCTCCCATTGATCGCATAATGAAAAAAACAAAAATTCCGGCAATAATATAAGCCAGCAAAACGGAAGGACCAGCCCACTTCAATGTGCTGGCCGAGCCCATAAACAGACCGACACCAATTGTGCCGCCTAATGCGATCAGCTCTATATGACGGGCTTCTAAACCCCGTTGCAAGCTATGTTGTTGATCTGCCATAAATTCCCTGTCCATTGTTATATTGTTGTAATGTGTAGTAATAAAAACATACAAGACTGATTTTAATCAGCCATAAAAAGGTCAGGGATCAAAACACGTTTTTCCACTGAGTGGAATAAAAAATTATCCAATAATTAACTACAAATAGTGAAAATCCGGCAGGATCAAACTGTTAGATAAATATTGTGGAATAAATTCATTGTACCGATTGACGAAAGTATCGCCTGACGAAAATTTACACGACAGACAAGAAGCAGATTTACAGACGACCACTGTAATAATATCCAATAAATTTCAATAGCTTAAACTGGCGACGAATACGACTTGGTTGTGATAACAGGCGATAAAGCCATTCAAGCCCCAAATTCTGCCATGCTTTTGGCGCACGTTTTACATGGCCGGTAAATACGTCATAAGTACCGCCAACCCCCATATACAACGCATCCGAATGAATTTTCCGACAGTCACGCATAAAAATTTCTTGTTTAGGCGATCCCATTGCAACTGTCACAATCGCCGCACCGCTGGCATGAATCCGTTCAAAAACAGTATTACGTTCTTCTGGCGTGAAATAACCGTTCTGGCTGCCAACAATATTGACGCCCCACTGAGCCCGCAGTTTACTTTCCGTCTGTTCCAATATCTCTGGTTTACCTCCAACCAGAAAAATAGGCGTGCCTTCTTTACCGGCACGCTCCATGATGGCTTCCCATAAATCAGCACCCGCTACACGAGAAACTTTAGCATCAGGGTATTTACGGCGAATAGCACGTACAATGCTGATACCATCAGCATACAGATATTCTGCATCACTCAGTAGTGTACTTAAAGCATGGTCTTCCTCCGCCGTCAGCACTTTTTCCGCATTAATCGCAACCAGAGTACCCGTCTTTACCTGTCCCCGTTGAAAAATATGGTCAAGAAAGTGCGCCATATCGCGGAAGCCCCAAATATTCAAACCACGAATACTGTATTTAGGAATATTGTTTAGCTCCATTTTCTTTCCTCACATTGCAGCGGACGTTTTTGTGATACAACCAGGTTACTAGCCAGATACCTTTTAATCAGCCCCGCGCTCTCAAATAACCAGTACAACAACTTAGCAATTACCAGACATAAGCCAAAAATAATACAGAAAAACACCACACGGGAAACAAATGAATCCACTCCTTCGCGAGCTAACACAATCATGTTGAAGATCGCGCCAAAGCAAAATGCCTGCAAGATAGCGGCCTTATAACGATTAGTCTCCTGTTTCCCTAATTCATAAATCCAGTCAAACCACTTAATTATCAATCCAACAACAATCGCACCAACCGGAATAAATAGCACGCCCCCCATCACAACTAGAGAACCTATCAGAGTTGGAGAAATTGCCAGACCAGAGTGGTTATCCAGTACTTCCCAAGTAAAATAATTCGCAGAATTCAACACAGCATCAGGGCGTCCTGGCCAAAGCCAGCTTGGAATAAAGACATAGAAATCACGGATAATAGGCGCTAACCCCTGAAACTCAATTTTGTCGTAATTATTCAGCAGTAACGCAAGATTTTCCCACGGTGAGAAAGTATCCCTTGTCAGGTAGAGAAAAGTATAAAACGCTTCTGCACCACTGACATCCAAACTATAACGTTTGAGTGCCAACCAAAACATGCCAACAATCCCTATTGCACCCGCCGTTACCAACATCCACAAGGTTATCCAGCCACGCACAATGCCAATAAACAGAAACAACGCGAACGCAATGATAATATTAGCCCGTGTTCCACCAACAATGACATAAGTCAGTATCCCAAAAGCCACTGTGCTCATCAGAAAAAACAGCCAGCGTAACTGGGTCGGCTTCAAGAAATAAACCACTAACATGGCAGGAATAAAGAAGTAAAAGAACCGCTTTAGGGCAACACCGGAAACCTGACTGGAAAAAATTTGACTGTACGACTGTAATTTAAACAGTAGAAAACCGTTTTGCATAAAGAACAGCCCCACTGTCACCACCGCAACTGATGCCAGTAGTAACCATGTAAAGTTAGTTTCTACCCGGTTCATGGTAAATACCGGTGCTTTAGGCTGCATAGACGGCTTTCTTAGCCGGGTTTTATAACTGACGTAATAAATACCATAAAAACAGGTCGAAGCCAGTAGAGCGTGTAGTAAGGCATCTACAGGCACCACTTCAACATCAAATTGGAAAACCAGCAAACACGTCAGTGGAAAGCCAAAATAGAATGTCAGCAGATAAAGCAATGAGAAGAATATATTAAAATTAAAACGTACACGCCGGAATTCCTGATAGGTCAACGTCAGGATGAAAACCAGCGATATCAGGTAAACAGCAAATAATCCGCCAACCTGCGTTAAAGTCATTACTGCTCTCCCGCCGCTTTTGCCAGCGCCTGCCGCCAGCCATCAATAAAGTTCGGGCTAAAGAAAGCTATCTTATTTCTATCCAAGGAGAGCATCTGCCGTTGTGCTTCCGCAATCAGTTGGCTATCTAAAGGATCTCCAGAGAAAAATACCGGCACTTGCTGTTCTGTCAAATCCTGCCAAAAAAGATTCTGACGACTGAGTACAAATGGCACACCAAATTGTATCAACAGACAAATTGTTCCAATTCCCTGCTGGCGATTAAACATGAAATACCCTAAATCACAACGGCGCAGTAATGCCAGATAATCATCAAACGCCATATTTTGCTTAATAATGTTCAAATGTTCTGGCCGGAACAGCGATAAAGCAGCCTGTTCAACCTGATTAATATAAACCTGATTGTTTTCAGGATAACCCATTGGGATAATGATTCGCACCTTATCGCCAAACTGCTGATGAATAGTTTTCAATGCCGTAATATGGCGGTTCGATCGATCACCAGAATTCCCCAACAAAATTGTCATCTTGCCATCTTTAACAGGCACTCTTTCTGCAATTGTCAAAGCAGGTTCCATTCTGGTTGGAAAATAGAGCAATGATGTCGGTACATTTGGATGACGCTGGGAATAAAAATAGAGATCTCCACGAACCGCAAACACATGCCCTACCCGGCGCTGTGCCAGGCGACGCAAGAAATAGAATAGACGGAATTTTAACTGACTGGAGTCTTCATACAGATCAGCTCCCCAGGCATGCCACCAAAACTGATTACGTTTGATTTTTCCTGACAACAGCGCCAACCACAAACTCACATTAAATTGGCCGTGAAAAAAAAACCGACAATCTCTATCTGAACAGGCTTGAGCAATAACAGCCTGCGCCAGAGATTTTTTACTGTCGAAGAATGCCATATCCAATGCCGGACAATCATCCAATAAAGCGCGATTCCTAGTCACCACCATAAATTTCGGTTTGGCTAAAAAACCAATTTCTTGTGCTAAGACGTCATTAAAAAAGCGCAATACTGTTCGATTGTGATGTGGAATATCAGATCCCAAAACGTGAATTAGGGTTGTCATGCTCGCCTACGATAAATAAGAAATGCACCACAACAAAAGGTGAAATAAATAATGTAAGTTGCCATATAGGCTTGCGCTGCACCTAACGCTCCGTTTACAGGGATAAGCCAGTGGGCAAAACCAGTAAGCAGTAAAAACTGACTAACTTCTGTCAACACATAAAAACGCAACGCAGCCTTGGCAATCACCAGATAGCCAAAAACATAAGCGCCCACTTTCAGAACATCACCCACCAACTGCCAGGCAAATAAATCACGCATAGCAGTAAATTTGTCAGAAAACAGTAACCAAATGGCAAAATCACGCAGCAGCCATACAGTAAAACTTACAACAGCCACCGCAGGCAAAACAAATTTCAGCGCCTTAATTATCTCATTTGATATTTCGCTCTTACCCTGCAATCGTGAAAGCGTTGGCAACAGATAAACAGTAAAAGATGCTGTGATAAATTGCAGGTAAGCATCGGAAATACTGCTTACACCTTGCCAGATACCCACATCGTGCCAACTATAATGCGCTGCCAGCAGATTTCGCATCATAATGTAGGCAACCGGTAAAGTAATAGAAGTCAGCAGAGCCATAAGGGTAAATTTGCCAAGCTGACCAGCCAGTACCTTATCCCACATGGGCTTAAAACTTGAAATAGATACCGCTTTGAGACGCCAAACCATCAATCCCGCGGGAAATATAATTAATGCAGGCACTAAAGCCAAACCCGCCAAAGCGCCTTCATACCCACCAAGGAAAAAACAGAGATAATAGGCCATCACGCCAATCACGCTACCTAAAATAATCGCCAACGCATTCCTCTGGGCATCTCGGTATCCTTTCAAAATAGCCAAGAAATAGTTGGCAAAAGCAATCCCCATTTGAATAAAGGCGAGTGCTTGCACAACGGGCTCATAATCTTGATGACCAAATAACCCAATACTGATAGCACCGCTAAACAGCAAAAAAATTACCGCCAACAGCGTGGAAAACCCAAGGATAATGGCAGAAGATGTTCCCAGTACCGCACGCAATCTTTCCGGCTGCTGTTGATATTCAGCTACATATTTAGTCACGCCATTAAAAATACCAGCGCCAGCCAACACCCCAAGCACAGTGATAAGTTGACGGAAATTACCCGCCTGCCCAACCCCACTGGGGCCAAAAGCAACCGCCAGTAATTTAACGATCAAAAGCCCCACACCGATTTTTATCAGCGTGGAGCCCGCAGTCCATATTGATGCTTTAGCTAACGACATATCAGGCGAAGTATTCCCGAATATGTTTGATGACAATCTGCTGTTCAGCGTCTGTTATGTTGTAAAACATCGGTAAACGCACCAGACGATCACTTTCGCAGGTAGTAAAATGATCTTCCCCTTGGAAGCGGCCAAATTTTTCACCACCGGGGCTGGTGTGCAGAGAAACATAATGGAATACCGTTAGCACACCAGCGTCTTTCATATAACTATTGAATGCTGAACGTTCTTCAACATCTTTCAGCTTGATATAGAACATATGAGCATTATGCTCCAACCCTTCCGGTATGACAGGCAATGTCAAGAGATCAGCATCAGCCAGCGGTTTTAATGCTTGATAATAGGTATTCCACAAGGCAAGGCGACGCTCATTGATTTTCTCAGCCTCTTCTAATTGTGCCCATAAATAAGCAGCCTGAAGCTCCGACATCAGATAACTCGAACCGATATCGCGCCAAGTATATTTATCAACTTGGCCACGGAAAAACTGGCTACGATTAGTCCCTTTTTCGCGAACAATTTCTGCACGGGAAATCAGTGATTGATCATTGATAAGCGCAGCACCACCTTCACCACCAGAAGAGTAGTTTTTTGTTTCGTGGAAACTATAGCAACCAATGTGTCCGATAGTTCCCAGTGCACGCCCTTTATAAGTAGACATTACCCCCTGCGCAGCATCTTCCACGACAAACAGGTTATATTTCTCTGCCAGAGCCATAATGGTATCCATTTCACAGGCCACACCGGCGTAATGCACCGGAACAATCACGCGTGTTTTAGCTGTAATTGCTGCTTCGATTTTGGTTTCATCAATATTCATGGTATCCGGGCGAATATCCACGAATACAATGGTTGCTCCACGCAGCACAAACGCGTTAGAACTGGAAACGAAAGTGAAGCTCGACATAATAACTTCATCACCGGGTTGGATATTCAGCAAAATAGCCGCCATTTCCAGTGCAGCGGTACAGGATGGTGTTAATAGAACTTTCGGACAATTGAAATGTTGTTCCATCCACTCTTCACAACGTTTGGTGAAACCACCATCCCCGCAAAGCTTACCGCTCTCCATTGCTTGCTTCATGTAATCTAATTCAGTGCCAACTACTGGTGGTTTGTTAAATGGAATCATTTCATCCCCTATATAACCAATACGCGGTGCTTTCAACAAACGCACCACTGCGTGTATAAAGGCGCAAAGCAGCGATGTTGCTGGTTTGTGTCGCAATCCTTAACTGCCGTATTTGGTGGCGTTGACACCACTGCTGCGCCGCCAACATCAATTTTGAGCCAATACCACAACCAATATTTTCTGGGAATACGGCCAACAAACCCATACGAGCCTCTCCAGCCCCAATATCTCGTAAAGTAACAAATCCTGCGGGTTGTCCACTATCTCCGTTTACCAGTAAACATTGATGATCAAATGTCCCCAATACCGCTTTTTCAACCCAAGTCGCGTAAAAACGACCACTATCCTGTGGTTGATACCACGGGGTTCGAAAACGACTTAAAGGAAATACGTTGGAAGCCACCTCTTTCAACATCGGGATATCCCGCCGCTCAGCCGAAAGTAGATTACTTTCAGAATTGTCTTTAGCATTTTCTATGCCAATCATTAAGGAAAAGTCGACTTCCCCTTCCACTAGCGAAAAGCCCAACGCGGATAAGCCATCAATAAGATCCAATCGCTGCGCAGGTACTTTAGCTTGCACTAAAGCATACTGATCTAACTGAGATGAGGTTAGCAGATCGGCATCAGGCGTGAAATCAAGGCGAGCGGTGGACAACCCAAAATAATGGCTATCCCACTCTAATGGTTCAATATTGGCGCGCACGGACATGGAGCAGATCCAGCAGATATTGGCCATAGCCAGTTTTTGACAAGGATTTTACTGTTTCTCTTAACTGTGCATCATCCAGCCAACCATTACGCCAGGCGATCTCTTCAAGACAGGCGATTTTAAAACCTTGACGCTTCTCAACGGTCTGCACAAAAGTACTGGCTTCAATCAAGCTGTCATGAGTGCCAGTATCCAACCAAGCAAAACCACGCCCTAACAACTCAATGTTTAGTTCGCCACGTTCCAAATACATCTGGTTAATACTGGTAATCTCTAGTTCACCTCTGGCAGAAGGCTTAACCTGCTTAGCAAAATCTACTACTTGATTATCGTAGAAATAGAGACCTGTTACCGCCCAGTTGGATTTTGGCTTTTCTGGTTTTTCCTCAATAGAAAGAACGCGGAACGCGTCATCAAATTCCACCACCCCAAATCGCTCAGGATCCATCACTTGATAACCAAAAACAGTCGCCCCTTTTCCACGAGAAACAACATTTCTCAGTTTTGGACTGAACCCTTGTCCAAAGTAAATATTGTCTCCCAATACCAAGCAGCAAGACCCGCCGTTGATGAACTCCTCACCAATCAAAAATGCCTGAGCTAAACCATCCGGTGATGGCTGTTCTTTATAGCTTAAGTGAATACCAAACCTGTCGCCATCACCTAACAGCCGACGGAAAGAAGGTAAATCTTCTGGTGTAGAAATAATCAGAACATCACGTATCCCTGCCAACATGAGTACTGACAAAGGATAGTAAATCATTGGTTTATCATAAATTGGCAGTAATTGTTTGGAAACACCCTGTGTTATCGGATGCAACCGGGTTCCTGATCCACCTGCCAGAATGATCCCTTTCATATTTACTGCCCCCATCGTCATTCAGTTTTTACCTAATCCAAGGCGTTCACCGGCATAAGAGCCGTCTTGAACTTTACGCCACCAGTTTTCATTTTCCAAATACCATTGAACTGTTTTACGAATACCTGATTCAAATGTCTCTTGAGGTCTCCAGCCTAGCTCACGCTCAACTTTAGCTGCATCAATGGCATAACGCATATCATGGCCGGGGCGATCCGCAACATAAGTAATCAAGTCTCGATAATACGCAATGCCTGCGGGTTTCTCAGGACAAAATTCTTCCAGAAGTTCACAAATTGCACAAACCACATCAATATTTTTGCGTTCATTATGACCGCCAATATTGTAGGTTTTGCCCGGTTCAGCTTTTGTCACAACCAAATAGAGCGCTCTGGCATGGTCTTCCACATACAGCCAATCGCGAATTTGTTTCCCTTCACCATATACCGGTAAAGATTTTCCTGCTAATGCATTTAAGATCATCAGTGGGATCAGTTTTTCCGGGAAATGGTAAGGACCATAGTTATTTGAACAATTGGTGATAATGACCGGTAAACCATAAGTCCGATGCCATGCTCTTACCAAATGATCGCTGGATGCTTTAGACGCCGAATATGGGCTACTTGGCGCATAAGGTGTTGTTTCGGTAAAGAAGCCCTCTTCACCATGTAAATCACCATACACTTCATCTGTTGAAATGTGGTGAAAACGGAAAACAGCCTGTTTCTCTTCACTGAGTTTCTGCCAGAAAGCACGCGCAGTTTCCAACAAAGTATAAGTACCCACAATGTTGGTTTCGATAAATGCCGCAGGGCCATCAATAGAGCGATCCACATGGCTTTCTGCCGCCAAATGCATCACACAATCCGGCTGATATTGTTCAAAGACTCGATCCAGCGCTCCACGTTGACAGATATCAACCTGTTCAAACGCATAACGAGGGCTATCAGCAGCCGGGGCAAGAGACGCCAGATTACCGGCATAAGTCAGGCTATCAACCACAACCACGCTGTCTTCTGTATTGTTAATGATATGCCGCACAACCGCGGAGCCAATAAAACCTGCACCACCTGTGATTAGAATACGTCTCAACGCCAGACTCCTTTTGTATCCACAATCCACTTCTGTTTAATTTCATGACTGTTTACAGCTTTAAACTGATGATGATCCACCAGCATCAACAGGATATCTGCTTCTTCCAGCGCCTTTTCCAGATTAACTAATCGAGTTATTTCCTTCAAGGAAGCAGGTAATTCATGAACATGAGGTTCCACCGCCAGCGTTTCACCTGCATGCCATTGCGCAATCATACCGGTGATATGTGCCGCTGGACTCTCACGCAAATCGTCAATATTTGGTTTAAATGCCAAACCAAAACAGGCAATTTTCACTTCGCTTGCGCGTTTTCCACTTTCAGCCAAACAATCCGCAACAGCCGCTTTTACTTGATCCACAACCCACAATGGTTTGTCATCATTAACCATACGTGCTGTATGAATAAGACGTGATTGTTTTGGGTTTTGAGAAACAATGAACCACGGATCAACAGCAATACAATGACCACCCACACCAGGGCCGGGTTGGAGAATATTTACGCGCGGGTGACGATTTGCCAAACTGATCAGTTCCCACACGTTGATACCTTGATCAGCACAAATCAAGGAAAGTTCGTTGGCGAATGCAATGTTTACATCTCGGAAACTGTTTTCTGTCAGCTTACACATTTCTGCCGTTCTTGCATTAGTGACAACACATTCACCTTCAAGGAAAATTTTATACAGCTCGCTAGCTCTGGCCGAAGATTTTGACGTCATACCGCCAACAACGCGGTCATTCTTAATTAATTCAACCATAACTTGTCCTGGCAGCACACGTTCAGGACAGTAAGCGATATCAATATCGGACTCTTCTCCAACCTGTTGTGGAAAAGTTAAATCAGGACGCGCTGCTGCCAGCCATTCTGCCATCTGCTCCGTCGCGCCTACTGGCGAGGTAGATTCCAAAATAACCAGATCACCTTTTTTCAGCACCGGCGCCACCGATTCGGCTGCGGAACGGACGTATGTCATATCCGGCTCATGATCGTCTTTAAAAGGCGTCGGAACAGCTATCAAAAAAGCATCTGCTGGCAACGGAGCAGTCACAGCTTTCAGGTAACTGCCTTCTACGGCAACTTTCACCACTTTGTCTAGATCCGGTTCTACAATATGAATTGCACCACGGTTGATGGTGTCTACTGCATACTGATTAACATCCACGCCAATGACTTTCTTATTGCGGGATGCAAACGCCGCCGCCGTTGGCAAACCAATATAACCAAGACCAATAACAGAAATAGTTTCAAAGCTCACAGTGTCAAAGCTCATAGTGTCACCTGATTTTTTTCAAAGCGTCGAGAATACGTTGACAGGCATCGCCATCCCCGTAAGGATTATGAGCGCGGCTCATTTGCTGATAGGCGGCATCGTCCGTCAACAATCGAGTCACCTCTTCCACGATAGTTTTTGTTTCTGTCCCTACCAGACGTACCGTTCCAGCATCAACCGCCTCTGGCCGCTCAGTAGTGTTACGCATTACTAATACCGGTTTTCCTAAAGAAGGCGCTTCTTCTTGAATGCCACCAGAATCGGTCAGGATCATATAGGCATGGTTCATTAGATAAACAAATGGCAAATAATCCTGGGGTTCAATGAGAATAACATTATCAATATTATGCAAAATGCGCTTTACTGGCTCATTAACATTCGGGTTTAGATGAACCGGATAGACGACTTGCACATCTGGATGAGCGCGGGCTATCTGTGCCAAAGCTTCACAAATTCGCTCAAATCCGCCACCAAAACTTTCACGACGATGCCCCGTCACCAGAATCATTTTTTTATTAGTATCAATAAACGGGTAGTGCTTCGCTAGCTTACTTCGCATAGCCTCATCATTCATTATTCGATCACGTACCCACAGCAACGCATCAATCACTGTATTTCCGGTAACAAAAACCCGACTATCTGCAATGGATTCTTTCAATAAATTATTGTGGGAATTTTCTGTCGGAGCAAAATGATACATTGCCAGATGCCCAGCAATCTTACGGTTTGCCTCTTCCGGCCAAGGAGAATAGAGATCACCCGTTCTTAATCCAGCTTCAATGTGACCAACAGGGATACGTTGATAGAACGCAGCCAAACTGGTTGCCATTGTCGTTGTCGTATCTCCGTGAACCAATACAACATCAGGCTTAAATTCTGCTAAAACGGGCTTCAATCCTGCCAAAATACGACAGGTAATATCTGTTAGATCTTGCCCTGATTTCATAATATTGAGATCAAAATCGGGCGTGATCTCAAAAAGGTGTAACACCTGATCCAACATTTCCCGATGTTGGGCGGTGACACATACTTTCGCTTCGAAGGCTTCATCCCTTGCCAATGCGTGTACTAGCGGAGCCATCTTAATAGCCTCCGGCCGAGTACCAAACACAGTCAACACTTTCACAGTGACTCTCTTATAGTCAGTAACTTGCAGATTTTCCTGCAAACAATACTCTGAATGCTATTTACTCTTGCTACTAGAGTTGCAGAAAATATCCCTCAGAAGTAGTTATTCCTAATAATGATCTGATTCTTTACGCGAGCATCTAACTAATGCCACGCCAGCTCCCACTAAAGCGCCAACTGCCCCCCACATAATCATCAAAAACATTCTGCGAGGGCTGTCTCTGGCAACAGGCTCCTCTGGTGTTCTCAAATAGCGGTAAGCCTGGAATTGATCCTGTGCCGGAAGAACATCCAATGCTGCTAACATTGCAATATTCTGGTCATAGTCCACATCATACTTAGGCCCTGTGGCTTCCAAAGTCTCAAGTTGAGCCTGTAACAACGGCATCCCTAACATAAACATTTTTGAATCGGGCAACTGCTCCACCGGCGTATCCGTTTGATTGCGCCGAATTCCTTGTTTTTCCGCAATTTTCAGGGACTGCTGCAATATATTCATTTCGCGGTTATAAACCGCTTTAGCTACCATTTCCTGTCGCTTAACCAGTGCATCCATAGATTGGGCGCGGGTAATCCATGCGCCTTTTAATTCATCATTTAAATGAGTACTAGCACGACTATTAGCAAAAGCAATGTACTGGCGCAGGAGTTGATTTGCTTGTTCAGAAGACTCCGCAGTCAGTTTAATGCTGTCATTCAGCACTTTTTTATCATCATGAGGAATAAACTGAATATTATTGACTAATTCATCTAATAAGGCCGCATCAGCTCTGGCATCTCCCTCCTGCCGCTGCTTGTAATAATCAGATTTCAACCAGAATTCACGGCGAGTATCATATGCTGCAACCTGAGTGATGAACTCCTTATAGGCTTCTTCTGGAATAGATGGTAACTGAGTTTCCGGTGAAATGTTAATGTGCGTATCCAGATTGCGCAAAAACTGCTGCTGAGAGTAATAACTTCCCAATTGATTAATCGTAGGCAAATCCGTGATTGCTGTGGCACTCCATTTTTGTTGCATCAGATAAGATGCCCCTAACGCCGTGGTTGCGAAAATGATTGCCAGTACAACAATCCATATCTTTCCACGCCATAACGCACTGCACAAGGCTCTGATATCCAGCTCATGCTCCAAAGCTTGTTCATTCTGAATAGATTTCGTTTCTGATTTTACCACTGCACAGAACCTCTGCTGATAATAGATGTTTAATGGTTAGCTGAACGGCGCATACGACGCTTTTGCCGTTTAATGAAACGGGCCACCTTCCAAACACGCTTGAGGCAATAGCCATACAACACAAATGCAAGCAAGAACAGTGCCAACATTACCCACTCAGGCACAAATTCCAGCCATTCTCCGGTAATACCGATAGCGGCTAATAAAGCGGCAGCAACAGTGATTAAAATAAAAGCCTGACGTGATGAGAACCCAGACCGCATAATTAGGTGGTGAATATGTTGCCTGTCAGGAGAAAATGGACTCATCCCTTTCCGTAACCGGCGGTACATAATAGCAACCATATCCATTAATGGAATGGCAACAACCCACAACGCAGTAACTGGATTAACCGGATGTTCATTCCCCTGAGTAGATTCAATAAGCAGCCAGAGAATGGTAAAACCAATCAGCGTACTGCCCGCATCTCCCATAAACACTTTGAAGCGTTGGCTTAATAAACCAAGATTAAGAACAATATAAGGGAGAATGGCAGCAATAAATGCAAAACACCATAATGCTAGTGCTGTATTACCACTTTGATACAGCAAGATCCCCAAAGCACCGAAGGAGACACAGGATAATCCGCCTAATAATCCATCTATCCCATCAACCATATTGAATGCATTGATGGCAGCCCAGACAGCAAATAGCGTCACAACATAACTAAACGGCCCAAGTGTCATGTCCCAGGGGCCAAAAGCATAACCAAGACTGTCTAATTTCAGGCCAGCGAAATACATCATCGCAATACCAACTAGAGCTTGGATGGTTGCCCGAACCTTAACGCTGATATCAAAACGATCATCCAATGCGCCGATAAATACCAGTAAAGTGGCACAAATTAAATACAGCCATTTATGAGGTATAAACTCGTTTGTTATAACAAAAGTAAAACAGATCCCAGCAAATACCGAAATCCCACCAACCAGAGGTACTAATCCTTGATGATGTTTACGATAATTAGGTCTATCAACGAGGCCGATCTTCTTTCCTACGATACGCGCCATAAATAAAAACGCAAACGAAAACAAGAAAATGCAAAAAACTTCGATACTCATACTGGGAATATTCACGATAAAAATTCTCCGTGAAAAACAAATATAGCCTGGTTATTTATTATCCACAGATACATGGTTTTTCTGGCCAGGAACCAACTTCATAAATTCTTCGCTCCGTGAGGGTATTCTTCTTTATTTATTCACTGTAGAAAAATTAATAACCTTTACATCATATGTATAACACTATTGGGAAACAATATTATGCAAAATACATGCCACATATAGTGTTTAACAGTACGGTAGATACAAAAAACGCCACGAAACTGTGGCGCTGATTAAAATGATCATGAACTGAGTTAAAACTATGAACGTTTCATCATGTCAAAGAAATCGTCGTTCGTTTTGCTCATAGCCAGTTTGTTGATAAGGAATTCCATCGCATCAATTTCTCCCATCGGATGAATAATTTTGCGCAGAATCCACATCTTCTGTAGCTCTTCAGAGGTAGTGAGTAACTCTTCTTTGCGTGTACCAGAACGGTTGTAATCGATAGCTGGGAAAACGCGTTTTTCAGCAATTTTACGGGAGAGATGCAGCTCCATGTTACCAGTGCCTTTAAACTCCTCGTAAATTACTTCATCCATCTTGGAACCTGTATCCACCAACGCAGTCGCAATAATGGTCAGGCTTCCGCCCTCTTCCACATTACGCGCAGCACCGAAGAAACGTTTCGGACGATGTAACGCGTTAGCATCCACACCACCAGTCAATACCTTACCGGATGCAGGAACAACAGTGTTATAAGCACGTGCTAAGCGAGTAATAGAGTCAAGCAGAATAATCACATCTTTTTTGTGTTCAACCAGACGTTTTGCTTTCTCAATAACCATCTCTGCCACCTGAACGTGACGAGAAGCAGGCTCATCAAAAGTAGAAGCAATAACCTCACCTTTTACCAGACGTTGCATTTCAGTAACTTCTTCCGGACGTTCATCAATCAGAAGTACCATCAATACACAATCTGGATGATTGTGAGCAATGTTAGCAGCAATATTTTGCAGCAACATCGTCTTACCCGCTTTTGGCGGCGCGACGATCAGACCACGTTGTCCACGGCCAATCGGCGCTGCCAGATCCAGAACACGAGCAGTCAGATCTTCTGTGGAACCATTACCACGCTCCATACGCAGGCGGCTATTAGCATGTAGCGGGGTCAAGTTTTCAAAAAGAATTTTACTGCGGGCATTTTCTGGTTTGTCAAAATTAACTTCGTTAACCTTCAACAGAGCAAAATAGCGTTCACCCTCTTTAGGTGGACGAATTTTACCTGAAATTGTGTCACCGGTACGGAGGTTAAAACGACGGATTTGGCTAGGAGAAACGTAGATATCATCGGGGCCGGCAAGGTAGGAGCTGTCTGCTGAACGGAGGAATCCAAATCCATCCTGCAATATCTCCAGCACGCCATCACCGAAGATATCTTCTCCGCTTTTCGCATGCTGCTTAAGGATAGAGAAGATAATGTCTTGTTTACGCATACGGGCCAGATTTTCCAGCCCCATATTTTCGCCGAGTGTAATCAGTTCAGATACCGGCGTATTCTTTAATTCGGTAAGATTCATAATGGTGGGTTCTTAAACTCGGGGTATATCTCGAACTATGAACGTGAATAGTATGGCAGCGTCATCGATCGGTGCCTGTTTATTTTGTACAAAAAACAAATCAGACCTTCAATACATTATTCATATAAAAAGGCAATAATTTGAAGTACTAAGATTGAGCTCAAATAAGACTGACAGGCTGTCAAAAACGCTGTTGAGATAATGCTGAAACATTACTGATTTCGATAAAAACTATCTCAACGTAACGAGCTATACGCCAGATTATTCCCGTATAACCCATTGGATATTTTAGACTATCCAGAGATAACAGACTTATCAGACACTACAGATTATTCAGTATGCAACATACTTCTAACATGATGTATGTGATACAAGCAGTGGCGCTAACTTATCACGCTTCTTTACGGACGTCTAGCGGTCAATGAAATAAATAATAATATACGCTAAACGCCCGGTATTAATGTGAGCTTACTTCAATCAGAGATTAGTATCCAAAAATTCTTTCAATTGAGTCTTTGACAGTGCTCCCACTTTAGTAGCAGCAACTTGACCATCTTTAAACAGCAACAGTGTAGGAATACCACGGATACCATACTTAGGAGCAGTTGCCGGGTTGTCATCAATGTTCAATTTAGCAATAGTCAGTTTGCCTGAATATTCCGAGGCAATTTCATCTAAAATAGGTGCAATCATTTTACATGGTCCACACCAGGCAGCCCAAAAATCGACAAGAACTGGACCTGTTGCGTTAAGAACGTCAGTATCAAAGCTAGCATCACTCAAATGAATAATTTTTTCGCTCATTTTTTACTCCAAAGAATAATTTTTTACCATGCTAGTGTAACATTACTGATATAAGGTTGCCTTTATTTCAGTGGATACACTTTCGTAAGACAATGGTTAACTGATATTCTACCACACTATGAGTAAAACACACTTGACAGAAAAGAAGTTTTCCGACTTCGCCTTGCACCCCAAGGTTATAGAAGCTCTTGATAATAAGGGCTTTTCTAATTGTACACCGATACAAGCACTGACATTGCCTTTCACTGTTGAAGGCCGTGATGTCGCGGGGCAAGCGCAAACCGGTACGGGGAAGACGCTAGCATTTTTAGCGTCTGCTTTTCATTATTTACTGACTCATCCCGCAGCGGAGGAGCGTCAAACCAATCAGCCAAGGGCGCTGATTATGGCTCCTACCCGCGAACTTGCTGTACAGATTTACTCGGATGCAGAAAATCTGGCACAGGCAACAGGTTTAAAGATGGGTCTTGCCTACGGCGGCGATGGTTACGACAAGCAGCTAAAAGTACTGGAATCTGGTGTTGACATTATTATCGGCACTACCGGACGTCTGATCGACTATACCAAACAGGGGCACATTAATCTGAGTGCGGTTCAAGTTGTGGTTCTTGATGAAGCTGATCGCATGTACGATCTCGGCTTTATCAAAGATATCCGCTGGCTATTCCGCCGGATGCCACCAGCAAACGAACGTATGAACCTACTGTTTTCTGCCACACTCTCTTACCGAGTTCGAGAATTGGCATTTGAACAAATGAATCATGCAGAGTACGTCGAGGTAGAACCGCTACAGAAGACGGGACACCGTATCCGCGAAGAGCTGTTTTATCCTTCTAACGAAGAAAAAATGCGCCTGCTGCAAACGTTATTGGAAGAAGAGTGGCCTGATCGCTGCATCATTTTCGCCAATACAAAACATCGTTGTGAAGACATCTGGGCGCATCTGGCTGCTGACGGACATCGAGTTGGGTTGCTAACCGGTGATGTAGCACAAAAAAAACGGTTACGCATCCTGGAAGAATTCAGCAACGGCAATATTGATATTCTGGTTGCAACTGATGTCGCAGCCCGTGGATTGCACATTCCTTCAGTCACTCATGTTTTTAATTATGACTTACCCGATGACTGCGAGGATTATGTCCACCGCATTGGCCGTACCGGTCGTGCCGGTGAAAGCGGCCACTCGATCAGCCTGGCCTGTGAAGAATACGCGTTAAACCTGCCAGCGATTGAAAATTATATTCAGCACGCTATCCCAGTCAGCAAATATAACAGTCAAGCCTTGCTGCAAGACTTACCGGTTCCTAAACGCCGCTACCGTTCGCGTTCAGGAAACCATCAGCGCCGTAACAATTTGTCGCATCGTAATAATACACCACGTAATAACCGTAAACGTTCAGGCTGAATAATGATGCTGAGTTCTTCTTCGCTCTATGCGGCTATCGACCTGGGTTCAAACAGTTTTCATATGCTGGTTGTGCGCGAAGTATCCGGCAGTATGCAGATACTGGCTCGAATCAAACGTAAAGTCAGGCTGGCCGCCGGATTAGATAAAAATAACCGCTTATCTCAACAAGCAATGGAGAGAGGCTGGCAATGTCTCAGAGTTTTTTCTGAACGCTTACAGGATATACCACCATCACAAATCCGCGTTGTTGCTACGGCGACTTTACGCATCGCTGAAAATTCAGACGATTTTGTGAAGAAAGCATCAGAAATCCTTGATTGTCCGGTTAAAGTAATCAGTGGCGAAGATGAAGCTCGGCTTATTTATCAAGGCGTTGCCCATACAACTGGCGGCCCTGAAAAACGTCTGGTTGTCGATATTGGCGGTGCAAGTACAGAGTTAGTTACGGGGAATGGGGCAAAAGCTACTCAGTTATCCAGCTTAAGCATGGGCTGTGTTACCTGGCTTGAAGGCTACTTTAATGACCGTAGCCTGACGGCAGAAAATTTCGCCAAAGCCGAAGCTGCCGCACATGAAACGTTGAAACCCATTGCGCCAAAGCTTACCGAACAAGGTTGGCAGATTTGTGTGGGTGCTTCCGGCACCGTTCAGGCTCTGCAAGAAATCATGATTGCTCAGGGTATGGATGAGCTGATCACTTTGCCAAAACTTCAGGAGCTCAAACATAAAGCGATTGAATGCGGTAAGCTGGAAGAACTGGAAATAGAAGGATTGACGCTGGAACGGGCTTTGGTTTTCCCAAGTGGTCTGGCTATCCTGATAGCGATTTTCCAAGCATTAAATATTGAAAGTATGATCCTTGCGGGCGGCGCTTTACGGGAAGGTCTTGTTTACGGCATGCTGAATTTACCAATAGAGCCAGATATTCGTACCAGAACGCTACGTAATATACAGCGTCGTTTTCAGTTAGACGTTGAACATTCTCAACGGGTCAAACAATTGGCTGAACACTTCCTGCCACAAATTGCTAAACCTTGGGAACTTGATAGTCGATGTTATGAATTATTACAAAGTGCCTGTCTGATACATGAAATTGGCCTGAGTATTGATTTCCACCAAGCTCCATCACATGCAGCTTATCTTATCAATTATCTCACTCTCCCCGGCTATACACCCGCACAGAAAAAGCTCTTAGCCACATTACTAAAGAACCAAAGTGGCCCCATTGATTTGTTTTCCTTTAATCAACAAAACGCCTTACCTCTGACACAAGCTCAACGTTTATGTCGTCTGTTGCGGTTAGCTATCATCTTCGCCAACCGTCGTCGAGATAACCCCCTCCCTACTCTACGTCTAAAAGTGAATAGTGAAGCGTTAACAATAACGTTACCTCATGGCTGGCTAATGCAACACCCTCTGAGGGCAGAGTCTTTACAGCAGGAAATTCAGTGGCAAAGCCATGTTCAATGGTCACTTGTTTTAGACGAGCAGGATACTCAAACCTGAATAACATCGTTTTCCCTGTATCTCTGTGTGATACAGGGGGTCTTCAATATATTTACGACTTATTTTTTTGTCCAAGTCCTAAACGCGATTTGATATCCGCGATACGTGATTGCCCTTTTTGCATTCTTTCTTCGGCAGTCACTATTTTTTTATCTTGCGGCCAATGTAAATCATCCTGTGGTAACTCATGCAAAAAACGACTTGGTTCTGGACGAATTAGCTCGCCATATTGACGACGTTCTTTACATAAAGTAAAGAATAACTCCCGTTGAGCTCGGGTGATCCCTACATAAGCCAATCGTCGCTCTTCATCAATATTTTCTTCATCAATACTGCTCTGATGAGGCAATAATCCTTCTTCCATGCCGACTAGAAATACATAGGGAAACTCCAACCCTTTGGAAGCATGTAAAGTCATCAATTGCACCTGATCAAACTCCTCACCGTCCTCGTCTCGTTCCAACATATCCCGTAATGTGAAACGCGCGACCACCTGAGATAAAGTCATTGGTTCGTTCAGTTCATCACCTTCCAGCATTTCACTCATCCAAGTGAACAACTGATTAATATTTTTCATCCGCATCTCAGCCGCTTTTGGACTCGGTGATGTTTCGTACAGCCAGCTTTCATAATCCATACCATGTAGCAGATCACGCACAGCTAGCAAAGGATCTCGTTCAACCTGACGAGTTATCTCATCCATCCAGTGAGTAAAACGCTGTAGTGCCGCCAAACCGCGGCCAGTTAGACTTTGTTCCAAACCAAGATCAAAACTAGCCTGATAGAGACTTTTATTGCGCTGATTCGCCCATTCACCCAGTTTTTGAATGGTCGCCGCACCAATCTCACGTCTTGGTGTATTGACAATTCTTAGGAATGCGCTGTCATCTTCAGGATTAGTCAGCACCCGCAGATAAGCTAACAAATCCTTAATTTCAGGGCGGGCAAAGAAAGAAGTGCCACCAGAAATTCGGTAAGGAATGCGGTTTTGCATCAGCATCTTTTCAAACACGCGGGATTGATGATTTCCTCGGTAGAGAATAGCGTAATCTTTATATTGGGTCTTATTGATAAAGTGATGTGCCATCAGTTCCCCAATAACCCTTTCCGCCTCATGCTCTTCATTATTAGCGGTAATCACTTTCAACGGATCACCATACCCCAGTTCAGAAAAAAGCCGTTTTTCAAACACGTGGGGATTATTAGCGATTAAAATATTAGCCGCTTTCAGAATACAGCCAGAGGAACGATAGTTCTGTTCCAGTTTGATCACATTAAGCTTCGGGAAATCCTCTTTCAGCAGCACCAAATTTTGAGGTCTTGCGCCACGCCATGAATAGATCGACTGGTCATCATCACCCACCACCGTAAAACGAGCCCTTTGTCCCACCAACAATTTTACCAGTTGATATTGACTGGTATTGGTGTCCTGATATTCATCGACCAACAGATAACGAATACGGTTTTGCCAACGCTCCCTGACTTCTTCATCACGCTGCATCAGCAAAGTCGGTTTGGTAATCAAATCGTCAAAATCCAATACATTACAGCTCGCCAGATGTAAATCATAACGGCGATAACATTCAGCAAACTGATGCTCCTGAGCGGAACGGGCCAATGCTAAAACTTGCTGTGGAGAAAGCAGATCATTTTTCCAGTTTGAAATGGTAGAAATCAATTTTTGTAATAGATCTTTATCTTCCTCCAGTAAATCGGCTGTTAAATCTTTCAACAGAGCCATCTGGTCCTGATCATCAAACAACGAGAAATTGCTTTTCATTCCTAGAGCTTTGTATTCGCGCTTAATGATTTCCAATCCCAAAGTGTGGAAAGTAGAAATCATCAGCCCCTTAGCCTCTTTGCGCCCCAGAGTTTGTGCTACACGCTCTCTCATTTCCCGCGCAGCTTTATTAGTAAACGTCACAGCGGCAATATGACGAGGCTGATAGCCACAAGTACGGATAAGATGAGCAATCTTATTGGTGATCACTCTCGTTTTGCCGGAACCGGCTCCTGCCAGGACCAGACAAGGACCGGTAACAAATTCGACAGCTTGTTGTTGGCTAGGATTTAATCGCATGATGTTTAATAAGTTATATCAGGACAGTATCTCAGGGGATAGAATTGTAGCAGAAAGGCAAGGCCGGATTCTACTTTGCACAAACAGCAACCAACAGATGGATATTGATAATCTCGTTCATTCAATACTGAATTCCCATATATTTTCACTGGTAGGATAAGGATTATCGCAACCAGATTACTGAGGGATAACATAATTATTTACGATATTCTCTCCTTATATTGGAATCATTTAAAGAAGCACTAATTAATTTAATCAAAAATTTCTATTTTCATATCCATTCTGGTTTTATCAATACCTCTGAATTGATATGCCATATAATGAATATTGAGTGCACTGGTTACTTCAACAACCATCTCAGCAATTTCAGGCAAAAAAGTTCTGTACTAAGAAAACAACCATTTCGATAAATCGCGTTGGCTATTATTACTTTTTAAAGAAAATTTTTATCGTACTGAGTTCGATAATCTTTATAAATAAACTTATCAGTATCCACAACCATGCCCTCAAATTCAATATCTTCAATATTTCTTACTTATCCTTCATCAATATAAAAGACAAATAATCTCTTTGAATTTAAACTTTTTATTATGAAAAGATTGTATCGGCGATTACAATAAATCACCAAAACAAATTAGAATTTATTTATCGTGCATCCCATTCTTATAATCACTTCTTCTAAGCAGGGATCGACTGTACTTTCTTCAATTAATTCTGAGAAATTATTTTCAGATAACCAGACATCGTTATAAATCGTGTCGATGTAACGTTCCCCACCATCAGGAATAATGACAACAATATTATCCCCAGGTTTAAAATCATCTAAATGATCTAATGCAGCATAAACTGAACAAGCTCCCGTTCCACCAATCAAAATACCCTCATTTCTAGCTAATTCTCTTGCCGTCCGGAATGCATCAATATCTGCAACCTTCAAGGTAAAATCGATGTTATTAATATCGAGAATAGAAGGTGTAAATGGCAGCCCCGCTCCCTGTACCAAAAATTTTCTCTGTTCACCACCGAAAATAACTGACCCAACAGGTTCAACACCATAAATTCGCACTTGCGGATTTTTCTCTTTCAAATAACGAGAAACCCCGGTAAGCGTTCCACAACTCCCTGCCGTTGCAAAACAAGCTGCCAAATTATCACCAAAGGTTTCATACAATTCATACCCTGTAGAGCGATAATGTTCATCAGGATTAACCTGATTTTCAAATTGCATGGGGATAAACGCATTTGGATATGCTTTTACGATATTTTTAGCTATATTTATACAATATTCAGCAGTATTCTTTCCATCTTCAAACTCTGGCAGGAAAACAATCTCCGCACCAAATGCTTTTATTTTATCGCACTTCGCTATTGGCACCAGGCGGTTTAGAACTGCAATAAACCGATAACCTTTAATAGCACACGCCATTGCCAGGCTAATCGCCGTATTACCCGATGATGGTTCAATAACCACCATTTCAGGTCTTAATTCTCCTTGGGCTTCTGCCTTTTCCAACATAGCAACAGCAATACGGTCTTTAACACTTCCACTAGGGTTAACGTTTTCCATTTTAAGAAAAACATTAACTCCTTTAGTGTATTTTTTCTCTAACATAACCACAGGGGTATTACCTATAGTTTGTAATATATTTTTACCTAGCTTCATGTTCATTTTATCTCCCATTTTGTCCAATTGTGAAGAATATATCATGATGGTAAGATAATTTTATATTTAATTCATCAATTAATCCATTGATGAAATTATCTACTTTACAAATAACCTTTGAAAAAAATCACTTCTATTATAAATACATTTTCACACCATAATAAATTAACACAAGTTATAAATTCATCCTCAAAAATACAAAATCAATTCTGACAGTTACATCAATAAAAATCAAATGTAAATTTCTGACATTATTACTTAACAATAAGAACATACATCATTATTTTCTCATATTATTTCATAAAATTAGACAAAAAATCATTATAATCCTAATGGCTATGATTATATAGAAATATATTTCCAAATAATAACAAATGTAATTAAATAAATTTATTATTAAATATATCAAAATATCCAATAAGAAATTTTCACATCACAATAAACCGAAATTCAACGAAAACAAAAGCAAAATAAAAGATAAGAAAATAGCGTTACTGTAGCCACGCCTTGTTATTTTTACATCTGGGTGAGAGAGACTATTCAGTGCAATGGGTGCACAATCACTCATCCGTGGGCGAGCAAATTGACCTAATGGGAAAAATGAGTCAAAACATATTTCAGAATAGACAAACCCCGTTATTTTAAACGAGGTTTGTCTACGGTCTAGAGGGAAAATCTTTCTCTTTTTCTCTTTAATCAACCGCCAACTGCAATGCGTTTCATATCTGTCATATAACCACGTAATACTTGGCCAACAACTTCAATTGGGTGGTTACGAATAGCCTCGTTTACATCACGTAACTGGGCATTATCAATACCATTATCTGCAACGGACTTACCTAAGTCACCCGCCTGTAGCGAATCCATAAACTTCTCTTTCAGCAGAGGGACCGCCACATGAGAGAACAAATAGTTACCGTATTCTGCTGTATCAGAAATAACGACATTCATTTCATACAGGCGCTTACGAGAGATAGTATTCGCAATCAGCGGCAATTCATGCAGAGATTCATAATAGGCAGATTCAGCAATAATACCGGTATCAACCATAACTTCGAATGCCAGTTCAACCCCGGCTTTCACCATAGCAACCATTAAAACGCCGTGATCAAAGTATTCCTGTTCACTGATTTTGCCATCATATTCAGGTGAATTCTCAAACGGAGTGTTACCCGTTTCCTCACGCCAACCTAACAGTTTCTTATCATCATTGGCCCAGTCAGCCATCATAGCGGAAGAAAACTCACCAGAAATGATATCATCCATATGTTTCTGGAACAGTGGCGTCATCAGTTCTTTCAACTGCACAGACAGCGCATACGCTCGCAGTTTTGCCGGGTTAGACAGACGGTCCATCATCAGCGTGATGCCACCTTGTTTCAATGCTTCTGTGATGGTCTCCCAGCCAAACTGGATCAATTTTCCTGCATAACCCGGCTCAGCGCCATCTGCCACCAGTTTGTCATAACACAGCAGTGAGCCAGCCTGTAGCATACCGCACAGAATAGTTTGCTCTCCCATCAGGTCAGATTTCACTTCAGCCACGAAAGAAGATTCCAGAACACCGGCGCGATGCGCTCCCGTTGCCGCAGCCCATGCTTTAGAGATCGCCATACCTTCACCTTTCGGATCGTTTTCCGGGTGAACTGCGATCAAAGTAGGCACACCAAAACCCCGTTTGTATTCTTCACGCACTTCGGTACCGGGACACTTAGGCGCTACCATCACCACAGTGATGTCTTTACGGATTTGTTCACCGACTTCAACAATGTTTAAACCGTGAGAATAACCCAGTGCAGCGCCTTCTTTCATCAACGGTTGAACTGCGCGAACAACAGAAGAGTGTTGCTTATCTGGCGTCAGGTTAATTACCAAATCAGCCCGCGGTATCAACTCCTCATAAGTGCCGACTTGAAAACCACTTTCTGTTGCTTTACGCCATGAAGCACGTTTTTCTTCAATGGCTTCTTTACGCAGGGCATAGGCGATATCCAGACCGGAGTCACGCATATTCAGGCCCTGATTCAGCCCTTGCGCCCCGCAACCGACGATAACCACTTTTTTGCCTTTTAAATATCCTGCTTCATCAACAAACTCTTCCCGCGCCATAAAACGACATTTACCTAACTGCGCCAACTGCTGACGCAAATTCAGCGTATTAAAATAATTAGCCATTAGTGACTCCGTATCATGTTGTGCTCAGCGCTCAGCAATGAAGTGCTGCGACTGTTTTTTAGATTTCCCCACCTTGTGGGGTGTTTATATATTTTCAATATATGACATGAAAGCCATTGCTTAAATTGATATATTAACAATACTACATTGCACTTTATGCAATACAGATTATTGGACAGGAAAAGGAGAATAGGTTATGGATATACGCGACCTCAAACTGTTTCTACATCTGGCTGAAAGCTGTCATTTTGGTCGTACAGCAAAAGCAATGCATGTCAGTCCATCCACATTATCTCGCCAGATTCAGCGTATTGAAGATATTCTGGGACATCCATTATTTTTACGGGATAATCGCACTGTAAAATTGACCTTTGCCGGCGAGCAATTTAAACAATTCGCCCAACAGACACTGTTGCAATACCAACAACTAAAACACTCATTGAATCAACAAAGCCCATCTTTATGTGGCGAGTTACGTCTATTTTGTTCAGTCACAGCGGCCTATAGTCACTTACCACAGATCCTAGACCGTTTTCGCGCAGAACATCCTATGGTTGAAATCAAACTCACCACGGGTGATGCCGCAGATGCGGTCAATAAGATACAGTCTAATGATGCCGATTTAGGTATTGCCGGTAAGCCGGAAAAACTACCAGATAATGTTAGCTTCACCAAAATCGGTGAAGTCCCACTGGTACTGATTGCACCTTCCCTTCCCTGTTCTGTACGCGCACTCGTCATACAAGACTACCCTAACTGGAATAATATTCCCTTTATTTTGCCGGAGCACGGCCCTTCACGTAAACGCATTGAGTACTGGTTCCGCTACCATAAAATTAACAATCCATTGATTTATGCAACCGTGTCCGGCCACGAAGCCATCGTTTCTATGGTTGCATTAGGTTGTGGAGTGGCATTAATTCCCAATGTCGTTGTAGAAAATAGCCCTGAACCGGTACGCAATCGCATATCTTTACTGGACAACATCTCTCTAGTAGAACCGTTCGAATTGGGTATATGTGTACAGAGAAAACGGCTTAATGAACCCCTGATTAAAGCATTTTGGGGATTGTTATAACAAACTGCCCTAACAGGTCTTTTTATTCATTACAAGCCTGATGCAACTTATTTCCGGTATTATGCCAATACACTTATAACTTATGTGGCCTAATTCACAAAGAACATAAAAATATAACCATATTGTTCTCATGATAATATGTTTAATATAAGTTATAACCAATTAAAATAATCATATAAAAATATTGGCTCCACATTAAATTTTTGGTCATTAATTATGTTACGAAAGAAAATACTTTTAATTATATCAAGTGGATAATAGCTACTTGACGTTAAACAATTCAGATATCGTTAAGACTGGCTAGCAAAGATTGAATATTCCACCAGCAAAAAACAGAGTGGGAAATAATTCTTTACGCCATATCATAACGATATTTTCCAATGGTGAAATTATTTTTTCCAGATACTAAAGGAGGCAGCTTTATAATAATTATTTAATGGTATTGTGACGATATAGTAACTAATACCAATTATTTAATGAGTTAATATAATTTAATTAAAAAATAACACCAAGAATTTATAATAATTAAATAAAACAATTAATTCAAATACACACAACAATTTAATAAAGGACACCATCATGTTACACAAAATAGACAAATCACCGTATTTTATTAAATTCTATAAATTCCATCTACAAGATCTGGTTTTCTCTTATAATATGCAAACAGAATGGCATCATCATCCTTGCATCCAATTAAGTGTATCACCAAATAATTCACTCATGAGGATTGATACCGAAAATGAATCGAAACAAGTACATGGATTCATTATTTCTTCTAATATTAAACATAAATTACACTCGGAAGGGCAACTCTGTTTTAATCTATTAATAGACCTAGCCAATCCACTATGTCATTTATTACTACATCAAATGAGAGGCTCAGATATCATATACTTAAATCAAGAATCATCCAGTTTAATAGCAAATTATTTTATTAATTGTTTACAATCAGAAACCTCTCCAGATATTTTCATCTTAAACAACCTTTTAGGTAAAATAGAAGATTGCCATTGTTATCAGGATAAAAGAATTATGAAAGCGGCCTCTCTTATTACTGAATTACCAGTTAAATGTATATCTTCTCGTGAAATATCAAATCAGCTCTATTTATCAGAGAGTCGATTCTTGCACCTATTTAGAGAAAAAATGGGAACTAATTTCCGTAGTTATCTATTATGGAAACGTCTGCATCATGCTATTGATGAGATACATTCATCAGATTCACTGACTTTACTAGCTTGTAATAGCGGATTTTCCGATGGCGCGCATTTCAGCCGTACCTGCATGACACTATATGGATTAAGACCTTCTGAATTAAAACATGCCAGTAAGAACAAAATGCAACAAACACAACAAAAATATTTCAATTTCTCATCAACATTAGCAGGTCTAAATTTTACAACACAAAACATCTGTGTTATGAATAAATAATATTTTTGATATATTACCTAAAATAAATAATTTCTATTTATAAACGTTATTATCAAAGCCAGCATGTTAGAGATTCTGTATCATTTTGTTCCTAATAGCACATTTACTATATTATGCACTCATTAGTAATGATACAGAATTCAGAACAACACCATAATAATACTACCTAATAAACCATCAATCCACGATAAATAAAACATACAGAGTAAAATATCACTACCCTGTATTAATCATTCATTTTAATGGTACATACTCTTTCAGATAATTTTCTACCCATTTAGCGACCCGACAGGTGTCTTTATAAGCCCCTAACATCAGTTCAGAACCACGGCTACTCAACCATTTCCGCCCAACGATAAATAACCCAGGATAAGGGGTTTTCCCACCTTCCGCATGACCATTTTTACAAACAAATCCATTAGCATCCGCAGCGCCGGGAAGCGTTAACCATGCCGTATTATCTTTATATCCCAAACACCAAATAACCGTATCTGCTTCATATTGATTACCAGACAAATCACATAATTTATTGTCTTTTACATCAACTAACCTATTCGCTATTTCTATATCCAAAGCGGCTAACCGATGGTTTTTCAAATCGCCACAAGGAATAGGATTACGCCGCCGCATGATTTTCCCGACCAAACTGTAATAATTGGCAAATAACAGACCACTTTTGCTTAACCACCAAAAGATATCTTTGCCCAGTATTCTATTAGGTAAGAGCGGACGAGAAGAACCGCAAAATAACGTCACCTTCGTCGTTGCTGCCAAATCTTTAGCAATCTGACGACCACTTGCACCATCACCAACGATAGCAACTCGGCTGCCCGCTTGAATTTGCTTAGGCTCCCGATATTGATCAGCTGAGATTTGCTGTATATCGGTAGAAAGTTGTTCAGCAAGCACTGGAATATCAGCTAATTGATTAGCACCGGTTGCATTAACCAAGCAAGGCGCATGAAATACTTTTCCGTCTTTTGTTTTAACATGATAGCCATTTTCATCATGCTTCACCTCGACCACTTCAGTTTGAGTATGTATAGCAAGGTTATGGTGTGAAGCATAGCGTTCAAGATAATCAGCAACTTCATTTTTATCTGGATAACCATCTTTAATTCCAGGAAATGGTAAGCCATGAAGCTGAGTCATACCGCGTGAAGTGAATAACAGCATATTATCAGGACGCCTGCGCCACACATCACCAATACGCGCTTCTCGCTCTAATATGCAGACATTAATATTCTTAGCCGCAAGGATAGCAGCTAAACTTAATCCGGCTTGACCGGCACCCACAATTAAGCAATCCATTTTCATTATGCGTACTCATTTTTTAATTTGGCATTCATCTATATTTTGTTTTTATCATTATCGAAATCTTAGGACAATGAAAAACTGACCAAAAGAACATTCAACCGTTCAAAAAACAACGAACCTCACAAAAATATAAAAGACAATTTAAAAATTTACTTGAATTAACTGGTCATATTCATACTAAAGTGAATGTTTTGAATAAATCAGCTATTTTTAGCATAATTTTAACAATATTGACAAATCCATATAATGATCAAAGCAATAATATAGCCAATTTATTCAATAAAAATAAATTATTAATGACTATCCTTTTTGCCTACATAACTTATGCTTTATTGCTATAACTTATAATAAACAAAGATTAATTTATCTACTCTTTACCCTACCGGAGATGAAAAAAATGGAAAATATCAAAAATATATATGACGGTATAAAATCTCGTGGCGGAAATCCGCTGAAATGGTTAATAGCCGATGTTGACCTGCTCTATAAGTTGTCAAAAGAAGAGCAACAAGAATTAAAAACCTGTTTGCTTAAGGACGCTTTTCATTTCCATTATCATAATAACCCTTACTATAGAGATATTTGTGAAAAACAAGGTGTTAAGCCAGAAGACATCCAGAGTTATAATGATTTAGTTCGCATCCCACTGATACCTGTTGCAACTTATAAATCAGCCGAAAGCCACCGTTTATTAAGCAAGCCATTATCTGAAATCGAACATGAAATGCGCTCAACGGGTACAAGTGGAATTCCTAGCGTTTATCGTCGTTGCCACGATACGATGGATCATACAGTATTGGCTGTCTATTCTAATTATCGCAGTATGTTCAAAGTATCTGGCGGCGCCGGCCTATGTTTATGCCCATCAACAGAAGATATTCCAGAAATGGCGCTGGTTAAGATATTTAATTTCCTGACAGGTTTATTAGATACCCGACGCTATATGATTAATCAGGACCACTTCTCCCCAGAAGATGCACTAAATCAATTAATCCAGTGGAAAGGCAAATTCACCCGGCATTTAATTGGCCCTCCATTCATGATCCATCGTTTTATCACGTTCCTAAAAGAGAATAATACCAAGCTCACTTTAGATCGCGATAGTATGGTAATTACTATGGGCGGCTGGAAACGTTTTACCGGAGATATGATCTCCCGTGGCGAATTAAATGCAGATATCGAAGAATGGATGGGCATTCCAGCTTCACGGACACGTGATATGTATGGTCTGGTTGAAGCAAACCTTCTTGCCATCGAAGATGAATATAACCATAAACATGTTCCTCCTTATATTCATTTCTCCGTTCGTGATCCTAATGATTTAACTCGTGAGCTACCTGATGGTGAAACCGGACAATTAGTGATCTTAGATCCACTTTCTGTTTCCACCCCCGGCATGTTATTGACAGAAGATTTGGTCTACTTGCGTACCGATCCTAATAAATCCTGGCGTAATTCTCAGCGAGTTCAGTTTGTTATGCGTACCGCTGCTGCTAAAGAGTTTGGTTGCTGTGCAGTCAACCTTGAGAGAAAAATGTCAGACGATGAAGGTACCCCAGCTACACCCGCGGTATAAATAGCAAGGTGGAATTATGTTTAACAACATCATTATTGACAATTTTTGCAATCCTGACTGCCAGGGGACGTTATCCGATCCCACCATTAAACTGGTATTAGGGAACCCTGTATGCGGTGACAAGGTTGATATCGACCTGACACTGGATAACCAAGGGAGGGTAGATAATGCCTGCTTTCGTGCATGGGGATGTACCGCCTCCCTGGCAATGTCTAATCAATTTTGCCGCCATGCTAAAGGTAAAACTCTCGAAGAATTGAACGCATTATCACCTGAAGGCATTGATGCGTTATTAGGCGAGTTAGAACCAGCACAGCAACACTGCCTTGATATGCTGCATAAGCTATTTGAGCAGCTAAAGGGAAAAATATGACAAGTCTATACTTCGACTACAACGCCACAACACCGCTAAGTGTTAAAGCGCAGTTGGCGATTAAAGATGCAATGTCTATTTTTGCTAATCCGTCCAGCCACTACAGCTTAAGCGGCATGGCTAAAAAGTTGCTCACTGACGCTAGAAGATCAATGGC
Organism: Photorhabdus caribbeanensis; assembly: GCF_018448885.1. Lineage (GTDB taxonomy): Bacteria > Pseudomonadota > Gammaproteobacteria > Enterobacterales > Enterobacteriaceae > Photorhabdus > Photorhabdus caribbeanensis. The sequence continues at coordinate 82,591 of NZ_RCWB01000019.1, forward strand.
TTCATTAATGGGCACAATCCCAGAACAGATCCTGTTTACATCAGGAGGAACCGAAAGTAATAACCAAGCCTTATCCAGCTTGTTAGCCATACTTCCCGGTTCGGATCTGTCAGCTCATCATGTTATTAGCTCTTCTATTGAGCATCCGTCTGTTCTGGCGCCGCTACTCTGGTATCAGCAACGCGGGCTTCAGCTAACGCTGATCAATCCCGATAATCAAGGGCGGATAAGTGTACAAAGTATCCAAGAAAACCTACGGCCACAAACCCGTCTGATCACATTGATGGCGATTAACAACGAAACCGGTGTGATCCAGCCCTATGAAGCTGTCGCCTCTTTAGCAAAAGAGGCCGGTGTTTACCTGCATATCGATGCAGTACAGGCTATCGGTAAGCTTCCTTTTAGCTGTGACACACTTTCTGGCGTAACGACCGTATCTTTCTCCGGCCATAAGTTTAACGGTCCGAAAGGTATTGGCGGGCTCTACCATGCACCAGGGATTCAATTAAATCCCTTGCTACATGGCGGAGGGCAAGAACAAGGAGTCCGCAGCGGCACTGAGAACACCTTGGGCCTTGCAGGACTAGCAGCGGCGGCTAAAGAGTCACTAAACGGCTTACAAGAACGTTTCAATACTTACAAAACGCTCAGAGAAGCTCTGGTATCTCTGTTAGAACAACATCGTGTTAACTTCCTGGTTAATGGCAATACAAATCCAGCGTTTCAGGCACCTTGGACACTCAATTTAAGTTTTCCTGGTATTCGTGCTGAATCATTAGCCAGCAGACTAGATTTACGTCACGGCATCTCTTTATCTCTAGGATCAGCCTGTAGCAATAACAAATCAACACAACGTTCTCACGTTCTGGTTGCTATGGGATTACCTGATGATCATATTGATAGCGCAGTACGCATCAGCTTCGGATATGCCACAAGCCAAGATGATATTGAGATATTGGCTAACGCCATCAAACAAGAAACGTATAACTTACTTAAAATTTCAGGGAAATCTTTAATCACCCAGGAATAATAGCAAAACGACAGTTAAAAGACGGTGTGGCCGGAATAACGCATTGATTCATTGATACCTATATTCTGGCACCTAAGCTCCGCCAACATTTTTTAAATTTTTAGGGGACATTAATATGAAACTGTTTGAATTACTTCAATCTCAAATTACTGAATTAACTGATATCGAACCAGAAGATATTACTCTCGACACTCTACTTGATGATATTCATTTGGTGAGTCTGGATTTCGTTTCTATTCAAGTTGCTTTAAAAAGAGAAATGGGAATTCAACTGAATTTCGATAAGTTCCAACGAGATAATACGACGACAATCGGTGATTTTATCAATTATGTCAGTGAATTAGCAAAATAATCATCACTAATGCACTGGGATGTTAGCTGTCTATGACAACATCACAACACAGCTAACATTCATTTTTATGATGCTTTTATCTACCAATCCTATTATTTGGTTGTATTAGAAAATAAAGCATGTCACCAAGAAATGAATTTTGGAGATAATGTTTCATGAATATTCAAACAGGCTATCGTCGCGTTGCCGTCACAGGCTATGGTTCTATCTGTTCTCTTGGGCAAAATACCCAAGAAATTTGGGATGCAATCCTGAATTATCGTGTAGGATACAAAAAGGAAGAACACCCAGACGCTTCTGTTGTAGCAAAATTTTTCGGCAATATCCCTTTCTCTCCTGATGTATCACGGTTTTCCAAAAAGTTATTAAAGAACTTGCCCAAATTCAGCAAACTTGGACTAATTGCGGCGGATGAAGCAATCAAGATGGCATTTGGTAACGATAAAGTCGCTTTTGACGAAAATTATTCCCCTTTTGAACGCGGCGTCATTTTTGGCACTGGCTGGGGTGGAGAAGATGCAACCGTTGAAAATAGCCATTCTTATGCTGATCAAGGCATTGCCTCACCGATGACCAATATTATGTCCATGCACAGCGTAGGAACCGCAGCAATTTCAATGAACTGGAACTTACGGGGATATCAAAATACCCCAGTTGCAGCTTGCGCAACCGGCAGTATGGCGATAGGTGATGCATTTGAACTTATCCGCAGTGGACGCACTAAAATGATGCTGGCAGGTGGTGGTGAAAGCATCAGAGATCCATTCATCGTCTGGAGTATCGATATTCTTGGGGCACTAAGCAAAGAACAGGAATCTGCCGAAAAAGCCTGCTGTCCATTTAGTCAAGATCGTAGTGGTTTCGTCATGTCGGAAGGGGCAGCAATATTATGTCTTGAAGATTATGACAGCGCTGTTGCCAGAGGCGCCAAAATATTGGCGGAAGTGATTGGTTATGGCAATTACTCTGATGCGTCAGATATGACCGCCCCGGCACCCGATTGCAAAGGACGGGTCATGGCGATTCAGATGGCACTGGAACAGGCCAAACTCTCTACCTCAGATATTCATTATATTAATGCTCATGGGACATCAACCCCACTCAACGATATTAACGAAACCGATGTTCTAAAAATGAGCCTGGGTGATCACGCTTACCGTATTCCTATTTCCAGTACAAAATCCTACACAGGTCATCTTATTGCCGGAGCCGGAGCCATTGAATCTATTTTCTGTATCAAAGCGATAGAGACAGCAACAATTCCCGCAACTATGCACCTAAATAATCCTGATCCGCTATGCGATCTGGATTATGTCCCTAATATCCACCGGACTCACCAAGTTATCGACACTGCTTTAAATGTTAACTATGGCTTCGGTGGTACAAACTGTGCACTTATTTTTAGGAAAGCCGACAGATGAACGTTCAATTCAGCAAAGAAGATCTCAGTCAATGGGCTAAATTCTCTGGCGACTACAATCCTATCCATTTTGATGAAAAAATCGCAAGAGAAGTCGGGTTGGGTGGTATTGCAGTACACGGCATGCTGGCAATGATCCCGCTCAAAAGCGGATACGATTATCTGTCACAACCAAATAGGGAAATGGGCAGACAGTGGCACGTTAATTTACGCAATCCCGTACCTCTGAATGCCTGCTATTGCGTCAAAACTAAGCACACGGACCGGAATGGGAAAACAACCTTTAATCTGCAAGACGAAACAACCAATCTGAAACCTCTGGTTGGTCACTATAGTTGTTTCGATTTTTCACAAAAAACTGGTTTTCCTGAAAAACTACGTTGCCAAGTTCCTATACAAGAGACAATAAGAAAATCCATCGAATTCAAACATACCTTTCCGGAAATCAATGAGTTCTGGATCTTTCTCGATGCTCTGATGTTTTATCTTTTCATGCAGCAAAGTGCCAAAACTGCACTAGCAACAGAATTTAAAACCTATTTTGGCAAACAAGAACATGATGCAACATGCCTCAAAGACCTTATTGTCTTGCATGTCATGCATACCGTGAGTTTTTCTCCAGCACTGCTCAATCGCCCAATCCCAGATGAAATGCCGAATATCGAATATACCATCCTGCCAAAAGATACATTCGACGTTGATGGCTCGTTATACGGTACGTTGGAAATCCCAATCTGGCTGAATGGAGAAATCTCTTTAGTTGTTGAAATGAGTCTGATGGGAACAACAAAAAGAAAGCAGATTGCCAACTAAGATTTAATGAACGCGGTTTGATGAATGCGGTATTGGCAGACGGATGGCAAAAATTTAGAGGAATAACTTAATGAGTATCAGCACACCTTGGGTTTTTATTTCAGGAGGATCACGTGGTATCGGCAAAGGCATAGTAAAAATGCTGGCTGCTCAGAACTATCACGTAGTTTTTACCTATAAATCAAGCACAAATGAAGCTCAAACATTGTGTCAGGAAATTGAACAGCAAGGTTATCGCTGTGAGGCTTATCAATGTGATGTTTCAAATGCCGAAGAAGTCAAAACATTGTCAACAGAGCTTATCTCACAATATGGCTCTCCCTATGCCATCATCAATAACGCCGGTATTACCCAAGATGCATTACTGATAAATATGAAAGAAGAAGAGTGGCACAATGTGATTTCTACCAATCTTTCTTCTGTTTATTTAGTTAATCATGCTTTTCTCCCTGAAATGATTACTGCGGGAGAAGGCTGCATTATCCACATGAGCTCAGTCACTGCGTTTAAAGCTAACTCAGGGCAAGTTAACTACGCTGCAACCAAAGCCGCTATGATCGGTATTACCCGCTCATTAGCAGCTGAAGTTGGCCGATTTAATGTTCGGGTCAATACCGTTGCGCCAGGCTTGATTGATACTGAAATGTTGGATCATATTCCTGCATCACACAGGAAAAAACTATTATCTAACATCCCATTGGGCCGTTTAGGTTCAGTGGAAGATATTGCTCTGACAATCAATTTCCTGCTCAGCCCCGGAGGACGCTACATTACCGGGCAAACATTCGTTGTTGATGGAGGAATGACTGCCTGAGTCAGTTAATTAATTAACATCAATGGCTTCGTATCCCTATTCTGTGATTATTTGTACCCAGATAAATGTTCTGGGTACTGACACAAAATACCATTAATCATTGCCAGATAGATAATTCAGTCTATCTGATAAATGTTAATAACGATAATAAACAATTTTAATATTCAATCATGCTTTTGGCATTAAGTGCTAAATATTAGCAATTTTCATTTTATCAGATGAGAAGGGCTTGACCTTGTAGTCGACTCCAAGGTGTTTAATCGAATATAAGCACATTATTTAAGACGAATTTACTTTTAATTACTGCGATGGGAGAAAACACATGGCAGGAGAAATACAATCACCTCCGCTTAATGAGAAAAAGTCAAAGCGTAAATTAGCACTGATCCTCGCAACTCTCTTATTTGTTTTTGCCGGGTTGGGTTACTTCGCCTATTGGCTTATTTCACTACGTCATTATCAAGCGACTGATGATGCCTACGTTATTGGTAATCAGGTACAAGTGATGGCCCAGATCACCGGTAGCGTAACCGCTATTTATGCCGATAATACTGACTTCGTTCAGCAAGGCGATATTTTGCTACGTTTGGATTCTATTGATGCAGAACATGCCTTTGAACGAGCGAAAAATACATTGGCTAATAATGTCAGGCAAATCCACCAAACCATTATTGATAATGAAAAACTATTGGCTAACATTGAGCTCAAACAAACGGTATTACAACAGGCTCAAGATGATTTAAAACGACGTGAACATCTGGGACTCACCGGTGCCATCGCCAAAGAAAACCTAATTCATTCCCGTAATAGCGTGCAAATGGCAAAATCTGAGCTGAATGTTGCCCGACAACAATATTATGCCAACCAAGCATTAGTTATAGACACTCCATTAGATCAACAACCTAAGATTAAACTGGCTGCTTCCCAGCTTCGCGATGCATGGTTAACCTTACAGCGTACCCAGATTGTCGCGCCGGTAACAGGCTACGTTTCACGCCGCAGTGTTCAAGTAGGCTCACAAATAAAAAGCGGCGCTCCCCTAATGGTTATCGTACCCGCTGACCAACTTTGGGTCGAAGCTAACTTTAAAGAAGTGCAACTCGCCAATGTCCGTATTGGTCAACCCGTAACACTGATTAGCGATTTCTATGGCAATGATGTCATTTATAAAGGTCAAATCGTTGGTCTTGATATGGGAACAGGCAGTGCATTTTCTTTATTACCGGCACAAAATGCCACCGGTAACTGGATCAAAGTGGTTCAACGTTTACCTGTCCGTGTTGAACTAGCAGCACAACAACTTATCGATCATCCTTTACGCATCGGTTTATCCATGCATGCCACGGTTGATACCCGAAATCGGGATGGTCTGGTACTTGCCAATACGCCTCGTAATGGCATTGTTTATGAAACCAACGTCTTGACTTACAACACCGGAGAAATTGATCAGCTAATTAACGAAATCATTCAAGTTAATACCAGTCAAAATAAGTGAGGTTAACATGCTAAAAGAGCCATTATCAGGAGCCAAACTTGGCTGGCTAACCCTGGCTTTAGCATTAGCCGCTTTTTTACAAATATTAGATCTGACTATTGCTAACGTTGCAATATCAACAATTGCTGGAGATCTGGGTTCATCAGTATCACAAGGTACTTGGGTAATTACTTCATTTGCTGTTGCAAACGCGATCTCTATCCCATTAACTGGCTGGTTAGCAAAACGGTTCGGGGAAGTCCGGGTTTTCTTAATTTCAATGATCTTGTTTGTGATCACTTCCTGGTTATGTGGTATTGCTAATAGCCTGGAAATGTTGATCATTTCCCGCGTTCTACAAGGTATCTCAGCCGGGCCAATTATGCCCCTTTCGCAAAGTTTGTTACTCAACAACTATCCTCCGCTAAAACGCAATATGGCTCTGGCAATGTGGTCAATGACTATCGTTGTCGCTCCGGTTTGTGGCCCCATACTTGGTGGTTGGATCAGTGACAACTATCATTGGGGATGGATCTTCCTCATCAACGTTCCGGTTGGCTTTGTTGCCATTGCTATCACCTGGATATTGTTAAAAGACCGGGAAACTGAAACAACGGCGAGGTCAATTGATGTCATAGGGCTAATTTTATTGGTCATCGGTGTTGGTTGTTTTCAACTATTACTCGATAGAGGAAAAGAGCTTGATTGGTTCAATTCAACAGAAATTATTGTATTAGCCATTACCGCCGTCATTGCCATCACTTTCCTAATTATTTGGGAACTCACCGATGATGATCCGATCATTGACTTATCACTATTTAAATCTCGTAATTTTACTATCGGTACCTTATGTATCAGTTTGGCTTTCCTACTCCACATAGGCACGCTGGTTTTGCAACCTCAATTATTACAAATGGTGTTTGGTTACACAGCAACCTGGGCAGGATTAGTAATGGCTCCATTAGGAATAGTGCCGATAATGCTCGTTCCACTCATTGGTCGTTTTAGTTCAAAAATTGATATGCGTTATTTAGTTATGTTCAGCTTTATCATTTTTGCACTCTGTTTCTTTTGGAGAACAAATACCTTTGAGCTATCAATGGACTTTGCCACCGCTGCCTGGCCACAATTTATTCAGGGCTTTGCTATCGCCTGTTTAATTATGCCACTAACAGCCATTATACTATCTGACGTTGAACCCGCTAAAATCGCCTCTGCCGGTAGCTTGTTCAACTTTTTACGCACTCTGGCAACATCCGTAGGGACTTCAATTACCACCACCATGTGGTCCCGTCGCGAAGCTGTCCACCACGTTCAGTTAACTGAATCGATAACTCCCCATAATCCTATTGCCCAACAAGCCTATGAAAAAATGGGACAATTAGGGATGTCGCAAGCCCAAACCAGCCATTCTCTGGCACGTGAAATCACGAATCAGGGCTTGATTATTGCCGCTAACGAGATTTATTGGCTATTTGGCTTTATTTTTCTGATCTTGCTGATCTTTATCTGGTTGGCAAAACCCACTGTTGGAGAAAAGAAATAGCACAATGATCAAAGAATTTGTTATAGAGTTCTTTCCAATGGAACCTCGGTGAATATTAAATCTTGTCAAAATAGCCCCTTAACAAGGCGCTATTTTGTCGTTTTATAGAATACATTTTTTCATTACCAAGACACCGATCAACCTCCGGCTGCTTCAGACGCTTGGCACATTAAAAAGAATTTAAACGCGGGGGTATCCGTCTCATCGTGATACGCATAGCCTAATGCATCAAGATGACGCTTAAAACGCACTTCCGCTTCTGACAATTCAAATGCGGCTAACACCCGGCCATAATCGGTACCATAATTGCGATAATGGAATAACGTAATATTCCAATGAGTTCCCAAAGTTTGTAAGAACTTGAGCAACGCCCCCGGCGATTCAGGAAATTCAAAACTAAACAAGCGCTCTTTCAATGGCTTAGATGGGCGACCGCCGATCATATAACGAACATGTAATTTCGCCATTTCATCATCTGAAAGATCAGCAACCTGATATCCTGCGGTACGCAATTCCTCGATAATTTCCTGTCGCTCCATTTCACCACGACTCAAGCGAACACCAACGAAAAGACAAGCCTGATCAGGATCTGCATCCGTATAACGATAATTAAATTCTGTTACCACCCGATCGCCCAACTTCTGGCAAAAACTCAGGAAACTCCCTTTATGTTCAGGAATAGTCACTGCCAGCAATGCTTCCCTCTGCTCGCCCAATTCACAACGCTCAGAGACATAACGCAACCCATGAAAGCTCACATTAGCGCCAGAAAGAATATGCGCCAGTCGTTCACCTTTAAGCTGATACTGCTGAACATACTTTTTCAATCCAGCTAGTGCCAATGCACCGGATGGCTCAGCAATCGCACGTACATCTTCAAACAGATCTTTTACCGCCGCACAAATAGCATCACTGTCTACCGTGATAACACCATCCACATATTGCTGACACAAACGAAATGTTTCATCACCGATACGCTTAACAGCAACACCTTCAGCAAACAAGCCAACTCGGGGTAAATCTACCGGATGTCCAGCTTCCATCGCCGCTTTCAGGCAAGCTGAATCCTCCGCTTCCACCCCAATGATTTTGATTTCTGGCATCAGTTGCTTAATCAACACTGCCACTCCCGCAATCAAACCTCCACCACCAACAGGTACAAAGATTCGATCCAAGCGCACATCCTGTTGCAAAAGTTCCATCGCCAGTGTTGCCTGACCTGCGATTACAGCGGGATGATCAAACGGAGGAATAAAGGTATAGCCTTCCTGTTGTGCCATTTCTATCGCTTTAGCTTTAGCTTCATCAAAATTAGCACCATACAACAGAGCCTTACCACCGAAACTCCGAACTGCATCGACTTTAATATCCGCAGTAGTAACCGGCATAACAATCAGGGAGTTAATTCCCAAACGATTGGCAGAAAGTGCGACCCCCTGAGCATGATTACCGGCTGACGCAGTAATCACTCCCCGGTTTTTTTGTTCTTCAGACAAACCCGCAATCATGGCATACGCGCCACGGAGCTTGAAACTGTGAACAGGTTGTCGATCTTCCCGCTTTACCAAAATAGTATTTCCTAAGCGAGCAGAAATTTTCTCCATTTCCTGCAAAGGAGTCACCTGAGCAACTTCATAAACCGGCGCGCTTAATGCCGCCTTCAAATACTCTGCACCATTTGGTGTGGAAGTTAAGGGAAGAAATGCAGCCATGCGATTATCCCCCTAACTTAGATTTATCACGGACAGCGCCTTTATCCGCACTAGTCGCCAATGAAGCATAGGCTTTCAGGGCAAACGATACCTGACGTTCACGAGCTTTCGGTGTCCACGCTTTATCTCCGCGAGCAAATTCAGCTTCTTGACGGGTAGCAAGTACCCTTTCATCTACATCAAGTCGAATTTTCCGCAGTGGAATATCAATATCAATAATATCGCCATCTTGAACCAATCCGATTAACCCACCATTAGCCGCTTCCGGAGAAACATGGCCGATCGACAAACCCGAGGTACCACCAGAAAAACGCCCGTCGGTAATCAATGCACAGCTTTTACCTAACCCCATAGATTTTAGATAAGTCGTCGGATACAACATTTCCTGCATACCGGGTCCGCCTTTTGGTCCTTCATAACGAATGACCACCACATCACCAGCAACAACTTTTCCACCCAAGATCGCATCAACCGCATCTTCCTGACTTTCATAAACTTTGGCTGGCCCACGGAACATCAGACTACCCTTATCAACCCCCGCAGTTTTTACAATACAACCATCTACAGCCAAATTACCAAATAGAACAGCGAGACCACCATCCCGGCTATAGGCGTGTTCAATGTCGCGAATACACCCTTCTACACGGTCAGTATCCAACGAAGGCCAACGACAATCTTGTGAAAATGCTTGAGTAGTACGGATACCCGCAGGGCCTGCCGAATACATTTCCTTTACTGATTCATCCGCCGTTTGCACCACATCGTACTGATTAAGCGTCTGTAACAAATCCAGACCCAAAACATTTTTAACCTGACGATTCAACAGACCCGCTCTATCCAGCTCACCTAAAATACCGATCACACCACCAGCACGATGAACATCTTCCATATGGTACTTTTGTGTACTTGGTGCAACCTTACATAGATGAGGGATCTGACGAGACAAACGATCAATATCCGCCATAGTGAAATCAACTTCTCCCTCCTGCGCTGCCGCCAGTAAGTGAAGCACGGTATTAGTTGAGCCACCCATTGCAATATCCAACATCATCGCATTTTCAAATGCGGCTTTCGTTGCAATACTACGCGGCAGAACACTATTATCATTTTGTTCATAATAGCGTTTGGTCAGCTCAACAATGCGTTTGCCTGCATTCAGAAATAGCACCTTGCGATCTGCATGAGTCGCCAGTAATGAACCGTTCCCCGGCTGAGATAAACCCAGTGCTTCTGTCAGACAATTCATAGAGTTAGCGGTAAACATACCTGAGCAGGAGCCACAGGTTGGGCAAGCTGAACGTTCAATCTGACCGCTATCCTCATCACTGACATTCGGGTTCGCACCTTGGATCATCGCGTCAATCAGATCCAATTTAATGATCTGATCTGACAATTTAGTTTTACCCGCCTCCATAGGGCCACCGGAAACAAAAATCACCGGAATGTTCAGACGCAACGCCGCCATCAGCATACCTGGGGTAATTTTGTCACAGTTGGAAATACACACCATTGCGTCCGCACAATGTGCATTCACCATATATTCAACAGAGTCAGCAATTAATTCACGTGACGGCAGAGAATAGAGCATACCACCATGCCCCATTGCGATACCGTCATCCACCGCTATGGTATTGAACTCTCTCGCAACACCGCCTGATGCTTCAATCTGTTCAGCAACCAATTTACCTAAGTCCCGTAAATGAACATGCCCAGGAACAAACTGAGTAAATGAGTTAACTACTGCAATAATCGGTTTACCAAAATCTGCATCGGTCATCCCTGTCGCGCGCCATAAAGCGCGAGCTCCAGCCATATTGCGACCATGAGTCGTAGTGGCAGAACGGTACTTAGGCATTATCTTCACTCCCGTGTTCTCAAAACAGGCGGGGAACGAACCGCCTGTTAAGTTATTTATAGTTCTATGAAAGGTATAGTTCTATTAAGGATTAACTGGATCTAACCAGCCCCATTTATCGTCTGTCGTGCCATCAAACAAGCCAAAGAAGGCTTGCTGAATTTTCTTAGTAACAGGCCCGCATTTACCGATACCAACCTGAATATCATCAACACTACGAACAGGTGTGATTTCAGCCGCTGTACCTGACATAAAAATTTCATCAGCCAGGTACAAAGATTCGCGCGACAATACCTGTTCACGCACTTCCAGCCCCAAATCTTTCGCTAATTTGATAATGGCATCACGAGTAATTCCTGGTAATGCAGATGAAGTAAATGGTGGAGTGAACAATATGCCATCTTTTACTTCAAACAGATTTTCACCTGCACCTTCAGAGATATAACCATGAACATCCAATGCAATACCTTCTTGATATCCACGACGACGAGCTTCACTACCTACCAAAAGTGAAGATAGGTAGTTACCACCTGCTTTGGCCGCAGTTGGTATTGTATTTGGCGCTGCACGATTCCATGAAGAAACCATCGCATCAATCCCTTGATCCAGTGCTTCTTCTCCCAAATAAGCTCCCCAAGGAAAAGCGGCGATAATAACATCCGTTTTATAGCCAGCCGGTGGATTAACGCCCATGCCAACATCACCGATAAAGACGAGTGGACGTATATAAGCACTAACTAAATTATTTTTACGAAGAGTTTCCCGACATGCTTCCATTAATTCATCGACACTCTGGCTCAACGGCATGCGATAAATCTTTGCAGAATCATGTAAACGCTGCATATGCTCACGATGACGGAAAACCACCGGCCCTTTATGAGAGTCATAACAACGAATTCCCTCAAAAACAGACGTACCGTAATGTAAAGCATGGGACATGACGTGAACTTTAGCATCTGCCCAAGGAACCATCTCACCATTGAACCAAATGTAATCGGATTGCTTCGTCATTCTCTTATTCCTTTATTTCTACGTTATGCACGTATGAGTTGTGATTTTTGTTGCAGGATCTTGACGCCAGCGACATCCACTAATTTAGCCAGTTGTGAAGACAACAAATTAACCGGTTTTTGGCTGGCAACAATTAATTCGATATTAACATTATCGCCATCCATTGTTTGATCCATATTCATGGAACAGATCTGAAATCCACGATGACGCGTTACCCGTAAGATGCGCTCTAATATTTCAGGACGGAAACGAGCATGGATTGCAAGTTGATGCTGCATCATAATGATTTCTCCAACATAGTTTCATTGCTTGCACCGGGAGGGACCAACGGCCAAACGTTCTCTAATTCCTCAATAGATACCTGTAATAAATAGGGGCCTTGACTAGTGAATAATGCATTCAGCGCCTCATCAATCTGTGATTTATCCGTGATATGTTGCCCCGGAATATCAAAAGCTTTCGCTAATGCGACAAAATCAGGGTTATCTGTTAATGTCGTTTCGCTATATCGCTTATCAAAAAACAGCTCCTGCCATTGGCGCACCATTCCCAACCGTTGGTTATCCAACAATAAAATTTTTACTGGCAATTGTTTGCGTTTAATTGTCCCCAATTCCTGAACATTCATCATGAAAGAACCATCACCAGATACACAGATCACCATATCTTCCGGTCGTGCAATCTGAGCACCAATCGCAGCGGGGATACCAAATCCCATTGAGCCCAAGCCACTAGATGTAATGAAATTTTCAGGCCCATCAAAAGTCATATGCTGAGCTGTCCACATTTGATGCTGTCCAACATCGGTAGTAATAACCGTATTACATGCTTTACGATCTGAAACCTGCTTCAATAACCAAGGCGCATAGATACTCTCCCCCTGATGGTCATAACACCAAGGATATTCAGCCTTCAGATATTTCACTTCCTGTTGCCAGGGCATAATTGACAATGGCTGTTGCAAACGGGGCAATAATGCTTTCACATCCCCCAGTAACGACACATGAGCCTGACGTAATTTCCCCAACTCTGCCGGATCGATGTCTAGGTGAATAACTTTCGCACACGGAGCAAAAGTATTAAGCTTGCCAGTCACACGATCATCAAAACGAGCACCTACAGCAATCAACAAATCGCATGACTGAACGGCAAGATTGGCCGCTTTCGAACCATGCATCCCAAGCATTCCCAGATAACATGGATGCTCTGAATCAGCAGCTCCTAAACCTTTCAACGTAGAAACAACCGGCATACCTGTTTCCACAACAAAATCTCGCAGAACAGAAACTGCTTGAGACATCCCGACTCCACCGCCGACATACAATACTGGCTTTACAGCCGCCGCAATCATCGTCCGGGCTTGTTCTAATGCACTTTCCGAGCAGGGCGCCTGTTGCTCAACAGGTACCAAATGTGGTGCCAAATTCCCCTCTTTTAGCTGAATATCTTTAGGAATATCAATCAAAACTGGGCCAGGTCGACCACTAGTGGCAATATAAAAGGCTTCCGCCATCATTTGAGGTAAATTTTCCAGTGAATCCACTAAGAAACTGTGTTTGGTACAAGCAAGGGAAAGACCTAAAACATCGACTTCTTGAAAGGCATCAGTTCCAATCAATTCAGAACCAACCTGACCAGTGATAGCAACAACAGGAACAGAATCTAACAACGCATCGGCTAATCCAGTGATTAAATTTGTTGCTCCCGGTCCCGATGTCGCGATACAAACTCCCGGTTTACCACTGGCTCTCGCATAACCGATTGCAGCCATAACCGCACCCTGCTCATGCCGACAAAGCAAATGCTCCACACCACCATCATACAAAGCATCATAAACCGGCATGATCGCACCACCAGGGTAGCCGAAAACCTTATCAATCCCCTGCGTTCGTAATGCTTTTACAACCCACTGCGCCCCGTTCATTTTTCATATCCCCTGTGTTTACCCGGTGAGACAAAATTTTGTTCTGTTGTATGTTTCCGTCTCTATCTGATTTTGCTTGTCGAAAAAAAACCCCCGCGCCTTTCGGTGCGGGGGTCTTCGAGAGATCTGGCTGTTCTTCTAAGCCTTTCTTCGTCCAAGTGCAGCCCCGCACGGTGGGATAATAATCACCACCACGCTGACAATAATTAGGCTAATCACTAGGACAAATGTGTTCATAATCTTGGTCGTTTAATTCGTTTGTTTAATCTATATTTAAGAGTTATCACGTTCTTTATAGCTTGACAACATTTATTTTGTTTTATTACTCGACATAAAAAAATATCGTTTATTTTCAATAAAATACTTACTATTTAGATTATTTGTCCAGTAAATACTCCAATTTAAGTTATAAAAACTAACTGATTAGATATAAACAAAACAATACACAAAGCGGTAACATAAAAAACAAATCATTCAACTATAACCAAAAGTAAAGATCTTATTATTAATCACCTAAGTGATAAAAACTTCTCATTAAAAATAAATCAGAATGATATAACACACTAAATTTATTCACTGTGAAAAATATATAAATTTGAATTTCAAATAAACTATTTCAATAAAACCAATCTAAAAACATGACTTAAATAAAACCCCATAATATGAATATAAAAATAATTAATTTTATAATCAAAATTAAAAAATAAACCATAAAAATCAATCAAATAAAATAAAAATCACTTAATGATAAGTTTAAAAAAATCTTTCGCGCTGCTTCACAAAATATTTATTAGAGCCGCTTCGCAAAAAAATAATAGAAAACTATTTATTATCTAATTTCAGTCCATCATATGTCCTTTCTTACGAAGGAGAATAGGATGGCCCTCGCTGTTATTTATACCAGAGCGACTATAGGTATTCATGCCCCAATTGTTACTGTTGAAGCGCATATTAGTAATGGCTTGCCTGGATTAACTCTGGTTGGTTTACCTGAAACAGCCGTAAAAGAAGCAAGAGATCGTGTCAGAAGTGCGTTGATCAACAGCGGGTTTACCTATCCGTCTAAAAGAATCACCGTCAATCTTGCGCCCGCAGATCTTCCCAAAGAAGGTGGTCGTTATGATTTACCGATCGCTATCGCTATTCTAGCCGCTTCAGAACAAATACCTACCAATACACTAAATCATTATGAATTTCTTGGTGAACTCGCTCTATCCGGTGGTTTACGAAAAGTTAACGGCGCAATTTCAGCTGCACTCAGCGCAGGAGAAGCAGGAAGGCAACTTATTCTACCAACAGAAAACGCAATAGAGCTGGCAATCTTATCTCAGAATGAAACGTTAATGGCAGAACACCTCTTACACATCTGCCACTTTCTTCAGGGAGAAAAACAACTACTGACAACAACGATCCAACATAAACCCTCAATAGAGCCATCACAGCCAGATCTTCAGGATATTATTGGTCAGGAACAAGCAAAACGCGCACTGGAAATCACAGCAGCAGGCGGACATAATCTTTTACTACTTGGCCCACCAGGGACAGGAAAAACAATGTTGGCAAGCCGCCTATGTAGTTTATTACCGCCATTAACAAACAAAGAAGCCCTTGAGGTCGCAGCCATCAATAGTCTGGTGGATACCTACCTTCCACCTGAACAGTGGCATACACGCCCATTCAGAGCGCCTCATCATAGTTCTTCAATGGCAGCACTGGTTGGCGGTGGCGGACTTCCAAAACCTGGTGAAATTTCACTTGCTCACAATGGCGTACTATTTCTAGATGAACTACCTGAATTTGAACGCAGAGTCCTTGATGCTCTCAGAGAACCACTGGAATCAGGGGAAATAATTATCTCCCGAGCCAGAGCAAAAGTTTGTTTTCCTGCTCAAGTTCAATTGATCGCAGCAATGAATCCTAGCCCGACAGGCTACCATCAGGGAATTCACAATCGAAGTAACCCCCAGCAGATACTTCGATATCTAGCAAAACTTTCTGGACCTTTTTTGGATCGTTTTGATCTCTCAATTGAAGTGCCTCTGTTACCCATTGGAACATTGAGTAGCCCTAATAGATCAAGCGAAAGCAGTAAAGATGTAAGATTAAGAGTGCTGGCAGCGCGAGAAATACAACTGAAACGCAGTGGAAAAATTAATGCTCATCTGAATAGCAAAGAGACAGAGGCATTTTGTAAGCTCAAACCTAACGATGCTGTATTTCTAGAACAAACGCTAATAAAACTAGGGCTTTCAATCCGAGCATGGCACCGAATTCTGAAAACATCCCGGACACTTGCCGACTTAGAAGAAAAAAAAGAGATAGAAAAACCACATATCATGGAAGCTTTAAGCTACCGCAGTATGGACAGGCTATTAATACAATTACAAAAACAATCGGGTTAGAAATGAAAAAGGGGCAAAGCCCCTATATTCACAATTTGTGATAATATTAATCATCAGTGTCGGTATAGTCATCAGAAGCATCGATCTGAGGCTTACCGCCTGAAAGAGTATGAAAACGTTTTGGACGACTAATCCTTGCAAGATATTTGGTCCATACTTTTTCTTCCATCGTCACAGGCTGCCGTTCACCCCGGCAAACAGCAACAAACAGCTCTTCTACTTCTGTTTGAGGCTCGCGTTTACCAAGATCTAACTCATTGAACGCATAACCATGGCGCTCTAGTAATTGCGCCTCTTTAATGGTGAAATCCCCATGACGGGAGAACCCGCGAGGATAATTTTTGTTATCAAAAAAACGATTAGTCGTGATGAAGCTTTCGGCCATCTGACACACTCCTAATTCTAGTACTGTTACTATCATGCTAATTATGGCGCGGAGTATTAGATAGGCCTGGCGTTCTGTAAAACAAAAAATTTAAATCTTAACGATAAATATTATTGGAGATATATGTGGACACTGAATTACTGAAAACCTTCTTGGAAGTCAGTAAAACTCGTCACTTTGGGAGAGCAGCCGAATCACTGTACTTGACTCAATCAGCAGTTAGCTTTCGCATACGACAACTAGAAAATCAATTAGGTACTCATCTTTTCACTCGCCACCGCAATAACATCCGTCTTACAGCGGCGGGCGAGCGCCTTGTTCCCTATGCAGAATCACTGATGAGTACCTGGCAGTTGGCTAAAAAGGAGATAATGCATGCTTCTCAACATACTGAATTAACAATTGGTGCCACCGCGTCACTATGGGAAGCATATTTAACTCCCTGGTTACAAGATTTCTATAAAAAACATCAGGAATTAAGATTGGAATCTCGTGTTTCTACACGGCAATCCCTTGTTAAACAACTTCATGCACGTGAATTAGATCTGTTAATCACTACCGAACCACCTAAAATGGATGAGTTTCAAAGCCTATTATTAGGGAATATTTGTTTGAAGTTATTAACAACAGAAGAAAATCTAAAATGCCAAACTAAAAATTACATCAAACTAGAATGGGGGGCTGATTTCCATCATCAGGAACAACGGATTTTAAAAAGTGAGCAGCTACCCATCATTACAACCACCTCCGCACATATAGCCCGCCAACTGCTCAATAGCGTAAGAGGAGCCGCCTTCTTACCAATACATTGGCAAAATGAATATTCAGAACTTGTCTCTTATCCAAATACTGAACTAATTGAACGTCCATTATATGCCATATGGCTACAAAAAAATGATCAGCAAGCATTCATTCAGCAGCTATTAAAAATACCTATCATACATACTTCTACAAGAGGTTAAGAGGCATTCATGTAAATTATTTAATCAGTAAATATATGTTCGGCAAAATTTATGGATAGCAATACTATACGAAAATAGGAATGAAAATAGTAAGGGGGAAAGAAGTTTTAGATCGAGCATAAGGTGGGATTGCTTTTGCTATCTTCCCACATATAGCTCTCTATTTACCAAGTAATTTTTACGTATAGTTTGAAACTATAACTTGAATCAGACGTAATGTTCCTACCTTAATTGTTTTAGGTATCCTTTCCTTCAATTCGAGCTTTTCTTAAAAAGAAATTTCATAAGCAAAATATTAGTTAAAATTCTTTCGCACATATCCTCCAGACACTTAGTTCAGAAGAGCTTACTAGTATGGAGATTGCCAGAAAGTCTAAAAAGTTACCTATAAGAATTCACTTCGATAATAAATAATCAGAAAGAAAGGTTTTATTGCTACAAGATCGAATAATATTGAGGAAAAACTATTCAACTGAAAGTGTGTAACAGCATCGATGATAAATCCAAATCAATGGCAACATTGGCTTTACGAGCCAGACGATATTTGGCAATAAATTCTCCAAGTGAGATCACTCCTGGGGAAAAAATGTAATGTTCCGGGGTATATCGGCTACGGCTCATGGTGTCAGTCTCCAGGTAAAGATAAGGAAGCAGTAGCGTGCATGGGCCAGAGGGGAAGAACAAGGTGAGATGACCGGAGTATTACGAAAAAATTCGCATAAAGGGATTTTTAGTGTAATGGCAAACCAGTTGTTCTTACAAGTTTTCATAGAAAAAGGCGCTGACTAGAAAGCCAGCGCCTTATCAATAATCTTATCTAAACAGCACATATGGATAACCAGTACTACAAGCTATCTTAGTTGCTGCTGCTGAGCTTATAACTGGCAGGGGCGGAGAGACTCGAACTCCCAACACCCGGTTTTGGAGACCGGTGCTCTACCAATTGAACTACGCCCCTAAATTAAGGTGGCGGTGCGGACGGGGCTCGAACCCGCGACCCCCGGCGTGACAGGCCGGTATTCTAACCAACTGAACTACCGCACCACCGAATTCTCTGTGATTTATATCGCTGTTACGATATAAAACTTAAACATCAATCTAGGCTGTTTACGAACGGCTATTTCGCCATTCGCTCTTCGGGCTGTCGCTGCTCGCGACGTTTAAATCCGTTCCCGACGGATTTGGCCCTACTCACTGCTATCGTTGCCTTATGCTGCTTTCTTGTCGCAACACAACGCTAAATTAAAGCCTGGCAGTGTCCTACTCTCACATGGGGAGACCCCACACTACCATCGGCGCTACGGCGTTTCACTGCTGAGTTCGGCATGGGGTCAGGTGGGACCGCCGCGCTATCGCCGCCAGGCATATTCGGTTTCCTTCCGGCCG
>NZ_RCWB01000020.1 GCF_018448885.1 Photorhabdus caribbeanensis
AGCAACAGGATGTCACCACCCTGAGCCGGGATACCGACCACGCCAATAATGCTCTCAGTCCTATCTTTGACAAAGAGAAAGAGCAGCAACGGCTGAAACAGGCCCAACTGATTGGCGAAATCAGTGCACAGGTGATTGATATCGCCAGTACCGAAGGGGCAATTATCGCCACCAAAGCAGCCCACGCTAAACTAGAGAACATCAGTGACCCGGATAGAGAAGCGGCCCGAAAGAAACTGGAAAACGCAGGCAAAACTAACATTACGCCTGAGCAAATTAAAGACCAGATTTACAAAACCGCCTATAACCAGGCATTGAATGAGTCCGGTCTTGGCACCGGAGGGAAATACCACACCGCTTTACAGGCGGCTACCGCAGCTATTCAGGGATTAGCAGGGGGGAATATTGGTCAGGCGCTGGCAGGCGGCGCTTCCCCTTACCTGGCCGGGGTGATTAAAGACCTGACTACCGACCCAAAAACTCATCAAGTCGATGTCGTCACCAATACCCTGGCCCATGCCATTCTGGGGGCAGTGGCCGCCGAAGTCAGTGGTAACAATGCGCTGGCGGGGGCAGCAGGAGCGGCGGGCGGTGAACTGGCCGCACGAGAACTGATGAAGCATATTCATGGTGAGAATGTTAAAGTCAGCGACTTAAGTGAAGAGGAAAAACAGACCATCAGCACCCTTTCCACTCTGGCGGCAGGACTGGCAGGCGGCATTGCCGGTGACTCCACCGGCAGCGCCGTCACCGGGGCCCAGGCAGGGAAGAATGCGGTGGAGAATAATTTCCTGACTGTCAAAAAGAATGATGCGTTGATCAAAGCCCTTGACGACCAAAAGGCAGGTAAAAACCTCCTGGAAGCTTCACAAAATATCGTCAGACTCACCAATGAAGACAAAGCCAGTAATGTGATGTTAGACAAATATCGCAAAGGTACATTAGATGAGAAAGGAAAACAGGAGCTGTCTGTTTTGCTCAATCAATATGGCTATGAATTGCAGACAGAATATGGTTTCTCAGGAAAAGAAGCTGCGGCGGCAATTCAGAATTTAGTTAACGGGGGAGCATTTGTTGCAGCTGCCGCAGATGCGAAAGCCTATAATGAAGCATTAAGCTATCTGAAAACATACAGCGTACATTCAGGACAAGCTGCTCTCGGAACAGATGCATTAACGATATTACCCGGCACACCAGGAACACTTATTCGGGGAAGCATTGTTACCGGAGGTTCATATCAGGCAGGTACGGGTATTGGGCAGGTTATTGACGGCAAATATGGTAGTGGCGTAGCAAATATGAGTCTGGGTTCACTGGCTATATTTGGAGGTATTGCCGGTAATAAAACCATAACCAAGCCGACAGAAGGAATCGTCTCACCAGATAAACTCACAATTCAGGAAAGCAGTAGAGTTTTAGATAAAAAAACTCATACCTCCATTCCTAAGGTCACAGCAGAGTTAACTGATAAAGAAACCGGGAAAAAATTTACTGACACTAATCAGGGAAATCGGCCAGATTACTATCTTGGTGATCAAAGTCGGCTTACACTGATCAATGGTCGGATACAAGCCAAAATAGAAAAACGGCCTAATAAAGATCTCCCTAATAGAAATATGGCAACAGCACATGCCGAGGTTGGAGCTATACAGCAAGCTTATGAGAATGGCTTAACTATGGGCCGAGATATGGAGCTGAAAGTAACGAGAGATTATATCTGTGGTTACTGTAAGGGAGATATTGCAGCAATGGCTGATAAAGCTGGGCTAAAATCACTCACAATATATGAAGAAAAATCAGGCAGCACACTATACTGGGTTCCTGGAATGAAATCGATAAAGGAGAAAAATTAAAATGAATTTTTCTATCAAGTGGATCTTAAATGGGAGAGGGGGAAAAACAAAATTTCCTATTTGGCTGGATATCGAGAAGATTCTATTAAATTTAAAAGATAAATCAGGAGTATTAGTATTAAGTGTCATCAATAATGAAACTGAGTTACAGGTAAGAACTGAAGAAGGAGACTATTTGCTCACATTAGGTGAAATAG
The DNA here is from genome assembly GCF_018448885.1 of Photorhabdus caribbeanensis. GTDB lineage: Bacteria > Pseudomonadota > Gammaproteobacteria > Enterobacterales > Enterobacteriaceae > Photorhabdus > Photorhabdus caribbeanensis. Next base: position 2,051 of record NZ_RCWB01000020.1, read on the forward strand.
TGGAAGATGAATATAATGTTCGTTCTTATTGGGACCCAGAAGGACTAGATCAAAAAATTAATATCTTAGGTGATTATTGGCCAGCTCGCCAACTCACAAAAGATTTCGATTTTGTTGTCAAAGTATTCAAAGAATTTTTTGATACTGGCAATGTATCAAAAGAACTTCTAAATTAAGTAACCAACCCCGGTTATTGCAAAACCGGGGCTATTTTTTCCACCCGCATTAATCCGGCAGAATAATGTTAAATTAATTCAAATCATTACATGAAACCAAAGCCGCTCTTAGCGGAGTACAGGCTGTCCAGGCAGCCCGTCTGGCCGACGCTAAAGGCGGTAGCGACAAAGCCAACAACAATCTGGTGGGCGTCAACCTCTCCTACGGCAGCCAGTCCTCCCGGTCAGAGCTGAAACAGCACCAGACTACTCAACAGGGCAGCAGCCTGATGACTGGGGATAATCTCACCCTCACCGCTTCCGGCACACCAGACCAGAACGGCGATATCCGCATTCAGGGCGGCCAGTTGCAGGCGGGCAAAGACCTGCAACTCAATGCCAGCCGGGATATCCAGCTCTCATCCAGCCAGAACACCGAACAGACCACCGGCAAAAACAGCTGTCGCGGCAGCTCACTAGGAGTCGGTTTGACTGCCGGACCGGGGGGCACGGGTATCAATCTCTCCGCCAGTGTTAACCGCGGCAAAGGCCGTGAAAGCGGCAACGGCGTCAGCCATAATGAAACTACGCTGGATGCGGGACAAACCGTCACCCTCAACGCCGGCCGGGATGCCTCGCTCAAAGGCGCTCAGGTCAGCGGCGAACAGATTACCGCCGACGTCAAACGACACCTGACGCTCAGCAGCGAGCAGGACAGCAATCGCTACGATATGAAGCAGCAGAACGCCAGTGCCGGTGTCAGTATTACTCTCGGTCCACAACCTAGCGGTTCATTGAACCTGAGCGCCAGCCGCGACAAAATCCACAGCAACTTCGACTCCGTACAGGAACAGACCGGGCTGTTTGCCGGTAAAGGCGGCTATCAAGTGAAAGTGGGTGAACACACCCAGCTTGACGGCGCAGTCATTGCCAGTACCGCAGACAAAGACAAAAACACCCTCGATACCGGCACTCTCGGCTTTGGCGATATCAAAAACAAAGCGGATTTTAAAACCGAACACCACAGCGTGAGTATCAGCACAGGTGGCTCAGCAGGCGGCATGTTCCTCAGTAATCTGGCGGCCAATACCCTGGGCGGCGTTAACCGGGAAGGCCATGACCAAAGCACCACTCACGCCGCGGTCAGCGACGGCACCCTGATTATCCGGGATAAAGACAACCAGCAACAGATCACCACCCTGAGCCGGGATACCGACCACGCCAATAACGCTCTCAGTCCTATCTTTGACAAAGAGAAAGAGCAGCAACGGCTGAAACAGGCCCAACTGATTGGCGAAATCAGTGCGCAGGTGATTGATATCGCCAGCACCGAAGGAGCAATTATCGCCACCAAAGCGGCCCACGCTAAACTAGAGAACATCAGTGACCCGGATAGAGAAGCGGCCCGAAAGAAACTGGAAAACGCAGGCAAAACTAACATTACGCCTGAGCAAATTAAAGACCAGATTTACAAAACCGCCTATAACCAGGCATTGAATGAGTCCGGTCTTGGCACCGGAGGGAAATACCACACCGCTTTACAGGCGGCTACCGCAGCTATTCAGGGACTCGCGGGCGGAAATATTGGTCAGGCACTGGCGGGCGGCGCTTCCCCTTACCTGGCCGGGGTGATTAAAGACCTGACTACCGACCCAAAAACTCATCAAGTCGATGTCGTCACCAATACCCTGGCCCATGCCATTCTGGGGGCAGTGGCCGCCGAAGTCAGTGGTAACAATGCGCTGGCGGGTGCGGCAGGAGCAGCGGGCGGTGAACTGGCCGCACGAGAACTGATGAAGCATATTCATGGTGAGAATGTTAAAGTCAGCGACTTAAGTGAAGAGGAAAAACAGACCATCAGCACTCTTTCTACCCTGGCGGCAGGACTGGCAGGCGGCATTGCCGGTGACTCTACCGGCAGCGCCATCACCGGGGCCCAGGCCGGGAAGAATGCGGTTGAGAATAATGCACTAAGTGATATTGTCGAACGTCAGCTATCTGGCGAATCACAGGCTGATAAATACCAAAAAGCGTTAAAACAAATTGAAGCGGCGGAGGTAGAACTTAAGGTACAGCACTGTGCAGGGCTTAGCTCTGATGCTTGTTCGGCCAAAATAGATGCCTACCGGGCAGAACTCTTTAAAGGAGCGACATCTTTCGGAATTGACTTCGTTCCGATTGCTGGTGATATCAAGAGTTTTGCAGAAGCTCAGAGTGCGATAGACTATCTAGCGGCAGTTGTCGGTCTAGTGCCTGTTGCAGGTGATGCCGCAGGCAAAGCCATTAAAGCGGCAGAAAAAGCCTTAGTAAAAGGGGATGTTACCGAAGCCTCTAAGTTAATTAACAAAGCCAGTGATGAAATCCAGGCTGTTAAGGCGCTCGACGTTGGCTCCTATAAGGAATTGAAATCTCGTGCAGTCGTGGGGGATGGACTAGAGCATGATCATATTCCGTCATTTGCAGCACTTAGAAAAGCAAAAGAAAATGAGTTGGGAAGAAAGCTAACCCCCGCAGAGGAAAAAACTTTATATCAAAATGCAACAGCCGTTGAAATTCCACGGGATGCACATAAAGCCAGCCCGACTTATGGAGGTAAAAATACTCCAGCTCAAGTCCAGAAAGACGCACAGGATCTTTGTGGTGCTGTATGCCGTGATACCGAAGCTTTGAGACGTAATATGATAGAACGTGGTTATGACCCTAAATTAGTTGATGATGCGGTACGACAGATCGTAGAACGTAATCGAAGTAAAGGAGTAATGAAATAATGTTGAAATTACAAGAAATTATAGCTTTGCTTGGGTGCTCGAAGCTTGATCGTCGTTTTGATTTATTAGCTCAAGAAATTAATGAGATGCCTGATGTTTCCCCTGATATTTTAGGAGAAAGGATTTATTATTCTTTTTATAGTTCAGGAATTTTACTTTTGCTAGAGAATAATATTATAGATCAAATTACTTTCTTTATAGAACCTAGTGAAGGCTTTACTGGTTATATCGGCGAGCTACCAGAAGGTATAGAACTAAAGGGAAAAGAGTCCGAATTTATTGAAATCATGGGAACACCAACTTCAAGCGGAGGAGGTAAACCAGATATGCTGTTGGGATACATTAATCGATGGATAAAATATGTAAGAAATAATTACGTATTACATATTGAATTCAATAAAAACAACTTCATAAGTAAGCTTTCTCTAATGCTGAAATAAGATTAATCCCGACTATGTGAACCGCCCCCCGAAAGTTGGACACCCAACAAGTAGGGGAAAGTTCTGTATGAAGAAGTACGGGAAGCATTCGCTCACATTTAAATGGGTACCGCTTTATCAAACGTGGTAGAACAAAGCAAACAGCCCAGTAAAGGCTTACTCTCCAAATCCTCCGTCGAAACCCACGACGAAGTGCATGAACGCCGCGCACAGAGCACCACGCTCAGTGGCGACCGCGTGACTGTACAGAAGGGATATCCACCCCAGCAACGGCAATCACGCCCAAGGAGAGTTGTCAGGTTAACACCGAGATAATATGGTTAAAAATCAGGGGAATATCATTATGAAGTGACGCATTCCCCAACAGACGATCTACACGTTTTATTTTGTTTTTAACCTGAGTCCGCCCCGGCAAAAATCGCCCGCTCCTAGCCAATGTCAGTGATGCCCCTCTGGTCAACATGGCTGTGGCTTGACGAACAGGCATGGCAGTGATTTCGCTGAAATTATTGGCGCTATCAGTAGATTACATCACGTCATGCCTGCCCCATTTTTTCTGAGTATTCCTCAACGCACGGCGGCGGGGAGATTAAGTTTTATTTGTTTATTCTATGGAATGTATCCGTTCCTGAGTTTATTGATGCCCATTGGTCTTTAATATCATCAGGTCTACTGGTCATCATCCATAAGGTAGTAATTTTTTCTGGAAAACTATTTTTGGCCGTTGTTGGCTGCGTTGTTACAATGAAAGGTGAATTTATATCAATTTGACCTACCCATGAAGTTATCGCAGCATATTCATCCCAATTCACAAGAAAGACAATGAGGTTTCCACATATGTTCCCTGTGATACTTCCTGTCGTTGAACCTCCTCCGGCGCTTACAGCGCTAATATATTTACCTGTAAAAAATACGCTTTTATTTGGCTGTATAATTTCTATTGTAGAACCAAGTTCGTTAGCCCATTTTCCTGATATGTCCACATTGTTATTATCTATGTTATCTAAGCCGATCATTCCCTTTGTCGCGACAGATTTTCTAATTATTTCTTCAAGTAACATAGGTCCTCTCCACTAAGTATGATTGAACTTTTTTTGGTGTCTTAATGACAATTATAAGTATAATTCATATCTTTTATCTTTCGTGTTGTTTTGTTGAAGAAAATTAACTTGCTGATATATATGAATTTATAATCCAATGACACGCTGATAAATATATATTATGTAGAGTAATTTATTATAGAAATAATGGCAAAATGGTTTTATTTAATTAGAAAATTATTTTCTTCCATAGTCGGAATGAAACATTGATTTTTTTAGCGATTAAATATGTCTCACCACATAAAAAATAATAAAAAATCACTCTTTTTAATCTAAAAATAGTTTTATGAATTTATTACCTTAGTTTATTGTTTTAATATCTTTGAATATGATGTGCGTTAATTGATTTTAATCCTAGATCACATTAAAGACATAAAAAGCAGCATAGTTTAAATCAAATCGTAGTCTAGACTGATTAAAACAATATAAAGCCGTTTAATCCAGCGTATTTTACAGCTTTACATAACAAATGAAAAACAATAACACCGCAATTAACTAAACTTGTATTCTGCTAAATCATTCACTTGAACTTTTTTATTACCGATTATTTAACTGGTTTATGGCAAAGTTTATACCATTTAAAAACGTTATTAAAGTCGGTTCCTTTGGAAAAACAGATTGTTTGATTAAATTATTCATATGTTTATCTACCTTTTTTCCAGGAATATGAATATTAACAAAACCCATTTCTTCTTATTTTTCACTAAAAGATTTATGATGGGCAGGTTTTAAACTACTATTAAAAGTCATTTTTTAATCTCCGGTTTTAATCGGCATAAAGTTTTAACCGTTATTTTTATAGCTTATGACAATGAGAAAACATCTAACTTTCAGTTCATTAAAAAACTTTCCCTGTCGTGCTGATTTCTTTTTAACTTTCCGTTAATGGTTAATGGGCTTCGATTAAATGTCATTAACTGCTCTGCTAAAAAGTGGCATTTATTATGTGAATCCAAGTGTATATAAAAATTTAAAGATGTGGTAAAAACCACAGCATCTTTTTTTAATATCGAATATGACTTTTCATTAATACAAACAGTAAGTAAAGAGGCTAAGAAAGTGATTAAAGAAAATTCTAAAATCATCTTATTACCAGAAGATAAGAAGTTAATCCTCGATCTATTGAATAATCCTCCAAGTCCTAATGATAAATTAAAAGCTGCTGATAAACATTTGACTAATAGTACACACGAATTTAATGAATAATGCCAAACATCACGGCCGCAACGCTGAAACCGAAGCGAGTTCCATTCTGGAAGAATCGTAAAAGTCGAAAGCCGGATCAAGTTAGGATCGGTGCTCGCTGAGATTGGCCACCACACGAAATTGACCGATAAGGAGCTCACAGCCATTGAACAGATGCGTGATAAAGCACCTGACAAGCCGATAAGTTTTGAATGACCATACTGGATAGTGACTGCTCCCCGCCGTAAAAAACGGCGAGGCTACCCGCTAATGGACGGCCGTCAGACGTAATCGGGCCTTGCCGCGGTTAGCGGTTTTCTTTTGCTGTATGACCACAACCAACGCATTTCTGGCTGGTATACGCTGGTGGGACAGCTATCACCTGACCACCCCGTGTATTCAAGCTGGCGGCGCATTTCAGCCCTGATCCAGTGACGTTGTGAAACACTCTACAGGGCTAACGTCCCGCCGAAATCCCTCTCCCACTTTATGTCGGCGGGAGTAGCCTTTCGAAGGGAAAGATAGCACCGTGACTTTTAGCATAGCCTCGGTGCCGCCGGTGTAATCCTTCCGCTTTTTCGGAGAAAATCTTTTAATTTCCACTTAGTTTTCAATGTATATCTTAGCTATTTTCTCAAATAAAGAACTTTTACTGACTTCCCTTAACCTCAATATATCGTTGGTAAAAGAACGTAGGAAAATAGATGTGATATTTTGTTCCATAGCATTTATCTGTTTGCCCTCTTTATCCATAGTCAGAATATTGTAAATTAAGTTCTCTTTCGCAATCGTTTGATTAGGTGAATTACATGGTGATACAAAATACAATAAGTCATCTCCCCTCGGTTGAAGATAAATATGTTCATACTGACTATTCTGTTTAGGCGCTAAGTAATAGGGCAAAACTGTTTCAATCGGATTACATACCCTATTTACTAAATTTTCATCTTCCAAAGCATACTCAATATTATCTATTTTCTGATTACCGATGATCCTGGGAATTCTATCCGAGTGATATCGGCTAAGAAAAACTTCTTCAACATTATCAAATAAATAAAAAGAATCATTATAAAGACTTGATATTTTCTTCATAAATTCGCATTTTTCCTCAAGGGCCGTCTTACTCTTTACAAGTGAATGTTCATTGATGAAAAGCGTTTTATTATGAATATTAATACCAACTATTGAAGCCAGTATTTCCTTATTTTTCTTATATTCTTCTGTAATCCTAATATACACAAGAGTTATCTTTAAATCTGGAAGGTCAATATTTTCAATTTTTTTCTCCTTGAAAACTCTCTCTTTTAGCCAAAGTTCACTCTTGATCTTTTGGATTTTTGTACGTATTTTATTGCTTAGTTTTTCCAGTCCGGTCTCCTTATCGTTTTCCACAATATTATTATCTAAATCTATACCCTGAATAACTGTTTCACCTTGCGCTTCAAACCTATAGTGTTTTAATTTCGAATAGTAATCCAATTCAGCATCTTCTATTCCTTTTTCTCCAATATGCTTAAATGCATCCCATGTCGTGTTTTTAATTTCACCTTTGACCAATATACTGGTTTTAGCGCCATCATCCAATGAATTGAGAACCAAATAGTTTTTATTTTTATCCAATGTATTAAAATCTTTAGCAGAGGAATAAGTTAATTCTTTTAGTTCAAATACTTCCTTAATCTCTTTTTCCAAAAACATTTTAGATTTACTATCAGCAGAATGCTTTGGAATTCTGGCATCTATTAATACCAGAGGATGTAATAAATTTTTATTAACCGTGATAAAATCATGAAGGACATAATCAGCTTTAAAGTATCTTTCACTAAAAGAGATCTCAGCATGATTTAATAGTTCTTTTATTTTTTGTATAATCAAGTTTTGAACATAATTTTTACTATTTCGATATCCTTTCATAAATCGCATGAATTTTTTCTTAGAGTGTTCATTGGTATTGATATTATCTGTTACCTGAAAATTATTCTCTTTAGTTCTAAATAATAATTGAATTTCTTCTGTATTATATGAATCCACATTGTATGAATCCACTTTTTTTTCAATTCTAAAAGCCTTTCTATGTAAATTTACAACTAACTCTTTTTGATAAATGCAATGAAAACACGGATAAAAAGTATCAATTATATTACCACGTTTTTCTGCTGATAAATAAATTCGTGAATTATAAAATTTAGGTTCTATTTCATAATTCTCTTCAAGCTCTTTTAGAAAAATTCTTTTAATATGCAATCCCACAATCGCAGAAAAAACATTGCATAAAAATTTGCTATTTTCTTCAAATTTATCAATAAACCCTTTTATGTCATATTCTTGGTCGGAAAGATAAAAAAAGTGAACTACTTTACTACTCCAAAAACTATCGTAAAACACTTTTTCTGATGAATTTAAATTTAATTTTTTCCTTATGATTTTTTGTATTTCCTTATCTACTTTAGCATAGAAGTCTTTGTCTCTTTCTCCTTCTTCTTTAATAAAACTCTTCTGACCGTGAGTAATATATAATCCACTACCATCATCTACTTCAAATAGCTTCTCTATATTCCCAGAAATACTCCCGTCAATGTCTAAAATATTAGTTTTAGCTACAGGAGAAACGCCAGAACAATCATCAACAAGATTAACCAATTTCATCATTATCAACCACCTTGTAATAAATTTAAAATTTGTTTATTAATACGAATTTCTTTAACTAACTTACTTCCTGAACCTATACGAAAATCTTGGTCATAATCTTGCTTTTTATTTTCATACCCAAAGTATTCTTTAAATAAATTAAGATAATAAATTTTACTATCTGGCGATATTTCTTGCTCAAGATTTAATGGATTATTTTCCATGCGAGTATTTAAATATACGAACTTAACTGATTCATATTTATTATCAATATAACTTAAAATAGTTTCAGCTTTTCTTTGAGCATTATTATGCGTTTTTAACGATTGATATCTTTTATCTAAAGTAGATGACCAATTCTTTGTATCAACACAAATTAAATGCTTATCCACCTCAATATAAAAATCAAACAATTCATAAGCTTTTTTTCCTATTTTTTCACTCAATAATTTAGGATCTATTGACTGACAATTATGTAGTCTAGCTAAAAGTAGGGTAAATAAATATTCACCCATATTCCCTTTGAGCAATGGAATAAAAAAAGGATGTGGAATGCAATCTTTAAACACATTCCTGCTTAGAATTACAATTTCTTTTAAAAGATGTGTGACATGTTCATCTTTTCTACCATCAACTCGATTACCAATACCTGAAAATATCCATTCCTTAGGATGATATATTGAATAGCCATGTTCAATATCCGTTAACGTCACTATCCCATCTTCAAGATTTTTAATACTTAACTTCAACTGTGGAGTCGTAGAGATATCAATATATAGCACATCAACTGCATCCATCATTGTTTGGTATTTTTGAACATGAGGATTTGACTTTAATTTTTCTACGTAGTTTGACGGAGACGTAATGCTTTCAATAGATCTCAGTTGTTCGTTAAACGTAATTGCATCAATATTGCCTTCCCTTGCATATGACAATATCTGTGGCACAAAATCTTCAAAAAATTCCTCAAGTAATATCGAATTTTGAGCTATTTTCTCCTCAAATAATTCTCTTTCTTCACCTGATTTAAAACTACAGATAGATCTTTCTTTTTCGCATAACAGCATAAATTGATAATTCAATAAAGACATGCTCTCTAATATAGGTCGATTTTTCTTAATGCGAGTAAATTGATTAAACAGAACTATTCCATCCTCTACAGCACTATCCGGAATAAATATCTCTGTATTTATCTTCGTATCTTTACGCTCAACACGACCAATAGCTTGCATTAAATCTTTTAGTTTAGAGATCCTATGTTCACGCATTAAGAACTGGTAATCTTCACCACTTGATAAATTGATATCAAAATCCTTTAGAAATTTTTCCTCATCTGAATCAGAACATTGTTTCATTAACAGTAAATAGTTTTGCAACGAGTGAAGTGTTCTATCATTTGTTTTTTCATCCTTAATGATTGCACTCCAGAATGGCGCACTCGTTAATACTAAACGCTCAAAATCCTCCTCAAATAAATCCCCACCTTCTTCTGGATAAGTAAGAAAATAATTTAACCCTGTACCAGCACTTTTATAAGATGAGAGTAATACAATTTTCGTATTTTTATCCTTTATATGGATGAAGTCTCTAATATTACACGCTTTACGTAATTCCGCATCAAATAAAATTACACGGATCTTAGGTTTATTTGCAAAAGGTAAATACTCAAATATTTTCCATGAACTATGCACTTTTTTGATATTCTTAATTTTTACTTCTGTTCTGGAAAAATATTTTTTCAGTTTGCGCTGAAAGCGGTTACTCAATGCCAAACTCATCGTATGCTTGCCTTGATAAGCAGCAAGGAGCATAGAACAAAGCTGACGTTCAAATTCTATTTTTTGATAGCTATTTAAACTCTTTTTAAAATTTTTATCCAAACCATAAAGTTCGTCCCTAAGAAAATTAAATTTTATTTTAAAACTCTCATCAAAATCCTTGCAAAAATCAAATAAAGGAAGATCTGAATTAAATACACCAAAGTCGATAGTTCTCAGTTCCGCTCGTTTATCCCGCAGAGAAGCCAATAACGCAATATCAGTACCACTTCGCTCAATGATTTGAATAGCTAAGTTATTTGGTTTACCCGCGCAAAATCGTCGTAAGAAATTACGATTATATTGCCCTGAATAAGTTTCAGCAAAACCTGTCGTCGCACTGAGACAAATTACGCTATTTCTTGTGTTATAGAGGCTACGGAGCAAAGCCACTTCGGGCTGCTCTTTAATAAGATCAAGAGTAAAATTTATATACGTGAGATTACTTAATGTCTCGTCTTGAAACTCTAATTCTTTCATCCGCTCTATGGTAAATACGGTTTTAGACTGAAAATATGTATAAAAGTGAGAAATCAACATTTCTTCCGACGCAGGATGTTCGAACATTTGTTTCAGTTCATTCCTGATTTTTCCTGCTTTCTGTATAAATTTATACATCAAAAAGTTTTGACTACTATCCCCCGCCTGTTTAAGTGATTTCGCAAATTGTGAACGATTGGAAATCTTCGCAGCAGCAGCCAGTACTACCATCGCAAGTTGATAAGTATCGTGAAGAGAAGGATTTTTATCTCGATTATCCGTAGAATAATATAGTTGACAACCACTTCCTCTATGCACAAATTCAATTTTCACTTTCTTTAGTGATTCTTCATTAAAAAAACGTTTAGGAGAAAAACTAAATACATTTCTGGTAATATTAATGACTTGTTCAATATCATCACCCTTAATTTGAACAAAATCGATATTACCAGAAAAAAGTTTAAGTAAAGACTCCAAGTTTTGTTCAATAGTGCCTTCTAAAGATAGCTCGCAATTCTTTTCCAAATATGCCTTGATATCATTAATAAATTCATTTTTCTCAGAGAGAAAAGGTAAATATGACATCTTAGCAACATCAATATCTTTCACTTGTTGTAATAGACGGTAAGTTACCGCAAAAACATGAACAAGTTGTACTTTATCATCAATTAAATTCACACTACGCGAATTTGAGAAAATTCGGTAAGCCTCATGTTCTTCATCAATCACTAATGTAAAACTGATATTGTGTTTTCTAAAATAGTTTTCGTCGTCGATCTTAAAAAACTCTGTCTTTAAATATTCAATCTGTTCTGCAACAGGAGATTCTAAAAAAGCACTTAATGTATTGTCCGTCAGTTTCTTTTTCCCACCAATTAAGTAATCAAAAGGTATCGATTTTACAATATATTTACCTAGCTTATTTATCCGTGGCATTTTAATCGGCCTGTCAAATTTGCTAGTCGTCGCCAGCAGAATACAAGGCGAAACCATCGCTGCCGCCATTGGTATACAATGAAAGATAATTTCTTTACGCAACAGTTCAATCTTATTCTCTGCTCCCATAATAGCAGGTAGATTAATGGCCGACTCTTGTCGGTTTAAAGCAGCCTCAGATAACTCATCAAGCACCCTCGTTAAATTAGATTTACACTTTTTAAGCTGATCTTCATGATCCTGAATAAGATCAGCGTCATCACCTTGCTGTTTTTGTATTAGAATTTGCTTTTCAATATTCTCTATCGTTTTAACAATAATAGCTAAATTATTGGCTTTCGATGCTAGCGGTGAGTTTTTCGCTCTTTTTTCCCATGTTAAATAACGTTTTTTATTCTCAATAATTTCCCCGTTGCAATCTTCAACCCAGTTTACAAAGTTCAAGTCTCTCAGATCTTCTTGGCTGTAAAGACCAAGAAATTCAATGCCTTTTTTCTTCGCCTTTTTAATCAACTTTTTGTCAAAATCAATCTGTGATTTCTGGGGAGTAACAAATAAAAAATTAGTAAAATCACTGCTTTTCACATTAACAGCAACCGATTCAATGTAACGGCTAAGTACTCCATAACTCTTACCAAAACCCGTTCCGTCATTTGAAAATACCAGTGTCGGGTGATCATTTTGATATACGTTATAGAGCTCAGATAATTGAGATCTCAGTACATTAATGTCATCTTTAAGATGCTGTGGCGCTCTCTTATCTTCTAAATAATTAGCAAGGATAGATTTTTCTGACATATGAGTTATGCCACACGGCTGATATTTTCCATCTAAGTGAATAATCAATTTTTGGCGATATAATTCTTGTATAATGTTTCTTTGTGATCGACTTAATTGCAGAGAAAAATGAGTAACAACATCATCTACCAACCATCCCGACTCAAAAAGTTGATTAGCTTCTAAAAGCGCCTCTTTATCTTTCTTTGTTAGCGTTTTATAAGATACGCATAATGTAAAATCGTCTTTAGAAGCTGTTTTGTCCTTCATCGGCAAAGCGACTTTGCGGGCCTTATCTCTACTTGTTTGGTATAGGAATCCCATCTTTGCAAGCTCAAACATGATGCTAATAACTGTCGCCTCATCGTGTTTAAGATCTTGTCTGATATCCTCCAAGATCTCAGCATGTTCATCAATGACACCATCTAATCTTTTAAATAATTCCAATTTCTCATACGCAATATCAAAAAGTTTTTCTTTTAAGGTTTCAGACCACCTCATTCATGAAATCTCTTCTGGTTTATTTTTGCACGATCAAACTCTACACAAAATGCATATAATTTTCCAGAATAAAAACAGAGGACAGAAGAGAGAAGACAGAGGACAGAAGAAAACAGGAGGATATTATTTTAAAATCATAACAGAGTCTAAAAGTAAATAAGATGAAAATAGCTATCATCTTATTTATGGAATATTTTCAAAACCTGAATACTTCTTAGATTAATAACTAAGTTATCGAAGTATAAATTGCTGATAAAAATCATCGTTTTTATTCTGATTAGCTCCCGACTGTAAATTAAATGGTTTTATTTATTTCACTCTTTAATAAATTGGGAAATCTAAACGTCTATACTTCTTAACATCTAAAATAAAACTAATATATTCCTTTTGGCTATATATGGTTGCTATTCATTCTTTCAAACAAATACATATACAGAGTTATCCTCCATAACTATCTGAATACAACGGATTATCTGGATATGATATGACCACATCACGCTCTGTTCTCGATATGATTGGCAATACCCCGTTGCTGGAGTTAACGCATCTGAATACCGGTCAATGTCAATTATTTATTAAGCTGGAAAATCAAAATCCCGGTGGCTCTATTAAAGATCGCGTTGCTCTTTCCATGATCGAGCAGGCGGAAGAACAGGGATTACTTCAACCTGGTGGTACGATTATCGAAGCCACGGCTGGCAATACCGGCATCGGGTTGGCACTGGTCGCCGCCTTGAAAGGCTATAAATTGATTCTGGTTGTTCCAGATAAGATGAGCCGGGAGAAGGTGTTTCATCTGCGTGCACTGGGCACCGATGTACGTCTTACCCGTTCTGATGTTAGCAAAGGTCATCCAGAGTATTATCAAGATTATGCCCTGCGTCTGGCGCGAGAGATCCCCGGTGCTTTTTATATCGATCAGTTCAACAATCCAGCTAACTCAGCAGCGCACACTACCACTACCGGACCGGAAATCTGGCAGCAAATGGACCACAATGTCGATGCCGTGGTGATTGGTGTCGGGTCCGGCGGTACGCTTGGCGGCTTGAGTCACTATTTCGCTCAAGTTTCACCGGAAACTGAGTTTGTTCTGGCCGATCCAAATGGTTCTATCCTGGTGGACTATATCGAACGCGGCAAATATGGTGAAGCCGGGAGCTGGCAGGTAGAAGGCATCGGCGAAGATTTTATTCCTCCTCTGGGCGATTTTAGTCGAGTGCGCCATGCATACCGTGTCAGTGATGCAGAAGCTTTTTCCAGTGCCCGTGATCTGTTGCTCAAGGAAGGTGTGCTGGCAGGCTCTTCCAGCGGTACTTTGCTCGCCGCCGCACTGCGCTACTGCCGTGCGCAAACCACTCCCAAACGTGTGGTTACGCTAGCATGTGACAGTGGAAACAAGTATCTGTCAAAAATGTTTAATGATTATTGGATGCTGGAGCAGGGATTCCAATCGCGTGTGCAACAGCACGATCTCAGCGATTATATTACTTATCGCTATCAGGATGGCGCTACGGTTTTTATATCGCCAGAAGATACGTTGAAAACCGCTCATACCCGCATGCGCTTATATGAGATTTCACAATTACCGGTGCTGAAAGGAGAGCAAGTAGTCGGCATTATTGATGAGTGGGATTTGATGCATTCCGTGCAGGCTGATCCACGCAATTTTAGTCTGCCCGTTAGCCACGCTATGACTCATCAGGTGAAAACGCTGGATAAAAGCGCTTCTTTGCAACAATTGATGGCAACTTTCGACGCCGGACATGTGGCGCTGATCGTCGATAATGGCCGTTTTCTTGGGCTGATAACTCGCACAGATGTGCTGAACGCATGGCGTCAGCAACTTAATTGATTTTTTAGGAATGATTTTATGACCAAGTTTGATACTAAAACTGTTCACGCTGGCTATACACCGGATCACACTGGCGCAATAATGCCGGCAATTTATGCAACATCGACTTACGCCCAATCAGCCCCCGGCCAGCACACTGGTTATGAATATTCCCGCAGCGGCAATCCGACTCGTGATGCTCTGGAAAGCGCGATAGCCGAACTGGAAAACGGTGGCCGAGGCTACGCTTTTAGTTCAGGGCTGGCTGCCAGTTCTACGGTGCTAGAACTTTTGGATAAGGATAGCCATGTGGTGGCAGTCGATGATCTGTACGGCGGCACCTATCGGCTGCTCGAAAGAGTACGTAGCCGCACTGCCGGTTTGCGTGTCACTTATGTGGAAGCCAACGATATTACCGGCCTTGAAGCAGCCATTTGTCCCGACACAAAAATGATTTGGGTGGAGACTCCCACCAATCCGCTACTGAAACTGGCAGATTTGGCGGCTATCGCACAGATAGCGCAACGGCACGGTATTATTAGTGTGGCGGATAATACTTTCGCCTCGCCGTATCTCCAGCGCCCACTTGATCTGGGATTTGATATCGTTGTGCACTCCGCTACTAAATATTTAAACGGCCACTCCGATGTGATCGCAGGGCTGGCAGTTGTCGGAAAAGATGCAGAATTGGCAGAAAAACTTGGTTTCCTGCAAAATTCTGTCGGCGGCGTGCTCGATCCATTTAGTAGTTTCCTGGTACTGCGCGGAATACGGACACTCGCGCTGCGTATGCAACGCCATATTGACAGCGCATCAAAGATCGCACACTGGCTGGAACAACAGCCTCAGATTGAAACCGTCTTCTATCCCGGCCTCGCTTCCCATCCACAGCATGAATTGGCGAAACGTCAAATGAAGGGCTTTGGTGGTATGATTTCGGTTCACTTAAAAGGTGATGATGATTATGCCCGCCGGTTAATTCAAGAGCTAAAACTATTTACCCTGGCAGAAAGTCTGGGCGGGGTGGAGAGTCTGATCGGCCAACCATTTAGTATGACTCACGCGTCTATTCCATTAGAAAAACGCCTTGCTTCTGGGATCACGCCACAGTTAGTACGTATTTCTGTGGGTATTGAGGATGCCGAAGATCTCATCGCTGATTTAGCTCAGGCGTTGGAAAAAGCGGCTCAATAAAAGAATAATGCCAGCCAATTTTCTCAACTGGCTGGCATTTAAATAAGCGGTTCTTTTTATGCAATTAAAAGCAAATGTAGAGCCAGAATTATTTATCACCCAACAGAACAGATTCCAGGGCGATTTCAATCATTTCATTGAAAGTTGTCTGGCGTTCTTCAGCAGTCAGTTTTTCATGAGTACGGATGTGGTCAGAAACGGTACAGATAGTCAGTGCTTTGGCGCCATATTCAGCCGCAACACCGTAAAAACCCGCGGCTTCCATTTCCACGCCCAGAATGCCATATTGTTCCATTACATCAAACAGTTGTGGATCAGGTGTATAGAACAGCTCTACCGAGAAGATGTTACCTACACGCACATTGATGTTTTTTGCTTTAGCCGCATCAACCGCGTTACGGACCAGATCGAAATCAGCAATCGCCGCAAAATCGTGATCTTTAAAACGTATACGGTTAACTTTGGAATCAGTACATGCCCCCATGCCAATAATCACATCACGCAATTGAACATCTTGACGTACTGAACCACAAGAACCGACACGGATAAGGACTTTAGCGCCGAAATCGGTGATCAACTCTTTCGCATAGATAGAGCAGGATGGAATACCCATACCATGCCCCATCACAGAAATTGGGCGGCCTTTATAAGTACCGGTAAACCCCAACATACCGCGTACGTCGTTTACCTGCCGCACATTTTCCAGAAAAGTTTCAGCAATATATTTCGCACGTAATGGATCGCCAGGCATCAGAACAACGTCTGCAAAATCACCCATCTCAGCATTAATATGAGGCGTGGCCATAATTAAATTCCTTATTTTTTTATTTAATGGTTATTTTAGTCATACATGGCTGCTCGAAAGCAGCCAGTCAGTAGGTTCAGAGCATTGATTTGCCATATTCCATTGGCGACAGTTCGAAATATTTAGCGACTGTCTGTCCAATATCAGCAAAAGTTTCACGATGCCCCAATGAACCAGGTTGTACTTTTGGTCCATAAATCAGCACCGGAATGTGCTCACGAGTATGATCAGTACCAGCCCACGTTGGATCACAACCGTGGTCGGCAGTCAGGATTAAAATGTCATCATCTTTCACCCGTTTCAGCATTTCAGGCAGACGACGGTCAAACAGTTCCAATGCCGCCGCATAACCCGGAACATCACGACGATGACCATAAGAAGAGTCGAAATCGACAAAGTTAGTAAATACGATGGTGTTGTCACCCGCTTTTTCCATTTCCACCAGCGTTGCATCAAACAGTGCATCAATGCCGGTCGCTTTTACTTTTTGCGTAATGCCGACATTCGCATAAATGTCGGCAATTTTACCAATAGAAACGACTTCGCCATTTTTTTCATCGACCAATTTTTTCAGCATGGTAGGAGCAGGCGGCTCTACAGCTAAGTCGTGACGATTACCGGTACGCTGGAAGTTACCCGCCTTGTCTCCAACAAATGGGCGCGCAATCACCCGGCCGATATTGTAATCGCCATCAGTCAGTTCTTCACGGGCGATTTCGCACAGTTCATACAGGCGATCCAAACCGAAAGTCTCTTCGTGACAAGCAATCTGGAATACCGAATCAGCAGAGGTATAGAAAATCGGTTTACCCGTTTTCATATGCTCTTCACCCAGTTTATCCAGAATAACCGTACCAGAAGAGTGGCAGTTACCGAGATAACCTGGCAGATTCGCGCGTTCTACCAGTTTATCCAACAATGCCTGCGGAAAGCTGTTTTCTTCATCTTTAAAGTAACCCCAGTCAAACAGCACCGGGACACCGGCAATTTCCCAGTGACCTGACGGTGTATCTTTACCGGAAGAGAGTTCACTGGCGTAAGCGTAAGCGCCAATAATATCCGCGTCTTTATCCAAGCCTACAGGGAAAGTTCCACAGGACTCCTCAGTCGCTTTCCCCAAACCTAAACGGCTTAAGTTCGGTAAATACAGAGGCCCTTTGCGACCGACATCAGCATCACCACGGGCGCACGCTTCCGCGATGTGCCCCAAGGTGTTAGATCCTTTATCACCAAATTTTTCGGCATCTTCACTGGCTCCAATGCCAAAAGAATCCAATACCATGATGAATGTACGTTTCATAAATTTTCTCCTGCGTCAAATCACACTATACCCGTTATCTTTCAAGCTGCCTCTTTGTTGGCTGCACTCGCTCACCCCGGTAACAGAGTTCGCTATGCTCCCGGGGATTCACTCCCTTGCCGTCGCGATGCAACTTGAAATCCATAGGGTATAACCATGCGAAAATGCCACCATTATCTAATAATAAGTATGGTTATTATTCGCCAATTTGGCGATAAACCATCGGTGTGGCTGGTTTGGCTTCTGTACCCAGAACGATAGCTTTACGTACTGCCTCCGCCGTTTCCTGCCACTCATTCTCATTGTTGGCATGAATAATAGCTAAGGGTGTACCGATATTAACTTCTGAACCCAGAGCAACGATATTGCTCAGCCCCACACTATAATCAATGCTATCTGTTGCCTTACGGCGACCTCCACCAAGGGAAACGACAGACATGCCTAAAGCACGGGTATCCATATGTGTAATAAATCCATGTTGTTCAGCCAATATAGGTTTGCTGAAAACAGCGGTTGGCAAGTAACTGTCATAACGCTCGACGAAATCGGTCGGGCCTTGTTGTGCAGCGACCATGCGACCAAAGATTTCGGCTGCTTTACCGTTATCTAAGACAGACTGGAGTTTATTGTGAGCGTCTTCACGGTCTGTCGCCAAATGGCCGGATACCAACATTTCAACACCCAGCGCCATTGTCACTTCGAGTAAACGTGGATTACGATTTTCACCCGTCAGAAAGCGAACAGCTTCACGAACTTCAAGCGCATTACCCGCACTGGATGCCAGAACTTGATTCATATCCGTCAACAACGCAGTCGTTTTACAACCCGCTCCATTAGCCACGCTAACAATTGATTCCGCCAGTTGCTGTGACGCTTCATACGTTGACATAAACGCACCAGAGCCAACTTTGACATCCATTACCAATGCGTCCAGCCCCTCAGCCAGTTTTTTGCCAAGGATAGAGGCGGTGATCAAGGGAATAGAATCCACCGTCGCGGTAATATCGCGGGTTGCATAGAAGCGTTTGTCTGCCGGCGCCAGCGAATCGGTCTGACCAATAATCGCCACGCCAACATCCTGAATAATGTCACGGAAACGCTGCTCATCAGGAAAAATATCAAACCCCGGAATCGCTTCCAGCTTGTCCAGCGTCCCCCCGGTATGACCTAAACCACGACCGGAAATCATCGGAACATAACCGCCGCAAGCCGCCGCCATCGGGCCAAGCATCAAGGAAGTCACATCACCAACGCCGCCGGTTGAGTGTTTATCCACCATCGGGCCGTTCAGATTCAGGCTTTGCCAGTTCAACACGGTACCGGAGTCACGCATAGCCAGCGCCAGGGCGACACGTTCTTCCATCACCATATCCCGGAAGTGAATAACCATCGCCAGCGCAGCAATTTGTCCTTCGGAAACGGTATTGTCACGCACGCCATTGATGAAGAAGCGGATCTCTTCTTCACTCAGTGGATACCCATCACGCTTTTTACGGATAATTTCCTGTGCCAAAAACAAAGCATTCTCCTAATCATGATTAAAATCGGGAAAAATTCGACAGTTATACAGTAACTGATACAGTGCCTGACTCTCAGTAATTGCTGCTTTGCTCTTGATTCTGATGCCCCAGAGTGGTTAGCAAACTGCCCAACAAGCTGGAAGCCCCAAAACGAAAATGACGGGCATCAGCCCATTTGTCACCCATGATATGACCAGCTAATGCCAGATATTGTGCTGCCTCTTCCGCGGTACGCACGCCACCAGCCGGTTTGAAACCAACTGTTTCACCCACTCCCATCTCATGAATCACCTTCATCATGATTTCAGCACTTGCCAGTGTGGCGTTAACCGGCACTTTACCTGTAGAGGTTTTGATAAAATCAGCACCCGCGTTGATTGAAATTTCAGATGCCTTACGGATCAGAGATGCTTCTTTCAGTTCACCGGTTTCAATAATAACTTTTAGCAGCACACCCGCTTCTGTGCAGGCGGCTTTACACGCTTTTACCATGTCAAAACCGACTTGTTCATTACCGGCTATCAATGCACGGTATGGAAAAACCACGTCAACCTCATTAGCGCCATAAGCGATAGCAGCACGAGTTTCGGCTAAAGCGATATCAATATCGTCATTACCATGTGGGAAGTTTGTTACTGTTGCAATACGGATTTCAGGTGTGCCCTGTTCGCGTAATACCTTACGTGCCAAAGGAATAAAACGAGGGTAGATACAGATAGCCGCAGTATTACCCGCCGGGCTTTTCGCCTGATGACAAAGCGCCGTCACTTTTTCATCGGTATCATTATCATTGAGTGTCGTTAAATCCATCAAACTTAGCGCACGCTGCGCTGCTGCGGTTAAATCGGTCATAAAACTCTCCAACGTTCTTATCGCGGCTAGCTTCTGCTAGAGCCACACATGCTGTTAAACGATTGTTTGTTGGCGAGCGGACTTGGTTCCCTAAAGATGTCGCGATGGTATCTACAGCGACGATTGAACTCCTTTTCACCGCACTATGCTCTCTTCGGCTTATGGTCCTTAATGCGAGCCTCGCCTTGATCCTTGAAATTTGGCATATCTTATATTTGAACATTTCAACGTTCAAAAAATTGTGCTAACAATCACACTAATTACATGTAATTTGCAAGATAATAATTTCAAATGTGATTTTTATCACATAAAACTATATTTATCATGGGATTTACCGGCAAATCCAACTTACTTATTATCAAATAATACACGACAAAAAATATAACTCACGTCCAATAAACAAAGAGTATGAAGGCGCGGCTTTTTCATCACGAATTAAAGATAAACCGGTAGGAAAATAGATTGCAGGCGGGATTATCCCACCTGCCTAATTTCAACAACGTTACAGAGCCAGGAAGAAGCCTGCGATAGTTGCACTCATTAAGTTAGATAATGTGCCCGCTATAATGGCTTTCATCCCCAAACGAGCAACATCTCCGCGGCGGTTCGGCGCCATACCGCCCAGACCGCCTAGCAGGATAGCAACGGAAGAAAGGTTAGCGAAGCCGCACAATGCGAAGGAGATAATCGCTTTGGTGTGATCTGACAGCACCTGCAAGCCAGCAGCCGCAACCACATCATCCGGTTTCAAATACTCACCGAAATTCATAAAGGCAACAAATTCGTTCACAACCAGTTTTTGACCGATGAAAGAACCCGCAACGGTTGCTTCATTCCACGGAACACCAATCAGGTAAGCAATCGGCGCACAAATCCAACCCAACATCAGTTCAAGAGAAAGTTGTGGATATTTAAACAAACCACCGATACCACCGAGAATACCATTTAACAATGCAATCAGGGCCACAAACGCCAACAACATTGCACCGACATTCAATGCCAATTGCATACCAGAAGCGGCGCCAGAAGCGGCTGCATCAATGATGTTAGCAGGACGTTCCTCTGCCGAAACCAGTGACATTGCATCAACGGTGTCAGATGTTTTTTCAGTTTCAGGCACCATCAATTTAGCGAACAGCAGGCCGCCTGGCGCCGCCATAAAGGAAGCCGCAATCAGATATTCCAAAGGAACACCCATTGATGCATAACCCGCCAGTACCGAACCCGCAACGGATGCCAGACCACCACACATTACCGCAAACAGTTCAGATTGAGTCATGGTCGCAATATAAGGGCGAACAACCAGCGGCGCCTCAGTTTGGCCCACGAAAATATTCGCTGTCGCAGACAAAGATTCTGTACGTGAAGTGCCGAGAATTTTTTGCAGACCACCACCCAATATTTTGATAACTAGCTGCATAACGCCAATGTAGTACAACACAGCGATCAATGAAGAGAAGAAAACAATAATAGGCAGTACGCGCAGGGCGAAAACGAATCCCCCGCCCCCAAACAGTTCAAACATTTTGGGGGAAACTAATCCACCAAAAATAAAATCCATTCCTTTCTGACCATACTGGATAACACTGGAAACTCCCTCAGACATCCCCATTAATATCTTCTTACCTGCGGGAACATAAAGTACGAAAGCACCGATAGCGACCTGAATCAAAAAGGCGCCAAGGACAGTACGAAGTTTAATAGCACGATAATTACTGGAAAAGAGTACTGCGATCAAGATCAGCACTGCCATCCCGACCAGGCTCATAAGGAGTTGCATTGGAAGAATCCCTGTTCACTTAATAATAAATTAAATATGCCAGTTGAACGTAAATCATTCACTGACGATGAATCGGCGCTGATTATACTCAGTCATCGGAATGAACAAGCTATTGACATCACAAATATCTGCTGAAAAAAGCGATAAAAAAATTATAAATGTGATGCAAATCACACAAATTACAAAAATAATCTGCAATGAATAATCTAATCTCGAAATGGCAAAATAATCGACAATTAAGGAATAATTATCAGGTAAGCGCAATTAAAGGATAGAAGACAGAAGACAGAAGACAGAAGACAGATAACACATTGTATCTTTGAGTAAGTGAAAATAATGAAAGCCAATATGCTAGAAGAGCGCTTAAGAGCGTTTTTAAAATATCGACTCGCAAACTCTAATGATAATGCTCATGATATTGGGCATCTGATCCGTGTCGCAAATAATGCGAAAAGAATCATGGAGAAAGAAGGAGGTGAGCCTTTAATCATCATTGCCTCAAGTTACTTACATGACATCGTGTCATTACCAAAGAATCATCCAGAGAAAAAACAGTCCTCAAAGCTTGCAGCACAGGAAGCCGTAAAAATTCTATCTATTGAATTTCCAGAGTTCCCAAAAGAACTTTATGATGCGGTAAAACATGCCATTCTAACCCACAGCTATAGCGCAGCCTTAACTCCAGAAACAATAGAAGCAAAGATACTCCAAGATGCAGACCGATTAGATGCGTTAGGAGCCATCGGGATCGCTAGAGTATTTTACATAGCCGGTATGCTCGGCCACGGGCTTTTTCACCATGATGATCCCTTTGCGCTTAATCGCCCGTTGGATGATAAATCCTATGCAATCGATCATTTTCAGACAAAATTATTAAAACTCCCTGAAAAGATGAACACCACAGAGGGCAAGAGGATCGCACAATCGAATGCCCAATATTTGGTTGACTTTTTGAGTAAATTATCGAGCGAGATTAAAGGCGATTTAATTTAATGGATTAATTTTTTGATCAATATTCCTATCGCTCCTGTGGGAATAAGTTATCTACCATGAAATCGACAAAAGCTTTGACTTTGGGGAGTACCCAACGGTTAGATGGCCATAGGACACGGAAAGTACTCGAAGTATCAGACCATTTATCCAACACGGTTAACAATGTACCGTTAGCTAATGCTTGCTTAACGGTAAAATCAGGCAAACAGGCAATGCCGTGACCTTGCAGTGTCATGTAAAGTAGTGTTTCAACATGATTGCAGGTCATCTTTGCTTGAAGATGTATATCCCCTCCAGATTCTCCTAAGCATAGCGGCCATTTCTCCAAAAGATTGGTTGTTGGAAACCGGTGCATCAAGCAGGCGTGATGGAGTAAGTCTTTAGGTTGTGATGGCTTACCATATTGTGCAAAGTAACTGGGAGCGCCAACATATAAAAAACGGCTAGATCCGATACGTTTGTTCATCAATCGTGAATCATTGAGCTCTCCTGTTCGCACCACAGCATCAAACCCTTCATCAATGACATCAACGAGTCGATCACTAAAGTCCAAATCCAATTCTATCTGTGGATAACGCATAGTAAAGGCTGACAATACGGGCAGCATCAGGCTGCTGACGAGTGGCAGGCTCACCCGTAAACGGCCTTGAGGTGCAGAGATAGAACTCAATAATTCATTTTCGGCCGAGGTGATTTCATCCAAGATACGTTTGCAACGTTCAAGGAATAAAATGCCTTCTGTCGTTAAACTGACGCTGCGAGTACTACGTTGGAGCAGACGTACCCCCAATTTATCTTCTAACCGGGAGATGCTTTTACTGATGGACGAAGGGGATAGCCCAAGTTGATTGGCTACAGCAGTGAAGCTACGAGCTTCGGCTACACGAATGAAAATCATGAACCTACTCAAACTATTCATCTGGATTTCCTGGGCTTTTTTAGATCACGATTAATGACAAAATAGTCACTTCAGAAATGATTATAGTCCTATTTATCTGCCATTAGTGAATCTGTAGTATGAAATAAAATACATCTTGCTCTAGCTGCTATACAGCGACAAGCCATACGTACTCAGGGCAAAAAATCGAAATGGTGATGAAATCTCAAGTAAATATTGGATCAAGCGAAAATAAAGGGCCGCTGGTCTTGACTGCCTGTCTTACCGCCGCGGTGATTCCTTTGAGCATTGCAGGACCTGCCGTCGTGGTGCCTTCGATCAACAAAGCGCTTGGTGGAAGTGCGGTAGAACTGAGTTGGGTCATTAACGCTTATATTCTTACTTATGGCAGTGCGACAATGGCTGCCGGTAGCTTAGCCGATACTCATGGGCGCAAGAGACTCTGGCTATTCGGTTTATTTCTCTTTGCTGTTGTTACTGCGGCGATACCTTATATGCCGTCCGTGTTTTGGGTTGATATTTTACGGCTCATACAGGGGTTGGGTGCAGCAGCAGCCTTTGCCGGTTCAATGGCCGCGTTGACTCAGGAATTTGAGGGTCATCAACGTACACGCATTTTCAGCCTGATTGGCACAACATTTGGGGCCGGAGCAGCTTTTGGTCCTTTTTTGGCCGGGCTGCTTATTGATTCGTTAGGATGGCCTTGGGTTTTTTGGCTGCCTGCTTTGGTGGCATTAGTTGCCAGTATATTGGTGAGTATTTATGCACGAGAAACACGCGATCCCGACGCAGAAGGGCTGGATTGGCCCGGCGCAATAACATTTACCTCATCTTTAGCTGCTTTCACCTATGGGATCATTCTGGCTCCTGAAAAAGGATGGGGAGACAGTACGGTGCTTGCGACACTGATCTGTTCCATTATTATTTTCATCATATTTATTATTATTGAACGACAACGTTCAAGGCCCATGTTAGATCTCTCGTTATTTGCCAATGCGCGCTTTGTCGGTGTGCAACTGCTCGCCATCGCGCCAGCGTATGCTTATGTTGTCTTGCTCGTTATATTGCCGGCACGTTTTATTGGCGTCGAAGGATACAGCGCATTCGAAGCAGGTCAAATGATGATTACCTTGTCCGCGCCCTTGCTAATAGTCCCCTTTATTGCCGGTCAATTAGCTCGCTGGATTAACGTCGGCGTCATTTCAGGTATAGGGCTTATCATCGCTGCTGGCGGCCTATTCTGGCTAGGTTATGGGATTTCTGGCGATACAACGGCGGAAAGATTATGGCCAATGTTGGTTATCGGCATCGGGATTGGCTTGCCTTGGGGATTGATGGACGGTTTGGCGGTGAGTGTCGTACCTAAAGAGCGAGCGGGTATGGCGACTGGGATTTTCAATGCTGTCCGTTTAGCGGGAGATGGTATCGCCTTAGCGGTGGTGGGCGCGATTCTCTCTGCTCATATATCTTCGGGTTTAAGTACATTAAGCAATATTCCGGCTGATATTTTATCTGAAATATCCACACGGCTTGCAATGAGCGATTTAAGTAATGCTGTTACCATTTTCCCTTCATTAGATAAGTCATTGCTCCATAAAGTATACGAAGAAGCATTTCGATATCAATTCATTGCACTTGCAGTAGCGGCAGCGATTACCGCAATGTTAGTGTTTATTTTATTGGGTAAAGTAAAATCCCACGGTGAAAATAAATAGAAAAAACAATTGATATTAATAATAAAATCACTAAATGTTAATTATTATGTAATTTGAGAAACTTTCTTTTATCGTCAGATCATCAGGAGAAATGCCGACACTATTTATATCCCCTTAAACACAGAGTGAAACTTTTCTACACATTTTCCCACATTGGAAAAACAATAAATAACATATTCAGGAGAATATAATTACACACCTTTTTAACATTATTAAATAAAAATTTAAAGTTTGGGTGTTTATCGACATGAAAAAAACCGAAGATATGATAACAACTTATTACTATTTATTAAAAAAATTACCAATTGAAGAAATTATCTTATATTTTACGGGGGATTTTTAATATGAGCAAAAATATCGTTAGCGTACCAAAGGAGGCAGTTAGTATCGCGTCTGAAAATTTTGAAACATCTGAAATGATTGCCAAAAGGGCATCTATAAGATTAAGCAGCCCAAGCAAAGAGTATAATTCCAAGCGTGAAGATTTAAATGGGCCAGTCATTTGGTTTGATACGGCAAAATTGTCAGCCCAGAGGCCAGACGATACTATTTTCATCAGGGTGATAAATTCTCTTTATAGTGGTATAGTTTTATATCCAAATAATATTTCAACTTTCATTAATGCAATACCTAAAAGAATGCAAATAGTTCTGAAAGTGAGAACACTTGAAGAGCTTAATAAATTTAAAGAGAGCGAACATTTCGCTTTATTTAAATCTTCTGATACCCACTCAAATAAATGTATTTGCGCCAATGACATAGCCACTTTGAAGAAACTTAAAGCAGAGTCTATTGCGACTTGCTATGAAAGTTATGTTGATGATCAGGATAGTCTGCTTAAAACAATCAATGAAGGAATGGAATTCAATTTTCTTTGGATTCTTTTTCGTGATCCAACCAATATTCCTCTTGAGCTGGTAATTGCATCGTTACAATCTACCGGGACTATTTTATTAAAAGAAATTAGCGATCCTGATGATGTCGATGATGCAATAGTCTCTTATGGTGTGATGGAATATGGTGCTGAAGGTGTTATTTTCTCACCCAATAAACATGATGTGATGAGCGACTTTATCGATCGTTTATCATATAACAAAAAAGAATCACTGCAACTGCAAGTCGGAATCATTACAGAAAGTCGTCCTGTCGGTATGGGATATCGAGCTTGCATTGATACATCCACATTATTCAGCGAGAACGAAGGCATGCTGGTAGGCAGTACCTCCCAAGGCGCCCTGTTGTGCTGCCCGGAAGTATTCTTTCTGCCTTATATGGAACTGAGACCATTCCGTATTAATGCCGGAGCGATACACGCCTATGTATATAACTTTAATAACCGAACCGATTATATGAGCGAGTTAAAAGCCGGCTCATCGGTGATGGCGGTTAATTCGAAGGGTGAAGTACGGCATATAACGGTTGGTCGCGTCAAAATAGAGCAACGCCCTCTTCGGTTAATTGAAGCCGAGTTCCCTGGGAACAAACGGGTGAATGTTTTGATGCAAGATGATTGGCATGTGAGAATTTTCTCTAGCGAAGCAAAACCTTTAAACATCTCTGAACTTAAACCTGGAGACAAGGTGCTTGGTTATATTACCGAACCTGGTCGTCATGTTGGCATTAAGATTAATGAATCTATTATTGAAAAGTAGGTGATGATTATGGGATACGTCGGAAGAAAATTAAGAGAAAGCAGATTGTTATTTCCCAAATCAAACCGCGGATTAATAGTGCCGATTGATCATGGATTAACTATGGGGCCCATCTCTGGTTTACAAAGTGTTTATGCGGTTGAATCGTGGATCAATAGCAATTATGTCAGCGCTGTTCTGGCCCATAAAGGAGTATTGGAAAAACTGATTCTGCGTGGAATGTTGCGCCCTTCGACAGGTATTATTCTTCATATGAGCGGCATGCCATCGATATCAGAATCACCGGACACGAAAATATTAGTGGCGAGTATAGAAGCCGCTCTTCAACTTGGTGTGGATGCCGTTTCTATACAGGTAAATTTCACTGAAACAAATTTCGAACACAATTTATCTATATTAGGCTCTGTCACAGATATCGCGCATGAAGTCGGGCTGCCTGTACTCACAATGCTATATGATAAAGTTGTTTCCGAATCGTCAGAAATAAAGATGGAAAGGCTTCACCATCTTATCAGGATTGTCACCGAACTGGGATCTGATGTAATAAAAATAGGTTTTCCTGACTCAGAATCCGCTATTGCAGAAATCGTGGAACTTCATGGTTCTGATATTAAAATTTTCTTCGCCGGGGGAGAAAAAACATCTGACGAAATACTAATTAATAATACCAAAGCGGCTATTTCGTCTGGAGCTTGCGGATTATGTGTTGGTAGAAATATTTTTCAAAATCTCAACCCACAATCCCTGCTTCACCATTTATATGAATGTATAAATTCAGAATCAATATCTTTGGCTTGATATCATAGATTTCACGCAGTTGAATATGACTAAAAGGGTTTATCATGGAACTCGCTATTAATACTCAAAACGAACCTAAAAAAGAGACAGGTTATTCTTTATCACCATTATGGGAAGACATTTTTTCTAAAGAGCTATTAGAAGAAATTAATACCAATGTATTTTTGGTGACTTGCCGCTCTGGGAAAGCTAGCCAAGATTTACTAAGAAAGTTCATGATCCAGCACCAGTACTATTCACAATATTTCACTCGATATCTGTGCTCGTTGATGGGAAATTTAGTCGATCAAAATGATTTTACGCTTCTTTCGCATAATTTGCTGGAAGAGCTAACAGGAACCGATGCTGCAAAGATATCTCACGTAGAGTTATATAAAAAGGCAATGGCGGCAATTAATGCGGTTCCTAAAAGTTATCCGATTCTTAAAAGTACTCAGCAATTGATTAATATTATGTTTGAGCACTGCCGAAGTGATAATTCTTTAAGGGGACTCGCTGCGCTGTGCTTGGGTGCTGAGGCGATCGTGCCTTTGATTTATGGTCCGGTTTTAGATGCATTGCGAGCAATGAAAGCGCCTGATGACGCATTGCATTTCTTCAAAATCCATGTTGAGGAGGATGAAGAACATGCCATAGTGATGAGGAAAATTATTGATCGCATGATTGCAGGAAATCCTCACGGCAAGGCAGAAGTGATGGCTTTTGGTGCAGAAGTAATACATTCTCGGATGGCGATGCTAAATGAGATATATCAAAGTAGTGTCGGGATAGCTCCGAATGTAACGACCCTTTTATCTGAACGTGATTTAGCCTGTTTGCGTAATGATAACATGTTAGGTAGCGGTAATTTTCTTGACCGCTGTTTATCGCTAAGTAGTACCCCAACGGTGGATTTTATTTTTACAGATAAACCTATCACCATTGCCAGCCAACGTAATATCCAACAATTCAGCCTGGATACCTTGGCAAGTATTAGGCGTGAACTGGCGGGTTGGTATTTGGCTAATGGGATTAAAACCGGGGATGTCGTTGCTGTTTGTGTGCAAGATGGAATAGGCCCATTTCTGCATTACATGGCAATCACAAGTATTGGCGCCACAATTGCGTTAATTAATCCGGCGATGCCGTCGGATATTGGCATCCCTTATATCAAAGAGAACGGTTTTAATAAACTCGTCACCGATGAATTTTCTGTTAATCATAATTCACTGATAAAGAGTTTACGGAATGCCGGTGATATATGTAAAATTCTCAATGTTTCAAATTTCAATACCGAGGTGGAATATAACTTGCCCTCCTGGTGGCCGTATATTCCCGTGGATACAACATTACTAATGTTGAGTCATACTTCTGGTACGACAGGCGTTCCTAAAGCGGTAAAATTTGAACACCGGCAATTCTTTATGGGAAAACGTGCAAGGCTTGGACGTTTTATCGAATCACCAGACGAACGTTTGCTGACTGTTTTGCCGCAGTCTCACTCCTCTGCTATTAGTCACCTTGAAACAGCTATATTACATGGTCTCCCAACTTATGTACTCAGTAGCCAGGAAGGTGAACCGGTAAGAAAAGCAATAAAAGATTTTTCGCCTACAATGGTGGTTGCCTTCCCCAAAAGCTACGTTTCTTTGCTGGAACACGAAGTATCGTATGCGGAATTCCCGTCAATACGACGCTGGTTTAGCATGGGTGATGCGGCCCATCAAAGCCACATTAGCCGTTTACTGGTCGGTTCGCCGGGGGCGCGTTTTATCGATGCGTTTGGCAGTTCGGAACTTGGTATGGCTCTGTTTCAAAGCGTATCCACGGTTGATCGAATTGCACCGTCTCGTTCAATTGGACGTCCTGTTGATATCGTTACAGCCAAAATAGTGGACATGGCTTCTGGTGATGAAGTGTCGCCAGGAAGTGTCGGAGCGCTCGCGGTGTGTTCACCAACAATTACTTCTGGCTATTGGAAACAGAACCAAAAAACCGCTGATGCATGGCGAAATGGATATTTCTTAACCGGAGATGTCGGATATTGCAAAGACAATGTTTTTTATCAAATTGATCGTGTAGTTGATGTTGTTCATACCCCTGACGGCTCGTTGTATACCCTTCAACTGGAAGAGATGATACAAACAATCGAAAGTGTATATGATGCAACAATTATAGGATTGAATTTCCCTCGTGCTGAAAATGGAAAAATAACATTAGTTGCCTTGATTCTATTGAGTAAGAAATTAACTGAGGATGTCGATACTGTTGCAGAAAAAACTCTTCAGCTCATGCAGGAAAAGAATGGAATCGAGAACTCCATTGGAGAATATATTGTTATTGTTGTTAACAGTTTCGATCAAATCCCTATTGGCGTAACCGGTAAGGTTTTGAAACGCAGATTAAGGGATCTTCTGCCTAAAATTCTTGAGGAATATGAAACAAGTAAAGAAATTCCAAATGGAATTTTAAAAATCACTCGCCATATACCCACTAATTAATAATAGAGAAGGTAAATTACAGTGAATGAAGATCTTTATGAAAAACCGGTTATCGACACTATAAAACAAAAACTGATTCTTGCTGAATCCTCCGGTATTTCTGAGTTTGAATGTATGGGAAGGCGATTTAACATTCATAAAAATGTGTTCCCTCCCACTCATTTCCAGTCCACCGGTATTTTTACCCGGCATATTCCTTATGTGCGAAATAGCTCTTTTTTGGAATTAGGCTGTGGTGCAGGAGTGACCGCTATTACCGCAGCGCTGGAAGGGTGTTATCCCGTTGTTGCTTCTGATATTAATGAGGAGGCAGTGAAAAACACCTTATTTAATGTGACTCGGCATCGGGTAAATAATTTAATTTCTGTCAGGCATGGTGATTTATTTGACATATTAAAAGACGGTGAAAGTTTTGATATTATTTTCTGGAACTCTAATTTTTTATTTGTTCCTGAAAATTATACTTTTAAAGAAGAAATTTATCACGCATTTTACGATCCGGGGTATATAACTCATAAACGTTTCCTTCAGGATGCAAGAAAGTATCTTAACCCTCAGGGGAAGATACTCATCGGGTTTAGCAGCCAGGGCAATGAAGCCGCATTTAGTGAGTTACTCTCGGAGCATGGCTACCACTATTTTGTTTTATATGAGGAAGAAGGAAAAGGTGAAAATGCCCAGATATATAAAATCTTCCAACTGACATCTTTAATCTAAGCGGTTTATTGCCACGGGTCATGGTTAAGGAGGGTTAATTTTGACTTTAGAAAATGAATCACCAGTAGCCATCGTCGGCGGCGGACCCGTTGGCTTAATGCTGGCTTTATTTTTGGATTTATACGGTATTCGTTCCGTTATTTTTAATTTGGACGAGGAAACTCGATGGCACCCTAAGGGTAATACCCACAATGCTCGCACAATGGAACATTATCGTCGCCTAGGGATATCTCAGTCTATTCGGGCATTAGGATTACCAAAAGAGTTTCCTCTGGATATATCATATTTTACCCGGCTTAATGGATGGGAACTCGCCCGTATCAATATGCCGTCGGGAATGCAGAAAATATCCAGACTCAAACATGCTGTTTCGACCGATCCGGTTCCAGAGCCATTGATGCGGGTCAACCAAATGTATGTTGAAAGGTTTTTACTACAGCATGCCCGTAGTCGTCCCAATATCACCATGAGATATGGCTGGCGCGTTAAAAATTTTATCCAGTTTAAAGAGCAAGTAAAACTTTATGCGGAGTGTATTAAGGGAAAATATTCCGATGAGGTCTGGCACGCCAGCTATATGATTGGCTGCGATGGCGGACAAAGTTTTGTTCGTTCCAAGCTTGGTATTACATATGAAGGAACGGTTGAAGCCAAAATAGGTTTTCTGACTGGCGGCATGATATCCAGTTATATCCGTATCCCTCAGCTTCACCAAGGGATATTAAAAGACCAAAAATCTTGGATGTACAATATTATCTCCCCCCTGTTGAGAATGTTATTTATCAGCCTGGATGGCAAAGATGATTTTTTACTTATGACTCAGAGTGAACACGGAAAGGTTATCAATGAGTCGGAATTAATTCGCATCGCTCAGGCAGGAATAGGCTCAGATATTGAAGTATCCGTTCTGAGTCATTCGGTATGGAAAGGCGGCGTTGCGCTGGTCGCTGAAAGATTTTCTGATGGCAAAATATATTTAGCGGGCGATTCCGCTCATCTATTTTCTCCTACCGGCGGTTTTGGCATGAATACTGGAATCGATGATACAAGCAATTTAGCCTGGAAAATTGCTGCGTCTCTCAAGGGTTGGGCGGGTAATGCGTTAATGGATTCTTATGAAAGCGAGCGCCGTCCAATTGCATTGAGAAATACCGCTGCCGCACGTTTTTTAACGCAGCGGGTTTCATCATTATCTATACCGGCAAATCTAGAAAATGCAGATTCCGCAGGAAATTTGGCCCGTAAAAAAATGGGGATTGAGCTGAGTACATTCCGCAGTCAATTTTCTTCTGTCGGTGTTGAACTCGGCGCCAGATATGATCATTCTCCTCATATTATTAATAGCGCGCCAATACCGGATGATGACTTTATTCATTATCAACCAAGTCATGTGCCAGGAGGCCGATTACCGCACCTGTGGCTCACACCGGCTCCTGGAACAAGAATATCGCTATTCGATATTTTAGGCACTGGATTTAGCTTACTTCGGGTAGGGGCTTATTTTCCAGCAGTATCCGAACTATTAGATCAGGCATATCAACGTAAAATTCCGATCAAGATTATTGATCTTTCCGGTAGTGATGCTTGGCAATTGTACCAAGCAAGGCTCCTTTTGGTACGTCCCGACCAATATATTGCCTGGAAAGGCGATGAGGTGCCGAACAATATAGGTTCAATACTGGATAAAATTATAGGTAAGTAAGAGATGATTTTCCGGAGATATGGGTATTAACATGAACTTAATACGGAACACAATATTATGATTGAGACAGATGTTCTTATCGTCGGTAGCGGTCCTTCCGGCTCCGCAGCAGCTTTGTTTCTGAGTACTTATGGGATTAATACCATAGTCATCACTAAACATCGGTGGTTGGCTAATACACCTCGTGCGCATATAACAAATCAGAGGACAATAGAAATATTATCGGAGTTTGGTGTTGGTGATGAATTAATGGCGAGTTCGGTACTAAATGAGGTGATGGGTAATAGTATATTCTGCGAGACGTTAGCAGGAAACGAAATTGCGAGAATAAAATCATGGGGAGCGCATCCAGAACGTTTAAGTGACTATAAAATAGCGAGTCCATTTAGTATCTGTGATATACCGCAAACTTACCTTGAGCCGATATTGATTGGCCGTGCTATTAAAAATGGAGCACATGTTAAATTTTCGTCAGAATATATACAGGCCACACAAGATAAACAGGGGATTACGGTAACGGCTTTTGATCGTTTAGAAAAGAGAGAGTATCAAATACGGGCTAAATATCTTATTGGCGCTGACGGCGCCAGAAGTAAAGTTTGCTCCGATGCACAATTACCTATGAAAGGCGAATTGAATCTTGCTGGCTGTATAAATATTTTCTTTGACGCTGATCTATCTGCTTTAGTTTCTCATCGGCCCGGAGCGTTATTTCTCATTTTCAATAACGAGGCTATTTCTGGTGGCATTGGCTTGGGTGCATTAAGGATGGTGCGTCCGTGGAAAGAGTGGTTGGGGGTGTGGAATTACGACATCGCTAAACCACCGCCCATAATTACAAAGAACGATGCGGTCAATATTCTTAAAAAACTTATCGGTGATTATGATGTGGATATAGATATTAAGTCAATATCGACCTGGACGGTAAATAATATGTATGCAGAGGAGTATTCTAATCAGCGAATATTTTGTGTCGGCGATGCTGTTCATCGGCATCCACCAAATAATGGGTTGGGATCTAATACCTCTATTCAAGATTCTTATAATTTATGTTGGAAACTTGCCTATGTTCTCAAACACTATGCAGGACAGGAATTGTTAGAAACTTATAGTCAAGAGAGAGTTCCAGTAGGAAAAGCAGTTGTTGCCCGGGCAATGCAAAGTATAAGTGAAAGCCAAGAACTGAGTCTTTCATTGGGGTTGGATAAACCTACCATTTCTACCGCAGAATTTCTTTCTTCTAATGATGATATTGGTATAGCGAGAAGGAATAGATTTTATAAAGCATTAAGATTGAAGAATTATGAGCTTAATGGACACGGAGCTGAGTTAAATCAATGCTATAGATCGGCAGCTATTTTAAATGAAAAAGTTTCCAACGAAGAAGAAAAAAGTGACGATCTATTTTTCATGTATCACTCTACATTTATACCTGGCGCACGAATTCCACATGTTTGGTTAAGCCAAAAGGGGAAAATTATATCCTCAATTAATTTGGTTGGTCATGGGAAATTTTCACTGTTCACCGGAATAGCGGGGAAGAAATGGATTTCGGCAGTAGAAAAATATAACCAAGAACATGATTGCAAAATAAATGCATATATTATTGGTCCTGGCGAGGAAATTGATGATATTTATGGTGATTTTTATGGCCGTTGTCATTTTGATGAAAATTCCTGTGTTCTTGTCAGACCTGATGGACATATCGCATGGTATTGCCGGGATAATAGAGAACATGATAAACGCTTGGCGGAAAATATGGCTAAGTTACTTTTAAAATAAAGTGTTTTTAACGTTATCTCAAAATAGTAAAAAATGTAATTTTTGGGATAAGAAGCGACATTAGAGGTAATTATGGTGAAAAAGAGTTATTTCTCCTCTGGAGATTTTAATAAAGTTCCAGGTGAATTAATTGAAGATAAACCAACACAATTGATTCATGAAAATGTATTAAATTCAGATATTAGCCAAGATTTGAATTTCTCAAATGAAAGACGTCATAAAGTGGCTATGGTTAATTTACCCAGTAAAGTTTTGAGTATGACATTAGGAGGACTGCAACCTGGAGAATCCACACGTAAACACCGACATAGCTATGAAACAATAATCTATATCGTGAATGGCGAGGGATATTCATTAATTGGCGAGCAACGTATTTCATGGAAAGCCGGTGACGCGATATATGTGCCTGTATGGGCATGGCATCAACATACAAATAGCAATGCCACTGATGATGCTCTTTATATTGCATGTGAGAATGCACCGATGTTGCAAAACCTGGGCCTTGCCGTTCGTGAAGAACTTTAAATTTAGCAGGATATACATCAATTAAAAACCTATTCCATTAAGAGGAATGAAGCAATCATGTTTAGACTATCGGGGAAATATACATTAATTACCGGAGGAACAACCGGTATTGGTTTCGAAACGGCAAAAAAATTTCATGCTGAAGGAGCTTATGTTGCAATTACTGGAAACAATCCAGAGACATTAGATTTTGCCCAGAGATTCTTTGGCAAGGATGTTTGGGTTATACCCAGTGACGCAGGATCTTTAGCATCACAAGTAATCTTAAGGGATACAATTAAAGAGCGCTGGCCGCAGATTGATGCTCTGTTCCTGAATGCCGGAATTGTGACGAGTCATAAATTAGAAGAAGAAAGTGAAGAGGGTTTTGATCGCCTGATGTCAATTAATTTAAAAGGGCCGTTTTTCCTCTTACAATCTCTGCTCCCTCTTCTTGCGAGACCATCTTCCGTCATTTTATCCGGTTCAGTCAGTGGTCATATTGGTAAAAGTGGCACAAGTGCGACTTATTCAGCAAGCAAGGGGGCTTTATTAGCGATGGGACGTGCTTTGGCTGCGGAATTTGTCGATCGTCAGATTCGGGTTAATAGTATTAGCCCCGGCCCCATCATGACTCCGGCATTCGACAAGCTAGGGATAAACAATACCCAACGTGTATATCAGGAAGTGAGCGCGATGATTCCAACTGGACATCTAGGAACCCCGGCGGATGTCGCAGATATAGCCGTTTTCCTCGCGTCAGATGAATCTAAGTTTTTGTTGGGAACTGATATTATTATCGATGGCGGTATGGTTAATATTTAAGTAAAAGCAGATCTTACGAGTAATTGTACCGTTGGTTTGTGCAATACCCGGATAAAATTTCTCAAGATGACTTAACAAATAAACGGCGCCTCAAATGTTGGGCAGCTAAATCTCACGGTTGGGGCACCGTTTTTTTAATCTCTCAATCATATAACCAATCCAAATAGTTCAATACTGTTATGATAAAGTTGGTTAGCAATTTCATCAGGAGATTCACGACGAAGATCACATAACGAAGCAAAAACTTCGGCAACTCTTTCCGGTCGGTTAGGTTCTCCCTGAAAGCCGAAAAGTGGCATATCCGGGGCATCGGTTTCCAACACCAGAGACGTTAATGGAAGTTCAGCCATTACACGGCGTGTTTTCTGCGCTCTTTCATAAGTAATGGTTCCCCCTACCCCAATGTAATATCCCAAACGGATAAAAGCCTCCGCCTGCGATAAGCTACCCGCAAATCCGTGTATTACTCCGGTACGAGAAAGGTTGATTTTTCTTAGGATCGCTGCCAGTTGATCATGGCTTTTGCGGGAATGGAGGATAACCGGTAATTCATACTGTTTTGCTAACCGCAATTGAGCAGATAACACCGCTTTCTGCTTTTCAAACTGCGGTTCAGTCATATAGAGATCAAGCCCTATCTCCCCAACCGCCACTAACTTTTCGTGTTTCTGTTTCAGAAACTGTTCCAGATCCGCAAGATGCTCTTCCTGATGTTGCTCGATATAAAGAGGGTGCAAACCCAATGCGGCATAAATCGCTGGATAAGAATGAGCCAATTCAGATACCCGTTGCAAATTTGCCCTACTGATAGCAGGGACAATAATTTTATCCACACCAACCTGTGCCGCTCGTTGCAGGCTCTGCTGTTCATCACCGAGAAACGGAGGGAAATCAAAATGGCAGTGGGTATCAATAAACATGAAACTATCCGTTATCAACCTGTTCTGACAATGCAGCTAAGTTGGTCGGCAACGTAACCAACGTGCTATTTTCTTCGTTCCCGCACAAGGCGCTACCGCTTAAATGGTCGTTGTTATCCCTAGCAAAACTAAACTTATTACCAATAAATAGGTGGCCAACTGTCTCCAGGAAATAGCGCCCACAACGACGCCCAAGGTGATAATCCCGATTCAGCGCCGGCAAACGGCTGCCTAATGCACTGGTAGTTAAGGGGGCAGGCGGATAGATCTCAAAAATTTGTACATCATCGGGTGGATTTTCAATAAATTTCTGGATGCGGTAGTAGCTTTTCGCATGCTGTTGTAACATCCGTACCATCTTTTGCAAACCACTATCCCCCAGCCAACGCTCCATCCGTTGTACCCAATCAGGCGTGTAATAGAGCTGTGACGGGACTGTGCGGATTACCACGATAGTATCAGCACCTCGCCGATACGCCTCTTCTACCGGAATAGCGTCACTGATGCCACCGTCATAATAAACAACATCATTAATCGTCACGCCATTGCGATAAAACCCAGGAATAGCGCTTGATGCCTTAATCACTTCCAACCAGTTGTTCTCATCAGGCTGGAAATAGGTAGGCTCAAAATTATCTGAACGGCATGCACACGTATAAAATTCACATCCCGCTGCAAATTTACGTAAAGCTGTCGGGATATCCAATGGCAAGTCCTGAAAAGCGGTCTGCACAAACCAATCTAAATCAACTAAATGACCTCCACGTACAAAACGCAACGGGTTAAAGAAGGCTGGATTAGTTGTATAGCGACTGATAGCACGCCGGGCATATCCACGCTGCCCACAAATATAAGCTGAAAGGTTCTGAGCGCCTGCCGAAGTGCCAAGCAGTAGATCAAACGGGTTGAATTCGACACGCATAAATTCATCCAACACGCCTGCGGTAAAAATGCCGCGTTGCCCTCCACCTTCACAAACAAGCGCAACCTTTCCAGATTTAATAGACGACTTATATTTATAGGATAATAGATCAATATTTCCCAACGTTATCGGTATACGTTTCCCCACACAGCCCCCAAGAAAATAAATGACGGATAGAGAGCATAACTTGGAAAGTTATTATCCGTCATTATATTATGGTGCTACGTAGTCAATATTTTGATAAAAGTACCCCTGGTGAGGGCGCATATCTGGTTAGTACTATCTGATTAGTACAACGTAAAATCATTTGAATGGAAAACAACCACTCAATTAACAAAATATATTATTTTTTTATGGTCAGACCGTTTTGAATCGACTTGACCCCTTTCACTTTAGCGATAATCTCTATAATTTCTCTAGATTGTTTCTCGCTTTTCACAAAACCAGAAATATAAACGATTCTCCCCTCTGTTTTTACCGAGATATCACTACTGTTGATCCCTTTTGCTGCCAACAACTCACTTTTAATCTTCGCTGTGGTAGCACTATCACCCATATAACCATCGATGCTTTTCATTGAATCATCGATTTTCTGACCAGCACTGTCGAGTGCTTGTGTCGCTTTATTTTTAAAAGACTCTTCCGCCAGTACACTATTGCTAACTAAAGTGGTACCCAAGGCAATAGCCACCAACAAGTGAGCCAATTTAACATTCTTCATTCTATACCTTCCTTAATTGCCGGTTAGATTTCTGAATCTATAAAGCCATTCAAGCTGTCTTTACACATCTCTTTGCACAACATAACCTAAGTAATCTAAACAGAATCACAATCCTCATTAGCATTAAAAAATAGGTTATTACTTCCAATAAAATCAGAAAATAAAAACGCCAATACAGTAAAGACCGAGGAAATAATAACAGGAAAATAAAGCAAAGCGCTATAAAAGTAAGACGGATCTTGCCGACTAAATTATAAATTATTCTTGTGTTACATATATTTTTGTAAAGAAAAAGGCTAACTCATTGTTAGCCTTAGAAATATTAATGTTCCCGCGTCTTGCGGAAATTGACGTCAGGATAACGTTCAGCCGTCAAATTTAGGTTAACCATCGTCGGGGCGATATAGGTCAGGTTATCCCCGCCATCGAGCGCCAGATTTTGCTCATTCTTACGCTTGAACTCTTCCAGCTTCTTAGCGTCATGACATTCAACCCAACGCGCCGTTGAGACGTTTACCGGTTCATATAAAGCTTCAACGTTGTATTCGCTTTTTAAACGGGCGACAACCACATCAAACTGGAGAATACCAACAGCTCCCACAATCAAATCGTTATTTGTCAGTGGACGGAATACCTGTACAGCGCCTTCCTCAGATAATTGAACCAATCCTTTCAGCAGTTGTTTCTGTTTCAGAGGATCACGCAAGCGAATACGACGGAACAATTCCGGAGCAAAGTTAGGAATACCGGTAAATTTCAGATCTTCCCCTTGAGTAAAGGTATCACCAATCTGAATTGTCCCGTGGTTATGCAGACCGATAATATCTCCCGGATAGGCATGATCCACATGAGAGCGATCACCCGCCATAAATGTCAGGGCATCAGAAATCACCACATCTTTCTTAATTCTTACCTGATGCAGTTTCATGCCTTTCTCATATTTACCTGACACGACACGCAAGAAAGCCACGCGATCACGGTGTTTAGGGTCCATATTGGCCTGGATCTTAAAGATAAACCCGGTAAATTTATCTTCCTGAGCGGAGACTGCGCGAACATCTGTCTGACGCGGCATCGGCGCAGGCGCCCATTTCACCAAACCGTCCAGCATGTGATTAACGCCGAAGTTACCTAGCGCAGTACCGAAAAATACCGGCGTCAGTTCACCTTGTAAAAATGCCTCATGATCAAACTCATGAGAAGCCCCCTGCACCAGTTCCAGTTCCTGACGCAATTGTTCAGCCAAATCTTCACCAATCGCGGCATCCAGTTCAGGATTATTCAGCCCCTTAATTGCACGGACTTCCTGAATCGTGTGGCCCTTTCCGGTCTGATACAGGTAAGTTTCATCGAGATAGAGGTGATAAACCCCTTTAAAAGACTTACCGCACCCAACCGGCCAGGTAATCGGAGAACAAGCGATATTCAACTCATTTTCCACTTCATCCATCAGTTCCATTGGATCACGGATATCGCGGTCAAGCTTGTTCATGAATGTTAAAATCGGGGTATCGCGCAGACGGGTCACTTCCATCAATTTGCGTGTCCGATCCTCAACCCCTTTAGCGGCGTCAATGACCATCAAGCAACAGTCAACCGCCGTCA
The DNA here is from genome assembly GCF_018448885.1 of Photorhabdus caribbeanensis. GTDB lineage: Bacteria > Pseudomonadota > Gammaproteobacteria > Enterobacterales > Enterobacteriaceae > Photorhabdus > Photorhabdus caribbeanensis. The sequence goes on from NZ_RCWB01000020.1 coordinate 42,354, forward strand.
ATGTACGATAAGTATCTTCGGAGAAATCTTCATGCCCCGGCGTATCCAACAGGTTAACCAGACAATCTTGATAAGGAAACTGCATCACAGAAGTGGTAATGGAAATACCACGCTGTTTCTCCATTTCCATCCAGTCAGATTTCGCGTGCTGGTTTGAGCCACGGCCTTTCACCGTGCCGGCTTTCTGAATCGCCTGTCCAAACAGCAACACTTTTTCAGTAATCGTCGTTTTCCCTGCGTCAGGGTGAGAAATGATAGCAAAAGTTCGCCGTTTAGCGACTTCCTGCTGAAAAGGGGAATTTGACATCAATAACAATCTTCTGCTTTATATACGGGCTTGTATTCAACATCAGACGCTTCCCCGCAAGGGAAACAGTTGCCAAACCCGTGGGTGAATGAAAAATTGGCGCTCATTTTCGCTGAAATTGGTGTTATAAACAATCAATCAATTTTATAGCACTTATTAGACAAACAGCGGCAACGCCATGATGATGGCATCTTCTTTACCTGTCGCAGTAGGATAGTAACGCTGACGAACAGAGACTTGGTTAAACCCTGATTGTTCATACAATCTAATAGCGGCATGATTCGATTGTCTGACTTCAAGCCATAAGGTATTCACCCCTTTACCCGGCAGAATTGATATTAAATACGCTAATAACGCTTTACCATAACCCTTACCTTGGTAGTCAGGATGAATAGCAATATTAAACAGGGTTGCTTCATCTAATATCACTTGGGTTATCGCAAAGCCAATAAGTTGTTCATTAATCGCTATTTTATAATTCAAATACCGCTCACCCTGATTACTGAAAAATGTGTTCTCGCTCCACGGGAACGCATGACTGGCTTTCTCAACCAGAAAAGCGGACGGGAGATCAGCGGGAGTTAATAGAGAAATGTTGTTCATGTTGAAAAATCTGCTGCCAGAGAGAACGTTTTGCCTGTCCGTCACAATATAAATCATTTAATGCCGGGCTTCTCAAAGAAATTCCCGGCCATGATAGTGTAATATCCACACCTAACAACCAATATGGGCACTTAACCTGTTCCGCTAACATTGCAACATTATTTGCTGTAATGCAGTAAACAGAGGATTTATCCAACCCCATAGCGGTGAAAATATCTATTAATAATGAATTAGTTAAATCAATGTGGTCATTGGTAATAATCAGCAGACGGGTGGAGCTAGGTAAGTGAACAGCTAATTCACCTTGTAAAACCGCCGGGTTACGTAAGGTCCATTGGGTAATCCCCAGTTGAGCTAATAACCTGTTGCGCCGGATTACCATATCTATTTACCTGCTGTAAAAAACAATCGGTAATATGTTATCAGAGGCCACGATCTGCGCCAATATTAGGTGTTAGATTTATCATTCCTGATACTTGGACACAGAACATGAAGGAGCTTATAGACAAATGTCTGCGTTAACCCCCGCCAGTGAAGTTATTTTGCGTCACCGTGAACAACTTAGCTCTCATCATCTGCTCTTCGCCGGTGATATTCAGGACACATTAGCAACACAAATTGATGCTGCCAGTGTGCGAGTGCACACTAACCAATATCATCACTGGCAATCACTGATCCGCACTCTAGGTGATCATGCCTGGTTTGGCCTGGTAGCCGAAAAAGCATTTACCCAGGGTTGTGACACCCTGATCTACTACTGGCCTAAAAGTAAGCAGGAAGCTCGCTTTCAATTACGCAGCCTGTTTTCTATTTTGCCAAAAGGCATCAATATTTTTATTGTCGGAGAAAACCGTAGCGGAGTACGTAGTGTAGACAAGCTGATGGAAGGCATGGCAACGTTTCGAAAAATCGACAGTGCCCGTCGTTGCAGCCTGTTCTACGGCCAGTTAGAACATGAGGTGCAGTTCGAACAGGATAACTGGTGGAACAGTTATCAGGTGGAAAACGTCATAGTGAATACGTTACCGGGTGTATTTAGCCAGGATGAACTGGATGTTGGCAGCCGTTTACTGCTTTCTACCTTTGACAAACCTCTCTCTGGCAATTTACTGGATATCGCCTGTGGCGCGGGTGTTTTAGCCGCGGTATTGGGTAAGAAAAATCCTGAGTTAGCACTGACTCTCAGTGATGTTAATGCAGCAGCCATTGCCTCCAGTAAAGCAACCTTAAAAGCCAATAAACTGGAAGGTCATGTTGTTGTCAGTAATGTTTATTCCAATATTGAAGATAAATTCGACTGGATTATCTCTAATCCTCCTTTCCATGATGGATTAAAAACCAGTTTACTGGCAGCCGATGATCTGATCCGCCAAGCCCCCAACCACCTCAAACCCGGAGGAAAATTGCGGATTGTAGCCAATGCCTTCCTGCCTTATCCCGATTTACTGGATAAAACTTTTGGCACTCATGAAGTCATTGCTCAGACAGGGAAATTCAAGGTTTATCAGGCAACAAAAAAATTCTAATTGACTCAGCCTGTCCTTGATTCAAGGACAGGTTATTTTTGATAGAGGCAACTTGAAAGATGACGGGTATATAATAAATAATGATTGACGCCGACTACAAAACCTCTAAAATGCGCCTCCATGCTATCAATCAACAGATTGATAGTGTCTGAATTTGCGAGGGTGGCGGAATTGGTAGACGCGCTAGCTTCAGGTGTTAGTGTCCTTACGGACGTGGGGGTTCAAGTCCCCCCCTTCGCACCAAATCAGACAACCGCTGATTAAATTCGGCCAATATTGAGTTGGCAATAAAAAGTTAAATGACAGTACCTGCGAGGGTGGCGGAATTGGTAGACGCGCTAGCTTCAGGTGTTAGTGTCCTTACGGACGTGAGGGTTCAAGTCCCTCCTTTCGCACCAATCTGTTCATTTTCTATAATCGCGCTTCTCATCCATTCTTTCTTCAATAAAACGTCAAAAACAGCCAAATCGGTGCATTCCAGCCAATAAAGCACACAACACAGCAAACCCTGATGGTATCAACAAAAAATGGCGTGACTTCTGGTTTAACAACATAAATAGCGTCAGCAACATCGCTAATACCATTCCAATTTTGAACTGCTCAATTCCAGGATTGACGATGACGAATAGCATGCCAGCCAGGCTAGATAAACCTATGCCCCACAAGCTGGTGATACCCTGCCAGAAAAGCGATCTCTCTCTGTCTTTAATTCTGACCATAACTTGCACCCAGTCAAATGATAATGATTACCAATATCATATACAAAAAAGTGTGAAGTACAAGCCAGTTGCAATTGCTAAGCAAAAGACAAATTAAGACCGGATGCTATCCGGCCTTAACTCTTTATTCCTCAACTACTCAAAACATCATCTGACCGAATTACTTTAACTGCATCGCATCACGTATCGTGAAGAACAGATCTGTCTGGTCAGTCAGCCCCACAACATTGGCTGCCTGGGGACCATAAGCGGCCACCCGAAGCTGAGCCCCCGTGTGCTCCTGCTCCTTACCTTCAGAATTACCGTAATTTACCGCCATCACCGAACCATCTTTAGTGATTAATGCCTGAGTCAACCCCGGAGATTTCAAATCAGCTTCGATAATCTGGCTGGCGTGAGCATGATCAGCGGTGACGATAACTAATGTATCACCATGTTTACGCGCATATTTCAAACCAACTTGCACCGCCTCATCCAATGCGACCGTTTCACCAATCTGCCCACAAGGATTAGCTTTGTGATCCTGCTTATCAATCGAAGCACTCTCCACTTGTAAGAAGAAACCTTTCTTATTTTCTTTCAACAGATCAATGGCTTTCTCCGTCATCTGCGCCAACGTCGGCGCATCAGGATTCCGTTTCGAGTTGACTTTACAAGTCACTGGGGGGTTATCAATATTACCGTGATAAACGGCTTTAGGTCCTTCCCAAGAAATGTCCATATTGTCTTCATGGAACAGACCCAACAGCGGTTTTTTCTGATCCGCTCTAGTCACGGATGCCAGTGACTTAGCATCCCTGGCAATCTGATAACCCTGCTCCTGTGCCTGCTGTTCCAACGTTTTATCCTTGCCAGCGCCGGCAACCGATTTCTGAGCGAAAAACTTGGCGCCGCCACCTAATGTGACATCAGCACGAGCCACTAATAATTGCTCGGTGATGGAACCACGCCCGCCATTTTCTAGCGCATTAGTTGGACATTTTTTTATCGTCTCCTGCGGGCCATAACAGTCACGGTCAGTGATATGCGCATACAGTGCTGCTGGCGTTGCATCCTGTATCCTAGCCGTCGTTACGTTACCTGTTGCTTTACCATTCACTTTTGCCAGCTCAAGCAGAGTTTGATGATCTTTACCAAATACATCGACACCCAACGCGCCATTATAGGTTTTTACACCAGTAGCCCAAGCGGTGGCAGAAGCAGCTGAATCAGTCGCATAGTTGGGTTTATGACTCTTTTTATCCAGAGAATAGTGAGTGTACTGGCCGGTAAATGGCAAGGCATCAATTCCTTTGAAAAATCCACCCGCACCTTCCGCATAGTTACGGGCAATAGTAATTTCAGAATCCCCCATACCATCACCAATAAACAAAATAACGTTCTTAGCTTTATGGTTATTGATCGCTGCTTTTAATGCCTCAGTCTGGTTTTGAGTCATACGGCGAGCACCGCCAAATTCCGTAATATTACCCTTCACCGCCCGACTTTCCGCCATAATTTGATTAGCATTTTGTTCATCAGCCGCCAACACCGGTAAGCTGACACCTGAAATTAAAGCTGAGACCATGACTGCAACCAAACTTTTCATATACTTGTTCGACATTAAAGTTTCCTTATTAAAACGCAATCGGCATAAAAATCATCGTTATCTGGTAAAGGGATACTAAATAAACTATGTGACAATTATGTGAAGAAAATAAATTAATTCACCATTTCGCTACCAACGACCGGGTTCCGTGGTACAAGGTTTCACACCACGAAATATAGTTATGACCACTAGAAACCTCACTGGATTCAACTGGATAACCTTTCTGTAATAACGTCTCTTTCAGACGACGATTATTATATAAAATGCCCTCCAATTCCCCCACACGGGTTTCAAACAATCCCGCTTGTAAATAGAAACGCAGCGGTTTTTTCTCCGCTTTGGCAAATTCACGGATCAACCATTCAGGTTTTTCCCCCTGAGGAGCCCACCAATATGAACCAGACATACTAAGAACATTGCCAAACAACTCAGGATGATTAAATGCCACCCATGAAGATGCCAATCCACCATAACTGGAACCCGAAATAATGGTACGTTCTGCCGGTGCTTTAATACCTTGACCGGCCAGCCACGGTATCAATTCACTCGCCATAAATTCAGCAAAATTAGGATTGGGCGGCAATTCCTGGCTCCGGCGTACACTATCCAAGCTATCAATAAACACCACATACATAGGTGGGATCTTGCCTTGTTCAATCAGGGAATCGAAAAATCTATCAATGTAGTACTGCTTACGGTAAATCTTCCCATCAAACAGCACCAACATAGCAGTCTGTTTCATCGGAGTAACCGGTTGATAAATCACAATTTCTCGGCTATTACCCAGAATCTTACTCTCAAGCTGATGAAGTTTAGTCGCGCCATGAAAAGGCGATTGCTTAAATTGTGCGATATCACATAGAGTTGGCCTTAGCGCCAGCAATGAATCATGGTTAAACACATCTTCGGATACAACCGGTACTACATTTTTATTCAACGGATCAGCCTGTGCAGTAATCAAAATCGATCTACGCTGTTCCTCAGCCGTGCCTTCGATTCGTGGCAAATCCGGCGCCAATTTATATTGCATCAAGGTATCTGACGGAACGATATAGCTGCGAAACCAAACATCAGTCCCTGACAAATGTGACATCGGATCGTGATCGCCACTCGGCGCACCAAAAATAAAGACATTCGCTTTCGCTCCACGCCACAGGAAAGTGACGCGCTTATTCTTATCATCATAATCTTCAATTAACGGCGCACCCTTACGGGTTATTTCTCGCCAGAAGGCATGGGTACCTTTTCCTTGCGCGACTTCAACTTGGAGTTGTTTCAGGCGTGGACTCTCTGGCGGCTGCCTATAATCATTATCCTTGGGAGTATAAGGCGGAAATGACAATGTAAGTTGCCACGGCTCTCCTGCTTTGCCCTTGGCTGCCAACCGATATTTTCCTGCCTGAGGAACAGTAAAGCCAATTGACTGACGAGCATCCACCGGGTTATCAGTGAAAAGCGTGCGAATATGTTGTTGATTACCCTTCTGCACCACCAATTTTTGCATACCCAGTGCCGATCCTTTTACATAATGCTCAGCCTGAATTTTAAACTCAATGCATGCTACCCCTTGAGAATTAAAATTTCCGGCTATCGCCTGTTGATCTTGCTGAAATTTTATTTGATGACACTGAGAGGCAAAGACATTAAAGGAAGCCATAAGAGCACATATCATTATGTTTACTTTCATTTTTTTCTCTTCTTTAATTGTTGATTATTGGTATTCAATTTTTTTGACACGGCAAATCATGCACTAAATTTTTATTTAATAATAAGAACAATTACTATTATTAATAGCATAAATTGTGTGTTAACTTTCATTAAAACAACTCTCTAACAAGACGAAATAATTTATGGGTGGATACATAAATAATTCAATATCTTGATATGATATTAGTCGAACCACCCTATCTTTCAAAAGATTAAGTAAAAAATAATACGGGATATAATCTATCCCGCATCGTCAAATTTGATAAAAATAAAACGAGTTAGCTACATCTGAATTAAATACAGAATTTAACTCACATCCATAGAATCTAAAATCCCTTGGCTCATACTTTTAGCAAAATCCCAATCATATTTTTCATAAACACGAGACAGAGCAATAAAAGGCGCGCCTGAATAGAACATTTCATATTGAGTATGACGTGATGCAAATTCAGAACCGATCGCATCCCACACTAACTTCAATAATTTCACTCGTTCAATGGGGGCCAGTAAAGTTGAATATTGTGTTTTTTCTATTAAATCACGAATTTCTGGATTTGCTAAATCAATATAATTTGACGGTAACATAATCACACCACCACCTGAGAGTTTTCTGATGCTTTCTATCACCTTTGGATAAGTTGACTGCAATAAAACCTGGCAAGCATACAGTTGTGATCGATTGGGAATATAATATTCATTATGCCGATCAGGATTGTGGATCAAACCACGAAACAGCCCTTCAATATTAGTAGCATAACAAGCAAGCTCTGCTAACGATTCACGAACAGCCGGAAATTCATTAACGCCGGTAGCTTCGGTAAGCTGATGGGCCAAACCCGTTAAAAAATGTAGCTTAACGGCATACCGAGCCATGCCCTGAACATCCATTAAAACGTCAGCGCCAGTTGCCAGAAATTGCCGACGACACATATCCGTATTTTTATACACAAAAACTCTTTCCCACGGAACAAAAACATCGTCGAAATAAATTACCGCATCATTTTCGTCAAATTGATACGCTAAAGGGGAGTCAAATTTATTACTGCCTATTTCATAGGATTTTCTGGAAAGAATTTTTATTCCCTTAGTATTCAGCGGTAATGCAAAAGACACCGCATATTTATCATCAACGCCCTCTTTAAGTGGATTAAACACGCCAACAACCACTTCTTCTGCAAGGACGGCCGCGGTTCCTAACATCTTTGCCCCGCGAACAATGATTCCTTGCGGTTTTTCTTCCAATACACCAAGAGTATGAAATTCGTTTTTTATATGCTCACTAGGCGTTTTGGAACGATCACCTTGTGGATTGATTAATGTGAAAGCCAAATAAATATCTTTATCGCGGGCATATGAATAGTAATTTTTCAATGCCTCAGCCCTATCCTTAGAATATTCCTCAAATACTTCCAGATGAGTCATTATTCCGGTAAAAGCAGCAGAAACATGATCTGGACTTCTACCTAGCCAACCACAACTCTGCATTGCCCAAGCATACGCAGCCTCACCTCTGGCAATTAATTTCTCTCGGGTAGTAGGAAGTTCCCAACATAAACCAACACGCTTACCACCAGGTGTTTCGAACGTCATCTGATCAGCATGTGCTGCCTGATAATCATAAAGTGAAGCTACGGTTCTAATTGCATTCCGAAAAGCAGGGTGATCCACGTGATTAGTAATCTTTTCTCCATTCAGAAAAATGGTTCTTCCATCACGCAAGCCTTCAATATATTCCTCACCGGTCTTAGACATTAGCAACTTCCTCCGAAATAGAATTAATTTTAGGTAAATCGATCTTCAAAGGCATAGCAATTCCCTACCCTATTGTCGGGCATCGCCATTTAAATTTTTCTATCTAATTATTTTCTACGTATCCAGTATAGATTGAATCACAATGATTCGATAAAATATTTCAGTAAATTTTCTTGAGTATCTGTGATCTCTCTCTTAATTTGATACATAAATACGATTTATCTTCTTACTCTATTTATCTTAACCATCAACTCATTTAAGGACCAGTCCAGCTCCAGTATCACAATCCCAAGCTACACTGCGCTGAGGTATACCCACAAATTTAGCGCTAATAAATCAAAACCCTATTTCGATAGATTTTGGCATGGTGGTTTAATACGCAGCTACTTCGTGGGCTTTCCTTGCCTGTTCGCTGTACTTTGATATGAGTAAGTTTAATAAATATATTTACCAAGCAATCATTAAACAAATGTTTAGCAAAGTTTAATATATCATTGTTTTTTAGATTAATTTATTTTCAAAAAAATTTCCGGGGTGAGATTTTGGCTAGTTTGATGGGGAGCCCTCGATAGAGGGCTAAGGCTGGTTATATTGAATGCTTTGCAAACTCGATTATTGATTTCTCATCATCATGACTTAGATGAAATATCTCACTGAAATCCAAGGTTTTTCTTATCTCATCAATAGCTTTTTGCTCTGCCAGTCCTGGCTTTCTTCTGTGATCAATGGTGAACAAAACCGTCTTCATATTTAGGATATTTTCGCTTGCGGCTCTCTTTATTCTAGATACCCAAGTATCGCAATGCTCAAGCATTTTACTTGGTTCTTCCTGGGTAAAGGCTAACGGCTTTATTGCACACAAAACATCTTTATTTTTCATGGCAACTAATGGCATTGAAAAACGGGTCAATTCACCTCCAACAGTTTCTTTTTTAAAAATATTTTTCAATTCCTGATGAGACTGAAATCGCTCCCTTAGTTCTCTGGCTAATATTTTTTCACGTTTTTCTTTTGTATGCTCAGTATGTTTCACGAACTTATTAAACAGCCTGCTTAGTTCCTCTTTGCAATCGCAAGCTAGTAAGACTCTGGGTGGGCTATAGTAAAAAATTGATTCTTTTGGTGACGTGAATGTGTAAAAGAAATCACGTATCTTTTCTGGACTATGCAACTCAGAAATTATGCTAGTGGCTATTTGTAACTCTCTATCTATAGATGGTTTTACTACATGAAAGATGGTGTCATCTTTAAAGAAATTTTTTACACGAGCATCGTTTGTCTTGGTTAACCTGTAAACCATATAACCAAGTCTTGGCGCACAAATGATCACACCCACATTGGCAAATTCTTCTGTCTCCGCATATGGCGCATATCTAACTATGCTATAGAGTAACGGTGTGTTCATACTATGGTGCTCCGAAAGTTTTGATCTGATCCCCTGTTGAGCAAAGAAGTAACACTATTTAGTACAGCGTCCTTTTCTGGCAACTCATCAATCCATTCGTCAGGTAAATTTAAAATTGCTTCTTCGCATTTATTATTTAATTTTGCAACAATATCATCAATGACCTCATCATCAGGTAAATCATAAACCCAATCTCTATGTATTGGTGAGAAGACATGAAGATCAAATTCCGATATATCGCATTGTGGGTCGAAAGCCAGATTATGATCAATAAGATAATATCTTTGTTTTTTGTAGTTATAAATGATATTTACATTACCCCCTTTCTTTGAAAGGCATCTATCAGAATTATTCACCAATCTGTCGAATAGATATATTTCTTTTTGTTTTTGTATATCAATAACTTCATGAACTAATGAAAATGTTATTGTTGCTGAATCTGCGATGTAACGTGAAGCATAGGCGTAGCCTGGACTTAATCCCCCCCTATAAATTGGAGGAAGATAGTCCACAAAGTCGTCTGGTACATAAACAACAGAGAAATCAGGGGTTGATAACCCAATGCTCTGTGCCAGAATTGACGCTATTAGTTCATGTATTAGCTGTGTTCTAGGCATTGACGCAGCGCTTTTTACCACGTAAAGATTGTCATCATTACATCGACATAAAAAAGGCTGAGTAGAACCTTCATCCATTTTGCGTATTAGTTCAACAACTTGTAATTCATCGTTATTATTCATGTTTTACATTTTTGATTAATACGTTATCTTATAGTAGCTGTAACTTAAATCATCTACTCGCCAACGTGTGGAACATCATACTGAATCACTATTGCCAAATTATTGTGTGATAATACTCAGAATGCGATCCATCCCCATGAAAAGAGAACGTTTTGGTTATTAAAAAAAATTCCTTATGCTTTCTTTTTGCTTTTCTTCTGTGATAGTTCTTCTAATAACTGATTGTAATACCGTTTTTTTTCTTCAAGCGTTTTTAAAAGTTCATCAGCTTCGCTGTCTGGTAGTTCATCAAATAATTCTAGAAGAATTTTTTGTCTCTTTGATAATTCTATACATTGAGAAACCTCACCAGTGTTTGTATCAGTGTCTAAGTAGCCGATCGGCATGTGATAATCACGTTCTAAACGCCGAGCTGCTTTCTCTCCAAAAGAAGCTTTACCGTTAATAAGTTGCGATAAATAACTCTTCTCTTTTTCGGGAAGAGTTTTGGTAGAAAACCATTCTTTAAGGCGTTTTCGCCTGATACCTTTTATGTCCATTCTGTAATTTTGATTAGTATTGACTAAACAAGCAAACACTTTACTCTCAGTTTAATAATTAATAAACCTACATTTGAAACTTAATGAGTGAAACATAGAACTAAAAAATATATTGATTCACTTGAACGTAGCAGCGGCAAAAATGCAGGGGGTTGAATACGAAATGCAGTTAATGGGAGCCGCTCAAAGTAACCAACCTAGCCCTGTATAGGTCGATTTCATTTACCGACAGGCTCAACAATATATCCCAGAACTTTCATCTGTTGTCAAAAGACGCCAGCAAGCGGCTAGCTCGGAGGACGCAGCCTACTTTATGGAGCGCGTCAAATCGAATGGTGGTCAAGCCACCTACCTCATTTTCGGTACAGAACTCAGTGTAGGTCATCATCATAATGAACGGTTTAACTTTGATGAAAACGTGATGACAACCGCGGTGGAAACATTAGCCGCTGTCACCCTTAACTTACTGATTTCGGAGTTCATACTATGAATAATTCATTAACTGAATTCATCCATGAATACATTAATCAACGCCAAAGTGATTTTACTTACCTTAGCGATAAGATTTGGGAACACTCTGAGACCAACTTTAAAGAAAGCTTTTCTGCTGAACTGCTCGCAAATGCGTTAGAAAATGAAGGGTTTGTAGTTCAGCGTGGGGTAGGCAATATTGAGACCGCGTTTATCGCCAGTTATGGTAGTGGACACCCTGTGATTGCTTTACTTGGTGAGTATGATGCACTGGCTGGTTTAAGCCAAAAAGCAGGCTGTTATGAACCCAGCCCTATAGTTGAAAACGGTAACGGCCACGGGTGTGGACATAATTTATTGGGGACGGCCGCACTCGCTGCGGCATTTGCAGTGAAAGCCTGGCTGCAAAAAAATCAACGTCCTGGAACTGTGCGGTTTTACGGTTGCCCAGCAGAAGAAGGGGGTTCCGGTAAAACATTTATGGTCCGGGAGGGCCTTTTTGATGATGTTGATGCGGCAATTACATGGCATCCTCAATCATTCAGTAGCGTATTTAATGTCCAGTCTCTGGCAAATATCCAAACAGCATTTCATTTCAAAGGGATTGCATCACACGCCGCCAATTCCCCTCACTTAGGCAGAAGTGCTTTAGATGCGGTCAGTCTGATGAATGTGGGTGCTCAGTTTCTTCGTGAACATATCATTCAGGAAGCACGAATTCATTATGCAGTGACTAATACGGGCGGTATGTCGCCTAACGTTGTACAGGCTAATGCCGAAGTTTTATACCTTGTTCGAGCTCCTCAACTGGATCAGGCTCAAGATATTTACCAACGAGTTATTGATATCGCTAAAGGTGCCGCCTTAATGACCGGTACGCAATTGAATATTCGCTTTGACACAGCGTGTTCAAATGATGTTCCTAACCGCACGATAGAAAGAGTGATGTATCAGTATATTCAAGCTTTTGGTATTCCTGAATACACTGATGAAGAACGCCAATTTGCTGAAAAAATCCATCAAACACTGACAAAAGATGATTTACGCAATGTCAAATTCAATGCAGCTCAGATAGCGGGTGAAGAGGGTAAACTCTGGAGTGAGCGACAAGGGGAAAAAGCTCTGACAGATGAAGTCTTACCCTATATAGAATCGCAAGAGTTAATGTATGTCTCTACCGATGTTGGGGATGTTAGCTGGGTAACACCAACCGCCCAATGCTTCAGCCCCTGCTTTGCCTTTGGTACACCACTACATACTTGGCAACTAGTCGCACAAGGGCGTTCATCCATTGCTCACAAAGGGATGTGTCTTGCCGGGAAAATTATGGCCGCTACCGCGCTTGAATTATTAACAGACCCTGCTCTGCTATCAGAGGTTCAATCGGAGTTCAAGCGCCAGAGGGATAAAAATCCCTATCAGAGCCCTATTCCACCCGATGTTAAACCATCACCTTTGAAGTAACTTTGTTCCGATAAATACTGGTTTGCCTATAACAGTCAAACCAGTACTCGGTCACTTATACCCGTTATCTTTCAAGTTATCTCTTATTAGATCTTTCCCATAAATTGACTAAACATCAGCAAAGTACTGAGCAACAAATGGCGCTGTTCAACAGTCAAACGCAAATAACGACGACTAGCCGGCAATCGGCTGACAACCTCAGAAGCAGCAAAATGTTCCACCTCAAGTTGCCATTGCCCTTGATGAATATTTAATACTAGATCCCGGAAATCCAGCTCTGTTAATGTTTCTCCAATTAATGGATATTGATTGAGTAAATCAATAATTTGTTGCCCAAATTCTGCACCATCACAACAGTAATAAGTCACGCTCTTTCGCCGAAATATTCCCTTTACCTTAGCTCGAATAACGATTTTTTCCTTGAGTGACGTAATTCCCTGCAAACGAAAACAACAACTGACAATATAAGCCAGAAACAGCGCCTTCGGCTTTTCACAAACTTCAATCTGCAATCCATCAGGTAACGTCACTTGCAAACTTTCTGCTGATAAGCGCTGACAACAGTAAGGCAGCAAATTCTGTTCCAAACGATTTAGCGTTATTCCAGCCCGATAGCCAGTAAGATAGCGGGGTTTATTCAACCGCCGCCAAATACCATCAATTAAGGGAACGAAGTGGCTCAAGTTGCACCCCCGGCAATTCACCCTTAACAAAAGTATGCGAAAGTATCTGCTCAACAGGTACAGGCTTAAACGGATTCACCCGTTGTACACAGAGCGTCCAAAACAGGGCATAGCTGGCGGTCAAACCTAATATAATAGCGAATGGAATATATATATCACCGGGATTCATTCCCGGAGGTGTGATGTGAATGATCGCCAAAATAATTCCTGCACTAGAGATAATCTGAGGTAATGGGAAAAAAGGTGATTTATAAGCACGATGTAAATCAGGTCTGCGGATACGCAGCAATATCACAGAACATGTCACCAGCAAATAAGCAACACACCAGGCACATACGGCTGCTAATACCAAAGGCATAATCTGGTTCAAATCACCTTGAATAATAAAGGTATGTAAACAGGGAATCATTACCGCAACCAAAATTCCAAAGATTGGCGTTTTAAAACGTGGATGTAGATAAGCAAAAATACGCGGTAATGCGCCATCCAATGCCATACCATAGAGAATACGCGGCACCGCCGCCATTAGGGTATTAATCGTCGCCGCTCCCGCCAGTAATAACCCGATACCAATCCAATATTTACCAAAATCCCCCATCACCTGACTGGCAAAAGCCGGAATGGCCATTGGCGTTTCTAGCAAGCGAACGTTATTTTCTACATCCACCAGCACATTTTCTACCTGATGGCTGATTGACGCTCCATACAGCCCCATACATAAAGCCACCCCACACAGGCCGGTTATCATTGCTCGCGGAAGAACTTTGGCAGAATTTTTAATTTCAGGGGCCATTGGCGTCACCAGCTCACAACCGACAAACATAAACATCGCCATTCCCACTAAACTCAGCACCGCCAAGGGTTCGTTCAAATTAAGCCCTTCACCAAACCAACTCTCCATCGGCACAGCAAATGGCATTAATAATCCACAAATACTGAAAATAACCAAAGTACTCCACATGCAGAATGTCAGCACAATTTCGACTTTACCGAACGCTTCAATACCCAACGCATTAAGTAATCCGAATATAATCACTAACCCAACACCAACCATCCATGAAGCGTTATAACTTTCCACCATCGTATTAAGGCTGTCAAAATTCACCAATGCCATAACACCGGAGAGGATAGTTTCTGCTGTACCCGCAAAAATATGAACAATCAAATAAGCCGAAAGCGCGCCGGTAATCGCCCAGAATCGCCCCATTCCACAAGAGATATAATCATAGACAGAGCCGGAGGTAGGTAAAATAGCCGCCGCCTCAGCAAACGTCGTCACTTGGGCCTGCATCATGATAAAACTGATCAGCATTGCCAGGACGAAAGTATCACCACCAATCCCAAAACCACTGGTTACAGTCAGAATAACCGGGCTTGCCATAATCACCCCGACGGAACTTGCCAGTGCGGTAGGAAACCCCACCACTCCCTTTTCAATATGCGAAGTCAGTCGTGTTGACATATTCATTTATCTTCCCTCTTAACTTCTAGCCGTAAAAATAACGTACACCGAGATTCATTTGTGAATTTTTTGTAAATTTCATTGAGGATAAATACACTATAGAAAGTGAAGAGGAATACCGACCATCGTCCTAAAGAACGATACCTAAAGAGGGATTAATAACGGAAAAGGTGTCACGAAAAATACCAGAAAACAGAAAAAAGCAAAAATAATCACTTAAATATCAATCAATAAAAATAAAATCGCTTGGTTAATACATTAAGAAACTATTTCAGATATATACCAAAACACCTGTTCTTAGCCAGTGATCATCACGTTGAGAAATTTCATTTATTGCAATCCATATCACGTTATTAATATGTTTGTTTTGTGTTAATTAGGCATTTTAATTAGCATTTGATTAATTTTCAGTATTGATTTATCCAGTTAGATATTATTCTAAAGGGAGAACTTTCTTGTCTACTGTACTACCGAATAGCCGTGAAAATGCTTTAATCCACAGTTGTTTAAATACCATTGCACATCTGGTTCCTATCTCAGCCGCAGCATTCTATCTGGTGAATAATGAATTACGCCCCGAAAATTACATTCTGTACGGCATTTCAGACGAAACCCACCAGAATTATCTGGCTCATTTTCAGCATTTAGATCCATTAAGACCGGATAATTACCAACAAGATGATATTAATATGGTTGGCATGGATCAGAAAACACTGACGAAACATAATAAATATTACCATGAATTTATGCAGCCAAATAACATACAGGACATCGCCGAAATATTTATCCGTCAACATAACCGAATTATTGCCGGCGTCTCTTTATTACGAGATACTCCATTTACACCAAAAGACTTTAACCGCCTCAGTGTTATTCTACCATTAATTGAATTAGCAGTCAGAGACTTGCTTCCTGAAACACCAACTATTCTGACAGCTAAAGAGCAAGAAATTATTAATTTGATAAGAGAAGGAGCAAGTAACAAACGTATTGCACAGATACTTAATATTTCCCTGTCTACCGTCAAAACCCACCTGCGCAATATTTTCGCCAAAACCAAAGTGACTAACCGTACTGAACTGGTTTCCAGCGGGTTTATTACTCGGTATTTGTGATTAATAAAAATAGCTATAAGCCTTCGCCTAATGCCAGCAAAGATACAAGGCGAAAAGCCCAGAATGAGTCAAATAAAATCACTATTCGCCTCATTTGGTGAGTAGAATAGAGCCTTATTTGACTCACAGGTGACGCCAATGTGGAACCATTGGCATGATTCAGTATTTAACACGGTTTATAAAATCTATAATTTACAGCAGTTATTGCCGTGTATTTTTGTTTTTATAAACTACTGTATTGCTTTTGAAGGGACGGGCTTTCTTTGTACTTGGTAAGCAATGAATACGACCATTCGTCTTACCAAAAGCATTTTCCTTACCAATATAGTCATAATGCTTTCATATTTGGCACGAAAATGATTTAGTGTTAACCAATGGCCCCTCTTCAGGGGGCAATCCTTTTCTAATAAAACAGTTTTCGTAATTTGATACAACACCGCGCCACCAGTAGACATGAGTTTTGAATGCCGTTGAGGTAACCTTCAACTATAGTGTTACCACAATCTAATCTACACCAAGTACATGACACAAATTTTGACATGCCTTAATATGTTTATCCGTCCCCATCTTCGCCAAATTTCTCTGTTTCCAGAGGATGGCAGGCAATTGCTCAACACTTTCTAGTCCCAGCAATGGCCAGTCTGGAGTTCGGTTTTTAAAGGACAACAGAAAAGAACGTTCTTGTTCAGTTAAAGAGTCGTTAATCAACTCAACCAAGCGTCTTCGCGTCGCTTCCAGTTCGACCAGTTCGACGTGCTGCTCTGCCATATTCAGAAACTCACCACGATAGACACCAGCGATGTCCTTGAAAATGGGCCTAAGCAATTCTGCGATAGGACGGTTATGGCTAACCATGTAGACGATCAAAGCCTTGCGAAGATCATCAGTAAGTCCCTCGTTATCCAGCAACCATTTTACATCGAACAAATCCCTAGGATGTTGCCTATCCAGTGCAGCGCAGATTTTCCCGGCATAGAGATCAGCATGGGAAACGATTTGGATTTCGGCGTAGCCAAACTCATCTTCCACAACCTCGCAGACTGTCATTACCTTTGGTTCAAACACAGTACCACGCAAGACCGGTGACAACTCAATTTTTATTTGAACACCGGATCTTCCTACAATCAACCGCAAGGCATCGTCTTTATCCCGGAAAGATTCGGTAATTTCCGCGTCTGTCATAGCAACCCGGATAGCAACCGCAATCTTACTCAGAGCAGTTTTGATCGCCGTTAAGGCTTCTGCACGTTGCAGCATTGGTAAAAATACTAGATCAATATCAACCGACAACCGAGGCAAGTTGCGAACAAACAAATTGATAGCCGTACCTCCTTTCAAAGCAAAGCACTCCTGTTCAGCAACAAAAGGCAGCAGTTGCAGTAACAACTGAACTTGTCGGTAATAAATACTGTTACGATCCATAGCCTCTCCCTACATATCCTTGGGTACCGTGATGAGCCAAGTATTATCCAGCCGCCCTTCGGTAGCAATGACTCGTTTACCAGCCCCTAAGTTATACTTCTGAGGTTCCAACTTTTTAAACCAAGCGTGCTGATGCCTTTCTGCTAACCAGAAGAAGAGCCGCTTTACCCTGATACTGGAACAGGCCAGCAGTAAAGCATCAAGTTTGCGCGGTGACAAATTGTATAATCCCTGCATCAATTGTTCGGCATGTTCAAAGCTGACAGCTTTGGGTACATCCACCAAAACTTCGAAGATAGCCCTTTCCGGACAGGAGAATTGGAATGCAGGCATTCCCTCCCGCCATTGTTCTTGCCTAAGCCAAGTTGGGTCAGCTATCAGATTTGCCGGCCATAACGCTTGGGTCCGGTGCCCTTTAAAATTCACATCTAAAGGTACTCTGGTCAGCCAGCGAGGTAACGGCTCACTAGAATACAAGTGAACTGTTCGGATATGAGAGCGGGTGACGTAGTGAGCTAACCCGGCTATCTCCAGCGCGGTTAGCCCACCGAGGTGAATAGGTGTTTCAGACATACGCTGCAATGAAGCAACAACACCTTGCCAGTTTAGGTGGCAACTGAATTGACTAAACACGCCAGTAGCAAGAGGGATAAGTGTTTTACTACGCACAGCATTGTCTACAAAATGAAGTTTAAGCCCTTGAGCAATGAGCCATTGTTTGGTAGCCAACATACCAACAGGAAGTAATTCTTTAAGTCGTTGACGTGCTTCAGTGTTTAACATAGTTTATAAAATCCATAAGTTACGGCGGTTATTGCCGTATATTTAATAAATTATAAACTAGCAGATTCTTTTGTGGTTTAGAATATCTATTTTTCACAGCAGTTATTGCCGTGTATTTTCATTTTTATAAACCATTGTGTTGCTTTTGAAGGGGTGAGTTTCCTCCATCTCAGGTAAGTAATGAATACGACCATTAGTTTTACCAAAGTAATCAACAAATATTAAAACATATGTTGAATGAACAATACATTTCTGTACATTTTAAACTATTCATAACGTTTCCAGTCTGATATGAAGCACAAGCTCCACCAAACACACTGAGCAGGTTTCCAGTGTGTTTATTACCTTCTCTGCTTTCGATTAGCAGGATTCACATACTCTATTAGTTAACCTTTTTCTGCCAAACCTCAGGGAATCTATCTATTTGACTAACCCAACAAGATAAATCAGGAACTAACCAATTAAGTAGTTTATAACATTCGGCATGATACTCATCTATTGGTGGAGTCAACCACAACACTGGCTCGTGGTGAAATATTCCATTTCTTAACCTCCTTATTTTATTTAGTGACGAAGATATAGTTTTTCTTTTACGAAGCATTTTAGGGCAATAGGGAAAAGCTAATCGTAATGATTTCCACAACAATACTTCATATTTTATATTAAATAATGTTGTCCAAAAACCAAAGGTTAGTTCTGCTATTATTTTATTGACATCATCAGATCTGATTCTGTTCTTTACGTTAATGATTTCAGCATAAAGATCTTTGAAGATGGGATCGCCTTCCCAACTTTCATACCAATCACAGCGTTGATAAAACTTCTGTAAACTATAATTCAAACTATTTCTTAAACTTATTTCTATAACAGAAAAGACTGGGACAAAAGATTCAGATAATTTTATATTTAAAATATAACACTGGATTGCTTGATGTTTATCACCTTACGATTCTTGTAAATAACGAGCTAACCTTGCTGTAGAGAAATATAACTGTAGCTTTTCCCACTCCATAATTCATTCGGCCTTTTCCTTATTGAGTTCTGGTAGTGGGTAGTCTATAATTAATTCGCTGCCCTGAGAAGCCCTCTCCTGGATAAAATGCCAGTGATGACCTTAGGTTTGACAATGGCCCCTTCAATCAAGGGGCCTTCCTTATTTTGATCCGAATATCAAATCAATAGCGAACCATCACGGATTTCAATTCAGTATAGTGCTCAATAAAGGCGCTACCGAATTCACGACCAATACCTGAAGATTTGGTACCACCGAATGGTAATGCCGGATCGAGGAATGTATGCATATTGACCCAAACGGTCCCCGCTTCGATACGCGGGATCATGCGCATAGCCTTGCTGAGATCATTGGTCCACAAACTCGCCGCTAAACCAAATGGAGTGCTGTTCATCAACCCAATGAGTTCTTCTTCATCGCTATAGCTGAGGAAAGTCCCGACAGGACCAAATGTCTCTTCCTTCATCAATGAATCTTCCGGGCTGTTAGCACGAATCACGGTTGGCGCCACAAAGAAACCCGGTCCGGCCAGAGCATGACCACCGTAAACAATCTCACTGCCTTCTTGACGCGCTTGCTCAAACAGGGACAGGATCTTGTTATAGTGCGCTTTGTTTGCCAATGGCCCCATTTCTGTTGATTCATCCAGAGGAGAGCCAATCTTCATTGCCGCGAGTCTTTCAGACAATAATTTCAGCACGTCATCCATATGGCTTGCAGGAATATAGAAACGTTCCGCCGCCGCACAAATCTGCCCTTGATTGAGATAACCGGCCTCCAGAACACCATCGACAATTTTTTCAACCGACATATCCGCTAAAAACGCCGCGCCGTTCTTGCCGCCTAATTCCAACGTGGCACGAGTCAATCCCTGTTCCATTGCTGATTTACCGACAGCAATACCCGTTGGCACTGAACCGGTGAAAGTCACCTTGGCACACAATGGATGACCTATCAGCGCGGGGCCAAGCACCGAACCGGAACCATTAATCACATTGATGACACCATCAGGAATACCCGCTTCCTTGGCTAATTCAGCCACTCTGAGCATGGTTAGCGGGGTGTATTCACTGGGTTTCAATACAATGGTACAACCACAAGTCAGTGCAGCCGCCATTTTCCAGATGGCAACCATGATGGAGAAATTCCACGGAATTATCCCGGCCACAACACCAACCGGTTCACGACGGGTAAACGCCGTGTACTGCTCACCTTTAAAAGAGGGCAAAGAGACATTCAGGGTTTCACCGCTGATCTTACTTGACCATCCGGCAAAATAACGCAGGAACTGAGCGGAGGAATCAATCTCCAGCATTCGGGACAACTGGATGGTTTTACCAGAGCAGAGGGTTTCTAACTGCGCCAACTCTTCCCGATGTGCCAGTAATAGATCTGCCAGACGATTCAGGCAATGACCGCGCTCCATCGGCGAAGTTTGGGCCCACACTCCATGAAATGCCGCCTGTGCCGCTTGCATAGCAGCATTGACTTCCGCTTCACCGCCTTGATTAACAGTTGCAATAACTTCATCAGTCGTAGGATTTATGACAGAAAATGTTTCTCTCCCCTGACCACTGACTGGCTGACCATTAATATAATGACCATGATTGTGTTGCAAAAAGACCGTAACTGACTGTAATAAGTTAATATCACTCATTATTTACCTCTATCAAACAAGTGTTTTTTTAACCTTTACAAGCCAGATAATGCTTCACAAAACGGTCAGCGTTGATTTCCCATAGTACTTCCGTGCCTTTCGGCGCAAACCAGGAATCCCCCGGATGATATTCAACAGTTTCCCCGCTCTTCACATCGGTCAATTTTACCGAACCTTCCATAATGGTTGCATGCTCATCAAACGGATACACCATACTGAACTTGCCACGAGTACAAGCGAAAATGCCACATGTCAGGTTATCCGTTGGTTCACCAAATACCATTGCCATGCTGGCCTGCGGATCGCCTTCCAACACAGTCGCTCCCAGATTGCTTACGCTACCAATGTCCAATAATTCAGGCAGGGATTTGTTCAGTAAAAGTGATTTAATCATAATGTTCTCGTTCCAAATAAAATAATTTATGAATTGTCCAATAATACTATTGATATCAATAAATTAACGACGCCCTTTCCAATACCCAGACGCTTGGTGCCAAATCTTGCCCGCAGACACCATAAAATGTCGCAACTTGTCTTTGCCGACAATATTTACATGAGGAATTGAACTCATCAGATCATAACGCTCAGATCCTTCGCTCATCCCTTCGGCCAATACTTTACAAACGATATGGCTTGGCGTGACCCCGAAACCGGAATAGCCCTGCACATAGAACACATTATCGTGCTGTGGCAAAGAGCCAATCTGTGGGAATAAGTTCGCACTGCAACACAACGGTCCTCCCCATGCCAGTTCAACCTTCACGTCTTGCAGATAGGGGAAAACTTTCAACATCAAGTGACGATTCCAGGCTTTCAAATCAGACGGGATATGTTCAATGAAAGGAGTTGCACTACCGAACAACAGACGGTTTTCCTTCGTCACACGGAAGTAATCAATAACCGGACGAATATCACTGTATGCACCGCGAATCGGGCTGATTTTTTCAATCAAATCATCCGGCAACACTTCCGTCATTAACTGGAAGGCATAAGTATTAACCACCTTTTTATAAATATATGGCTCAAGGCCGCTATTAAGAAAGGCGTTACAGGCCCACAACATTTTATTGGCGCGAACAGTTCCCATCGCGGTACGAACCGTTACTCTAGAACCATATTCAATGTTCAGTACTTCGCTGTTCTCAAAGATTTTTACACCCAAATCTGTCGCGGCTTTTGCCTCACCTAGCAATAAGTTCAGGGAGTGAACATGACCGCCTCCCATATGCTTCAACGCACAAGTATAAACATCAGAACCGATCACCTTTTTCACATCAGAGCCGGTGTAAAGCTCAATATCTTCATCAGGAGAGACCGCCTGAAAATCTTTCAGCCAGCTCTGTAATGTCTTTTCCTGTCTCTTATTCATGCCAAGATAGCTATAACCACGGCAGAGATCAGCATCAATATTATATTTAGCAATACGATCACGAATGATGCCTGCACCCAAATTGCTGATCTGAAAGATCGTTTCCAATCCTCTCTCACCAATATGGCGTTTGATCACTGCCAGATCATGACCGATACCCGCCATAACCTGACCACCATTACGACCTGTACTGCCATAACCAAGATAACGACTTTCCAAGATTGCAATATTGGTGATACCCTTCTCCGCCAGTTCAAGGGCTGTATTGATACCGGAAAATCCACCACCGATAATGACGACATCTACATCCAGATCTTCTTGTAATGCCGGAAAACGAAGATCATATTTTTT
The DNA here is from genome assembly GCF_018448885.1 of Photorhabdus caribbeanensis. Classification (GTDB taxonomy): domain Bacteria; phylum Pseudomonadota; class Gammaproteobacteria; order Enterobacterales; family Enterobacteriaceae; genus Photorhabdus; species Photorhabdus caribbeanensis. The sequence continues at coordinate 65,029 of NZ_RCWB01000020.1, forward strand.
GGTCGCAGCGTAATAAGTTAATGAATCAAGTTGATTGTTCATGTGATAGCCCAATTAGCATCCAACATAATCACCGGATTATCTGTAGCGCAGAGTCACATCACCATGTCCCTTTAGGGATATTTGCAACACAGTTTTAACATTTGTGACTCAAGCAAAATAACGAGCCGGAGCGGGTGGCGTCATAAACAGGCTAAAAAGCTCTGCTTGTGATCTGATTTGTAGTTTTTGATAAATATTTTTCCGATGGTTTTTCACCGTCCCCGTACTGATAAAAAGTTTTTCAGCAATCTGTGGTGAGCCTTTACCTTGCAATATTAACTCCACAATCTCACATTCTCTCGGAGTTAAGGCATAACGAGTCTGAGTATCCAGATAAACTATTTCATCCGTAGAAGCTTGTTGTGTCATTTCATTATGCAATCGCGCCACACTGCGGACAATTTCCAACGCAGTTTTCAGGCTTCTCCAATGCTGTTTCTGGATGAAAAATGGCTGATTTTCCTTACCGAAAAACAAGCCAAGTTGCCGTTGAGGAGAAAGCGTCAATAAAACCCCCATTTCATCCTGCCAGCCGGTTTTACGATAAAAATTCAGATAATAATCAGTATGATAAAATCCTGAAGGAATAAGTTCCCGTAAGGTAAATAGATCGGTGTCAGCCCCACTGACGAGGGCTTGATAGAAAGGATCTTGCAGATAAGCGCCCTGTTGATAAATCTGATTTATCGCATCACTGTTTTTCTTCTCGGTTTTACTCAAACAACGCGGAGCAGAACCTTGCTCGAAGGCATAGACAATAGCGTTATCAAAAGTAATAAACTGTTCCAGCCAAGTCAGTAAATTAGGATAAAATTCACTGGTTGCCACCGATTCAATCACTGCTGATAATCTATCTACATGAATATCCATTCAAGCCCTCGCAATTATTCATAAATTAATAATAAATCCGAAGCAGATATAGCCCGCCAATTCCATAGCGAAACTATATAAAAATCACACTCAAACTGGATGCACAACTTAATTATCGTTTATACGTTAATCAAATCACAATTATGAAACATTTTACTAATTATTTATGAGAACACTCCCCCAGATCTAAGATTTTGTCACGGAATAGAGGTTTTAACTGGATTATCCTCATTTTTTATATCACTTTCTCTGGCAAGGAGTAAAAATGACCACCAAAAAAATTATTCTTGATTGCGATCCGGGACATGATGACGCCATTGCGATGCTATTGGCACATGGCAACCCTAATATTGAGTTATTAGCCGTCACAACGGTTGTCGGTAATCAGACACTGGATAAAGTCACTCACAATGCGCTGGCGATAGCACATATTGCCGGTATTACCGGTGTGCCCTTTGCCGCTGGTTGTCATCGCCCATTAGTTCGCGATATCGAAACGGCATCGGATATTCACGGTGAATCTGGTCTAGGGGGGGTGAAGTTACCTAAACACTCCCGAACGCTTGATCCTCGCCACGCGACGGATCTGATCATTGATACTATTATGTCTCATCCGCCAAAAACAGTGACTTTGGTCCCCGTTGGCAGCTTAACCAATATTGCTCTTGCCGTCCGTAAAGCACCGAAGATCGTTGAACGGGTAAAAGAAGTGGTATTAATGGGCGGCGGGTATCACACTGCTAACAGAAGTGCAGTAGCAGAATTCAATATCAAAATCGACCCGGAAGCCGCGCATATTGTTTTCAATGAAAAATGGCCACTAACTATGGTCGGCCTGGATCTGACGCATCAAGCACGGGCCACACCAGAAATCATCAAAGCAATTTCACGTATTAATACCAACGTGTCTCGGTTTGTCGTAGAACTACTGGAGTACTATGGTGAAAGTTATCGGAAGAGACATGGTTTCAACAGCCCTCCAATACATGATCCTTGCGCCGTCGCCTATGTTATTGATCCTACAGTAATGACAACCCAAAAAGTCCCCGTCAATATTGAACTGAATGGTACCTTAACTGTGGGCATGACCGTAGCGGATTTCCGTCATCCAATACCAGAAGACGGCCACACCCAAGTCGCAGTCAAACTCGATCAACAGCGATTCTGGCAATTGATTATTGATACGTTGAAAAACATCGGCGATACCTGTGATTAAGATGGAAAATAACCACAGGTAAAGAATGATCACTAAAGCCGTTACTTTCAATATTAAACGGCTTTTAATACTTTTCTAAGTCGCGGATATCGACGAGCCAAACGCCAACGCAATCTAAACCCACGAGCATTTTTCCAGATCATCGACCAAATCCCACGTTCAAATAATTCATGAACGATCTGTTGTTTTATCGTAGAGGATTCTATCCCATTAATGGTATGCAAAATCCCTAGCCCCTCTTTCGCAATCTGCCAATGACACGCCGGTACTTGCTTAACTTGCTGTGGATACCGCTGATTAATCTTATTCAGCATCTCCAAAATTTTCATATAGTGATGTGCCGTCCTCACCTTAATACGATCATCAGCAGGAGCATGGGACACCGAGGAGGCGTGGATCAAATAATCATAAAAAGATTCATCAATATATTGCACACGATTTGCGGTTAACAAGAGTTCTGTGGTCCACGGAATATCTTGATGATGCAACCCCGGTTCAAACTGATAATGATGTTTTGTCAGAAAAGCCCGTTTATAGATATTCAGCCAAGTTACATGCAGGAATTTGCGTGAGTTCAGTGCTTGTTGCAACCATTCCGGCCCACTCAGAACCGCGGTAGAAGAGAGGCGATCGGAAGGAAAAATCTTTCTAGCAGGCCGACCATCATCGTAAACATAATGACCATTGCAAGTAGCAATATCCAGATCATTATTCTGAGCTATCTCTAACAGCCGGTTATACATCCCCGGATAAATGACATCATCAATATCAGGGAAAGCCACATAATCACCTCTGGCTTTCGCTAACCCCGTGTTACGGGCAACAGAAACCCCTTGATTCTTCTGAGTAATAATTTCTGTCTTTGGGAATTGCTCGGCATATTGTTCAATAATCTGACGACTATTATCTGTTGAACCATCATCAACCAAAATTAACTCAAAATCAGTTAACTTTTGCCGAGATAAATTGACAAAAAATTGCGGTAAAAACCGCTCTCCATTATAAATAGGCACGACAATGCTGAGTTTTAGTGATATAGACATAAAATCAATATATTCCTTTAGTACAAAAGTGTTACTTTTGTATATTGATATCACCTAGATATTTATCAGGAAAATAATTTCCAAATATAAATCCAAATCCAATAAATATTTATTAACTTTATATTACACCTAAAAATAAAATAGTCATGATTTATAGTGATTTTTACTTCAAATCATTATCATTGATATACATTATATAATCAAACACATCCAGATAATTTATCTTTTAATGCTATCTCTATTGCCAATTAATTATTATATAAATATCACCATTAGCAATTTTTACCGTTCAAATTTATCAATAGCCGACATTTTCACCAACATTACCGATTAAACTAATAATAGTTCAACCATAGTTAAACAATTACTCACTATATTTCACATCAACTAATATAAAGCAGATAATAATATCCGCAATGAAGCTGAGCTGTACTGGCAACGGGTACTACCCTAGCTCATACGCAACATTTTATTGCTTCCAGTACATTATGTTGGGTTTTACCGGACCCCAGACTTTCATCTTCCATCCCCTAGAAAAGGAATCTAATATTATGAAAAAACAGGAAAAGATAGCCTCTCGGTCAATTATTACCGCCAGTTTGCTGACACTGATAACGGGCTGTAGCCATATGGAAAAAATCCATATGCCAGAAGAAAATAAACCCGTCCTTTCTACTAAGCTGGACATCCATCAGCCAACATCGCTCATTGTTCCTGTCACTATCTCTGGTAAAAAATATCAATTCTTGCTGGATACCGGCGCCAGTTATACCTTCATCGATAATAAGCTGGCAAAAACGCTGACACAAACCACACCAGAATCAAAAATACCAGTTACCTTCCACCGTATGCTGTCCGATGGACTGGTTACAACCAGTGAAAAACGCTTACACAAAGCTGACCTAACATTATGGCAACCGCTGGCGATTACCCTCGGCAATCATACGGTGCCAGGCTCTGATCCCTGGATTGGCATTGATATGAGTCTCTTTAATCAGTCTATTGGTCAGGAGCTGGATGGTATTCTCGGGATTGACACTTTTCGTCAGTTAAACTGGGAAATAAATAACCTGAACCACACATTGACAATATGGCGCCATGCGCCTTCAATCCTAAATTATCAACAATGTGAACCTTACAGTGATAGCTACGGCAAATCTCCCGCAATTCAGGTTTCTAATGTCGTTTTTAATATAGATACCGGGGCCGATTACAGCTATGTCGCTCAGGAATTTATTGAATATCTGAAAAAAGAGCACAAAGATAAGATTTCGGCAGGAACTAGTGTCAAATACGCGTCCGCTAGTGGGCTTGATAGTAGTAAAGAGTATCTAATTGATGGCTTTTACTTACAGCAACTGCCGGTAGGTCGTCTGAGAATTGGCGAAAATAAAAGTGGTCTCTACAATCTTGGTATGAGTTTCTTCTCACGTTTTGATGATTATCTGTTTATACCAAATAAAATGCTACTCTGTTTTAACGCCAAAAACTTTACCCGTTATGACAGCCCATTACTTCGCACGATTGCAATTCGTTATTTTAATAACAAAGTAGAGATATTTTACAACGATCCCAAAGATATTGAAAAATTTGGATTAAAGAACGGTGATATTGTACTGGAAGTTAATGGTCAACCAGCCCTTCCTAAGGATATCACCTATCTTCGCAATCAGTTGTCAGAGACACCATCGGGTAAATTGACAATAAAAATTGAACGAAATAACGCCCAGAAAATTATAACCATTTAATAAAGCTATTTATTGAGGGAGAATCTATAACTCCCTCAATAAATTCATTCCTCAATTTGGTATTTATTCTTTTTATAAGCGAGATAGGTTTTAGGTAGATTTTTTTCTTTCAACAACTGCCATATTGCCAATGCCTGCTTTTTTCCTTTATCTTTATTTTCAGGATCAGCAATAAAATCGCTAATAAAATTATTCAAACGGGCAGAAGGAATTTGTGGAAGCCTCCCTACCTGCTTTTTCAGAGCAGCTAAATGTTCAACCAAGTCACCATAGGTAATTTGCTTGTTATTGGCAATTTGCGCCTTACGCCAATGATTCAGCCAATACCATTGGCCGGATTTATCTGGTAATGGTCCATATCGGCTATCCACTTGCGCTAGCAAGAAATTTTTCGTCTGCTTGTCGCCCACATAATTAATAACTAAACTCTCCAAAGTCAATAAATCTCGACCAGCACGATCTCTTTTATTAGGAATAGCAACAGGCAAATCACCAGAATAACCAAACAAGCATGACCGAATATGTAACTCAAGCTCATTCTTTTTTAAGTGACTTGTTGCAATCCCTAAAGATTTAGCAAACTGCCGAAGTTCAGTTACGTAAAAATAACCATTCTCAAACGCTTCCTGACTCATGCCTTTATGCAATTCACTCACAATGACACTTCCTTAATTGTATTTGCCAGTTACCGTTAACCCATTTGTTCAACCTTATTAAGGTTAGCATGGTAATTCATGTCAACAAAAAGATAAGGTAATAAAGTTTCTAAGCAATAAAGCGGAAAGCGACTGTTAGCCTTTTGATTTAGTGCTGAAATCAAACAGATCTGTTAGCTCAATCTGTAAACCATTCGCAATAATATTGATAATTTCAAGCGTAGGATTTCTAACTCCACGTTCAATACCACTGATATACGTCCGATCAATTCCACATTTATCGGCAAAAGCTTCCTGAGACATGCCAGACGATTGCCTGAAATACCTAACTCTTTGTCCAAAAAGGAATTTTACAGCATTTGGCTTTTTCATCCGATAAGTATCGAATTATGTTACTTATCAGACCACGGACTATGAGTCACTTTTTATGGTAAGTTATGTTATCATATGTGACTTATAGTCTACTATGTAACGATTTACCTTTTCATATCAAAGTTATCCGTAACACGGAGGATTAATAATGAAAAATCAGGACTGGCACCCAGCCGACATCATCGCAGAGCTGAAAAAACGCGGCACATCGTTAGCCGCCGTTTCAAGAGAGGCAGGGTTAGCATCATCTACCCTTGCCAATACCCTGCAACGCCGCTGGCCTAAAGGTCAACGGCTTATTGCCGCGGCTTTAGATTGCGATCCCGCTGAAATATGGCCTTCGAGGTACGCAAAGTAAGTGGCTGTAAATTAAAGTGGAGTAGTTTATCAATAAGATAAGCTGCTCCAATCTACTTTATATCATTCGGTAAGAATAATGATTACTTGCCATTTATCTTTTCCTGCCCGCAATCCATTTCCTCGTGCAAACGTAAAAAATCAGGTTGCCTTTTGTTTTCACGAAATACACTCTTTTAATGTGTACTTAAAGTGTGTTTTTAAGGTGTGCTATGAAGCATAGAGTTAACGTAACAGTTGATAAAGAAAATTATCTGCTCCTGAGTTCAGACAGTGTAAATATTTCAGGTTTTGTAAATGAAGTCATGACCAGAGAAGCTCAACGAATCAAAACTGAAAGTTGGAAAGCAGATAATCGCAAAGGAATGGAAGAAGTTGCTCAATTTATTGAACAATATGGCTCATTTGCTGATGAAAACAGGAACTGGTAAATGCAATTTGTTGTTTATCAATACAAACGGAACGAAAGCAAATACAGTATGTTTGTTGATGTACAAAACGACATCATTGAAACACCGGGAAGGCGTATGGTTATTCCTTTGGTTGAAGCGCATCATTTTTCAAGCAAGGTGAGTCGTCATCTATTTCCTATAGTGCAAATCAGAGATGAAAATTACCGACTTTTAACAACAGAACTTTCAAGTGTCTCAGAAAGAGTAATTGGAGGGAAAATCACTGATGTGAGCCAATGGTCATCTGATATCAAAGATGCTCTTAATCTCTTGTTTTGGGGAATTTAAATATCGCTACTTACAATCTTTCGGAAAAAAACTAGCAGGTTTCAGGAGCCTGTAATATAAACTCATTTGCCTGTCACCTCTAAAGGGTTATCAGTATTCATAGCATTATTGTTTCCTTAACCGAATTCCATTGCCCGGCTTAGAACCCCATATCTGGCTTTCAGTTTTCTTCGCTGGAAAGGCTGAATGTCCTATTGTGGCAGATGACGGATAATCTGCTATTCAAAGACTACAAGAGCAGGTACCGAGAAGATCTGCCTGAAACACAGGCAGATCAGTGACAATGCAGACGATGTTCTCACCTGCGGCGATTATTTTCATCAATCAATGGTTATGAGACGGTGGACCAGAAAGCGATTCAAATTCCTAACTGTAGCGGCAGAATAAAATCTTCTGACGAGAGGGGAAATAATAGAACAACAGGAAAAAATAAAAACTCAATGCTCAAATAGAGTCGACTAACTCTTTTTCTCCGCATCAAAGTCAAACAGATCTTTTAATTCGATCTGTAAACCACTTGCTATGACATTAATAACTTCAAGCGTAGGATTTCTGACGCCGCGTTCAATGCCGCTGATATAAGTGCGATCAAGCCCACATTTATCGGCAAAAGCTTCCTGAGACATACCAGATGCCATTCTGATATATCTAACTCTTTGTCCAAAAATGGATTTTATGGTGTCAGGTTTTTTCATTCGATAAGTATCGAACGATGTTACTTATCAAACCACGGACTATAAGTCACGTTTTCCTGTAACTCATGTTACTAATATGACTTACAGCAAAAATACGATGAATTATGTTTTAAATAATCAAGTGATCTGTCATTTGGCAGGATTAAAAAGCTCAACATCATGGCACAAAAGGCAAATATAACTTCTCTTATCATTTACTTCCTTGATCTCTATAGACACTACCGCCTTTGTCTGGGAAGGCGCCAAACAAATATCACGTTACAAATCAAAAATATGAAAAAATTTTAAACATATTAATTAAATTAATTTATTTTATCAATAAATTTACCAATCTAGTCGCAGATATTATCTTTTCTTAATATCTATTAAGCACGATTTTTGCGCGTATAAGCCGCTAATACCGTACGTTCTGACTGCTCCAGATAGCTTTTTAACTCGGAGGCCGCACTTTCTGGTTCACCTTTCTCAAGTAACGCCAAAATATGGGCATTCTGATCAATATAGGGAACATAAAAAAGTTCAGGATCGTTCAGATAACCAAAAGCCAGCCGCAATTCCGCAGAAATATGCCCATAGAATGTTATCAGCCGTTCACTGTCAGTCAGTTCAACAATAGCTGAATGAAATGCCATATTTGCGGTTCCAACACCGATCCAATCCTGAGTATCACGACACCGTTTCCCCATTTCGATTGCACCGCGCATGTGTTCAACCGCAGGATGCATAGGATAAGATTGCGCCAATGCCTGACACTCAATAAGCCGCCGGATTCGATAAATATCGATAATAGAAGCGATACTCGGAGTGGCGACGAAAACTCCGCGGTTAGGTTGATATCGCAGTAACCCTTCCTGAGTCAGTACACGAAAAACCTCACGTAATGTATTACGCGATATTTCAAGTTGTTCGCTCAAAGCCGCTTCTGATAGCCGTTGACCGGGTGATAACTCTCCAATAATCAATTTCTGCCGGATAATATCTGTAACTTTTTCACTTAACGTCTTAGGAGAGGAATTATCTTTTTTCATCATAATTAATTGAAAGAACGGACCAAATGTAGCAAACCCGACCACAAGTTCCCGGCTGCTAAAGATAAGAATGGCAGGCATCTTCACACATTCACCTACTGCCAGCAAGCATAGAGCTCTTCCCCGCTGACTGTTTTCTACGCCAGAATAATTATTGCCTCACGATAGTGCATTCAATGCACCACCATAGAACATCACTACGGTAAAAAGTGATCTGCATTTCATTTTTATCATTAAAAAATAATTTTATTTGCCTATTCTTTCGCCTCACTCTATTTATTGTTCAACAATACAAAAACAATAATTTAACAATAAATGCAAATTATCCAACGATGGTACGCATATTGCTTAGATATACATTTATCCACCACACAGGAATTCAGCCTATGACAACACAGCAAGCAACCGCGATTTTTATCCACCGAGGTGACACCACATGCAACAGATTGTGAATCTATGGCCGTTGATTGGCATCGCGGTTATTGTCGTGGGTTTTTTACTTAAGTTTAACCCGGTATTGGTGGTGATTGTCGCAGGGATAATTACCGGACTGGCAGCACATATGCCGATCACCGCGATTCTGGAAAAGCTAGGTTCCGGCTTCCTTAATACCCGAAATTTGCCACTAATTTTGCTGTTGCCGCTGGCAACTATCGGCCTTTTAGAACGACACGGCTTAAAAGAACGAGCTCAAACCTGGATTAGCAATATTGAAACAGCAACCGCTGGACGTTTGCTGATCATCTATCTGTTCATTCGTGAAATAACCGCTGCGCTAGGGCTGACCAGTTTAGGAGGACACCCACAAATGGTGCGCCCCTTGCTGGCGCCAATGGTAGAGGGGGCTACGGAAAACCGTCATCATGACCTGCCTGACGATGTACGTTATCGCCTGCGGGCCATGTCGGCAGCAACCGATAATGTTGGGCTGTTCTTCGGTGAGGATATCTTCGTCGCCTTTGGTGCAATCATCTTTATGCATAACTTTATGCTAGAGTCCGGCGGCATCCAAACAGAGCCACTACATATCGCCATGTGGGGGATCCCTACCGCCATCTGTGCTTTTCTGATCCACGCTTTCCGCTTGTCTCGTCTTGACCACCAGATCGCTACCAAGCTGGCAGCACTGAATGGCACAGACAAAAATCGAAGGAAGGGGAAGTAATGTTTCAGCAGCAATATCTTTATTGGCTGGCAGGCGTGATCCTGTTGGCCGTAGCAATAATGTCCTGGCGCGATCACGCCAACCCTCGCCGCCTGACCACCAGCCTGTTCTGGGCGCTATATGGCATCGTATTTTTGGTAGGCGACTGGACTTACCGCTTAATAGCACTATGGGCAGACAACGAAGCCGAGGCCCAAAAGATGCTACATATCGGTATCGGGCTAATCGTCGTATTGATGGCGCTGACGGCAGGTTTTGGCGGTGTACGATTGGGCAGCTACCATCAACGCACACCTCAGCAACGGCAGGAAAGCGCCTCCCGTCTGGGTAATCGTCTATTTCTTCCCGCGCTGGCAATCCCTATCGTCACGGTGATAGGCGTATTACTGTTTAACCACATCCCTGAGTTACAACAAGCGCTGTTCGGTACCGGCAACCATGCCACGCTGGTGACACTGTTTTCCATGACAGTAGGCTGCTTAGTCGGATATGGAGTTGCACTGAAAATGACACGTGAAAATGTAACTCAATCAACCCAAGAGGCGCGTCGCTTACTGGATTCCATCGGTTGGGCCTTTATCCTGCCACAGATATTAGCGACGCTAGGGCTATTATTTACCGTAGCAGGCGTCGGTACCGCAATTTCTCACCTGACAGAGAATTATCTGGCAGTGGATAACCGATTTATCGCGGTGGCGACATACACACTCGGCATGGCGCTATTGACGATGATCATGGGCAACGCCTTCGCCGCGTTCCCGATTGTTACCGCCGGGATCGGTATTCCCATTCTGGTACTGCAACATGGCGGTAATCCGGCGGTCATGGCCGCTATCGGCATGTTCTCGGGCTATTGCGGTACACTGATGACCCCAATGGCCGCAAACTTCAATATCGTTCCTGCCGCACTACTGGAATTACCAAATCGCAATGCGGTCATTAGAGCACAAATCCCCACTGGAATAGCGCTGCTGATTGCCAATGTTTTTCTGCTCTATTTTTTGATGTTTTTGTAAAGAGAGATCTCATGAAAACCATTCTGATTACCGCTTTTGAACCTTTTGACGGTGAAACTCTCAATCCATCGTGGGAGTCGGTCAAACAATTGCAAAATCAACAGCTATCTGGAGCACATATTGAGACACGCCAGCTCCCATGTGTATTCAATACTTCTCTCACCTGCCTGTACGCAGCTATTGATGAGATACAACCTGAACTGGTCATTGCAGTGGGACAAGCCGGCGGCAGGCCAGATATCACGGTGGAACGCATAGCGATTAACATCAATGATGCACGTATTCCCGATAATCAGGGCAATCAACCCATTGATACCCCAATCGTGGCAGCAGGGCCTGCGGCCTATTTCTCCACCTTGCCGATTAAAGCCATCGTCAGTGGCCTGCAAGCCGCAGGGGTCCCTGCTTCGATTTCACAGAGTGCCGGCACATATGTCTGCAACCATGTCATGTATGGCCTACTGCACCATCTGGCGCTGACTTATCCCAAAGTACGTGGTGGATTAGTACGTGGTGGATTTATCCATATTCCCTACCTGCCTGAACAGGCGGTAAAACACCCCGGCGCACCCAGTATGGCGCTGGAAACAATAACAATGGCACTGAAAATCGCTATTAATCAAGCATTAGCAAACAGTGAGGATATTGTTATTAGCGGAGGAACGACTCATTAATTCAACGTCTATCGACGTAGCGGGAATTGCCTATCTGTAGAACTAATAAGCATCCTGAATTTTTTACTACTTTTTGGGATATCACTGTATTGGGGTCACGATTATGAACATGATTGATTTAAATAGCGATCTTGGCGAAAGCTTTGGTCAATGGAAAATGGGCGACGATAACGCCATGCTGAGCATTGTCACCAGCGCCAATGTCGCGTGTGGATTTCATGCTGGCGATCCTGCCGGGATACTTCAAACCTTAAAATCTGCCCGTGAAAATCAAGTGGTTATTGGCGCTCATGTGTCTTATCCAGATCTGGTAGGATTTGGTCGCCGTAATATGGATATCTCCAGTAATGAGCTGATCGCTGATGTTATTTACCAGATTGGCGCGTTAAAAGGTCTGGCGACAGCGGCGGGAACCACCATAAGTTATGTTAAACCGCACGGCGCACTGTACAACACCATTGTCCATGATGAATACCAAGCCCTTGCTGTTATTACGGCAATTCGTGAAGTGGATGACAATTTAGCGCTGGTTGGATTAGCTGGCTCAAAAATATTGGATTTAGCGAGGGAAAAAGGCTTGCGTACCGTTGCGGAAGCCTTTGCTGACAGAGCTTACACCCCACAGGGCACGCTAGTTTCCCGCCGAGAAAAAGGGTCTGTGCTTCATGATGCTAATGTCGTTGCCCGGCGTATGTTGCAATTAGTGACCGAAGGGGGAGTTGAAGCCATTGATGGCAGTTTTACCCGTATTCAGGCAGATTCCATCTGTGTTCATGGTGACAGTCCAGACGCGGTAGAAATGGCACGTCAGGTGAAACTAACCCTGCAACAAGCCGGGATCGCCGTACGCTCCTTTATTTAAATGCCCAGGAGTGCCTAGTGCGTTTTTTACCCGTTAATTTAGATGCCATTATTGTCGAGCTTCATGATCTGAATGAAACGCTGGCGTTATTTGATTCACTTAACGCCAGCCCCATTCCAGGCGTAGAAGAAATTATTCCAGCGGCCAGAACACTGCTAATTCGATTTCGTCCCAATGTGGTTTCCACAGCCAAACTTGCCAAAGAAATCAATGGCCGCAACCTGAATACACTGGATAGGACAACCGGGAAACTCGTTGAAATTCCGGTGTATTACAATGGTGATGATCTGGTTGAAGTGGCAGAAATTCTCGGCATCACCACACAGGAAGTTATCAAGCGACATACAGAAAGTGAGTACACCGTTGCTTTTACCGGATTTGCCCCCGGATTTGCTTATTTAGTCGCAGATTCAGACCGTTTACATGTCCCGCGCCGAATGACGCCAAGAGCGCTCATCCCCGCGGGATCAGTCGGTCTGGCTGGCGAATTCAGTGGGATATACCCTCAAGCCAGTCCGGGAGGTTGGCAAATCATCGGTATCACGCCAGAACGTATGTGGGATCTCTCACGTTCTCCCTCTTCCCTGTTGCAACCCGGTTTCCGGGTACGTTTCAGAGATCAAGGTAAAGGCGCCACAATCACTAAACCCGTCCCCCCTGTTGCGCCTATAGAGAACATTCTATCTTCACAAGTTGATAAACACGCCTCGCTGGAGATCCTAACCACTGGAATACAAACACTTTTTCAGGATTTAGGGCGTTCAGGGCAGGCTAGTTTAGGTATTTCTGCTGCCGGAGCGTTAGATAAAACAGCGCTGAGAAGCGCCAACCGGATCGTCGGTAATCCATCGGATAATGCATGCCTGGAAATTGTACAAGGAGGATTAAGTTTTATCTCTCATGGCAATGTCATTATCGCTGTCACAGGCGCTGACTGCCCAATCACTGTTCAAACAACATCTGGCCGAAAGTTTCGGGTTGGTGGCTATCAGCCTATTGATCTGAGTGACGGTGATAAAGTGACACTCGGAACGCCCAAAGCAGGAGTACGTTCTTATTTGGCAGTGCGTGGCGGCTTTGCTCAGCAACCTATTCTCTCCAGCCTCTCTTACGATACGCTGGCACACATTGGCCCCAGTCCAATCGCTATAGGCGATACTTTGGATATTCTGACTCTCACACAGGGTTCCGTTGTATCAATGGATGAAAGCTCGGCTTTCAATATGCCTACTTCTGACGATATCGTTACACTGGATATCGTTCTGGGACCACGCACTGACTGGTTCACCGCAGAAGCGCTATCCCTGCTACAAAACCAACTTTGGCAGGTTACACCACAATCTAATCGAGTCGGTATTCGCCTGTATGGCGACACACCATTATCGCGTATTAACCATAAAGAGTTACCGAGTGAGGGAACGACCACTGGCGCAATTCAAGTTCCCGCCAGTGGTCAACCGGTTCTGTTTTTAGCCGATCACCCTTTGACCGGTGGCTATCCAGTTATTGGTTCCGTTGCCAGCTATCATCTCGATCTTGCGGGACAAATTCCTGTCAATGCTCGTATCCGCTTCAACCCCATCACTGAATTTCACGAAATAAAAGAGAGCGATTGCCGCTCATGAGTACCGCAATGACCATGAATATTAAAAACCATCCCATGAAAAAAGTTTTGATCGCTAACCGCGGTGAGATCGCCGTCCGTATTATCCGTGCCAGCCGGGATTATGGTTTACAATCTATCGCCGTCTATGCTGATTCGGACGTCAATGCACAACATGTACAATTGGCTGATGAGGCTTATAGTTTAGGCGGAAACAGCCCCGCTGATACCTATCTTAATATTCCCCTATTATTGGATATTGCGAAACGCTCAGGTGCCGACATGGTACATCCCGGATACGGATTTCTGGCTGAACGGGCAGAATTTGCCCGTGCAGTTATGAATGCAGGGTTGATCTGGGTTGGTCCTGAACCAGAGACCATTGATATTCTGGGCGACAAAGTTAAAGCACGCAAAATTGCCCAACAGGTAGGCGCGCCACAGGTTTCCGGTACAGAAGAACCGGTGAAAGACGCAGAGGAAGCACTGGCGTTTGCCGAACAATATGGCCTGCCAATTGCAATTAAAGCAGCATATGGCGGTGGTGGACGCGGCATGAAAGTGGCGTGGCGGCTTGATGAAGTCACCGAACTCTACAATTCGGCTGTTCGTGAAGCAACAGCGGCTTTTGGGCGTGGAGAATGTTTCATTGAACAGTTCCTGGATAAACCTCGTCATATTGAAGCGCAAATTCTGGCTGATAAACATGGCAATGTATTGGTACTTGGTACACGTGATTGTTCACTGCAACGGCGTAACCAAAAATTGGTAGAAGAAGCACCGGCCCCATTTTTGACCGAACATCAACGCCAGCGTATTCATCAAGCGGCGCAAGATATTTGCACCGCCGCTGGTTATATCGGCGCCGGAACAGTGGAATTTCTCCTCAGTGTAGACGGCACGATCTCTTTTCTGGAAGTCAATACCCGCTTGCAGGTCGAACATCCGATCACCGAAGAAACCACAGGGATCGACATTGTAGTAGAACAATTTCGGATTGCCGAAGGTAAGCCTTTATCATTGACCTCAACACCTATTCCTTTAGGCCATTCTTTTGAGTTCCGTATTAACGCAGAGGATGCAGGTAAAGGATTTTTTCCGACGCCCGGAACCGTGACGGTATTTTCTCCCCCTTCCGGCCCAGGCATAAGATTGGATTCCGGTGTTACAGCAGGTTCCACCATCCCTGACACCTTTGATTCGCTGATGGCTAAATTAATTGTCACCGGAGCGACCCGCCAACAAGCTATTGCCCGTGCGCGACGTGCATTACAGGAATTCAGCATTGAAGGCGTTGCATCAGTATTACCTTTTCATCGAGCGGTAATGGAGCATCCTGATTTTATTTCCGATGACACATTTAACGTCCATACACGTTGGATCGAAACTGACTTTATCAATGACATAAAAATATCTCCGCGTCAGGAAAACCATTATCAAGAAAAGGTGACACGTACTTTTATTGAAATTGATGGCCGTCGGCATGAACTGGGGCTACCCGCCGAATTATTAAAAGGGCTTTCATTCCCTGATTCTGGACGAAATTTCATCACTGAGAGCAAAGGTAATGAAGCTGAGGAGACAATAACAGCACCGAATCCGGTCTCAGCACCAATATCCGGCGTTTTACAATCCTGGTATGTGCAAGAAGGTGATAAAGTTAAACAAGGTGATGTCATTGCTGTCATGGAAGCAATGAAAATGGAAACGCAACTTACCGCACATCGTTCTGGGAAAATCGTTATCCACGCGGAAGAAGGCAGTTATCAACAGGCAGGAAATGTGTTGGCAAATATTAACGATGATTAATAATGATGATAATCGGCTAATTTGACACATAAATTCACATTACCTAATACAACATCAAATTGTGCGGATAATTTCCGTACAATTTTAATGAAGAGATTAAAGTAAAAATGCAAGCAATATCGTGAAAAAGAGGCTACCCCCCCTTTATAAATAGGAAAAAATAACTATTAATAAAACTCTTTTTTATTAAAATAAATATTTTTAAGCACCATACATTTCAATTTAAAATTAATGAATTATTAAACCAATAATAAACGTAAAAATATTTAAACAAAATAAAGAATAAAAACATAATTTACCAATAATTATTAATTGATAATAGTTATATATATTTGTCTGGCAGATAACAAACAGTATGATAATTTGTGACTACTTTTACATATATTTAAACAATAAGAAATCATTAACTCATTATAAATTCTCGGCTATAAATAATGTAGAGACTTATTTTATACATTTGACAATGCAAATAACCCCTAAAACAAAAACCAAGCAAAAACAAAACATGCAGCTAAAAACACACAATTATATCAATAAGATATAAATCAAATTTAACAAGAGTAAATCAATAAAAATGTTATAAGCCATATACTATACATGTTGATATTTTCAAGAAATATATTAAATTCAGCCTATGATTTTATTCTAACCGCAGAAATATTATTTCATCAAAAGATAATGTTACTCATTTAATAACTCATCATATCCACATGATAATTATACACATATATCCATCTTTTTGAATAGTATATAAACGTACTATTACAACAACATCATAATATTAAATAATTTAATTGTTTTACATTTCCTTTACAATTATCAACGCGATTTAAAACTATAATAAATTCATATATATTTTTACAAACACATTTTTATATAGATTAACATCACAATTTCAACATTACTCAACAAAATAACAACTCAAATAATTGCAATTACCATTAAACAGAATACTATATTAATAGTGGAATAAAATTTTCATTTACAATATTTTCCTAATGGTTCAAAAGAAGACCAAGATAAAAAATAAATTCAGAAACATTGATTAAAAAGGAAAAATATTCGTTACTATAAATTACAATAATAGTGACGGCTAAGTAACCCGGAGAATAATGTGATAACAAACGATTACGAGTTGATGACCGCCCCAAACAGCACACCAGTGAAAATGTGGACTCATGGTGTACCGGTAGAAGCGGAAGCGCGTGAACAACTGTTGAATACAGCAAAAATGCCTTTCATATTCAGCCATTTAGCCGTTATGCCTGATGTACATCTTGGTAAAGGTTCAACCATCGGCAGCGTCATCCCGACTCGTGGGGCGATTATTCCAGCCGCAGTAGGCGTAGATATCGGCTGTGGCATGATGGCAGTACGTACCTCATTGAATGCCAAAGATTTACCGGACAACCTATATGCGATCCGCCATGCTATTGAAATCGCCGTACCACACGGACGCACGGCAAACCGTAGCGGTCAGGATAAAGGCGCTTGGCAGCAACCACCAAAAACCGTCGATCACCATTGGAGCGTGTTGCAAACCGGATTTAAACGACTAACCGATAAATATCCACAATTACTGAAAACCAATAACCATCAACACTTAGGAACACTAGGTACCGGTAATCATTTCATTGAGCTGTGTCTGGATGAATCTGACCGGGTATGGGTAATGCTGCATAGCGGCTCACGCGGCGTAGGAAATGCCATTGGCAATCTATTTATCACTCTCGCCCAACAGGACATGAAGCAGCATATCGCTAACCTGCCTGACCGTAATCTCGCTTATTTTGAGGAAGGCAGCAGTCATTTTGCCGATTATATGGAAGCGGTCGGTTGGGCACAAAACTTCGCCCGCCACAATCGCGAAGTCATGATGCAACATACGCTGGCAGCACTGGCGACGGTAATAACAAAACCGTTCACTGCCACGATGGAAGCAGTAAATTGTCACCACAATTATGTACAACAAGAGCAGCATTTTGGTCAAAACGTGTTAGTCACACGCAAAGGTGCGGTCGCGGCACACCAAGGCGTCATGGGCATCATTCCTGGCTCAATGGGTGCGAAAAGCTTTATCGTCCGTGGTCTGGGAAACGAAGAGAGTTTTTGCTCATGCAGTCACGGCGCCGGCCGAGTATTAAGCCGCACCGCAGCAAAAAAACGCTTCACAATAGAGGATCAGAAGCGTGCCACGGCACACGTGGAATGCCGCAAGGACAGCGACGTCATCGATGAAATTCCGATGGCCTACAAAGACATTGAGGCTGTAATGGCCGCTCAGTCTTCATTAGTAGAAATCGTTCACACCCTGCGTCAAGTGGTTTGCGTAAAAGGATAATCAAGATGAAAGAAAAATTTGGTATCAGTGACATTATGAAGCAACACATATGCCAAAAACTGGCGCAACTTGAGACAGAGCTGCAAATACGAATACTCTACGCCTGTGAATCAGGTAGCCGCGGTTGGGGATTTGCCTCGGCAAACAGTGATTACGATGTACGTTTTATTTATGTACATACTCCATCATGGTACTTACGCGTCGATCCCTCTCGGGATGTTATTGAATTACCGATCAGCAACGAGCTGGATATCTGCGGTTGGGAACTGCGTAAAACTTTAGGATTGCTGAAACGAGCCAACCCGACACTGATGGAATGGGCAGACTCACCAGTAATCTACTACGAAGACGTGGAGTTTATGGCGGCACTACGTGCCCTATTACCAGACTATTTCTCCAACAACAGAGCGCGATATCACTATCTGTCGATGGCAAAGAAAAACTTTCGTGGTTATCTGCAAGGCGAGAAAATTCGGCTGAAAAAATACCTTTATGTACTACGTCCATTGCTGGCGGTACGTTGGATCGAAGCGGGTAAAGGTGTGCCCCCGATGCGCTTCGACACCCTGCTGGCCGGAACTGTTGCAGACGCGGCGCTGATGCAAGAGATACAGACTCTACTTGCCATCAAGCGTAACGCTGACGAAACGGAGTACAGTCCACGTTTTAAACGCATTCATAACTTTATCTGCCGCGAATTGGATGATTCAGTTACCCGCTGCGAACTCAAAGACAAAAAACACCTTCCAGATGCTGAATTGGATCTACTTCTGATGCACACAGTACTTCACCATAATAATCATAATAATAAAGAAGAAGGAGAATACATGTTAAAAAATGGGTGAAAAATCATATATATATGACATTTCAGCGATAAAGTTGGATGTTTACTAATAACAGCCAAAAAGCAGGGTCTTCCACCCTGCTCCAGAAATAAATATATCAACTCTCTACTTTAAGCCGAAAAATTTATGCAGAAGAGACAAATAGTTAGAATGTTACAGAGCCATTAACCTAAAATAATATGAGGCACAAATCGTGATGTATCTTTCGTGATCCTGCCAATATCTTCCCTGACCGATAGACCAGCAGGCGTGTCATCAACGAGCCAGCTACCAATAAGAACATGGCTCTTACCAATCTTTGGCAATGGGGTGTACTGCTGCACAATGTACCCCTCCTCACCGTAAGGACCATCGACTTCTTCAACCACTTCACCATCTTTATGAATACTAATATTCGCTCCCTCACGGCTGAATATCGGCTTCATAACGTAGTGATTTAGGCGCTTGGCTTGCGGATCATCGGCAAAATAAGCTTCAAGCAGGTTTGGGTGTCCTGGAAACATTTCCCAAAGCAATGGCAAAATTGACTTATTCGAGGTGATGCATTTCCACATTGGCTCAAACCAGTTAACCCCCGCAGTAACCAAGTGTTGAGCATATTCTTCACGAAACATGAACTCCCACGGGTACAACTTGAATATAGAATCTATAATCTTGTTATTACTATCCGTAAAATTACCGCACTCGCTGAGCCCAATATCTTCAATATAGACAAATTCGGTATGAATACCGGCATCTTTGGCGCAATCAGCCATGTAATCAACCGAACCTCTGTCCTCTTCTGTGCCCTTACAGCAGGCAAAATGGAGCGTGTTGAATGGCAAAAAGGGTTTCAGTTCACAGAAACGATTAACCAGCAACTCCTGTAGTAAGTTGAACTGATCCGCAGCATGAGGCAATTCGCCACGGTTAACCTTATCTTCTAACCACAGCCAGCTAAAAAAACCATGCTCATAAATAGAGGTCGGCGTATCTGAGTTAATTTCCAATAACTTCGCCGGATTTTTACCATCATAAGCAAAATCAAGACGACTATAGAGGCTTGGATCTCGGCGCTTCCAGGATGCACGAACCAGTGACCACATTGCTTCTGGAATTTGAAATCTAGCCATCAACTCATCACTGTTGACCACTTGCTCTACTGCTTGAAGGCTCAACTGGTGGATTTCCGCTGTCGGAGCTTCAATATGTTCTTCAATCTGCTTGAGAGTAAACTGGTAGTAACGGTCTTCCGTCCAGTACGGTTCATTATCGATGGTATGGAAACCAAACCCAAATTCTTTTGCTCGCACTTTCCAATCATGACGAGGTGTGGTTGGGATCTGAAGCATGACGTTAACCCTTTGATAATGCTTATTTAAACTTTGGAAAAAATCATCGCACAAACGCTTAATTCAGCAATCATGCCTCGATGCAAGACACTGATAACAAAAAGCCTGCGAATAAAATGTCAGCGCCGGTTAACCACCCCAACTGTACTTAGCGGAAGATGTTGAACCGAAACCACCAGAAGACTTGGTAGTAACGATTGGCTTGCTATCATAACCAGAATAACGGGAATCGCTGCTTTTAAACCTCTGCTCCTTTTCACGCATCATGCGTTCTCGATACATTCTCTCCCTGTGTTTACGTTCTGAATAATCACCGATTTCATCAACGATCCCAGATGTAATATAAGCAGTTGATCGGGGGTTCAATACAGGATTTATACCCGTAACTACATTTCCAGAATTTCCATACAAAGCGCCATGTGTATTTGTTCCAACCTGAGAAATTTCTTTCTCAATTGGCAAGCGAACCGTTTCCAGCGGCTGCAAATAACGTCGGTTCATCTCGTACTGGATATTGCCAATATCAGAATAGGCGCCAATAACCTTGCCATCAGCAAAAAAAAGCTTACCGTACAAGTCGCTATAGCCTGATGTTGAAGTAAATAGTGGCTGGTAAAACACATTGCGATACTTTTCAGCCATATCATATCGGCTCAACTGTTCTGGCTTCACCTCCGCCATCATAAAGGCGGCCATCTTCGGTCGATAACCTACAGCCCCCGGCATTGCTTCACACTCACCGTATTCAAGCTCACACATGGCTTTCTTACGAAATTTCTGCGACGTGCGTTCCGCTTCACGTAATGCCGCTTGATATGTGGTTTCACACTGAGCAGCAATCGTATTCTTTGGATTATTCTGACAAGACGCTAAATCCTTATAGACATTGATTGACAGTTCATCCGCCGATTGACCACAACCCACGAGCGATCCCATACTGAGCACCAATGACGTGAATGAGAACCCACGCCAATATTTACGTTTACTCTCAATGTTGATGGCGGCGCTGCGCATTCTGCGCTTTTTGTTCCCGTTCGTCATACGATCCCCAACTCAGTAAGTCATGCAAGCTGCATTTAAAAGACCAACAGAAATTGACACCGACGCCAGCACAACCGCAGCAGGGACCTCATTATTCTCGATGCGAGATACAATCTTTGGCATCATAAATATGCGAACCATAAAGAAGCCAACAATCTGAGCCAACAACGCAACAACACTCCACATCACGAAATCAATCACCCCCACAGAGTTGCTTGCAGCACTTGCAATAGCGATGCTGTAACCAACCAGCGCGCCGCCAAGCGATATCGCAGCGGCACTATTCTTCTCTTGCTTGATAAGTTTCCACTCATCATGCGGAGTAATTATTGTGTAGATAAATTTGAAAACGATGAAAAAAACCAGCGCCAGCCCAAAACACAACCCAAAATTGCCTACACCATGCATAAATTGCGTGAAAGCCTGTTCTTCATTCTCCAATGTGATCATTTATGCCACCACTTTAAAATCAGTTTGGTTAAGTTGAATACCGGTGCTCAGTACCATCAATCTATCCAGGTTACTCCCTACCACTTTTTCCTCTCCCACAACTTGAAGCTCTTCTGTTCTGTTATGAGCAACCTGACGCGAATACACCATCACAAACTGATCAGTTTCAGTTATACGCCCCTCTTTAGTGTAAGTTTTCTCGGTAACAGCTACAGGCTTAATGTTGTCCCACAACTGAGAGAACTGGATGCCATCGAGATCATATTCCCCATTTGGCGTGACGATACCGTTTTTAATCAGCGCATCCCATTGAACTTGTGAATCTACCGGTTTAGTTTCGTAAAAATACCACAGGCTCACTTCCTTCACGCCGTCATCCCCCTCCCCTTCTTGAAGCACTTGAAGATAACCTTCGTCATCCGTGTAATAACGCACCAAACGCACGTTATCACCTAAATCGACAACACCAACGGAACATATAAGCTGAGTTGAAGCCGCGTTTTCGATCGTTAGGTCAGATTCAATCAGTTTTAGCATCAGCGGATCTATCTCAAGTACACCACCGATACGCAAACCTAATACTTCCGGCACCTTTGGCGCCACAGGCGCAACTGTCTTACCCCCGAATGCGTTCTTAAACGCATCTGCGATTTTGGAAAGCATAGAAATATCTCTTGATAGGAAGATCCCACTTTAAAAAGCAGGATCTTGATTTAACAACTTAATATTTACTTGCCAAGGATACGAGCAAGTTCATCTTCTGCGGACATAGCGCTTGAGGTTATGCCAGCCTCTTTAAGCTTTTTATCCAGATCGCTAGAAGTCATACTATCGTGTAACTCTTGCTGAGCTTCGAACTGAGCCGCTTTCTCAGCCTGACGTGACTTGATACGCTCAAGAGAATCAAGGGCGGTAGATGTTTTTGACGAAGCGCCGACAACAGAGTTATGAGTCGCAGCTTGGGCCTTCTGCACCTGTTCAGTTGCTTTAACCAAATCAACCTGGTTCTCAAGCTGAGACACCTTCTTTTTCGCTTCTTGCACATTGTGTCGGTGCATCGTTTCAGTCTTCTGGAACGATTCAAACAACGCTTGTTCTCTTTCCAGTTCATCACGCAGGGTCGCAACTTTCTGAGCACACTCCAAAGCAAGCCCATTGTCGCCTTTACCCGCAGCAGAACGAGCATACCCCTCGTACTCGGCGATACTGTTTTTAATATCCGCAACCTTTTTCTCTGCCATTTTCCGCTTAGCAATCATGCTAACCAGGCTTTCATCCGCACGGCGGATTTCTGCTTTTGCTTCTCGGATTTCCTGATCAAGAATCGTCAGTGCATTGCCATCAGCGACAGATTCTGCCGCATTATTTACCGTTCCTTTAATGGCTTTAAAAAGCTTTTTCCATACATTCATTGGTATTTCCCCTACATTGTTATTTTAGGAACTCAGAATACGCATCAAGAAGCTCAGTGATGTTGGCAAACAACATAGAGACTTCGATGACAACGCTTTCTTGTTTTGATTCTGATGACAATGAACCAAAAGCGGTATAGTAAGATTGACCATCCACTTTAGTTATTCCAACTGAAGTCAAAGGCATCATTTTGTGCGTTTCTAAAATAAACTGATTTAAAGAAGCGGGATCTAAAACATTCTCTTCCGAAAACAGTAATGCTTCCACCGTAATTTGCCTGCCACAAATAGCCAGATGAGCTTTAATTCCATCTTCGTTAGTAATTGCCAGACACTCACCTATTTGCTCTACAGTCCAGTTATTACCAGATTCATTAAGAGCTTTAATCACTTGATTTAATTCCAAACTATCTACTCCACTGGTTTGTTTTATCATTAAAATCAGTATATTAAGTTTAAATTATCATCAGATTATACATTTTTCAATAAGTATTGCGTTAAAATAGCCCAGTATTAAACCTAAGATATTCATAAGCATGGTAAATACTAAAAACGCATAAAACCTTAAATACAGCATTACTGAACATTATTAATAACCTTATACCCTTTTAAGTGACCTCGAACTATCTCAATACCTCCTGCACAACCGATATTGATAAAAGTATCCATTTTGGTTATCAACTCATTTAACCTTATAATATTGAAGCTAAAATCTTTTTCAAACTGCCGTTTATCTCCGATATCAAAAACCTTTTCTACTTAACGTTCTTACATTCAACAGAGATTAACCTTATGCATTAGCTATCAGATTTAACCTTTATTTACCGTCATAATCTTCCCATCACCATTTCAACTACCTGTTTTCACTTCATTTGAAAACTAAGAAAGCCGATTTATACCCTATGGATTTCAAGATGGATCGCGACGGCAAGTGAGCGAATCCCCGGGGAGCATAGATAACTATGTGACTGGGGTGAGTGCAGACAACAAACAGGCAAATTGAAAGATGACGGGTATATACAATAAACAGAAAAGTGATAATGATAGAGATTAAAAGAGTGATAAAGAGTTTATATTTTTACTATTTTACATTGAGATATCTTTTAACTACAGACAGTTAGGTTAACTGCCAGCAAAAACTTATCGGATTTACCCAAAAGCATTCGGCTTATAAAACCCTTGATTAAATCAAGTTTAATATCCATCAATGATAACTACGATGTTATTTAGCATCCGAGAATTATTTTACCTTTTTCTTTTTTACTCGCACTTTACTCACTTCCCAGACATACCGATTAAGCACCTTTTCGGTCAGTCCCAACCAAACAGCCAAGACTTTACCCATAATATACGGCTCCCTCCATTTTGAAGGGAGCCTATTTAATCATTCTTTAATGTGGACAGATTTACCATTAAAAGTAACAACCTGCCCGACTATCGCTTTATAACGTTTACGGGTTTCTATCTGATTATTCACTTCAACCAGACCTTCAGCAATAGCCGCTTTAGCGCTAGCACCGCTTTCACTCCACCCTTGAAACTTCAACAAATCACACAACGCCACATAAGGGTGGCCTTCTAAATAAAAAATTTCCATTAACAACCTTCAATTCTTTCCACATCGTGGTATTCCTCGCAAGCTTGCAAGGTATTCTGGATAAGAGTAGCGACTGTCATTGGGCCAACCCCTCCAGGAACCGGAGAAATCCAGCTTGCCCGTTCGGATGCAGTTTCAAAATCAACATCACCAATCACTTTGCCATCTTCCAAACGATTAATTCCGACATCAATAACAATAGCGCCGGGTTTAATCCACTCACCGGGGATAAAGTTTGGTTTACCGACCGCCACAATGAGTAAATCTGCCTGCTCCACATGATGACGTAAATCTTTAGTAAAGCGATGAGTCACCGTGGTGGTACAACCCGCCAATAACAGCTCCAGGCTCATTGGGCGACCAACAATATTTGAAGCGCCGATAACGACAGCATTCAGCCCATAAGTGTTAATTCCACAACGCTCAAGCAACGTTGCGATACCGCGCGGCGTACAGGGACGCAGCTTTGGAGCGCGTTGACACAAACGACCAATATTATAGGGATGGAAGCCATCAACATCCTTATCAGGCTGGATACGTTCCAGAACTTTGACGTTATCAATACCGGCCGGTAAAGGGAGCTGAACCAAAATACCATCAATTTCTGAATCATTATTAAGCTGATCGATAAGATTCAACAACTCGGCTTCGCTGGTGGTATCTGGCAGGTCATAGGAACGGGAAACAAACCCGACTTCCTCACAGGCACGGCGTTTGCTTGCGACATAAATTTGAGAAGCGGGGTTTTCGCCGACTAAAACAACGGCAAGACCAGGAGCGCGTCTTCCCTCGGCAACACGTTGCTGAACACGCACTGCGACTTCACTTCTGATTGTCTGCGCAATCGTTTTCCCGTCAATAATTTTTGCTGGCATGTACGAATAAATCCATAAATCAAACATTGGGATACTGCCTATTTTGTCAGAACATGAACGTGCTGTCAGTTTTATTGATAATCAGAAAATAGCCAGATGAAGATTTATAAGCAGAAAAGCCATTGACTCAAAGAGTTGTCACCGTATAATCTCTCCCCGCATCAAAGCATTACTGATGCAGCTCATCTCTCAAGATGCGCCCTTAGCTCAGCTGGATAGAGCAACGGCCTTCTAAGCCGTAGGTCACAGGTTCGAATCCTGTAGGGCGTGCCATCATCACTTCCGTCAACATCTATTGAAGTCCACTAAACCCAGTAAACACAAGACATCGCTACAGTTCCTATTCTTTCTACGTCCACTATAGTTTGTTGAAATCCATCCTATAATGGGGGTACATTTGGGGGTATGTTCAGGTTCAATGAAAAGTGATACCCCCATATGAAATTAAATGCCAGACAGATAGAGTCAGCAAAGGCCAAAGCTACCGATTATAAATTAGCTGATGGTGGTGGTTTGTATTTATTGGTGAAGAAGAACGGAGCGCGTTATTGGCGCCTAAAATATCGGATTGCAGGTAAAGAGAAGTTGCTTGCATTAGGGGTATACCCTAATTTGTCTTTAGCTAATGCCAGAGTCAAAAGAGATGAAGCTAAGCAACACTTGGCTAATGGCGTTGACCCCGCTGAAGTGAAGAAGACAGAACAAGAGGAGATAATTAGGCAAGCAACTAATACTTTTGAGGCTATAGCTAAAGAATGGCATTCCTATAAATTGCCGAATTGGTCTGTTGGCTATGCTGATGACTTGCTTGAATCCTTTAATAAAGACATATTTCCCTATATTGGCAAAAGAATAATAACGGATATTAAGCCTCTGGATATGTTGGAAACTCTTCGCAAAATGGAACAGCGTGGCGTTCTGGACAAGCTTAAGAAGATTCGTCAAGCTTGTAGTCAGGTATTTAAATATGCGATTGTAACTGGTAGGGCTGAATATAATCCTGCTGCTGAGTTATCTGGAGCGTTAGCATCACCGAAAGTTAAACACTTTCCACATCTTTTAGCCGATGAATTACCTTTTTTCCTGCAAACATTATCTCAATACAGGGGAAGTATCATTACTCAAATAGCAACAAAACTATTATTGTTAACCGGTGTTCGGACTATAGAACTCAGAGCTGCAAAGTGGGATGAACTAGATTTAGATAGAAAGATATGGGAAATTCCACTAGAACGTATGAAGATGCGCCGCCCGCATATCGTTCCACTGTCTGAGCAGGTTCTATCTCTGTTTAAGACATTGGAAACTATCACTGGGCGTTTTGAGTTTATTTTTCATGGGCGTAATGACTCCAGTAAACCAATGAGTGAAGCAGCTATTAATCAAGTTATTAAACGTATCGGCTATGGCGGCAGAGCAACAGGCCACGGTTTTCGGCATACCATGAGTACGATTCTGCATGAACAAGGTTATAACAGCGCTTGGATTGAAACGCAGTTAGCTCACGTTGATAAAAATAGTATCAGGGGTACGTATAATCATGCTCAATACTTAGATGGGCGTCGTGAAATGCTTCAATGGTATGCCGACTATATGGATAGTTTAGAATACGGTGAAAATGTAATTTATAGTACATTTGGTAAAAGAGCTTAATTATTATTTGCACAGATAGAGATAGAAAATTCCTATGATGGATGGATTATTTGGAACAATATAAAAAGGAATTTATTGCTCCTTACACTTTTTCAAATAAAAACAGCAAATAGTTATATAAAAGGCCCACCTTAAATAGTGGGCGATGAGTGTCTTTATTTAATGATATTTTCTGAGCCATAGCATTTTTATGATATGAATGTTTTAGTCCCGTTATTTTTATAACGGGAAGGCCAGATAATTTCAGGAGGAACTCCCAATGCATTAGAAATAATTCTTTCTCCTTTAGGCCAGTGACGTGTCAGTGCATTTGCCAGTGTGGATGAAGCCAGTCCGGCGCTCCTTGATAAAGCGGCTAATGTTATTCCTTTCTTTTTCAGTCCGGCAATAATATCGGCTGGATGCCAATCCTGTTGAATCATATTTTAGATTTTCCTGAGTGGTGACATAAAATAATTATCCTTTCATGGACTCTATCTGTAAATAGTTAAAGTTAAAAAACACCATTATTTTATTATTTCCCCCATTTAAATAAAACTCCCCCATTGATTACCCATTTTATTTTTCTTTAAATAAAGAGAGGATGATTTTCTAATTACAGAATAATGTAAGTATTCTATTGGATATTAATAAATGGGATGATATTAAATATACATTATGAATGAATTAAATAGCTCTATACCGACAGAAGGAAAATACCTACTTTTCCCCCATTTTGTCCCCCACGATATATGGATTTTTATTGCCCCCACATTGATATTATTAAAATCGCTTAAAGCCAGACAGAATAAGGGTTTCACGTGCTTCCCCCATTTAGGTGAGCTTAATAAGTGGTAAGTGGGGAGCATTGCTGGATTTTTGACAATATCCCCCACATTTACCATTTATTCCCCCATATTAGAGTGGCGTTGATTAATGCGGATATCTTCACCCAACACGGTCAATAATCCATCATTTTCCAGTTTATCCAGCCAGCGGCTGAATTTCTTTGATACATCAATGCCTTTCGCCCGTAAGTCATCCCGCACCTGTGATTTTGTGCAGGAATCGCTTTGGGCTGTTCGGTTACGAATAGATTCCCATAGTGCCAGATGATTGCCTGACAGACGCCGGACATGGGCCAGTGCCATATCACCGGCTGCGGCATCCTGTGGTTGTCTGGGCTGATCTGACAACACCAGAGAGGTAATCTCTTCGCCGTCTTCATCAATACAAATGCTGACCGGATGCAAGTCATAAGCGACTTGTGGAGGTTCATCAGCATCTTTCATTTTGGTACAGCTTAATATCAGCGCCTCTTTATCATTTTCACGGCGGATATTAAACTCCGCATCCAGTGCGGCTCGAAAAGCGCTGGAGCCTCTTGCGCCTTTATCTTGGTCTTTGCCGGAATGGTGCACAACAAGCACGGTGGCGTTTGTTTTGGCTTTGATATAGTCACAACCCTGAATAAACGCGCCCATATCTTTAGCGGTGTTTTCGTCCGAGCCGCCAAAACAGCGGGCGAGAGTGTCTAGTACAATCAGACGGACAGGCAATCCGGTTTCTTGTTCGACATCTTTCGCTGCACAAATCACTTGCTCAGCACTTTCCTGACTAGCAGGAAACACCGGGCAGTCTATACGGTAAAGGGCATCTATCGGGCTGTTATCGTTCAGGCTGCTTTCCCATGCCCGGATACGACGCGGAACTCCCAGACCACCTTCACCGACCACATAAACCACCGCTCCCCGATTGACGCGTTTACCTGCCCATGTTTTACCCGTGGCGATATGACATGCCCATGACACCGCCAAAAAAGATTTATAAGAACCACTGGGGCCGTAAATACTGGCTAAGGCGTTACTGGGCAAATGACCTTTGATCAGATAATCCTGATGAGTATCAAAGCCCTCAGAACCTCTGCGTAAAGGTAATGATGTGCTGTAGGTCGTGGGGAGACGAGTCACAGAAAGGGAACCGGTGATTTTACCGGTCTGGTGATAAAAGGCTGTTCTGGTTGCTTCATCACCATATTGCTTACGGTAATCATCCCAGTCAGCTTGATAGTCTGTTGGTGGCAGTGCAACCTTTCCCTGTATTGCATTCGCGGCCTGTTCCGCCTTAATTTTTCCTGTGTTCTTTTCATCTGCATCAACATCATTATCCCCTGCGATAATAAAAACACCTTGCGGATGTTGCGCTTTAAGCGCTTTTGCTACATTGAGCAGGTTATTAGCGGAAATGGCGGCATAGATTGCACTGTTTCGGCTAATAACGGCCAGTGATAAGCCAGTGGCATAACCTTCTGTGATGATAATGTCATCATAAGAATCAGGTTCATGGACAACAGCAAAAGCCCCTTTTAACTGACTGCCGGGTAATAATCGCTTGCTGCCGTCAGGGTGAATCAATTGGGCACCGCAATATCCTCCTGCAATATTAACTAGTGGTAACACCAGTGTATTTTCTGGAAAAATCACATTGCCTGTTTTTTGACAGTAAGCCGGTGGGAACAAAAAAACACGTTCAGCTAAACTCTTGCGAATTAAATAAGGGCTCGCGCCCTTAATACACTGATTTAATAACGAATTGACCCGTTCAGCAATCGGCACTTGAATAACAGAGGCTTTTTTTCTGGCTGGCGCCGTTGACGGGAGTTCTGACAACTCAGATATCCACCTTGCCGCCTCAATTAATTGACAGCCTTTAAATTTTGCCAATAAATCCAGTCCATCTCCATGACCGCATTTAGCCCGATTACAAATCCATGTACCATTACCGTTTTTATCATCAAATCGGAACCGGTCTTTCCCACCGCACATGGGACAAGGCCCATGACGATTATTGGCGGGCACAACAATGCCTGCCTGAGACAGGATCGCGGGCCAGCGGTGGCGGGATTGCCGGACAATATCAGAAATGAAGGAGGGCATGGCTTTCCTCCTCTGTGGTTTCTCCAACCAGCATTTTACTGAGCAGTTCAATACGTTCCCATAAAACGAAAGTCAGGATTTCCTTAAATGCGAGATTATTTTGCTCAATAATACTGTTGATAAGTGCCCGGCAATGGTCGAGTACTTCTTCTGAGTTTTCAGGGCGGTAATCATGCATAAAACACCCCTGCCAGAGAAAAAGCCTTAGAACAGGAGAATAGCTGACGTTGTAGATAAAATAGCCAGTCTTGGGGTGATAGGTAGAGGTTAAGAGGGGGTATAGCCATAAGGCAGCCTCCATTGTGTGCGAACTATCGCTACCACCAGAGACGCTAACCTCAAGGGTGGCAGCCCAGACAGGGTTAGCGTTACCGGACACAATGGAAACCGGCGCTTCTTTCGAAGCCCCTGCCTGAGCCACCATAGACAACAGGTGTACAAAAGCACCAGCATTGAATAGCCTAAAACAGGCGTGTAATGCTGCCATCATGTTAATCGGAACGCTAACTCCGGCTGCGGATTTTGCCGCAGCGCGTGAACTATACCTCAGTAATTTACTGATTATCAACTTATAATTAAGGTTAAAAGCCTCATTCAGACTCATCCCTGTGTTTCCTCGCGGTTGTTGATTTTATTGATAATCCATTCATCAATTTCTTTTTCTACCCATGCTACTGAGCGTACTCCCAGACTGACAGATTTAGGGAATTCCCCTTGCTGCATCAAATGGTAAATCCATGATTTCTTTAAACCGACTTTTTTCATGACATCCGCCAGACGTATTAAGGTTGTCTCTGCCATTTCTCAATCCTCCTTTTGACTGTAAACTCGTTCAACATAACGCCCGCGACCATCACCGTGACCTAAATCCATTGAGACTAAAGCCCTGGCTTCCTGACGAGTAAAAGCGCTTTCTTGGTAAAACCTCAGCGCATCCTGTGCCCATGCGTAGCGCAAACTGTGTGGGGCATAACAGCCGGTTAATCCCAGATGAGCGGTATGGGCACGCCAGTAGTTCATCGCTCGTTTGAGATCGGGTTTATCAATCAGCCTGCCGCCGCGCTGTTCTGCAATTTCAATGGCTTTATCAACCGCTTTTTTCACTGCGTCCACATCCAGTACACGAGTTTGTCTGGGGCGGCCGCCTTTAGTACCAAAAACTACATGAAGCTTAGGCTCTGGCTGATTAAGCTGTTTTTTCCAGCTTTTCAGCGAAGCACAACACTGAACGGCTTCCTGAGAACGTAGCCCCATCAAACGGGTAAGTTGGAGGATGATTGCCAGTCCGGCATCGTATTTTGCTGCTTTCTGATAAATTGTCTGAAAAAGCACATCAGGAATGGCTTGTTTTGTCCCTGCACGACTGGAGCCACTCAGTCCCAATGCCTGATTACTCAATCGGGGAGAGGTACTTAACTTCGTCCGGCCTGCCAGAAGAAAGATATGGCGGAGCGCCGACATTTCATTTTGCAGGGTGCGTTTGGCTATGCCCTGAGACAATCGGGCATGGATATAGCTTTCAATGTGTTTGGTCTTTAAATAGTTGAGGCTTTTCACCTGAATATTCAGTTTCAACAAAAACTCACCTAGCCGCCTCGCTATCCGAATGCGGTCATGACAGGTTTTATGACTGCCTCCAGCCTGCCGGGCAAAGGTCTGCATTTCCCTGACTAATCGACTCATATCACTCCTTATTTTTCACCTGATAACATTAAATCTCTGGCGCGCGACAGTTCTGACAAAACAGGGGTTATCTGCTTTGTCCTTGAACGATACCTGTGCACCAGAGTGAACGCTGTTGAGGTATTGCGGGGTATCGGTTTGAGTACGCTGTACTACCGCCTGCGTAGGCAGGTTATCCCCTCTGGCCAAAGCCAGCCTCGGTATCGTCAAGTTCTCCTTTTTGATGGTTTTTTTAATCTTAATTAGCAGTGACAGAAACACTGATTTGTTGAGCAGGCATACGCCTGTAATGTGGATGTTACCTTTATGTGGCGGCGTCACTTTCAGCGGTAAACCGGCGAAAAGTGACGCCTGAACATCGGAGTCAGTAAACCGAAGCAGGGCAGGTGCTTGCTGATGCCTAATGGCATGGCAAAGTGTTGTCTGTAGCAGTGTAGAACTGTCGCAATATACTGATATTGAGAAATAGCCTACCTGACCGCCTGATAACTCAGGCAGCAGTTAGTTAAGGTGTGAGCCAAGCAAACCGGGTGCTTTAGCTTACGTAAATGAAATGAGGCTAAACTCGTGGCTTAATCTCATTAGAGCGAAAGGCAGGTAAAGCTGTCCTGTCTGACGCTTGGATATAAGAAGAACTCGTTTCCTTTGGGATAGAAGACCCGTGAGTGAGTTAAATGTATAAATGCACCTTCATCGCTTTCATTTTGCGATCCCCACTCTCAAAGGATAAGCGGAGTTATCAGCCTCATGGTATCTGACGGCTTTCTCTTTTCAGATCAGGGAGAATTTTAGATATGGTCGCTCGAAAGCGCTTCTTCACAGACCTTTTAGAAGCATTGAGTGCTGTCAATGGCAGCAATAGCGGATCACTCGAAAGCGTTTCCTCACAGATCCCTCGGAAACATTGGCGGCTGTCGATGACAGCAATTAAGTGTAGCAAGGTTAGCGCAGGATGTAACACGTAGCAATAGGGAACAGATAATTTAATCAGTTAGTTAGACTATTGATTAGATACTCTGACGAAATCAGCTTATTGATGACTATAACATGGGCATTTTCTAGCTGACGCGCTACGCTTGTCCTCTCTTAGTTGACTTGTTAAAAAATTTAACAAGTCAACTAAGAGAATTAGAAAAAACCATAGATCTATTTTGTATCCCAAATGTAATAAAGCCATGTAACTTAGAAGGACTATGGCTAAAAATCACACTTGATAACCAAAAGTGTTAATTTTTATTTAAAACTCAATTTCTTACATGAAAGACAATAATGATTTTTTAATTGGGGGTACATTTGGGGGTATGTATATTTATTGAATAAAACATATATTTTTATAATCAACATGATATGTTTTTATATCGAATCCTGTAGGGGGCCATATCCAAGTCTCCAAACGTCTTTTAAAGTCTACAAATTCCTTAAAAAACAAAGAAAACCAAGAAACTACAATCTATCGATGTCTACTAGGGTATGTTGAAATCTACAGATCTCTGGGGGCATTGTTAGGTTCAATCAAAATGGATGCCCACAAATGAAGTTGACAGCCAGACAGATAGAGACCGCGAAGCCCAAAGACAAATCGTGCAAACTCTCCGATGGTGGGGGCATGTACTTAGAAATTTTCCCGAATGGTTCCAAATGTTGGCGGCTAAAATATCGTTTTGCTGGCAAAGAAAAGCGATTGGCATTTGGTACTTATCCCACTGTAACTTTGGTAGAAGCCAGAAACAAAAGGGAAGATGCCAAGAAAATATTGGCAAATGGCGATGATCCAGGGCAGGTAAAAAGAGAAAAGGCTCTCATCGTAAATAACAGCTTCGAAAAAATCGCTCTTGAGTGGCACGCTTGCAAGGAGCAAAACGGGTTAGATTGCTCCTCTAATTCTTATATGATATTGATTAATAATAATTTATTCAAATTTTAGAGATAACAATATATCGGCACTCACATCTTTATACTGTTCCCATTCATCAACAGTTGTATTAAATGAAACAATTACTGCTTTACCATTAAATGATGTAGTTAACATTTTATTATGAATATCTGTATCCATTGCACTTGATATAAAATCTATTATCCGAGCATCTTTTCCATCTACAATTACTTTCTTGAGTGACGGCTGATAGTTTGGCATTAGTTTCACTAAAGAATCTGTAAACATATCTAATTGTTCTGGAAGCATAGATACAATTCCAGAGCTAATTATGATGTTAGCTTTTCCTCGCTTATCGGTAAAAATAACTTTTTCATTATTATCTCTCATTGATGGATATTTTAATTTTTTGTATTTTTCGTCCATCAAAGTAAACCCCTTTGGGATTTTAATAGAGAGCGCATGTTTTGGAATTTGTTGTCGCTCCAAACTTACTTTAGCGAGTGCCTTAAACGGAAAAAATAAAATAAATATAATAGGTAAAAATTTCCACATCTTATGCATAGTGTTTAATTCCAGTTTGAACGTTTTTAACGAAGGTTTGTTTAAAAATAACCCACTATAATCCTAGCTATTTTTGAGTTACTCATAGCTAATTTTGATTCTTGACACTTATTATACGTCTTCAAGGTTTGAATGTTGAACCATTACCGCAAACAAAATTGACCTCGCAATCACGTTCCTGATGAACTTTGACACATGATAAATTGAGTAGAAGGCTTTGCGAGGAACAGCAGCGCCTTAACGCGCTTAACAGGATATGACGCAAAAGGTAAGTGCTTTTACTGATTCGCTTATTGAGTCCGATAAACCAATCAGTTAAAGTGGCCCCGCCATTGGCAAAATCTAATAGTCAAGGATTCTCACCCTTGTAAAGAGCTATCCATTGGTAGGAAATTTCTACCAATGTGTCTGCTATCACCCTTTCAATTAATGGAAGGGGTAGCAGGAATGAATAACGTTAGAAATGACTGGCATCAAGCTGACATTATTGCTGCGTTATGTAAGCGTGGTACTACCTTAGCGGCTGTCTCCCGTGAGGCGAGAGTCAGTTCACCTACCGACAAATATTCTCAGTCGGCCTTGGCCTAAAAGCGAATGGATTATTGATAACTATCTCAAAATACATCCCCAAAGATCTGGCCTAGTGGCTATTTTGATTCGTATGGTCGATTAATTGAGCGTCATGCTCACAATAAACCACTGGAATAATTACTCATCAGTTTGTTATTTTTTGTGAGAAGAATAATTTTTGACGTGAAGCCTTGGAAAGCCAAGCTTAGCCATCTTTAGAACTCATAGCGTTTTGCATTTCAAGTGGCGATTAGGGAAGTAGAAAGGCAAACATCGTATGTTCAGGAGATGTGATAAATATCACAGAGAAAAATACGACAACAACCCATTACCGTAGCGGTGTTAATCGGTTCTACCTCACGTTAGTGCCAGAAGGTATCCTATGGGTATCCTAGAAAAAACTAAGGGGTCGTACTTTTTATACAAGCCATTGATAAATCTTATTTTCCATGCTGAACTTGAACCAGAGATTAAGAGCAAATAATGTATTTTTAATCTATTAGGGGCTAATTCCCCCAATGCTTGAGATTGAATTATTAATAGTATTTATGCTTTAGCGTCGTTTGAATCTGCTTATTTTCATTGCTTCTAATGAAAAGAGAAGTAACGTTGTACTGTTAATAAAACTACCTGTGTTAGTATTTTTAAGTTCAAAGTATTGGGATCTCCGCTAAGAGAATGAAATATATTGACTACTTAGATTCACATAATAAGTGCAACATCGTTAATCCGGAAGTAAACATGTTCGTATTCCTTTAAATAATTCATTCGGGGTTTTCCCTCCCCGGGTTTTTCGGGGGCGATTATTTAATCGGTTTACCACAAA
>NZ_RCWB01000021.1 GCF_018448885.1 Photorhabdus caribbeanensis
GGCGAGATTGGTTAAAGATAATACGATATAACTGCTTGTTCATGATTTTTGCTCCAGACAACACTACCCACCGGCAGTTTTGCTATTTGAATTAATACTGCCAATACAGGTTGAATCCGGCTGTGACCGGGGAAGTTTGGAAGCCAGCGGGTTTGGACAGCGGGACGCCGACAAACAGGTCGTAGCTCACCCCTTTCAGGCTGCCGCGCCAGCCCAGAGCACTCCCCGCTAGGTGTTTTCCGAGCAGCGCGTCGCTGCCCCGGCCGCCCACTTCGCCATAATCCATTGCCAGATACAGCGATTGCCCGCGCAGCGGGGTTTGCCAGTCCAGTTCATTCCGGCTGTACCAACCCCGATCTGCGGATAAGGTCAACTCGCCATCAAAGCCGCGCACCGTCCAGCGGCCGCCAATCGAGAAGCGATCCTGGGGTGTCAATGGGCTGGCGCTTATCTGACGCAAATATTGGGTCTGATAAGAAAAGGGCTGAGAAAACAGCGTTAACGGCCCGGCCAGCGTCGCCGAGAACTGGGTGATTTTAGGCAAGGCGGTCCCTTCATTGCGGTACTCTTCCGGTGCCGGTTGTGCGCCAAACCAGCGCATGCCCTGCTGGTAAGTCACCCGGGTATCCAGCGTCGCGCTGCCGATAAAGTGATGATGCGACAGCCCCAGCTTCCAGCCCGCGGTTTCCCGGCGCTGAACGTCGATTTCAGTGTTATCAATAAAATTGCGGGACGCCCGACGATAAATTTCACTGTTAAGCAGGGTTTTCTGGTCGGCGTTACGGTGCAGAACACGGCTAAGCTGAACCGCCAAGTTTTGGCT
The DNA here is from genome assembly GCF_018448885.1 of Photorhabdus caribbeanensis. GTDB lineage: Bacteria > Pseudomonadota > Gammaproteobacteria > Enterobacterales > Enterobacteriaceae > Photorhabdus > Photorhabdus caribbeanensis. The sequence goes on from NZ_RCWB01000021.1 coordinate 824, forward strand.
TTTGCCCCGGTATTGGATCGCCTGATTCAGCCCGGCTATCGTCTGGGTATAATCGTAATGACTGGCCGTCACGCTCGCCATCCAGTAGCCGAAGGGCAAAGAGTAATAGAGCGTGTCATTTTGGCTGCCCTTCCCGGCAGATGAATGAATATCGCGTCCACCGGAGAGATAGAACAGATCACTCAACGCCAGCGGGTTATCCAGAAAAAAGGTGAGTCCGCCCTGATAACGTCCGGTGCTTTTAGACCCGGTATCATCCAGATACGTGGCGACTCGCCAGTGCCGGGACTGACGCCAGTCCAGCACAATATCACTCTCCCCCGGCTGCTCTGCCGGAACAATGTTCATATCCGCCTGCACGGTCGGGAAACGTTGCAAGTTTTCCAGTCCCTGCTCAATATCCCGTAAATCCAGTAATTTTCCTTCACGCGCGGGAAAGGGGGTTATCCGCTGGATATATTTCCCGCTGTCAGGGGTATAGCGGATATGCCGGATTTTGCCCGGTATCATCACCAGTTTTAGCGTTTGGGTACGCAGATCCTGGGGAGGAACCAGAACCCGGCTGGTGACATAGCCGTGATTAATGAGCTGATCTTGCAATTGGGTTATCAGCCGGCTAATGCCTTTATCGCCCAGGCAATGGTTTTCGCCCTGTTGAGCGACATGCCGGAACGGTACCCAGTGCGGGAAATTTTCGGTGCCTGCCAGTCTGACGCGGGTGATAGGAAAACAGGGGGTTTCCACCGGAAAAGCGGATGATTCCCCGGTTTCCGGTACCGATAGGTGAACCTCCGCAGGCGGCGGGGCTAATTGCGCCTCCAGGGCTTGCTGACGGGCCTGTTGATGAATGAGTTGTTGATCTGCGATATCGGCGGCTTGACTGCCTGAGACTACGCTACAAAAAACCGTTAAGACTAAAATACTGCTTTTCATTGACTTTCTATTCCACAATGTCGAAGCAGCATTAACCATGAATTTAGCTTAGCGATCAATATTTAGGATTGATTATCAACCGGGCAACTAAAATAGGGGATTGGTTAAGATAGCAGCAAAAACAAGAAGTTATATGAAAAAGCAAAAAACAGGCCAATGTGATTATTTTGTAACAGTATTGTATAAAAAATAGATTAATATTAATCATTTAATAATCAACATTAATAATTTCAAATTAATTTTATTGTTTTATTTTTATTATGTGATTTATGTCACATTTATAATGATTTGTTTCGGCATGAAACAAAATGAAATGTGATGATTGTAGTAAATTGGTGATGAGATATTGTCTTTTATGGTTATGTGAGGGGTTAGGGTTATCCATGCCAATCTTGCTTCTTATCTGCCGCTCGCTCTGCCAGAAGAGCACTTAACCTAAATCCTCCATAATTATATGGGATAAATAGCATGATTTGTTGTCGTCATTGCTCACCTTGGGAAAGGGGATCAATGAAAATATCAATGGGTTGATCAGGCAATACTTTCCAAAGGGAACCGATTTTAATGAAGTCTCGAAGTTTGTGGTAAACCGATTAAAGTAATCGCCCCCGAAAAACTCGGGGAGGTAAAACACCTAATGAATTATTTAAAGGACTACGGATATGTTGACTTCCAGAGTAACGATGTTTCACTTCTTATGTGAATATACCAATTATTTTTAAATATATTAATTCTATTTTTATATAAAAATAATATATTTTTGTTATCGTATTAATAAAGGTGTTAATAATGGTTTGATATAAGTGGATAGGTTATGTTTATATATGGCGGAAATTATTAATTGTTCTATTTAAATATTTTTATGTAATGTAAAGTCAAATTATATCTGATAAATATATTATATTTATTTGTAATATAGATAAAATGAGAGCGGTAATATAAGTCAATTTTCTGGCTTGATAGTGATATTTAAAATTAAGCATTGTCAACTGAGCTAGGTATTAGTATAGTAAATTTGATTAAATTACCTGAATAATCTATCGTTGAATTTTATTTTTTAATAATATGTTTATCTCTACTTTTAAAAATGTGTTGTACAGCAAGGTATAATATTTGTATGTTAATATTACAAGACAATAAATATAATAGAGAGATAATCATTTTATGTTGAAAAATTAACGGCTAATAGAAGAGGGGTAATTTGTGATCTGCTTATAAAAATGTGACGATATAATGGCTTTTCATTATTTTATTGATGTACGTCAATGCTATTGTTACCCGTATCGTTTAATAGATGCACTACTTCAACAAAACTAATGGATATGCTATGTCATTAAAAATAACTGTACTCTTGGAAAATAAAACATCTGATTCATATTTGATAGCTAAGCCTGGTTTGAGCCTTTTACTTGAGGACGGTGAAGAGAAGATAATTTTCGATACCGGTCCAGATGGTAGCTATATTGAGAATGCAAATAGGATGGGAATATCTATTGATGATATATCTAAAATTGTTATCTCTCATGGGCATTATAACCATATAGGCGGTGTTAACTATTTTCCACATAATGCTAAATTAATATGTCATCCTGATGCATTAAATGAGAAGTATTATGGTGTTATGTTCAATAAGAAGAGTGTCATAAAATTCAAAAAAATATCGGGTAAAATTAATAAAAGAGTTAAGAAGAGAGTTTTCTTTCGTTTGACTAAATCGCATATGAAAATAAGCGATCGATTTATTTTCTCAGGCGAAATAGCAAGCGATCGTCGAAAATCTTGTGGTTTGATTAGAAAAAGCTCTTGGGCCAATGATTATATATTGGATGATAGTGCGTTAATTTGGAAAAGTGATAATGGACTGGTGATTATCATTGGCTGCGGCCATTCTGGTATTTGCGAAATTATTAACCACGCTAAAATGATTACTGGCGTAGACAAAGTATTCGCAGTAATAGGCGGATTGCATTTAAAGAGGGCGTTACCGACAGAGTTATTAAAGATTAGAGAATTTTTTATAAAAGAAAATATAAAACAAGTTTATGGATGTCATTGTACTGGTAGTTGGGGAAGACTTTGGTTGCCAAATGTCAAACAGTTGAAAACAGGGCAGGTATTATTAGTCGAGTAATATAATGAAATTTATTGAGAAAATGGATGTTCATCAAATTATTACCCCATTTGCGACAGCGTTGGGGTTAGCATTTTTTTCTATTTTAAATAATTGGGATTATAATAACGATAGGTTAATATTTTTATTGCTGAGTTTATTCGCGTTTTTCATTGTATTTTTTCATCATAGAGGGTTTTATTCATATTTTATAGAAAACAGTTTGTATAATCAGTGTTTCACGCAAGTTATTATTGCCACTTTTGATAAGAAAGTGGCACTCTATTTACAGATTACAGATTACAGATTACAGATTACAGATTACAGATTACAGATTACAGATTACAGATTAATGGTAATTTCTGCATTAGAAGTTAAATGTGTTTTATTTATATGGCTTTTTATTTGTTATAAATATCATATTGAGATAATGATTAGTCTTAATAAATGGTTGATAATGTATTAAATAAAATATTAAATATACATTTATTAAAGTTATTTATTGCTTTTATTAATTGAGATAATTAATTTATTAAACAATGGTATATTAGAATCGAGTATATTTAATCCGATATTTATAACCAATACGATAATGATAATTTTTTGTTTATTCAACTTTGTTTTAATGGTCGATTTTATATTATTTTATTTCTTGTAAATTATCGGGCAGGTGGTGCAGTAAAGGGCTATCTCCGGTTACTGAGGGAAGTGACAAAAGATTTTTTTGCCGAATATATGGAGTTCTTAATGAAAAATTGAATCGATAAATTTATATTTATTTATCGTCTCTGTGATGTTTAATTCGTTAAAATAACAGGTTATTATGTGAACTTAATGTCTATACGTTGCCTAATATAAATAGGCAGTATATAAGTTGATCATAGGTATATAGTTGATTATATCTGTTTGATTTGAATTTAATATATTGATTTATACCCTATGGATTTCAAGTTGCATCGCGACGACAAGGGAGCGAATCCCCGGAAGCATAGATAACTATGTTACCGGGGTGAGTGAGTGCAGCCAACAAAGAGGCAGTTTGGAAGATAACGGGTATATAAAGTTATTCATTAAATCTTACCACCCACAAGCTGGTTGGAGTTAAGACAGGGGTTATGGTTATGAATCAAGGTCAATTCTGGCAACGACCAGGAAGAAACAAACGTTATTTGGCGGTGATTTTGGCTTCTTTGCTGATGCTTTCTGGTTGTGACAAATCTGATAGCACTGATAATAAGCAAGCGGCCCAACCACAGTCCACAGAAATTCAAAGCGAAAAAGCACCTCAACAATCAAATATTCCACCAAAATCAGTGAAACAGAAAGACGCCGCATCACTGGCTGAATTAGCAAGACGTTATGCCGGTAAGCCAGTGAAGATTCTGGATGCTTCTGAAGTTCAGCTTGATGGCGCTAGTGCAATGGTGGTGACATTTTCTGTTCCTTTAGATCCAAATCAGGATTTTGCTCAGAATGTCCGTTTGGTCGATGTCAAAGAGGGCAAACTTGATGGTGCGTGGGAACTGTCAGATAACCTGATGGAGCTTCGCTTGCGCCATTTGCCGCCTTCCCGTGAGTTGCAATTGACCGTAGATAAGGGTGTTAAAGGTGTCAATGAGCATCAACTCGAAACGGTTTATGAGAAAACGCTGACAACCGCGACGATTTCTCCGTCTGTCGGTTTTGCCAGCAAAGGCTCTTTATTACCCAGTAAAGTCGCTGGAGGTTTGCCGGTATTGGCACTGAATGTTAATCGTGTTGATGTTAATTTTTTCAGGATAAAAGAGGCGGCATTACCGGCTTTTATTGCACAGTGGCAATATCGCAACAATATGAGTTCTTGGGAGTCTGAAGAGATGCTCAAAGGTGCGGAACTGGTTTATACCGGCCGTTTCGATCTGAATCCAACACTGAATACCCGCGAAAAATTACTGTTGCCATTAAACAATATCAAAGAGTTACAGAAAGATGGTGTTTATCTGGCGGTGATGCAACAAGCAGGTAAATACACCGACACTAATCCAGCAACAATGTTTACCTTAAGTGATATTGGTGTTTCTATGCACAGCTATCTGGATAGGATAGATGTGTTTACCCAATCTTTGGCGCAAGGCAGCAGTCTGAAAGGGGTGGAAATACGTCTGTTGGATGAGAAAGGGCAATTATTGTCAAAGGCGACAACAGATGATGATGGACACGTCAGTTTGGAGAAAAATGCGAAAGCGAAACTATTGCTCGCTACTCGTGACCACCAAACCAGTATGATTGATTTGGTATCGCCGGCGCTGGATCTGTCGGAGTTTGATATTTCCGGCCCACAAGGGTACAGCAAACAATTTTTTGTTTTCGGGCCTCGTGATCTCTATCGCCCGGGTGAGTTGTTGATTATCAATGGCCTGTTGCGTGATGGCGATGGTCGCGCAATAAAAAGTCAACCAGTTAAAGTGGATGTACTGAAAACCGATGGTCAGGTGGTCGATAGTTTTGTCTGGCAACCTGAAAATGGATTGTATCAGTATCGTTATGTGATCCCCACCTCAGCAGCTACCGGGCTATGGTCGCTACGTTTTGATCTGGGAGATAATAAACCCCGTTATTACAAGTTTAATGTCGAAGATTTTATGCCGGAGCGCATGGCTCTAGAAATCAGTAGTGAGTCGCAACCGGTGATGAAAAGCCACGATGTGGATTTCGCGATTAACGGCCGTTATCTATATGGCGCACCTGCCGCACATAATCGCCTGCAAGGGCAATTATTCCTGCGTCCAGCTCGTGATGCGGTAGCAAAATTGCCAGGCTATGAGTTTGGTGCGGTTGCAGAGGACAATCTTAGTCGTACATTGGATGAGTTTGACCTGGTTTTAGATAGTGGTGGTAAAGCTGCGCTTAATGTCAGTGCCGATAACTGGAGTTCGGTCTCTTCGCCGGTAAACGTCATTGTACAGGCTAGTTTGCTTGAATCTGGCGGCCGCCCGGTAACTCGTCGGGTTGAACAGGCTGTTTGGCCGGCAGAAAAGCTGGTTGGTATCCGTCCGCTGTTTAATCAGAAAGAGATTTATGACTATCGCGTAGGTCGTTATCAAAGCCGTTACAATGTGGATGAAAATTCACTGGCGCAATTTGCGGTGGTGTATGCCGATGCCGATGGAAAAAAATATGCTGCAAAAGATTTAACTGCCCGTCTGGTTTATGAACGCCGTGACTATTATTGGCGTTGGTCGGATGGTGAAGGTTGGCAATCAGGCTATGACCAGAAAGATTTGGTGATGGCGGATGAACATATCCAGATTGCTCAAGATGGTACCGCAAAGGTCAGTTTTCCGGTTGATTGGGGTTCGTACCGCATTGAAGTGGTTAATCCAGAAAATCAATTAGTCACCAGCGTTAATTTCTGGGCCGGTTACTCATGGCAGGATAATACGGGGGGCACAGGCGCTGTTCGTCCTGATCAGGTGAAATTGTCTCTGGATAAACCTGCTTATCGGGTAGGCGAGAAGATAAAACTGCATATGGTCGCACCACAAGCCGGTCAAGGTTATCTGCTGGTGGAATCCAGCGAAGGGCCGCTTTGGTGGCAAAAAATTAATGTGCCGGAACAAGGTTTGGATGTGGAAGTGCCAGTAAATAAAGAGTGGCGTCGTCATGATCTTTATTTAACCGCAGTGGTGGTGCGTCCAGATGATAAATCTCGTCAGGCGACGCCGAAACGGGCCATTGGCGTGTTGCACCTGCCGTTAGCTGATGAAAATCGTAAACTGGATTTGGCGCTATCCGCACCGGAGAAAATGCGACCGAATCAGGAGTTGATTGTTAAAGTCAAGGCGACGCCACAGCAAGGGCGGAAATTACCCAAGCAGGTTAATGTGCTGCTTTCTGCTGTCGATACGGGGGTGTTGAATGTCACGAATTTTAAAACGCCGGACCCTTATGAGGCTTTCTTTGGCCGTAAGCGTTACAGCGTCGATCAGTATGATGTGTATGGTCAGTTGATTGAAGGTGAAGGCCGTCTGGCAAATCTGCGTTTTGGCGGTGATGGTGATGATAGCGCCCTTGATCGCGGCGGTAGAAAGCCATTAACCGAAGTTAAGATTATCGCTGAACAAGCGCAGCCGGTGACATTGGATGAAAACGGGGAAGGGCAGATCGTTTTGCCAATTCCTGATTTCAATGGTGAATTGAGGCTGATGGCTCAAGCGTGGAGTGAAGATGAGTTCGGCCATGGTGAAAGTAAAGTTGTCGTTGCGGCGCCGGTGGTTGCGCAGATGGCATTACCTCGCTTTATGGCCGGTGGTGATAGCGCATTGTTGTCGTTGGATTTAACTAACTTAACTGAACAAAGGCAAGATTTGATCTTGAACTTTATCGCTAATGACCTGATTAAGTTAGAGGATGATGTCCGCCAGGAGATAATACTGGAAAAAGGCAAACGTACCACAGTAGAGATTCCGGTCACGGCGCAGCGTGGTTTTGGTCAAGGAGAGATTTCCTTGACGATTGATGGTCTGTATTTACCGGGTGAAAACCTGAGATCGTATAAAAATAGTTGGCAGATTGGCGTGCGTCCGGCACAGCCAGCGGAAACTGTTCTGTTTGCTAATGTTATTCATCCGGGAGAAGAGTGGCAGATGCCGTCAAAAGCCTTATCGGGTTTATCGCCAGAAGGGGCCGAAGGTCAGTTGTTGCTGAGCAGCCGTCCGCCGTTACAAATTTCACGCTATATACGTGAATTGTACGCCTATCCGTATGGCTGCCTTGAGCAGACGATCAGCGGGCTTTATCCGTCTCTCTATTCGAACAAATCAGAGCTGAATAGTTTGGGTATCATGACGGAAGATGATGATAAGCGCCGGGCAAGTATTGATGAGGGAATTATTCATCTGGTGAGTATGCAGCGTCATGACGGTAGCTTTGCTTTATGGAACAAAACCGGTGATGAAGAGTACTGGTTAACCGCCTATGCCACCGATTTTCTATTCCGTGCAAGTCAACGAGGTTATCGCGTACCTAAAGAGGTGTTGACTTCTGCCAATAACCGCCTGTTACGTTATTTACAGGATAAGAGTGTTATTAACTATCCCTACAGCCAGAATCAGGAAGCAATGCGATTCTCGGTTCAGGCTTATGCTGGTTTAGTGCTTGCCAATCAACAGAAAGCGCCATTGGGGGCTTTGAGACAAGTTTATGAACGCCGTCAGCAGGCAGGCAATGGCTTGTCACTGGTACAACTGGGCATTGCACTAAAACTGATGGGAGATAACACCCGGGCGGATGAAGCGGTTCGTTTGGGGATCAGTAAAAACCGTAATGATGATTTAGATTTAGGTGATTACGGCAGTGCCATCCGTGACAACGCAATGATTGTGGCTCTGTTGACTGAAAATAATATGTTGATAAAGGAACGTGATGAGAAATTACTGGCGTTGTCTGATGAATTGACATCTCGCAATTATTTCTCAACTCAGGAGAGTAATTCACTCTATCTGGCGGGACGTTTCTTTATCGATGTATCGGAGCAACCGTGGAAAGCTCTGTTTAGCCAGTGGAATTCACCAATAAGTAGAGACAAACCCTATAATGAGATGCTGTATCCACAGGATATTCAGCAAGATATGAGTATCAGTAACCTTGGCGACAGCACGATCTATTCTCGGGTGAATGTGGTGGCTTACCCGCTGCGTTCTCCGAAACCTTACGCTAATGTGCTGAAAATTGAGCGTAGCTATTTGGATATGAAAGGTAATCCCATTTCCAGCGCTCTTCTGAATAGCGGTGATATGGTGGTGGTGAAACTGGTGGTGAGTTCAGATAAACCTGTACAGGATGCTTTGGTTGTTGATTTATTGCCTGCCGGTTTGGAGCTGGAAAACCAGAACTTGGCTAACAGCAGTGCCAAGTTGAGTGAGAGTGCCGCGAATCTCCAAGAGTTGATTGACGATATGCAACAGGCGACGATTCGTCATATTGAATATCGTGATGATCGATATGTGGCGGCAGTCGCGGTTGATCCGTCTCAGCCGGTGACGTTGCTCTATCTGGCTCGCGCGGTGACGCCGGGAGTCTACACTGTCCCTGCGCCACAGGTGGAATCGATGTACGTACCTTATTGGCGTGCGGTAGGAAAATCTATACCTGAAAAAATAGCAGTTGATCGCTAAATAAATTTGTCAGCCCTTATGCTCAGTGTAAGGGCTGATTTCTCACCAGGATTTATTGATGAAGAAAATGCATCGCCTTATATGGCTGATTGTGCTGTTGTTGTTTCTGATCCCGGCGGGTTTATGGTTGGCGGATAAAATCTGGCCTCTGCCACTGCGTGAAATCAAAATGGCGCGTATTGTCGTCAGTGAGGACGGTACGCCGCTTTGGCGTTTTGCCGATGATGAAGGGGTTTGGCGTTATCCGGTGACGTTAGCACAAGTGTCGCCGGAATATATTCAAGCTTTGCTGACCTATGAAGATCGTTGGTTCTACCAGCATCCAGGGATTAACCCGATTTCTCTGGTCAGGGCTGCCTGGCAGGATATTCGGGCAGGTAAAATTTTATCCGGCGGCAGTACGCTGTCAATGCAGGTGGCCCGGTTGATTGATCCTCATTCACGCACTTTCGGCGGGAAGCTGAAACAGATCTGGCGTACCTTGCAGCTTGAATGGCACTACTCCAAAGATGAAATTCTTGAGATGTATCTGAACCGTGCGCCGTTTGGGGGAACGTTACAAGGCGTTGGTGCAGCGAGTTGGGCATATTTGGCTAAACCGCCCTCTGAACTCTCTGCGGGGGAAGCGGCTTTACTGGCTGTTTTGCCACAGGCTCCTAGCCGTTTAAGGCCCGATCGCTATCCTGAACGGGCACAGGCTGCTCGTGATAAGGTGTTGCAACGGTTGGCGAAGTATAAAATCTGGTCGGAACAGACGATTGCTGATATTCGGCAAGAGACGTTGTGGTTGGCTCCTCGGCAGGCGCCGCAGCTTGCCCCGCTTCTTGCCAGACGAATGGCGAAAGGTACTCGTCAGGAGATCATCAAAACAACCTTGGATGTGGGATTACAGCGTCAGCTTGAAGATATGGCGGTGAATTGGCAATACCAGTTACCAGAAAAAACTTCGATTGGCGTGTTAGTGGTTGATCATACGGACATGGCGGTAAAAGCCTATATCGGTTCGCTGGATCTGCGGGATGATAGCCGTTTTGGTCATGTCGATATGATAAGTTCATGGCGTTCGCCGGGATCAACCTTGAAACCATTTTTGTATGCAATGGCGCTGGATGATGGGTTAATTCATGGGGAATCACTGTTACAGGATGTGCCTCGCCGCTTTGATTATTATCGCCCGGGAAATTTTGACAGCGGCTTTCATGGGCCGGTGAGTGCCAGTGAAGCGTTGGTTCGTTCACTGAATTTACCCGCTGTGCAACTGCTTGAAGCTTATGGCGCTAAGCGGTTTACCGCTAATATGCGCAATGTAGGAACCGTATTGCGTTTTCCGCCCGGCAGTGAACCCAATTTATCATTAATTCTTGGTGGCACGGCAACTCGGATGGACCAACTGGTGGCGGCTTACTCGGCGTTTGCCCGTCAGGGGAAGGTTGCTCCCCTCAGATTCACCCCACAACAGAAATTGCGTGATCGGCAACTTTTTTCACCCGGCGCGGCGTGGATAGTCAGGCGGATTATGGCTGGAGAGGCTTTGCCGCAACCTGATGATGTGTTACCGGCACAGGTGCCGTTGGCTTGGAAAACCGGTACCAGCTATGGCTACCGTGATGCTTGGGCTATCGGCTTAAATGCGCGTTATACCATCGGTGTTTGGGTTGGCAGGCCGGACGGTACGCCGGTTGTTGGGCAGTTCGGCTACGCTACGGCGATTCCCATCATGAATCAGATCAATAACCTGTTGCTCGCCAATATGCGAAATGGAGCTAAACCGATCCCGATTGATCCACGTCCAGCAAGTGTGAGTCAGGCCATTATCTGTTGGCCGGGAGGGCAGAGTTTGCCGAGAGGAGAGAATAATTGCCGTCAGCGTCGTTTGAGCTGGATACTGAATAATACGATTCCGCCTACGCTGCCTGCGGTGGGGCAAGAGGCCATTTCAGGCATCAATGAACTGGTGTGGTTGGATAAGAACGGTTTGCGTGTGGCTCCTGATTGTCCCGGCGCTCAGGCTAAAAATATCGCTTTATGGCCGATTACCCTCGAATCATGGTTGCCAGTACAAGAGCGACGGGCGCAGCGTCTGCCGCCGGTTAATCCTGAATGTCCACCGTTGAAATCAGATGAAGCGCCCTTGTTGATCGTGGGTATTCGTAACGGAGATGTATTGAAACGGCTCCCCGGTTTTGACAGCCTTGATTTACGTATGACGACTCAGGGCGGCAGTGGCGGGCAGCAATGGTGGTTTCTGAATGGCGAACAGGTAATGATCACAGAAAAGAATCAGGGATTTGTTCAGACATTGACTCAACCGGGTAAATATCAGCTTAGTGTTTTGGATTCAGGTGGGCAGGTTGATGCTGTCAATTTTACCTTGAAGTAAACGATCCAGGTAAAAATGTGATTTGTACGAAAAAATGGTGATTTTCGCTAAGAAAAATTTAATGGAATGTTATGTTTTCTGTAGGCAACCGCTATTCATGTCCCTATAATCAACGCCGTTTTTATCTCCGCTAAGGTAGCGGAATGAAGTATTAACCGATTCACTTATCGGGAATAAGAAATTAAAATTATCAGTTTGCTGAAAGAAGAACCAAGAGGTTATCCATGACGGTTGAACGTACTTTTTCTATTATTAAGCCTAACGCTGTAAAGAAAAATGCTATTGGGGCGATTTATGCTCGTTTTGAAAGCGCCGGGTTTAAAATTATTGCCGCCAAAATGCTTCACCTGACCCGTGAACAGGCTGAGGGCTTTTATGCGGAGCACAAAGGCCGTCCTTTCTTTGATGGTCTGGTGGAATTTATGACTTCTGGTCCAATTATGGTTCAGGTGTTGGAAGGCGAGAATGCAGTACAGCGTCATCGTGACCTGATGGGGGCAACTAATCCTGATAATGCATTAGCCGGTACTCTGCGCGCCGATTACGCAGATAGCTTCACTGAAAACGCGGTTCACGGCTCTGATGCGGTTGAATCTGCAAACCGTGAAATTGCCTATTTCTTCACAGAAGATGAAATTTGCCCACGTTAATTGATTTGCCGTTACCCGTAGCATCATTGCATTAAAGTTTGTACAATGCGGCGCCCCGTTGTTAATGCAACGGGGCGTTTGTTATTTGTCACTATACTAAACTGATAGTGATACCCGAATTGAAACTTCGCGTTGAATTCATCAACGCAGAGCCGAAAGTGTCACAACGAGGCAATATAAAAAAATGTCCCAACCAAATACTGCGGCACAATTTGCTGCTCCTGTCGTGTCTGAAACTCCAGAAAAGAAAGGCGGTAAAATTAACCTGCTTGATCTGAATCGCAAGCAAATGCGTCAGTTTTTCATTGATATGGGAGAAAAACCCTTCCGTGCTGATCAGGTGATGAAGTGGATATATCACTACTGTTATGATGATTTTGAGCAGATGACAGATATTAATAAAATTCTGCGAGCAAAATTACAACAGGTTGCAGAGATCCGCGCACCGGAAGTGGCAGAAGAGCAACGTTCTGCCGATGGTACGATTAAGTGGGCGATCACTGTCGGCGATCAGCAGGTTGAAACGGTTTATATCCCGGAAGATGATCGAGCAACCTTGTGTGTCTCTTCTCAGGTAGGTTGTGCACTGGAATGTAAATTCTGTTCTACCGCTCAACAAGGGTTTAACCGTAATTTGCGGGTTTCTGAAATTATTGGTCAGGTTTGGCGTGCGGCAAAAATTATTGGTTCATTGAAATCCAGTGGTCGCCGTCCAATTACCAATGTGGTCATGATGGGCATGGGAGAGCCTCTGCTTAACCTAAATAACGTCGTGCCTGCCATGGAAATCATGATGGATGATTTTGGTTTTGGTCTGTCAAAACGCCGCGTGACGTTATCTACATCCGGCGTGGTGCCAGCACTGGATAAACTTGGCGATATGATCGATGTTGCTTTGGCAATTTCCCTGCATGCGCCGACAGATGATGTGCGGGATGACATCGTTCCTATCAACCGTAAATATAATATCGAGCAGTTCCTTGCCGGTGTGCGCCGTTATTTGACTAAATCTAATGCGAATCAGGGGCGTGTGACGGTGGAATATGTCATGCTGGATCATATTAATGACAGCGTGGAACAGGCGCATCAGTTAGCTGAATGCTTGAAAGATACTCCGAGTAAGATCAATTTGATCCCGTGGAACCCGTTTCCGGGAGCGCCATATGGCCGTAGCTCCAACAGCCGGATTGATCGCTTTGCTAAGGTGTTGATGGAATATGGTTTCACCACTATTGTCCGCAAGACTCGCGGTGATGATATCGATGCCGCATGTGGTCAGCTTGCCGGTGATGTGATTGATCGTACCAAACGGACATTGAAAAAACGTCAGGCAGGTGAACCTATTCAGATAAGAACAGTCTGAATGGAAATATGGGTATATCCTGTCATGCAGTAACTGAATTGATTGTTGCAATTGCATATCTTTGGTCGGTGGGGATGGAATGATAAGGAAATCGTTATCGGGAATGATGGTTGTTGCCGTGGTTGCTATGTTGTTGGCAGGATGTTCCAATCAATTAACAAACGGCAATCAACAGCGAAAAGTCGCAGTAGAAACCCGGATTCAACTGGGAATGGCCTATCTGGCTAAAGGTAATTTGCCTGCCGCCAGATATCACTTTGATAAGGTTTTACTGGCAAAGCCAGACCATTATCAGGCTCAATTGGGTATGGCATTGTATGAGCAATATTCTGGTCAGCCGGAAGCTGCCCGCCAACGTTACAAAATGGCGATGCAGTACGCGCCAGGAAATGATACGGTATTGTATCATTACAGCGTTTTTCTCTGTGAGCAGGGGCAGTATGAAGAAGTCAAAACTCTGTTTACTGGGAGCCATGCTAACAGGCGTGTTTGTTATCAGTGATTTGCCGCTAGTAAAATAGCAAATCTATTTCGCCGCGCAGGCTATTGTGTAATTTAAAGATTATAGCAGGAGCCGGCGCAAAGTTTTTCACAACCTGAACAGTACCGCGTCTTCTTGCTAATGAATACTGAAACGACTCCAGAACAAGCTCATTTAACCGCAGGTCAGCTCCTGCGTCAGGCTCGTGAGCAGCACGGGCTAACCCAGCAGACTGTAGCTGATCGCTTGTGTTTAAAACTTTCTACTATACGTGATATTGAAGAGGACAATATTCCAGCCACTATGGTGCCGACTTTCCTGCGTGGTTATGTTCGCTCTTATGCCAAGTTGGTTCAAATTCCAGAAACAGAAATTTTGGCAATTTTGGATAAGCATACCCCGGCAAAAACAGCGAAAGTTTCACCAATGCAGAGTTTTTCATTGGGTAAAAAGCGTAAAAAACGCGAAAGTTGGTTGATGTGGATTACGTGGTTGATTATTTTAGTCGTAATTAGTTTGACGGGAGCATGGTGGTGGCAAAACCACATAGCTCAACAGAAAGAATTGATTTCGATGGCTGATCATTCAGCAGCTAAAATTGCCCAGAAAAAAGCCAGTTCGGTGGATTCGGCTACTAATACTAAGAGTCACGATCAGGCGACACAGTTACCGGCCCGCGAGCAGGCAACAAGTGAACCGTCAGTATCTGCTGCTGAAAATGTAGTGGAAGCGAATACTCATAATCATAGTGAGGAAGCGACTCAATCTGCGGCATCAACTCAAAATCAAGTGGTGAAAGCGCCTGAAACTCAATTAACTGGTAATGGGCCACAGACTCAGACTACTCCGTTGCCGGCTAATCAAGGGACAGCTCAAGTACCGAGTGTGCCTGAAAGTAATTCAACGGCAGTTGCTGACAATAATAAGCTGATGATGAATTTTAAAGCATCCTGTTGGTTGCAAGTTGTGGATGCAAATGGAAAAAAACTGTTTAGTGGAACTAAGCATAAGGGTGAGCAGCTGAGTCTCTCCGGCTCATTGCCTTATGAGTTAACTATCGGCGCTCCGGCTGTAGTGGATGTACAGTTCCGGGGGCAAGCTGTCGATTTAAGCCGCTTTGCTAAAGCAGGCCGTATCGCGCGTTTTAAGGTACCAACAGCACAATAATAAAAGGACTATTGCAGTAAGGCATAGTTGTAGTTTTATCAGAAACACATGGAAGTATGGGAGAAACACCTATATGCATAATGAATCGCCGATAAAAAGACGCAAATCTACGCGTATTTATGTAGGCAATGTGCCAGTCGGGGATGGTGCGCCCATTGCGGTGCAATCAATGACAAACACACGTACTACAGATGTGGAAGCGACGGTTAAACAGATTAAATCGCTTGAGCGTGTTGGCGTTGATATTGTTCGCGTATCAATACCCACGATGGACGCCGCAGAAGCATTTAAGTTGATTAAGCAGCAAGCGAGAGTTCCTTTGGTTGCAGATATCCATTTTGATTACCGTATTGCGCTTAAAGTTGCAGAGTATGGTGTCGATTGTCTGCGTATTAACCCTGGCAATATCGGTAGTGAAGCGCGTATCCGCGAGGTTGTGGCTTCGGCCCGTGATAAAAATATCCCAATCCGCATTGGTGTAAATGGCGGATCATTGGAAAAGGATCTTCAGGAAAAATATGGTGAGCCAACGCCAGAAGCGCTGGTGGAATCGGCTATGCGCCATGTGGATATTCTTGACAGACTTAATTTTGACCAGTTTAAAATCAGTGTAAAAGCGTCGGATGTGTTTCTGGCGGTTGGCGCCTATCGCTTGTTAGCTCAGAAGATTGATCAGCCATTGCATCTTGGGATTACCGAGGCGGGTGGCGCACGCGCAGGCTCTGTAAAATCAGCTATTGGTTTGGGTATCCTCCTGTCGGAAGGTATCGGTGATACTTTGCGTATTTCTCTGGCGGCTGATCCTGTCGAAGAAGTTAAAGTGGGTTTCGACATTCTGAAAGCATTACGTATTCGTTCCCGTGGTATAAACTTTATCGCTTGTCCAACCTGTTCCCGTCAGGAGTTTGATGTTATTGGCACCGTTAATGCTTTGGAACAGCGTTTGGAAGATTTACTCACACCTATGGATGTTTCTATTATTGGTTGTGTGGTTAACGGGCCTGGTGAGGCTGAGGTTTCTACTTTAGGCGTCACTGGCGCCAGAACGAAAAGTGGTTTTTATGAAGATGGCGTACGGCAGAAAGAACGCCTCGATAATACTGATATGATTGATCAGCTTGAGGCCAAGATCCGAGCTAAAGCATCAATGCTGGATGAAAATAAGCGCATTGGCATAAGTCAGCTGGACAAATAATGTACTTGATACTGGCTCGTCGTTATGATGAGCCAGCGTTGTTTTGTTTGTTAATTGAAGCTCGTCGGTATTCGCTTCTATACCCTATGGATTTCAAGATGGATCGCGACGGCAAGGAAGTGAATCCTCGGGAGCATAGAGAACTATGTGGCCGGGGTGAGCGAGTGCAGCCAACAAAGAGGCAACTTGAAAGATAACGGGTATATAATCAACATCATTTTTGAATCATTAACTAGAGATAAAACGTGGCAAAAAATATCCAAGCTATTCGAGGCATGAATGACTACTTGCCGACAGATACGGTTATCTGGCAGCGTATCGAAACTATTTTGAAACGGGTACTGGCGGGTTATGGTTATAGCGAGATCCGTACACCGATTGTAGAGCAGACCCCGTTATTTAGACGGGCTATTGGGGAAGTCACTGATGTGGTTGAAAAGGAGATGTATACCTTTGATGATCGCAATGGTGAAAGTATAACCCTACGCCCTGAAAATACCGCAGGTTGTGTGCGTGCCGGTATTGAACATGGTCTGCTGTACAATCAGGAACAGCGCGTATGGTATTTAGGGCCAATGTTCCGTTATGAGCGTCCGCAAAAAGGCCGTTATCGCCAATTTTATCAATTAGGTGCTGAAGTTTTTGGTCTTCAAGGGCCTGATATTGATGCCGAACTTATTTTATTGACTGCTCGTTGGTGGCGTGAGCTCGGTATTTTTGAGCATGTGACGCTTGAATTGAATTCCATTGGTTCGTTGGCGGCACGCGCTAATTACCGCGAAGCGTTGGTAGCTTTTCTTGAGCAGCATAAAGATAAGCTGGATGAAGATTGTAAACGCCGTATGTACAGCAATCCATTACGTGTTCTGGATTCAAAAAATCCAGAGGTTCAGCAACTTCTTAATGATGCGCCGGAACTGTTTAATTATCTTGATGCCGAATCAAAGGAACATTTTGATGGCCTGTGTGAACTGCTTGATGGGGCGGGTATCAAGTATCGGATTAATCAGCGTTTGGTTCGTGGTCTGGATTATTATAACCGCACAGTATTTGAATGGGTGACAACGGCACTCGGGGCTCAAGGGACGGTTTGCGCCGGTGGTCGGTACGATGGACTGGTTGAGCAGTTAGGGGGGCGGCCAACGCCTGCTGTGGGTTTTGCTATGGGGATGGAACGTCTGGTTTTGCTGGTGCAAGAAATTAATCCAGTATTTACCGCGGAGCGGTCAGTTGCGGATGTTTATCTCGCTTCTTTTGGTGAAGGTAGTCAACAAGCGGCATTGATTTTGGCTGAACAAGTACGTGATACGTTGCCCCAATTGCGTTTAATGATGAACCACGGGGGAGGGAACTTTAAGAAGCAACTCGGGCGTGCGGATAAACAAGGCGCCAAAATTGCACTGATCCTCGGTGAGGATGAGGTTCGTTCTGGTCAGGTAGCCATTAAAGATTTACGTACAGGTGAACAACAAACGTTGCCGCAAAGCGAAATTGCAGCTCGTTTGGCTGAACTGTTAGGTTAAGGAGAGACTCTGTGGAAGTCTATACCAATGAAAACGAACAAGTAGACGCGATCCGTCGCTTTTTTGCCAATAATGGTAAAGCCTTGGTTTTTGGGCTGGTGTTAGGTGCCGGGGCGCTAATTGGCTGGCGTTATTGGCAATCTCATCAGACAAATCAGTTGCAGGAAAGCGCAGAAGCTTTTGAACGAGTAGATCGAGGATTAATTGCCGGTACAAAAGAGGGGCATGCCGCTGCTGAAAAATTTGCCAGTGAAACGAATAACAGTTATGGCGTGATGATGCATATGCATTTGGCTCAACTTGCTGTTGAAAAGAATGAGTTAACTAAAGCAGATCAGTTTTTATCTGTGGCTGCCGGTCAGGCAAAAAATGAGGATTTGCAGGCTCTGGTGAATATTCGCTTAGCCAGGGTTCAATTGGCAGAAGATAAAACGGATGCTGCGTTGAAAACATTGGAGCAGGTCAAAGGTTCCGGTTGGGTTGCCGTCGCAGAGGATATCCGTGGTGATGCACTGTTGAAAAAAGGTGATATTGCCGGTGCCCGCGCAGCGTATACCAAAGGTTTGAGCTCAGATTCACCACAGGCGATCAAATCGATGTTAAATCTTAAATTGAATAACTTATCCAGCTAAGGGGAATTCTTTCGATGCAACTGCGTAAAACACTCTTAGTTGGTTTGGTGGCTTCTATTCTGCTAGCCGGTTGTTCAAGTGAGCAAGACACAGTAACGATGTCACCATTGCCAAAGGTCGAAAATCAATTTAATCCAAACCAGATTTGGGATAAATCGGTAGGTGATGGTGTTGGTCGTTATTATTCTCACTTAACGCCAACTTGGCAAGGTTCCGCTGTTTATGTTGCTGATCGTCATGGTATCGTTAAGGCGTTGGACATTGATAGTGGTAAAGAGATATGGTCGGTGAATCTGGCTGAAAAAGCGGGTTTCCTCTCTTCTCGTATACCTGCGTTGCTCTCTGGTGGTCTGACCGTTGCTGGGGATCATCTATATGTAGGTACTGAACGTGCCAAAGTTATTGCATTGAATACCAAAGACGGCCAAGTTGCCTGGCAATCTGACGTTGCCGGTGAAGCGCTGTCGCGCCCTGTGGTGAGTGATGGTTTGGTACTGATTCATACTAGCAATGGGATGTTACAGGCATTAAACGAGTCAGATGGTAAAGTGCAGTGGTCCGTTAATTTGGATACGCCATCATTATCATTGCGTGGTGAATCGGCACCTGCCGTGGCTTACGGTGCTGCCATCGTCGGAGGGGATAATGGTCGTGTCAACGCCGTCTTGATCTCTCAGGGGCAGTTGATTTGGCAACAACGTATCTCTCAGGTAACTAGCTCTACAGAAATTGGTCGTCTTAATGATGTTGATACGACACCGGTTATTTCTGAAGGCGTGATATATGCAATAGCTTATAGCGGCAATCTGGTGGCGCTTGATATGCGTTCAGGTCAGATCCTCTGGAAGCGCGATTTGGGTTCAGTGAACGAGATGGTTGTTTCTGGTGATAATATCTATATTGTTGACCAAAACGATCGTGTTATGGGGCTGCGTCAAAGTGATGGCGTTACTTTGTGGACTCAGACAAAATTGCAACACCGTAATTTAACCGCGCCTGAAATGTATAATGGTTATCTGGTTGTCGGTGACAGTGAAGGTTATCTGCACTGGCTAAATATGGATGACGGTAAGTTTGTTGCTCAACATAAAGTTGATAGTTCCGGTTTAATGAGCCGTCCGGTTGTAGCCAGTGATAAATTAATGGTACAGGCGAAAGACGGTACGGTTTATCTGTTTACCCGTTGAGTATTGCTTACTGCCTGTTTACCGGAAATAAAGTAAAGCGTTAATATAGTCCTACGGCTCCTGGATAGAAAGAGAACAGGAGCCGTTTCGTCTTTTTAGTGTTCTGTTGTGATGAACAGTGGAGTACTAATTTCAAATTAAGTCATGAGGCATCAACAAATGATACCTGTCGTCGCTCTGGTAGGGCGCCCAAATGTGGGTAAGTCCACATTATTTAACCGTTTAACCCGTACAAGAGATGCGCTGGTAGCGGATTTTCCAGGTCTGACTCGCGACCGTAAATATGGTCGAGCTGAGGTTGAAGGGCAGGAGTTTATCATCATTGATACCGGTGGTATCGATGGCACCGAAGAGGGTGTAGAAACCCATATGGCCGCTCAATCTTTGATGGCGATTGAAGAGGCCGATATTGTTCTGTTTATGGTAGATGCTCGTGCCGGACTGATGCCAGCAGATCACGCGATAGCAAAACATCTACGTAGCCGCGAAAGAGCCACTTTTTTGGTCGCGAATAAGACCGACGGCGTGGATATTGATACCGCTATTGCTGAATTTTATTCCCTCGGATTGGGGGATATTTACTCTATCGCGGCTTCTCATGGTCGTGGCGTCACCCAACTTATTGAACGAGTGCTGTTGCCTTTCTCTGGTAAAGGTGAAGAAGAAGAGGTTGAGCTGACGGAGGAAGAAGCCAACGCAGCTTATTGGGCAGAACAGGAACAGAATGAAATTGAGATGGTAGAAGAGGAGGAGGATTTTGATCCATCAACTCTGCCATTGAAATTAGCCATTGTCGGTAAACCAAATGTGGGTAAGTCTACGTTGACTAACCGTATCTTGGGTGAAGAGAGAGTTGTGGTTTACGACATGCCCGGCACTACCCGTGACAGTATTTATATTCCAATGGAACGCAATGGTCGCGAATATATCCTTATTGATACCGCAGGGGTACGTAAGCGCGGTAAGATCACGGAAACGGTTGAAAAATTTTCAGTCATTAAAACGCTTCAAGCGATTGAAGATGCCAATGTTGTATTGCTGGTGATCGATGCGCGAGAAGGCATTTCCGATCAAGATTTGTCATTATTGGGTTTTATTCTTAATAGCGGACGCTCATTGGTCATTGCGGTCAATAAGTGGGATGGCATGTCGCAAGAAGATAAAGAGCGTGTGAAAGAGATGCTGGATTATCGTCTTGGTTTTGTTGACTTTGCCAGGGTACATTTTATCTCTGCTCTACATGGCAGTGGGGTAGGAAATCTGTTTGACTCGATTCTTGAGGCTTATGATTGCGCTACTCGCCGTGTCAATACTTCACTGCTAACCCGTATCATGCATATGGCCGAAGAGGATCATCAGCCGCCGATGATCCGTGGTCGCAGGGTGAAAATGAAATATGCTCATGCTGGTGGTTATAATCCACCAATTGTTGTGATCCACGGTAATCAGGTAACTGATTTGCCTGATTCTTATAAGCGTTATCTGATGAACTATTTCCGTCGATCCCTAAAGGTGATGGGGACGCCCATTCGGATTCAGTTTAAAGAAGGGGCAAATCCCTATGCTGACAAACGTAATACGTTGACACCAAATCAAATGCGTAAACGTAAACGTCTAATGGCGCATCTGAAAAAGCGTTAATGCTAATAGGAAAAGGGGTGGTGCTTAACCACCCTTTTTGTCGGCGTTCCATATCTGGGTAATGATTTCTGGTGCATCTGACTCAGGAAGGGTGAAGTGGAATTCTTCATTTCCATTGACGATACTGAGCAGATAATAATCTTGATCAGGATATGGTGCTGATGGCATAGAATCGGAAAAGTCTTGTTCTATGGCTTGAAGAAATAACTGCTGTTGGTGTGAAGACAATGATTCTAAATTCACTGTTTTATCTTGGTTAAGGCCAGGTGTGGCGGCAAATCCTCCTTGTAGGGAAATTGTGATTTTACTATCAGTTGTGAGTTTAAAAGTTTTATTATTCATGATATACCAATTTTTTACGGTTATTTTTTAACGTCTCTTTAGTATAGCGTGAAATTCGTCGTTAACAATTTTAGTATCTTTTATTAGATATATTTTTTTACTAGCCAGGTATTACAAATAATAAAATATCGCTGGCGTTAAACCAGCGATATGTTTATAGATTACTCTTCAGTTTTATCTTTAGTTTTGTCCTTGTCGCCGCTTTTATCGTCTTTATCTTCCTTCACTTTAATGCCTACTTCTTTCCAGCTATCAATTGTTGCTTTTTCAACATCCTCATCAAATAACTCACGAGCATGTTTAACTGTTAATTTAGCGAAAGCTACGAAGTTAGCATCTCGGGCAAGATCTTTATCCAACAATGTGTTGTACCATATTTTTCCTGCTCTTTCCCAGGCATATCCACCTAATTTTATCGCCAGATTATAGAAGGCTTTATTAGGAATACCTGAATTAATATGAACACCACCATTGTCTCTATAAATCGGCAAGTCTTTATAATTATCCATATGACCGGGCTGTGGATCTTTACCGAGAGTTTCATCATCATATGCACTGCCAGGGTTTTTCAGTGAACGAATCCCTACACCTTTAATGTCTTTGCCCAGCAATTCACTTCCCATAACCCAATCAGCTTCATCAGCTTTTTGTTTCAGATAATGTTGTTTTACTAATGAGCCAAAAACATCCGCTATTGATTCATTTAACGCGCCAGACTGGAAGAAATAGACCAAATCTGCTGTTTTTTCAATAACACCATGTGATAATTCATGGCCAATTACATCGACAGAGGTTGTGAAATCATTAAAAGTTTTACCATCTCCGTCGCCAAATACCATTTGCCCGTTGCCCCAGAATGCATTCATATATTCTTCGCCATAATGCACGGTGGCAATCAATTTCATTCCTTTATCATCTAATGAGTTGCGATTAAAAACTTCTTTATAGAAATTGTAAGTCGCTTCTAAATATCTATATGCGTTATCAACTGATTTATCTCCGTTATCTGGCTCTCCTTCATCTCGTACTAATTTTCCTGGCAACTTGCGTTTATTTTCTGCATCGTGAATAGAACGATGTATAGTTGTATTGGTAACTTTATCGTCATTGTCGGAATCATCGGAAGATTCTTTAATAACATTGTCCAACATTAAACTCTTAGTATGATTTAATGTCATTAATACTTTCTTCTTTTTATTGTCATTATTATAAATATTTTGAAGAATGTACGGCGGTATTAAGCCTCTGTAGTTATTGTTTTGTATTTGCATAAAATATCTCCTGGAATAAATTTTTTAGTTATTAATTAGAGGTACTCTTTAGGTACGGGTTCATATTAAACACGTTTCCAGTAGATAGTCATCAGGTCCAACCTGCTTCTTTTGTGTTAAGGGTTTGTTAATAAATTGTTAAGTTTTTTTGTGTGAGGGATTCTTGCATTGGCTGTAATAAAAATATAAATAGTTAGGAATAGTTTTTTATAATATTCCTAACATGATAAAAAATCATATCCAGTTTTTTGCTGGTAGAAAGTCGATATATAAAGCGGCTTCCGCAGATCCTGGTTCAGGGTGATAATCATATTCCCAACGTACTAATGGCGGCATGGACATTAAGATAGACTCTGTTCGTCCTCCACTTTGTAATCCAAATAAGGTTCCTCTGTCCCAAACGAGGTTAAATTCTACATAGCGACTACGGCGATATAATTGAAATTGTCGTTCACGTTCACCCCACGGTATGTCTTTCCTTTTTTCTACAATCGGTAAATAGGCAGAAAGAAAACCTTTACCTACATCTTGAGTGAAATTGAAACAATGTTCAAAGTTAGGCGTATTTAAGTCGTCGTAAAATAAGCCACCAATTCCACGGGCTTCATCACGATGTTTAATATAAAAATAATTGTCACACCATTTTTTATATTTTGGATAAACATCTTCTCCATAGGGTTGACATATATTTCTGGCGGTAGTGTGCCAGTGAATAGCATCTTCCTTAAAACCATAATAAGGTGTTAAATCAAAACCGCCGCCGAACCACCATACTGGCGCTTCACCCTCTTTTTCTGCAATAAAGAACCGAACATTAGCATGACTGGTTGGTATATAGGGGTTCAAAGGATGAATAACCAGAGAGACGCCCATTGCTTGATAATGCCGACCGGCCAGTTCAGGGCGGAGAGCGGTTGCTGATGAGGGAAGTATATCTCCTGACACATGAGAAAAATTAGCGCCTGCTTGTTCGAATATCGCGCCTTCTTTCATAATTCGACTACGGCCTCCGCCGCCTTCTTCTCGTTGCCAGCATTGCTCAGTAAATTTCGCTGTGCCATCTGCTTGTTCCAGTTGTCGGCAAATTTCATCCTGTAATGAAAGGAAAAAAGATTTAATCTGATTAATATTTGGTGTATTCATGATTCTTTCCCTATTATGATACGGTGAGCGTTATATTATAGCTGCTAGTGGAAGAGAATAGTGGAAGAGAGCGCATTTTCATATTGATTCCGGTGTTAAAGCGGAGATAATGAGAAAATAGTTATTTCAATAAAAACAGGTTGGTTAGGGATGGAAATTCGGGTATTTCGACAAGATGATTTTGAAGAAGTGATCACCTTATGGGAACGCTGCGATTTACTTAATCCTGGTGTTGATCCTGAAGTGGATATTGAGCGTAAATTGACTCATGATCCTGATCTGTTTTTAGTCGCGGAAGTGGCTGGTGAAGTGGTTGGGACGATTATGGGTGGTTATGATGGTCATCGTGGTTCTGCTTATTATTTGGGAGTTCATCCTGAATTTCGCGGTAGGGGAATTGCGAATGCATTAATTGCCCGGTTAGAAAAGAAATTGATTGCCCGTGGTTGCCCAAAAATAATTCTTATTGTTCCTGAAGATAATGATGCCACTATCTATATGTGTGAAAAACTGGAATATGAAGATCGTTATCAAGAGAGCGTTATTTTCAGTAAGTGTTTGATTGGTGATCAGGAATATTGAGTTTAGATATGGCTGAGTGAAAGAATCCCACTCAGCCACAAGCCATTAGTTCAATTTGGTGACTTTTTTCACATCGACGGTCATACCATTCCACTCTTTATCGACTTCACCTTCAAGACGGACTCTATCTTGAGGCGTTATCGTTTGACCATTCCAGTATTTATGATCAACTTCCACTTCAACGATTCCTGCATTATCGCGGAATATGAAGTGATCACTGTGGATACGGGATTCAATATGCCCTTCCAGCACGACCCAACTGTCATCTCTCATATTTTTAACTTGTTGGGTGGTGGAAATTCTTGCATTTTGATCGACAAAACCACCTTGTGGTGCTGCTTGGACGGGAGGCTGTGTTGAATCGGGACCAGAAAAACCGCCAAATTGCGTCTGTGAGGTTTGAGCTATTGACGGCATACTAAACAAAGTAATCAAAGCGGTGGTTATAAAGATTTTTTTCATCATATTGACCTTACTAATAGTGATGATTTTTAGGGGGAGCTAATGATACCGCTAAGTTGTATTTTATCAATAAAATATTAATCTAAAGTAATTAATTTAAACATTCTCTGAAACTAACAATCAGATGTGATGTCTCAGTGCCTATCTCTGTATTGAGTCATAAGGGAACTAGTTATGCAGAAGTATATTTTAACTAACATGTTGTCAGGATTGCGTTTTATCACAATAAGCGGTGCATTGTTACTGGCCGGTTGTACGGGTTCATCGGGTTTTTCATGGTCGAATTTGTCGCCTCTGAGTTGGTTTGGCAGCTCCTTAAAAATTTCAGATCAGGGTGTGGGAGAAATAAATGATCTGACAGTAATGAATAAAGAGGCAATAGAGCAGGGGTTGGATGGAAAGTACCACTTACGCAGTGGTATGGAAACAAAAAATGGCCAATTGGCGACACTCTTTCAAGCAATGGATGGTGATCAATTGAAGATAGCGCTATTTGGTCAGGTTGATGGAAAAGTCAGCCGTATTGAAGTGTCGGATAAAGATATTGAAACCGTCTGGGGAACAAAGGTTGGTATGCCATTTTCGGCACTTTATAGTAGGGCATTTGGTGCTTGCCAAAATACGGTGAGTGAATCAGAGAAGAGCGCTATCGTTTGTGTATCCCCACAGAGCAAACATGTTAGTTATCTGTTTACAGGTCATTGGAATGGCCCTGAAGGTTTAATTCCTTCTGATGATGTGCTGAAAAATTGGAAAGTGGAACGCATCATTTGGAAGCGATGAGAAGTTCTGATTAAAACATAAACTGAGTCAATTTGGTGAATTTGATATTCCTATTGCGGGGCTGTAGCAGGCCCGCACTTTTCATTTAAAAACCTCATTCTTCCTGTCAGCTTATTGCGTTTCATACTTTCTAATTGCAATTTGGTATATTAAACGGTGATAGTTATCTACCCTGTTATAAATAAACTGGATACATTAGTCACTGGCGCGTTATTTGATGAAATAACGGATAAGGTGAGAAATGAAAAAGTATTCAGTAAAAAATACAATACTAAACGGACTGGTAGTAGTAACTTTATTAGGCAGCAGTCATGCCTTTGCTGTAGAACTGTTAAACAGCTCTTATGATGTTGCCCGTGAGTTATTTTCTGTACTGAATCCTGAGTTTGAAAAACAGTGGAATCAGCAGTATCCACAAGACAAATTGATAATCAAACAATCCCACGCCGGTTCCTCCAAACAAGCACTGGCAATTCTCCAGGGATTGCGGGCTGATGTGGTGACTTACAATCAGGTAACGGATGTGCAAATTTTGCATGATCGCGGCAAGCTGATCCCAGCTGATTGGCAGAACCGCCTGCCAAATAGCAGCTCACCTTACTATTCCACGATGGCGTTTCTTGTACGTAAAGGCAACCCAAAAAATATTCGTCATTGGGATGATTTGGTGCGTCAGGATGTCAAATTAGTCTTCCCAAACCCTAAAACCTCCGGTAATGGCCGATATACTTATTTGGCTGCCTGGGGAGCTATTCAGCAGGAAAATGGTGGAGATCAAGGAAAAACTCGTGAGTGGATGAAGCGTTTCCTGAAAAATGTCGCCGTGTTTGATACTGGCGGTCGCGGGGCGACAACTTCATTTATTGAACGTGGTTTGGGTGATGTACTGATCAGTTTCGAATCTGAAGTGAACAACATTCGCAAGCAGTATGGTGATGATAAATATGAAGTGATCGTTCCACCGGTAGGTATTCTGGCAGAATTCCCAGTGGCTTGGGTTGATAAGCATATTGCGAAAAACGGTACAGAGAAAGCGGCCAAAGCTTATCTAAATTATCTTTATAGTCCACAGGCACAGCAGATCATTACCAGCTTTAATTATCGAGTCAGTGATAAAAACGTGATGGCTCAGCAGAGAACCCGTTTTCCAGAAACTAAGCTGTTTCGATTGGAAGATCAATTTGGCGGTTGGCCGCAAGTGATGAAAACTCACTTCAATACTGGCGGCATACTGGATCAATTGCTGGCCGAGGGGCATAAGTAATGTTTTCGAGATCCAGTAAGCGAGTATTGCCTGGTTTCGGGTTAAGCTTAGGCAGTAGCCTGTTCTATACCTGCCTGATCTTATTGTTACCTCTGAGTGCATTAGTTGTGCAGCTTTCCAGTATGACTTGGGAACAGTATTGGCAAGTGATTGCTAATCCCCAAGTTGTGGCGGCTTACAAAGTGACATTGTTGGCAGCCGCGGTAGCCAGCTTGTTTAACGCGGTGTTTGGCATGCTGATGGCATGGGTTTTAACCCGCTATCGTTTCCCTGGCCGTAGCTTATTAGATGGTTTGATGGATCTCCCGTTTGCGTTACCTACTGCGGTAGCGGGATTGACATTGGCGACGCTATTTTCTGTTAGTGGTTGGTATGGCTCTTTGCTTGGGCACTTTGATGTAAAAGTCGTGAATACTTGGTTGGGTATTGCGGTGGCGATGGCGTTTACAAGTTTGCCATTTGTAGTGCGAACTATTCAGCCGGTACTTGAAGAGCTAGGGCCAGAATATGAAGAGGCAGCTCAAACATTAGGCGCTAATCGTTGGCAAGCTTTTTGGCGGGTTGTATTGCCAGAATTGTCTCCCGCTTTAATTGCGGGCACAGCACTCTCTTTTACTCGTAGCTTGGGGGAATTTGGCGCCGTGATCTTTATTGCCGGTAACATTGCATGGCAAACAGAAGTGGTATCGCTGATGATTTTCATCCGTTTACAGGAGTTTGATTACCCTGCGGCCAGCGCCATCGCATCAGTTATATTGGCAATATCCCTGATCTTACTATTTAGCATTAATACCCTGCAAAGCCGCTTTGGTAAGCGGATTGGGGGGCATTAATGGTTGAATTATCTGAATCTCATGTAGCGCAACGACTACCTATAAACTGGGGTAAATGGGTGTTGATCATAACAGGCGTACTGTTTTCAATCTTACTGTTAGTGATCCCCATTGTCTGGATATTCATGACCGCCTTTTCTAAAGGAGTTGAGGTAGTCACTGAGAATCTTTTAGATCCTGACATGTTGCATGCCATCTGGTTAACGATACTGATCGCATTAATTACCGTTCCGGTAAACCTAATTTTTGGCGTCATGATCGCTTGGTTAGTGACGCGCTTTCAGTTTCCGGGGCGGCAATGTTTATTGACGTTGATCGATATTCCGTTCGCTGTTTCGCCGGTTGTAGCTGGTTTGCTCTACTTATTGTTTTATGGTTCGAATGGTTGGGCAGGAAACTTGCTGGAACCCTATGATATCCAATTGATGTTTTCCTGGCCGGGGATGGTCTTGGTGACGATATTTGTGACTTGCCCGTTTGTTGTTCGAGAACTGGTGCCGATGATGCTTAGTCAGGGAAGCCAGGAGGATGAAGCTGCAATTTTATTGGGGGCTTCTGGCTGGAAAATGTTTTGGCGGGTGACGTTGCCTAATATCCGTTGGGCGTTGTTATACGGTGTGGTTTTAACCAATGCCCGGGCAATTGGTGAATTTGGTGCTGTTTCAGTGGTATCCGGCGCTATTCGTGGTGAAACTTACACATTGCCGTTGCAGGTTGAACTACTGCATCAAGATTACAACACTGTAGGGGCATTTACTGCGGCGGCATTGTTGGCATTGATGGCAATTATCACTTTGATTGTTAAAAGTGCTTTGCAGTGGCGGTTAAGTCGCCAGTATGGTTAAGGTAGGAGCAGAATATGAGTATTGAAATTAACAATATCAGTAAATATTTTGGTCGGACTCAGGTTCTGAGCGATGTCACTCTGAATATTTTTTCTGGAGAAATGGTTGCTCTGCTTGGTCCGTCAGGCTCCGGTAAAACAACCTTGTTGAGGATTATTGCTGGTCTGGAACAACAAACCGAGGGGAAACTGAGTTTCCACGGGCAAGATGTTAGCCGTATGCATGCTAAAGATCGGCAAGTTGGATTCGTATTTCAGCATTATGCACTATTTCGGCATATGACCGTGTTTGATAACGTTGCTTTTGGATTGACAGTACTGCCACGACGTAAGCGTCCGAATATGGCGGCTATCCGCCGTAAGGTTATGGAGTTGCTAGAGATGGTGCAATTGACGCATCTTGCTGAACGCTATCCATCGCAACTTTCTGGTGGGCAGAAACAGCGGGTAGCGTTGGCAAGAGCATTGGCTGTTGAACCGCAAATTCTATTACTTGATGAACCGTTTGGCGCACTGGATGCGCAGGTAAGAATGGAATTACGCCGTTGGCTGCGCCAGCTCCATGAAGAGCTTAAATTTACCAGTGTCTTCGTCACTCACGATCAGGAAGAAGCTATGGAAGTAGCTGACCGGGTGGTTGTCATGAGACAAGGGAATATTGAACAGGTCGCTACGCCACAAGAGGTATGGCGTTATCCGGCCAGCCGTTTTGTGATGGAGTTCCTAGGGGAGGTCAACCATTTTGATGGTGAGATTAAAGGCTCGCAGCTATTGATTGGCGGACAGCACTTGCCTCTTAATGTGACGCCAATCCATCAGGGGAATGTCGATGTATTCCTGCGTCCGTGGGATATCATGATGAACTCGCAACCGACACCTTCCAGTCCGTTGCCGGTACAGGTGACTGAGGTCAGTCCCAGAGGGCATTTCTGGCAGCTTTCGGTTCAGCCTCTAGGCTGGCACCATGAGTCGATAGCTGTTATTTGGTTTGATGAAACTTCAGTGCCCACAAGAGGAAGCCGTTATTTTATTGGTGGCACTGAAGCGCGTTTGTATGCGGGCGATAAGCAATTGCAAACACTGAGTTTAGCCCAAACTGCCTGATAATTACTTAAGATTTGGTTGGTACCATTTTGCTCATCTCCTTACCGCCAGGGATGGGCATTTTTTATTTAAGATCTTGCGATATGTTCCTGAATATGTTTATTTCGCTGTTCTATTAAATAAAACTTGGGTAATAGCTGTGGCAAGCTTGGAACATTTTATAGGTAATACCCCGCTGATAAAATTACAACGAATCACCGATAAGCTAGGGGTAGAAATATGGGTGAAACTTGAAGGTAATAATCCGGCAGGCTCGATAAAAGACAGAACCGCGCTATCAATGATTCAGCAAGCTGAATTGCGCGGTGAAATTTCTCCCGGTGACGTGTTGATTGAAGCCACTAGCGGAAATACGGGTATTGCGTTAGCAATGATTGCCGCAGTAAAAGGTTATCATCTTAAGTTACTGATGCCTGATAATATGAGCCTTGAGCGTCAGGCTTCTATGCGAGCTTATGGTGCAGAACTGATTTTGGTGAGTAGAGCAATGGGCATGGAAGGCGCGCGTGATTTAGCTCAGCAAATGGAGCGTAATGGTGAAGGTAAAGTTCTTGATCAATTCAATAACCCGGATAATCCTTTAGCGCATTTTACGACGACAGGGCCTGAAATTTGGCGACAGACGCAAGGTCGTATTACGCATTTTGTTTCCAGTATGGGGACGACGGGAACCATTACCGGTGTTAGCCGCTATTTAAAAAGCCAGTCTAATCGTGTACAGATTATTGGCTTACAACCGGCGGAGAATAGCCATATTCCCGGTATTCGCCGCTGGTCGCCGGCTTATTTGCCTGGCATTTTCCGCAAGGAGTTAGTTGATCAAGTGTTGGATATCACTCAGCAGGAAGCTGAAAATACCATGCGTTTGTTAGCTCAGAAAGAAGGCATTTTCTGTGGGGTCAGTTCCGGCGGTGCTGTTGCCGGAGCATTAAGTGTTGCAGCACAAAATCCAGGTTCTGTCATTGTTGCCATTATCTGCGACCGTGGCGACAGATATCTTTCTACCGGAGTATTTAATTAATCTGGTTATATATTTATACCCTATGGATTTCAAGATGGATCGCGACGGCAAGGGAGTGAATCCCCGGGAGCATAGGTAACTATGTTACCGGGGTGAGCGAGTGCAGCCAACAAAGAGGCAACTTGAAAGATAACGGGTATAGCGTGAGTAGAGTAAAAGAAGCGGATAAGCTCTGCTCACACTAGCCAATTGCTAATATGGAAAATGGTGTAAGTCGAAAATAAGGGATAAAAAAACAGCCGTGATTGTCGGCCGTTTTTTTAAGACGAAAATGGTATTGTGACAGTTAAAGTGTTACTACTTCTTAATACGCATAATGGGGGTTTCACCAACAGTGACGGAACCGCTCAACTTGGATAACTCTTTAATCTCATCCATGTTGGAAATAACAACAGGTGTCAGGGTAGATTTTGCTCTTTCTTCAAGGAGTTTAAGATCGAACTCCAAAACTAAATCACCTTTTTGTACACGCTGACCTTCTTCAGCAATACGCTTAAAGCCTTCGCCTTTAAGTTCAACCGTATCAATACCAAAATGGACAAATAGCTCAATACCGCTGTCCGATTCGATAGAAAATGCATGGTTGGTTTCAAATATTTTACCGATTGTTCCATCAACTGGTGCGACTATTTTATTGCCGGCGGGTTTTATAGCGATACCGTCGCCAACAATTTTTTCGGCGAAAACAACATCTGGAACATCTTCAATATTGACAATCTCACCGGATAAAGGTGCGATAATTTCAATAGTGCCGCTGTTTTTTTTATCATCTGAAACTAGAGATTTCAGTTTATCAAACAGACCCATGAATCTTCTCCTAATTGTTTATACTGGACCGCGTTTTAACCGATATTGTTAGCAAAGTGTTTTTTCTTTGATGAAGGTATCAACCAACTCTATCAACCCCTGAGCGGTAGACTGAGACAGGGCTTGCTCAGCTAGCGCTTTTGCATCTTCGTAACGCGTATTACGAATGATTTTCTTGATGCGAGGAATAGAAATCGCACTCATACTAAACTCATCCAGCCCCATGCCTAATAGCAATAATGTAGCACGTTCATCACCTGCAAGCTCGCCGCACATCCCCGTCCATTTACCTTCAGCGTGTGAAGCATCGATGGTTTGCTTAATCAGGCTCAATACTGCTGGTAGCATCGGGTTATAAAGATGAGAAATCAACTCGTTACCGCGGTCTACAGCAAGAGTATACTGAGTTAGATCGTTTGTCCCAATACTGAAAAAGTCAACTTCTTTTGCCAGGTGATGAGCAATAACTGCGGAAGCGGGTGTTTCCACCATCACTCCCACTTCGATCGCTTCATCGAATTTTTTGCCTTCTTCGCGAAGCTGGCCTTTCAGCAATTCAAGTTCTGCTTTCAGTTCCTGTACTTCTTCTACAGAAATAATCATTGGAAACATAATACGTAGTTTACCGAAAGCAGATGCACGTAAGATAGCACGTAACTGAGAATGTAAGATCTCTTTTCGATCAAGGCAAATACGAATTGCACGCCAACCAAGGAATGGATTCTCTTCTTTGGGTAGATTCATGTAGGGTAGATTTTTATCACCACCGATATCCATCGTACGTATAATAACCGCCTGGCTGCCCATTGCTTCGGCTACAGCTTTATAAGCTTGAAATTGTTCTTCTTCTGTTGGCAGTGCGTCACGATCCATAAACAGAAATTCTGTACGGTATAAACCGACGCCTTCGGCGCCATTGCGCTCTGCACCGATCACATCACGGACGGTTCCGATATTGGCACAGACTTCAACCTGATGGCCATCAAGAGTGATTGCCGGGAGATCTTTCAACTTTGCAAGTTCAGTTTTTTCTGCCAGATATTCGTTTTTAGTCTTTTTTAGCTGTTCAATTTCTGCATCAGATGGATTGATATAAATGTGGTTATTTACCGCGTCCAGGATTAAATAATCACCATTCTGGATTGTGGTTGTCGCCTGGGTGGTGCCCACGATCGCTGGCAGTTCAAGAGAGCGGGCCATGATTGATGTGTGGGAAGTTCGGCCGCCTAAATCGGTAATAAAACCGAGTACTTTTTCCAGATTGAGTTGTGCGGTTTCAGATGGCGTCAGGTCGTTGGCAACCAGAATGACTTCCTCTGAAATTGAGCCAAGATCAACAATGGGCATACCCAGAATATTTTTCAGCAAGCGTTTACCGATATCACGCACGTCTGTGGCGCGTTCTTTCAGGTATTCATCATCCAATTCTTCAAGTGCTTGGGCCTGAGTTTCAATGACAGAATAGACCGCAGCATCCGCAGTTTTGAAATCGTTTTTGATTAACGAAATAATTTCTTGTTCAAGTTCTTCATCTTCCAATAGCATGATATGCCCTTCGAAGATTTCAGCTTTTTCTTCTCCGAGGTTTTTGGCTGCTGTATTCTTGATGATTTCTAGCTGAGATGAGGCTTTTTCACGGCCTTGCTTGAAATGGGAAATTTCTTGTTCGACTTGTTCTTGGCTGATTTTTTTCTGATTGACAATAATTGGGTCTTCTTTCAGTAATAGTGCTTTACCGAAAGCGATGCCTGGTGATACTAATATGCCTGAAATCATGATGTTACCTAACTACTAATAATTATTCTTTAAAGAGCAAGCCCGCAGATGGTTTGCTGTTTTAGGACATGCATTTAAACTGATATCCCCAGATAAAAATTTATCCGGGGATGAGGAACGGCTAAGTGAATACCTGTCTATTCACAATCTCTGAATCTTGACTGGCTTTGCGGTCAACGGAAAATTATTCCAGTTCTGCCATCAACTTAACCAAATGCTCGATTGCTTTTTGCTCATCTTCGCCTTCAGCAGCAATGGTCACTACAGTGCCTTGAGTGAGTCCCAAAGTTTGTAGCTTAAACAGGCTTTTAGCACTGGCAGTTTTACCACCGGAAGTTAGAGTAATGTCGGAGGAGAAACTTTTGGCTTCTTTAACAAACTGTGCTGCGGGACGGGTGTGTAGGCCATTTGGCGCAGTAATAGTGACTTCTTGCTGGAACATAACGTTTCCTCAATAACTTAGATTTTTGCTATGTAAGTTAAGAACTTGTAATGGACAAATTTTAACTTGAGTGTTTATTCACTGCCTATCTCATTTAAGACGGTTTTATTTACTTAAAGAGCGAACTGAGTAATTAATGTTCTGGTAAAAGCGATAAATAGCTCCTGAACGCTCTTTAGTACGACCCGTAAGTTCCGGGTCATGCGTGCTGTCTGTATTCACTTTTACTGGTAAGAATAAACAGCACTAACGACGTCTACTGAGACAGACTCTCAGGTCGATAATGTAATAAAAATTTTTATTCATTATCAAAAAAATTGTTCTTTTCGATGCTTCTGGTTGATAGTTTGAAGTAAAGATAGATCGTGGAACTACTTAACTGAAACTACTACTCCTGCTAATTAATTTCGAGCATCGAAATAATTATTATTGGTTAAATACTAGACCCATTGTAAGAAATCATCTGGCAAAGTGTAAAAGTTTGATCTACCACACAGAAAAAGCACCATTTAGGTGCTTTTTTATCAATAAATCTAAGTAACTTTACTTAAAAACTTTTATTCATCAGACAAGTCAGTAAACAGTACACTGCTTAGATAGCGTTCACCTGATGAAGCCAGAATGACGACGATATTTTTGTCTTTATATTCTGGTTCCTGAGAAAGTTTCACCGCTGCTGCAACGGCGGCACCGGAGGAGATACCGGCCAGAATGCCCTCTTTTACCATGATTTCACGCGCGGTTTTAATCGCTTCTTCGTTGCTGATCTTGAAAACGCGATCAACCAGTGTCAAATCAAGGTTATCAGGAATAAAACCTGCACCAATACCTTGAATCTTATGGGGACCCGGTTTCACTTCTTCACCGGCCAGAGTTTGGCTGATGACGGGCGATTCTTCTGGTTCTACGGCAACCGCGGTGATATTTTTACCTTTGGTGTTTTTCAGGTAACGGGTGACGCCTGTTAATGTCCCGCCAGTCCCTACACCGGCAACAAATGCATCCACTTCACCGTCTGTGTCTTCCCAGATTTCTGGGCCTGTGGTTTTTTCATGGATTTCCGGGTTTGCCGGATTGCTGAACTGTTGCAGGATAATATAACGATCGGGATCGCTGGCTTTAATTTCATTGGCTTTCTCAATGGCGCCTTTCATGCCTTTAGCGCCTTCCGTCAACACCAGTTGCGCTCCCAATGCTTTCAATAGCTTGCGGCGCTCAATACTCATGGTTTCTGGCATAGTCAGCGTTAATTTATAGCCCCGAGCGGCGGCAACATAAGCAAGAGCTATCCCGGTATTACCGCTAGTAGGTTCTACCAACTCTTTCCCTGGTTGTAGGATTCCGCGTTTTTCAGCATCCCAAATCATATTGGAACCAATGCGACATTTTACACTAAAACTTGGGTTACGGGATTCTACTTTTGCCAGAATACGCCCATTGCCAAAGTGTTTTAGGCGAATTAACGGGGTACGACCAATAGTCAAAGAATTATCTTCGTAAATTTTACTCATACTCGTCTTTCAACTCCCTTTAGTGATATCCGGTCAACAATACGCCAACAACCGGTTAATGGAAATATAACTTAAATATATTTTTATGGTCTAAAAGAATAACTTAAATGAATATCATGGCATAATACGAAGGGCATGTTGTTCTCGATAGCGATCCACCCACATTGCTGTTGCCGCGCATACGGCAATAGGCATAATCACCAAATTGATAATGGGTATCATGGTTAAAATACTCACTGTTGCGCCAAATTGCAGATTAATTATTTTGTTTTGGCGAAGAGCGCTACGCATTGTTGGAAAACTGACTTTGTGGTTATCAAAGGGGTAATCACAATACTGAATCGATAGCATCCAGGCACTAAAAATAAACCAAAGCACAGGTGCGGCAGTCTGCCCGATCACAGGAATAAAATAGAGCAGCAATAACACCAGAGCGCGTGGAATGTAGTAGCACAGCTTAGTTAATTCCCGTTTCAGGATACGTGGAACATCTTTGAAGAGAGCTAAAACGCCGGTATCTGGAGCGGGGATTCCTGTTAAATCCGCTTCCAGTTTCTCTGCCAGCAAACCATTGAATGGCGCTGCGATAAAATTCGCTATTGTGCTGAAAAAGTAAGTAAAAATCAGCAAAACAGAGAGCACGGCGAGCGGCCATAAAATATAACTGAGCCATTGCATCCAATCCGGTACTTTGCTCACTATCCAAGGGATCCAGTTCCCCAGTTTCTGATAGAGCCACCAAAATGAACCGCCGAGAAACAAAATGTTTGCCAACAAAGGCAATAAGACAAATCTTTTAATGCCTGGGCGAGTAATTAATTTGCAACCTTGCATCAAATACTGAAAGCCGCTCAAATTTTTTGGCGATTTTGTTAAATTCAGCATACTTCCTATTCTCTCTTGTGTGATTGAAACGCTATCATATAGGCAGGATTTTCGACTGACTAGTATTGTTCTGTATAAAAAGAACGCAAAAGGGGCTTATTAGGCATCTTTCTGATAAGAAAAGTGTGTATAAGCTTGCACTTGTGTTATTTGACAAATACAGTTAATACAGAAAATATTCCGCCGTGGTGGCATACTTAATTAAACAACAGAGATAGCAATGATGCAGGATTTGCGTCTGATATTAATCATTGTTGGTGCGATAGCAATAATAGCTTTGCTGTTACATGGGTTGTGGACCAGCCGTAAAGAGCGTTCTTCGCTTTTTCGTGATCGCCCAGTTAAACGTCATAAACATGATCGTCAGAATGATTTCGTCGATGACAGTGACGATGAAGCGTTCGACAATCAGCAAAAGCCTTATGCCCATAAGCAGGTGAAATCTCATCAAGAGTATAAAGCTGAGCCAGCTATCGAGCGTCGTCAGCAAAAATTGACTGAAATTGATGCTGAAACGCCTGAAGAAAGCGATGATCCATTGCTGGCAGGCCGTCAGCCTGAAACGGCGGCGAGAAGGGCAGCCATAGAAGAACCGGAACCCCAACTCGGTCTGTTTGAATTCGAAGAGCAGAATGAACCTGAAAAAAACAGATCTGTGGTTGAAGAAAAGTCTCAAGAGGCGGTTGGCGAAAAAGAAACTCAGACCAAAGTGAAAGAAATTGTTTTGGTTCTTCATGTAGCAGCGCACCACGGCCAGGAATTGGATGGTGAACCCTTGTTGCAAAGTATCCTACAATCTGGCTTCCAGTTTGGGGAAATGCAGATTTTTCACCGTCACGTGAACCCATCAGGTAGCGGTCCGGTACTGTTTAGCTTGGCAAATATGGTGAAACCGGGTTCATTTAATCCTGAAACTATGGCTGATTTTACGACTCCGGGGGTTTCTATGTTTATGGTGGTCCCTTCTTACGGAGAATCTAGTCAGAATTTTAAACTGATGTTGCAGGCTGCTCAACGTATTGCTTCTGATGTTGGGGGCGTGGTGCTTGATGATGAGCGAAAAATGCTGACACCGCAAAAAATCGAATTATATAAAGCACGCATTCGCAGCACACTTGGTGTTCAGGTATAATCAATTTATCGAATGTTCAAGCCCCCGCCAGTCGGGGGCTTTTTATCGCTGGTTATCAATCATGAAATCAACTGCTCAACAAATAGAAAAGCTCAGAACAACATTGCGTCATCATGAATATCTGTATCACGTCATGGATGCGCCAGAGATCCCTGATGCAGAGTATGATCGATTAATGCAGGAATTGAAGGATCTTGAAGAACAGCATCCTGAGTTGATTACATCAGATTCACCAACGCAGCGAGTTGGAGCTGCTCCTCTGACGGCTTTCGAACAGGTCCGCCATGAAATTCCTATGTTGTCACTGGATAACGTATTTGATGAAGAGAGTTATCTGGCGTTTGATAAGCGAGTGCGTGACCGCCTGAAAGAGACTCAGGATTTAGTTGTGTGCTGTGAACTGAAATTGGATGGTTTGGCGGTCAGCCTGTTGTATGAAAATGGTGAATTGGTACGGGCTGCAACCCGTGGTGATGGTACAACAGGGGAAAATATTACATCAAATATACGGACTATCGGTGCAATTCCACTACGTCTGTTCGGCGAAAATATTCCAGCTCGTATTGAAATTCGCGGTGAAGTTTTCATGCCGCAAAAAGGGTTTGAGAAACTGAATGAGGAGGCGCGTCGCACGGGGGCAAAAGTATTTGCTAACCCACGTAATGCGGCGGCTGGCTCGTTGCGTCAACTCGATCCCCGCATTACGGCTAAACGCCCACTGGCTTTCTTCTGTTATGGTGTTGGCGTATTGGAGGGGGGAGAATTACCAGCTAGTCACTACGGGCGATTGATGCAGTTTAAGAAATGGGGATTGCCGGTCAGCGATAAAGTTAAAGTTTGTACCGACAGTCAACAGGTTATTGATTTTTATCATGATATTGTAAATCAGCGCTCCACATTAGGGTTTGATATCGATGGTGTCGTTGTCAAAGTCAATTCGCTGGAATTACAAGAAACATTAGGCTTTGTTGCCCGTGCCCCACGTTGGGCAACGGCGTTCAAATTTCCTGCTCAAGAGCAAATGACAATTGTTCGTGATGTTGAGTTTCAGGTTGGTCGTACTGGCGCGATCACACCGGTAGCACGTTTGGAGCCTGTACTGGTCTCTGGTGTGACTGTTAGTAATGCAACATTGCATAATGCGGATGAGATTGAACGTTTGGGTTTGCGGATTGGCGATACGGTCATTATTCGCCGCGCTGGAGATGTCATTCCACAAGTTGTCGGTGTTTTGGAAGAGAGAAGGCCACAGGACAGCAATGAAGTTATTTTCCCTGAACATTGTCCGGTATGTGGGGCAGATATTGAAAGAATTGAAGGGGAAGCTGTAGCGCGTTGTACGGGGGGATTGGTATGTGGTGCTCAGCGTAAAGAGGCACTTAGACATTTTGTTTCTCGTCGGGCGATGGATGTTGACGGCATGGGAGAAAAGATTATCGATCAGCTAGTAGATAAAGAATATGTCGAAACTCCGGCTGATCTTTTCAGGCTGACGGCAGGCAAGTTGACTGGGCTTGAGCGCATGGGGCCGAAATCTGCCCAGAATGTAGTAGATGCATTGGAAAAAGCGAAAAAAACCACCTTTGCCCGTTTCCTTTATGCGTTGGGTATCCGTGAAGTTGGGGAAGCGACCGCTGCTAATTTGGCAGCTCACTTTGGTGAACTGGATAAATTACGTTCCGCTGATGAGGAAGCATTGAAAGAAGTTCAGGATGTTGGTGAAGTGGTGGCAAAACATGTTGTTAACTTTTTCAGTGAACCTCATAACCAAGCAGTTATTGACGATTTGA
Source organism: Photorhabdus caribbeanensis (assembly GCF_018448885.1). Classification (GTDB taxonomy): domain Bacteria; phylum Pseudomonadota; class Gammaproteobacteria; order Enterobacterales; family Enterobacteriaceae; genus Photorhabdus; species Photorhabdus caribbeanensis. Next base: position 40,233 of record NZ_RCWB01000021.1, read on the forward strand.
TTGATAATATCGGTATCAACTGGGAACCGGTAATCGTAACGAAAGCTGAAAAGATTGACAGCCCATTTTCGGGTAAAACAGTTGTGCTGACAGGTTCATTGCATCAGTTATCTAGGGATGAAGCCAAAGCTAAACTTGTTGCACTTGGAGCAAAAGTGACGGGCAGCGTTTCTAAGAAAACCGATTTGGTGATTGCGGGTGAAGCTGCCGGTTCAAAGTTAGCTAAAGCTAATGAACTGAATATTCCGGTTATTGATGAAGAAGAAATGATCCGTTTATTGGGAGAATAACTTTTTTGTTTACATACTGATTATTGAGAGTTTTTCTCAATAATCAGTTAAACGCGATAAGGTGTTATCTTATACGATTCAGCCAAAAATGTGATCAGACGCATTAAGTAAAGATTTACAGCAAGAATTATTTCAGTCTAATGTGATATCTATACCTTATGGATTTCAAGGTGCATCGCGATGGCAAGGGAGTAAATCCCTAGGAGCATAGATAACTATGTGACCGGTGTGAGCGAGTGCAGCCAACAAAGAGGCAGCTTGAAAGATGGCGGGTATATACTTATTTGATCGCCTTTTATTACATAGAATGAGTTATAAAAACTCGCTTTCTATCGTGTTTGGAGTGTGATATGTCTCAAATCCTGCATTTCTTTTTAGCTTTGATTGTCATTGGCGGCCTTGCTATTTTGGCGAGTAGTGACCGTAAAAGTATTCGCCCTCGTTATGTTATTCAATTGCTTGTTATTGAACTTATCTTGGCTTGGTTTTTCCTGAATTCAGGTATTGGTCAGGAATTTGTCATGAGATTTGCTGGTTTATTTGAGCATTTACTGAAATATGCGGGTGAAGGGACTGAGTTCATTTTTGGCGGCATGATGGATGCAAAACTGGCATTCTTCTTTCTGAATGTATTGTGTCCGATTATCTTTATTTCTGCGTTGATTGGTATTTTGCAGCATATCAAATTATTGCCAATCATCATCCGGGTTATTGGTACTCTGCTATCTAAAGTCAACGGCATGGGTAAACTGGAATCATTTAACGCGGTCAGTTCTCTGATACTTGGGCAGTCTGAAAACTTTATTGCTTATAAAGATATATTGGGAAAAATGTCTGAGCGTCGCATGTACACGATGGCTGCGACTGCAATGTCAACGGTTTCTATGTCGATCGTTGGGGCTTACATGCAAATTTTAGCGCCTAAATATGTTGTAGCGGCATTGGTGCTTAATATGTTCAGTACCTTTATCATCCTATCGCTGATTAATCCGTATGCTGTTGACAGTGAAGAAGATATTCAGATGAGCAATCTCCACGAAGGCCAAAGTTTTTTCGAAATGTTAGGTGAATATATTTTGGCGGGTTTCAAGGTGGCTCTCATTGTGGCTGCGATGTTGATTGGTTTCATTGCCCTGATTGCTGCTATTAATGCGCTGTTCAGCATGGTGTTTGAGAAGGACTTTCAGGAAATGCTCGGCTACGTATTTTATCCATTTGCTTGGGTGATTGGGATTCCGACAGATGAAGCATTACGGGTTGGTAGCGTCATGGCAACCAAATTGGTTGCTAACGAATTTGTGGCAATGCACAGCTTACAATCCATTGCGACAGAACTTTCTCCTCGTTCACAAGGTATTTTGTCGGTATTCCTGGTTTCTTTTGCTAACTTCTCTTCTATTGGGATTGTGGCCGGTGCGATTAAAGGTTTGAATGAGAAGCAGGGTAATATTGTTTCCCGATTTGGTTTGAAACTACTATTTGGTTCAACGCTTGTCAGTTTCTTGTCTGCGGCTATTGCCGGTTTAGTATTGTAAAAGATTATATTTTATCGTGGAATATTGCATCATGGATGGTGCAGATTCCCTTTCACCTATTTCTCTTTATAGATATGTAAATTATGGAAAAAGAAAACCTGATAGAAATTGCTAATACTGCAATGCCGTTCGGTAAATACAAAGGGCGTATGCTCATTGACTTACCGGAAGAGTATTTATTGTGGTTCGCTCGTAAGGGGGAATTTCCGCGAGGTAAATTAGGTGAGCTGATGGAGATGACTTTAGCAATAAAACTAGAGGGATTAGATTCATTGGTGAAGCCATTGAAAAAAGGCTAGCTAAGGTTAGCGTTTGTTTTTTAATCGATGATGGTGGGTTAGATATGGTAACAACCAAAAGGCCCTGAAAGCATGGCTTTCAGGGCCTGATAATTTTGGTGGAGCTAAGCGGGATCGAACCGCTGACCTCTTGCATGCCATGCAAGCGCTCTCCCAGCTGAGCTATAGCCCCACGAGTGTGGTATTTCCTAATTTTAGTACCAAACACCTTGATTCAATATAAAGGATTTGGTGGAGCTAAGCGGGATCGAACCGCTGACCTCTTGCATGCCATGCAAGCGCTCTCCCAGCTGAGCTATAGCCCCAATCAAAATTAATGGAACGGGGCGCATAATATGAAACCCTGCAAATACTGTCAACGGCTAACTTATCATTCTCACAACAAGCGTTGAAAAAGCCATCAATTTTATGATCAATTGACAAAATAGAGGCTGAGCAATGGGTTGAAGTGAAATAGAAGATGTTTGAAAAAGGTGTAAGAAGGTGACAATTAAATAGGATTTTTTGAAAACAGAAAGGCATCACATGTGATAAGTGACGCCTTTGATGTATTAATTAAGATTGAGTTTCACGTTGAGCAATAAACTCCAGCGCTTGATTAATACGGGATAAAGTACGGGTTTGCCCGATAGCATGAATAGTGACATCCACACCTGGGGATTGACCTGCACCGGTAGCAGCAACACGCAGTGGCATACCAATTTTACCCATGCCGACTTCCAGTTCATCAGCGGTGGATTGAATGGCATGATGCACATTTTCTGGCGTCCAATCAGTAATTGAAGCTAGCTTTGTACGGACAACTTCAAGAGGTTGACGGGCAACTGGGCGTAAATGTTTCTTCGCCGCATCGGCATCAAATTCAGCAAAATCTTCATAGAAGTAGTGGCAGGATTCGGCCATTTCTTTCAGAGTCTTACAGCGTTCGCCCAGTAATTTAATCAGATCAACCAGTTGTGGACCATTATGGGTATCAATACCTTGTTGCTCCATGTGCCATGCTAGATGAACGGCAACTTTCTCTGGAGGCAGGGTATTAATATAGTGGTGGTTCAACCATTGCAGTTTTTCTGTATTGAATGCGCTGGCGGATTTATTGATAGCATCCAGGCTGAACAGCTCAGTCATTTCTTCAATGCTGAAAATTTCTTGATCGCCGTGTGACCAACCCAAACGAACTAGATAATTCAGCAGTGCTTCTGGCAGGTAGCCATCATCACGGTATTGCATAACGCTCACTGCGCCGTGACGTTTGGACAGTTTTTTGCCATCATCACCGAGGATCATCGAAACGTGAGCATATTCGGGTACGGGAGCGCCGAGTGCTTTCAGAATATTAATTTGGCGAGGTGTATTATTGATATGGTCTTCACCGCGGATGACATGAGTGATCTCCATATCCCAGTCATCGATAACAACACAGAAATTATACGTAGGCGAGCCATCGGTACGACGGATAATCAGATCATCAAGTTCCTGATTGCTGAACTCAATGGGACCCCGGATCTGATCATTAAAAACAACAGAACCTTCCTGTGGATTGCGGAAACGGACAACATGGGGCTGATCTGGGTTATGTTGACATGAATTATCACGGCAACGGCCGTCATAACGTGGTTTCTCGCCATTTGCCATTTGAGTTTCGCGCAATTCTTCCAGACGCTCTTTAGAACAATAGCAACGATAAGCACTGCCTTGTTCTAGCATGTGATCGATCGCCTGATTATAACGATCAAAGCGTTTCGTCTGATAATAAGGGCCTTCATCCCAATTCAGATTTAACCAGTTCATACCGTCCATAATGGCATTGATAGCTTCCTGAGTTGAGCGTTCAAGGTCAGTATCCTCGATACGCAATACAAATTCGCCTTTGTTATGGCGGCTATATAACCAGGAATAAAGTGCGGTACGAGCACCGCCAACATGGAGATAGCCAGTTGGGCTTGGTGCGAAACGGGTTTTGATTTTACTCATTGGGGATTGCCTTAATTACGTTTCACTTTTCAATGAACGTTATTGGTGATTTAAAGTAACAAAAGTGGGGGCTATTTTATCACTGCACTTTAATTCCTCAATGCTGTTAACGGGAAGTTGTTGAGAAAAGTCAGTGTATTTGTCTAAACTGTACCCTATAGTGATGATAATTATCTCACCCTTGTTTAATTTTGAGGCGAACGATATTTTTCTCTAGAAAAAGCGTTGACTCATTCTGAACTATCCCTATAATGCGACCCCATCACGACGGGGCGATTAGCTCAGTTGGTAGAGCATCTCCCTTACAAGGAGGGGGTCATCAGTTCGAATCTGGTATCGCCCACCATCTCGTTGTGATAAAAATGATTTTATGATTGGGCGATTAGCTCAGTTGGTAGAGCATCTCCCTTACAAGGAGGGGGTCATCAGTTCGAATCTGGTATCGCCCACCAATCATAAATTCAGTGGTATAGAAGCAGTAATAGTCATCATGAAGTGGGCGATTAGCTCAGTTGGTAGAGCATCTCCCTTACAAGGAGGGGGTCATCAGTTCGAATCTGGTATCGCCCACCACTTCATTAGGATTATTTCAGGCGGTATCACATATCTTTGGTGCGGGTCGTTAGCTCAGTCGGTAGAGCAGTTGACTTTTAATCAATTGGTCGCAGGTTCGAATCCTGCACGACCCACCACTCCAAAAGGTATCCAGAGTAGTTCTCCTATAGATGGGTCGTTAGCTCAGTCGGTAGAGCAGTTGACTTTTAATCAATTGGTCGCAGGTTCGAATCCTGCACGACCCACCATCTTCAAAAGATATCCAGAGTAGTTCCCCTATAGATGGGTCGTTAGCTCAGTCGGTAGAGCAGTTGACTTTTAATCAATTGGTCACAGGTTCGAGCCGAGCGAAGCGAGACAACAGCGCGTGAGCGCTGGCCCGGAGGGCGAGGCCGTAGGCCGAGTAATCCTGCACGACCCACCATCTTCAAAAGATATCCAGAGTAGTTCCCCTATAGATGGGTCGTTAGCTCAGTCGGTAGAGCAGTTGACTTTTAATCAATTGATCGCAGGTTCGAGCCGAGCGAAGCGAGACAACAGCGCGTGAGCGCTGGCCCGGAGGGCGAGGCCGTAGGCCGAGTAATCCTGCACGACCCACCATCTTCAGAAGATATCCAGAGTAGTTCCCCTATAGATGGGTCGTTAGCTCAGTCGGTAGAGCAGTTGACTTTTAATCAATTGGTCGCAGGTTCGAGCCGAGCGAAGCGAGACAACAGCGCGTCAGCGCTGGCCCGGAGGGCGAGGCCGTAGGCCGAGTAATCCTGCACGACCCACCATCTTCAAAAGATATCCAGAGTAGTTCCCCTATAGATGGGTCGTTAGCTCAGTCGGTAGAGCAGTTGACTTTTAATCAATTGATCGCAGGTTCGAGCCGAGCGAAGCGAGACAACAGCGCGTCAGCGCTGGCCCGGAGGGCGAGGCCGTAGGCCGAGTAATCCTGCACGACCCACCATCTTCAGAAGATATCCAGAGTAGTTCCCCTATAGATGGGTCGTTAGCTCAGTCGGTAGAGCAGTTGACTTTTAATCAATTGATCGCAGGTTCGAGCCGAGCGAAGCGAGACAACAGCGCGTGAGCGCTGGCCCGGAGGGCGAGGCCGTAGGCCGAGTAATCCTGCACGACCCATCATCTTCAAAAGATATCCAGAGTAGTTCTCCTATAGATGGGTCGTTAGCTCAGTCGGTAGAGCAGTTGACTTTTAATCAATTGGTCGCAGGTTCGAACCGAGCGAAGCGAGACAACAGCGCGTCAGCGCTGGCCAGGAGGGCGAGGCCGTAGGCCGAGTAATCCTGCACGACCCACCATCTTCAGAAGATATCCAGAGTAGTTCCCCTATAGATGGGTCGTTAGCTCAGTCGGTAGAGCAGTTGACTTTTAATCAATGGGTCGCAGGTTCGAGCCGAGCGAAGCGAGACAACAGCGCGTCAGCGCTGGCCCGGAGGGCGAGGCCGTAGGCCGAGTAATCCTGCACGACCCACCACTCCAAAAGATATTCAGAGTAGTTCCCTTATAGATGGGTCGTTAGCTCAGCTGGTAGAGCAGTTGATTTTTAATCAATGGGTCGCAGGTTCGAGCCGAGCGAAGCGAGACAACAGCGCGTGAGCGCTGGCCCGAAGAATATATACCCTAAAGATTTCAAGATGCATCGCGACGGTAAGGAAGCGAATCCCAGGGAGCATAGATAACTATATGACCGGGATGAGTGCAAGTTATTCACTCCTAAACGATCTATACCAATAATGCCAGATGGGATAAGCTTTACCTAATTGTTGTACTAGCTGATTATTAGGATATAAAAATGAATCTCTACGGACTTGTTGCTGATATTGGCGGCACTAATGCCAGATTAGCACTTTGCAATTTGGAAAATGGGGCTATTGAGCGGATTGAAACGTATAGTGCGAAACAACACGCCGGATTAGAATCTATTATCAGTCACTATTTAGCGGAACAAAAAACAGTAGTGACTTATGCATGTATTGCTATTGCTTGTCCGATAAACGGTGATTGGGTAGAAATGACCAATCACCAATGGGCATTTTCTATTAGTGAGCTGAAACAGACACTTGGGCTAGAAAAATTAGATGTGATCAATGACTTCACGGCTGTATCTATGGCGATTCCCATGCTGACAGAAGAATACAAGGTGCAATTAGGAGGAGGGGAAGCGGTTAAAGACAAACCGATAGCGGTTTACGGGGCAGGGACTGGCCTTGGTGTCGCTCATTTGATCAAAGTAGACAAGCAATGGGTAAGCTTACCTGGTGAAGGTGGTCATGTAGATTTTGCCGCGAATAGTGAAGAACAAGATGCAATATTGGCTGTTTTACGGCGTAAATTTGGGCATGTTTCAGTAGAAAGAATTTTGTCCGGTAGTGGGTTGGTAAACCTTTATCAGGCCATTGCCATTTTGGATAATTGTCAGCCGGAAGATTTAGAACCAGAAACCGTGACGCAACGAGCATTGGATGAAAGTTGTCAATATTGCCATCGTGCTCTGACACTATTTTGTGAAATTATGGGACGATTTGGTGGAAATTTAGCGTTAAATATGGGGACTTTTGGTGGTGTGTATATCGCTGGTGGTATAGTGCCGCGGTTTCTTGATTTCTTTAAGCAATCGAATTTTCTTCATGGATTTGAAGATAAAGGGCGCTTTAAACCGTTAATACAACAGATTCCTGTTTATTTGATTACTCATCCACAACCAGGATTATTAGGTTCAGGTACCTATTTACGGCAACAGCTTTCACGTATTAATTAAATTATAAGGTCAGATATATATTTCAAAATTAATGATTGTATATATCTGACTGGAATTTTCTAAATGTCAATATTGCAGCGTTATATTAATATTGAAAGCCATGAAAATCTATTTTGTTTTCGAGTATTTATTGTTTTATTTAGATGAAATCTTGGTTTAATAATATCGTTGTGAATTTATAAGAATAAATTTAAAGAATAGATATTATGATTTTGATGATTAATGATTGAAATTATTTATTCTATAATTCACATTGAAATAATAATGGCGATGATAATTTTCCCATATAATTTATATGGTTACGATTTATTTTGGTAAAATTTAAATGTTATATTCAAATAAAAAATTTACAATTTTATTAAAACATATTTACTGTTAAGATTTAATGATAATAAACATACATCTCTATGAATTTAAACTGTTTTACTGTCTATAATCAATCTTCCCATGCGTTGCTTAATCTCCTTTGATTAAATTTATTGTCGGCAATGTTGCAACCAGGTTTTATCATTATCTGGGTGTAATATCAGAATAAATTATTATGTGATTATCAACGCCTAAATAGATAGTATTAAAAGATTGATATGACATTTGACAATGAGTAAATAGGTCTTATGACATTATTTACTATCATCATTAAAACTTTTTGCAATATAGTGATGATTTATTATCCTGCTTGTGGGAAGCCTTTAACATGATAATGAGATTTATATTCACAATATTTATGTAACTGATTGATTTGTTTTAGATGAAAAGCGGATATTTTATTATGCTGTTTTTCATGTTTAAATACTTTTAAGTTATTGAAATTTTAATTGTTTTGTTTTCTCTTTTTATACTTTATAATCCGTAAAAATTTTTTATTTAGAACAGTACTGGATAGAAATGAAAACGATAGAAGTTGATGAAGACCTTTACCGCTATATTGCCAGCCACACACAACATATTGGTGAAAGTGCATCTGATATTTTACGGCGCATGTTGAAATTTAACGCCGAGCAGCCAGTACAAAGTGCACAGCCTATCGATGCTGTGGAGAAAGCGCCGGTAGCTCGCCAGCGTGATTCTGTCCGTGTGATACGTGAATTGTTACTTTCAGATGACTATTCTGATAAGAAAAAATCTGTTGAGCGTTTTATGTTGCTCTTATCTACATTATACAGCTTGAACAGTGAAAGTTTTTCCCAGACGACTGATGCTATGCATGGCCGTACTCGTGTTTATTTTGCTGGTGATGAGCAGACATTGCTCGCCAGTGGTAAACAGACTAAACCTCGTCATATTCCAGGTACGCCTTTTTGGGTAATCACTAATACCAATACTGACCGTAAGCGTAATATGGTTGAGCAAATTATGCAGGATATGAAATTCACAGCCAATTTTATCGACAAGGTGTGTGGCACAATTTAACTGATTAAGGCTGTGCTGACAGACAAAGTTCAGTACAGCTCTTGTCCAGGGGAGATTTAAAGTGGTAAATCATCCGCGTGCGGGACAGATTGCCCGCCAAAGTGATCTGATAAATGTAGCGCAACTTACATCGCAGTATTACACCTTACATCCTCAGCCGGAAAACTCTGAGCATAAGGTTAAATTTGGTACATCCGGTCATCGTGGCAGCTCTCAGCGTTACAGCTTTAATGAGGCGCATATTCTGGCAATTACTCAGGCTGTTGCAGAAGTTCGCAAGCAACGGGGAATCAATGGCCCTTGTTATGTGGGTAAAGATACCCATGCTTTATCAGAAGCGGCATTTATTTCTGTATTGGAAGTCTTGACGGCTAACAGCGTCAATGTGATTGTGCAGGAAAATAATGGATTTACGCCAACACCTGCGATTTCTCATGCCATCCTCTGTTATAACCGCTTGGGGAAAGCGTTGGCTGACGGGATTGTTATTACCCCTTCTCATAACCCACCAGAAGACGGGGGGATTAAATATAATCCACCTGATGGCGGCCCCGCAGATACAGATTTGACAGCAATTATAGAACATCGTGCTAATGAGTTGCTTACAGAAGGTCTGAAAGGCGTTAAGCGTTTGCCGTTTGCTCAGGTGTTGAACAGTGAATATTTGCATCAGCAGGATTTAGTTGAACCATATGTTAGCGCGTTGGGTGATGTGGTTGATATGGCTGCTATTCAGCAGGCCGGGCTGAAAATCGGTATTGATCCTTTAGGGGGCTCTGGCATTGCATTTTGGCAGCGTATCGGCGAGCGTTACAACTTGGATCTGACATTGGTTAATGATCAAGTTGATCAGACATTTCGTTTTATGCATCTGGATCATGATGGCGTCATTCGTATGGATTGCTCATCTCCTTGGGCAATGGCAGGTTTGTTAGCCATGCGCGATAAGTTTGATCTGGCTTTTGCAAACGATCCTGATTATGACCGCCACGGTATTGTCACCCCCGCTGGTTTGATGAATCCGAACCACTATCTGGCAACCGCGATAAATTACCTATTCCGCCATCGTCCGCAATGGTCAGAAGGTGTTGCGGTAGGTAAGACATTGGTATCCAGTGCCATGATTGATCGGGTTGTCGCCGATCTTGGTCGTAAATTGGTGGAAGTGCCCGTAGGTTTTAAGTGGTTTGTTGATGGGTTACATAAAGGTGAGTTAGGCTTTGGCGGGGAGGAGAGTGCCGGGGCTTCTTTCTTACGTTTTGATGGTACGCCGTGGTCTACAGATAAAGATGGGATTATCTTGTGTTTGCTGGCGGCAGAGATGACCGCAGTAACAGGGGAAAACCCGCAGCAGCATTACAATAAGTTGGCAGCCCGTTTCGGTACGCCAAGTTACAGTCGTATTCAGGCGTCGGCAACTTATCAGCAGAAGGCATTATTAGCCAAGTTATCACCAGAAATGGTGAAAGCGGATAAGCTTGCTGGTGATCCCATCACAGCCCGGTTGACAAAAGCTTCTGGTAACGGCGCGTCAATAGGTGGTCTAAAAGTGATAACAGAAAATGGCTGGTTTGCTGCTCGTCCATCGGGGACAGAAGAAGCCTATAAAATTTATTGTGAAAGTCTCCTTGGCCCTGAGCACCGGCAGAAAATTGAGCAGGAAGCACTGGATATCGTTAACCAGGTTTTTGCCGCTGGTTGATCTTTTGGGCCGATTAAAAAGAATCCGCAACAGTGATAACAGCTTTTGCGGATTTTTTATTTTTCAGCCCAGAGCAACCATTAATGCGCCGGCAGTAATCAGTGCAACACCACCTGCGGCCATCAGTGATATCTTTTCACCAAATAAGATGACGGCCAAGATGACAGCAAACACGACACTGAGTTTATCAATCGGGGCAACCTGAGAAACATTGCCGTTTCTAATTGCCAGAAAGTAAAACAACCATGATAATGCCCCAGCCACACCGCTTAAAATGATAAAAAACAGCGCTTTGCGGTTTGCCAGTATTTCACTTACCAGATTTAATTTTCCCTGTACTACAACGACACCGACAAGAAACAACGCCATAATGACTGCTCGTATCGCTGTTGCTGTATTGGCATCAAGATTTTGCAAACCGATTTTCCCGAAGATAGCGACTAAAGCAGCAGTAAACGCTGATAATAAGGCATAGATAAGCCAGGTACCCATCGCGAATAAACCCTATAGTTAGTAGCAAATGAGTTGAGATGATAAGGCAGTTCTCTTGGTTTGAATATACCATTATTCTCATTAAGGAAATTAAAGCATAATGGATAAATCATTTCAGTTAGTGAATATTTTAGTTTGGCTGGATAGTTTCTGGTTTTTGTCATATATATTTGATATAAATTAGTAAATAATAATGATACATGACACAATTGGCGTATTAGATTAAAAGTGAGTTTTATAATGTTGTTATGTATAGAGTAAGTTTAAAAAATTTATTTGATTTTATTTCATTATGTGGTTATTTGTGAATTGAGCAAAGGAATTAACAAGCATCTTATCATGAATCAGGTTTCATTTTATATTTTCCCTAATGTTGAAATAAGCATTAATGTTTATATGTGTGTTGGTGGCTATATGAGATATTATTTCTTGAATTTATTTATAAAGTCTAGATAATAACCATTTTAATATATTGGAATATGTTAATGTATAACCTCATTGCCACAGATCTCGATGGAACGCTTCTCCTTCAAGGAGATACAATTGGTAAGTTTACCCGCAAGGTGCTTACTGATTTATCAAGTATGGGAAAGCAGATCGTATTTGCAACCGGCAGGCATCATGCTGATGCAAATTCCATTATTGGTGATTTTGATATACCTGTGCATTTGATTACTTCGAATGGTGCCAGATTAACCAGTGCTTGTAAAAACTTGGATATTAGACAACATTTGCCAAGTCACGTAGTAAAAAGAGTGATTGAAGAAACTCAGGCAGATAATGATTTAGTGATCAATATGTATTGTGGTTCTCAATGGTTAACCAGTGAGCTACACCATAGTTTCAGTGATTTTAATCAGAATGATAATTTTAATCCCGTAGTTAGACAGGCTGATGAAATGCCTTGTGATCAGGTTGAGAAAATCTTTTTCATTCATAAGAGTAAAGATCATGATGCATTGGTTAAATTAGAACATCATTTAATTGATCTCTTTTCTGATCATGTCAATGTCGCTTTTTCATTCCCTTGGTGTCTGGAGGTAATGGGTAGTGGTGTTTCGAAGGGGCAAGCTTTAATTCAGCTCGCCGGTTTTCTTGGTATCCCAATTAATAAAACGATTGCGTTTGGTGACGGTATGAATGATGTGGAAATGCTTTCAACCGTCGCTAAAGGGGTCATAATGGGAACGGCGCATAATAGGGTAAAAAAAGCTCTGCCTGATGCCGATATTATTGGCTCTTGCTGTGAAGAGTCTGTTGCTTATTATTTGTCTGAACATGTGTGTCAGGTGAAATAAGTGGATCTTAGCTTTGCTGAGAGATGTTAATTGTCTGAGACATGAAGTGATTCGATACGTGTCTCAGGTATTAAGGCATAAACCGATAGCCAATGCCGGTTTCAGTCAATAAATGTTTTGGTCTGGTTGGGTCGGTTTCTAATTTTTGTCGTAAATGCCCCATATAAATCCGTAAATAATGATTGTGTTCAACATAATTAGGGCCCCAAACTTGGTTGAGTAATTGGCGTTGGGTGAGTACTTTGCCGCTATTCGCCAATAATTCACCTAGTAACCGGAATTCAATTGGGGTGAGGTGCAGTTCTTCGTCATTTTTGGTAATTCGGCGGTTAACCAGATCGACAACCACATCAGAAAAATGAACGATCGATTCTTCTTTGTTGGTTCTGGCAAAGCGGCGTAAGGCAACCCGGACTCTAGCCAATAGCTCACTGATGCCAAAGGGTTTACTCAAGTAGTCATCAGCGCCGACATCCAAGGCTGCAACCTTATCCGCTTCTTTATCGCGGGCAGAGAGAACAATAACGGGAATTGAGCTCCATTGGCGCAGATCACGGATTAGGTTAATACCGTCACCATCCGGCAAGCCCAAATCAAGAATAATTAAGTCAGGCTTACGGGTTCCCGCTTCAATCAGGCCCCATTTCAACGTATCACTGTCAAATACGCGATAGCCTTCACCTTCCAACGCTAGCCGAACAAAGCGTCGGATCTCTTTTTCATCTTCAATAATCAAAATGGTGTTATTGTTGGTAATAATCACATCTCCTCAGTGATAATTTCAGGTGGCTTCTCTAACGGTAGAACAAAGTGAAAACTTGCTCCACCTTTTTCGTTATTGGTCGCCCAAATCTTTCCTTGGTGGATTTCAATAATTGCCCGGCAAATTGCTAATCCAAGGCCCACGCCGGGAATAGCTGACTCTTTGCGAGCGCGGGAGAATTTATCGAAAATTAACTGTTCTTGTTCCGGCGGAATGCCTTTACCTGCATCCCAAACTTCAATATGAATCTGATTTTTTTCTGTTGTCGCTTTGATGCCCAGTGGTGTTTGCTCATCGGTATATTTAATCGCGTTTTCCAACAGGTTGATAAATACCCGCTCCAGTAAACTGGCATCACAATGCAACAGTAAATCGGATGGCAAGGAAACCGCGACTGGATGACGGTTGAGCGCATATTCCAGCGAACGCAAGGTACTGCCGACGATCTCTTCCAGCGATTGCCATTCCAGATTGAGTTGAATTCCTCCCGATTGGATACGCGCCATGTCCAGTAAGTTATTAACCAGACGGGAAGTGCTGAGAATTTGTTGGCGGATCTGATTCACCTGTTTGGTATGCGGAGAGCCTTCAGCAGATAAATCCAGCATCAGGATTTCCGCTTGTCCGAACAGGACGGTCAGCGGGGTGCGTAAATCGTGAGACAGGGCCGCCAGAAGCGAGTTACGTAACTGTTCCCGTTCTGTATCCAGTTTAGCGGATTCTGCCCGGCGTGAGAGTTGTAATCTTTCCAGTGCATTGGCGATCAGGCCGGTAAATGTTTGTAGCAATCGCTGTTGTTCAGGGATCAATAACTGGCGCAAATAGGATGGCTCAATAGCCAATACAGCCAGCGTCTGAGAAGGTGTAGCAATAGGCTGTAGTTGGTAAGGTACGCTAGGTAGCGTATCGGTTCCCGCTCCGGCCGGCAGATTTTTATCAAAACTCCATTTTGCAATAGCATCGTCAATTAGCATATGACCGCCATTATTGGTCGTTAGTTGATATAAATTGCCATCGTCGTTGGGTAAAAAGAGGCCGGTTTTAGCTTGAAAACCATTAGCAAGAAAATGGTAGCTGGTGCGGGCAATATCTTCTTCATTCAGCGCTCGGCTCAGTTCACGGGTCATTTCATAGAGATTACGGGTTCGTTGTTCGCGGTAACGGGCAATTCGCGCCTGATATCTCATTCCCGCTGTTAAATTTCCAACGACGACACCCACTATCAGCATGACAGTAAAAGTTAACAGGTACTGCATATCGGTAACAGCAAGAGACCAATGAGGCTGTACAAAGAAGATATCGAAACTAATGACATTAATGAAAGCGGCAAAGATTGATGGTCGGTGCCCGTAAAATAGCGCAATAATGACGACGCCAAGCAGATAAAGCGTGACAAGGTTGGCTTTATCAAGGGTCAGCAAGAATGTTCGGGAGAATAAGGTGATAAGTGTGCAGAGCGCAATAGCGATCAGGCAGCCCTGAATCTGTACTCGCCATTTTTCACTCACAGAGCGGTTGTCCTGCTCTTTATCCCATTGTCTGCGTTCTTCTAATGCGACAATGACCAGATCTAAATCTGGTCCCAGTTTCCCCAGTCGGTCAGCAAAACCTGGACGCCATTGCCAGCCAAATAGCTTCTGTTTAGATGTACAGCGACGGCCTATCAGAATTTTGCCGAGGTTATGTTCTCTGGCATAACGTAACACCGCTCTCTCTTTGTTTGAATCGGAAAGTGTCGCTGTTTCAGCCCCCAATTCATGCGCTAATCTGAGTGCTTTTAAAATAGTGCGCCGTTTACCTTCGGGTAGTTGGTACAGTTTTGGGGTTTCAACATAGATTGCATGCCAGATACAGCCTAATCGAGCCGCAAGACGAGCGGCAGTGCGGATGAGCTTTTCATTACCTGAGCTATTACCAATGCATAGCAGAAGATTATCACGGGTATGCCAGACCGGTTCATGCCCTTGTGTGTCGCGGAAAGCACGCATTTGATCATCAACGCGATCAGCCGTCCGGCGTAAAGCGAGCTCCCGCAATGCAATCAAATTACCTTTGCGAAAAAAATTTTCGATGGCACGTTCGGCTTGGCTAGGAATATAGACCTTACCTTCATGGAGTCGCTGGCGCAGATCATCTGGGGGCAGATCAACTAAGACAATTTCATTCGCTTGATCAAAGATATGATCAGGGATGGTTTCCCTGACCTGGATACCTGTAATATCACCCACAACATCATTGAGGCTTTCCAGATGCTGAACGTTGATGGTCGTCAGTACATCTATGCCAGCTTCAAGCAACTCTTCAACATCCTGCCAGCGTTTGGGATGACGGCTGGTGTGGGGATTTCTAAATGCCAATTCATCCATCAAAATGATGGCCGGGTGGCGGGCAATGGCGGCATCAAGATCAAAGGCGGTGACTTTTCTCCGTCGGTAGTGGATCTGTTTAAGTGGCAGTTGTGGCAGACCATCAAGTAAAGCGGCAGTTCCCTGCCGCTCATGGGTTTCTACCACGCCGATAACCACATCCAGCCCTTGAGCACGTAATCTTTGCGCTTCCTGCAACATGGCATAGGTTTTTCCCACACCGGCGCAGGCACCGAAAAATATTTTTAATTTACCGCGCTGTTTCTCGTTAACCAGTGTCAGTAATTCATCCGGGTCAGGGCGCTGTGGTTCGAGTTGATCCATATTCAACCTTTCTGTTTTCTCTTGTGCAAATTATCAAGGGCAAGATTAAGTTTTAACACATTAATCACAGGCTCACCGAGGAATTCCGATGGTGGCGGCTCAATATTATCTTTGATTAATTGTTTTATCACTTTGACCGGTAAATGGCGGGCATCAGCGACTCTTTGTGCTTGAAAATCAGCAGCGGCGGGTGAAATGTGAGGATCAAGGCCGCTACTGGATGCAGTGACCAGATCAACCGGTACAGGAGTGTCTGGTTGGCGGTTAAATTGACGCAGTTGCTCAACTCTGCGTTTGATTTCATCATCCAATATTGGGTTGGAGGGCGCTAAATTGCTGCCACCCGAGTACAGAGCGTTATAGGGATAATCTACGGTGGCAGAAGGGCGCCCCTGAAAATAGATCGCTTTAGTGAAGGGTTGACCAATCAGTTCAGAGCCAACGGTTTGACCATCTTGTTTTACCATAGAGCCTTGTGCTTGATAAGGAAACATCAGTTCTGACAAACCTGTTGCCAGCAATGGATAAGCTACGCCGGTAATCAGTGTCAGAAATATCAACAACACAACAGAAGAACGTAACCAAATCATTTTCATCACCTTATTTAAGTATCAGCAAAGTCAGCAACATATCTATCAGTTTGATGCCGATGAAAGGCGCTATCAGACCACCCAGGCCATAAATCCACAGATTGCGGCGTAAAAGCGACAAGGCATTCATTGGTCGGTAGCTCACGCCTTTTAGAGCCAATGGGATCAAGAAAACAATAATCAGCGCATTAAAGATAACGGTGGATAAAACCGCCGAACTGGGTGAATGAAGGTGCATGATATTCAAGATATTTAATTGTGGATAAGTGACGGCAAACGCCGCCGGGATAATGGCAAAATATTTTGCGATATCATTGGCGATACTGAATGTGGTCAGAGAACCACGTGTCATCAACATCTGTTTACCAATATGGACTACTTCAATCAGTTTGGTTGGGTTGGAATCCAGATCCACCATATTGCCGGCTTCTTTGGCTGCCTGAGTGCCTGAGTTCATAGCAACGGCAACATCGGCCTGAGCAAGGGCAGGGGCATCATTAGTGCCATCACCGGTCATGGCGACCAGACGGCCTTCGGATTGATATTGGCGGATCAGGGCTAGTTTGGCTTCGGGGGTAGCTTCCGCCAGAAAGTCATCTACGCCGGCTTCTGCGGCAATCGCAGCCGCGGTCAGACGGTTATCGCCGGTAATCATAACGGTCTTGATTCCCATCCGGCGCATTTCACCGAATCGCTCTTTAATACCGCCTTTTATAATATCTTTTAGCGCGACAACTCCCAGTACCTGTTGATTTTCTGCGACAACCAGCGGGGTACCCCCTTTACGCGCTACGGTCTGTACCAAAATTTCTACGGCTTCAGGGAATTTTCCGTGATTGGCTTCGATATGGCGGCGAATTGCATCGACGGCGCCTTTGCGGATCATGCGGTTTTCCACATTCACACCACTCATTCGAGTCATGGCAGAGAAAGGCACAAAAGTTGCGTTCAGTGAGCGCAGATCACGTTCACGCAGATTGAATCGTTGTTTTGCCAGAATGACAATGCTGCGGCCTTCTGGTGTTTCATCGGCTAAAGAAGAGAGCTGGGCGGCATCCGCCAACTGCTGTTCTGTTATACCAGGCACGGGTAGAAACTGAGAGGCTTGGCGATTCCCCAAAGTGATGGTGCCGGTTTTATCCAGTAGCAACACATCCACATCACCCGCTGCTTCAACGGCTCGTCCGCTGGTGGCAATAACATTTGCACCTAGCATGCGGCTCATGCCTGCGACACCAATTGCAGAGAGTAGACCGCCAATGGTGGTAGGAATAAGGCAGACTAATAATGCTATCAATACCGTGACAGTGATAGGTTGACCAGATTGGTTAGCTTCCACGCTGAATATTGAAAATGGCAGCAGGGTGACACACACCAATAGAAAAATGATTGTCAGGGCCGTCAACAGGATAGTCAGTGCAATCTCGTTTGGGGTTTTACGACGTTTAGCCCCTTCCACCATTGAAATCATGCGGTCAAGAAAAGTTTCACCGGGATTAACTGAACATTCGACCACCAGCCAGTCAGATAGTACATGGGTGCCGCCGGTTACAGAGGAAAAATCACCGCCAGATTCGCGGATAACAGGGGCAGACTCTCCGGTGATTGCACTTTCGTCAACAGATGCGCCACCTTCGATAACTTCACCATCGCAAGGGATGGTTTCACCGGCTTCAATAATGACAATATCCCCTTTGCGCAGGCTGTCAGAAGGGACTTTCTCTCGGGTTGCATTGCGATTAGCTGAGATAAGTTTAGTTGCCCAACTGGTTTTTCTTACCCCTTTAAGACTGGCTGCTTGAGCTTTGCTTCTCCCTTCTGCCAGTGCTTCGGCAAAGTTGGCGAATAGCACAGTAAACCATAGCCATAAGGCGATGTTACCAGTGAATAACGCATTTCCCTTAAATTGACCCGCTAACATGGCTATCCATAAAATGGTGGTTAACCCACTGCCTAGATAGACGACAAACATCACTGGGTTACGCCATTGTGCGGCCGGATGACATTTTTTGACTGAATCAATCAGGGCATTACGAATCAAAGCAGGCTCTAATAATGTCTGTTGCTTGTTGGTCATGGTATGCCTCTCTTTGGCTCTTATCGGGCCATTAGCCAGATTTGTAAATGTTCAATTACCGGGCCAAGGATCAGAGCCGGAATAAAAGTCAAGGCACCGATTAGCATGATGGTCAAAATCAATAGACTGATAAACAGTGGGCTGTAGGTGGGGAGTGTACCGTTGCTGGCAGGCTGGCGTTTTTTTACGACCAAAGAACCGGCAATAGCAAGTACTGGCAGGATCATGCCAAAGCGACCTAAAAACAGGATTATGGTTAGCAACAGGTTGTAGAACATACTGTTGGCATTGAGGCCCGCGAAAGCACTGCCATTATTGTTGGCAGCGGAGGAGAGGGCATAGAGCACTTCACTGAAACCATGAGCGCCAGGGTTCAAAATACCGGCACGCCCACTGGTGGTGGAGATGGCAAGCGCTGTTCCTAAAAGCGCCAGTGTAGGAGTAACCAGAATCACCAGAGCCACCATTTTTATCTCGAATACTTCGATTTTTTTACCGAGATATTCAGGGGCACGGCCTATCATTAAACCGGCGATAAAAACAGTCAGCAGAACGAACAGTAACATACCGTATAAACCAGAACCCACACCGCCAAATACGACTTCACCAATTTGTATCAACCACATTGGGATCATGCCGCCAAGTGCAGTGAAAGAATCATGCATAGCATTGACTGCCCCACAGGAAGCGGCGGTTGTTACGACGGCATAAATTGAGGTTGCGAGAATGCCAAAACGATTCTCTTTACCTTCCATATTGACATTACTGTTGGCGCCTAACAGGCTGAAATGGGGATTCCCTTTCAGTTCGGCATACATGACTCCTACGGTGGCAATGGCAAAGATGATACTCATTGTCCACAATAGAGCGTGCCCTTGACGGTTATCACCAACCACTTGTCCAAAAGCAAAACAGAGTGCACAAGGGATCAAGAAGATAGAGAGTATCTGAATGAAATTGCTGATAGCGGTTGGATTTTCAAAGGGGTGTGACGAGCTAGCATCAAAGAATCCACCACCATTGGTTCCCAATAACTTGATGGCTTCCTGCGAGGCAACCGGGCCCATCGGGATCAATTGCTGTTGGCCTTCAATGGTATGGGCTAATTGATACGGTTCGAAATTCTGAATCACTCCCTGACTGACGAAAACGAGCGTGATAACCATAGACAGCGGTAGCAGTAGATAAAGTGTGATACGTGTGATATCAACCCAGGCGTTGCCTACGGTTTTGACGCCATGACGGGAAAATGCGCGTATCAGCGCAAATGCCACTGCAATACCGGTTGCCGCAGAAAGAAAGTTCTGCACGGTTAGACCTGTCATCTGGCTAAAGTAGCTGAGTGTGTTTTCTCCACTGTATGACTGCCAATCCGTATTGGTGATAAAACTGACCGCTGTATTCAGCGCCAGGTCCCATTTGAGTCCGGGGAAATGTTCAGGATTAAGGGGGAGGGCATGTTGTGTGGCTAAAAGCGTGAATAGCAGTAATAGACCGGTCAGATTAAAAATAATGATAGCTAATGCGTATTGCCACCAGTTCATCTCTTTGACTGTGCCGCCAGGTTTCTGTAAGCCACAGCAACGCCAAAGGCCAGATTCTGCTTTAGTCAGCCCGCGTGGAATATTACCATCGATCATGTTGGCGATAACGTTTCCGAGTGGTTTTGCCAGTAGCATCAAAATCAGTAAGAAACTGGTGATCAATAAAAAAGCGGATGCTGCCATTTAAAAATCCTCCGCATGAAGTAGCGCATAGATTAGATAAACCAGTAACAGGGCTACTAATAACGCGCCGGAAATGCAGAATATGCTCATTGCTTAATCTCCTGAAAACTTGGATAGATAAAGATTAGGGAAGGGGATGCAAAGATGCTGATAAAAGAGTGAGTGGATGTGTAAAAAAAGTGTAAAAATGACTAATAACAGAAGACTTAAATAGAAACCTATCTTGTTTAGAACTATTATAATAATTCCCTTTTTTAGCAGAAGATACATTTATGGGAAAGTGAATGGTTAGGGGTATTAGATGATTTTAAATTAATGGATAATCCTGCACATGAACGTTCTGATTATTTATATATTATTGATAATATTGCTAAAGTAATCGGAATGTTAAAACTTGACATATAATATTTTTATTTTACTAATTATAACTGAGCATATTGAAAATTAAATTGATTGGGATTTTATAGTATAGGAAAAATTATTTTTACTTATTATGCGAATCCATCGTTTAGTATTAATATGATTGTCAGGGATTGACAAAAAATACTCAATATTTGAATTATTAAAAAAACATTTAATTAAATGATTTTTATGTTAAAAAATGTTGTTTTTCAATTGGTTAAATATTTTTCTATTTCTTCAAATGTTGTATTTGATTCTATTGCCTGATAGAAACCGTTTTCGACATGTATTGGCGTAATGATATTGGTGTTTTTCAATATTGGTTTATTGTTAAAAGAAACAGATAGTTTTTTTCCTACGTTTTGCTTTATAAAAAGATTAAATGGTTTACTGCAATGAGAGTTATTTTTTACTTTGATGAAAATGGAATAGTAATTATCTCCTTTTTCCGGAAAAATTTCCTCTATACATAATGGAGTCAAATGAAAAGTTTCGCCATTTGCTTTATAGTCAATAGAAAAAGCGTGTTTTTTGGAGATGCAGCCTGAAACATTTATTGCTAATATTAATAATATAACAGTTAATACCTTCATCTTTCCTCCTATTATCGTTTTTCTGTACTTATATAATGATTATCAATGAAAGTCTTCACATTGGCAATCCTTGCTTTTATCGCTAGCGTCAAACGGATATTTTCAAATGCTTGTATCTTTAATTTCATTTTCACTAACTGTTAATAAAATGTTTTTAATATTACATTTTTATCATATTTTATGTAATAAAATTACATAAAATAGAAAATATAGCGACAATAACGGCTTAAAAGTGATCTGATAAGTGGTAAATTTTCATTTTTTGCGATAAAATTTTAAACAATTTACAGATTGATTATTTTTAAGATTCTGCGGAAAAGTGGGATCATTTTAAGGAGGACAAATATGTCTTCATATCGTGAATATCCTTGGTATCAAGTTCTTTTACGCCGTATTGGCGCTGTCACTTTCGGTGTCCTGGCGTTACCGGTGATGCTATTTCGTCGTGATCGCGTACGTTTTTACAGTTATTTGTATCGTGTATGGGTAAAAACTAGCAATAAGCCCGTATGGTTAAAACAGTCAGAACAGGTTATGGCAATCAAAAGTAGCTGACAACTGACAATTGGCGGCAGGTAGCGGTATATTATTGCCATACAATTAATATACAGGACGAATATGATGCGTAATATTGAGCTGGAAAATGTGATTAACCAAGAGCTGAATGTTGGTGAGTTTCAAGATTATGCCCCCAATGGTTTACAAGTTGAAGGGCGTACTCATATTCAGCGAGTCGTTACCGGAGTGACCGCTTGTCAGGCTTTATTGGATGAAGCGGTTCGTCATCAGGCTGATGCCATTATCGTTCATCATGGCTATTTTTGGAAAAATGAGCCAACGGTGATTCGTGGTATGAAACGTAATCGCCTGAAAACGTTGCTTTGTAATGATATCAATTTATATGGTTATCATCTGCCGCTTGATGCTCATCCATCATTGGGAAATAACGCGCAATTGGCCCGCTTGATTGATGCGAAAGTTGCTGGGTTGATTGAACCATTCGTACCGCATGGGGAGTTTGATCAGCCGATATCACCGGTGGAGTTAACTTCACGTATTGAACAGGCACTTGGTCGCAAGGTGTTGCATGTGGGCGATAACGCACCTGAGGAGATTCGCACGCTTGCCTGGTGTACTGGCGGTGGTCAGGGTTTTATTCAACAGGCGGCTGAATTTGGTGTTGATGCTTTCATTACCGGTGAAGTGTCTGAGCAGACGGTTCATATCGCCCGTGAAATGGGGCTGCATTTTTATGCTGCGGGTCATCATGCCACTGAGCGTTATGGCATTAAGGCTTTGGGGGAGTGGTTGGCTGGTAATTATGGCTTGGATGTCACTTTTATCGATATTCCAAATCCGGCTTGATCACGTTTTCCTAAGGCGGAAATAAACGAAGCCCACCAACGGCGGGCTTCAAAGCTTTTGACAGACTTTTCATAACTAACGTTTTTTGTCAATAACGTTATTCTATCCGATTCATAGAACTGTGAATTTTGATTCTGGTGATCTTGCTACACACGCAAATAGAGGCTACGTTTGATAATTTAGAGAGTAAGTCGCTTGTACCTACTCTTGGATAACGAGCATACACAAGGAAAGTGATGAGATCAATTTTTACGGTGCTTTAAACCGCACAGGTATGGCATCAAATTTCACCAAATAATCTTTCCAATTAAATAAAGCCCTAGCTATTAAGCTAGCAAAAACTGCGGTAAACCCTTGTATCTTGAAAATTGATTACAACGTCAACATGATTAGATTTGGCACGGTGTGTGCAGACCGATAAACCCTTTCACATCCCAGCTTTGCCACCGCTGAACTGAATGCCTCACGTAACGGGTGTATCATCCGTCCATCAAAGCGCTTTCGACGGGATTTTGTCGTGAATATCAAATGCACAACCCGTTGATATCTTCCTGTCACAGGCTAAAATGAAGGCACTTTCTCAATGAGCGCTGAATATGTTAAGAGCGACCAAAGTCCGCCTCTACCCCACACCCGAACAGGCCGCGTATCTTAACGGCCAGTTCGGTGCGGTCCGTTTTGCGTACAATAAGGCGCTGCACATCAAAAAGCATGCTTATAGACGTCACTGTGTGAGTTTAAATCCGCTCAAAGATCTTAAACCGCTACTGGCGGTCGCGAAGAAATCACGCAAGTACGCCTGGCTCAAGGCATATGACGCCATCGCGTTACAGCAGGCGGTGATCAATCTAAATACCGCGTTTGATAATTTCTTCAATCCGAAGTTGCAAGCCAAATTTCCCACGTTCAAACGCAAACACGGCCGGCAATCCAGCTATTACTGTATTGGGGTGAAAGTGCTGGATGGCGCCGTGAAGATCCCGAAATTGTCACCGATAAAGGCGCGCATACACCGAGAAATTGAAGGGCAAGTGAAGAGCATTACGCTCTCCTGAACAGCTACGGGAAAATATTTCGCCGCTATCCTGTGTGACGATGGTTGGGATGTACCGGAAAAGCCGGGCGTTATCACCCGCGTGACAGGGTGTGATATGGGTTTATCCCACTATCTTATCCAGTCGGACGGGGAGAAGGTGAATAACCCTCGTCACCTTATCAACGCCGCCCGTAACCTGCGTCGCAAGCAGAAAGCCCTGTCCCGAAAACAGAAAGGCAGCGCCAACCGTCGAAAGGCACGTTTACAGGTCGCCGCGGTACACGAACGGGTAGCCAATGCCCGTGCCGATTTTCAACACAAACTCTCCCGGACAATGGTTGACGAAAACCAAGCGGTCATTGTCGAGACGCTGAAATCGGCCAATATGATGAAGAATCACCACCTTGCTCGGGCTATCGGGGATGCTGGCTGGCATGGCTTCATCAAGAAACTGGAATACAAAGCCGCGGCGGCGGGCGTTCATCTGGTCAAACTGGATCAGTGGTTCTCCAGCTCGAAAACCTGCCATTGCTGCGGCCACAAAGTGCCGGAAATGCCGCTGTATAAGCGGATCTGGCTATGCCCTTGCTGTGGTGTCGAACATGACCGCGATATCAATGCGGCGCTCAACATCCAGTGCAAGGGCACAACAGAATTACAGGCGGCGGGACTCGTCGTTTCTGCCCACGGAGGCCCGCGTAAATCCGTTATATCGACGGTGGCGGCCTGAGAAGTGGGAAGCCTCGCCGTTTGCGGCGTGGAGCAGTCACAGCTTTGCCCTTATCGTAATCGGATTTTTTTATTATTTTTCAAGCTGGCTTTCGAAATCACGTTTTGTATAGCCGGTATAGAGTTGACGTGGGCGAGCGATTTTCACGCCATCATCATGCATTTCATTCCAGTGAGCGATCCAGCCGATAGTACGGGCAATGGCGAAAATAACAGTGAACATGGTGGATGGAATCCCCATTGCTTTCAGGATAATGCCTGAGTAGAAATCCACGTTCGGATACAGTTTCTTCTCAATAAAATAGGGGTCGTGTAGAGCAATACGTTCAAGCTCCATAGCAACTTCCAGCAGGCTATCATTCAGGCCAAGTTCATCTAGCACTTCATGGCAGGTTTCACGCATGACGGTTGCGCGAGGATCATAGTTTTTGTAAACACGATGACCAAATCCCATCAGACGGAAAGCATCATTCTTATCTTTGGCCCGGTTAATAAATTCAGGAATATGTTCAACTGACTGAATTTCTTCCAGCATACGTAGACAAGCTTCGTTTGCACCGCCATGAGCAGGTCCCCAGAGAGAAGCGATACCTGCGGCAATACAGGCAAATGGGTTGGCGCCGGAAGAACCTGCGGTACGTACTGTTGAGGTAGACGCGTTTTGTTCGTGGTCCGCATGCAGGATTAGAATGCGATCCATAGCACGCTCCAGTACAGGGTTTACTTTATATTCTTCGCATGGTGTAGAGAACATCATGTGTAGGAAGTTGCCTGCGTAGGAGAGGTCATTGCGTGGATAAACGAATGGCTGACCAATAGAGTATTTGTAGCACATGGCGGCCACTGTCGGCATTTTTGACAGCAGGCGGTATGCGGTAATGTCACGGTGACGTGGATTGTTCACATCCAGAGCATCATGATAGAAAGCAGCCAGAGCGCCGGTGACTCCGCACAGTACTGCCATCGGGTGCGAATCACGGCGGAAGCCGTTGAACAGACGATGGATCTGTTCATGGATCATAGTGTGACGGGTAATAGTTTTTTTGAATTTATCAAACTGTTCTTGTGTTGGTGTTTCACCATACAGCAGGATATAGCAGACTTCCAAATAAGTAGATTTTGTCGCTAGCTGATCGATAGGGAAACCACGGTGCAGCAATACACCTTCGTTACCATCAATGTAGGTGATCTTGGATTCGCAAGATGCTGTAGAAGTAAAACCAGGGTCGTAGGTATAGAAACCTTGGGAGCCAAGAGTACGAACGTCGATGACTTTAGACCCAAGGGTCGGTGTTAGCACGTCCAATTCAATAGCAACTGAACCGTCTGGGGTTAGAGTTGCTTTGTTATCTGCCATTACAGTCTCCTTAGCGCTTTCATTTTTATAACTCTTAACAACCACGGCAGAAAGACACTGTATAGAGTCTATCTTATCAGGCTATTTTATTGGCCATTCTTTGTCATCAAGAACGGGCTTGGACGGTGCTTTGACAAAAGCCGGTCACTTTTGAATGCACTTTGGTGTAGCCCGCGCCGGTGAGCGATTTGTGATTGAATCGCTTCTTTACAGACTGTGCGCATATTCCGGTTGCGGTGCAATCTGTGTTCCCAATTTATTGACAAGATGGCCTACACCCATAATGCCTGGCGGAATAGGTTCTTATACTGTGTCCTCTGACACTGTACTACCGGGGAAAAACTGAAATTAGGCCAATATCACATTTAAGGCTGAAATCTCACCCCGGACGACAATGGTTTTCAGGTTGTTAGTGAATTTTTGAGAGTTATGTTTTATGCATTGACTACAAAAATGATTATGATTCGTGCGGACTACACAGTTACATAACTTTAGCTTTTCTTGAGGTCTTTCCTCTTATCAAAAATCAATCTCAAAAGTGTTTTCAACCATATATGTAAGATAAATGTTTAAAGTTTGTCAAACAAGATAATTAATTTTGTGCAATATGTTTGAATCGTGATCTTAATCACTGTTCAGTGGAAATGTAGCTAATCATATTGTGTTGTAATTGTAATAATAATGTGAAGCACATATACTGCCGCCAGGTCTCCGGATTACCCTGCTGTAGGAGCACCCAGCGTAACTAAATCACAACATTATTTAACATGAAGGATCTATCGTTTGGTTAAATGTTGTGTCTTTGTATCCTCTTATCGCTGTCTGATTTCCGCCCAGGTCCGGAGGAAGGAAAATAATAAAAGAGCTGTGTGGGCAAAATTGTGAAAAAACAAAGACCTGTCAACCTTGATTTGCAGACGATACACTTTCCAGTCTCTGCAATAGCCTCGATCTTGCACCGTGTCTCTGGCGTCATTACTTTCGTAGCAGTAGGAATTCTCCTCTGGTTGTTAGGAATGTCTCTCTCCTCGCAAGAAGGGTTTCAGCAAGCCGCCGATATTATGACGGGATTTTTCGCTAAGTTTATTGTGTGGGGCATTCTGACCGCACTGGCTTACCATATCTGTGGTGGCGTCCGTCATATGTTGATGGATTTCGGCTACTTGGAGGAAAACTTAGCGGTCGGTAGTCTCTCTGCCAAAGTGGCAATTGGGATTGCTGTTATTCTGTCGATTCTGGCTGGAGTACTGGTATGGTAAGTAACGCATCTGCATTGGGTCGCACGGGTATCCATGATTGGCTATTATTGCGCGCGTCCGCAATGATTATTGTTTTATATGTTCTTTATATGCTGGGTTTTGTCGTTACAACGTCGGATATCACTTATGAAGTCTGGCGGGGTTTCTTCGCTTCATCCATCACTAAGGTCTTCACTGTGCTGGCACTGTTTTCCATTCTGGCTCACGCTTGGATTGGTATGTGGCAAGTACTAACTGACTATGTAAAGCCGCTGGCGCTGCGTTTAATGCTGCAATTGGCGATTATCGTTGCACTGATGGCTTACTTGATTTACGGAACAATTGTGGTGTGGGGTGTATAGATGAAACTGCCAGTAAGAGAGTTTGATGCAGTCGTTATTGGTGCGGGTGGCGCTGGTATGCGCGCTGCGCTACAAATTTCACAAATGGGACTATCCTGTGCTTTGATTTCCAAAGTATTCCCAACCCGTTCTCATACTGTATCCGCGCAGGGGGGGATCACCGTTGCGTTGGGTAACTCCCATGATGATAACTGGGAATGGCACATGTATGACACGGTGAAAGGCTCCGACTACATCGGTGATCAGGATGCGATTGAGTACATGTGTAAGACTGGTCCTGAGGCAATTTTGGAACTGGAGCACATGGGGTTGCCATTTTCGCGTTTGGATGACGGTCGTATTTATCAACGTCCATTCGGTGGCCAGTCAAAAAACTTTGGTGGTGAACAGGCAGCACGTACAGCCGCGGCGGCAGACCGTACTGGTCATGCCCTGTTGCATACGCTGTATCAGCAAAACTTAAAAAATCACACCACTATTTTTTCTGAATGGTATTCGTTGGATTTGGTTAAAAATCAGGATGGAAGCATTGTTGGTTGTACTGCGATCTCTATTGAAACCGGTGAAGTGGTTTATTTCAAAGCGAAGGCAACTATTCTGGCAACGGGTGGCGCAGGTCGTATCTATCAATCGACCACTAACGCCCATATTAACACCGGTGATGGTGTAGGTATGGCGCTGCGTGCGGGTGTGCCTGTACAGGATATGGAAATGTGGCAATTCCACCCAACCGGTATCGCGGGGGCGGGTGTTCTGGTGACAGAAGGCTGCCGTGGCGAAGGTGGTTATTTGTTGAATAAAGATGGTGAACGCTTTATGGAGCGTTATGCGCCAAATGCTAAAGATTTGGCTGGTCGTGATGTGGTGGCGCGTTCCATCATGATCGAAATCCGCGAAGGCCGTGGTTGTGATGGTCCTTGGGGGCCTCATGCTAAGCTGAAACTGGATCATTTGGGTAAAGAGGTGCTGGAGTCTCGTCTGCCGGGTATTCTTGAATTATCCCGTACTTTCGCCCACGTTGATCCGGTAAAAGAACCTATTCCGGTTATTCCAACTTGCCACTATATGATGGGAGGAATCCCAACCAAAGTGACCGGTCAGGCACTGGCTATTAACGAGAAAGGCGAAGATGTGGTTATTCCGGGCCTGTTTGCTGTCGGTGAAATTGCCTGTGTATCTGTTCATGGCGCAAACCGTCTGGGGGGTAACTCTCTGTTGGATTTGGTGGTGTTTGGCCGTTCTGCCGGTTTGCACCTGAAAGAATCGCTGATGGAGCAAGGCACTAGCCGCGAAGCCAGCGAATCTGACATCGAAGCATCCTTGCAACGCCTGAACCGTTGGAATAGTGCGAGTACGGGTGAAGATCCGGTTAAAATTCGTAAAGATTTGCAAGCGTGCATGCAGAACAACTTCTCGGTATTCCGTGAAGGCGATGCAATGGCGAAAGGGCTGGAAGAACTTAAAGTTATCCGTGAACGCCTGAAAAATGCCCGTTTGGACGATACTTCCTCAGAGTTCAATACTCAGAGAATTGAGTGTCTGGAGCTTGATAACCTGATGGAAACGGCATTTTCTACGGCTGTTGCTGCTAACTTCCGTACTGAAAGTCGTGGCGCTCATAGCCGTTTCGATTATCCGGATCGTGATGATGCGAATTGGTTATGCCATACCCTCTATCTACCGCAAACTGAAACTATGACTCGTCGTAATGTCAACATGCAGCCAAAACTGCGTGAAGCATTCCCGCCGAAAGCGCGTACTTACTAATGAGTTGCTGATGATCCAGTTGCGGAGGAATAGATTATGAAACTTGAATTTTCGATTTATCGTTACAACCCGGATGTTGACAGCGCTCCTCGTATGCAGGATTACACGCTGGAAGCAGAAGAAGGGCGTGACATGATGTTGCTGGATGCCTTGATCCAGCTTAAAGAGCAGGACCCGACACTCTCTTTCCGTCGTTCTTGCCGTGAAGGTGTTTGTGGTTCTGATGGCCTCAACATGAATGGTAAAAATGGTCTGGCCTGTATTACGCCTGTTTCGGCTTTGCGGCGCGGCAGCAAGAAAATTGTTATTCGCCCGTTGCCCGGTTTGCCGGTTATCCGTGACTTGGTTGTAGATATGGGGCAATTCTATGCGCAATATGAGAAGATTCGCCCATATTTGCTGAATGACGGTAAAAACCCGCCGGCACGTGAACATTTGCAATCACCTGCACAAAGGGAAAAACTCGATGGTCTGTACGAGTGTATTCTGTGTGCATGTTGTTCAACTTCCTGTCCGTCGTTCTGGTGGAACCCTGATAAATTTATCGGGCCTGCGGGTTTACTGGCGGCATATCGCTTCCTGATTGACAGCCGTGATACTGAAACGGCTTCACGATTAGATAAGTTGAATGATGCTTTCAGTGTTTTCCGTTGCCATAGCATCATGAATTGTGTCAGTGTGTGCCCTAAGGGGTTGAATCCAACAAAAGCTATTGGCCATATTAAGTCTATGTTACTGAAACATAGTGCATAATAGGTCTGCCCTCCGCGAAATTTTCTTTGTGGAGGGCACAAAGAATTGAAGAATATGAGTTGCCAACTGCGAATGATGACAAAAGCTTGAGGCGAGGAACCTTTAAAAACGATGAGGCGGTTTTTAAAGGTTCCTTGAAGGGTTCCGAAACCCAAAAGAGAACATGCATAAAGCACGTCCAAATGAACCTTTTATCGATACCGTATTTAAACGGTAATAGTTAACCACGGCGAAAACTAAAGCTTTTAAAGCTTAAGGGATCACAATGCAGAACGGCGCAATGAAGGACTGGCTGGATTCAAGCTTCCTGGCTGGTTCAAACCAGTCTTACATAGAGCAGATCTATGAAGACTATATAACCGATCCAAACTCCGTTGATGCAAGTTGGAGAGAGATTTTCCAACAATTGCCGAATGCGGGACTCAACGGTGAACAACTCCACTCGCAGACGCGTGATTACTTCCGCCGTCTTGCGAAAGATACTACGCGTTATCATTCCTCTGTCAGCGATCCAGCAATGGATGCAAAACAAGTTAAAGTTTTGCAGCTCATCAACGCATTTCGCTTTCGCGGTCATCAAAATGCGAACCTTGACCCGTTGGGATTATGGAAACAGGATAGCGTCCCTGATTTAGATCCTGCTTTCCATAATCTGACGGAAGCTGATTTTGCAGAGACATTTAACGTAGGCTCTTTTGCAATCGGCAAAGAGACGATGAAATTGGCTGATTTGTATGAAGCGCTGAAACGCACTTATTGCGGTTCTATTGGCGCTGAATACATGCACATCACCAATACGGAAGAAAAACGTTGGATTCAGCAGCGTCTGGAGTCTGTGACTGTCAGCTCTCAGTTTAGCGTAGAGGAAAAGCGGCGTTTTCTGGCGGAACTGACGGCAGCGGAAGGTTTGGAGCGTTATCTGGGAGCTAAGTTTCCGGGAGCGAAACGTTTCTCTCTTGAAGGTGGTGATGCGCTGATCCCCATGTTGAAGGATCTTATCCGCCATGCGGGTAAACATGATACACGAGAAGTTGTGCTGGGAATGGCTCACCGTGGGCGCCTCAACGTCTTGGTTAATATTTTAGGTAAAAAACCGGCTGATCTGTTTGATGAGTTTGCCGGTAAACATAAAGAGCACCTTGGTACCGGTGACGTGAAATATCACCAAGGTTTCTCGTCTGATTTTGCTACCGAGGGTGCTAAAGTTCATTTGGCATTAGCATTTAACCCATCTCACCTTGAGATTGTCAGCCCTGTCGTTATTGGTTCAGTGCGTGCCCGCCGCGACCGTTTGGATGAAGGCCGCAGTAATATGGTGTTGCCAATCACTATCCACGGTGATGCTGCTGTTACCGGACAGGGAGTGGTGCAAGAAACGCTGAACATGTCTCAGGCTCGTGGTTATGAGGTAGGCGGTACAATTCGTATCGTCATCAATAACCAGATTGGTTTCACAACGTCTAACCCGAAAGATGCCCGTTCAACACAATACTGTACCGATATTATCAAAATGGTACAGGCGCCGATTTTCCACGTTAATGCAGACGATCCAGAAGCGGTGGCATTTGTCACCCGTTTAGCACTGGATTTCCGTAATACCTTCAAACGTGATGTGATGATCGATCTGGTTTGTTATCGTCGTCATGGTCATAACGAAGCTGATGAGCCAAGTGCAACTCAGCCAATGATGTATCAGAAAATCAAGAAACACCCAACGCCACGTAAAATCTATGGTGACAAGCTGGCGGCTGAGAACTTGATATCAGCCGATGATGTGACCGAGATGGTTAACCTGTATCGTGATGCCCTCGACCGTGGTGATTGTGTCGTTGATGAGTGGCGCTCAATGGGGCTGCACTCATTTACTTGGGAGCCTTATCTTAATCACGAATGGGATGAAGAATACCCACATAAAGTGGATATTAAGCGTTTGCAAGACCTGGGTAGACGTATCAGCTCTGTCCCGGAAGAAGTGACAATGCACTCCCGTGTGGCGAAAATTTATAACGACCGTGCAGAGATGGCAAACGGCGATAAATTATTCGATTGGGGCGGCGCAGAAACATTGGCCTACGCGACTTTAGTGGATGAAGGAGTCCCGGTGCGTTTGTCTGGTGAAGACGCTGGTCGTGGTACTTTCTTCCATCGTCATGCTGTTATCCATAATCAGGCTAACGGTTCTGTTTATGTTCCTCTGGCGAACGTTCATAACGGTCAGGGAGCATTCAATGTTTGGGATTCTGTCCTGTCCGAAGAAGCGGTATTGGCGTTTGAGTATGGCTATGCAACAACAGAACCTCGTGCTCTGACAATCTGGGAAGCTCAATTTGGTGATTTTGCCAACGGCGCACAGGTTGTTATTGACCAATTCATCAGCTCTGGTGAGCAGAAATGGGGCCGTATGTGTGGCTTGGTTATGCTGCTGCCTCATGGTTATGAAGGACAAGGGCCTGAACACTCTTCTGCCCGTTTGGAACGTTATTTGCAACTGTGCGCAGAGCAGAACATGCAGGTTTGTGTGCCATCAACGCCAGCTCAGGTCTACCATATGCTTCGCCGTCAGGCTTTGCGCGGTATGCGCCGTCCGTTGATCGTTATGTCGCCAAAATCACTGTTGCGCCATCCATTAGCTGTTTCTAGCCTGGATGAACTGGCTAACGGTAAATTCCAGACAGTTATTGGTGAAACTGACGCCCTTGATCCGAAAGGCGTTAAACGGGTTGTACTTTGTTCAGGTAAAGTCTACTACGACCTGTTGGAGCAACGTCGTAAAAATGAACAAACTGATGTCGCTATCGTGCGTATCGAGCAACTATATCCATTCCCTCATCAGGATGTTCAGTCAACACTGGAACAGTATGCTCATGTACATGATTTTGTCTGGTGCCAGGAAGAGCCATTAAATCAGGGGGCCTGGTATTGCAGTCAGCACAACTTCCGTGAAGTGATCCCGTTCGGGGCTTCTTTACGTTATGCAGGTCGTCCTGCGTCTGCTTCCCCGGCAGTTGGATATACGTCAGTTCACCAGCAACAACAACAAGAGCTGGTTAATGACGCACTGAACGTTGAATAAATAAAGGATATAAAATGAGTAGCGTAGATATTCTGGTTCCGGATCTGCCTGAGTCTGTTGCTGATGCCACTGTGGCAGTTTGGCACAAAAAACAGGGTGATCGTGTTGAACGTGATGAAGTGCTGGTTGAAATCGAAACAGATAAAGTTGTGCTGGAAGTGCCTGCCAGTGAAGCAGGTATTTTAGAAGCCATTTTGGAAGAGAAAGACGCCACTGTTCTGTCCCGTCAGCTTCTTGGCCGTATTCGTCTGGGTGATAGCACCGGCAAGCCGGCGGAGATAAAAGAAAAGACAGAAGCGACTTTGGCGAAACGTCAAACGGCGGGTTTAGAAGAAGAGAGCAATGATGCGCTCAGCCCGGCGGTCCGTCGTTTGATTGCAGAGCACGATCTTGATGCTAAAGCGATTAAAGGCAGTGGTGTTGGTGGACGTATCGTCCGTGAAGACGTGGAAAAATACATGGCTGATAACGAAAAAGCGGCTGGCAAGTCCGCAGAAGCCCCTGTTTCTGCCCAGGATTCTCTGTTGCCACACCGCAGTGAAAAACGTGTTCCAATGACTCGCCTGCGTAAACGTGTGGCTGAACGTCTGCTGGAAGCGAAAAACAACACCGCGATGTTGACAACATTTAACGAAGTTAACATGAAGCCCATTCAAGATATGCGCAAACAGTACGGCGAGGCGTTTGAAAAACGTCACGGCGTACGTCTGGGCTTTATGTCTTTCTATGTGAAAGCCGTGGTTGAAGCACTGAAACGCTATCCAGAAGTGAATGCTTCTATTGATGGCACTGATGTGGTTTACCACAACTATTTCGATATCAGTATTGCGGTATCGACACCGCGCGGTCTGGTAACGCCTGTACTGCGTGATGCTGATGCACTGAGCATGGCTGATCTCGAAAAACGCATTAAAGAGCTGGCTATCAAAGGCCGCGACGGCAAATTGACCGTTGAAGAGCTGACGGGTGGTAACTTTACCATTACTAATGGCGGTGTATTCGGCTCCTTAATGTCTACGCCAATCATTAACCCACCACAGAGTGCGATTCTTGGCATGCATGCCATCAAAGATCGCCCAATGGCGGTTAATGGTCAGGTGGAGATCCTTCCAATGATGTACCTGGCACTGTCTTATGACCATCGTCTGATTGACGGGCGTGAGTCTGTAGGCTTCCTAGTGACCATCAAAGAAATGCTGGAAGATCCTGCACGTTTGCTGCTGGACGTATAGCAACATAATCAGGGCGGATACGCGCTAATATCTGCCCAGTCTGAAGTAAACAAATGTATATGTACAGCCAGTTTTCGGACTGGCTATATCCAAAGCAACAAAAAAATCAGAGAGCAACTTACTTATTTTTGCTCTTCTCAGACTTAATTATGGATAGAACATCATGAATTTACACGAGTATCAGGCAAAACAGCTTTTTGCACGATATGGTTTACCCGCTCCGGCTGGTTATGCCTGCACGACACCGCGTGAAGCAGAAGAAGCTGCATCTAAAATCGGTTCTGGCCCTTGGGTGGTGAAGTGCCAGGTCCATGCTGGCGGTCGCGGTAAAGCGGGCGGCGTGAAAGTGGTTAACAGTAAAGAAGAAATTCGCGCTTTCGCAGAGCAGTGGCTAGGCAAACGTTTGGTTACTTACCAAACAGATGCGCAGGGGCAGCCTGTTCGTCAGATTTTAGTGGAAGGAGCAACTGATATTGCGAAGGAGCTGTATCTCGGTGCTGTGGTTGATCGTGGTACGCGTCGTGTAGTGTTCATGGCTTCTACTGAAGGTGGTGTTGAAATTGAAAAAGTTGCGGAAGAGACCCCGGAACTGATCCATAAAGCGATTATTGACCCGCTGATTGGCCCTATGCCTTATCAGGGGCGTGAACTGGCATTTAAATTGGGTTTAACCGGTAAACAAGTCAGCCAGTTCACTAAAATTTTCTTAGGGTTGGCGAATCTGTTCCTGGAGCGTGACCTGGCTTTGGTTGAAATTAACCCATTGGTTATTACTACTCAAGGTGATTTGATTTGTCTGGATGGCAAACTGGGCGCTGACGGCAACGCACTGTTCCGTCAGGCTGAATTGCGTGAAATGCATGACCCATCTCAGGAAGATCCTCGTGAAGCTCAGGCGGCACAGTGGGAGCTCAACTATGTCGCGTTGGATGGCAATATTGGTTGCATGGTAAACGGTGCTGGCTTGGCAATGGGAACGATGGATATCGTTAAATTGCATGGCGGTGCGCCAGCTAACTTCCTTGATGTTGGTGGTGGTGCAACCAAAGAACGTGTTACAGAAGCGTTTAAAATTATCCTGTCAGATGAAAATGTGAAAGCAGTATTGGTTAACATCTTTGGTGGTATTGTTCGTTGTGACCTGATTGCTGACGGTATTATTGGTGCGGTGGAAGAAGTAGGAGTTCACGTACCGGTTGTTGTTCGTTTGGAAGGGAACAATGCTGATCTGGGCGCGAAAAAACTGGCTGACAGCGGCTTAAATATCATTGCCGCAACCAGCTTGACAGATGCAGCTAAGCAAGCAGTAGCAGCAGTGGGGGCAAAATAAATAATGTCTATTTTAATTGATAAAAACACCAAAGTTATCTGTCAAGGTTTTACTGGCAGCCAAGGAACTTTCCATTCAGAACAAGCGATTGCTTACGGTACCCAAATGGTTGGCGGGGTAACGCCGGGTAAGGGCGGTACTGAACATCTGGGATTACCTGTTTTCAATACCGTTCGTGAAGCGGTAGAAGCAACAGGGGCAACGGCTTCTGTTATCTATGTTCCAGCTCCTTTCTGTAAAGATTCTATTCTGGAAGCGATCGACGCAGGTATTAAACTGATTATCACCATTACTGAAGGTATTCCGACGCTGGATATGCTGACGGTTAAAGTGAAACTGGATGAAGCGGGTGTGCGAATGATCGGTCCTAACTGTCCGGGTGTTATCACGCCGGATGAATGTAAGATCGGTATTATGCCGGGCCACATTCATCAAGCTGGTAAAGTTGGCATCGTTTCCCGCTCAGGAACGCTGACTTATGAAGCGGTAAAACAGACAACGGATGCAGGTTTAGGCCAATCTACTTGTGTTGGTATCGGTGGTGATCCAATTCCAGGTTCTAACTTCATTGATATCCTGAAATTGTTCCAGGAAGATCCACAAACAGAAGCCATCGTAATGATTGGTGAAATTGGTGGAACAGCAGAAGAAGAGGCAGCGGCTTATATTAAACAGCACGTTACTAAGCCGGTTGTTGCCTACATCGCGGGTGTGACTGCACCAAAAGGCAAGCGTATGGGGCATGCTGGCGCCATCATTGCAGGTGGTAAAGGAACGGCGGACGAAAAATTTGCTGCTCTGGAAGCGGCAGGGGTGAAAACTGTTCGTAGCTTGGCAGACATCGGTGATGCTGTGAAAGATTTACTTGCTGGCAAGTGACATTTTATAAAAAATCCTTATCTATTAGGCCGCTGTAAAGTGGCCTTTTTATTTGTATGGGCAGTATTCACTGCGATTAAATTCATTAAATCTTTATTTTCACTTTGTTATTCTCCAATTAAATTAAACTGAGTTTCATTAATGCTATTTATTAAAATGAAATTTAATAAAGATGAAGTTAATAATAATATTTTCTTAAGGATGAAAATAAGAAGTTAATTTTAAAAATCATTTAACAGCAATATAGAAATCAATATTTATCTAAACAAACAAATAATTAACAATATGTCAACCAAAATGAAATAATAAACAAATTAATTAACACTGCTATGAAAAAAATCCATAAAATCAAATTATTACTATAGCATTATTGCTTTGGTTTGCTTAAATTGACTCAGATCAAATTAATTCCTATTAAACAATGGCTGCAATTCTTGACCTATATTCAGAATTCTAATCTGAATCACGTAAAACCTATTTATTGTATGGGAATATAAGCGTACTATACTATTAGTCTAATTAGTTTTTAATTTACTTAGTAGTGAGTTGTTATTTTAAAGGCATTT
This sequence comes from Photorhabdus caribbeanensis, assembly GCF_018448885.1. Lineage (GTDB taxonomy): Bacteria > Pseudomonadota > Gammaproteobacteria > Enterobacterales > Enterobacteriaceae > Photorhabdus > Photorhabdus caribbeanensis. The sequence goes on from NZ_RCWB01000021.1 coordinate 77,081, forward strand.
ATTGCTGGTAGTTATGAGGCTTCTGCATGAGTACTTTGAGCAAAGTGCTTATATGAAGTCAGGTTGCCGCAAGTCGGTGTCTTCCTGCTAGGAGCAAGGAGTCAAGATGTTTGATATTGTCGAACTGTCACGATTACAGTTTGCCTTAACTGCGATGTATCATTTTCTATTCGTTCCACTAACGCTTGGTATGGCGTTTTTGCTGGCGATCATGGAAACGGTATATGTGCTCTCCGGCAAACAAATTTATAAAGATATGACAAAATTCTGGGGCAAGTTATTTGGTATTAACTTTGCTTTGGGGGTTGCAACAGGGCTGACTATGGAGTTCCAGTTTGGGACTAACTGGTCATACTTTTCTCACTACGTTGGTGACATTTTCGGTGCGCCTCTAGCGATTGAAGGCTTGATGGCGTTCTTCCTAGAGTCTACATTCGTAGGTCTATTTTTCTTCGGTTGGGATCGTCTCAGTAAGACGCAGCATCTGGCAGTAACTTGGTTGGTCGCATTAGGATCTAACTTCTCTGCACTTTGGATTCTGGTTGCTAACGGTTGGATGCAAAACCCGATTGCTTCTGATTTCAACTTTGAAACCATGCGTATGGAGATGGTAAGTTTTGCTGAACTGGTACTGAACCCAGTTGCTCAAGTGAAATTTGTTCATACCGTTGCCGCAGGTTATGTGACAGGGGCGATCTTCGTTCTCGGTATCAGCTCTTACTATCTGCTTAAAGGCCGTGATATTCCATTTGCTAAGCGTTCATTTGCGATTGCTTCAAGTTTTGGTATCGCGGCTGTATTGTCTGTTATTGTGTTGGGTGATGAATCTGGTTACGAAATGGGCGACGTACAGAAGACTAAGCTGGCCGCCATCGAAGCTGAATGGGAAACTCAGCCACCTCCGGCCGCTTTTACACTGATAGGTATCCCGGATCAGGATAAAATGGAAAACAAATATGCGATTCAGATCCCTTATCTTATGGGGCTGATTGCTACCCGTTCTGTTGATACTCCGGTCATTGGTCTGCGTGATCTGATGGACCAGCATGAGCAGCGTATTCGTAATGGTATAAAAGCTTATCACCTGTTGGAGGAATTGCGTGCAGGCAACACAGACCCGACGGTTCGTACTGCATTCAATGAAAGTAAACAAGATCTGGGTTATGGCATGTTGCTGAAACGTTATACCAGCAAAGTGACTGATGCCAGTGAAGAACAAATCAAAGCAGCCGCGAAAGATTCTATTCCTCGTGTTGCGCCGCTCTATTTTGCATTCCGTATCATGGTTGCAGCCGGCTTCCTGATGTTATTGTTGATCGGTCTGGCGTTTTGGAGTGTTATCCGCGGCCGCATTGGTAAACAAAAATGGTTACTGCGCGCTGCGCTGTACAGTATTCCATTGCCGTGGATTGCCATAGAATCAGGCTGGTTTGTGGCGGAATATGGTCGTCAACCGTGGGCAATTGGTGAAGTGCTGCCAACTGCGGTGGCGAGTTCCAATTTAACTGCCGGCGATATCTTGTTCTCTATGGCGCTGATTTGTGGCCTTTATACTTTATTCCTGATTGCGGAAATGTTTTTGATGTTCAAATTTGCCCGCCTTGGCCCAAGCAGCTTAAAAACGGGGCGTTATCATTTTGAACAGAAAACAACTTCAGCACCTGATGCTCAGTAAACAGGAGTCCACTTATGTTTGATTATGAAGTACTACGATTTATCTGGTGGCTACTGATTGGTGTGCTGCTAATCGGTTTCGCGGTAACTGATGGTTTTGATATGGGAGTTGGTATCCTATTACGTATCATCGGCAAAAACGATACTGAGCGTCGCATCATGATTAACTCAGTGGCGCCGCATTGGGATGGTAATCAGGTTTGGTTGATTACCGCTGGTGGAGCGTTGTTCGCCGCATGGCCGATGGTTTATGCCGCAGCATTCTCTGGCTTCTATATTGCTATGATCCTGGTGTTATCTGCGTTGTTCTTCCGTCCGGTTGGTTTTGATTACCGCTCCAAACTGGAAGATCGCAAGTGGCGTAACATGTGGGATTGGGGAATAGTTATCGGTAGCTTTGTTCCTCCATTAGTTATCGGTGTGGCATTCGGTAATTTATTACAGGGAGTGCCGTTTAACGTTGATTCTCAACTTCGTCTGTTCTATACCGGCTCCTTCTTTGAATTGCTCAACCCGTACGGTTTACTGGCAGGAGTGATCAGCCTGATGATGATTGTGACGCAGGGGGCAACTTATCTGCAAATGCGTACTACGGGCGAGCTGCGTCTGCGTTCTCGTGCCGCAACTTACCTCTGTGCGCTGGTGACAATGGTAGCTTTCCTGCTGGCAGGCGTATGGCTGATTTATGGTATTGATGGTTATGTTGTGACTGGCGGCTTGGATACGATGGCTCAGTCTAACCCATTACATAAACAAGTTGCTCATCAGGCGGGTGCTTGGCTGACTAACTTTAACAACTATCCGTTGTTGTGGGCGCTACCGGCATTGGGCGTAGCTTCGCCTTTGCTGACGATGCTGATGACGCGCATCAATAAAGCTGGATGGGCATTCCTGTTCTCTTCACTGACAATTGCTGGCATCATTCTGGCTTGCGGTGTAACGATGTTCCCATTTGTGATGCCTTCAATCACTGATCCTAATGTCAGTTTGACGATGTGGGATGCCACGTCAAGCCTGATGACGCTGCGTGTCATGTTTGTAGTTGCATTGATTTTTGTCCCAATTGTTTTGGGATATACCATTTGGTGTTATTACAAAATGTTTGGGCGTTTGGATAAAAGTTTTATTGAAGATAACAAACATTCACTGTACTAAGGAGCATAAAGCATGTGGTATTTTGCTTGGATTCTCGGAACGCTCTTGGCTTGTAGTTTCGCTATAATCGCTGCCTTAGCTTTTGAGCATAATGAAGAAGAAAAAGCCGCTAAAAATGGCGAGAAATCGTATTAATAGAAAATTCTATCGGCTGATGGATAAAGTCCCTATTCGGGGCTTTATCCTTATTGTGGCATTAACGTTTGCTGCTTGTGTCTTTTGGGACCCTGCTCGTTTTGCGGCTAACACCAGTTCATTGCAGATATGGCAAGGTATTTTGCTAATATGGTCTGTATGTACAGGTGTGACTTTCGGGGTGGGTTTTCAGCCAAGACATATCGTCTGGCGTATCTTTTTCTCTCCTTTGCCGGCATTCTTGATTTTGATTTGGGGTTTGTACCATTTCTTTATGAGTTAATTCTGTATGTTATAGGGCTTCTAACCCATAAATTTTTTATTTGCACATTATTCCAAAGCCGCATTGTCTTGAGTATAGTGGCAGCGTTAATTCGCCTTATGTAGGATTGAAAGTGAGTAATACGTTGTTCCGGTGGCCCATTCGTATTTATTACGAAGATACAGATGTAAGCGGGATAGTTTATAATGGCCGTTATGTCGTCTTTTATGAAAGAGCTCGTACTGAGATGTTACGTCAGCATGGAATTCATCAACAGCATTTACTTGATGAACAAGTTGCGTTTGTTGTTCGACGTATGATGGTTGATTACCGTGCCCCGGCCCGGCTTGATGATATGTTGGAAGTGCAGAGCGAAATTACGGATATTCGTAGAGCATCTTTGACATTTACCCAACGCATTGTTGATGGTAATGGAACAATTATTAACAGCGCAGAAGTTTTAGTCGCCTGCGTAAATACATCTCAAATGAAGCCGATTGCGCTTCCAAAGTTTATTGTCGCGGAGTTTAAGCAGTGACTGACATGAACATTCTAGATTTATTCCTGAAAGCGGGCCTTTTGGTACAGTTGATCATGCTTATTTTGATCTGCTTTTCCGTTGCTTCATGGGCGATCATTATTCAAAGGACCAAAATTCTCAATGCAGCAACCCGGGAATCAGAAGCGTTTGAAGATAAATTCTGGTCGGGTATTGAATTATCACGCTTATATAAGGAAAGTCAGTCGCGTCGAGATTCTTTAGGTGGAACAGAACAAATTTTTTATTCTGGATTTAAAGAATTCGCCCGCCTGCATCATGCAAATAATCATGCGCCAGAAGCGGTAATAACTGGGGCTTCACGTGCAATGCGTATCTCAATGAATCGTGAATTGGAATCGTTAGAAAGCCATATTCCATTCTTGGGTACAGTTGGCTCAATTAGCCCGTATATCGGTCTATTTGGTACGGTCTGGGGGATTATGCATGCATTTATCGCATTAGGTGCGGTAAAACAGGCCACTCTCCAGATGGTAGCGCCGGGTATTGCAGAAGCATTAATTGCAACGGCGATTGGTCTGTTTGCGGCGATTCCGGCAGTGATGGCATACAACCGCTTGAATCAGCGTGTTAATAAGCTGGAGCAAAATTACGATAACTTTATGGAAGAGTTTCTGGCTATTTTGCATCGTCAGGCTTTCGCTGCTGAAAATAAAGCAGAAAACAAATAGTAAGGGGAGAGGCTATGGCACGCACTCGTAGTCGCAAGCGTGAGCTGAAATCCGAAATCAATATCGTTCCCTTACTGGACGTATTGCTGGTTCTGTTGCTTATCTTTATGGCAACAGCACCGATTATCACTCAAAGCGTAGAAGTTGATCTGCCGGATGCGGTAGATTCTAAAACGGTTTCCAATTCCGATAATCCACCGGTAATCGTGGAAGTTTCTGGTGTTGGTCAGTACACCATGATAGTTAACCATGAACGGTTGGAATTATTGCCTGAACCGCAGATTATTGCGGAAGCGCAGGCACGAATAAAAGAGAATCCAAAAACCGTTTTCTTGATCGGTGGTTCGAAGGAAGTGCCTTACGATGAAATTATTAAGGCGCTCAACATGCTGCATCGGGCAGGTGTGAAATCCGTTGGTTTAATGACTCAGCCTATCTGAGTTTGGCCGGCAGTTGCTGTTATTTGAAGATCTTGGATATCGAGCGTGGGAAAGACAAACGGGCAAAACAATAAATTAAATCGCGCTGTTATCGTTTCGGTTGTGTTACATATTATTTTGATTGGGTTACTTATTTGGGGTTCCCTGACACGAAAAACTGAAATGGGTGGCGGTGGTCAGGATGGTTCTGTTATTGATGCTGTTATGGTCGATCCGAATGCGGTAGTACAACAGTACAACCAACAGCAACAACAACAGGCTGATGCTAAGCGTGCAGAGCAGTTACGAAAGAAGAAAGCGGAACAGCAGGCCGCTGAATTAAGGGAAAAACAGGCTGAAGAGCAGGAACGTTTAAAAGCGGTAGAAGAAGAACGTATTAAGGCGCAACAGGCAGCGGAAGAACAGAAAAAACAAGCTTTAGAAGCTGCAAACAAAGCCCGTGAAGAGCAAAAACAGGCAGAAGAAGCGGCGGCGAAGGCTAAGGCTGAAAAAGAAAAACTGATTAAAGAGCAGGCTGAGGCACAGAAGAAAGCTGAAGCGGAAGCGAAGAAAGAAGCTGAAGCCGCGGCTGCTAAACAAAAAGCCGCGGAAGAAGCGAAAGCCAAAGCAGACGCTGAGGCTAAAGCAAGAGCCAAGGCTGAAGCGGATGCTAAAGCCAAAGCTGAGGCAGATGCAAAGGCTAAAGCCAAGGCCGAAGCTGACGCCAAGAAAAAAGCTGCTGAGCAAGCCACTAAACAGGCAAGTGAAGTTGATGATTTACTGGGCGGCTTAACTTCCAATGCACCGAAACAGCAAGGAGGGGCTTCTGCCGCGGGTAAAGGTGGCGGTAAGAAAAGTGGAGCTTCAAATGCCGACATTAATAACTATCTGGGGCAGATCCAGGTAGCGATACAGAATAAGTTTTACGATCCAAGCATGTATCGTGGGCGTACCTGTGCATTACGGATTAAACTTGCTCCTGATGGCTTGTTAATTGATGTAAAGTCAGAGGGGGGAGACCCGGCGTTGTGCCAAGCGGCGGTAGCAGCGGCTAAACAAGCGAAAATTCCGAAACCGCCAAGCAAGGAGGTTTATGAAGCGTTTAAAAATGCGCTGCTTGATTTCAACCCTCAATAAAGTTGTTATTTAGAAGTTATTAATAACAAACAAAACCATTCAATGTTATTAAGCTATCTGGTTTTGTTTGTTGACGTTTGTTAATATTCTGCGAATTATTGCGACTATTCCATCGTGATAAGGGAGAGATTAATGAGGCAGGCTTTTAAAGTAGTACTAGGCATTTTAATGTTGTGGGCCACGGTTGCTTACGCAGAAGTTCGTATCGAGATCACCCAAGGTGTCGATTCTGCACGTCCTATTGGCGTTGTACCCTTTAAATGGACTGGAGCGGGTAATGCACCGGAAGAGATAGGGGCGATTGTTGGCGCTGATCTTCGCAACAGCGGTAAATTTAACCCTATTGATGTCAGCCGAATGCCACAGCAACCAACGACGGCATCTGAGGTGACGCCTGCTGCGTGGTCGGCGTTGGGGATTGATGCTGTTGTTGTTGGGCAGATCCAACCAAGTGCGGATGGTGGTTTTTCAATCTCTTATCAATTAGTTGATACTTCGAGTGCTTCGGGCGCGGTACTTGCTCAGGATCAATTTAAAGTGACCAAACAGTGGTTGCGTTATGCTGCGCATACAGCCAGTGATCAAGTATTTGAAAAACTGACGGGCATTAAAGGCGCATTCCGTACTCGTCTGGCTTACATTGTAAAGACAAATGGTGGTAAATATCCGTATGAACTGCGTGTATCTGATTACGATGGTTACAACCAGTTCACTGTTCACCGTTCACCGGAACCGTTGATGTCGCCTGCATGGTCTCCTGATGGCGCCAAACTGGCTTATGTGACATTTGAAAGTGGCCGTTCTGCCTTGGTTATCCAGACCTTGGCGAGTGGTGAGGTACGTCAGGTTGCCTCTTTCCCGCGTCATAACGGCGCACCTGCATTTTCCCCGGATGGCAGTAAATTGGCATTTGCGCTGTCTAAATCGGGTAGTTTGAATCTTTACGTGATGGATTTGAGTTCAGCTCAGATTCGTCAGGTTACAGATGGGCGCAGTAACAATACTGAGCCGAGTTGGATGCCGGATAACCAGACTTTGGTTTATACCTCTGATCAGGGTGGTCGTCCACAGTTATATAAAACCGATATTAATGGCGGTGTTCCGCAACGCCTCACTTGGGAAGGCACACAAAACCAGGATGCTGATGTAAGCGCAGATGGCAATTTTGTGGTGATGGTCAGCTCAGAGAGTGGTAAGCAACACATAGCTAAACAAGATCTGGCAACGGGAGCCGTTCAAATTTTGACGGATACGTTCCTGGATGAAACGCCGAGTATCGCACCTAACGGCACTATGGTGATTTATAGCTCCACCCAAGGGTTGGGGACTGTATTGCAGCTAGTTTCGACTGACGGGCGTTTCAAAGCGCGTCTTCCGGCAACCGATGGACAGGTAAAATTTCCTGCCTGGTCGCCGTATCTGTGATGCATAATAATATGTATGGCAAATTTTAAAAGGATCAAAGAGATGCAACTGAACAAAGTGCTAAAAGGGCTGATGTTAGCTTTACCAGTTATGGCCGTAGCAGCGTGTAGTTCTAACAAAAATGCTGATAACGATCAGACTGGTGTAGGCACTGTTAACGAAACTAATGCGGGTCTGTCAGCAGAGGAATTAGCTCGTCAGCAAATGCAAGAGCTACAAAACAACAACATCGTATACTTCGGTTTTGACAAATACGACATTGGCTCAGATTTTACTCAGCTGTTAGACGCTCACGCGGCATTCCTGCGCAGCAACCCATCTTATAAAGTTGTTGTAGAAGGTCATGCTGATGAACGTGGTACTCCTGAGTACAACATCGCATTAGGTGAACGCCGTGCTAATGCAGTGAAAATGTACCTGCAAGGTAAAGGTGTTTCCGGTGAGCAAATCTCTATCGTCTCTTACGGTAAAGAGAAACCTGCTGTACTGGGTCACGACGAAGCAGCCTATGCTAAAAACCGTCGCGCAGTACTGGCATACTAAGAGTAGTTCATGAACAGTAACTTCAGACATCATTTTTTGGGTCTGTCGTTACTGGTTGGCGTAGCGGTTCCTTGGGCCGCTATTGCCCAAGCGCCAATCAGTAATGTCGGCTCGGGTTCTACCGATGAGCGCCTTACCCAATTAGAGCGTATTTCCAACGCTCACAGTCAGCTATTAACGCAGCTCCAGCAACAACTGGCTGATTCTCAACGTGATATTGACATGCTTCGAGGGCAGATTCAGGAGAATCAGTATCAGCTCAATCAGATTATAGAGCGGCAGAAGGACATTTATCAGCAACTGGAAGGTGCTACCAGTTCTGAGGGGAGTAAACCTGCTGCAAATACAGCTTCTTCAACAGCGAGTCATAGCGGTAACAAGGCATCATCATCTGTCGGCACGGGCAGTGAAAAGGGTGATTATGACGCTGCTGTTCATTTGGCAGTGAATACCAAAGAATATGATAAAGCAATTGTAGCCTTTCAGAGTTTCGTGAAGAGTTACCCGAAATCGAGTTATATGCCTAATGCTAATTACTGGTTAGGGCAACTTCATTATAACAAGGGTAAGAAAGACGAAGCTGCTTATTACTTTGCTACGGTAGTAAAAGAGTATCCAAAGTCGCAGAAGAGTGGTGAATCGCTTTATAAAGTTGGTTTAATCATGCAGGACAAGGGCCAAAAGGATAAAGCGAGATCGGTTTATCAACAGGTCATGAAACAATATCCTGGTTCGAACGCAGCTAAACTGGCGGAGAAAAAGCTTTCTACGCTGTAATTATTGGCCCCGGAAGGGTGTAGTGATACATTTTCGGGGTTGATTGAGTGCTTAATAAGCATTTAAACGTAATTTGAAAAAATAATCATTGCGTAGCGCGGAGAAATCAGTAATATATGCCGCCGTTGCCGAGAGAAGTCACAAGATGGGTCGTTAGCTCAGTCGGTAGAGCAGTTGACTTTTAATCAATTGGTCGCAGGTTCGAATCCTGCACGACCCACCATCTTAAAGCTTCATTCAAAACCAATTTCCCTAGATGGGTCGTTAGCTCAGTCGGTAGAGCAGTTGACTTTTAATCAATTGGTCGCAGGTTCGAATCCTGCACGACCCACCATCTTAAAGCTTCATTCAAAACCAATTTCCTTAGATGGGTCGTTAGCTCAGTCGGTAGGGCAGTTGACTTTTAATCAATGGGTCGTAGGTTCGAGCCGAGCGAAGCGAGACAACAGCGCGTGAGCGCTGGCCCGAAGGGCGATGCCGCAGGCCGAGTCATCCTGCACGACCCACCATCTTAAAGCTTCATTCAAAACCAATTTCCTTAGATGGGTCGTTAGCTCAGTCGGTAGGGCAGTTGACTTTTAATCAATGGGTCGCAGGTTCGAGCCGAGCGAAGCGAGACAACAGCACGTGAGCGCTGGCCCGAAGGGCGATGCCGCAGGCCGAGTCATCCTGCACGACCCACCATCTTAAAGCTTCATTCAAAACCAATCTCCCAGATAGATCGTTAGCTCAGTCGGTAGGGCAGTTGACTTTTAATCAATGGGTCGCAGGTTCGAGCCGAGCGAAGCGAGACAACAGCGCGCGAGCGCTGGCCCGAAGGGTGATGCCGCAGGCCGAGTCATCCTGCACGACCCACCATCTTAAAGCTTCATTCAAAACCAATTTCCTTAGATGGGTCGTTAGCTCAGTCGGTAGAGCAGCTGACTTTTAATCAATTGGTCGTAGGTTCGAGCCGAGCGAAGCGAGACAACAGCGCGTTAGCGCTGGCCCGAAGGGCGATGCCGCAGGCCGAGTCATCCTGCACGATCCACCATCTTAAAGCTTCATTCAAAACCAATTTCCCTAGATAGATCGTTAGCTCAGTCGGTAGCGCAGTTGACTTTTAATCAATGGGTCGTAGGTTCGAGCCGAGCGAAGCGAGACAACAGCGCGTTAGCGCTGGCCCGAAGGGCGAGGCCGCAGGCCGAGTCATCCTGCACGACCCACCATCTTAGAACTTCATTTAAAACCAATTTCCCTAGATAGATCGTTAGCTCAGTCGGTAGCGCAGTTGACTTTTAATCAATGGGTCGTAGGTTCGAGCCGAGCGAAGCGAGACAACAGCGCGTTAGCGCTGGCCCGAAGGGCGAGGCCGCAGGCCGAGTCATCCGGCACGACCCACCATCTTAGAGCTTTATTCAAAACCAATTTCCTTAGATGGGTCGTTAGCTCAGTCGGTAGAGCAGCTGACTTTTAATCAATTGGTCGTAGGTTCGAGCCGAGCGAAGCGAGACAACAGCGCGTTAGCGCTGGCCCGAAGGGCGAGGCCGTAGGCCGAGTCATCCGGCACGACCCACCATCTTAGAGTTTCATTCAAAACAAATCTCCCAGATAGGTCGTTAGCTCAGTCGGTAGAGCAGTTGGCTTTTAATCAATGGGTCGCAGGTTCGAGCCGAGCGAAGCGAGACAACAGCGCGTGGGCGCTGGCCCGAAGGGCGAGGCCGTAGGCCGAGTCATCCTGCACGACCCACCATCTTAGAGCTTTATTCAAAACAAATCCCCCAGCTAGATCGTTAGCTCAGTCGGTAGCGCAGTTGACTTTTAATCAATGGGTCGTAGGTTCGAGCCGAGCGAAGCGAGACAACAGCGCGTTAGCGCTGGCCCGAAGGGCGATGCCGCAGGCCGAGTCATCCTGCACGACCCACCATCTTAGAGTTTCATTCAAAACAAATCTCCCAGATAGGTCGTTAGCTCAGTCGGTAGAGCAGTTGGCTTTTAATCAATGGATCGTAGGTTCGAGCCGAGCGAAGCGAGACAACAGCGCGTTAGCGCTGGCCCGAAGGGCGATGCCGCAGGCCGAGTCATCCTGCACGACCCACCATCTTAGAGTTTCATTCAAAACAAATCTCCCAGATAGGTCGTTAGCTCAGTCGGTAGAGCAGTTGGCTTTTAATCAATGGATCGTAGGTTCGAGCCGAGCGAAGCGAGACAACAGCGCGTTAGCGCTGGCCCGAAGGGCGATGCCGCAGGCCGAGTCATCCTGCACGACCCACCATCTTAGAGTTTCATTCAAAACAAATCTCCCAGATGGGTCGTTAGCTCAGTCGGTAGAGCAGTTGGCTTTTAATCAATGGGTCGTAGGTTCGAGCCGAGCGAAGCGAGACAACAGCGCGTTAGCGCTGGCCCGAAGGGCGATGCCACAGGCCGGGTCATCCTGCACGCCCCACCATCTTAGAGCTTCATTCGAAACAAATCCCCCAGATAGGTCGTTAGCTCAGTCGGTAGCGCAGTTGACTTTTAATCAATGGGTCGCAGGTTCGAGCCGAGCGAAGCGAGACAACAGCGCGTCAGCGCTGGCCCGAAGGGCGAGGCCACAGGCCGAGTCATCCTGCACGACCCACCATCTTAGAGTTTCATTCAAAACAAATCTCCCAGATAGGTCGTTAGCTCAGTCGGTAGCGCAGTTGGCTTTTAATCAATTGGTCGTAGGTTCGAGCCGAGCGAAGCGAGACAACAGCGCGTTAGCGCTGGCCCGAAGGGCGAGGCCGCAGGCCGAGTCATCCTGCACGCCCCACCATCTTAGAACTTCATTTAAAACCAATTTCCCTGGATAGATCGTTAGCTCAGTCGGTAGCGCAGTTGGCTTTTAATCAATGGGTCGTAGGTTCGAGCCGAGCGAAGCGAGACAACAGCGTGAGAGCGTAAGGCCCACAATAAATTATTTAAAGGAATACGAACTTATTTACTTGCAGCGTAGTTATGTTGCACTTACTATCCGAAACCACCATATTATTCTATAAGTAACATATTTATTACTGTAAAAACCTCCGGCAATTCATTTCAAATATAATCTAATTTGAATGAATAACAATGAAACATTCTTACATCTTAAATTATTAACCATTTTCATGTAATTAGTAATAATAAACGACCCAATATTTTGAAATTAAAAATATACTAAAATAAAAAACACCTCTTATTTTAAAATTAAATTTAGAGGCAAAATTCATTATTATTTTATTTCAAAAAGTATACTAATGTATAGCTCATAATTAACCTGCCTAATTTTAATGATGAGATTTAATATATTCTAGAAAACATTCTTCCTACTAATCATTTAATACTGATATCACCATGAGATTATCTTGTTATTTTCACATCACTGATAAAGTTCAATATTTAACTGCTTGGAGTAAATGCTAAGTTAAAATTCACCGATAAGGTCATTATCTATATAGACAATCAAATAACCGTAATAATAAGGAAACAATAAAATGGCTAGAGTATATATAAACCCTAATCAGACTCTTGATATTTATAAGAAAGGTAGTATATTAGTTCCTGCTCATCAACCTCATATAACTATAAAAAACGTTAGTTTAGCGCTAGTTAAAGTGAGTGGCTACTGGGCATCCTTAGTTGGAGATTATACTCTGTATAATTCTATAGAGATCTATCCTGGCAGAAGTGAAATACTTGTACCACCTCCTAACCTTATTTACTACTATAAAGTTACAGCCACTAATCTCGCCAGTTATTTAAACGCAGAAATTGAAGTGGAGGTTGGATCGAATAATAATCCTCTCTTTTAACCTGAGCCTTCTTTGGGGAAATATTCAAGGCGGGTCAACGCCAGTGATACACCCCTGATCAACACTACAGAGGTATTAATCAGGGCATTGTGTTGATATTTGTGGAATGCGCTAAGGCATACGGGAAAAAGTTCTGACATACGTTACGAATGGGCATAGAGGTGATCTCACTGAATTGGTTGTGCAATTGGTGGATCACAAACACTCTATGCCTGTCTCATTTTCTGGGGACTCCTCAGTATTCTCGATTTATTTTGCCAATTACAGGTTCTAAATAGACTGTTCCATTCTGAATTTGATAGCTTCGATTGGATCTGGCGGGTCGATGGGGTAGTGTTCTGCTTCATAGGCTTCAATCAGCAGAACCATAACTTCCATATAATTGAATTCAGGTGTGCCGATTTCAGGTTGATTATCAAACAGAGAGGCAACAGTTTTTAATGCTTCTTGATAATCTTGTTTTGTTCTAATAGGTTTAATATTCATTGTTCATTCTAGCTCTACTTTGTCGATAACCGCATTAACCCGGCAGCTTCATCATATTACTGAAATCTTCCAGTGTCAGCACTCTCATTTACCTACACGTTTTCAGAATTGGTAACTTAAGTGTATCGATGATATCAATAAGAATAAAATAAAAATAATATCCAGATGTTAAATATAAATTTGTAGGGTATATTTTTGATTCAAAAATGTTGAACCACATTCTTTTTCTGGGCTAGACTTTGATTAGTGTGAATTGCAAGTGAGACTATTTTTATAATAATTTAATATATTGATTATAAAATAACATTGTTTAATTTAAGGAGAAAGTGCATGAGTCACAAGAATGATTTTAAGGCTTTTTCTATTAGTAATAATGCGAATATAATTAGTCAAGAAATATATGAAGAAAGTAAGGGTTTACTGACTGGATTTCCACCAAATACTATTTCTATCGATTTATTAAATAAAGTTCTTCGCCAGTCATCAATTATATCATCTGTGGTAGCTGATTTTATCGCTACACAATCTAGCGATAATATTCTAGATGATGGTGATATAATTAAACTCACCGCTCAATTAAACAGAGCGTTAGAACAAAAAATCACAGCAGAAGTTCCAAATGCCTCATTAACACAGAAAGGTATTGTTCAGCTTACAGATGTATTGGGCAATAGTGATACATTGGTTGTCACTCAAAAGCTAGCCCAGGAAATAATAAATTCATTGCGTGAAAATATTAATGATAGAGTGCCTAATAGCCGAATGGTGAATGGAAAAACGCTGTCTACTGACATTAGTCTAGAGGCTAGTGATATAGGTGTATATACCAAGGCAGAAGTTAATAATCTAATCGAGGCAGTTAATAATATTCCTGTAGGTGTTCCTGTTCCCTGGCCTACAGTTATACCACCAGCCGGGTGGCTGCAATGTAACGGAGCAGAGTTCGATAAAACAGCTTACCCACAATTAGCGGCAGCGTATCCTACAGGAAAATTACCTGACCTGCGCGGAGAATTTATTCGTGGTTGGGATGATAGTCGAGGTGTTGATAGTGGTCGTATTATTTTAAGCGCACAAACTGACAACACAAAAAGAATACAACTTTCTCAAGGAAACGAGAGAAGAAAATACCTCTCTAATTATCAAGGACCTGTAGATGGATACCAATATCCGCTCGGTAGGGATGTTACAGGCGACGCAACTGTTACATCAATTGCTAACAATACAGGCGGTTATGAAACCCGTCCCCGCAATGTTGCATTTAATTACATAGTGAGAGCAGCATAATAGCTGAACGGAAATACTCTTTGAAAGTCAGAGATATAAGAAGCCGCTTTATTTGAATGGAAAAAATATCGAATATTACTGAGTAGAACAGATATTTTACAAGCTTCCGATATTGAATGGCTGGATAAACTGAGGTAGTAACAAAGCCGGTTAGCCCGGCTTTATTTTTTTATTCTGAAAACTAAAAATGAAAAAAGGTAATGTATCCTATTTGTGCCATCATTGTGTGCCGTGAATGTGTCATAATTATGCCATTTGCCAGCTTTGTGAGTGATATTTTTTTCTTTTAAATCAAATGGTATATATGGGGGGTGAATTTTAATCGATGAATCGCAAGTCCGATCCGGGTGAATTTTGCTTAGGGTAGTTTCCTACCCTAAATCTGTTAGTGGGGAGCTATTTCTTTTCTGGCTAACTCAGCTAGAAAAGCAGAGCGGTTTTTGTAGTGTCCGTTTTTCTCAATGTAGCGATCTATAGCAGTTAATAGATTGCCAGGCATAGTTAAATTGAACTTTATGGTCTTTGACTCATATTTTGCTGGGTCTAACTCGATGAGGGCAATAACCCCTCCATCTTCAGACAAGCGAGAATCACCGATATAATCAGATGAGTCTTTTGGGGTAGGGACATAGCCGCCGTGTTCGGTTAAAACTTCCATGTGCTGCGCGAATGCTTTTTTAGCATCCCGAATAGCATTTTCTAAGGTATTGCCGGCAAAGAAACAGCTTTCAACATCGGGGAAGTAACCGTCAAACCCATCTTCTGTTTTAAATATAAAGAGTGGATAAATCATAGTATTACCTCTTAATTTGATCATGAACTTTGCAGAGAAAGGGTGGCATAACTGTGCCCGTTATCATAGTAATTTCAACCCTGAAATATTTTGTGCCTGCCGGATCATGCCTTTTGATGAGTCTTTTCTTGGGTGCGGTATTGTGATTATTTTTGCAACACCGGGTTTAGTTAGGGTGATGTGGCTACCGTCTTGTCTGGCCTTAACCCATCCGTCAGCTATTAGGAGTTTTATTAGCTTAAATCCTCCGTTTGGTTAATGTATGAGTATAATACCTATGCATTAATTCCGTTATCAATATATTTATAGGTGTTATGCCTACCTTTTATAGGTGTGAAATATGATAAATGTAACAATCAGAGGCTGAAAGGGTGGGGTGGTAACGAGCATTTACTTACACTAATTGAAGATTCAAATGTCATTGATAATTGGTTATCAGAAATATATAAAAAGGAGGAAAGGTGTGGTTAGTAAATAACGTTGGTTAATCCGGCTGTATCTTTTTAGATTTTGGGGTGTACTGGCTAGAAAAACCGATTAGGATTACGATAGGTTAAGACCCACACGCAAAGTCATTAGAGTAATTCATAAAAGAGGCACTCAGAATTAGATGCCTATTGTCATTCCAAAAAGTTCAACCTTTCGGTTCAATACCCAGTTCCCGTAGTTTTTTATGCGCTTATTCTTTTAATTGCTTGCGAAATTTTTCTATGAAATGGCAGGAATAATAGAAAAATAATTTCCAGATATTAAATATAAATTGAGGGGATATTTTAGATTCTAAAATGTTGAACTGCTTATTGCTGTCAATGATATAAAAACGATTAACCTTATAAGTAATAAGAACACAGTATTATATTTTTCCTGAACTAGACTTTTATTAGCCTGAATTACAGGGGGTTATTTTTACAATAATTTAAGATGTTGATTATAAAATAACATGATTTAATTTAAGGAAAGTATATGAGTCAAAAGAATGATTTTAAGGCTTTTTCTATTAGTGATAATGCGAATGTCATTAGTCAAGAAAAATATGAACAAAACCAAGGTTTGCAGACTGGATTTTCTCCGGATAATGTTCCCACGCACTTGTTAAATAAGGTATTACGTCAGTCATCAACCATATCATCTGTCGTCGCTGATTTTATCGCGGCACAATCTGGCAATGATGTTCTGGATGATGGAAATGCAGCCAAACTCACCGCTCAATTAAATAAAGCGATAGAACAAAAAATTACAACAGACATTCCCAATGCTTCATTAACACAAAAAGGAGTTGTTCAGCTGACAAATGTGATTGGCAATAGTGATATATTGGCAGTGACGCAAAAGCTTGTTCAACAAGAAATAAATTCATTACGTGAGCATACTTATACCCGTGAAGAGATAGATAACCGGATTAAAGCTGCCAGTGAAATTCCTGCTGGTTCTCCTATTCCGTGGCCGTTGCCCTATCCACCTATCGGCTATCTCAATTGTAACGGCTCAGCTTTTAATAAATTACAGTATCCGAAGTTGGCGGAAGCTTATCCTGACGGCAGATTACCTGATTTAAGAGGAGAATTTATCCGGGGATGGGATGATGGCCGTGGTGTGGACATAGGACGCACAATGCTATCGTGGCAGGAGGATGCGATGCAGCGAATGACAGGTTTTCTAGAAGCTGGTAACGGCATTGGCTTGATGACGCGTCCACATGATTCCACATCCGGAGTTTTTCTAGAGGGTGACTTGAGAACAATATCTCATGTGACACAAAATGGAACATCGTATGCAATTAGTTTCGATTCATCACGTGTCGCACGTACTGCAAATGAAACTCGCCCTCGTAACGTTGCATTTAACTACGTTGTAAGGGCAGCATAATTCTAGTGGCCGGAGCAGCTTGAAGTAAGAATAAAGCCGGTTAGTCTGGCTTTATTTTTTTATTCTGAAAACAGAGAAAGGGTAATGTGTCGTATTTATGCTATGAAATTGTAGAATAGTATCAATATCTTTAGCATGGCAAAATGTACTGGCAACAAATACGTATATCTTTGTATCATAAAAACACTTTCCCAATTCCTCCATTTCTTGTAATACCGAAAGTGATTCTGGATTATATCAACCAGCTTGCCTACATATGCCGTAGAACACAGAGACGAAAATCTTCAATACCAGATAGTTATGTCCAGATGCCAGAATATTCAGTTTGGAATTTAAAACAGAAAAAGTTACAGGGTGAGATAGGAAGAATAGGAGAAAAATAATTTTCAGATGTTAAATATAAATTGGAGGGAATGTTTTCGACGCCAAAATGTTGAACTATATTCTTTTTCTGAACTAGACTTTAATTGGAGTGAATGGCAGGAGAATTATTTTTACAATAATTCAATATATTGATTATAAAATAACATGATTTAATTTAAGGATAAGGTACATGAGTCATAAGAATGATTTTAAAGCTTTTTCTATTAGTGATAATGCAAATGTAATTAGTCAAGAAGAATATGAAGAAAACCAGAGTTTGCAGACTGGATTTACATCGGGTAATGTTCCCACTCATTTGTTAAATAAGGTATTACGTCAAGTATCAACCATATCATCTGTCTTAGCTGATTTTATCGCGACACTATCTGGCAATGATGTTCTGGATGATGGTGATATAGTGAAACTCACCGTTCAATTAAATAAAGCGTTAGAACAAAAAATTACAACAGATATTCCTGGTGCTTCATTAACACAAAAAGGAGTTGTTCAGCTGACAAATGTGATTGGCAATAGTGATACATTGGCAGTGACGCAAGGGCTTGTTCAGCAAGAAATAAATTCATTACGTGAGCATACTTATACCCGCGAAGAGATAGATAACCGGATTAAAACAGTCAGTGAAGTTCCTATTGGTTCCCCTATTCCGTGGCCGTTGCCTTATCCTCCTGTCGGCTATCTCAATTGTAACGGCTCTGCTTTTAATAAATTACAGTACCCAAAGTTAGCAGAAGCTTATCCTGACGGTAGATTACCTGATTTAAGGGGCGAGTTTATTCGTGGTTGGGATGATAGCCGAGGTGTTGATAGTGGTCGTGGAATTGTGTCTTGGCAAAAGGGATCGCTGATTAACGGTGATATTTTGACTTCTGTAGCGACGTTTGCCAATACATTACGAGGAATTGCGAAATATGGATGGGATAATCCTATAAACATAGCACAATTATATACAGATGCGGCAGTAGTGGGTGTAGGGATGGCGTGGCAGATGCTTGATGCGGATGTAGTCATGAATTATGTTGGTGTCACCCGTCCCCGTAACATAGCATTTAATTACGTAGTGAGAGCAGCATGCGGCATAATGGCTGAACAAAAAAATTCTTTAGAACCTGAAGTGGCAGTATTAGGTAAAGATGGGTTAGCAGAAAAACCCGGCTGGCTGACAATTTATCATGCAGCACCATATTCCCGCGAGTTTATTTTCGCTCGCCCGGAATATTTAATGGAAGGCATAGGGCTACCAGCTAGTTCTTATATTGATGCGCCAGAACTTCCAGATTCTGATGACAAAGTGGTTTGTCGTAGTGAAGATGGTAAGTATTGGGAAATTGTACCCGATTACCGGGGGAAAACAGCTTACAACACGCAAACTTGTTTGCCGATTGAGATAACAGAAATCGGTGAGTTATCAGATTCGCTAACATTCAAGAAACCTGCTACTCATTTTGATAAGTGGACCGGAAAAGAGTGGGTCGTTGATGAAGTTGCAGTAAAAGCCAATCAGATTGAACAGGCAGAACAACAACGAGATACATTGCGTCAACATGCAAATGAAGTAGTTACATTACTGCAACATACCGTTGATGTTGAAATGGCAACAGAAGCAGAGAAAATAGCATTAATGGCTTGGAAAAAGTATTTTGTATTATTGAGCCGTGTCGATATTCTGCAAGCTCCTGATATTAAGTGGCCGGAGCAGCCAAGTCATTGAACATTGAAGCCGGGACACCGGCTTTATTTTTTTATCCTGAAAACAGAGAAAGGGTAATGTACCGTATCTGTGTTATGAAATTGCAGAATAGTATCAATATCTTTAGCATGGCAAGATGTACTGGCAACAAATGCGTATATCTGCGTATCATAGAGGCATTTTCCCAACTTTGTATCAACCAGCTTGCCCACATATACCGTAGAGCGTGGAAACAAAAATCTTCAATACCAGATACTTGTGTTCAGATACTAGAAGATTCAGTTTGGAACCGGAAGCAAAAATAGTTACAGGAAGACATGGAGAATAAATCCAGTTATTTTAGTAACAGATAAGAACTATCCAGATATGCTATTGTCTAATTGATGAACCATATGAGTTTCATTTGATTGGTAGAAATGAAACTTTGTTATTAATATTCAAGTAGAGGCACGCACTATGATATGAATTTATCAACAGTACAGTGGTGAAATTTATCACGATACAAAGCTTATTGGCTACGGTTGGAGTGGTCAGGGTATATATAAGAATAATCCTGCATCAGAAGGTTGTATAATTCTTAATAGAGATATACGACGTGAGATATTGCTCTCGCACGATACGGATTTGGTTGTCGAATGAAAAGACTAATATTGATATTAACTGCGATGCTTTTTACTACTAACGCTGTAGCGGGAACAAGATCTGATGGTTGTGCAGATATTAACGGTTGGAATGTTCAACAGGTAATACAGAAAGCTGAACAAAAAGGTATTATTAAGTCTGATAATGTTGATATCTCAAAGAGTTCTAGCATTCTGTTAAATGAACTTCCTTTGAAATACAATGGTAGGATAATTACGTTAAATGATGGAGTGGAAGGGGAAAAATTCTCTACTGAGGTGATAAAAGTTTCTTTGTTTGATAAATCAAGAAATTCGGCAGTAAATATTATTGCTGTCACCCTAGTATCAAACATCGAATGTTCGTTAACAGATCCTAGTGTTATAGTCATTCCATAAATCCATTCTATCAAGCAACGGAATAGATAAGGAAATAAAAGTCGGTTAGTCCGGCTTTATTTTTATCCTGAAAACAGAAAAAGGGTAATGTGCCGTATTTGTGTGGTGAAATTTCAGAATAACATCGATATTCGTGCATGGGGTTTCAATATGTACTAGCGACAAATGTACATATCTACACACCATCGAAATATTTTCTTAATCTCTATTTCTTATAAATCGGAAAGCGATTTCAAAATGTTGAACGAATTATTGCGGCTAATGATACAAAAACGATTAACCTTATAAGTAATAAGAACACAGTATTATATTTTTCTTGAACTAGACTTTGATTTGCATGAATTGCAGGAGACTATTTCTACAATAATTCAAGATGTTGATTATAAAGTCACATTATTTAATTTAAGGAAAATATATGAGTTCTAAAAATGATTTTAAGGCTTTTTCTATTAGTAGTAATGCCAATGTCATTAGTCAAGAAAAGTATGAACAAAACCAGGTTTTGCAGACAGGATTTTCTCCGGATAGTGTTCCCACGCACTTATTAAATAAGGTGTTACGTCAGTCATCAACCATATCATCTGTTGTCGCTGATTTTATCGCGACACAATCTGGCAATGATGTTCTGGATGATGGGAATGTAGCCAAACTTACCGCTCAATTAAATAAAGCGATAGAACAAAAAATTACAACAGACATTCCCAATGCTTCATTAACACAAAAAGGGGTTGTTCAGCTGACAAATGTGATTGGCAATAGTGATACATTGGCGGCGACACAAAAGCTTGTTCAGGACGTAATAAATTCATTACGTGAAGAGATTAATATACCTGTCGGTTCTCCTATTCCCTGGCCGTTAATCTATCCGCCTTTTGGTTATTTTGTTTGTAATGGTTCACCTTTTAATAAATTACAGTATCCGAAGTTGGCGGAGGCTTATCCTAGCGGTAGATTGCCTGATTTAAGAGGAGAGTTTATCCGCGGATGGGATGATAATCGAGGTGTTGATGGTGGTCGTGGGCTTTTGTCTTGGCAGGGAGATGCAATCAGAAATATTACAGGGTCAACTCAAGCTATACATGCTCAGATGGGAGGTGCTCCTCAGACGCCTGTTGTGATTGGGGTCATGGCATCGTCACGATATGCTACGGCAGATACACGTTCAGCAAATGGCGGCGCTAGTACTGATCTTACCTATTTTGACATTGATGCATCAAGACAAGTCCCAACCGCTAACGAAAATAGGCCCCGCAACATAGCATTTAGCTACATTGTAAGGGCAGCATAATTTTAGTGGACGGTACAGCTTGCAGTAAGAATAAAGCCGGCTAGTCTGGCTTTATTTTTTTATTCTTAAAATAGAGAAAGGGTGATGTGCCGTATTTGTGCAGTGAAGTTTTAAACTTTTTGATTTTGATACAGAGTGACGGCTTATCATCATCACCTTCTTTTTCTATATTACGCAACACCAAATGTTCGGGTATAAAACAGATTTTATTATTTTTATATCCAAATGACCTTAATCAGAAATACAAAAAGCGCCACCATTTCCGGCGAATATTGACACTAGCAATGCTGTCTTCCTGAAATAATTAAAAATTTCATTACGTTTCCTCACGTGATATATTTTGAATATCTTTTAACACCAATATCAAAAATCAATTTAGCTATAAAAATTAAAATCAATGTTACCAGAGTTTGAATAAAAAACCATTTCATACTCATTATTCCACTTGCTACCGAAGCTGGAACGCCAGTTATAAATAGACACGGGAGTATGAACATTAAAATAAAGCGGACTACACCATGAAAAGATTGTTCAGGTCTCACCAATACTTTAAAACAAGGATTTGAGTTTTTAATACTAACTAATGAAGTTGTCCAAAATATTGTTGTTCTTATGATCCATGTAATTGAAGTAAGTATTAAGACTCCTTCTAATACCATTATAAAATGTAAAAAAGCCAACAAAATATTAGTACCAAGGTAAATATGTACAGTAAAAAATAATATTAAAGATAGGAATGACAACAAAAAATGCTCAAATGCAATATTTGTAGCGACATATAAAAATTGAGTATTTATAGGTAACGTTAAATGAGGTTCTAACTTTAATGACTTGACTTTTTTAACTAGCAAGAGGCTTCCTTTACCAAATAAAAAAAGATAAAAATTATCGACTAAACACACCGTAGCAAAAAATATAATAACAAAATCATCAGATAAAATATAACCTGGAGATTGTGAATTTAAAATAGCATACCAGAAAAAAGCTTGTGCTATATAGTAACTAAAATTAACAAAAGCGGATAACCAAAAATTTAATGGGCTTCTTTTTGCTTCTGACAATCCACTTTTAAAACCAATAAATATAATTTTAAGCATTGCCATTATACCCTTGATTGTATTTTAACATATAATTCCAAATAAAATTAAAAATTGTCATTAAACACATCATGACTAAAAGTCCATTAAATATAAAATAAATAGATATTGAATTTGTCGCAATTTTAACTGGAATATAGGTGATATATTGAAATGGAATATAATTAAATATTGATTTTAAAGAATCATTAAACACATCTAATGGTATTAACGCACCTGAAAGGACCCATGATAAGGTATCTTTAATAATTATAAAAGAGTACGAGCCTCTAAATTTGAATGCCATACATGACAATATCATGGTTAAGTACAAATTGATAAACAGCCCTATACATAAAGAAATAAATAGATATATAAAATTAGGAATGTTATTTTGGTATATACCCGTGCTCATTGAAACTGCTTGATTTTCGCCCAAATGAGGTTCATGGTATCCGTCATGAAAATATTCATTACCGATGAACAAAAAGCCGAACTTGAACACCGCCATCACACCTGCCGTGATA
>NZ_RCWB01000022.1 GCF_018448885.1 Photorhabdus caribbeanensis
CATCGAAACGATTAATGGGCAATTAAAGACCATTTCTCAAATTGAGCACTCGCGCCACCGAAGTATAAAAGGCTTTCTGTTGTGTGTTTTAGGTGGATTGATTGCTTACAGCCTTAAATTGAAAAAGCCATCACTGAAAATTTTCTACTCAGAGAAAGATATTTCAATGATGGCTTAAGCAGAATTCGGGTTAGTCTTAGAGTCGGATAGGTCGGTATTAAACCCAGCCTAAGACAGCAATATGAAAGATCTTAAAAAATCTTTTTTTACTCAATCAGTTGTAGAAATAGATAAAGTTAATCGATAAAAACTGTACTAGAAACTTTGAAACGTGTACTCAAGGCTTTTATATGGGTTACTGTTAGTGACTTTGTTCCATTCAGAATTTGTGATACCAGAGAAGCTTCTCCGATTTCGTTTTTGAGGTCGGCTTGTGTAAGACCGTATTGATCCATCAGAACTCGTAGGACTGCAACCCCCGTAGGGATATTTTCAATAGCTTGGTTAAATTCTGCAAATTCAGGGGCGGTATCTTCATAGCGTTCAATTGTTGTAGTTAGAATATCAATTAACCCTTTGTTATTGTCATAGTCTTTGAAAAGCTCATCAATCAAATCCAGCGCTTCTTTGTACTGTTCTGAGGTATCGATGTAGGACAGCCAAGGGATCTCTGAAAACAGAGCGCGAGCCCGTACCTGAACGACTGAAAAATTGATCATTCTCTGTTTCTCCGGTAGTCATTGGTTAGCTTGTCGTATTCTGCGTGAGATACGATATGTTTAATATAATGGTGCTCCATTGAAAACTTGATAAAGGCCAGTAACCGGACATTATTACCACCAATATCAATATACTCGTCGTCTTTCAAGTTGCTTCTTTGTTGGCTGCACTCACTCACCCCGGTCACATAGTTATCTATGCTCCCGGGGATTCGCTCCCTTGCCGCCGCGATGCATCTTGAAATCCATTGGGTATATACCACTATTGATCTCTATACTTAAAACAAGCTTCTCAATTAATTACTTTCTAGTCTGATATTATTTATCTTTATAGAATAAATTAATAGTAATAACACCCTCATGTAAAGCATTCAATATTTTCTTTATTATGCTCATGAAGCTTCTTCCTCATAGCCATATAATCTTACAATGCATGACAATAATAAGAAACAAAAAAAACTATTCTCGTTGATTTTTGCGAAGCTCTACGCAATTTAAATGTAACAATAATAGGCTATTGTTTTTTTATTGATGCACTCTCGCATAAAATTCAAATTTATATTTATTTTGTTTTGAAAATAAATAGAATGTCTTACAAAAGGAAATAAGGAATTATCAATGGTAAATAATATGAATATAATCGGTCATTATAATATTGATAATCAATTAGGTTTTTCTTTATTGGAATTGATGATCGTTATTGTTTTGGTTTCAATATTTTCCTTATGGGGAGTGCAGGAATGGGGCTATCACCAGGAAAGAGCCAGGTTGCAGGAATCAGCACAGAAAATATTAACATTTATAGCCAGACAACAATCTTTGGCAAATTATCTGAATAAAAGAGTCGTGTTGTGGCTGAAAATCGGAAAGGATTGGTGCATCACGCTCTCTAATCCGGTATTGGCTAATTGTGATTTAGAAAATGTTGAGGGAATAAGTTCCCCTTATCAGGATGTTATTATCAGTTCAGCAACCAAGGATCAGATAGAGTTTCATGGAATAAGAAACACCATGATACCTGCGAGTTTTACTTTGGCGAATTCCGCAGGTGAAATATCTATTATTTTTTCTTCACGAGGTAGGATGAGATCATGTAGTAATAATAAATTTAACCAAATTCCAGCTTGTGATTAATGATGCTTTTTTCATTAAAATAATAAATACTTTATTGGAATAATGAAATATAAAAATCAATCTGGAATGACATTATTAGAAGTTATTGTGGCAATGGCTATTGGCAGTATTATCTTACTAGCGATTGCGAAAAGTTATCCTATTTTAACTAAACAAATAATGGAGTTATATCAGAGATATCGTTTAGGTTATTTCATTAAACAAACATTACATATTATAGAAAAAGATATTCGCCGTGCTGGATATTGCCAGCATTATTGTGATGGCAAGCCGATATTCATCGATAATAAAAGTGATGAGGGTGGTGATTCATGCCTGATTATTGCATACGATTTTAACATAAATGGCCAATGGGAACCGCCAGAACACAGTGAATCGGAATTCTTTGGCTATCGCCTTAGCAATCAGTCAGTAGAGTGGAAAAGGGGGGCCGGTAACTGTCAGGAAAATGGTTGGGAAAGGCTGTTTGATCCAAATGAAATAGTGGTAGATTCCTTTAAAGCTGAAAAATTACCAGCAAAAGATGGCTTGGTTTTTATCAAATTGGTGCTTATTGCACATTGGTTTAAACATCCATCGATAAACTACCAATATCAGTCAGTAATACGTTTGCGCAATATCAGGGGATAAGTACTGTGGCTGAGCATTCTCCGCATGACTGCTTTCAATATCAGCAAGGTAATGTATTGCTAATTTCAGTGCTGATATTGTTGGCAGTGAGCCTGATGATGTTAAAGGCTTTGCATCATCATCTGGATAACGCTTTAATCATGATGGTTGATGAACGCAGATATCTAAAAGCTTTTCAGCAAGCAGAATCTTCATTGGCATGGGGAATCGCTCAGTCATGGCCGCTTCATAGTAATGAGACAGAAGAGTGGTATTGCCAGCAACAGCAAGAATTTCATTTGACCAGTTGCTTAAAAAGGCAATCGAGTCATTTCTTTCTACTGAAAGGTATGGCTGATGTGGCATCTGGACAATCTGTTGGATTATATCAATGGATGAAATTACTTTCTGCTGGTGGAAGAGATTCTCTTATCCCGGTAGAAAGTGGTTGGCTGGATTTTTGTCCTGAAGTAGATGTAGGATTTTGTTCATGAAGTCAGATCTTTTTTATGAGCATCAATCAGGCATGAGTTTGCCCGAAGTAATGATTGCTGTTATGGTTTTTTCGGTCTCTCTATTGGGATTAATGCGTTATCATCAGGCGTTATTATTTGGGTTTCAGCAACATTGGCAGCAATCAAAGGCGGATAAATTATCTTATGGGTATCTGGAACAATATGAATTAATTGCAGGTCAAAATCCTTTGCCAGAAATAATATTACCATCGGGTTGGCACGCTGAATTTCAGACAACATATCCGTTGTCTGGCTGCTATCAGCTTACAGTTATAGTAATAACGCCTTATAATCAGCAAAGTAAAGCAAGCCGATGGATTTGTTCAAATGGGAGTTCCGATGTTCAAGGTTTATCATTCTAATCAATTAGATCTTCTTAAGGAATTGATAGCAATATTGATCGGGGATAATCCCCTGACTGATCCATTTGAGCAGGAAGTCATTTTGGTACAAAGTCCTGGTATGTCACAGTGGCTGCAAATCCAACTGGCCGAAAGAATAGGCATATCAGCCAATATTTCATTTCCGCTTCCCGCTACGTTTATTTGGGATATGTTTACCAAAGTATTGCCTGATATTCCTAAAGAAAGTGCTTTTAGTAAAGATGCTATGACATGGAAATTGATGGCGTTATTGCCTCAATTGTTGCCAGAAGCGGAGTTTGTCGCGCTCAGGCATTACCTTGATCAAGATTTTGATAAACGGAAGATTCATCAACTGGCCGGGCGGGTTGCTGATCTGTTTGACCAATATCTAGTTTATCGCCCGCAATGGTTGGAAAGTTGGCAACAAGGCCAGCTTATTGATGGCTTGAGCGATAATCAGTTGTGGCAGAAAAGATTGTGGTTGGAACTGACGGAATATACTCACCAGTTACAACAACCCCAGTGGCATCGTGCTAATTTATATCAGCGCTTTATTTCGACACTGGAAAATAGTCCTGAACTGAAAAATAGTCCTGAACGGGAAAATAGTCTTGAACGGGAAAATAGTCTTGAATGGGAAAACAGTCTTGAACGAGAAAATAGTACTAAGCTTTCAGTTTGTTTACCGAAACGAGTATTTATCTGTGGTATTTCTGCCTTACCGCCGGTCTATTTACAAGCTTTACAGGCACTGGCACGGCATATTGATATTCACCTAATGTTTACCAACCCATGTAAATATTATTGGGGAGATATTCAGAATTATGCTTTTCTGGCGAAACTGAGCAGCCGTAAACCGCGTCATTATAAGAGCGAACAGGAGCTGGAATATTTTAAAGATCCGGGTAATGCTCAATCACTGTTTAACGATGACGGTGAACAAGATGTAAGTAATCCCTTGCTGGCATCGTGGGGACGGTTGGGTCGTGATAATCTCTATTTATTGTCGCAACTTGAGCAGAGTTCGGATGTTCACGCCTTTGTTGAATTAGAACAGGATAATCTATTACATCAATTACAAAGGGATATTCTCTATCTGGAAGATCATGCCCAAATTGGTTCAACGAAAGAAACATTTGAAAACAGTCTGCAAAAAAGAGTACTTGATCCGTTGGATCGTTCTTTGTCTTTCCATGTTTGCCATAGCCCTCAACGTGAAGTGGAAGTTTTACAGGACCAGCTATTGCGATTATTAGAAGATAATCCATCGCTGACGCCAAGGGATATTATTGTGATGGTCGCGGATATTGACAGTTATACTCCCTATGTTCAGGCGGTATTTGGTAATGTCTCTGCTGAACGTTATATTCCATTTGCCATTTCTGATCGTAAGGCTCGTCAGGCACATTCGGTTTTGCAGGTATTTATTACACTGCTTGATTTACCCCAAAGCCGTTTTACGACAGAACAGGTTTTAGCATTGTTGGAAGTACCCGCGCTGGCGAATAAATTCGACATTCATGAAGATGGTTTACGTTTATTAAGGCGTTGGGTCGAAGAGTCAGGGGTTCGTTGGGGGCTGGATGACGATAATGTAGAAGAACTCTCTTTGCCGGTAACAGGTCAGCATACATGGCGTTTTGGACTCACTCGAATGTTATTGGGTTACGCAATGGATAGTCGGTCAGGCCCTTGGAAAGAGGTATTGCCTTATGATGAATCCAGTGGTTTAGCCGCAGAGCTTGCCGGCCAATTAGCTGAACTTTTAATGCAATTAAGCTATTGGCGCAAGATTCTTGGCGAGAGCCGAACATTAACGGGTTGGGTACCTATCTGCCAGCAGTTGCTGGAGACATTTTTTGCATCAGATAGTGAAACTGAATTAGTAGTGGCGATGATAGAACAGCAATGGCAGAAAGTCATCGTCAATGGCTTGAATGCCCGTTATCAAGAAAGTGTGCCATTGGTTCTATTACGAGATGAATTGGCACTTCAGTTTGATAATGAAAAAATCAGCCAGCGTTTTCTTGCCGGCTCTGTCAATTTTTGCACTCTAATGCCGATGCGTTCTATTCCCTTTAAAGTTGTCTGTTTATTGGGAATGAATGATGGTATCTACCCCCGTTCAATTCCACCGCTTGGATTTGATCTGATGGCGGAAAAAGGTCAGAGGGGAGACAGAAAACGGCGGGATGATGACCGTTATTTATTCCTTGAAGCCTTGATATCTGCCGAACAGTTTCTCTATATCAGCTATATTGGTAAATCCATTCGTGATGATACGGAATGTAATCCTTCCGTATTGGTGAATGAATTACTGGATTATGTCTGCCAAAGTTTTTGTTTGCCGGGAAATGAAAAACTGAATGTTGATCAAAGTGCTACTCATGTTAGAGAACATCTGTTATCTCTTCATTCCCGCGTTCCATTTGCACCGGAAAATTTTATACCGGGCAGTTATCAGCAAAGCTATGCCGGGGAGTGGTTACAGGCGGCAACTGAGCAAGGTGCGGCATACGCTGAATTTTGCCAATCTATTGAAACGGAGCAAATTCAAGAAATTACACTTGATAATTTGAGCAGTTTTTACCGCCATCCCGTTCGGTTTTTTTTCCAACGTTGCTTGAAAGTCAATTTCGTTATTGAAGAAACGGAATTACCAGAGGAAGAACCTTTCGTTTTAGATAATCTTCAACGTTATCAGTTTAATCAGCTATTGCTGAGTGCCCTCATTGAACAGCAATCACCTGAACCACTTTTCAGTCGGCTTCGTGCTGCTGGCGGGTTGCCTTTTGGTGCTTTTGGCGAGGTTTATTGGTTAAAGCAGCAAAAAGAGATGCAGCCTCTGGCGGATAAAATTCGTGAACAACAGATGGAAACTTTATCTGTTGATTTACATCATGATTTAGGCCAGGTGACGCTGACAGGGCGAATTAATAGGGTGCAACCAGATGGTTTGCTACGTTGGCGGCCAGCCAGTTTAACAGCCAATGATGGCATGCAATTGTGGATTGAGCATTTGGCTTACTGTCTTGCCGGAGGGGAGGGTGAAAGCCGCAGTTATGGGCGTGATGGCAGCGAATGGCGTTTTGCTTCTGTGTCTTCAGAACAAGCGAAAGATTATCTGAATCAACTGGTTGAAGGTTATCAACGAGGAATATCAGCGCCTCTGCCACTGTTTTGTAAAAGTGGTTGGGCGTGGCTTTTAACATGTATGAATAAAGAGACAGGTGAGATTGATGGTAGTGATGAAATTCAATCAAAAGCTGAAAGCCAGCTATTGAAGGTATGGCTTGGAGATCAGGGACGCTCAGGTGAAGGAGATGATTCTTATATTCAGCGGGCTTTCAGGCAAATCGATGAATCATTTTTAGCAAAACTTAAACAGGAAGCGCTCAATTATTTGTCACCGATGGCGCGAAATCAGAAACATAGGGAGAATATCGGATAATGCATAAACATTTTGTTCGCATAATTACTGTGATGTTCCTGCTTTTTTGGGGAACAGTAAGCTATGCGCAAACATCACAGTGGCAGCTACTGCAAGAGACAATTTATAAAAGCGAAAATGATCATCGTCAGTATCAGGGAATCAGATTGGCAAACAATATGACGGTCTTGCTGGTATCTGATGAGAAGGCAACCAAATCTCTGGCAGCGGTAGCAATTCCGGTTGGTAGTATGGAAAACCCTGACAGCCAGCTTGGGCTTGCACATTATCTGGAACATATGGTTCTGATGGGATCTGAACGTTACCCGCAGTCAGGTGATTTATCGGAATTTTTGCAAAAGCATGGTGGTAGCTATAATGCCAGCACAGCCTCTTACCGCACGGCTTTTTACCTTGAAGTAGAAAATGAGTCATTAGCTCAAGCTACAGATCGTCTGGCTGATGCACTGGCTGAGCCGTTACTTAATCCAGTGAATGCAGATCGGGAGCGAAACGCCGTTAATGCAGAGCTAACAATGGCGCGTTCTCGTGATGGGATGCGGGTGGCTCAAATACGGGCAGAAACCCTGAATCCTAAGCATCCCAATGCCCGTTTTTCTGGTGGTAATCTAGAAACATTGAAAGATAAACCAGGGAGTAAATTACAGACAGAACTGGTGGATTTCTATCAGCGTTATTATTCTGCCAATCTGATGAAAGGAGTCATTTACGGTAATCAGCCTATCGATAAACTGACTCAAATTGCTGTTGATACTTTTGGTCGGATACCTGACAGAGAAGCGAGCGTGCCGCCGATTACTGTTCCGGCAGTAACGGAAAAAGAGAAAGGGATTATCATCCATTATGTTCCTGCCCAACCGCAAAAGGCGTTGCAATTGGAGTTCAGTATTGACAATAACAGCGCCGATTTCCGCAGTAAAACCGATGAATATCTCGGTTATATGATTGGCAACCGTAGCCTGAATACATTATCAGATTGGCTACAAACTCAAGGGCTAGCAGAAAGTATCAGTGCTGGTGCGGAGCCTATGATTGATCGTAACAAGGGTATCTATTTTATTTATGTAACGTTGACAGATAAAGGGCTTGCGCAACGGGATCAGGTTATTGCGGCTATTTTTGCGTATATTAATTTGTTAAAACAAAAAGGCATCCAGAAAAGTTATTTTGATGAGATCGCGAAGGTTTTGAATCTGTCTTTCCGCTATGGCTCCATTGTTCGTGATATGCATTATATCGAATGGTTATCGGATGCTATGTTGCGAGTTCCTGTTTCCAATGTACTTAATGCCGGTTATTTGGCTGATAGCTATGACCCAGAAGCAATTGCCAACCGGCTTGCTGAGTTGACGCCTGAAAATGCAAGAATTTGGTATATCAGCCCAAAAGAGCCGCACGATAAACAGGCTTATTTTGTTCAGGCGCCTTATCAGGTTGATCGAATCACATCACAGCAACGGATGGAATGGCAGCAGTTAGAGGCGCGGATGAACTTTTCTTTGCCTGTGCCAAATCCTTATATTCCTGACGACTTGAAGCTGATAAAAGCAGGTAACAGTCAAAAACATCCAGAGATGATTTTTGAACAGCCGAATGTTCGTCTACTCTATATGCCGAGCCAATATTTTGCTGATGAGCCTAAGGCCAGTATTACGCTTGATTTACGTAATGCGGACAGTTTGGATAGCGCCCGTGAGCAGGTCACTTCCTCTTTGCTTGATTATTTAGCAGGGCTTTCCCTCGACCAGCTTAGTTATCAGGCTTCTGTTGCTGGAATGAATATTTTTACTAGTTCATCACAGGGACTGCAACTGGAAGTAAGTGGTTACACTCAAAATCTATCGGCGCTTTTAACCTCTTTAATCAGTAATTACATGGCGTTCACTCCAACAGAGGATCAACTGTCACAAGCTAAGTCTTGGTATCGTGAGCAGATAGAGGTTTCTAATAACGCTAAAGCTTATGACATGGCTATGCAGCCGTTGAAGCGCCTTTCTGTGGTGCCTTACACTGAGCAGTCCACTCGTTTAAAAGCGCTGGAAACTATCACGGTTCAGGATATTGTTACGTATCGTCATGAAATGATAAAAAATGCTGCTTTGCAAATGATGATAATTGGCAACTTGACCGAACAACAGAGCAAAGTGATTGCTGAATCTGCCCATAACCAACTGGCGAATCAAGGAAATGACTGGTGGATTGGGAATAAGGTGGTGATTGATAAAAATTACCCGGTTAATTTCCAGCGTGTTGGCAGCAGTACAGATGGTGCTTTAGCCGAGGTTTATATTCCGACGGGTTATAACCGTATAGAAGGTTATGTTTATTCCAGTTTGTTAAGTAATATGCTCCAGCCGTGGTTCTATGAGCAGTTAAGAACAGTAGAACAACTAGGGTATGCGGTGTTTGCTTTCAATACCAGTGTAGGGGAGCAGTGGGGATTGGGTTTCCTGCTACAAAGTAATAGTAAACAACCAAAATATTTGAATCAGCGTTATCGAGATTTCTATCAGAACGCCGGTAATAAATTGCAAGCAATGTCTCAAGCTGATTTTGAACAATACAAGAGTGCGCTGATTAATGAAAAACAGCAGCCGCCACAAACTTTCTATGCCGAAGTTGCCCGTTTCTCTAGTGATTTTAGCCGCAATAACTTTAGTTTTGATAGCAGAGATAAAATGCTTGAGATCCTAAAGAAAACCACACAGCAACAATTGATTAATTTCTATCGGAATGCGGTAATCAAACATCGAGGGCTGTCATTGATTTCACAAGTGATTGGTAAATCAGGAGGCTTGGATGGATATGCGAAATTGAAAGGTTGGAAAACCTATCAGAATGTGACTGAATTTCAGAAACGGTTATCTGTTGAGGTAAGAGATCAGTGATCACAGAGATATCTGTTCACAGGCTTAATGTATTAACTCTGCCGCTGAATGGTCAGCGGCTGATCGAAGCATCGGCCGGAACGGGTAAAACCTACACTATCGGCATCTTATATCTGCGTCTTCTGCTTGGGTTGGGGAAAGATGCCGCTTTTTCACGACCTTTGAGTGTAGAAGAAATTTTGGTAGTCACTTTTACTGAGGCAGCAACGAATGAGTTACGTGGACGTATCCGTGAAAATATTCATAAACTTCGCCTTGCTTGTATTCGAAACGAAGTAGAAGATGCAGAGCCAGCCTATCAACAGCTATTGGATGAAATCCCAGATAAAGGGCGGGCGGCTATCTGGTTACTGGCCGCAGAGCGGCAAATGGATGAAGCCGCGATTTATACTATTCATGGTTTTTGTCAGAGGATGTTGGCACATAATGCTTTTGAATCTGGGATCTTGTTTGAACAGACATTAATTCAAGATCAACAGCCATTAGAACGGCAGGGGTGTGCCGATTTCTGGCGGCGCCACTGTTATCCATTGCCGTTATCAATGGCACAGGTAATCAGTCAGGAGTGGAGCGGGCCGGAAGCTCTGCTGGCTGAATTACACCCTTATTTACAAGGGGATATGCCATATATTGTTAATGCGCCGGACAGTGATGAAACGTTGTTAAGTCGCCATGAAAAAATTATCCAGTTGATCAGTGATGTTAAATACCAATGGAATGAAGTTGCTGGAGAGTTACACGATTTAATTGCGGGCTCTGGTGTTGATAAAAGAAGTTACAGTAGTAAGCACTTACCAAATTGGTTGAATAGCGTCACGGAATGGACTCAAGCGCCTACAGAGGATTATCTGTTGCCAAAAGCATTGGAAAAGTTCCGGCAGTCGGTGTTGGCAGAAAAGACAAAAAAAGGCGAGGTGCCTGAACATTCACTTTTTGTTGCGATAGATGATTTATATAAGCAACCACTTACTTTACGTGATTTGATTATCTCCAGGGCTATTATTGAGATTCGTCAATCAATCGGTCAGGAAAAATTAACACGAG
Source organism: Photorhabdus caribbeanensis (assembly GCF_018448885.1). GTDB lineage: Bacteria > Pseudomonadota > Gammaproteobacteria > Enterobacterales > Enterobacteriaceae > Photorhabdus > Photorhabdus caribbeanensis. Next base: position 10,726 of record NZ_RCWB01000022.1, read on the forward strand.
GTCAGATGGGGTTTGATGATTTACTTACCCGTCTTGATGATGCTTTGAAAGGTCCCGGCAGTGATTTGCTTGCTGAGACTATTCGTCGGCGCTACCCGATTGCGTTGATCGACGAATTTCAGGATACCGACCCACAGCAATACCGGATTTTTCATACTATCTATGGCACTCAACCTGAAAATGGATTGCTGTTTATTGGTGATCCCAAACAAGCTATTTATGCATTTCGCGGCGCAGATATTTTCACTTATATTCGTGCCCGTTCTCAGGTAAGTGCTCACTATACTCTGGAAACAAACTGGCGCTCTGCTTACTCAATGGTACAGGCAGTAAACAAACTGTTTATGCGTTCAGAAAATCCATTTTTGTTTGAACAGATCCCTTTTATTGAAGTTTCTGCGGCAGAAAAAAACCGCGAACTCTCTTTTAGCTATGATGGTGAAGAACAGGCCGCACTGAATTTCTGGTTACAACCAGGAGAAGGTGTCTCTACTGGAGATTATGAACAAACGATGTCACGGCTCTGTGCTGCGCAAATTCGAGATTGGTTGCAGGCAGGTAGTGAAGGGCGGGCTTTATTACATAAAAGTGAAGGTTCCCGGCCTGTGACGGCGGCTGATATTACGGTTTTGGTACGTAGCAGAAAGGAAGCTACATTGATCCGTAATGCACTTAACCTGTTATCTATTCCTTCTGTATTTCTTTCTAACCGAGAAAGTGTATTTGCTACCACGGAAGCCAAGGATATTCTCTGGTTACTGCAAGCGGTGTTATCACCAGAAAAAGAACGGGTTTTGAGAAGTGCGTTGGCGAGTGGTTTATTTGGTCTAACTGCCCGGCAGATAGACAAGTTGAATCATGATGAAAAGACATGGGATCAATTAGTTGATGAATTTGATGGTTACTTTCGTTTATGGCAACGCCGTGGTGTGTTACCTATGTTACGAGCGGTAATCGCCAACCATCATATTGCTGAGAATTTGCTTGCCAGTTATGACGGTGAACGGCGTTTGACGGATGTGATGCATATTGGTGAGTTGTTGCAGGAAATATCTTTACAACTTGACAGTGAACATGCAGTCACCCGCTGGCTAGCTCAGCAAATCTCTCATCCTGATCCACAATCTGAAAACCAGCAGATGCGGCTGGAAAGCGATCGTCATTTAGTACAAGTTTGTACTATCCATAAATCTAAAGGTCTGGAATATCCGCTGGTATGGTTGCCATTTATCTGTAATTTCAGGGAGCAGAAGCGGGCGATATATCATGATCGTACAAGCTTTAATGCTTGCCTCGATATCTTTCCTGACGACGAGACGATTAAGCTGGCGGAACAAGAGCGATTGGCAGAGGATTTGCGTTTACTCTATGTCGCATTGACGCGCTCTGTTTACCATTGCAGTGTCGGCGTGGCTCCGCTGATAAAAGGCAATAAGAAAAAGATCGGGGATACTGATCTGCATCAGTGTGCTCTGGGCTACCTGTTGCAAAAGGGAGTGAAAGGGGATGCTGATTTTCTGGCGACATCGCTTAAAGAATTGAGTGGGGATGGCATTGTTATATCATCAATTAATGAAACAGATGGTCATCCCTGGCAATCGCAAAGTAAAAATGATTTAGTCCTGTCGGCCAGGCAATTTAAACGCAGAGTCCAGGATGACTGGCGTATTACCAGTTATTCTGGTTTACGAAACTCTATGGTTCATCGTGGCAATGTTTCTGCTTATTTTGCTGGAGAAGAGTCTATTGACGTGATTGTTCAATCTATTGCGCCAAAGCTTGATGTTGATGCTAGTGGTGAAAGACAGTTAGCAGAACAACTTGAAATGACACCTCATACATTTCCTCGGGGAGCTTCCGCGGGGACTTTTTTACACGCTATTTTGGAAGAACTTAGTTTCAGCCAACGACCTGATGAGCAATGGTTGGCAGAACAACTGCAATCAGCCGGATTTGATGAACGATGGAGTGGGACGTTACAGCAATGGATGACCGACATTTTTACCATTCCATTGAATGATGAAGGAGTGCAACTGGCAAAAATTCCGTTGCATCATCAACAGGATGAAATGCAGTTTTATCTGCCGGTTGAGCAACTTTTGCGATCTCAGACGTTGGATACACTGATGCGTCGTTATGATCCGATTTCTGCCCGTTGTCCCCAACTGGAATTTCAGCAGGTGAAAGGAATGCTGAAAGGGTTTATTGATTTGGTCTTCTGTTGGCAAGGCAAATTTTACGTGCTGGATTACAAATCAAACTGGTTGGGAGAGGAGAGCCAGTTTTATACTCAACAGGCAATGGAAATAGCCATGATTGAACATCGCTATGACCTGCAATATCAGCTTTATACACTGGCATTGCATCGTTATTTGCGTCACAGGCTGGCTAATTATGATTACCAACAACATTTCGGCGGCGTGATTTACCTGTTTCTGAGGGGAATAGATAAACAACAACCGGGGAATGGTATTTTCAATTGTCGGCCATCGGCTGAATTTGTTGATGCTTTGGATCTGCTTTTCAGTGGTCATGAACAGTCTGAAAAAGAGAAAAATTGATGATTTCGTTATTACAACAGGCAGTAAACCTCAGACTTTTGCGTTCATTGGACTTACAGTTTGCTCATGCATTGATTGAGGATAAAGATCCTATTTCGTTGTTGGTGATGGCGCTGTTGAGCGCTGAAACTGGTGCCGGGCATGTTTGCCTGCCGGTTAATCGGATAACGCCAGAATATTTTTTTGATGGGCGACATCGTGAATTTGCAGAGCAGTTGTGGCGGGTTGCGGGAAAACCAGATGAACAGAGTTTGCTGATAGCGCTGGAAAATTGTGCTGCGGTTAGTGATGGATTTCAACCAACGCCAGTGGTGCTTTCCCATGACCGGCTTTATTTGCAGAGAATGTGGCAAAGTGAATGTCAGGTGGCGGCTTTCTTTTCCGGCAATCAACCAACCGATAATATTCAGGAACAGCAACTGAGAACTGTTTTGGATGAATTATTCATGCTGCCTGAGGAAACAATGGACTGGCAAAAGGTAGCTGCGGCTGTTGCGGTGACTAGCAGAATTTCAGTTATTTCTGGCGGACCGGGAACCGGAAAAACAACGACAGTTGCTAAATTGTTGGCTGCCTTAATCAAACTTCATCCTGATAAAAAGCAGGTTATCCAACTGGCGGCTCCGACAGGAAAGGCGGCCGCCAGATTGACCGAATCTCTTAATAGTGCGGTCAGAAAACTGCCTCTGACGGAAGAACAGTTTGCATGTATGCCGGATCAGGCACAGACGATTCATCGCTTGCTAGGAGCGCAGCCTGATAGCCAGCGATTGCGCTATGATCGAGATAATCCACTGAATTTGGATGTGCTGGTGGTGGATGAAGCTTCAATGGTGGATTTACCCATGATGGCTAGGTTGATTGATGCATTGCCTCCGAAAGCAAAAATTGTTCTGCTTGGGGACCGTGATCAATTGGCATCAGTGGAAGCAGGCGCGGTGTTGGGTGATATTTGCCGTTTTGCTGAACAGGGATACAGCATAACGAGGGCACAACAGCTAAGCAGATTAACAGGATGTCGGTTAGTTGCGGGTGATCAGCAAAATATCCCAGAGGTTCGTGAACGTTTGTGTCTTTTACGCAAAAGTTACCGCTTTAATGTAGATTCTGGAATTGGTCAGTTGGCTGCGGCCGTTAATCAGGGGAAGAGTCGACAAGCTCTCTCTATTTTGCAGCAACCGTTGAAGGATATCTGTTTTTACCCATTGTCCGACGATGAAGATTATCAGCGGTTGCTGACAGAAACGGTATCGGGTTATCACGCTTATTTGCAACTGGTGGCAAAGCAGGCACCGGCCAAAGCGATTTTAGATGAATTTAACCACTATCGTTTGTTGTGTGCGCTGAGAGAAGGACCGTTTGGCGTCAGTGGGCTTAACGAGCGTATAGAACAGCTATTACATCGTCAGGGGCTTATTCGTCGCCCTGTCGGGACTTTCAGTCGTGGTTATGCTGGCCGCCCCATCATGATATCGCGTAATGACAGCACACTGGGCCTGTTTAATGGTGATATCGGTATTATGCTCAGAGACGAAAATCATGAACTGCGAGCTTATTTTCAGTTGCCTGATGGACAGATTAAAGGAATCCAGCCAAGTCGTTTGCCACAACATGAAACTGCATATGTGATGACCGTACATAAATCACAGGGTTCAGAATTTGACCACACAGCTTTGGTATTGCCGACGCAGTTTGTGCCGGTTGTCAGCCGTGAACTGGTCTACACAGCGATAACCCGGGCCAGAGAAAAACTAACTCTTTATGCACATGAAGCGGTATTGCGTCAGGCAATCCAGATGCCAACTCAAAGGCGAAGTGGATTAGCAGAACGGCTTAACTTACAGGTGGATTAACGTTTGCTCTGATAGACCGACTTGTGTAAAAAAATTTATATATTAATGATGTTGCCATATCTTCTCTGACATTTTTTTTGATCGTGATTTGTTCGGTTGTTGGATGGGCTTTTAAGCCCGACAATCAGATCATTAATGCCTTTAATGAGATTTCTGATTTGCCGTGCTGACTTCGGTAAATACGCCTTTTTGTTTTTGTAAAAAGTTATCGGTTAGGTGATTAAAAAATTCTCGTGCAGTGAACTAGAGATTACATTGACCTATACAAGATAAATGTATCTTAAACCTACCTATGCCAAATTTTTGTTATTTTTCAATTGAAATATCTTTTCTTAGTCCTTCATGTTGATTGATTGTGAGTCGCAATCGTTCAGTCAGCCATATCGAATAGTTTCATCGTGATGGCTATATACCGATCGATATCTTAATTTCACCGATTCAAAAGATTCAAAAATAGTTGCAATGACTGAATCAAATTGTTGATGTTTGTATTTTGTTATCAATGTAAACAACAAGATTATAAATTTAATAAATTTTAATATTATTGTGTGGTTAATGTCACAGTTTGTGAATATATTAAATGAAATTTATTATTATTTGATGATATAAACGCCTAATTATATGAATTGTGATTTGTTTACTAAACGGATTGCGGATATGTCTGGATAGCTTGCTAGGGGTGAGATGAATATCCAGATTTTTGATTTAAGGATTAAGTTGTCTGATGCAGGATAATGAAATGAGTACTGAGTCACCCCACTCTTCCCCGGAGCTGGATACCGGTCTGATTTGCCTAGCCATGTTGGCTAGATTTCACAACATAGCTATATCGACTGAACAACTTTCACACGAATTTTCCACTTCCAACCAAGGTCTTACCTTGAAGGAGCTGTTGCTGGCTGCTCGTCATTCAGGGCTGAAAGCTAAGGCTGTACACACAACACTTACCAGACTTGAACATACTCCATTGCCTGCCATTGCTATGGACAGAGATGGGCAGTTTTTTATTTTGGCCAAACTGGATAAAGAACAGGCTTTGATTCAGGACCCACGTTCGGTGCGCCCCGAAGTTATCAGCTTCGAGCAGCTTGAGCAGCGTTGGACAGGGCAACTGGTGCTTGTGCGTTCCAGTAACGGTCTGCCCGGAGAGACTTCACGCTTTGACTTCACTTGGTTTATCCCGGCTATCGTCAAATACCGCAAGTTGTTGGGCGAAGTTTTGTTGGGGTCTTTTGCTTTGCAGTTGTTTGCCCTGGTGACTCCGTTATTCTTTCAGGTGGTCATGGACAAAGTACTGGTGCATCACGGCCTAACCACACTGGATGTTGTCGCGGCGGGATTGCTGGGCATCATGTTGTTCGAGTCGGCTCTGAGCGGTCTGCGTAGCTACGTGTTTGCCCATACGACCAGCCGTATTGATGTACAGTTGGGATCGAATCTGTTTCGGCACTTGATTAATCTGCCGCTGGCTTACTTCCAGGCAAGGAGAGTCGGTGATTCTGTGGCTCGTGTACGTGAACTGGAAAACATCCGCAGCTTCCTCACCGGCAACGCTATTACCCTGATGCTTGACGTGCTTTTTTCTCTGGTATTCATCCTTGTGATGTTCTATTACAGCGGCTGGTTGACCCTTGTTGTGGTGTTATCATTGCCGCTCTATGCACTCGTCTCGGGGTTGGTTACACCTCTCTTGCGTAAGCGATTACAGGATAGCTTCACACGCAACGCTGAGAATCAGGCATTCCTTGTCGAAACGGTCAATGGCATCGATACCCTAAAGTCAATGGCGGTTGAACCGCAGGCCATCCGCAAGTGGGACAACCAACTGGCGGCTTATGTTGCCGCAGGTTTCAAAACACAGACCTTATCCACTATCGCCAATGAAAGCGTCTCGCTTATCGGCAAGTTAGTGACGGTCGCCACACTCTGGCTCGGTGCGCGTCTCGTGATAGAGGGGCAGCTATCGGTGGGGGAACTGATAGCATTCAATATGTTGGCCGGCCGTGTCAGCGGCCCGATCATGCGTCTTGCGCAACTGTGGACCAGCTTCCAGCAGACCGGGGTCTCGGTGCAGCGTCTGGGAGACATCCTCAATTCCCGTACTGAATTGTCTCAGGCTACACGTAGCACAGTACCGCCGCTCAAGGGGCAGGTAGAGTTCGAACAGGTGCATTTTCGTTATCGGGCTGATGGTTCTGAGGTGCTCCGTGGCGTCAATCTGGTCATTGGCGCGGGAGAAATCATTGGTGTAGTGGGCCGCTCCGGTTCCGGCAAAAGTACTCTGACCCGCTTGTTGCAGCGGCTCTATGTTCCAGAGCGCGGACGGGTCATGGTTGATGGCATGGATCTGGCATTGGCTGATGTGTCTTCGCTGCGCCGGCAGATTGGCGTGGTGTTGCAGGACAATATGCTATTCAACCGCAGCATTCGTGAAAACATTGCCTTAAGCGATCCGGGTGCGCCGCTCGAAATGGTCATGCACGCCGCCCGCATGGCTGGAGCTCATGAATTCATCCTTGAACTGCCCGAAGGTTACGACACCATTGTGGGGGAGCACGGCGCGTCACTTTCGGGTGGTCAACGGCAACGGGTAGCCATTGCCCGAGCCTTGATCGGCAATCCTCGCATTTTGATTTTTGACGAGGCGACCAGTGCGCTGGACTACGAGTCTGAACGGGTGGTGCAGCAGAACATGCAAAGCATTTGCAAGGGGCGTACGGTCATCATTATCGCTCATCGGTTGTCCGCTGTACGCGACGCGCATCGTATCCTTGTGATGGATCGCGGGCAGATCGTTGAACAGGGAGCCCACGCCGAGTTACTGGCGCGTCAGGACGGCCACTATTCACGACTGTATCGAATGCAGCAGGGCTGAAAGGCTTCCATTTCCAGAACGTACGATGAAAACGGTTAATAACGTAATCAATGGTTAATAACACAATCAGAGGCAGATGTGATCGAGATAAACATACTCCGATTCAAGGAAAATAATTTCAAATGAGCGCCACCCTTTCCTTATTGCAGCGTTATCGTCACGTGTGGCGTGAGTCTTGGCGCCAACGTAAAAACATGGACGTGTCGCCGCGACTTGCTCATGAATTACAATTTTTACCGACGGCTTTGGAGTTGCAGGAAACACCTGTTCACCCAGCACCGAGGATTTTCACCTGGGGCATTCTGGGTTTCGCTGTATTGGCGTTGTTCTGGGCTTACATCGGCAAAATCGAGGTAGTGGCTATCGCCCCGGGAAAGGTTGTTCCCAATGGCAAGACTAAGTTGATTCAATCCAGCGAAACGGCGGTGGTCAGAGCGATCCACGTCAATGACGGTCAGTCGGTGAAAGTCGGCGAGTTGTTGGTCGAACTCGATCCGACGGCGGCGAGCGCCGACGTCAGCCGGATTCAGAGCGAGCTGCTGGCTGCTCGTATCGACAGTGCGCGGAGTGCCGCCATGCTCGACGCGATCAATCAACAAAAGTCTCCGGCTTCGCTGGTAGGAACGATTGACAACGCCAACCCTGAGCAGGTGCTCAGTGCCCAACGCTGGCTACAAGGACAATATCAGGAATATCGCAGCAACCTGGAGTTGGTGGATGCAGAAATCCTCCAACGCAGCGCCGAAATCCAGTCAGCCCAATCCCAGGTAGCTAGCCTGCGAAAAACGCTGCCGATTGCTACACAATTGGCCGAGGATTACCAACGGTTATTGACGAAACAGTATGTGTCGCGGCATGAATATCTGGAGAAAGAGCAGACGCGACTGGATCTGCAACGCCAGTTAAGCGTACAACAGGCCAGTGTCTTGCAGTACACCGCCGCTCAGGACGAGGCGCGACGTCGGCGTGAGACTGTTGTTGCGCAAAATCGTCGCGCCATGCTCGACCTGCAACAGGAAGCCAACAAAAAAGCAGCGACCCTGGTTCAGGAGCTGGCGAAGGCCCGCTACCAGGAAACCTTGACCAGCCTCAAAGCCCCGGTGGCCGGCACAGTTCAACAACTCGCTATCCATACTGTCGGTGGCGTGGTGACACCCGCTCAACCGCTGATGGTCATCGTCCCCGCAGACCAACCGGTAGAAGTGGAGGCCATGCTGGAAAACAAGGATGTGGGTTTCGTCCATGTTGGTCAACCGGTCACCGTTAAGGTGGAAACTTTTACTTTCACCAAGTACGGCACCGTTGACGGCGAAGTGCTGAACGTATCGAACGACGCTATCGAGGACGAAAAGCGTGGACTCATCTATAGCAGCCGTATTCGCTTGAAGTCTGATCACGTGCTGGTCAATGGTCAGCGAGTCCCACTGTCTCCGGGCATGTCGATCACGGCAGAAATAAAAACTGATCAGCGTCGCGTGATCGATTACTTCTTGAGTCCATTACAGCAACATATAGATGAAAGTTTGAGAGAGCGGTAGGTTGTGAGGGCAGCTCTGTGAACTCGGCTCGCCATCCTCACCGTTTTCCAGGTTTGAGATAAGTGACCGTTAATGTTTTTTGCCGCCTTGCTTTATTTGGAGTGATGAAATGAAAGAATTACGTATACACGAAAGGTTCAAAAACTGGCGCAATATGATTATTTTCATGAGCTGCACTTTGTTAATGGCATGCTCTAAGCCGATGGATATATATAAACCGATTGATGTGTCGAAGTCTGGTCAATCAGTTAAATTTGATTTTGAAATCAGCAAGGTTAGAGAGTATCAGGTTTCCCTATTATTTGCGGTTGGGGATAGTCATGAGGAAAGAGAAAGGCGATTTAAGTTGTTCAATGCTCATGTTGATGGGGTTGCCATCCCAGTTTTGTTTCGTTTGGTTAAAGACGGCAAGGTTCTTTTTGACGAGGAAATAAATACGGTGGGTGCGCGCAGTTGGGAACATACCATCTATTATAAAGAGAAAAAGATAAATGCGGCGGTGCGCAATATTGACATATTTCAGTTCACCCCCGGACGTTACTCTATGGTAATTACCACCTTGGAGAATGTGCCTGAGTTTAATGGCATTGAGAGCTTTGTACGACTTACATATTTTCCGAATATTTAAAATGGTATCAGTATATACCCTATACACTTCAAGTTGCCATTCGCAAGATGGAAGCCGCTTGTTATCTCCCCGCATGGTGGGGAGATAACAAATACATATTGAAATACGACAAGTATAAACAAAGAGAATATCAAAATTTGAAGTGACGAAATGAAAATATTACGGGTACATGAAAGGTTTAAAAACTGGAGAAATATTATTGTTTTTATGAGTTGCACCTTATTAATGGCTTGCTCTAAGCACATTGATATATACAAACCGATTGACGTATCGAAGTTTGGTCAATCAGTAAAAATTGATTTTGAAATCAGCAAGACTGGAAATTATCAGTTTGTCCTGCTGTTTGCTAGAGGAGATGGTCATGATGAAATGAACAGGAGAGATGAGTTATTTGGGAGTATTTATGATGACGGGGTGACAACTCCCGTTTCGCTTCATCTGGTTAGAAACGGTCAGGTTTTTTTTGATGAAAAAATAAACGCTGGGGGATACGACGGGGGGCAGTCCTTCTATTACGAAGAGAGAAGGGTAAATACGGCTGTGCGAGAAATTAAGACATTTTCGTTATCCCCCGGACGTTACTCTGCAATAATTACCACTCTGGAGGATGTGCCTGAGTTTAATGGCATTGAGAGTTTTGTCGAGTTCGCCTATTACAATCCGAAAATTTAAGAAGATTTAAAATAGTATCAGTATAAACAAAGGAAATATCAAAATTTGGAGTGATGAAATGAAAGTATTACAGGTATACGAAAGGTTCAAAAACTGGCGAAATATTATTGTTTTTATGAGTTGCACCTTATTAATGGCATGCTCTAAGCATATTGAGACTATACGCAAACCGATTGATATGTCGCATTCTGATCAATCCGTCGAGATTAATTTTGAACTCAGTAAGAGCAAGGCTGGAGATTATCAGTTTGCCCTGCTGTTTGCTAAAGGGAATGGTTATCAAGAAATGCTAAGGCGGCTTGAATTGTTCGGGAGTATTGATAAGGACGGGGTTACAACCCCCGTTTCGCTTCGTCTGGTTAAAGACGGCAAGGTTTTTTTTGACGAGGAAATAAATTCGGTGGGGAGCGAAGGAACACAATCCTTTTATTACAAAGAGAGAAGTATAACTACGGCAGTGCGAGAAATTAAGACACTTTCGTTACCTCCCGGACGTTACTCTGCGGTAATTACCACCCTGGAGGATGTGTCTGCTTTTAATGGCATTCAGAGTTTTGTACAGCTCACATATTTTAATCCGAAAATTTAAGAAGATTTAAAATGGTATCAGTATAAACAAAGGAAATATCAAAATTTGGAGTGACAAAATGAAAGTATTACGTATATATGAAAGGTTTAAAAATTGGCGAAATATTATTATTTTTATGGGCTGTACATTATTAATGGCCTGCTCTAAGTTCATTGATATATACAGACCGATTGACGTATCGAAGTCTGGTCAATCAGTCAAAATTGATTTTGAAATCAGCAAGGAAGGCAATTATCAGTTTGTCCTGCTGTTTGCTACTACAGATGATTATGATGAAATGGCAAGGAGGTTTAAGTTGTTTGGGAGAGCTGATAAAGACGGAGTAATAACCCCCGTTTCACTTCATATCGTTAAAGATGGCAAGATTTTTTTTGACAAGAAAATAAACGCTGCGGGATCCGAAGGAGGGCGTGTCTTCGATTACGAAGAGAGAAGTATAAATACGGCTGTGCGAGAAATTAAAGAATTTTCATTACCTCCCGGACGCTATTCTGCGGTAATTACCACCCTGGAGGATGTCCCTGTTTTTAATGGTATTGAGAGTTTTGTTGAATTCAACCATTACGATCCGAAGATTTGATTTATGTAGGAAAAATAAAGAGAAATAACAGCTAGAGGAAATAATAAGTATGGAAAAGAAATATACTGTAACCTATAAAGTTGCTCCGATGGGGGCTAAATATGTTTATCAGGAAGATAAGAAAAATAACAAAGCGGGAGACATACACAAGTCGTCTGGCGGTCATATGTGGTATGTGATAAGTGACGGTAACGGAAATGAAAGAAGTGTCGGTTTCGAGTCAAGGGACGGTGTGCCAGTTGGAGCAGGAAATATAACTCGTCATGATAATGCGGCCTACCAAGAGACCACTTATGAAGTCACCATTGCGTTGACTGAGAAACAGTACAACGCATTAATCGGCTTTTCAGACAATCCAAAGTCAGGTGGATTTAATCCTGAAACCTATTGGGTGAATTCCAACAGTTGCGTAGATTTCGTGTATTACTCATTACAATCTATTGGGTACAATCGCAAGAATTTCCTAGGAAAGATTTTTGAAGGAAATGTGGTTCCCAATACTAATCGTGCTATGTTGAAAGCTATGCTTACATCTAATGGAGCTCAAATCATTCGGGACGACCTCATGCGTAATGGTGATCATTATGAAAAAAGAGTTGTTCCATGGTCTACCCCTGAATGGCTTAAACCGGTAGGTACCGAGGGTACACTTCCCAGCCCACCAAAAAGCTTAATTAATATTGATATCAAATCCTCCCCACAACCGCAGAAGCATATTCAGGGCGAAAACAAAGCTCAGCAGGATGTTGCTAACGGGTTTATACAAAATTCCGCAACACATAAAATATCTGCCGTCGGGGATATGCTCAATAAAACAGACTTCACTTCAACCCAAATGGCCAGCCTTGCCACCGGTGGTATTCGTCCCGGTGAAATGCAGCTTGACCCCAATGTCCGACCTAATACCTATCTGTCAGAGTTCTATAAGCCTTTCTACCAACCCGGGGACACTAGTAAGCTGGATTTCGGCTTACGTAATGCTGTGACGTTGAACGGCTTGTCGGCGATGACAACGTTTAACACTTATGTTGACCCGCTGTTATTGGATCTGAGCGGCAATGGTGTGCATATGACTGACATTCGTGACGGCGTGCTGTTCGACATGGACAACAGTGGCACGCTTAAGCGCAGTGGCTGGGCGGATCGCAATACGGGAATACTGGTGATCGATGATGGTAGCGGTCAGATAAAAAATGCCAGCCAGATGTTTTCCGAATACTACGGTGGTAAGGCTGGGATAAACGGTGCCGCTGGCGAAAAAAAATTCAAGGATGGTTTCGGTGCTTTAGCCAGTGAAGATGCCAACAAGGATGGAGTGATTGATCAGAATGACCCGATCTGGAGCAAGCTGAGGGTTTGGGTCGACAGCACACACGATGCAAAAGTTGATGTGGGCGAACTCAAGACACTGGCGGAATTGGGTATTACCCAGATAAACGTCCGGGCTTCGAACAAAACAGACGTCCGTGATGGGAATAAGGTCGTTGCCAGTGGATCGTTTACTATCAATGGTAAAACTCAGGAAGTACTGGCTGTCGATTTTCTTGGTGATACCGTTAGCAACACCCTGAGTACTCAGGGAACCGGCACGAAAGTGACTTCCACCACCAACGATATCACAACCACGGCTTACGCCAGCCAGAGTGAAACAGATGAAACCCTCAATGCGGAGCAACTGGGAGTGAGCAATCTGTATGGTGGCAGCGGCAATGATACGTTGATTGCGGCAAAAACTGGTAGCTGGCTGGTCGGGGGCGCAGGGAGCAATACCTATGTCGGTGGTGCCGGCGATGATGTTTTTGTTATCAGCGCTTCTGACGATACGAAAAATATTCACGGTAATGGCGGGCACGATACGGGAATCATTGTCGGTAACCAAGGTGTGGCACTGGACATGGATCGGGCAGGTTTAACTATTGCCCAAGGCGGGAGCGGCAATGATACGATTATAAGTGGCGGTGTCAACGGTGTCTTTATCAAGGGGGGCTCCGGCAATTCGACTCTGATAGGTGGCATGGGTAACGACGTCCTGGTCGGCGGCAGCGGGCACAACACCATCGTTGGTGGCACGGGTAAGTCGGTTATCTATGCCGGTCCTCAGGGTGACACAATTTACGCCTCCAGGGACGGCAGCATTATTCACGCTGGCGGCGGTGATGATAAGATTTTTGGCGGCTTTGGTGACGACGTGATCGAAGTGGGTCACGGCAATGCTACGATTGATGGGGACGGCGGGGTCAACATCGTCAGCCTGCACGGTAACCACGGCGATTATCAAATCACCCGTACCGACAGTGGGTATGTGGTGGCCGATAAAGTCGCCGGGCGTGACGGCACGGTTACGTTGAAAAATATCCAAAAACTCAATTTTTCAGATATTTCGGCGGTTGATTTACAAACACCCAATGCGATGCCTGTCGAGGATGTCCTCACTCACGACAAGGACGGCAAGGTTTTTGATCGTACTCAGCCACATTTGATTGCCGCAGAAAGCCTGTTGGCTAACGATCAACATCTTAACAGTCAGGGTGCCCTGCGCATTGCCAATGTTGGGGATGCGATAGGCGGTACGGTCAAACTCACAGCCCAGGGCGATGTCTTGTTTACGCCGGATGCAAATTACACCGGTGTCATTAGCTTTAAATATGGTGTAACTGACGCAGCCGGTAATCCGTCAGCATCGGTAGTCGATCTAAGCAATGGGGAAACAGCGCCGATGCGTGCCGTTGCGACATTACTGACCCCGGAAGTCCCGCTCGATCCATTAGCTGCTCAACAATGGTATTTGAGCGATGCCAACATTCTGCCGGTCTGGAAGGACTATACCGGCAAGGGCGTACGCATTGGTCAGTTCGAGCCGGGCGGTAAGTTTGCTACCGCGCCTGAAATATTTGATGTCAATCACCCCGATCTTGCGGCGAATGTCGACAAAGCTTGGTTGCAGACTCAGCAAACCAATGGCACCTTGCCGAATGTGGTCTCCAACCACGCGACGATGGTGGCGGGTGTGATGGTCGCGGCGAAGAATAATACCGGTGGCGTCGGGGTTGCCCATGATGCTACGTTGGGCGGCTATTATCTGGCCAATGATGGCGCCGATCTTGCGGGACTGGGGCATATGGTCAGTTTTGATATTGCCAACAATAGCTGGGGATTTGCCAACGATTTCGCGCTCAGCAGCTTTCAGGGCGGTTCCATAAATACTGCCGCGTCGCTGAGCATGAATGCGCAGTATGCGGCGGCTAATGGCCGTGGCGGGTTGGGTACCGTCATCGTGGCGGCGGGCGGCAACCATCGTGCAGAAGGCGGCAATGCCCAAGGGTCGCTGACCAATAACAACCGCTTTTCGGTGGAAGTCGGTGCAATCAATGCACAGGGCGATTTGTCGACTTTGCAGATTGGCTCCTCACCCTTCTCCAACCCGGGAGCCAGCCTGTTGGTTTCGGCGCCGGGCAGCAATGTCGTGTCTACCAGCTATATGCTGAAAACCGAACGTGGCTCAACTTTCGGCAATGACTATACCAGCATGCAAGGCACCAGCTTTGCCGCTCCGATAGTCTCCGGTGTTGTTGCGTTGATGCTTGAGGCCAACCCGAACTTAGGCTATCGGGATGTGCAGCAGATCCTTGCTCTATCCGCTCGCAAGATCAATGACCCATCTACCGCATGGAGCGATAATAACAGTCATAGCTGGAATGGCGGCGGTATGCATACCAGCAACGATTACGGTTTCGGTCAAATCGATGCGCGAGCCGCTGTTCGCTTGGCTGAGTCTTGGATGACTCAAAGCACCGCTGCCAACGAGTTCGTCTATAGCGCATCCAGCGGCCCTCTGGGGAAAACCTTGGCAGCGGGCGAGACGCTAACGTCGTCCATCGCCATGAATGCCGGTCTGAATGTCGAACATGTCGAGATCGATTTTGACGCTCAGGTAGGCCGTCTTGGCGATCTGACGCTCAAACTGATCTCTCCTGATGGCACTCAGAGCATATTGCTCAATCGTCAGGGTAAGGTTCCAGACGGTATGCCGGGCGCGAGCGCGACTGATCTAGGTAGTAGCCAGTCGGGGACGTTCAAATACAGCTTTATGTCGACCCATGATTTTGGTGAACGCTCGGCTGGCAACTGGACCCTACAGGTGAGCGATGCGAATTCCGGCCTGCCGGTCACATTAAATGCCTGGTCGCTACGTTTGTACGGCAGCAAGAGCACCTCGGATGACACTTACTTTTACACCGACGAATATATCCAATCGGTGGTCGGGCAGGCCAACCGCGCGGTGTTGGATGATGCGGCGAATGGCGTGGCGGGAGGGCGTAATACTCTCAATGCGGCGGCTGTTTCGCGGGATACCTCGGTCAACTTGCTGACTGGCGTTGCCAACATTGGCGGCACAGCGTTGACAATAAAGAATCCGTCGGGCATTCAGAACATTGTCACCGGCGATGGCAACGATACGTTAGTCGCTGGTAATACCGACGCATTGCTTGATGGCGGGCGTGGAAACAATACACTGGCAGGCGGTGCGGGCAAGGACTTCTTTGTGGTCCACCGCCGTGAGGCGGGTAGCGATATCATTAGCAACTTCGAGGCGGCTCGTGGCGAGATCATCGATCTGGTCGGATTTCGTGGAAAAACGTTTGCCGATCTGTTGCTGACGCAGCAGGGGGCGGATGTTAAGGTCGATCTGGGTAAGGGGCAGAGCATTGTCCTGAAAAATCAGACACTCGCCGGGATCGGTGCGGCGAACTTCAAGTTCCAGGACACCTTTATCGCCCCGGTGGCTTACACGAGTAGCGACGCCTCAACGCTCCAGCCACAAGAAGGCTTGGGAACCGTGATCCTTAAGGGCGGCGGCAAGGGCGTCATGCTCACTAGCGATGCTCAGGGTCAGATGAAATTTAGCTTGAATGGGACGATCTATAGTCATGACAGTGCGGCGTCAGACGTTTTTGTGGTGGCAGCCCAACCGGGTGTCAAGGACTACAAGAATGCATTACGTGGATTCCGTCACGGCATTGATAAAATTGATTTGCGTCAAACCGGCGTCACTGATTTCAGCCAACTCACAATTGCTAAGAGCAATCGTGGCACGATCAACGGCCTGTCGCAAATTCATGGCGTTGAAGTTATCTTTAATGGGGCCAGCGGTACTAATTCAAACGTGAAGTTACTGTATCTCGATACCTTGGACATTTCGCAGGTCGATGCGGCCGACTTCCTTTTTGCGGAACCTACACCGGATTTGGTCCCAACGGTCAAGCCAGTGGTGACGCAATCTCTTGATAAACCAACGATTACTGTACCGGGTTCATTGACACCAATTGTCGACCCCCTTGGCGTTGATAAGCCTTTACCACTTTCCCCTATCGACCTGAAGCCGATTAGTATTCCCCCAAGGAAGCCGGTTAGCATTCCCCTTATTGACTGGAATCTGACTAAAATTTCTTCTATTGATATTGACCGGGATATGATTAAAGTTACCCCTGTTAAGCTGAATCCGACCAGAATTAACACTGGCTTTGTCGACCTGAGGTCGCATTTTGACCAGAATGTTGACCGGATGTCACCTATTAACCGGGATATGATTAAAGTTACCCCTGTTAAGCTGGAGCCGATTAGAATTGGCACTGGCTTTGTCGACCTGAGGTCGCATTTTGACCAGAATGTTGACCGGATGTCACTGATTGACCGGAAGCCGACTAGCACTCCTCCTGTTGAGCCGCGCACAACGCTTAACGTTCCTAAAATTGAGCCAGCAGCGGAACCTACACCGGTGACTACTGACCCTAATTCCATTACGGTCGAAATTCCCTTTGCTAAGGTTACGTTGGGGGACGAGAGTAAGACTATCAATGTGGAAGCTAGGGATAGCGAAATAGTTGCCGGCAACGGTGACAATAAGGTGAATGTGATGGGCAGCTTTGCCGATATCACTCTAGGTGATGGTAACAATGTCATTGTCGGCAATGTCGGCAACCTAACAGTCGGGCATGGTAATAATAGCATTACCCACAATGTGGAAGCTATGGATAGCAAAATAGTTGCCGGCAACGGTGATAATAAGGTGAATGTAGTGGGCCGCTTTGCCGATGTCACGCTAGGTAATGGTAAAAACGTCATTGTTGGCAATATCGACAGACTAACAGTCGGACATGGCAACAACATCATTACCCACAATGTGGATGCTGGAAATGGCAAAGTGGTTGCCGGCAACGGTGACAATAAGGTGAATGTGATGGGCCGTTTTGCCGATATCACTCTAGGTAATGGTAACAATGTCATTGCCGGCAAGGTCGACAGACTAACAGTCGGGCATGGTAATAATCGCATTACCATCCCAAGAATTTCAGCGAGGGTGAAAGTAGGGGATGGTAATAACAATATTGTGACCAGCGGTGATATGTCGACGGTAGAAGTAGGGGATGGTAATAACGATATTGTGACCAGCGGTGAGTTGTCGACAGTAGAAGTAGGGAATGGTGATAACCATATCGTGACCAGCGGTTTTATGTCGAAAGTGAAAGCCGGGGAGGGTAATAACCATATTGTGGACAGTGGTGATATGTCGACGGTAGAAGTCGGGCATGGGGACAACGATTTGGAATTTAGCGGTAATAGGGGGCGGTTGGTGTTTGGAAAGGATATCAGCCCTGAGCGTCTGTGGTTCCAGCATGAAGGGCAGGATCTGCAAATTTCGGTCATTGGCAGCAAGCAGGAGGTAACACTGCATAATTGGTATGCCAGTCCCGCCGAACGACCAGGTAGCATCATGGCGGGTGACGGTCATCGGTTGATGGACAGTAATGTCGAAAATCTTGTCCAGGCTATGGCTGCCTTCGCGCCACCAGCGCCTGCGACCACAATGCTCGGCGATGTCGAGCAACAGCGGCTGCAACCTGTGCTGGCAGCTAACTGGAACTGATCGGTAATAAGGCCCGCGATGGTTATCGCGGGTCTTCATAAATAGGTGAATTGCGCCGTTTAAATGTAAGCGCCCCATATGAGGACTTCTGTCTTTCGACAGGCAAAATGTCTAACTTTTGGGGCGCGCTTTCATCATTTAATATATGAATGGAAAATACAAAATAACCATTTATTTAATCGCCAAGTATGTCAGTCAGTGTGGAATTAAAAACAGATTAATGGTGTTGCGCTTATTATGTGAATCCAAGATGCCGTAAGTTTAATATCATTGCCGCTGAATTCAGGGCAATGTAAACCTTTCGGCATAAATACGTTTATTGTTGTGGTTCTAAATTCAGCATAAGAATCTTAGAACGGCGCTGATAGTTGTATAACACTTGTTTCTGAATCGGTAGCATTGAGAGTTCTGCGGGTTCAAAACCTCGCTCTTGGAACCAATGAATGCTGCGGGTAGTCAGAACAAACAGTTTTTCCAGTCCGAACTGTTTGGCGTGTTCCGCAATACGATTCAGTAATACTTCACCTCTTAAAGAGCTGCGATATTTAGGATGAACCGCTAAACAAGCCATTTCGCCAATTTTTTCCTCAGGATAAGGGTAGAGAGCAGCACAGGCGATAGTCAGGTTGTCGCGTTCGATAATGATGAATTTGTCAATTTCTCTTTCAAGTTGTTCTCTTGAACGGCGAACCAGAATACCTTGTTGTTCCAGTGGGCGAATAAGTTCGAGAATACCACCAATATCATTGATATTAGCTCGGCGTATTTGTTCTGCGCTTTCCATTACTATTTGAGTGCCAATACCGTCTCGGGAGAATAATTCTTGAAGTAGAGAACCATCTGCCTGATAACTTAATAAATGGCTGCGACGAACGCCACGACGGCAAGCTTTTACTGCACTCCGTAAAAAACGGACTGTACCTGAATAGTAGTCACCTTTGACTTCTAGCTCTTTAATCAGCTCTGGTGCTTGATTAAGAAAGACTTCTGATAGAATTTTTCCGTTTTTGTCTTGTACACCTTGAGTAGAACAGAAACCAATCAGTTTTTCAGCTTGTAGTTTGATAGCCAACTGAGTAGCAATATCTTCAAATGGTAAATTGAAACTCTCTCCAGTAACAGAAACCGCAACAGGGCCAATTAGCACGATTGCGCCATTGTCTAATTGACGATTTATGGCATTCTCATCGATACGGCGAATTTTGCCGCTGTGGCAATAATCCACACCATCATCAACACCAAGAGGTTGAGCAATAATGAAGTTACCGCTGACAACGTTAATATTGGCTCCTTGTAACGGGGTATTATTCAGGTTCATAGAAAGACGTGCGGTAATATCCAGTTGCAGCAAACCAGCAGATTGTTTGACTAATTCTAATGTTTTATTATCGGTTACACGGGTATGTTTGTGGTAAACCGGTGTGTAATGATGGTCTGCAAGATTTTGTTCAATTTGAGGTCTGGCGCCATAAACGACGACCAGGCGGATGCCTAAACTATGCAGTAATCCTATATCATTGATTATATTGGAAAAATTTTCATGAGCAATAGCCTCTCCACCAAGCATGATAACAAAGGTTTTACCACGATGTGCATTGATGTACGGAACAGAATGACGAAATCCTTCAACTAATTCGGTGCTGCGTTCTTTCATAACAGACTCTCGATTGAATTTTTATTCGTAATTTATGCTTTTTTATTCCTTTTGAGGAAAAATGGCAAGAGGCAATTCAGATAAAAACATTTTCATGTACCTGTAGACGTTAATAATTTGCAAAATATAAAATGCTGTTTATTGATGACAGCATAATGCTGATTGGTTAAAGTTTTTCATTTGATCGTTTCATTTGGTGAATATCACCCTGAGTGTTTGTATTTTATGAATGGAATATTAAGTAAATGAGTCATTCAGATCATAGTCTGTCGCGACGTCGTTTGTTGCAGGGAGCCGCAGCGATGTGGTTACTTAGTGTTAGCCAGGTGGGTTACGCAGCGTCAGCAAAAGTTATAGCGGTACGTATTTGGCCAGCATCCAGTTATACCCGTGTGACTGTTGAATCCAATATTCCACTCAAATATCGCCAGTTTGCGTTAAAAAATCCAAATAGAATTGTCGTTGATCTTGAAGGTGTACAACTGAATCATACCCTAAGTGGGATGGGAGAGCAGATTCAATCCCGCGATCCTTATCTTAAATTGGTCAGGGTAGGACAGTTTGATCCTAAAACCGTTCGTCTAGTGTTCGAAGTTAAACAAGCCGTCAGCCCACATATGTTTACTTTGAAGCCAGTGGCAGAGTTTAAACATCGTCTGGTATTGGATATTTATCCCGCTGCGGGGGTTAATACGGATGATGATCCATTGCTTGCTCTACTCGAAGAGTACAATAAAGGTCATTTGGCGGAAGATCTGCCAGTGGAAAGGCCAAGGTCAGGTAAGGCAGGTAAAGACAGGCCGATCATTATCATGCTTGATCCTGGGCATGGCGGGGAAGATCCCGGCGCTATTGGCAAATATAAAACTCGTGAAAAAGACGTTGTTCTGAAAATTGCCCGTCGATTGAAAACACTTATTCAACGTGAACCGGGTATGAAAGTTTATATGACCCGTAATGAAGATGTGTTTATCCCATTAAAAGTTCGGGTGGCAAAAGCGCGTAAAATGCGAGCTGATCTATTTGTTTCTATTCATGCTGATGCTTTTGCTAACCGGGCGGCACGTGGTTCTTCGGTTTTTGCGCTTTCTACTAAAGGTGCAACCAGTAATACCGCACGCTTTCTAGCTCAGACACAAAATGAAGCTGACCAAATTGGCGGCGTGAGTAAAAGCGGTGATCAGTATCTGGATCATACGATGTTTGATTTGTTACAGACTGCGACTATCAATGATAGCCTTAAATTTGGTAGTGAAGTGCTTAAGCGTATGGGTAAAGTGAATAAATTGCATAAAAATCAGGTGGATCAAGCTGGATTTGCGGTACTGAAAGCACCGGATATCCCTTCGATTCTGGTAGAGACTGCGTTTATTAGCAATTTGGAAGAAGAGCGAAAACTGAAAACCGCACGTTTCCAGCAGCAAGTAGCAGAGTCAATTTTTGCGGGTATCAAAGCTTATTTCAAGAATGGTGGTAATTTGGCAATTTGAACCTACTGCGACCAGTTAATTTTGTTGCTAAAAGGGGCACAGCCTTCTTCCGGGTTGCCCTCGGCTGACAAGGTGCGATAGAGCTGGTTCGGATTCAACTCAGCTTCCTTGGACACGTTACAAACTCCGCCGAAAGCCTTGGTCATTTGGCGAAGAACAATCAGTAACTCGGCTTGTTCGTCATCTTCAAGGATGCTGTTTAGTAGTTCGATCGCGTAAGTTGGGTCTTTGCGGAACACCTCGGCTATTGCGTCGTCGTGTGATCTGCATTTCATTGCCTGTTCTCTTTCTGCTTTTCCACTCACGCTAATATTTATATGTTCGGGCTATAGCGAAGTCTGCTTGCATTTATTATCGCCGCAGAGATGTGGTGGTGATAAATCGTCTGGAAGTTGTTTGGGAGTTTGTATACTGAGACGCATAGAGAATTGGTTGCGGGGGCCGGATTTGAACCGACGACCTTCGGGTTATGAGCCCGACGAGCTACCAAGCTGCTCCACCCCGCGTCCGTTTTGATATTTTGAGTAGCGAAAATTGGTTGCGGGAGCCGGATTTGAACCGACGACCTTCGGGTTATGAGCCCGACGAGCTACCAAGCTGCTCCATCCCGCGTCCGTTTTATCGAACTGCTTTATTACGTTGGTTGCGGGGGCCGGATTTGAACCGACGACCTTCGGGTTATGAGCCCGACGAGCTACCAGGCTGCTCCACCCCGCGTCCGATAGCGGGCACTATACTCAGGATAAGAGCCGTTGCAAGTTTTTTTATTAAAAATTGTTTGTTTCGTTACTTTTTTGATGGGTTACTCTGCACATTGGAGTTTTTTTATTCGTTTGTGTCGTTGTTTTGTTAAGTTATTTTTTTATGGTAGGTTTCATTATTTTTATTGGTTTGGTATGGTTTGCCGTTGAATCATGTTGGCAAGTATAGAGAAGACAACAATGAAATACTGGGGTAAGTATCTGCTGTGTGGAACCGTGATTTCACTGTTGGTTGGATGTCATTCTCGCCCAACAGCACAAGGCCAACAATATAGAGATGGTCATATCGCTCAGGATTTACGGCTGGTGAATCAACCCAATGCTCAGGGTAAACCAGTTAATGCAAAGGATTTTTCAGAGCAGGTTGCCCTGATTAATCAGGTTGCTCCTCGTCTGTATAATCGTAATAGCTTAACTTTTGACGCCGTTCAAAACTGGATGTTAGCGGGTGGTGAAACCAGTAAGTTGAATCTGTTTAATTTACGCGCTTACCAGATGGAAGGTGTGGATAATTACGGTAACGTCCAATTTACCGGCTACTATACGCCAGTGTTGCAAGCTCGCCGTGTTAAACAGGGGGAATTTAAATATCCTCTGTACCGGATGCCACCTAAGAGTAAATATCGCTTACCAAACCGAACCGAAATATACAATGGCGCTCTTAGCCCCAGTTTGATTATTGGTTATAGTCGTTCACTGATTGATAATTATATTATGGAGGTTCAGGGTAGTGGTTATGTCGATTTTGGTGATGGTGGACCACTGACTTTTTTGGGTTATACCGGTAAGAATGGGCATATTTACCGGAGTATTGGTAAATTGCTGATTGAGCGTGGAGAAATCGCGCAAGAAGATATCTCTATACTGGCGATTCGTAAATGGACAGAATCTCATAGTGAGGCAGAAGTCCGTGAACTGTTGGAGCAGAACCCATCATTTGTTTTCTTTAAACCTGAAAACTTTGCATCGGTACGGGGTGCGAGTGGCGTTCCTTTAATTGCAAAAGCTTCTGTAGCTGCGGATAAAATGCTTATTCCACCGGGAACAACCCTGCTGGTAGAGATTCCTTTGTTGGATAAAGAGGGTAAATTTACCGGTCAGTACCAAATGCGCCTGATGGTTGCATTGGATGTTGGTGGGGCAATAAAAGGCCATCATTTCGATATCTATCATGGTATTGGTGATGCGGCAGGTATAGCGGCAGGTTTCTATAACCACTATGGTCGGGTTTGGGTGTTAAAAAAAGCGCAGCCCACTATGCTGATGGTAAGTCAGTGATGACTCTTCATAAATTTTATAATTAGGTTTTCAGGATTGATATTCAGTAATGCAAACTTCTCTTTCTGATGCATATATGCAGCGCTTTGCGGGGACTGCCCGTTTATATGGACAAAAAGCGCTTTCTTTGTTTTGCCATTCTCATGTTTGTGTTGTGGGTATCGGTGGTGTGGGTTCCTGGGCGGCTGAGGCTTTGGCTCGTACAGGGATCGGTGCGATAACTTTGATTGATATGGATGATGTCTGTATCACCAATACCAATCGTCAATTGCATGCTTTAAAACAGCATATTGGGCAACCAAAAACTGAAGTGATTGCTGAACGTATTCTGGCAATTAATCCAGAGTGCAAAGTGACTTGTGTTGATGATTTTCTCACACCCGATAATGTTGAAGAGATGATGGCGGCTGGATTCAGTTATGTGATTGATGCTATCGATAGTGTCAGGCCAAAAGCGGCGCTGTTGGCTTATTGCCGTCGCCATAAAATTCCGCTGGTGACAACTGGCGGCGCAGGTGGGCAACTTGATCCGACACAGATTCAGGTTGTTGATTTGGCGAAAACGGTTCAGGACCCTTTAGCGGCTAAACTGCGCGAAAGGCTGAAATCTGATTATCGTGTTGTGAAGAATGGTAAAGGTAAATTGGGCATTGATTGTGTGTTCTCAACCGAGCAATTAGTTTATCCGCAGAGTGATGGCTCTGTTTGTGCCGCGAAAAGTACCGCAGAAGGCACTAAGCGTATGGATTGCGCTTCTGGTTTTGGTGCCGCAACGATGGTCACGGCGACATTTGGATTTGTGGCGGTTTCCCATGCACTGAAAAAAATGGTTGCTAAGGCGCAACGTCAAGGTGATCTTTAATCTTACGTATAATGTTTTGCGGCGTTTTGCACGGTATTAATCAATGATTTCACGCCGTTCAACCGTGATCCGCTTATCTGCTGTTCCAGCCCAAGTTGGTGGAACAGTGCTAACAGGTTAGTTGCTAAAACTTGTTCCGGTGTTTTGCCTTCTACGGCAGTCAAGATCACCGCCAGTAAGCCTTTTACAATGCGGCCTTCGCTGTCGCCATAAAAATGCAGATGACCGTCTGGCAGTAATTGATGCCCTAACCAAACCCGGTTTTCACAGCCGGACATTTCAGTGTCTTGCTGTTTCAAGTTTTCAGGCAGTGCAGGCAGTTTCTTTGCCAGTAAGATTAATTGGCGGTAACGATCTTCCCATTGGCGGCATTGGTCAAAGGTTGCAATGAGCTGTTGTTGGCTGATTTCTCGGCCAAATGGGTGTGGTGCAATCCGGTTTTCAGCGGCTTGAGTCATAATGTCATTCATCCTGTAATTTATTCATCCTGTAACAGAGAAAGGCCAAATTTTACTGCTTGAATTAAAGCATCGGCGTCCTGCCGGTTGTTGTAAGGCATAAAAGAGGCGCGTAAGCAGCCGCTGATACCTAAAGCCGCGATCAGGGGTTGAGCGCAGTGCTGACCGGAACGTAAAGCAATATTTTGCTCTGCCAGAATGGCGGCCAAGTCACTGTGATGAATATCGGTAAAATTAAAAGCCAGTAAGCTGGAACCGGCAATGCGATAGCTGACAAATCCGGGTAAAGCGGAGAGTTGTTCTTCGGTATAATCGGCAAGTGCGACCGCATGGGTTTCGGCTTTGGCAATATCAATATCTTTCAACCATTCCAGCGTGGCAGAAAAACCAATAATACCTGCAACATTCGGTGTGCCTGCTTCAAATCGGAAAGGTACCGCTTCTGGTATAAAATCGCTGAATGAAGTGTGGGAGAGCATTTTCCCGCCACCTTGCCAGGGAGACATGGCATTAAGTAACTCACTTTTGCCGTAAAGTACACCAACGCCGTTCGCGCTATAGAGTTTGTGAGCAGAGAATGCGTAGAAATCGATATCTGATTGCTGGACATCAATGGGATTGTGGACAACGCCTTGTGCGCCATCGACAACGACCAGACAGCCATGTTGGCGTGCTATTTCTGTTATTGCCGCGAGATCAACTGTTCCGCCAGTCACGTTGGACATTTGGCTGATTGCTATCAATCGACTGTGTTTGTTTAGCAGTTCAGGCAGGATATTGATATCAGGCAATTTGCCATTGCCTAGAGGCCATTTAATAACTCTGGCGCCGATTTGTTCTGCCAACATTAACCAAGGGATCAGGTTGGAATGATGTTCCTGTTCACTCACTATAATTTCGTCACCAGGCTGGAGATAAGTACGGAAATAACTTTGAGCAACCAGATTGAGGGATTCCGTTGTTCCTTTTGTCCAGATAATATTTTCAGCTTGTGGAGCGTTGATGAGTTCAGCAACCTGTTGCCGGGCCTGTTCATAGCGGGATGTGATTTCCAGCGCTGCTTGGTGTTGGCTGCGATGTACGGTAGCGCTACTGTTTTGATAATAATTTTGTGTTGCCTGTATCATGGCTTGTGGTTTGAGGGCAGTGGCTGCACTATCCAGAAATACTGTCCGTTCTTGTGTAGAAAATTGTAGCGCTGGAAATTGCTGGCGGAACTGTTCTGGTTCGAACTTTTTCATAGATATATTAATTTTGTTTTGGTGGTGATGGTGTTTAACCATTTGTTTCTGGTTGAAAATGGATAGGTTATTACATTGAATAATATTGCCATGTTCCGGTCTTTATGCCAAAAAAAAGCACCGCAACTGCGGTGCATTAAAAAATCACTATGGACAGACAGGGTAAATGTACAGGAAGTGAAAAAAAACAGTAGCTTAAGCTACAGGGTCTGGTTTCCCAGACAACTTGCAAACACAACATCACAACCACAAAGCCAAAAGTTTCATAGCGTTAAGCTGATTCACTTTTCGTTCCGGCTTAGGAAGTGGCGCCACTATAGGGATTTACTGGAGTATCCTCAATGGACAATTTATAATGATTCGGATTACAAAAACTAATAACTAAACATAAAGAGTTACCGGTATCACCAACATTACATAAGGGCTCACATGTCCAAACGTTTACCACCACTTAATGCGTTGCGGGTTTTTGATGCCGCAGCGCGCCATTTAAGTTTTACTAAGGCGGCAGAAGAATTATTTGTGACGCAGGCCGCAGTTAGCCATCAGATGAAAAGTCTGGAGGATTTTCTTGGGTTGAAGTTATTTCGTCGTCGCAATCGATCATTATTGTTGACTGAAGAAGGTCAAAGTTACTATCTGGACATCAAAGAGATATTCACGGCGATAAATGAAGCAACACGTAAACTTCAAGCCAGAAGTGCCAAAGGGGCTTTGACGGTTAGCCTTTCACCTAGCTTTGCTATCCAGTGGCTGGTGCCAAGGTTGTCTAGTTTTAATTTAGCTTATCCAGGCATTGATGTCAGAATACAGGCGGTAGATAGAGAAGAAGATAAGCTTGCTGATGATGTTGATGTTGCCATATTTTATGGCCGTGGAAATTGGCCGGGGTTACGCACTGATCGTCTTTACGCAGAATATTTGCTTCCCGTTTGTTCTCCTTCGTTACTGACTGGAGAAAATCCTTTGAAAACCCCCGCAGATTTGGCGCGTCATACGTTGTTACACGATTCTTCTCGTCGTGACTGGCAAGCGTATGTACGTCAGCTTGATATGCAGCAGCAGATAAATGTTCAGCAAGGACCGATATTTAGTCATAGTGCAATGGTGATCCAGGCCGCTGTTCATGGGCAGGGTATTGCACTGGCAAATAATGTCATGGCTCGGACTGAAATTGATGCGGGGCGCTTAGTTTGCCCATTTAATGATGTGTTAGTGAGTAAGAATGCATTTTACCTTGTTTGTCATGACAGTCAGGCTGAATTGGGGAAAATTGCCGCATTCAGACAATGGGTTTTGGCACAGGCAGCCAGTGAGCAGGAGAAATTGGGCTTTATTACCAATGAGTAAGGATGGAATAAGGCATTCGGGCTGTAAGAGCTCTCAAAGAGAATATGAAAAAGGGAGATAACAGTGAATAGTCGTTTAATGCTTATCTTTGCTGGTTTCAGTGGTTTTTTCTATGTGGCGTTTGGTGCTGTAGGGTCACATTTATTATCTCCGATGATGGAAAAATATCAGATATGTTGGATTGATCTCGGTCTGCAATATCAGGGTATTCACACTCTGGCAATGATGGCGATGTCTGCCATGCTAATGCGTAAAGTTGTGCTCTGGTTTTACTGGAGCGGCGTCTTTTTTGCAGTAGGTATTTTGTTGTTTAGCGGCAGTCTCTATTGTATGGCTTTATTGCAGGTTAAATTTTTCACTTATATTACGCCAGTTGGAGGGTTCAGCTTTCTTATCGGCTGGTTTTTAGTATTAATTGGCGCTTTGCGTCTAAGGAAATCGGCGCTTCGCCATGAATAAAATTGCTTTATATTGCCGCCCTGGTTTTGAAAAAGAGTGTGCAGCAGAAATCACTGATAAAGCGGGTCAAAAAGAGATTTACGGTTTTGCCCGGGTGAAAGACAACAGTGGCTATGTCCTGTTTGAGTGTTATCAACATGAGGATGCTGATCGGCTGATTCGAGAGATCCCATTTCGCGAGCTGATTTTTGCTCGTCAGATGTTGGTCGTAGGTGAATTATTGCGAGATTTGCCTCCGGAAGATCGGATAAGCCCGATTATCGGTATGCTGCATGGCGTCATTGAGCGTGCAGGTGAATTACGGGTTGAGGTGCCTGATACTAATGAAAGTAAAGAGTTATTAAAGTTCTGCCGAAAATTTACTGTTCCGTTGCGTAGTGCTATGCGGCAGGAAAAGATCTTGCAGATTCGGGAAAACGCTAACCGCCCGGTAATACACGTTTTCTTTATTGCTCCGGGTTGCTGTTATGTTGGTTATTCTTACAGTAACAATAACTCGCCATTTTATATGGGTATTCCTCGGTTGAAATTTCCTTCGGATGCGCCAAGTCGTTCAACATTAAAACTGGAAGAAGCGTTTCATGTCTTTATCCCACATGATGAATGGGAAGAGCGATTAGCTAGTGGTTTATATGCGGTTGATTTAGGTGCATGCCCAGGTGGTTGGACTTACCAACTGGTGAAACGGAGTATGATGGTTCATGCGGTAGATAATGGCCCGATGTCGGAAAGTTTGATGGATACGGGGCAAGTTAAACATCACAAAGTTGATGGTTTTAAGTTTGAGCCTTCGACAAAAAACATTTATTGGCTGGTATGCGACATGGTGGAAAAACCAGCGAAAGTGACGCAGTTAATGGCTGATTGGTTGGTTAATGGCTGGTGTCGGGAAGCCATTTTTAATCTCAAATTACCGATGAAAAAGCGTTATGAAGAAGTTGCTCATAATTTGCAGAAAATGAACTTGCAATTAAAAGAGGGAGGCGTCAATGCGCAAATTCAGGCAAAACACCTTTATCATGACAGGGAAGAAATAACGGTTCATGTCCGTCGTATTTGGTCTGCTTATGCCGCTAGCCGGAATGATTACTAATTCACGATTGTTAATCATCATTCTGGAATAAACCGACAAAATAAGATTTCCCAAAACGCCTCAGTTATATTCTGAGGCGTTTTTTTCAATATTGAATGATATTATTGCATTTTATCTCCCATTACTGTGTGGAGTAAAATGGGTGTATTAGCAGGATTTAATTCATTTTTTCAGTTAACAAGGCATCACATAATGCTCTATTATGAGGTGATTATTATTTAATGTGGCAATGAATTATTGTATGGTTTTTCTCTTAAAATTATTGATTTTTTTACTTAACTTAAGGTAAATAGTAAAATAAATATATTATTGTAATCGTTTGATTAAACCTAAAATAACCCAATAAATTAAGATTATAAAATGAAAAATAATGAAAGGGATTGTGTCTTTAATTGATTTAATTAAGGATTAAATTGTGAATTTTAATTTATGGATTAAAATTAAATAACATTTTAATTATATCAAAATGAAATTTATTATTTATTTTTATAAATTAACAATCGATATTGTAATTATTGTTTAATATTCAAAATCCACAAATATAAATTAATTGCATTGGGGCGGAGTGCTTTACAATAAAGGAAGTGTTAACTGCTCTGTGATATATATTTTACTGATTTAATCAATGTTTTATTAATTTATTATTAATTTATTTGATAATATATAGATGTTTTCTGGTATATAACTTTTCCATATACGTCATATCGTTCAATATTTCAGTTAACGGTAGTCGATTATTCTGATTTTGTCTATTCATATAACGGCTTGGGATAATTTCTGATTAAAATTATCAATAATAATGCTATAAATTTTTTAAAGTTTACTCCATAGATAGTTAAATAAATAGATAATTTATTCGTAAGAAAATACCGCTAAGAAATTAGCGGTATTTTTTTCGCCTTAAATGGTTATGTTATATAAAACAATCGCTTATTTGTTTTATGTTATTTTTATCACGTTTATATTAAAAAAATATGTTAATTGCTTTTTACATAATTAACTTTAGTGTTACGTTTATGTGAAAGGGATTTTAGTTGTTAATTTGGATGACCAGGGTTGGTCTGTAGTTTTCAGGTTTTATTGACTTGTATTTAATAAAATAAAAATATTTTTATATCTAAGTCCTGAATTTATGGAGAAATATATGTCTTTAAAGAAGAAAATTTCATACTCGGAAGACAAAGACGTTAGCGGTTCAGAGAAGGCAAATGAGTTGCTGAAATGGTTACAGGCTTATATACCAGGTAAAGATTCTAATATTGTTGTTGAACATGAGCCTAGTAAAGATGCTGCTAAAGAATTAATCCGGGGTGATTATCGTTGGGGGCATCAGGACGACGATAAATCTAAAGCTTTCCAATTAAAGTATACTTTTCTGGAGAGCAAGCCGGATAATATGCCGTGGCATATTTCTGAATTTTCAGCATTTAATGAAGAACAAAAGGCTGCTGCAAAACTGTCAATACAATCTTGGGCTGATGTTGCTAATATCAATTTCGTCGAAACCACTGATGTCAAAGAGGCAAATATCACTTTTGGGTTCTTTGATGTTAGTTTGACGGGGAGTTATGCATTTGCTTATCTGCCAAGTCCAGATAAGACACAGTTAGGGACTTGGTATAACGCCAAAAGCCGTACCTTCTCAAACAATGATATTGATGTGAATGGTTATGGCCGTCAAACGTTTACTCATGAAATTGGTCATACTCTGGGGTTACAACATCCGGCTGATTATAATGCGTCTGATAAGGTAAGCCCAACTTATAAGAACAGCGCTACTTATTTTGAAGATAGCCGTGCTTATACCGTCATGAGTTATTTCAGTGAGAAAAATACTGGTCAGGACTTTAAAGGTATTTATTCTTCCGCACCATTACTTAACGATATTTCTGCCATTCAGGCAGTATATGGCGCGAATAATACAATCCGTGCTGATGACACAGTATATGGCTTTAATTCCAACACAGATCGTGACTTCTATACCGCAAAAGATGAGAACAGCAAACTGTTGTTCACCGCTTGGGATACCGGTGGCAATGATACGTTTGATTTCTCTGGTTTTACTCAGGATCAACGCATCAATCTGAATGAAGCCTCTTTCTCTGATGTCGGTGGGCTGAAAGGGAACGTCTCTATTGCTCGTGGCGTCACGATTGAAAATGCGATCGGTGGCAGTGGTAATGATGTTTTGATCGGGAATGATGCCGCCAATACTCTGAAGGGCGGGGCTGGTGATGACATCATTTACGGTGGCTTGGGAGCGGATAATCTTTGGGGCGGGGAGGGCAACGATACATTTGTCTACCTGAGCGCCAAGGAATCACCTCCTCTTGAGCGTGATTGGATCCATGACTTTGTTTCCGGTAAAGACAAGATCGATGTGTCACTGTTCGATCTGGGTGAAGCCGGGAAGGGGGGCGTTAAATTTGTAAGGGAATTCACGGGTGAAGTCGGAGAAGCGGTGCTTCGTTATAACACTGTTGATAAGGTGAATGATTTTGCCATTAATTTGGGCGGTGAATTTTCCTACGATGATTTTTGGGTGAAGATTGTCGGAGAGCCAATCTTAGAGTCTGATTTCATTCTTTCATAACACAACAACACAACCGCATCTGATTTTGGATGCGGTTATTTGTTTGGAGGCGGCATGGTTTTTGCGGCTTGGTATCTGAAATTTGCATTCTTTGTTGCTCTTACATTCAGCATTATCGGAGGAAGTATGGCAAGTAGTCTTGTTCTCCCACACGCCAGTGAATTGAAAGGCGTGTGGCAACTGTCGGATAAACATCAACAATGTGATGTGTCATTGACTGACCAACCCTTACCGGAGGGATCAATTTGGTCACTTAATGGTGATGACGATTGTTTGGCGTATATGTTTGGCGAAGTGCCTGCCGGTTGGCGGCCTACGCCTGACGGCCTCACAATTACTGATGAACAGGGTAGTGGTTTGGCTTTCTTTGCTAATGAGCCGGATGGCTGGTTTGCCCGTTTTGCCGATGGTCGGGAATTAATGATGAAGCCCAATAAGACTAATAAGAAAAATGAATAAGAAGGGAAACATTAACATCAGATAGTTATATTTTAAAAGATAAAAATAAGGAAATAATGTGAAATTACTGCTCCCGAAGGATGAAATTACTGATGTCATTCGTGCTCGTAGCCGGGTATTTTGGGCTATCGGGTTGTTCACTGCTTTTATTAACCTGCTGATGTTAGTTCCGTCTGTTTATATGTTGCAGGTTTATGACAGAGTATTGCCGTCGGGCAATGAAATCACTTTGCTGATGTTAACTCTGATTACCCTCGGCATGTTTGCCATGATGGGAATGCTGGAATATATCCGCAGCATGATTGTCATCCGCATTGGTAGTCAGCTTGATATGAAGCTGAATAACCGGGTTTATACCGCATCTTATGAATCAAATCTGAAAAATGGCACCACTGATGCCGGTCAGATGCTCAATGACTTGGCAAATATCCGCCAGTTTCTGACGGGTAACGCTTTGTTTGCCTTCTTTGACGCCCCTTGGTTTCCAATCTATCTGCTGGTCATTTTTCTTTTTAACCCTTGGCTTGGTCTGTTGTCACTGGGAGGCGCGTTGGTATTGATTGCTTTGGCTGTGCTGAATCAGTGGTTATCAAGTCAGCCGTTATCCGAAGCCAGTAAACTCTCTCTACGTTCAGCGAGTCTTGCCAGCACCAATTTACGTAATGCCGAAGTCATAGAGGCGTTAGGTATGTTACCGGTGCTACGCCGGAGATGGTTTGGGTTACATGAGCGTTTTCTAGATTTCCAGCGGATTGCCAGTGAGCGGGCTTCGGTGATTAATTCAGTCACTAAAACAGTACGTTTGGCCTTGCAGTCGTTGATCCTTGGATTAGGAGGCTGGTTAGCGATTGGTGGGCATATCACGCCGGGCATGATGATTGCGGCTTCAATTTTGATGGGACGTGCGCTTTCACCGATAGAACAACTGATCCAAGCCTGGAAAGGCTGGAGTGGCGCTCGTTTGTCATGGCAGCGGTTAACCAACTTGTTGGAACAACAACCGGAACGTAAACCGGGTATGTCATTGCCCGCGCCAAAAGGAAATTTGGCTGTGGATAAGGTTTCCGCAGCGCCTCCGGGGAGAAACAATAAAGTTGTGTTAGAGGATATCAGCTTTTCATTGGCTGCCGGTGATGTAATGGGGTTAATTGGTCCCAGTGCGTCTGGCAAATCGACTCTTGCCCGGTTGCTGGTGGGGATATGGCCTGCACAAGAAGGTGTCGTTCGTCTGGATAATGCAGATATTTATCAGTGGAATAAAGATGAACTGGGCTCTTCAATCGGTTATTTACCGCAGGATATTGAGTTATTTGGCGGCACTATCGCTGAAAATATTGCTCGCTTTAATGAAGTAGAGCCAGAAAAGGTAGTACAAGCGGCAAGGAAAGCGGGTGTTCATGAGCTGATATTAGAACTTGATAAAGGCTATGACACTGTAATTGGTGCTGGAGGCGTTGGATTATCGGGGGGCCAGAAACAGCGAATTGGCCTTGCTCGTGCGCTATATGATGAGCCGTCATTGGTGGTGTTGGATGAACCTAATTCCAGCCTGGATGAGGCAGGAGAAAGAGCATTGAATGAGGCGATTTCTCAGCTTAAAGCGCAAGGAAAGACAGTGATTGTGATCACTCACCGCACCTCATTGCTATCACAGACAAACAAAATATTGTTACTGGTTCAGGGGAAAATGAAGATGTTCGGTCCATCTCAGCAGGTGATGGCCGCTTTATCACAAAGAAATAACAGTCAGGAACACTCTGCGACCAAGGCAGTCGCACAGGCATCATAGGTAAATGTGCATTTAATTATAATAATATCAAATAGTTGAGACGGAGATTTCTGTCCGGGAGTGGATATGTCTGATCAGATTACGCCGGTAAGAGATGAAAAAGGATTATTGCCTTTGGAAGAAAGGAATTTTTTACGACTAGGATGGTTAGTGATTGGTGTGGGGATCTTGGGATTTCTCATTTGGGCCGCATTAGCGCCGTTGGATAAAGGGGTGGCGTCTTCGGGTGTGGTGGTTGTGGATGGTAATCGTAAAACAGTTCAGGCTCCGGCAAGCGGTATTATCAGCCAGATTAAGGTTGTTGAAGGAGAAACGATAAAAGCGGGTCAGATACTCGTTCAGCTTAGCCAAGTGCAGGCAAAGGCACAAGTCGATGCGATTCAGGATCAACTGTATACCACGCTGGCAACGGAAGCCCGTTTATTAGCCGAGCAGCATGGTGATGAAGTGTTAATTTTCCCCGACATATTACAGCAATTACAATCTGAACCGCGGGTGAATGAGATAATCGAACTGCAAAAACAACTTTTTAAATCACGTCGTGAAGTATTGAGAAGCGATTTGGAAGGGCTTGAGCAGTCTGTCGAAGGAATAAATTTCCAAATTAAAGGGCTTAAATCTTCTCTTCTCAGTAAGCGCATGCAGCAGGCGGCGCTTAAGGAACAGATAACAAATCTAAAATCTTTGGCGGATGAGGGCTATTTTCCGCGTAATCGTTACTTGGAACTTCTGCGTGAACAGGCTGAACTTAACAGCAGCACGGCGGAAATGGCAGGACGAGCTGGTCAGCTTGAAAAACAGTTACAGGAAACACAGCAGCGTATTATTCAGCGCAAAGCAGACTATCAGCGGGAAGTGCGCACGCAATTAGCGGAAGTGCAGGTTTCCGCCAGTGAATATAGAAATAAGTTGGATACCGCACAGTTTGAGCTGACTCATACTTCAATTGTTGCGCCGGTTGACGGCACTGTTGTGGGATTAAATATTTTTACCCAAGGTGGGGTTGTTGCTCCCGGCGAAAAGCTAATGGAAATTCTGCCGGCCCAGATGCCGCTTGAAGTGGAAACGCGTGTGGCGGTTAATTTGGCAGATAAGATTAGCAAAGGGTTAAATGTGGATCTGATGTTCACCGCTTTTAACCAGAATCAGACGCCAAAAGTTGAAGGAAAAGTTGCCGTGATTTCCGCGGATAGGTTGGTCGATCCCGTCACCAGTCAACCTTATTATCAGATGAGAGTGGTTGTTTCTCCTGAGGGAATGGAAAAACTGAAAGGGTTGGATATCAGGCCAGGAATGCCGGTTGAAGTCTTTGTCAAAACGGGTTCCCGCTCTCTGTTGAGCTATCTGTTTAAGCCACTGTTGGATCGGGCTTCAACATCGTTGATAGAGGAGTGATTATGAAACTGAATAATGCTTCTTTCTCAATGGGTTTGCTGATTCTTTTCAGCGTCAGTTTGTTCTCTTTTCCTGCATGGTCATTGAGTTTGACTGAAGCCTATGCGCTGGCGTTAGAAAATGATCCTACTTTTCTTGCCGCCGTGAAAGAGCGGGAAGGCGGTGAAGAGTATGAAAAGCTCGGCAGGGCAGAATTGTTACCTAAAGTAATAATGTCTTATCAGAATTCCCCGCGGAATTGGCAACATATGGAGTCTGTTGGGTATGACCTCTGGGGCAGGAAGACAACTAGCAGCCGGGATCGCCAATATAGCAGTTATAACGCGGCTGTTGTGTTGACTCAGCCGTTGATAGATTTTGAAATATGGGCGCGTTATAAAGCCAGCCAAGCCCACACTTTGATGAGCAATGAGCGTTTTCGGGCGAATTTTCAGCAACTGGCTGTTCGGGTCGTGAATGCTTACGTGGATGTGGCTTATGCGCAGGATCAGATTGATTTAGTCATACGACAGAAAATGGCTTATGAAAAACAACTGGAACTGAATAAGAAATTGTTTATTTCTGGTGAAGGGACACGTACTGATGTGGTGGAAACGCAATCCCGTTACAGTCAGGCGATTGCCGATGAGATAGCAGCCAAAGACGATTTGGATGCGGCAATCCGAAGTTTACAGCTAATTGTGGGCGCTCCCCTCCCTGTTGATTTACCTGTACAACGGCTATCAGATAAAAAGCGTTTCCATATATTGAGGTTGTCGCCGGAGCGTTATGAAGAGTGGGAAAAATTGGCATTGGCTAACAATCCGGTTTTGGCGGCTTCTCGTCAGGAAGTGCAAGCCGCGTACCATGAAGTGCAACGTAATCGGGCGGGCTATTTACCTAGGCTGGAGTTCTATGCTTCCCATTCTGAAAACGAATCCAGTAGCGATAATACCATAGATCAAAAATATCGAACCGATACCATTGGCTTGCGGATGAGCATGAATATCTATAATGGTGGTGCTACGTCTGCCTCTGTACGTCAGGCGGCGGCCAACTATGGCAGGACTAAATATGATCTTGATGCTCAGGCTGGAGAAATCCTCAATGCATTACGCCGCAATTATAATCAGTACTTAAATAGTGAAAAACGGATCAGTGCTTATGAAATGGCGGTTGAATCAGCTAGCTTGCAGGTAGACGCGACCAGTAAAAGTGTTGCGCTTGGGCAGCGGGTCAATGTGGATGTCTTGAATGCTGAACAGCAGTTATATACTGCTCGACGTGATCTCTCACAAGCAAAATATAATTATATTAAATCCTGGATCGGCCTGCTTAGTGAGGCCGGAGAATTAAAAGGCGAACATCTGGATAAGATAGCGAAGTATTTTCGTTAGGTTGCTGTTGTCAGCCGGAGTTGTTGTAGATTACCATTTAAAGCCAGATCGGTACGTAATGATGCAACTTCCCGGCTGATAAACGCCATTTCTTTATTGGATTCTAGTTTATTGCGCCATTTATCGGGTTGTTGGTTGAGGTTCTGGAACAGATTATCCAGTGTACCGGCCTGTTGCAGTAAAGTGGCGGCGGTTTTAGGCCCGATCCCCTGAATCCCCGGAATTTTACTACTGCTTATCCCCGCCAGCCCCCAATAATCGGGTAATTGTTCTGGTAAAACGCCAAATTCTTGTTGAACAAATGGCATATCCAGCCAGCGTTTTTGAAAGTAGTCACGGATACGGATATTGGGTGAAAGTAGCTGGCAATACCCTTTATCAGTAGAAACAATCGTCACGTTGTAACCAGCAGAAGTCACTTTTACCGCCAGTGTCGCTGCCAGATCGTCAGCTTCGTGTCCCTCTGCATGCCAGCAGGCGACGCCTTGTTGCTCAAATGATGTTCTGATTTGCGGCATTTCTTGTTGCAGATTGTCAGGCATGGGCGAACGGCCGGCTTTGTAGTCAGGTAATATCTGGTGACGCCAACTGTGACTGCGATTCTCTTCATCGAATACTGCGACGGCATGTGTGGGATGAGTATGTTGGATAAGCTGCTTTAGTGCATGTTCACAAGCAGGAATACATGGGCTGCCCTGCACAGCATGAATGCGTCGGATAAGGTTAAGGGCATCAACAATAAGAAGGTGTATCATATGGGATCACTTTAAATAGCATAATGCTCCATCCGTGGAGCGCAGATATTTTTTCAGGTAATTTATTTGATAATTTCGTAGCAAGGCTCGTAGGCAGTGCCTCCCGGTAGTTTCATTCGATGCTGTTCCACAAAGTCTTTCAATAGCTTATCCATATGGCGCATTATTTTAACATCTCCGTGGATTTTGAATGGACCTTGTTTTTCAATTGCTTGAATACCCACCTCTTTCACATTACCTGCAACAATCCCGGAAAAAGCCCGGCGCAGTGACGCCGCCAGTTTTTCAGATGGTTGATCAGGATGGAGATTAAGATCTGCCATGTTTTCATGGGATGGCTCAAACGGCTGTTGCAAATCATAATTGATCTTCATTGACCAATTAAAGCTATATGCATCACCAGTACTGTGGCGGCTATCTCTCACTAATGGCATCGCTTCTTTCATTATTCTGGCAACTTCAGGCGCATCATCAATGATGATGTGATAATAGCGTCGCATATCTTCGCCCAAGGTATGAACAATAAATTCGTCCAGAACCTGGAAATAGTCCTCACTCTCCTTTGGCCCGGTAAGAATTAATGGCAGTACTTGCTCCTGATTTTCTGGATTCATCAGAATACCTAGTAAATAAAGTAATTCTTCTGCTGTACCGACACCACCTGGGAAAATAACGATACCATGAGCAATACGAACAAAAGCTTCCAGACGCTTTTCTATGTCTGGCATGATAATCAGCTCATTCACTAATGGATTTGGCGGTTCAGCCGCAATGATTGATGGTTCGGTGATACCAATAAAACGGCTATTTTTATAATTCTGTTGGGCATGGCCGACAGCCGCGCCTTTCATCGGCGCTTCCATTGCGCCAGGGCCACAGCCAGTACAGATATTCAGCCCGCGTAACCCAAGCTGATTACCGACTTTACGGCCATACTGATACTCTTGCTTACTAATTGAGTGGCCTCCCCAACAGACGATCATGTTGAGCTCGTCATCGGTATGCAGCGCTCTGGCATGGCGCAGAATAGAGAATATTCTGT
Source organism: Photorhabdus caribbeanensis (assembly GCF_018448885.1). Taxonomy (GTDB): domain Bacteria; phylum Pseudomonadota; class Gammaproteobacteria; order Enterobacterales; family Enterobacteriaceae; genus Photorhabdus; species Photorhabdus caribbeanensis. The sequence continues at coordinate 49,002 of NZ_RCWB01000022.1, forward strand.
TGGTGATATGTGCGCTATTCTCTGAATCGGAATAATCCTGTTGTCCTGGATCGGTAATCTGTGTATGGACAAACAAGATATCCCGCAGAACTGCGAACAGGTTAGCTTGTAGTGAGTGAATAATTTTTCCATCAACGAATGCGTCTTCTGGTGGATCTATCAGTTCCAGTTTTACTCCACGCTCACGGCGCAGTACGTTAATTTCAAAATCGGTGTATTTAGAGAGCAGCTCTTTACTATTATCGGTTTGGCTACCTGAATTGAGTACGGCCAGTGAGCAATTACGGAACAGGCGATACAGATCACTTTTTGCGGTACTCTTTAGCATATCTACTTCAAGTTGAGATAGTAAATCCATTGAGCCGAGTGGGTTGATATGTGTGATCAAGAATGACTCCTTGTATACCGTGTATAGATTACATATCAATAGCACTAAACTGAATGTATTACATACCCTATTTCAGCTTATTTTTCAAAAATTGCGTTTAGAAAAACAGATTTATTGACGTGCCAGTCTGCCTATAGCTGGAATAAAGCTTGCATTATTTGTACGCCACGGGTTGATATCTAATCCCCCACGACGGGTATAACGAGCGTAGACTGAGAGTTTTTCCGGTGCGCATAACTGTTGTAAGTCGTTGAAGATACGCTCAACACATTGCTCGTGAAACTCATTGTGATGCCGGAATGATATTAGGTAGCGTAACAATGCTTCCCGATTGATTTTTGCCCCTTGGTAGTGAATCTGGACAGATCCCCAGTCAGGTTGATGGGTGATCAGGCAATTAGATTTCAGCAGATGGCTAACCAAAACTTCTTCTACCTGCGGGCCTTGTGCTGCACCTTGCAGATAATGACGATTGAAATCATATTCAGTCACTTCAATCTCCTGATCGTCAATACATTCACCTGTAAAAGCGGAGATTGGTTGATTATTGAAATGATCTAAATGATGAAGAGTCACTTCCACCTTGCCTTCAGCACAAGCAGCCAGATCGCGCTGTAGTGTTTCTGCAACGACTTGCCAGTTTTCAAAGCGAGTTTGGTTAAAGCTGTTCAGATAGAGCTTAAAACTTTTAGATTCAATCAGATTTTTACTTGTTGCATTTAAACTAACATGCCCGACAGCAACTTGTGGCAAACCACGGCTATTTAGCCATGATAGCTCATATAGCGTCCAGATATCAGCGCCGTAAAACGGCAAATTATCAGGGAAAATTTCCAGTGGTTCACGGTTCATATTGCGGGGTACAGCTTGCAATAAGCTGGCATCATATTGGTCACGATATAAAGTGGTTTTACCCAGAGTAAGCTGCTCAAGAGCTTGGTGATCCCGATATAACGACATGTTATTCCTCAAAATCTGATATTAGTGATGGCTTAAGTTTAGCAAGTTAGCGCGTTTGTCTGAATTTTATTTGTTCGCTCAGTTCACTATCTTTGGTTTAGTATAAAATTATTAAGTACACCCTAACAGTTACCGATTGAAAATAATATGATTTCTAATGTTACAGAAGCGTTGTCTAATTTTACCCGTTGTTATGTTGATTTGTGGCAAAAAGAAACTGGAGCTCCTCCTGCCAGCCGTGAACTTTATGGAGTACCATCACCTTGTATTGTCCAGACTGGTGACAACATTGTTTATTGGCTTCCACAGCCTTTTCCTTTAGAGGAAAAGCTGAATAGCGTCGAAGTTGCACTGGATATTCAATTACAACCGGCAATTCATGATTTTTATACATCACAATTAGCCGGTGATATGACGGTAACGTTTGAAGGTCAACGACTTAGTTTGATTCAGGTCTGGAGTGAAGATGACTTTATCCGTTTACAGGAAAACCTGATAGGACATTTGGTGACGCAGAAGCGGCTGAAACTGTCGCCAACGGCATTTATTGCGACGATGGAATCAGATGATATGGGTATCATTTCTCTGTGTAATTTGACCGGTGAAGTGATTTTAGAGCAATTTGGCAGCCATCAACGAACACGGTTATTTACCGACTTAATTGGGTTTCTTGGTGCAATTGAACCTGTCTTTATTTGTTAGAGCTGGATTTTTAACGTTGTATTTGTGAGATATCTCTTACACTTCATGTAAGAGATATCATTGTTTACTTTTGTGAGCTTCACATTAGTTTATTATTTCCATTTTATTTCAATAGGCTATAAATAGTCACCGATTTTATTCACTATCTTCACTTACTGGTTTCATTATGTGTAGCTTGTTTCATCGAACGAATTAATTCATGCTGTCCTCAGCAGGAAAGGAATCATTGCGCACAATTTCTCAAGGATAGATAAGTGATGATGGTCAGGATGACGCCATGCATAACAGGATCGTATGCAACATAAATAAAATGATGGGTAAGGGATAACCAAACTAGGGACAATTTGTCAAGGAGTGAGCAGGGAGCATCTTATTATTAGCGGGACTGCTATAAAATCAACTTAAGGGGAGCGCTTGTTCGCTCCCTTCTCTTATTTGGTGGGGCAAGCAAATTTTCAGCTTAAGGGGTATCGATGGTATTCTTGCGAACTTGGTTGTTTTGAGTAAAAACTGAGTCGGGCTGAAAATATGAGTACCACAAAACAAATTCTGCATAAATTACAGTTAATTGAAGAAGCCATGAGGGAAATTGACCTGTGGCAGAGCCATCCGCCTAAACCAGAAGCTTTCGAAAGTGTTGAACCATTCTCCATTGATACGATGTCAGCGGAAGAGTGGTTGCAGTGGGTATTGATTCCGAGAATGTATGCGTTGTTGGAGCAGGGATTGGCGTTGCCTACGGCATTTGCTATCGCGCCTTACTTTGAGGAATCTTATAAAGAAGATACTACTGGGCGTTACCAGCAACTGCTTGAACATCTTCGTGCGTTGGATCGCTTATTTATGCAGGATAACATCTGATATGTTGGAAGTGTTATATCAGGATGATCATATTGTGGCAGTTAACAAGCCAGCGGGGTGGTTAGTTCATCGTAGCTGGTTGGCGCGTCACGAAACGGTCTTTGTTATGCAGACATTGCGTGATCAGATTGGTCAGCATGTTTTCCCGGTACACCGTCTGGATAGACCAACATCAGGCGTATTGCTGATGGCGCTTTCCAGCGATGTTGCCCGTCAGCTATCCCAACAGTTTGAACATCATCAGTTACAAAAAACTTATCATGCCGTTGTGCGCGGTTATGTGTTGGAATCAGCTATTATTGATTACGCTCTGGTTGAGGAACTGGATAAGATCGCGGATAAATTTGCGGATGGCGGTAAAGAAGCTCAACCCAGTGTGACTTATTACCAATCACTGGCAACAGTGGAGTGTCCGGTAGAGATAGGTCGTTATCCTACATCACGTTTTAGTTTGTTGGAATTGACACCGAAAACAGGCCGAAAACATCAATTAAGACGCCATATGGCACATATTCGTCACCCCATTATTGGTGATACGACACATGGCGATTTACGGCAAAACAGAGGGGTTGCCGCTCATTATCAAACCAACCGGTTGATGCTTCATGCCAGTTGTCTTGAGTTGGATCACCCTGTTACGGGGGAGAAATTATCGCTTACGGCAAAATGGGATGCATCATGGCAGCATTTGATACGACAATTTGGCTGGCAAGGTATTATCCCCGATTTGGAATATGATGAAGTGAGTAAGGTAGAAGATTTCATAGATTAGGATGTCTTCAAAGAATACCTGTTGCCTTTATCTCTTAATTATTTTAATTAAGAGATAAAGGCAATATTTATATATTATTAGCAAAGATTGATGATATATAAATTTATTGGTTTTTATTGATTATATTATTATTTGAATTGATTTTTGAAAGAAAAATAGTCGATATAACTATTGAAGAAACTAATAATATTGTAAATCCAGCAATGATTTCTTCAACGCCAACACCTGAATAAATAGTATAAAAAAGAATGCTCATAGTAATAAAGACATAAATACCTGATTGCATACCCAAAGTATAAAGAGAGTTTTTTGAATATAATCCCAAATAAGATAAAAAAACAGGTTGCATAATGGTATTAGCTAAAAATACCATAATTGTGAATAGTAAATAGAGTATGCCAGAATTTATCATAATGCTAAGTAAGCAGAATCCGAGAGAAAATAATTGTAGGATATTACCTATCATGATTCTTTTGGTTAAAAGTGCGGATTTAATGATTTTCATGATGCCAATTGCACAGGGGAACCATGTAACCAGTAATATGATATACATTTGAGTCATGTCAATATGTTCAAAATATTTTGTTCGCATTGCTGGCATAATCATTAAGGATAGAAAAAAGCAAACATTGATGATAACTAAACTGGAAAAGGCAAGTAAAATAACTAATTTATTGGTTGTTTTCACAGAATCTTTAATATCCTGTTTTTGTTTTTTTAAATTATGGCTTTTAAAGCTAGTGAAATAGATAATTGAAGCAATAGAATAAATAAAAGCAGCAAAAAAGTCTGCTGATGTGCGGGAATTTAGACTTAAAAGAGAGAAAATAACTGGAATTAAAAATGGCAGGCTTAATAACGCGAGGCTTAAAATAGAAAAATTACTATTCGTTTTCTTTTCATTTTCTGTGGTTATAAGAATATTTCTTCCCATTATGACAATAAATCCACTTATTACTCCCCATAATATTCTATGCAGAGTATCCAGCCAAACTGGAATAAATGTTGTTTCTTTTGCAAAGAGAATGCAGTTTATGGTTGCTAGTAATAAGAAGAAGCCAAAAATATTTCTTTCAAAAAAAGCAATATTCATTTTTCGAATAAAAAAGGATACAGTCATACATCCCAGAGATAACCCCAATAAATAGGAAAAAACAGGAATATAAGCGTTTAAAATCATGCTTCCATCTTTAAGCACGGTATCTACCCAAATCATCAGGCCAGATGAGCCGGTAATATTTGCGGCACTTAATAGTATACTTAGCACAACAGCTCTATTGTTAAACATAGTGATGGTTTTCCTTTATTTAGCGCTTACTTATGCCGTTCTATTAATCTCATAATACTATTGTTGATCTTGAAAAAAAGTATATGGTCATTTTTAATATTAATATCAATGTCATAAACTAAAGTTGTTTAAAAAAGTGATTTTAACACTGAATTATTATTGGCTAAATAGCTTGATTTAAGATGACTTCACTTCTGTTACTTGATCTTGGTTGTCACAGAAAACGATGTTTTTGATGATTACCTGTTACCGTTTTATGTAGAATAACTACAGTTATTGATCGCTACGTTTGTTCGTAATTGGCTTAACAGATATATGATTAGTCATTAGTGCTGATGGGATACTGTTTACATGACAGAGTGAACTTAATAGTGGCAATATTTGATTTGATACGACGGCTTAGCTGGTAAAGGTAATTATCCCTGATTTGGGAAGGGTTGAGTTTTCTGCTGTTGCCAGCGAGGATAACTAAATAATTCCTTGAAAAAGAGATAATAAATTATGGCAAAGATAGGTATTTTTGTTGGTACTGTTTATGGTAACGCGCTTGCTGTTGCAGAAGAAGCACAGCAGATCCTTGAACAACAAGGTCATGATGTAGAAGTCTTTGAAGAAGGGGAGCTGGAACAGTGGCAATCCTATCTTGATCAAATGGTTTTAGTTATCACTTCAACTACCGGGCAAGGAGATTTGCCCGATAATATTCGGCCTCTTTACTATGCCTTGCGAGATGAACTGGGGTATCAGCCAGAATTACGCTATGGCGTGATCGCCTTGGGTGATAGCAGTTACGAGAATTTTTGTGGTGGTGGTCGCGCTTTTGATGAGTTGCTACAAGAGCAAGGGGCAATAAGAATCGGTGAGGTTTTGATGGTGGATGCGGTGGAAGAAGCTGAACCGGAAGTTTTTGCTCAGTCTTGGATCAAGCAATGGGGAGAATTATTTGAATAATCTCAATACACCGCTTATACCAAATAAGATATAGGCGGTGTAATTAATAGAACCGTTTTATTTACGGGTCAGTTTTTCCAGATCGGCTTCAATCTCGGCAATCTTGTTGGCAACAACGTGTTCAAGATGACGCAAGTCGTCGAGAATTTTGTGTTTCAAATCGACTTCTGCTTGGTCACGTTTGCAAATTTGATCTAACTCTTCAATCACATAACGCAGGTTAGTGTTGATTTCGTTGATCTCTTTGTATCCTTGCTCTGTGTTGTTTGCAGTTACCGTCTTGCGTTGACGCGGATATTTGAATTTCACGCTTTTAGCAAAGAATTCACCTTTGTCCTTGCGGAAATAGATTTTCAGAATATCGTTGTTAGCTTCTTGACGCAGACTATAGCGGTCAATTTCTTCGGGATATGTGATCCCCAGACTCTTTAAGTTATCGTACATAGCACCACCTTAAGGGTATTTTTCCCAGTAGGTTATTTTATGTGTCATTTTGAATTCGGATTGTCGCCAAGCGCCTTACGTACTCTGTGTACGTTTCGGGTTGTGCGCGTTGTCCGCATTCAAACTCCCTATATTAATAACACTGACTGAGGTCGGTAATGATGATAAAAAGCAAAAAAATAGCGGATTTATTTATTATCCGCTATTTTAAAGTTTAATCTATCGATCTAAGTAGTTCATTAATGCCCACTTTTCCTCGTGTTTTGGCATCCACTTTTTTGACAATGACAGCACAATACAGGCTGTAACTACCATCTTTTGATGGGAGGTTGCCAGAGACAACAACAGAACCCGTAGGGACGCGACCATAATGGATTTCGCCTGTTTCACGATCATAGATTTTGGTGCTTTGACCGATATAGACACCCATTGAAATCACTGAACCTTCTTCGACAATCACACCTTCTACAATTTCAGAACGAGCGCCAATAAAGCAGTTGTCTTCAATGATGGTTGGATTAGCTTGCAATGGTTCCAATACGCCGCCGATGCCGACACCACCGGATAAATGGACATTTTTACCAATTTGGGCACAGGAGCCGACTGTTGCCCAAGTATCTACCATTGTTCCTTCATCAACATAAGCGCCGATGTTGACATAGGAAGGCATCAGTACGCAGTTACGGGCAATATAAGCCCCTTGACGCGCTGCCGCAGGAGGCACGACACGAAAGCCCTCTTTTTCAAATCTTGCCTGATCATAGTCAGAGAATTTCATCGGAACTTTATCGAAATAACGGCTTTCTGTGCCATCGATAATCTGATTTTCATTAATACGGAAAGAGAGCAGTACAGCCATTTTCAGCCATTGATGAGTGACCCACTGACCGTCAATTTTCTCTGCAACACGCAGTTTTCCACTATCCAGCAGATTGATGACTTGAGTAACAGCATCACGTGTTTCATGGTTGACTGTTGTTGGAGTAAGCGTTGCGCGGTTTTCAAAAGCATTTTCAATAATGGATTGTAATTGCTGCATTGCATCGGTTCCTTGGTTATCGTCCGAATCATGGGCTTATATTGAGTTATATTTTATCCTTTGGATTTAGGGTTGCTGTCAACCTTTCTGATAATTCTTCTCTGACTTTTTTATTTAATGCTTTGTGATCCTTATCGGCCAGAACAAAAAAGTCTTCAACACGTTCACCGATCGTGGTGATATGCGCACCATGTAGTGAAACCCCCATTTCGGCGAAAATATTACCGACTCTTGCCAGTAACCCCGGTTGATCCAAGGCAAATAGTTCCATATAGGTGCGTCGCTCGTTATGGGTAGGTAAGAAGGTCACTTTTGTTGGTACGTTGAAGTGGCGCAGTTTGGTGGGTAATTTTCGTGTTTTCGGTGTCTTGGTATGAGGGTCCAGAACGACTTGTAAAAGTGCGTTACGTATTATTTCGTGGCGATCCAATGCTAAAGGATGACCATTGGGTTCCAGTACCACGAAAGTGTCCATTGTCATACCATCACGATTGGTAAATATTTGAGCATTATGGACACTCAGGTTACGTCTATCCAGTTCGCCGACAACTGCCGCAAACAGGGAAGGACGATCTAAGCTCCAGATAAAAATTTCTGTACCGCCGCGGGTTGGCTTGGTGCTTATCAGTATCAGTGACTCTTGAGAATCATGTTGCACTAGATGACGGGCGTGCCAGGCAAGTTGTTTTGGTGTATGGCGAACGAAATAATCTGCATGACAACGACTCCAGAGCTGATGAAGTTTCTGTTCGTTAATATTATCCTGGCGCAACAGAGCAAGCGCCTGAAAACGGTTGTGACGGATGCGTTCCCGAAAATCTGGCGTATTTCCCTGGCGTAATTGGTTCTCTGTAGAGAAATAGAGTTCCCGTAACAAGCTCTGTTTCCAACTATTCCATAGGTTGATATTGGTTGCGCAGATATCAGCGACTGTCAGGCAGATCAGATAGCGTAACCGGGTTTCATTGAGGATTTGATGGGCAAATTGCTTGATGATTTCTGGGTCCTGAATATCTCGTCGTTGAGCTGTAACTGACATTAACAGATGATGACGAACCAGCCAGGCTACTAAATCAGCTTCTCGTGAGTTAAGTCCATGTTGCAGTGAAAACGCTAGCGCATCGTCAGCGCCAAGTTCAGAATGGTCGCCAGTACGCCCTTTGGCGATATCATGGAATAGTGCAGCAAGACGTAGCAGCTCAGGTTGAGGCAGACGAGGGTATAGCTCAACACAAAGTGGATGGGCTGGACGATTGTTCTCATTGGCGAAACTTTCCAGTTTTCTCAGTACGCGGATGGTATGTTCATCGACGGTATAGGCGTGAAACAGATCAAACTGCATCTGACCGACGATATTGCCCCAAAGCGGCGTATAAGCGCCAAGAACACTGTGACGATGCATAGGCACAAATGCGCTTTCAACCGCTCTAGGGTGACGTAGGATATCCATAAAGATTTGGCGAGCTTCAGGTAATTCACACAACGGCTGAGACAGGTTGCGCCGTGCATAACGGAGGTGGCGCAACGTAGTAGAATAAATGCCTTGAACTTCCTCATACTCTGCCATGCGATGAAACATCCGCATAATAGCTGCGGGTTCTTTGATAAATAGATTTTCATCGATGAGATCAATCAGTTGCCCCCGTAGTTGGAATTCACTATCCAGAGGACGAGATTTTTCATTGGTTTCCAGTGCCAGAATAGCTTCATCAAACAGTTGCAGTAGCATATTGTTGAGTTCGCTAACACGGCGCGTCATTCGGTAGAAATCTTTCATCATTCGTTCTACCGGTTGATTACGCTCCCCTTGATAACCTAATAATTGAGCAATACTGAACTGGCGATCAAATAACAGACGGTTATCATAACGATTGACTATCAGGTGAAGGGCAAAGCGGATCCGCCAAAGGAAACTTTGGCATTCATTTAATTCATTACGCTCTTCTGCTGTTAGGAAACCAAAGTCGACCATTTCATCTATGGAGGTTGCACCAAAATGGCGACGGGCAACCCACAGTAGGGTATGAATGTCTCGCAACCCTCCGGGGCTGCTTTTGATATCAGGTTCCAGATTATAGCTTGTACTGTGATAGCGCTGATGGCGTTCATGTTGTTCGACAATTTTGGCATTAAAGAAGTCAGTAGAAGGCCAAAAACCATCATTGAAGGTATGTTGCTGTAACCGAAGAAAAATCGCTGGATCGCCACAAATTAACCGCGATTCGATTAAATTCGTCGCAATAGTTAGATCTGACAGTCCTTCCAGTAAGCACTCTTCAAGTGTGCGAACACTGTGGCCGACTTCCAGTCGGATATCCCATAATAAAGTGATAAATTGTCCAACATTCTGAGCTTGAGGCGGAGTGAGCGGTTGTTCGCTGAGTATCAGCACGTCAATATCAGATAGTGGATGCAGTTCCCGTCGACCATACCCACCGACGGCAATCAATGAAAGTGATGAAATTTTATCAAATCCGTAGGCATACCATAGCTGTTGTAATAACTGGTCTATGTAATCACTGCGTGCAGAGATCAAGGCTTCTGCGGAAATACCCGCTTTAAATGCATGTTCCAGCCAAAGCTGAAATTCTTCGAGGTGCTGTTTCAGCACGGGGTAGCGCAGCTCTTCACTAGAAAAATCAGAGGGAGACAGCGGCGGGATAGGGGCTTGAATTGTGGAGATATCTGCTGGCATAAGTATAAACCTATGAGAAAGGCGAATCATAATGGCCAGATTACTGAGAAAGTAGGGTGCTAAACAAGGGGATATTGCAGAGAAGGGAGATGCCTTGCATGATTTCAGCAAGGCTTCGTAGTTTGCTGTTTTAGTTATTCATTTACCAAGACTGCGGAAAGGGTTGGTTCTTCTTCTTTACGCAATGTCATGATTTCACAGCCGTTATTAGTAACAACAATGGTATGTTCATACTGCGCAGACAGGCTGCGGTCCTTCGTTTTGACTGTCCAGCCATCTTTCATGGTACGGATGCGGTAGTCACCGGTGTTAACCATTGGTTCAATAGTGAAAGCCATACCTTTTTGCAGAACAACACCACCATCATCGGCATCATAGTGCAGTACTTGTGGTTCCTCATGGAAGCCTTCGCCGATGCCATGACCGCAATATTCTCGGACCACAGAAAAATCGTTAGCTTCAACAAATTGTTGGATGGCTCTACCAAGGGTGCGCAGGCGAATACCGGGTTTCACCATTTTCAAGGCCAGATAGAGGCTTTCCTGAGTGATGCGGCATAGGCGCTCACCCTGAATGGTTGGTTTACCAACAATGAACATTTTTGATGTGTCACCGTGGAAGCCCTCTTTAATGACAGTCACATCGATATTAACAATATCGCCATCTTTCAATGCCTTATCATCACTAGGGATACCATGACACACTACGTCATTAACAGAAATACAAACGGATTTTGGGAAGCCATGATAACCAAGGCAGGCAGAGACAGCCTGTTGTTTATGGGTAATGTGATCGTGACAGATACGATCTAATTCACCTGTTGTTACACCGGGTTTGACGTAAGGTTCAATAATTTCCAACACTTCTGCCGCCAATCGACCGGCGACGCGCATTTTTTCAATATCTTCAGAGGTTTTAATTGAGATTGCCATGAAACTTGTCCATTCAAGGCCAGCGAATCTGCTGGCTGTATGTTTTTCAACAAGGAAAAAATTATTGAACTAATGGTATCAGCCTACAGAATATCTGCCAATAACAGTTGGCGGCCCTATTTCCCTCGCTACCTTTTTGCCTATCAAGAATACCTTTCGTCACCCTGCCTTTCTTTTCACATTGAGCTATCAGAAAATGGCAACAAAAGTTGGTGTCTTAGGTGGGTTTATGATATAAAGCGCGCCGGCGTTCTCTGTATTATTTGCTACTGAGGCAAAATGGAGTGACGTTAAATATACTCACTGTGTAATAACACACACGAGTCGGCACATACACCGGGGTGCTCTCATGCAGAACATGCAGCTAAGGAGTCGGTGTTATGGGGCTCGTGGAGGCATAACCCCAACTTAATATTTTACAGAGGTTTACAATGGCAACTGTTTCCATGCGCGATATGCTGCAAGCGGGCGTTCACTTCGGTCACCAGACTCGTTACTGGAACCCAAAAATGAAACCATTCATCTTTGGTGCTCGTAACAAAGTGCATATCATCAACCTGGAAAAAACTGTTCCAATGTTCAATGACGCGTTAGCTGAACTGAACAAAATTGCTTCACGCAAAGGCAAGATTCTGTTTGTTGGTACTAAGCGTGCTGCGAGCGAAGCGGTTAAAGAAGCAGCTCAGAGCTGTGATCAATACTTCGTTAATCACCGTTGGTTAGGTGGTATGTTGACTAACTGGAAAACCGTTCGTCAGTCCATCAAACGTTTGAAAGATTTAGAAGCACAGTCTCAGGACGGTACTTTTGACAAACTGACCAAGAAAGAAGCGTTAATTCGTTCTCGTGAACTTGGTAAGTTAGAAAATAGTCTGGGCGGTATCAAAGATATGGGCGGCTTACCTGACGCTCTGTTTGTTATCGATGCTGAACATGAACACATTGCTATCAAAGAAGCAAACAACCTGGGTATCCCAGTATTTGCGGTTGTTGATACTAACTCTGATCCAGATGGCGTTGATTTCATCATCCCTGGTAACGATGACGCAATCCGTGCAGTAAAACTGTATCTAAGTGCTGTTGCTACTGCTGTTCGTGAAGGTCGTTCTCAAGATCTGGCTGTTCAGGCAGAAGAAAGCTTTGTAGAAGCTGAATAATAAGGCAAGCTCATTATTGAGCCCTTATTAACCAGGTATTGAAATATATTGGTTAGGGGGCCTGTTATGGCCCCCTTTTACGTATCTAATATAAGAACTATCCATGCGGAATACTCTCTTCCTGCGGGATACATCGAGGAATAAAACAAATGTCTGGAATTACCGCTGCTTTGGTAAAAGAACTGCGTGAGCGTACTGGCGCAGGTATGATGGAATGTAAAAAAGCGCTGGTTGAAGCTAATGGTGATATCGAGTTAGCGATTGACAACATGCGTAAATCAGGTCAAGCGAAAGCGGCCAAGAAGGCTGGCCGTGTTGCTGCTGAAGGTATCATCCTGGCGGAAGTGGCTGCTGATGGCAAATTCGGCGCTTTGGTTGAGCTGAACTGTGAAACTGACTTCGTTGCTAAAGATGCTGGCTTCATGGCTTTCGGTAAAGAAGTTATGGCGGCAGTATTGGCTGATAAAACCTCTGATATTGAAACGCTGAAAGCTAAGTTCGAAGAACAGCGTACTGCACTGGTTGCTAAAATCGGTGAAAACATCAATATTCGTCGCGTTTCTGTATTAGAAGGCGAACAACTGGGTACTTATCTGCATGGTGCGCGTATCGGTGTTCTGGTTGCGGCTGAAGGCGCTAATGAAGAGCTGATTAAGCATGTGGCTATGCACATCGCTGCAAGCAAGCCAGAATATGTTAACCCAAGCGATGTACCTGCTGATGTGGTTGAGCGTGAGCACCAAATCCAACTGGATATCGCAATGCAGTCTGGTAAGCCACGTGAAATCGCAGAGAAAATGGTTTCTGGCCGTATGAATAAATTCACCGGCGAAATCTCTCTGACAGGTCAGAATTTCGTGATGGATCCGAGCAAAACAGTTGGCGATCTGTTGAAAGAAAACAACGCTAAAGTGACCAGCTTCATCCGTTATGAAGTGGGTGAAGGTATTGAAAAAGTTGAGACTGATTTCGCAGCAGAAGTTGCTGCAATGAGTAAATAGTCTTAATTTTTACAAACAGGGCCGCCAAATGGCGGTTCTGTTTTATCTAGTCTAAACTGCCTGCTTCCAGTAGGCGTTGAGTTTTAGCATCTGGTCAGAATGACCCGGATGTATGTAAATCCCCAATATACTTTTCTGCTTAGGACAGAACATCATGGCAACCAATGCAAAACCCGTATATCAGCGTATCCTGCTTAAACTCAGTGGCGAAGCCCTGCAAGGTGCAGAAGGTTTTGGTATAGATGCCAGCGTTTTAGATCGCATGGCTCAGGAGATCAAAGAACTGGTTGAGTTAGGCGTACAGGTCGGTGTCGTCATTGGCGGTGGTAATCTGTTTCGTGGTGCTGGCTTGGCAGAAGCAGGAATGAACCGTGTAGTCGGCGACCACATGGGCATGTTGGCAACAGTAATGAATGGTCTGGCAATGCGGGATGCATTACACCGCGCCTATGTGAACGCCCGTCTAATGTCTGCAATTCCTTTAAATGGCGTTTGCGATAACTATAGTTGGGCAGAAGCGATTAGTTTGTTACGTCATGGTCGTGTTGTTATTTTCTCTGCGGGTACCGGCAATCCGTTCTTTACTACAGATTCGGCAGCGTGTTTGCGTGGTATTGAGATTGAAGCAGATGTTGTGCTAAAAGCAACTAAAGTAGATGGTGTTTACTCGGCTGATCCGGCTAAAGATTCAGAAGCGGTATTGTTCGATAAGCTCTCTTATCAGCAGGTATTAGAGCGTGAATTGAAAGTTATGGATTTGGCGGCATTCACTCTGGCTCGTGATCATAGCTTACCCATTCGCGTATTTAACATGAATAAGCCGGGGGCGTTACGTCGTGTGGTGATGGGGGAAAATGAAGGTACCCTGATTTCTCATGAGTAATGTTCAAAGACACCAGAGATGTTTGGCGGTATGATGAGTCGCCTGATACGCCAAATTTAACAAATCATGGCCATAATGACTTATGGCTTGAAAACAACCAGTTCCCAAGGGTTTGTAACGTGATTAATGAAATCAAAAAAGACGCACAAGACCGTATGGAAAAGAGCGTCGAAGCACTTAAAAACCAAATTAGCAAGATTCGTACTGGCCGAGCTTCTCCTAGTCTGCTGGATGGTATCACTGTTGAGTATTATGGTGCGCCAACGCCTTTGCGTCAGCTTGCTAACGTTGTCGCTGAGGATGCACGTACCCTGGCTATCACGGTATTTGATCGTACTATAACGCCGGCGATTGAAAAGGCAATCATGGCTTCTGATTTAGGGCTGAATCCATCTTCTGCGGGGACAACAATCCGTGTTCCTTTGCCTCCATTGACAGAAGAGCGCCGTAAAGATTTGATTAAGCTGGTTCGTGGCGAAGCTGAGCAGGGGCGTGTCTCTGTGCGTAATATTCGTCGTGATGCTAACGACAAAATCAAAGCGCTGTTGAAAGACAAAGAGATCAGTGAAGATGATGAGCGTCGTGCGCAGGATGATATTCAAAAGCTGACGGATAATTTCATCAAAAAAGTTGATGAAGCTTTGACGAAGAAAGAAGAAGAACTGATGGAGTTCTAATCTCTTTCATGCGATACATCAGCGCTGCTATCGTGCGGCGCTATTTTTTTATTCGGCATTTCTCTGAAGTCATGAGCGTTCATAGCCAGGCAAATCAGACAAGTATCAATACACACCAAATAAAACAATTCAGAGCATCAGTATGAAAAGGTTGACCATTCTTGGTTCCACAGGTTCGGTAGGCAAAAGTACACTTACTGTAGTTCGCAATAATCCTGATAAATTTAAAGTAACAGCGCTTGCCGCTGGAAAAAATATCCAGGTTATGGCTGAACAATGTCTGGAATTTCGGCCTCAATATGCTGCGATGGCGGACGAAGTTTCCGCAAAAGAGTTGCGTCAGTTGCTCATTGAACAAGGTTGTAAAACTGAGGTATTTTTCGGGGAACAGGCTGCGTGTGATTTAGCTGCTTTGAATGATGTTGATCAGGTGATGTCTGGGATTGTTGGTGTTGCTGGTTTATTGCCAACGTTGGCTGCTATCCGAGCGGGTAAACAGATTTTACTTGCTAATAAAGAGTCGCTAATTACCAGCGGCCGGTTCTTTATGGATGCGGTGGCGAAACATAATGCTCAATTATTACCCATTGACAGTGAACATAATGCCATTTTCCAGAGCTTACCTGAAATCATACAGCGAAACCTTGGGCGCGAAGATCTAAAACAGCATGGAATTGCTAATATCATTCTGACAGGATCTGGCGGGCCTTTTCGTCATACTCCTTTGGATCAATTGGTTTTTGTTACACCGGACCAGGCTTGTGCTCATCCGAATTGGTCGATGGGGCGTAAAATTTCGGTAGATTCTGCGACAATGATGAATAAGGGGTTGGAATATATTGAGGCGTGTTGCCTGTTCAATGCATCTGCGGCGGAAATGGAAGTGGTAATTCATCCTCAATCGGTTATTCACTCTATGGTTCGTTATCAGGATGGCAGCGTTATTGCTCAATTAGGAACGCCGGATATGTGTACACCAATTGCCTATGCAATGGCGTATCCAAATCGTATTGCTTCTGGTGTTGAACCTCTTGATTTTTATTCTTTGGGTACACTGACGTTCTCGAAACCAGATTATGAACGGTATCCGTGCTTGAAACTGGCTATTGAAGCTTGTCACGCAGGTCAGGCTGCAACGACAGCCTTAAATGCAGCGAATGAAGAGATCGTTAAGGTTTTTTTACAAAATGGAATCTCTTTCACAGATATTGCAATTATAAACCGGCAGGTTGTAGAAAAACTAAATTTGCCGGAACCTCAGAGCATTGAGGAAGTCTTACAGATTGATAATCTCGCAAGAGATTTGGCTATGAAGACTATTCGTTCATTTATCAGATAGTCTTGGATTGGCAAATGGGTATTTGTCCGCATTTTTACCTGATGGTATAGTTTGCGTATAACTGTTGGTTGATATAATTAACGGTCCAGATTTTGGAAGTTCTCTTCCAGATAATTAGGCTTTTACCCGGGCCGTGGATACCAGACACGGCTTTTTTATGTTTGGATGCCTGAATTTGTAAGAGAATTACCCTGACCAGTAAAGGATTAATTGAGTGATATTATCCAGCAATCATCATCAAAGCGATTTATCGTCATTATTACCTAAACACGTTGCTATTATTATGGATGGTAACGGCCGTTGGGCAAAGAAACGAGGGAAATTAAGAGCTTTTGGTCATCGTGCGGGGATTAAAGCGGTACGGAGTGCGGTGAGTTTCTCGGCTAAACATAAAATAGAGTCATTGACGCTATACGCTTTCAGTAGTGAAAACTGGAATCGGCCGGAGCAAGAAGTCAGTTCTTTAATGGAATTATTTATTTTTGCACTAGATAGCGAAGTCAAAAGCTTACATAAGCATAATATTAGATTATCTGTTATTGGTGATATCAGCCGGTTCAGTGAGCGTTTACAGGATCGCATCCGTCGCTCAGTTAAGTTGACTGCTAATAATACGGGGCTGCAACTTAATATTGCTGCAAATTATGGTGGTCGTTGGGATATTGTTCAAAGTGTTCAGAAAATTGCTCGGCAGATTAAAGATAATGCCCTCGAACCACAGGATATTACTGAAGAATTAGTTAATAATTATATGAATCTAAGCCAGCAGCCTCAGGTTGATTTAGTCATCAGAACCGGAGGTGAGCATCGTATCAGTAATTTTCTGTTATGGCAGATAGCTTATGCAGAATTCTATTTTACCGATATACTTTGGCCTGATTTTGATGAAACCGTTTTTGAAGGTGCAATTAATGCCTTTGCTAAAAGAGAACGCCGGTTTGGCGGAACAATACCAGACGATGCCGATATGGGATCATAGGAGGAACTCTTGCTGAAGTACCGCCTTATAACGGCTGTGATATTAATCCCTCTTGTGATTGCCGCTCTGTTTTTGCTGCCGCCAGTGGCGTTTGGGCTGGTTATTATCGCTGTTTCAGCTCTGGCAGCATGGGAATGGGGGCAATTCGCTGGCTTATTTAGCCAAACGAAACGGGCTATTCTAGCGGCTCTGTTTGCTATTGGTTTATTAGCCTTACAGTATACTCTGCCGGATTTCACTGACTTGATTGGACAGCCGCAAATCACTTTTGCTCTATGGGGAGGGATGATTTGGTGGATTGTTGCGACGCTTCTGGTTGTCACCTATCCTTCTTCCGCTGTAATTTGGAAGAAATCCATTCTATTGCGCCTTTTGTTTGGTATCCTGACATTAGTGCCGTTTTACTGTGGAATGATGGTCTTACGGACTCAGGGGTATAGTGATAATTCATATTATGGCGCATGGTGGTTACTGTATGTCATGTTGCTGGTATGGGGGGCGGATTCCGGTGCTTATCTCTTCGGACGTACTTTAGGTAAACGTAAAATGGCGCCGAAAGTTTCTCCAGGAAAAACGCTGGAAGGATTAATCGGAGGGTTAATGACAGCGGCCATTATTTCATGGTTGTTTGGGAAATATGCTCCAGTACCTGCAATGCCTGAAAAACTTATGTTGTGTTCTGCTATTGTTGTTATCGCTTCTGTATTTGGTGATTTAACTGAGAGTATGTTCAAACGTGAATCAGGTATTAAGGATAGTAGCCAGCTAATTCCGGGGCATGGCGGTGTTATGGATCGTATTGATAGTCTGACTGCTGCGATCCCTGTCTTTGCCGGCATGATATTGCTGGTGTTTTGATCTCTCTGTTTGACGGCGTTTAAAAAAATATGATGGGAATTCTCTGGAATCTGGCGGCTTTTATTATTGCGCTAGGCATATTGATCACTGTGCATGAGTTCGGTCATTTTTGGGTAGCCAGAAAGTGTGGTATTCACGTTGAACGTTTCTCCATTGGTTTTGGTAAAGCGCTATGGCGGCGTGTGGATCGTCGGGGAACGGAATATGTCATAGCCCTTATTCCACTGGGGGGATATGTGAAAATGCTTGATGAGCGTGTTTCACCTGTTTCTCCTGAACACCGTCATATGGCATTCAATAATAAAACACTTGGTCAGCGTGCTGCGGTTGTCAGTGCCGGGCCAATTGCTAACTTTTTATTGGCGGCTGTGGTTTATTGGTTAGTGTTTATTATTGGTGTGCCGGCAATACGTCCTGTTGTTGCGGATATCAAACCAGATTCTATCGCTGCGCAGGCAAATATTTCATCAGGAATGGAACTAAAATCCGTAGATGGTATCGAAACGCCTGATTGGAATTCAGTTCGTTTTGCTCTGGTGGGTAAGATAGGCGACGATAACATGACTGTTCAGGTTGTCTCTCCAGGTTCATCATATCCGGTAGAGAAAACTCTGGATTTGCGGCAATGGAACTTTGATCCAGATAAGCAGGACCCTGTGTTGTCTCTGGGGATTATGCCTGTCGGCCCTCATTTGGATTCTCTGGTGGAAAAAG
This sequence comes from Photorhabdus caribbeanensis, assembly GCF_018448885.1. Taxonomy (GTDB): domain Bacteria; phylum Pseudomonadota; class Gammaproteobacteria; order Enterobacterales; family Enterobacteriaceae; genus Photorhabdus; species Photorhabdus caribbeanensis. The sequence continues at coordinate 67,642 of NZ_RCWB01000022.1, forward strand.
TTATCCCTGGCTCCGCAGCGGAAAAAGCGGGTTTGCAAAAGGGGGACAGGATAGTTAAAGTCGGTGATCAGGAAATAGATACTTGGCATACTTTTACATCCTTTGTCAGTAATAATCCGAATGCCCCGTTGGAACTTTCCGTGGATCGGGCTGGTCAAATTGTTCCTCTCTCTATGACGCCGGAAGTAAGACAACAATCCGGTGGCAGGAAAGTTGGTTTTGCCGGTGTGGAACTGCGAGTAGTGCCATTAGCCGATGAATATAGAATCGTTCAGCAATATGGGCCTTTCTCCGCCATGTATCAGGCTGGAGATAAGACTTGGCAACTGATGCGATTAACTGTCAGTATGATTGGTAAGCTGATCGTTGGTGATGTGAAAATTAACAACCTGAGTGGGCCTATCTCTATTGCCAAAGGGGCGGGGGTGTCGGCTGATTCCGGCTTGGTGTATTATTTGATGTTTTTGGCGCTGATAAGCGTCAATCTTGGGATTATTAACCTAATCCCATTACCTGTGTTAGATGGTGGACATCTGCTCTTCTTGTTTATCGAAAAGATAAAGGGTGGGCCGGTTTCCGAGCGTGTACAAGACTTCAGCTATCGCATCGGTGCCATGATACTGGTGTTATTGATGGGGCTTGCACTTTTCAATGATTTCTCCCGTTTTTAAAGCGGAAGACTGGTTAGGAAGACGCATTACAACGATGGCGATGAAAAAGTTACTCATAGCGTCGCTGCTGTTCGGCAGCGCCACTGCATACGGTGCAGACGGATTCGTAGTTCAGGACATTCACTTTGAAGGTCTTCAACGCGTCGCCGTAGGTGCAGCATTATTGAATATGCCAGTTCGCGTAGGTGATACGGTCAGCGATGAAGATATCGGTCGTACCATTCATGCACTATTTGCTACTGGTAACTTTGAAGACGTTCGTGTCCTGCGTGATGGCAATACACTTATTGTTCAGGTAAAAGAACGGCCGACTATTGCCAGCATCACTTTCTCCGGCAATAAATCGGTGAAAGATGACATGTTGAAACAAAACCTTGAGGCATCTCATGTTCGAGTCGGAGAAGCCCTTGACCGCACGATGCTGTCCAATATCGAAAGAGGGTTGGAAGATTTCTATTACAGTGTAGGTAAATACAACGCTAGTGTAAAAGCGGTTGTTACGCCACTTCCACGTAACCGTGTTGATTTGAAACTGGTTTTTGCTGAAGGTGTTTCGGCAAAAATCCAGCAAATTAACATTGTCGGTAATAAATCATTTTCTTCTGATGAGTTATTGAATCGTTTCCAACTTAGGGATGATGTGCCGTGGTGGAATCTGACTGCCGATCAAAAATATCAGAAACAAAAACTGACTGGCGACCTTGAAGCATTGCGCAGTTTTTACCTTGATCGCGGTTATGCCCGTTTCAACATTGATTCGACCCAGGTCAGTTTGACGCCAGATAAAAAAGGTATTTATGTCACGATAAATATGACTGAGGGGGATCAATACAAAATATCAGGTATTGACCTGAACGGTAATATGGCGGGTTATCAGTCAGAAATTACTAAGCTGGCTGCTATTGAGCCTGGATCTCTGTATAACGGGACTCAGGTGACTAAAATGGAAAATGATATCAAGAACTTGCTTGGTCGCTATGGTTATGCTTACCCACGAGTGATGACGCAACCTGAAATCAATGATCAGGATAAAACAGTAAAACTGCATGTCAATATTGATGCGGGTAACCGTTTCTATGTTCGTAAAATTCGTTTCTCTGGTAATGACACCACTAAAGATTCCGTTCTGCGTCGTGAAATGCGTCAGATGGAAAGAGCATGGTTAGGGAGTGATCTGGTTGAACTGGGTAAAGAGCGTCTTAACCGTTTGGGGTATTTCGAAACGGTAGATGTTGAAACTCAGCGTGTACCAGGCAGCCCTGATCAGGTAGATGTTGTTTATAAAGTGAAAGAACGTAATACCGGTTCTTTGAACTTTGGTGTTGGTTTTGGTACAGAAAGCGGCGTTAGTTTCCAGATTGGTGCTCAGCAAGATAACTGGTTAGGTACAGGTAATGCTGTGGGGATTAATGCTAGTAAGAACGATTATTCAACCTATGCAGAGCTCTCCTTCACCGATCCATACTTCACAGTTAATGGTGTGAGCCTTGGAGGCCGGATATTCTACAACGATTTCAGAGCCGATGATGCTGAATTGTCCGGTTATACTAACCAAAGTTATGGCATCGATGGTTTCCTCGGTTTCCCGGTTAATGAAAATAACGCTTTGCGTTTTGGGTTAAATTATGTTCATAACTCGCTGTCTGATATGCTTCCTCAAACAGCAATGTGGCGCTATCTAAAGGCTATGGGTGAGAAACCAGATTACGAAAGTAAAGCTGAGTTCAAAGCGGATGACTTTGCTTTGAATGTAGGTTGGACATATAACAACCTTGACCGTGGTTTCTTCCCAACATCCGGTGTGAAATCGACTCTGAATGGTAAAGTGACTATTCCTGGTTCGGATAACGAATTCTATAAAGTGACTCTTGATACTTCTGCGTATTATCCGATTAATGACGATCATACTTGGGTGATTTTGGGGCGTGGTCGTTTAGGTTATGGGGATGGATTAGGCGGTAAAGAGTTACCATTCTATGAAAACTTTTATGCAGGTGGTTCTAGTACGGTTCGTGGTTTCCGTTCTAACAATATCGGTCCTAAGGCTATTTACCTGAATAAGGACGGGTCGCCTAAGAAAGATAGCCCATCTCGTGATGCCGTGGGGGGTAACGCAATGGCGGTAGCCAGCCTTGAGTTGATTACTCCGACGCCATTCCTTGATAGTAAGTATTCGAATTCTGTCCGAACTTCATTCTTTATTGATTCAGGTACGGTTTGGGATACCTATTGGAATGATTCTGCTGCGATGAAGAGCAAAGGTATACCTGATTACAGCAAACCAGGTAATATCCGCGTTTCGGCGGGTATTGCATTGCAATGGATGTCTCCTTTAGGTCCGCTGGTGTTCTCTTATGCTAAGCCGATCAAAGACTACGAAGGTGATAGATCAGAGCAATTCCAATTTAATATTGGCAAAACCTGGTGATAATGCGTTTTTATCTTATTATTGATAGAGTAAGCTCTGAAATCGTAGGTTTCAGAGCATTGACTAAGTTTTCCAATAGGTTACAGATAGCGTGGTTTAAGGAGTTTATAGTGAAAAAATGGTTGTGTGCAGCAAGCTTTGGTATTGCATTAGCTTTCTCTGTTGGCGTTCAGGCAGCGGACAAAATTGCCGTTGTAAATGTTGGTGAGATTTTCCAGCAGCTACCAGCCCGCGAAGCTGTTGCGAAGCAGTTGGAAAATGAGTTTAAAAACCGCGCATCTGAATTGCAACGGATGGAAGCTGACTTGCAATCCAAGATCCAGAAATTACAGCGTGATGGCTCCACTATGAAATCCAGTGAGCGCACTAAGCTGGAAAAAGATGTGATGGCTAAGCGTGAAGAATTTGCCAAAAAAGCCCAAGCTTTTGAACAAGATCACCGTCGTCGCGAGATGGAAGAACGCAACAAAATTTTAAGTCGTATTCAGGACGCAATCAAAGTAGTTGCTGGCAAAGAAGGCTATGATGTCGTTATTGATGCGAATGCTGTTGCTTATTCAGTATCTGGCAAAAATATTACTGCAAGTGTGTTGAAACAGGTTAAATAATAGATGTCTTCAATTCGATTGGCTGATTTAGCACAGCAGTTGAATGCACAATTACATGGTGATGGCGATATCGTTATCACCAGTATTGCACCAATGCATTCCGCCAATAGCGAACAGATCACTTTTTTGTCTGACAGTCGTTACCGTGAACGTTTAGGTGAATGTCAGGCAGCCGCTGTCGTTCTTCAGGCGTCAGATCTTCCTTATTGCAATATTCCGGCGTTGGTTGTCGCCAATCCTTATCTGGCATATGCCTATATGGCTCAGATTATGGATACAACACCAGTTCCCGCACAGGATATTCACTCTTCTGCGGTGATTTCGCCTCAGGCAACTTTGGGTAAAAACGTTGCTGTCGGAGCCAATGCTGTTATCGAATCTGGCGTTGTTCTTGGTGACAATGTTGTTATCGGTGCAGGCTGTTTTATTGGTAAAAATACGCGTATTGGAGCGGGAAGTCGTCTTTGGGCGAATGTCTCTGTTTATCATAATGTTGAAATAGGTGAACAGTGTTTGATCCAATCAGGAGCGGTGATTGGGTCTGATGGTTTTGGCTATGCGAATGATCGTGGCAAGTGGGTTAAAATCCCTCAATTAGGTTCAGTCATTATTGGTGATCGGGTTGAGATTGGCGCTTGTACGACGATCGATCGAGGAGCTTTGGATAATACTATTATTGGCAATGGTGTCATTATCGATAACCAGTGTCAGATTGCTCATAATGTTATCATTGGTGACAATACGGCAGTTGCTGGCGGTGTGATCATGGCCGGTAGTCTGAAAATTGGTTGTTACTGTATGATTGGCGGCGCCAGTGTAATTAATGGACATATGGAAATCTGTGATAAGGTGACAGTCACGGGAATGAGTATGGTGATGCGTCCTATCACTGAACCTGGTGTATACTCCTCTGGCATTCCGGCACAACCAAATAAAGTTTGGCGTAAGACGGCAGCTTTAGTCATGAATATCAATGAAATGAATAAACGTCTTAAGTCAATGGAGAGTAAACTGGAAGGCGAAAACGAGTAATTGCACTATATTTAATTGTACTAGATTTAATTGCACTATATTTTTATTTTTGGTTGTGTCTTATTTTGCGGCCTGCCTGGGAACTCTGGATTTGGGGTTTAAGCGGGCCGTGTCGTTAATACAATTAGTCCTTTTTGACAGGAAGAGTATTTAGATGAGTGATAATCATACTCTGCACATTGAAGAAATTTTAGATCTACTTCCACATCGTTATCCGTTTTTATTGGTGGATCGCGTTCTTGATTTTGAGGAAGGTAAATTCTTACGTGCAGTAAAAAATGTATCTTTTAACGAACCCTTCTTTCAGGGACATTTTCCCGGCAAACCTATTTTCCCTGGCGTTCTGATCCTTGAAGCTATGGCACAGGCTACCGGAATTCTGGCATTTAAGAGTGTGGGTAAACTAGAGCCAAATGAGCTCTATTATTTTGCCGCTATCGATGGTGCCCGTTTTAAACGTCCGGTAGTGCCTGGGGATCAAATGATATTAGAAGTAGAATTTATTAAGGAGCGTCGAGGGGTTGCGCGTTGTAGAGGCGTAGCGAAAGTCGATGGAGAAGTAGCTTGCGAAGCAGAAATGATGTGTGCTCGCCGTCGTGAGGTCTAGTCTATGATTGATGAAACCGCTTATATACATCCTAGCGCTATTGTGGAAGATGGTGCGGTTATCGGTGCTAATGTTCGTATTGGACCGTTTTGTTGTATTGGTTCTCAGGTTGAAATTGGCGAAGGTACAGAGCTGAAATCTCATGTTGTTGTCAATGGAATAACCAAAATCGGTCGTGATAACCAGATTTTTCAATTTGCTTCTATTGGCGAAATGAATCAGGACCTGAAATATCACGGTGAACCAACCCGAGTTGAAATTGGTGATCGTAACCGTATCCGCGAAAGTGTCACCATTCATCGTGGTACCGAGCAGGGTGGCGGTGTAACGAAAATCGGCAATGATAATTTGTTGATGATTAATGCCCATATCGCTCATGACTGTATTCTCGGTGATCGTTGTGTCATTGCTAATAATGGTACTTTGGGAGGGCATGTTATCCTGGGTGATTATGTCATCATTGGTGGTATGAGTGCGATTCATCAGTTCTGTCAGATAGGCTCTCATGCTATGGTGGGAGGATGTTCTGGTGTGGTGCAGGATATTCCGCCATATGTTATTGCTCAGGGGAATCATGCAACACCTTTTGGTACTAATGTCGAAGGTCTAAAACGCCGTGGTTTTGATAAAGAGTCATTGCATGCAATTAGAAATGCGTACAAGATTTTGTATCGTAACGGAAAAACGTTAGAAGAAGCACAACAAGAAATTGCTGAGCTGGCTGAAAATAATCAGCATGTAAAGATTTTCAGTGATTTTTTGGCAAATTCTACCCGCGGCATTATCCGTTAAGTAGATGAAGGATACTCCTTTGGCTACCATTTCTTCTATTGATAGTGTGCGTCCGTTGACTATTGGATTAATCGCCGGAGAAACCTCCGGTGATATCCTTGGTGCAGGTTTAATTCGTGCTTTAAAAGCGAAAGTGCCTAATGCCCGTTTTGTTGGTGTGGCAGGTCCTCTTATGCAGGCTGAAGGTTGTGAAGCCTGGTATGAAATGGAGGAGCTGGCAGTAATGGGGATTGTCGAAGTTCTCGGACGTTTGCCTCGTTTGTTGAAAATACGTAAGGATCTCACAACCCGTTTCACTGAATTGAAACCTGATGTGTTTGTAGGCATTGATGCGCCAGATTTCAATATTACCTTGGAAGGTCGGTTAAAACAGCAGGGCATCCGCACCATTCATTATGTCAGTCCGTCGGTATGGGCTTGGCGGCAGAAACGAGTTTTCAAAATTGGTAAAGCCACAGATATGGTCCTGGCTTTCTTACCTTTTGAAAAAGCGTTTTACGATAAGTTTAATGTTCCATGCCGGTTTATTGGGCATACGATGGCGGATGCCATGCCATTGCAACCAAATAAAGCAGCGGCGCGTGAACTATTAGGTATTCCGCCAGAGGCTGTTTGCTTGGCTTTATTGCCGGGGAGTCGCCATTCTGAGGTTGAGATGCTGAGTGCGGATTTTCTTAAAACTGCTCAGTTATTGCAGCAAAGCATATCTGATCTGCATCTATTTGTGCCGTTGGTGAATGCTAAACGGCGTGAGCAATTTGAGCGCATTAAGCAAGAAGTTGCGCCGGAGCTGAATGTTCATCTTGTGGATGGCAAGGCGCGAGAAATCATGATCGCAAGTGATGCCGCGCTTTTGGCCTCTGGCACCGCTGCCTTGGAATGTATGCTGGCAAAATGTCCAATGGTGGTTGGTTATCGGATGAAGCCATTGACTTTCTGGTTGGCAAAACGCTTGGTAAAAACGCCTTATGTTTCATTACCTAACTTATTATCCGGTGAAGAGTTAGTTAAAGAATTATTGCAGGAAGAATGTCAGCCGCAAAAACTTGCAGATGAATTATTGCCGTTACTACAAGGCAATGAAAAAGTTGAAGTATTGAAACAGACATTTTTACATTTGCATGAAAGCATTCGTTGTAATGCTGACGAACAAGCAGCACAAGCCGTGCTGGAATTGGCAGGAAAATGATGGAATTTATATATCCTCAGGCGAGTCTGATTGCTGGGGTTGATGAAGTTGGTCGAGGTCCATTAGTGGGGGCTGTTGTGACTGCCGCTGTGATTTTAGATCCGTTACGGCCGATAGTTGGTTTGGCTGATTCTAAAAAACTTAGTGAAAAACGCCGTGAGGCTCTGTATCTGGAGATCACAGAAAAAGCATTGTGCTGGAGTTTAGGGCATGCAGAACCGGCAGAAATTGATCAATTGAATATCCTGCATGCAACTATGCTTGCGATGCAGAGGGCTGTGGCTAATTTGCCTATTTCTCCTGAGTATGTGCTGATTGATGGTAATCGTTGCCCTAAATTACCCATGCCGGCGCAAGCAGTGATAAAAGGCGATGGACTGGTTGCTGAAATCAGTGCCGCTTCTATCGTGGCGAAAGTTACCAGAGACCGGGAAATGGCTGAACTTGATCAACTGTTTCCCGAATATGGATTTGCTAAGCATAAAGGGTACCCGACCGCATTTCATTTAGAAAAGTTGGCTCAGTTGGGGGCGACAGAACATCATCGTAAAAGCTTTGCGCCAGTTAAGAGAGCGATTGGCTTTTAAGTAAACTGGTTGACTGAATACCGCTATTCTTCAAATTGATATCATCTGGATAAATATATGGCCGAACCCCGTTTTGTGCACTTACGTGTTCACAGCGACTATTCAATGATTGATGGCTTAGCCAAAACCAGCCCTTTAGTGAAAAAGGTTGCGCAGTTAGGTATGCCGGCTTTTGCGATCACTGATTTTACCAATTTGTGTGGGTTGGTGAGATTTTACGGCAGCGCTCATGGAGCAGGAATAAAACCAATTATTGGTGCTGATTTTTATGTAGAAAGTGAACTGCTTGGTGATGAGTACGCTAGCCTCACCATTCTTGCGCGCAATAATACCGGTTATCATAACCTGACGTTGCTGATATCAGAGGCTTATCAGAAGGGATATGGTGCGATTGGTCCGACAATTAAACTAGAATGGCTGATAAACCATAAAGAAGGTCTAATCTTACTCTCTGGTGGCCGTATGGGAGATGTGGGGAAATTCCTGCTACGTGGTAATCAGGTTATGGTGGACCAATGCCTTGAGTTTTATCAGGAGCATTTTCCCGGCTGTTATTATTTGGAGTTGATCCGCACAGGGCGTGCAGATGAAGAAAGTTATCTGCATGCAGCGGTTGCATTGGCAACAGAAAAAAACTTGCCTGTCGTTGCAACTAATGATGTTCGTTTCATTGATAGCGAAGATTTTGATGCACATGAGATTCGCGTAGCGATTCATGATGGCTATACTTTGGCTGACCCCAAACGCCCGAAAAATTACAGTCCTCAGCAATATCTGCGTAGTGAACAGGAAATGTGTGAGCTATTCGCTGATATTCCTGAAGCGCTGGAAAACAGTGTAGAAATTGCTAAGCGCTGTAATGTCACTATTCGCCTTGGTGAATATTTCTTGCCGCAATTCCCTACGGGAGAAATGAGTACTGAAGATTATCTGATAGATAGATCTAAACAAGGGTTGGAAGAACGCTTGGCATTTCTCTATCCGGATCCTAAAGTACGTGCAGAAAAACGTCCTGAATATGATGAGAGACTCGATGTTGAACTTCGGGTTATCAACCAGATGGGGTTCCCTGGCTACTTTCTGATCGTGATGGAATTCATTCAGTGGTCGAAAGACAATGGTGTTCCTGTAGGCCCTGGACGTGGTTCGGGTGCAGGTTCTTTGGTGGCTTATGCCCTGAAAATAACCGATCTCGATCCTTTGGAATTTGATCTGCTATTTGAACGATTCCTAAACCCTGAACGTGTTTCTATGCCCGATTTTGACGTTGATTTCTGTATGGAAAAACGTGATTTGGTGATTGAGCATGTGGCTGATATATATGGTCGTGACGCCGTATCTCAGATCATCACATTCGGTACAATGGCAGCGAAAGCGGTAATCCGGGATGTTGGCCGAGTGCTAGGGCATCCATACGGATTTGTTGATAGGATTTCCAAATTAATACCGCTTGATCCTGGTATGACGTTGGATAAAGCATTTGCCGCGGAGCCTCAACTTCCTGAAATCTATGAAGCGGATGAGGAAGTTAAGGCGCTGATAGATATGGCGCGTAAATTGGAAGGTGTCACTCGTAATGCCGGAAAACACGCGGGCGGGGTAGTTATCGCCCCAACTAAGATCACCGATTTCTCGCCTCTCTATTGTGACCCGGAAGGTTTGAACCCGGTTACTCAGTTTGATAAAAACGACGTGGAATATGCAGGGTTGGTGAAATTTGACTTCCTCGGGCTGAGGACACTGACCATTATCAACTGGGCATTAGAGATGATCAACGCGCGTAGAGCGAAGAAAGGTCTAGAGCCGATTGATATTGCAGCCATTCCGCTGAACGACGCTAAAAGCTTTGATATGCTGCAACGCGCTGAAACAACAGCGGTATTTCAGCTTGAATCCCGTGGTATGAAGGATCTGATTAAACGTCTGCGTCCCGACTGCTTCGAAGATATGATCGCGCTTGTTGCTTTATTCCGTCCGGGTCCTTTGCAATCAGGCATGGTAGATAACTTCATTGACCGCAAGCACGGCAGGGAAGAGATCTCATATCCGGATATACAGTGGCAGCATGAATCTTTACAGCCAGTGTTAGAGCCAACTTACGGCATTATCCTTTACCAAGAACAAGTGATGCAGATTGCTCAAGTACTGGCGGGATATACTCTCGGTGGTGCAGATATGCTCCGACGAGCGATGGGCAAGAAAAAGCCGGAGGAGATGGCTAAACAGCGTTCTGTCTTTGAAGAAGGCGCAAAAAAACTGGGTATTGATGGCCAACTGGCAATGAAAATCTTTGACCTGGTAGAGAAGTTTGCCGGTTACGGATTTAACAAATCTCACTCTGCTGCGTATGCCTTGGTTTCTTATCAGACCTTATGGCTGAAAGCACATTACCCGGCTGAATTCATGGCTGCGGTAATGACTGCTGATATGGATAATACAGAAAAAGTTGTTGGTTTGATTGATGAATGCTGGCGCATGGGGCTGAAAATCTTACCACCTGATATTAATAGTGGCTTGTATCATTTCCACGTTAATGATGACGGGGAAATCGTATATGGTATTGGTGCAATTAAAGGGGTAGGTGAAGGGCCGATTGAAGCGATCATCGAAGCTCGTCAGAAAGGTGGTTATTTTAGAGAACTGTTTGATTTATGTGCCCGTGTTGACATCAAGAAGTTAAATCGCCGAGTGATGGAAAAACTGATCATGTCAGGGGCATTTGATCGTTTGGGGCCGCACCGTGCAGCACTGATGTCTACACTGGAAGATGCCCTAAAAGCGGCAGACCAACATGCTAAAGCAGAAGCTACTGGTCAGACTGATATGTTTGGTGTATTAGCGGAAGAGCCAGAAGAAGTGGAACGCTCTTATGCCAATATTCCTCAATGGGCGGAACAGATTGTTCTTGACGGTGAACGGGAAACGTTGGGTCTCTATTTAACTGGGCATCCTATTACCCGTTATTTAAAAGAAATTGAGCGCTATACTAATGGATTGAGGTTAAAAGATGTGAATCCAACACCACGCGGTCAGGTAACGACTGTGATAGGGTTGGTGTTAGCGTCCAAGGTGATTATAACCAAACGGGGTAACCGGATTGGTATTTGTACCCTAGATGACCGTTCAGGACGTCTAGAAGTTATGTTGTTTTCCGATGCTTTGGAGAAATATCGGCATTTGTTAGAACAAGACCGGATATTAATTGCTACAGGGCAGGTCAGCTTTGATGACTTCAATGGCGGTCTTAAAATGACAGCTCGTGAATTAATGGATATTAGTGAAGCGCGTGAAAAATATGCGCGTGGGCTTGCTATCTCGCTGTCAGACAGGCAAATTGATGATCAATTGTTGAACCGTCTTCGTAGTGCATTGGAACCACATCGTTCAGGAACGATACCAGTTCATCTTTATTACCAGAGGGAAGACGCCCGCGCCCGTTTAAGATTTGGCGCGACGTGGAGGGTAACGCCAACGGATAACCTTCTGACAGATTTGCGAACTCTGCTGGGTAATGAGCAGGTAGAATTAGAATTTGACTAAAATAGGAATGTTATGAGTCTGAATTTTCTTGAATTTGAACAGCCGATTGCCGAGCTGGAAGCGAAAATTGATTCGCTAACCGCAGTTAGCCGTCAAGGTGAAAAATTAGATATAAATCTGGATGAAGAAGTACAACGTTTGCGAGAAAAAAGTCTGGAGTTGACTCGTAAAATCTTTTCAGATTTAGGTGCCTGGCAAGTTGCTCAGCTTGCCCGTCATCCACGTCGTCCGTATACGTTGGACTATATTCAGCATATTTTTACTGATTTTGAAGAGCTTGCGGGTGATCGCGCTTATGCTGATGACAAAGCAATTGTTGGTGGTTTGGCTCGTCTTGATGGGCGTCCAGTGATGGTTATTGGTCATCAAAAAGGCCGTGAAACCAAAGAAAAAATTCGCCGTAATTTCGGTATGCCGGCGCCGGAAGGATATCGTAAGGCTTTGCGCCTGATGGAAATGGCAGAGCGCTTTAAACTGCCAATTATTACTTTCATTGATACTCCTGGTGCATATCCAGGGGTTGGTGCAGAAGAGCGTGGTCAATCTGAGGCGATTGCTCGCAACTTGCGTGAAATGTCCCGACTGTCTGTGCCTGTTATTTGTACCGTAATTGGTGAAGGTGGCTCTGGTGGCGCATTGGCGATTGGTGTTGGGGATAAAGTGAATATGCTGCAATATAGTACTTATTCTGTTATCTCCCCAGAAGGTTGTGCCTCAATTTTGTGGAAAAGCGCGGAAAAAGCACCTTTGGCGGCAGAAGCTATGGGGATTATCGCCCCTCGTTTGAAAGAATTGGAATTGATAGATACTGTGATCTCAGAGCCATTAGGTGGCGCTCATCGTGACTATGAAGCAATATCCGCGTCGTTGAAAGCTCAGTTGTTGGTTGATCTGGCAGAACTTGATCATCTGACATCTGAAGAGTTAATCGACCGTCGATATCAGCGCTTAATGCAATATGGTTATTGTTGATATCTGAGTTCATCGTTTGGATTAGGGATGGAAATAATTGTAACTGATAGATTTCAGCTATTTCCATCCCTTACTGTTTCTGATTTATTTATTTTGTATTTTTAATGAAAGTGACGGAAAGCGTTATTAACGGGCAGTTATCTTAAACTGAATAAAATAGGCGATAACGAATTAATTCATATTATTGCACATTAGAGAACGCTTGAATCTGTAATGACAAACATTAATGAGCGACTATTTGTCACTTTGGCTAAACAGCTTGGTGAATATAAGAAAATTCTGGTTGGATTCAGTGGTGGGTTAGATTCCTCTGTTTTGCTTCATTTGCTGGTTAATTGGCGTAATCAACATAATCAGGAGATTCAACTAAGAGCAGTGCATGTTCACCACGGTTTAAACTTAAAAGCAGATCAATGGGTTGAGCATTGCCAGCAGATTTGTGATGACTGGCAAGTGGAGTTTCATTCTGCAAGAGTCACGATAGATGCTCGTCAAAAGGGGATTGAGGCTGCGGCTCGCGATGCTCGATATCAGGTATTCAAGCGTGAATTACAAAAAGATGAAGTTTTGGTAACAGCTCAACATCTTGATGATCAGGCGGAGACTTTTTTACTGGCATTAAAGCGAGGTAGTGGTCCGGCAGGTCTTGCTTCTATGCCTTCAATCGCTGTATTTGCTGGTACATTATTATTACGTCCGTTACTTGACTATAGTCGGAATGAATTGGAACTGTATGCCAGTAAACATCGTCTGAATTGGATTGAAGACGACAGTAATCAAGATGATCGTTATGACAGAAATTTTCTGCGCTTACATATCATGCCGTTACTGAATCAACGTTGGCCGCATTTCTCTCAATCTGTTGCTCGTAGTGCAAGTTTATGTGGTGAACAAGAGCAGCTTCTAGATGAATTACTGAATGAGTCTCTGAAAGAGCTGATAACTCAAGATGGTGCTTTGGGTATTCCGTCTTTGGCTGTATGTTCAGAAGCCAAACGAAATGCTTTGTTACGCCGCTGGTTTGGTTATCATGAGATGAAAATGCCTTCACGAGAGCAGCTTAACCGGCTTTGGTATGAGGTGGCTCTTGCTCGTACTGATGCTGAGCCTCGGCTACAATTTGGTAAATATGATGTACGCCGTTATAAGCAGAAACTCTGGTTGGTTCCTCAATGGCAATCTTTGAGAGAGACTATTCTTGAGTGGGATATTTGCAATACTTTGGTATTACCGGATCGCTTAGGAGAATTGAATATTGCTGATTACGGTATTCAAGTAAGGGCCCCGGCTGATAATGAACGAGTGACTATTCGCTTTGGTGTCCAAGGAATGATAAGTATTGTGGGGCGTCAACACTCCCGGCATAGTAAAAAATTGTGGCAAGAACTTGGGGTTGCTCCGTGGCTTAGAGAGCGAATTCCATTGCTTTATTACAACGAACAATTGATAGCGGCGTTAGGTGTTTTTGTCACCAAGGAAAGTGAAGCGGTAGAAGGAAGAGAGATGTTAACAATTAACTGGCATAAAACGCTATTAAAATAAAAAGTTAAGCCGCCAAAGGCGGCTGTTTTCTATCAAGATTCAGAGTGTTCAATAGTAATAGTGCCAATTTTAGGGTGACTGAAACTGGCAATATGATCTAACCGCAATTCACGGGGTTTACCTTCTGTTTCAATTATCAAGTATTCAACTTTTTTTCTTAAAACCAAATCACAGGCTTTTCCTTCAATAACTTCCCCGCCCCGCAACTTTATGTGGAGATGGAGCTGATGTTGGCAAGTTGACTCAAGATTGTCGTAGTCGTCACAGTTAATTGGTTGATATTCAGTATTTATAGACATATTCGCTCACCACTATGGTTAGTGGCGGTTATTGCCGCCCGTGGTTGTTAAAAATTGTAACTCAAAAGCACTGTTAATGACTATAGCACAGGAAATCAATCGTGATTAATGAATAACTTTGGTTATTCATTCTGAACAGTAAATAAATAAAAGTCTTATTTCACAGCAAGTTCCTGACAAAAGTATTAAAATCAGCCTACGTTATTTTACTATTATTGGGTAACATCCTTAAGAAGGACAGCACTTACGCTATTAGGCTTGAATAATCAGCTATGTTCCTTGTGTTACTTATAAGATGAGAATTATAGAGCTCATTATACCGTGTGGAGATAAATGTGAATAAAAAACTTTTGACAGCGTTAGTTGCAGTGGGCGTATCTGCTTTGATGGGATGTAAAGGTAACTCAGTACAGCAAACGAGTTCACAGCCAGTAGATCAGACTTTTCATGGTACTCTTCCTTGCGCTGATTGTTCTGGTATTGATACCACACTGTTATTGGATAATGACGGTACTTATATTCTGGAGCAAACTTATCTTGGTGCTCGTGATGGGGACCAGTCATTCTTTGAATCTGGTCTATGGGCAAAAGATGGAGAGAAAATTCGCCTGACAAAATCAGATGACCAGAAATCTTATTATCTGCCGAAAGGTGAAAACTTGGTAATGCTCGATATTGAAGGCAACAAAATTGAATCATCATTCAATTATGAACTGCAACGGGTAAAACCGAAGAAACTGGCGGGTGAATACAGTTATATGGCTGATGCTGCTTTGTTTACAGATTGTAGTACGGGTAAGCGGTATGCTGTAACGGAAAGTCTGGATTTGGAGCAAGGCTATCATCAAGTCGGTGTGGAAGGTGGAACGCCGGTTTATGTTGAAGTCGAAGGCTATTATAGCGTTCGTCCTTCAATGGAAGATGGACAATTTGATCCTGCCCTGATTCAGACAGGCAAAATCCATTTCGATAAATCGAAATCTTGTAATATGAAGAAATAATTTTAGCTTCATTCAGCATACATGGTGATAATGGGCTAAGAAGCGTAAAATGCTCTGTTGTGACATGACCATTATCACCATATTATCTAATAAGTTACTGAAATAATCCTAATTAACAACCAAGTTGTTGCTTCAGATAATCAACAATATCGTCTAGTTTCAGCATCTGTTTTTCATCACCGCGACGATGTTTATATTCTACTTCGCCATTATCAAGATTACGATCACCAATAACGATAGTGTGTGGTACACCGATAAGCTCCATATCGGCAAACATCACGCCTGGGCGTTCCTTGCGATCATCAAAAATAACATCAATGCCGCTAGCGCGTAGATCAGCATACAGTTTCTCTGCAACTTCTTTAACACGGTATGACTTGTGCATATTCATTGGCAAAATAGCAACTTGGAATGGTGCAATTGCATCAGGCCAGATGATACCGCGGTCATCGTGATTTTGTTCAATCGCTGCGGCGACAATACGAGTAACACCAATACCATAACAGCCCATAGTGACTATCTGATTGTGACCGTCTTCGCCTTGAACTGTCGCTTTCATGGCATCAGAATATTTGGTGCCAAGTTGGAAGATATGGCCAACTTCAATACCACGTTTGATGAGTAATGTCCCTTTACCATCTGGGCTGGCATCACCTTCAACAACATTACGGATATCAGCAATTTCTGGTAGCGGCAGATCACGCTCCCAGTTGATACCGAAATAGTGTTTGTCATCGATATTGGCACCTGCGCCAAAGTCACTCATCACTGCCACACTGCGATCGATAATAACAGGTATTGGCAGATTGACAGGTCCCAATGACCCTGGGCCTGCACCAATAATTGAGCGAATCTCTTCTTCAGTAGCAAAAGTCAGTGGGCTGGCAACTAAAGATAATTTCTCTGCTTTGATTCCATTAAGTTCGTGATCGCCGCGAACCAGTAAAGCAATCAATTTATGACCTGCGTCTGCTGCTGCGTGAACCATCAGGGTCTTAACCGTTTTCTCAATTGGCAGATTGAATTGCTCAACCAGTTCAGCAATTGTTTTTGCGTTTGGAGTATCGACCAGATGCATTTCTTCTGTTGGTGCTGCGCGATCATGATCGGGGGCAACAGCTTCGGCTAATTCAATATTAGCTGCGTAATTGGATTCAGTGGAGAAAACGATATCATCTTCTCCACTGGCTGCCAGAACCTGAAATTCATGGGAAGCACTACCACCGATGGAACCGGTGTCTGCCAGGACAGCACGAAAATCCAAACCTATGCGGGTAAAAATTTTGCTGTAGGCTTCGTACATGTTGTCGTAAGTTTCTTGTAATGATGCTTGGGTAGCATGGAAAGAGTAAGCATCTTTCATTAGGAATTCACGGGAGCGCATCACGCCAAAACGAGGGCGAACTTCATCGCGAAATTTAGTCTGAATCTGGAATAAAGTCAGTGGTAATTGCTTATATGAGCTGACTTCATTGCGGATCAGATCAGTGATGACCTCTTCATGAGTTGGACCTAGTACAAAAGGACGATCGCCTCTGTCAACAAAACGCAGTAACTCTGGACCGTATTGTTCCCAGCGACCACTTTCTTGCCATAGATCTGCCGGCTGTACGACGGGCATAGATATTTCAATCGCTCCGGTATTGTTCATCTCTTCTCGAACAATTTTTTCGACTTTTTTGAGTACACGGATACCTGTAGGCATCCAATTATACAGACCTGAGGCGAGTTTACGGATCATGCCCGCACGCAGCATCAGCTTATGGCTGACAACTTCCGCATCGGCAGGCGTCTCTTTTAATGTAGAGAGCAGATATTGGCTAGTACGCATTGTTAGGTTCCATTAGAGCAGCAAATTGCTTCTGACTGGCAGAAATTTGCCAGCCAATAAAAAAATGAAAATAAGCCTTTAGTCTACCAGTGAGTTTAAGATGCCAAAAGGGTATATGCTGATTTTTAATGGGGATCTATGGAGACCACTTCGGTTAATGTGTCACAGATTCTCCAGCGCACATTGAAATCTAGTAGATGAGCTGCATATTCCCGATTTTCCTGTTCTTTTCTCCGGTAAGCAGGGCGAGGATCTTGGGCCAAAACTTGACTGATAAAACGGCGTAAATTCGGATAGATATCTTGAACTGAAACGAGTTGTTGCTCAGCGGTAGGTGAAAATATCACTTCCATATCAGTAGAAGGGGCTTGTTGTGCAAAACCTGCCACTGCACGTGGCTGACATTCAGCAAAAGGTAAATAAGGCTTAATATCAATAACAGGCGTACCATCAACTAAATCCAGGCTACCCAGTTCCAGAATAACTTGACCTTTCTTGTATTCGATCCCTTTAAGTTCAATCAGAGACATACCAATTGGGTTTGGCCGAAAAGTCGAACGGGTTGCGAATACGCCCATCTTTGCATTGCCACCTAAACGAGGAGGACGCACCATTGGCTTCCAGCCGCCTTCTATTGTTTGATGGAAGATAAAAATAACCCACAGATGGCTAAATTGTTCCAGACCACGAACTGCGTCCGGCTGATTATAGGGAGGAAGAAGCACCAGTTTCCCACCTCCATCATCAATAAGACCTGGTTGGCGGGGAACGGCAAATTTTTCTTTATAAGGGGAGTGGATAACCCCTATCTTCGTGAAATGGAAATCGGTCATTGGGTGATCAGCAGGGCTGAACCTTCACATATTGCTATCTGGTAGCATCCTTGGCCTGATAATATTTCGCATTGATGCAATAAAACAGCGTTAGCATCCAAATAAGCTGCTTTGGTTATCATCTGGTTGCGAGCCACGGTGATATTCGCTGGTGGATCCTGTAAGGAACTACGACATGATTGACCAGAAACAATTCCTAAGTCTTTGAATGAGTTACCTAATAATTCTTCACTCTTGGTATATAACTTTACGGATGAAGAGAAATGTTTTTTTTCGCCAGTTGATAGTTTTGTGAGTCTCGTATCTGATAACTGGGAAGAGTCAGTAAATGTTGTTTGTTGCATTGAACATCCTGTTATGGACAGTGCTAACAAAGAGGCAAGTAGCCTACGCATTATAGATCCTCGAATTTTTACTGTTAGAGTTAAGCGAGTAGATCAGGTTAACAAATAATACCGAAAACATGATGCCATAATAAATCAGGCGGACAAACTGTCCGCCTGATTATTCTAATATCGATGAACGTAATATGAAAGATTACCAACCTTTCACTGCACCACCATTAAAGATCTTATTGGCAGCTGCATCAACTTCGTCGGATTGATATGCCTTAACGAATTTCTTAACGTTTTCAGCATCTTTATTATCTTCTCGACTAACCAGTAGGTTTACATATGGAGAATCTTTATCTTCGACGAATAAACCATCTTTTGCTGGAGTCAGGCCAATCTGGCTTGCATATGTCGTATTGATGATTGCCAGAGCAATTTTTTGATCATCCAGTGAACGTGGTAATTGTGGAGCTTCCAGTTCGACTAGTTTTAGATTCTTAGGGTTTTCAACAATGTCTAGAACTGTTGGCAATAAACCTATGCCGTCTTTCAGCTTAATTAAACCTTGTTTCTGTAACAGTAATAAAGAACGGCCTAAGTTCGTCGGATCGTTTGGTAACGCGATTTGGGAACCATCCTGTAATTCATCTAGGGATTTAATTTTTTTGGAATAACCCGCAATTGGATAAACAAAAGAGTTGCCGACTATGACCATCTTATAACCGCGATCTTTGATTTGCTGATCCATATAAGGTTTGTGCTGGTATGCATTCAGATCAATATCACCTTTACTTAGCGCTTCGTTTGGTAGTACAAAATCATTAAAAGTCACTAGCTCTACATCAAGGCCATATTTGTCTTTAGCGACTTTTTTCGCAATTTCAGCAACTTCCTGCTCTGCACCAACGATAACACCGACTTTAATATGGTTTGGATCTTGTTTCTCTTGCCCACAACCCGCCAAAATTAATGAGCCTAAAAGAGCGCTGATAGTTGCGATTGTTCTTAATTTAACAGACATACTTTACCCCTATAGAATACTGATTTATGAATACCGATACAGGTACTGCTATTAAAATGATCTTATTATTTATGTGTTGTGGCCTTGACTAAACGATCACCACTTAATTGAATTAAATAAACTAAAATAACCAGTAATACTAATACGGTATTCATTACTGTTGCATTATAGCCGATATAACCGTATTGGTAGCCAATCTGACCTAATCCACCTGCACCTACAGCACCTCCCATCGCAGAATAACCGACTAAAGTAATGAGGGTAATTGTGGCTGCATTGAGCAAACCAGGTAATGCTTCAGGTAACAGAATTTTCTTTATAATCTGGAATGGGGTTGCTCCCATTGCTCTAGCGGCTTCAATTAGTCCCGATGGAATTTCTAATAAAGCATTTTCCACCATACGAGCAATAAATGGCGCAGCACCTATGGTTAATGGGACAATGGCAGCCTGTAAACCGATCGATGTTCCCACAATTAGCCTGGTAAAAGGAATCATCCACACCAGCAAAATAATAAATGGAATAGAACGGAAAATATTAACTATCGCTGAAAGAAAACGATAGAGTTTGCTATTTTCCATAATTTGACCGGGACGGGTGACATATAACAATACACCTATTGGCAACCCGATAATGAAGCCAAAGAAACCAGAAACAAAAGTCATTACTAGAGTTTCCCAGACGCCTTTAGCCAGTAATAAAATCATTCCTTCAGACATAACCGAGAACCTCTACTTTCACATGATGATCTTGTAAAAACTTAATCGTTGATTCAACGCCGCCATTTTCACCGTGTAATTCAGCTAACATCACACCAAATTTTACGCCGCCGGCATAGTCGATTTGAGAACTTAATATATTCATATCAATATCAAAACGACGTACAGCCATTGAAATCAGTGGGGCATCTACAGACTGACCGGTGAACTCTAATTTCAATAATGGACTAAGATCTGGTGCTGGGTGGCTTTGCATTTTTTGTACATAATCTTCAGGGATATCCAGATGCAAAGTTGACTGAATAAATGCCTGAGCGATAGGTGTCTTGGGATGAGAGAACACTTCACTAACAATGTCTTGTTCAATCAGTTGCCCACCACTAATAACCGCTACTTGGTCACAAATACGCTTGACGACATCCATTTCATGTGTGATTAACAGAATGGTCAGTCCCAGACGGCGATTAATATCTTTCAATAACTCTAGAATAGAACGCGTTGTTGCAGGATCCAAAGCGCTGGTTGCTTCATCACATAAAAGTACTTTAGGTGAATTAGCCAGAGCACGAGCAATAGCAACGCGTTGCTTCTGCCCGCCAGAGAGATTTGCTGGATAAGCATCATGCTTATCTGCAAGACCAACAAGCTCCAATAACTCGTCTACTCGCTTTTTGATTTCGGCTTTTGGAACGTTATCCAGTTCCAAAGGTAAAGCTATATTGCCAAACACTGTTCTTGAAGACAGCAAATTGAAGTGCTGGAAAATCATGCCAATCCGACGACGTGCACGGGTTAAATCACTATCAGATAAGATAGTTAAATCCTGACCATCAACCAGTACTTGCCCGGAAGTTGGACGCTCAAGCATATTTACACAGCGAATCAGTGTACTTTTACCTGCGCCGGATGAGCCAATGACACCGTAAATTTGCCCTTGCGGAACATGCAGGCTGATATCTGAAAGCGCGTTAATAGAACGGGCACCCTGTTGGAATATTTTATTGATATGAGACAGTTTTATCATTTTTATTCTTATTTATTTTTATAAAAATTTTGAAAATTGATAGCTTGAACATTTTTAAGAAAGCAAACCACCCGTTGAATCGGATGTTAAGGTGTCTAGACGTCTAAGTCAACTGTGAATAAATTAATTGCTGCATTCTCATTCATGGTTAAATCGTGCGATACTGAGAACTTCTTACATTCTTGGAGCAATCGGGTGACACAAGGTATTCCTGCCGTATTTTTAGATCGTGACGGAACAATAAATATCGATCATGGTTATGTACATGAAATAGATGATTTTCAATTTATCGATGGTGTTATTGAAGCCATGATTGAATTGAAAAAGATGGGGTATGCACTGGTATTAGTTACAAACCAGTCAGGTATTGCCCGTGGCATTTTCGATGAAGAGCAGTTTTTGCAACTGACGGAATGGATGGATTGGTCGCTAGCAGACCGAGGTGTGGATTTGGATGGCATCTATTATTGCCCTCATCACCTAGATGCAACTAAAGAGCAATATAAGAAGAGTTGTGACTGCCGTAAACCGCAGCCGGGTATGTTGCTGGATGCGCAGAGGGAGCTTGGCATCGATATGACGGCTTCTTTTATGATTGGTGACAAAATTGAAGATATGCAAGCCGCGGCGTTGGCAAAAATTGGCACTAAAGTATTAGTTCGCACAGGTAAACCCGTTAACACTGAAGCTGAACAAGCGGCTGATTTGATAATAAATAGTCTTGCAGACTTACCTAAAGCAATTAAAAGCATCAAAAAGTAAGTTTTTTGTTCTTTATATCATCGATTTGTTGAAAAAATCTGCGAATGAAAGTTTTTTTTCAATAAATGCTTGCCAGCGTCAAAGAACTCCCTATAATGCGCCACCACTGACCGACACAACGCTGATAAACATTGTGTGGTCGGGCAGAGAAAGCGGCAATAAGCGCTTGACTCTGCGGGCGAAAAGCGTAGTATACGCAGCCCGGCTGAACGAGAATATGAAATTTTAATTCAGCCTGCTCTTTAACAATTAATCAGACAATCTGTGTGGGCACTCACAAGACC
>NZ_RCWB01000023.1 GCF_018448885.1 Photorhabdus caribbeanensis
GGCGAAGGGCCGCTGGCGTTATTAAAACTGCGCGGATTTAAATTGCCGAAAAATATCTTTGTGACGAAGCCGGGTAAGCATACGGCAATATCAGCGATAAATGACGATGATTTGATAGAGGAATAGTACATGCGATTAGGGATAAATGAGAAAATAGCGTAACCGCTAACTGTTTTCGTTAACAGAATGGTTGTCAGGATAAATATCACTACAGATATTCCGATGGAGATGTTTGGCTATATGGGTGAGAACTATGATTATACTTTTCTCAGTAAAGAGGGAGTATTGCTATGCAGTTTTCTTGATGTTATTGGCTATCTTATTATTCGTATGGCATGAATGAGAATTATTCTTCTTTATCGTGATGGGGTAATTGAGATTTAAAAAGGAGTGATGAGATTGGAACAGCGATAATCTATTGGATAACATGAAAATAGGAATTATTATCATAGTGACCTGATTATAACAATATTCAGGTCGCCTTCTAAAGTGATCCCAGTAATTTTCCCGCCGGGAGTGATGGGGAGTAATTTAATAATGTCTGATGTAGCATTCAATTTCAACTACCGAGTAATCCTCGGTAGTTGATAAGTATTTAGCAGAGAATGAAGATGTTACTTTCTGCGTAGTGAAGTTTGAGCTATATTGAACTAAATCTTTTTATATACGAGAGATATATAGCTAACTCTTAAGAATCTTTATACCCAATTGAATTCAGCTTCAGTGGTCAGGGTTGCGTCTAAATTGACGGCTGTAATTCTATAGTAATAAATAGCGTTAGGAGGCGCGTTGAGTATTTTAGTTTCTCCAGGCCAGACATCAATAGAATTATAGAATTCATACTCCCCAAATGGGGACGCCCAGAAATTTAAAACCCTCATTGCTGCTTGGCCTTTGTTTTTTATTGCTATATTTCTCCATCGAATAGGAATGGCTATATTCCCATTTTTATAAGCTTCGATAGCTTGGTTAGGGTTTAGGAATATTTTGAAATCTGTTAATATCATATTGGTTTCCTTATTATTGCTGTTATTTGTTGGCATATATAATCAGGTGATTTCACCTGTGACATTTAACTTAACACTTTCCATGAGCAGTTAAATATTGAAATTTATCAGTGACGTAAAAGGAATAAGGTAAACATAATGTTGTCAGGCTTGTCTCTTAATAATCGTATGGCATTACGATGGGATTCTCCTCAAAATTAAGATTTTGCTTATTAAAGCGGCCCATAAATTGCTGAAATGGGCCGCAGAGAAGAAGTGGATAACTCGATTGTATGTTGTTTAATTTAATGGATCTCCATTGACCGGGATTTAATTGTTTTGTAAGTAAAAATCACCATTATCTCTTAGCCAGAAAGGGGGCTGTATATAGGATAGTTGATATCCAGATGATTGCAGTGATAAACATGACAATCATCCTGGTGAAACGCCAATAAAATGGTTTTGAAGGTGTAGCGATGGGAATAGGTAATTTGGTATTTTGGGGCTGACGATTATTTTGTTCGTTATCTTGAAATGGCAGGATAAAACGATAGCCTTGTCGGTATACAGTGTGTATGGCTTCATCTAGATCACAATAGCGTAATGTCCGGCGTAACTTACAGACTAATTGCAATAAATTGGTTTCTGCTACGCCATTTTTGCGTTCGGGCCAAACCAGAGGGATCAATTGTTCCCGGTTTAATGTCTTGCCTTGTGAGGCATGTTCCCACAAGGCAAGTAGCAGGCGCTTCTCTTTTTCCGTAATGATAAATATATTTTTACCATGAATTATTTTGTTTGAGTCACAGTCTAAATAAACATCTCTAGTTATTTTCAACATAACGCATTCTCTGCCTCTGTTTAGTGTTTGTCTATTCGCTATAGCCAGGAGGGCTCAATTAGGCTTATGCCTGTTAGAACTTATATAGTTTTCCCATGAGTAATGCAAGAAAATAAATAATTTAAAATCTTTTATTTTATTTTGTCATATGAGTGATTTTTTTGTTTTTTATCAAGAAATAAAATTAATGGTAATTAATTATTAGTTTTGCTTATATTGTGATGATTGTGCCTTTGTTGTCTATGAAATGATAAAGGATATTATAAATATAGATAAAATCTTTTTAGGTATTATTGAATATTTATAAATTCATTTTGTAAAAATAGGTGAATAAATATCCACGAGAAATAACGTTGTGAATTGAAGGTGGTTTTTCTATGTAATTGAATTAATAGATAAAAAATTGATTAAAATAATTATTTTTTATTTTTAACTTTTATTTGGCGGTATTTGAGTGATTACTGTTCAACAATAGTTTAAAGCTCCAGCAGTGTGATGTTTATCACGTATTAACTTACGTTAGTCAGTAGTCAGGTGGCCTCATTCGTTGCCTTGAATGAGGGTTTGGATATTAAAGCACGGTGAATACACAAGTCAGGCATTAGGCATGATACCTAAGGGCGGTAGCGTACCTAAAATGATGTGTATTTCAATTCGGTTATGATCGGTTATGAATTTAATTCTTAAGGAAATAACAATGTCTACAACTGCCGATCAAATCGCTGTTCAATACCCCATTCCAACTTACCGTTTTGTCGTGACTGTTGGTGATGAGCAAATGTCTTTTCAAAGTGTATCGGGATTAGATATCAGCTATGACACGATTGAATATCGTGATGGAATTGGTAATTGGTTACAAATGCCCGGTCAGCGCCAGAGACCAGCCATTACCTTAAAGCGCGGTATTTTTAAAGGGCAATCTAAATTGTACGATTGGATTAATTCTATTTCGCTTAATCAGATAGAGAAGAAAGATATTTCTATTAGCCTCACCGATGAAACAGGTTCAAATTTGCTGATTACCTGGAATATTGCTAATGCTTTCCCAGAAAAACTAACTGCCCCCAGTTTTGATGCCACCAGTAATGAAGTTGCGGTGCAGGAAATAAGTTTGAAAGCCGATCGGGTGACTGTTGAATTCCATTAATACACTGTTTGGTGTCAGGACTGTTTGTTGTCAGAAATAGTCTGGCACTTCAACGCAGTGCTTTTTAAAGGCGAATATTATGACAACTTATGATTATCCGGGTGTTTATATTGAAGAAGATGCTTCACTGGCGCTTTCTGTTAGTCAAGGAAGCACAGCAATCCCTGTTTTTATTGGGTGCTTTTTACCGAAAAAAACCAGTACGACGCCAAAAATAATACGTGTTAGTAGTTGGTTAGATTTCACTAACCAGTTTCATGTGGGTTGTGTTACGTCAATAGCGATTAAATCAACATCTCTGCCTGCCGCTAAAAAACCTAAGAAAGTTGAAAAAGTTGAAGGTGATATATCAGCCGAAAACAAAGCCGCCAAAGAAGGAAATAAAGAGGTTAATAGCAATACAGAAACAGAAGAAGAAAAAAAAGCTGATTACAGTTACGAGGTGACTATCGGTACTTATACGACAAGCAGTGATGCTTTAAAACTTTATTTCCAAAATGGCGGTGGGCCTTGTTATATCCTACCAATTGCTGATACCAATAATACTACTCTGGCATTAATCCCAAAGTTAATTGAGCAGGCTTTAGAAATTACTTTAATCGTCTGCCCTGAACAAGATTCTGATTACCAAAGCAAGATATATAACAGCCTGACATCTTCATTATTGAATACCGGCTATTTCCTTATCGCTGACAATCAGGATAAAACATCCGCTATCAGCACTAATGTATCCTCACAAACTGCAACGTATTATCCTGCGGTAAAAGTTTCGCAGCTTATGCAAACGGAAGAGAGCCTTATAGCAGTTTCAGGTTATAAGGAGGCAAAAGCAAATAATGTTACTAATTTGGCAGAACTCAAAGAGAAAAACCCGGATGTCTACCATGTTCTGAGTGGCATTAGCGATGTGGCTGAACGACTCACTGATGATGATCAAAAAGTCATGAATTCGAAAGGCATTAATGCCATCCGTTATTTCAGCAACAAAGGTTTTGTCGTCTGGGGCGCACGTACCCTGAAAGATGATGATAACTGGCGCTATATTCCGGTACGGCGTCTATTTAATGCGGCGGAACGGGATATCAAACAGGCAATG
Source organism: Photorhabdus caribbeanensis (assembly GCF_018448885.1). GTDB lineage: Bacteria > Pseudomonadota > Gammaproteobacteria > Enterobacterales > Enterobacteriaceae > Photorhabdus > Photorhabdus caribbeanensis. The sequence goes on from NZ_RCWB01000023.1 coordinate 4,071, forward strand.
CGAATTGCTGTCTTTGAACCCAATAGCCAACCGACTTGGGAGCGAGTACGGTCAGCCATTGACAACTATCTCCATCAACTCTGGCAACAAGGGGCGCTGGTCGGCAGTAACCCTCAAGAAGCCTATTTTGTCCAAATTGGTCAAGGTATCACCATGTCCGAAGTGGATATTAAGCAAGGAAGAATGATCTCAAGGTTGGCATGGCGGCGGTCCGTCCGGCTGAATTTATTATCCTGCAATTTTCGCAAAAAGTAGCACAGTAACCGTACTGGGGCGCGGTTTGCCGCGCCTGTCCTGTAGAGGAAACGATAATGGAAATAAAACAGCCGGGCGTAACAATCGCGGAGAACCTGATATCCCAGAAGTCAGATGATGCATTTATTGGTGTCCCGGTTTTTATTGGTTATATTCCAAAAATTTCAGCCAATAAAACCAGTTCGGGCAGTAAAACCATATTCAAATTAAACAGTCTGACCGACTTTACCCTAAACTTTCGTGAGTCAGGATTAATGTACTACTCATTAATGTACTACTCCGTGCGTCACTTTTTTGAAAATGGCGGTCAACAAGCCTATGTGCTGCCGCTGACCATTGATGAACCACTGAACGATTTTCAATCATTGATCATCGCACTGCAACAGGATTGGCTTAAACAGGCTATTGCCGCAGAGAGTGCTATCACACTGATTATCGTCCCTGATATTGTCCGCTTTAATCAGACGGGTGAGCCCGGTGCTGACATCGATCTTTGGCTACAGTTTTGGCAGTCAATACTCGACCTTTGCAAGAGTCGGCGAGGCATCATGGGATTGCTGGATGCCCCGGATGATCCGGTACTGGCCGCTGCATGTTTAACACAGTTTGCTTCAAGTGATCGGCAATGGGGCGCAGTATATTGGCCGGGGCTGAAAACCACATACCAAGAACAAGAAAATGGTCAACATATCATCCTTTCGCCTACCTCAGCGGTAGCTGCGGTTATCCAGCGTAATGATAATCAGCAAGGTATCTGGACCGCTCCGGCCAATGTGGCTTTAGCTGAGGTGGTCAGCCCAATGCGCTCTTTTATTGAAGCTGACGCGCTCTTTAATCAGAATGGCACTTCGTTGAATCTGGTTCGCAGCTTCCCCGGTAAAGGGATTAAAGTTTGGGGATGTCGAACTCTGGACAATATCCCCGGTTCTCCCTGGCGTTATATCCAAACTCGCCGCTTGGTTTCCTATATCGAAGCGCATATCACCCGATTAGGTCGGGCTTTTGTTTTCGAACCCAACAACGCCATCACCTGGATGAAACTTAAGGGTCAAACTTACAACTGGCTGCATCAATTATGGCTAAAAGGCGGACTGTTAGGTACGCAGGAGGACCGAGCGTTTGAAATATTACTCGGTGTTGACGAATCAATGAGTGAAACGGATTTGCGAGCCGGGAAAATGATCATGAAAATCAAATTGGCTCTGCTCATTCCGGCGGAATTTATTGAGCTGAGTTTGACGTTTGATACACGCACCGGGATAACAGGATTAAATTAAACAGGGGCAAAATATGAACAATCTATACACCCCGTCGGTGTCACATCGTTTTATCGCCAGTTTTCTGTTTAACAACATTCCCAGTCCGCTTGATATCGCCTTTCAGCGCATATCGGGACTTAGCCGTGAACTGCAAGCCACCCAACACAGCCAAGGCGGGGAAAATGCCCGAAATGTTTGGCTGGCCGAGAAGATTCAGCACGGTAGTTTGGTATTGGAACGTGGTGTTATGACGGTGACGCCACTTACTCTGATATTTGATCGTGTCTTGCGTGGGGAAAAAGCGATTTATGCCGATGTGGTCATTATGTTGCTGAATGAAAATTTTTTACCCGTGGCAAGCTGGACTGTGAGTAATGCGTTACCGGTTCGTTGGTCTACCGGTGACTTTGATGCTAATAGCAATGCCATTTTAGTGAACTCCCTGGAGTTACGTTATCAGGATATGCGCTGGTTAGGAGTGAAAGTATGACTATAGAAATTAAGGAACTGATTATTCAGGCCAAAGTCACCGATTCTGCGAGTGATTTATCATCTATGCGAACATTAGCCCAAGAAGCGTTAGATGACGCTCTCCTGATTGAGAGGATTAAACGGGAGGTGTTAGAGGCATTACGTGAAACAGGGGGCCATTATGAGCTTAATTGAACGCAGCCTATCTAAACTCACGCTGACGGCTTTTAAAGATCGGGAAGGGAAAATCTTGGTGGGCAGTTTACCGGTGATGTATAACCCTGATGCGATCCAGTTCAATTATCAAGCCAATTATAAAAGCGATGAAAGCATTACCCATATTCACCAAAGCAACCACCATGTGTCGTCTCAGCCTGCGGGCCTGTCATTAGACCTATTGTTTGATGCGTCTATGCCCGGCAACAATACGCGGATAGAAACTCAACTGTCGACGCTGAAAACCCTCTGTGCCGTTGATGCCAGTACCAAAGTCCCTCATTTTCTTAAAATCAAATGGGGCAAAATGCGTTGGGAAAACAAAGGTTATTTTGCCTGCCGGGCCAGCGGTCTCAGTATTCATTACACCTTGTTTGACCGAGATGCTATGCCATTGCGGGCAATCGCGACCTTATCGCTGGTGGCGGATGAGAGCTTTGTTATTCAGTCCACTGAGCAGCAGTTAAAATCGCCACCGGCTACTGCGGTTAGCGTAACCGATATGCTCTCTCTACCATTGATTGCACTAGGCGCTGGTGCTGTTTTGGCGGGCGGTATCGATTATCTTTCGCTGGCCTGGCAAAACGATCTGGATAATCTTGATGATTTCACCCCAGGACAAACGCTACAAGCACGGAGGGAAGCATGAAGATACCCCCGATCGCGATTAAGATAGATGGCAAAATACTCAATCAGTTTACGGTTATCAGCCTGTCAATAAATTACCCTATCAATGGCATTCCTTCGGCTAACGTCACTTTGGGTATTAGTGGTGAGAGCAGCCACATTTTTGATGCCAAAGCGCAGTCTGAGTTGGCAAGTTGTCGCCCGAATCATGAACTTATTGTGCAGATCAAAAAAAGTGTGGCGTTTAAAGGGATCATCGTTCAGCAGACATTGAGGCTTAAAGGCCAGGACAGTTTGATGATTCTGACGGCAAAGCATCCACTGCAAAAATTAACCCATAGTTTTCACTCGCAGCTATTCAGTCAACAGAGCGATGAGGCGATTATCAAGAAGCTGTTTAGTCAGGCCGGTGTGTCTGTCACGATAAAACAAGCACCTCAACTTAAAATGGCGCATGAGCAAATGGTGCAGTTTCGTTGCAATGATTGGACATTCTTAAAGAGCCGACTGAGTGCTACGAATACCTGGCTGATTCCCGGCCATGATGCCGTTACATTGGTCACGCCGGAATCACTTAATCGATCAACGGTACACACCATTCGTCAGCGCGGCGACCTGCGGGACATTGTGCTGTTTGAAGCTAACCTGCAATGGGATAATCAGCGCAGTCCTAAAACGGTAAGCGTACAGTCTTGGGACATTAACCAACAAAAGTTGTCTCAGGCAGTTCAGGCAAAGCATAGTGGGTTTGGCGGCGGTCAACTTGCTACCGACACGCTGAAATCGCTGACCGATCAAGAGTGGCAATGGATTTTCAGTTACCCATTGGATAATGAACAAACCAGGCAGTTTACTCAAAGTATCATGGGCAATCGGCGTAGCCATAATATATCCGGTAGTTTTGAGGTTGCAGGTGATGATCGCTATCAGCCGAGTGATGTTTTGGCATTAACTGGCTTCGGGCAGGGAATGGATGGTCAGGCGATTATCACTGGCGTCAGCCAGACCATCAACCAGCGGCAAGGTTGGCGCACTCGGTTAATGTTAGGTATGCAATCAGATGTAGAACAGTCGGTACCGCCGATTAAAGAGTTGCATATTGGGATCGTGGAAAAATACCAACAAGATAGCCAATCGCTAGGTCGTATTCCGGTCAAAATAGCGGCCTTAAACTTAACCAACGGCACGTTGTTTGCCCGCTTAGGTAAACCTTACGCCAGTCATGAAAGTGGATTCTGCTTCTACCCGGAACCGGGGGATGAAGTGATAATCGGTTTCTTTGAATGTGATCCTCGTTTTCCGGTGATATTAGGCGCCATGCATAACCCTAAAAATAGATCACCGTTAGAACCGAGTGAAAAGAATTTGGTGAAAACATTAGTGATTAAACAGGGAGAGAATCAGCAGGCATTAATATTCGATAATAAAGACAATACGCTTGCATTTAATAGTGGAAAAAATACCTTATCTTTGCAGCAGGGTAATGGTATTGTTGTAGATACAGATAAGATATATGTCAAGCCTAATAATGGTATTACTGTTGATGGCAAAGGTGTTTCAGTTAAAGCGGGTAATGGTATTTCGGTTGGTGAAAAAGGGGTAGAAGTTAAGGCCAAAGATAAAGGCAGTATTTCCGTTGATTCGGATGGTATAGCTGTTAAATGTTGGGACGGGGGCGGTATTGTGGTAACTGATAATGCCGGTCTCTATTTAAAATTAGAGGGAGGAAATACAAACAATGCTTGGAGTGGTGTAAGTGGTTTGAGCCTGAGTAAAAATGGTGTAAAAGTCAAAGCGGGTAATGGTATTAAGGTTGATGATAAAGGTGTCAGTATTGATCCTAACAAAGTCCTTCCATCTGTTTTGCTGAATCAACCAAAGTTACGGGTGGTTTGTTTAATGGAGCCGGGAGATGCATTAGTATGGATTAAATATCTTCCAATGGTGCAAATTAATATGCCCATAGCAACGTTGGTGGATAAGAAAACAATATTGGAAGAGAATTTACCGGATGATGCTGCTCAGAGAATTAATACTGTTCAATTGTGCCAGCGTTTCTCATTCACCGCGGAAACTTTACCGTTAATTCTTAAAGAGGCTTATCAATATCAAATATTACGACAACCGGATGGTCAATTAGAAGAAATAGATTTACGTAAAGCATTAAATTTCCGTGCTCAACAGAGTTTAGGTAAACTAGCTCGACGAATAACGCCAAAACGAAATTTTAATGACTTGGTGATTTCTGATGAATTAGTGCAACAATTGAAAGAGATTATTGCGGCGATTAATTACCGCGACCAGATTTTGGATGCTGGTTTTCAGCAAAAAATAGGCTATGGTACCGGTATCAGTGCACTGTTTTACGGTGAATCGGGGACGGGTAAAACAATGGCCGCAGAAGTGATTGCTGGGCATCTTGGTGTTGATTTGATTAAAGTCGATCTTTCTACCGTGGTGAATAAATATATTGGTGAAACGGAAAAAAATATTGCCCGCATTTTCGATTTGGCTGAGATAGATTCCGGGGTGCTATTTTTTGATGAGGCCGATGCACTGTTTGGTAAGCGTAGTGAAACCAAAAATGCTCAAGACAGACATGCCAATATTGAAGTTTCTTATCTATTACAACGGCTGGAGGATTATCCGGGATTGGTGATTTTAGCTACTAATAACCGTAACCATCTGGATAGCGCTTTTAATCGCCGTTTTACCTTTATTACCCATTTTACTTATCCTGATGAAACATTACGTAAAAAAATGTGGCAAACCATCTGGCCTCAACAACTGAAATTATCCGACGAAATTGATTTTGCCCATCTAGCTAAACGGGCTGATTTGACTGGGGCTAATATTAGAAATATTGCCTTATTGGCATCAATATTAGCCGCAGACAATAATAGTGAAAAAATTGAGAATCAACATATAGAGCGGGCGGTTATTCTCGAATTAAATAAGAGTGGTCGAGTGATTTTTTAAATAATTATCAAATTTGGAGTCGATATGAAAAATATCATTGAGCCTAATAATGCTATTGTGGAAGTTAATAACGCATTGAAAGATATTTTATCTCAACATTTAAATAATATTGATATTCGTTTTGATTTGCCAGAAATAGACTCAATTCCATCTAAGCCGACAATAAGTGTATTTCTCTATGATATACATGAAGATTTACAATTCCGCTCTGCGGAACCAAAGCGTTATAATCCTGTAACGAATTTATTGCTACCTGGATGGGTAAATATTAATTATAATTATTTAATTACTTACTGGCATTCAAACAAACCCTCAGTTGATGGCTGTAGCCCGGATAGTCAGCCTGATAATCAGGCGGCAAAAATAATGACATCTATTTTGAATGCATTGATTAATCATCGTCAATTGCCTAAAATTCCTGGTGCCTACACCAGAGTCATTCCGCCACAGGAAAACTTAAATAGTTTGGGTAATTTTTGGCAGGCTCTCGGCAATCGTCCACGGCTTTCTTTATTATATTCAGTTACTGCGCCGGTAGAACTTCAAGATATTAAAAATACGATGGAGCCAGTTATGGAGATTTCCCATTCTGTGAATCAAAAATTGAATCCTATTAGTTCACAAATAAGGCAGGTTTTGTTAGAAAAATTATGTACTGATTTAGGTGGCACAGAAGATGTGCGTTTGGCGCTTATTAAAGTGAATCTGACAACTAAACCATTTGTACCAGTCACGGACAATAATGATAAGCAAGAAAATGAAAAAATTATTCTTGAGGTTTCCGGTATGACTTTTTCAACCTATTGTTCTAAAATAAAAGAGATTGTTTCAATGTGGGTAAACAGCCGTAAAGCGGTTGTTAAGATAAATGGTATAGGTATTATTGTTGATAAAGTAGATTCTAATAAATTAATTAACTTTGAAAAATAATCACTTAATTACCCATAATAGGATGGCAAGTAATAGAAGATAACAATATTTTTATTGATTGCTTTATATAAAAGCATCTTGTTATTAGTAATGTTTTAATCTATATATTACTTACTTATAATTCTTGGGTGATAATATTATGCCAATCAGCGGCTTTGCAAAAGAATCTGAAGCTCGTACCGTAAAGGATAGAGCATGTAAAAATATAGAAACCGGTAATCATTTGGAAATAGGGCCTTCTTCTGGCTTATCGAGATCAAAGGATAGCTCAAAATTAAAAAAACATAATGTAAATGCCGTAAAATTGATAGATGATATTATTGCACTACATAATGATCCAAAAGGAAATAAATTACTTTGGAATGATAATTGGCAAGATAAAATCATTGATCGGGATTTGGCGAATATATTTGAAAAGATTGATGAAAGTGTTTCTGAATTAGGTGGTATTGAAGCTTATCAAGAAATCGTTCAGGCAAATCCTTATGATCCTACTGACCCAGTTTGTGGTTTATCCGCCCAAAATATATTTAAATTGATGACCGAGGGGGAACATGCTGTTGATCCAGTAAAAACGGCCCAGACAAGAAAAATAGATGGCAATGAATTTGCTGAAAGAGTTGATCAGCTCAGTGGTACAAAAAATTATGTTGCATTAGTTAATGATCGTCGACTTGGGCATATGTTTCTAATTGATCTTCCATCCAATGATCAGGAAACAGTAGGGTATATCTATCAATCAGATTTAGGAGAAGGGGCATTACCTCCGCTTAAAATAGCAGATTGGTTAAATTCCAGAGGAAAAGATCCCGTTGACCTTAATAAATTAAAGAAATTATTAAGTCATGAGTTTAATCTATTATCTGATGACGAAAAGAAAACGTTAATTTCAGAGACGCTTGATATACATAAAGATGTATCTAATGTTAAGTTGGATAGAGTGAAGAGAGATCAAGGCGTGGACATTTATTTAACTGAATACGATGTTAATGATTTTTATGAAAATATTGAAACATTAAAATCTAAACTTGATAATGATGATAGAAAATTTAGTAAACCAGAGTGAATTGTATTATTCAAATATTTATATTAGGATTGCGAAAATAATATTAGGTAAATCAAAATATTATATGTAATAAATTTAACCGATACAGCAGGGCTATTAATGTTAAAACATACTAATCCTCAGACAATATCTACACAACGTACTAGAAATAGCGCCATACAGTTGCCATTATCAAGTTTTTCTGATGGACATCTTGAGCTTTCAAATAATAAGAGTGAGCCTCGAAAAGGTTATAAGAGAAGTCAAACCAAAGGATCAAAGCAATTTCTTGCGGATAGAAACCTTAATAAGGGATATATTTCCCCGTTGAGGAATAAAGGGTTATTGGTGGGGAGTGAAGAGGCGCCAATTAACGTGCCTGTCGTGGCCCATCGTTATGACAGTAATCGGGAACTTGCACAGGCAATACCTTTGAGAAATGATGTTCCCCGTCAGGAAAATCCTTTTCATGATGTTGTGATAGGATTTCTTGGTGATCAAGTTACATCATCAGAATCGGGTTCAGGAGCGATAGGAGTACATTGGGGGAAAAATACGTTAGATCCCAATATTACCGGTATTAATGTGGTGAATGGTGCATCGGGAACCGTGGGGATTAGAATTGCTTTGAAGGATATTCAGGCGGGGCATCCGGTTATTGTTACGTCTGGCGCATTAAGTGGTTGCACTATGGTGTATGCCGTGAAGAACGGCTATTTTTTTGCTTATCATACGGGGCAGAGGCCAGGTGATAATGAATGGAAAACAGGTCGGCAGGGTGTTGTTGCTACTTATGAGAGTCATAAAGCCCTTTCGCCAGACAGCGAGCCGGTGACGGTTAGCGAACAGAATAACGATCTGGTGAATATATTTGCAAAGTATGATCAGAGCGTCATTACCTATATGGGCAAACCGGGTGTGGTGATTGATAATGTGGCAGAAAATGTTGGTGTTTTTAACTATGACGAAAAGAAGCCTGCGAAACCTGCTATTAGGGCTGGCTATAGTTATGCGTTGTTGGCCAGGGATGATAAAGGAAAGATGAATGTCAAAGTATTGTCGGAAGATGCTACTGTTTCACCCGGCAAGAAAGGTAATACTATTGAGGTCATTAATTCACTTAAAAAACGGTTGTTATAATATAGTAGGTTTGTTTAATAGTTTTTTTATTTAAATTCAGCAATATTGTTTACTATCTGATTTGTCAGAAATTAATTGATTTATTTTGTAGATCGAAAAAAAGCATGGCAATGTTGTTTGGCATAAAATAATAATATCAGGTATCACAAGTTCAGCCATTATAGAGAGCGTAGAAATGTTCAAGAATGATATTCGCGAAAGAGCAGTTAGATCTGATAAAAGTAAAACTTCGGGTGAAGGGTTATTGGATGCATTACATTTGGAACTACCTGATATAAAATCAGTTATGTTAGCTTATAAGAAACAGCTTCCTGAATTTGATAATTTTGATAGAAAAACAAAATTAATTCTCAATTTTTCGGAGGAGTTTGGAAAGTTGAAATTTGCGAAACAGCGTAAATTCTCTAAACCGGGTTTAAAAAATGGTGGCGTTTCTGGTGGAAATTTTATTTATTCAAAAAAATCTTTGCAAGATTTCGCAGCTCATGCAGGATATGTGCATAATGACAATTATGACGATGAATTTGTCAATTTTAAGGATAATGATAGAAATTTAGCGGATGGAAGATTATTCCCGGGCATTAGCCTGATTAAACGTCCTAAATTATCAATAGTAAAAGATAAAGATGAATGGAAAATACAGCAAAGTGACGAGGCTGAAGCTTATAAGATCACTGATATTGATTCTTTTATTGCAGGGATAAGAAGTATGTATGATAGGACAAATACATCTTTGCATCCAGTAGTAGAATCTTTGATTAGAAATCATATTATTAATAATCACTATATATTACCGACGATGGCAGGTATTGCTGGCTTGCATGCAGAGGTACAGGCACTGAATAATTTATTGACTTTAGAAGATGAAAGGGCAGGGAAAGCTGTTGGCAGTCGGAAAATAGGTGAATATATGCGGGACATGTTGAAATCATCTATTTTTACTCAGCGATTGACAACCAGACAAGCTGGAGATGATTTTGCTGCTTGTCATAACTGTTCGGGAATATTGTCATCGCCAGTGAATGTTATTACCGGCAAAGTAGAAAGTGCAGGAAGTAATTTTTCATCAACATTAGGACGATTTAAAACATCACAAGAATCACCAATATAAAATAATATCCCTTTTATGCCTGAGCGTTTTATTTCTCAGGCATTTTATTTTCCTCTTATTAGTTTTTTATGCGAAGATCAGCTTAATAATATAAGGATAATTTTTAGGTAGATCTAATAATAATCAATTATTTTTTACAGTTTCAAGTATCCAATTATTGAAAAAACTAACCTTCGTAAATTGTTCTGCTGGCTTTAACAGTGAACGAGACACTAGCCCAGAAATGACATAATCTTCGTTATTTGTTTTAATCATCAATGGCCCGCCTGAATCTCCACCGCCGACACCGCCATTTGGATTGCCGGAACAAATATTTATTTTTGGATCATAATTTGTGTCAGGATATCCAGGAGGCACTTCGATGCATTTCTTATCTTCAAGAATATATTCATTGGTTTTCATTAACATATTTGGGGTTGATACACTTTCTGTTCTTCCAAAACCAATAACTGTTAATTCTGTGCCAATTGGCAGGTCGATAGTTTCATTTATGCCGTTTAATTTTGCAAAAGTATTACTGTTTGCATCCCGATTGAGTTTAATTAGTGCTATATCATATTGTCCTCGTTTTCGTGTTTCTTTTTTCGTCCCTGTTTTATGCTGAGTATTTTCTGGTGATGTGAACCAGTTTGGATGAATAATTATTTTCTCAATATCAACTTGATCCTTATAAATTGGTGTAGGTTTATATCTTTCTAATCCTACGTAAATTTTTGATTTAATATTATTATCTTCAACACAGTGAGCTGCTGTTAAAACCCAACGTTTACTGATTAATATAGAGCCACAATGATGCCCTTCAATGTTTCCATCTTTTGTATTAAGTGCTGAATAAAATAGGAATTCACCTGGTTCGGCAGGTTCACCATTTATTATCTCTATTTCTCCGGTGCCATTTGCCATTAATGAGAATGAGAGCGTGCTGATAAAAGCTATAATGAAAAGCAATTTTTCTTTCATAATATAATCCTTGTATAATATGATGACAGAGATAAAACTCCATTATATTCTATATCAATATGGTCTGGCAGAATAACAATTATATGTATATTTTTACCTCATTTATAATTAATGGGTTTTTATTATTTAGAATCAATAAAAATAAATTTTTATTAAATAACTTTGGGTTTTATAATATGGATAAGGTTTTTTTAATATTATTAACAAGCAAGTGTAAGTAATCTTACATCTTATTGTTTAATTGGATTTAATTAAATGTATGATTTATTTTTGGTCATTAAAAATATTATTGAAATTAATAGCGTCAAGAAAAATAGAAAAATATTAAATATCTAAGATTATATTCCAATTTTATTGAATAATATTATTAAGATATATAATAATGGTATCATTTAATCGATCTGAAAGGTACTAACGCCCTTTTTTGTTGCACAATGAACTTGACTTAATTTGATTTGTGTAACTATCATTAGTTACACTATTGAGAGGAAGAACGAGTACATGAGCAAAGCGGAGAAACTGATAAAAAGTTTCTTAATAGCCAAAAAACTTTTGAATGGTCTGAACTTGTTGTGTTATTAAGTCTATTAAATTATGAGAAACAAGAAAAGCAAGATTCAAGGGTACGATTCTTCAATGAATAATTGAATCACACAATTTTGATGCACCGCCCTCATCCTGAAAATTACATTAAAGGTGGCACGCTAAAAGCGGTGAAACAGACTCTAAAAGAAGTGGGGTTGATATGAAATATTTAAAATATAAAGGTTATTTAGGTACAATTGAATTTAACCTGGAAAACAATACTCTTTTTGGTAAACTGGAATATATCCGCGATTTAGTGACTTATGAAGCCAAAACAATTGCAGAATTGGAAAATGAATTTAAGATCTCAATTGATTTGTATTTGCAAGACTGCAAGGAATTAAATAAAAACCCTGATGTGCCATACAAAGGGGTTTTTAATGTTAGAGTTAATCCAGAATTGCATAGAAAAATTGCAGAATTAGCACTTGAAGAAGATGTGACGGTTAATGCTTTCGTGAATCGAGCGCTAGAAAATGAAGTCAGTAAACATCATGTAGGGTCTTAATAACCTTATCGGATTAATGACAAAGGTCTAGCCATCGGCTTAAATCTTTGATCTAATAGAGGCGCTTATACTAAAAGATCCCACACCACAACAATACGATTAACATCAACAGAACCCCACTTTATTGGATGGAGTTCGTCAGCAATCTGAATAGGGGTAATGTTTTTCAGTCTGAGCTAAAATTTCGATAATTGATAAATGAAATTTTATAAAAGCTTATAGTGTGGCCAATATATAAATTTAGCCTCTTAATTATTAAAGAGGCTAAATGGTAATTTTGCTAATGATTTGGTGTTTATAACACCAGATCCAGAATGATGACGCCACATAAGCCAATCGCCCATGCAATAGTGGTTGGTATTGACCAAACGATCATCTGTTGTTTGGCATCTTTAATTCCCATCATGCGGTTAACGACCCAGAATAGGCGTCATTAAAATAACCGAAGAATAACGAGCCCATCGTTGCTGCTTGTGCGGCAACTAGCATGTTAATCCCCGGAATTTGACTAATAATTGGCGCAGAAATAGAAGCGGCGGTAATCATTGCCACAGTGCCGGAACCTTGAATTAAGCGAACCAGTGTTGCGATGATAAATGGAATCAGCACCGGTGTTAGTGGGAGATTGGCTATATACTGCGTCAGAATGGCGCCGGTACCACTTTCACGCAGTACCGCTCCTAACGCACCGCCTGCTCCTGTCACCAATAAAATAATACCGGCAGCCTGTAAACCCTCTTCCAGACGATCAATCACTTCATGTTTATTGACTTTTGGCATCAAGGTATAAACCGCCAACAATACACTGATCGCTAAGGCAATAACCGGTGCGCCAAGGAAATCAAATGTCTGGAAATAGCAGTGGTTTTCTTGGCCGGTAAAAATTTCAGTGTTTAATAACAGGCCATTAATGGCTTTAATGAAGATCAAAACGATAGGGACAATAATCGGCAACAAGGAGAGAAATAGGCTCGGTAGTGGTTTGTTCGCCTTCTCTTCCATGTAGCGTTGGTGGATTGTTTGTAGATCTTGCGCTTCTTCTGCTTCATCAATGGGTTGAAATGCAGGATATTTTACTGCTAACCATTTAGCATAAAATACAATGCTAATAACGCAAGGCACCGCCAGAACCATACCGGTTAACATCATGGCGCCGATATCTACACCAAAAATGCCGGCAACCCCCAGCGGCCCCGGTGTTGGCGGAACAGCGTGGTGGGTAACAACCAATCCGCCAGCCAGTGCTACGCCGAGTGTCAGAAGATTGCGTTTTCCCTTTTTCGCGAGGGCCTTTGCCAGTGGATAGAGAATAACAAAGGCAGAGTCGACGAAAATCGGAATACTGACAATATAACCGGTGATCGCTAATGCCCATTCTTCGCGTTTTTTACCTAACCATTGGATAAAGCTGTAGGCTATCTGTTCCGCGGCGCCGGAAACTTCCAGCACTCGTCCCATCATGACCCCAAGACCAATAACAATTCCGATACTGCCTAGTGTGGAGCCAAAACCTTTAGTCATAACATCAATGGTATTTGCTGCGGTTAAGCCGCCAGAGAGCCCGGCGATCGCCGCTGCGATGAGCATTGCTAATAAAGCATGAACACGGGTACGTAGCACCAGAAAGATCAATGTAAATACGGCTACACCCAGACCAATGACCGGAATGTAGAGTTCCATAATTAGCCTCCTGCTGGGGACAGGTTGTTGGAGATAAAAGCACGGATTGCATCACTGAAAGTATTATCAGCGTGAAAACCCAGTGATAAGCCACGGCTGGTATCGAAGTGACCCGGCCAACTGGCAACAATACGGTTAATGTTTTCGTCTGGTTCGAAGCGGATGAGATCCACGGTTTTTTGCCCGGCAACCTCTGCCAGTGCATCAATCATCTCCTGAACCGTGATACTAATACCCGGTAAATTAACTGTGCGGGAATGACCAAATTTTTCTGCCGGAATTTGAACCGCATGGATAAAGTTGCGGATCACGGTTTCAGGGCTGGAAAGCCATAAAGTAAGATCGCGGGAAACTGGGCAGATACTGCTTTCTCCGCACAGAGGTTCTCGGATGATAGCACTGGCAAAAGAGGAGGCAGCTTTGTTTGGTCTCCCTGGGCGGATACTGATTGTCGGTAGACGAAGGACTCGGCCATCGATATATCCTTTGCGGGAGTAGTCGTTAATCATCAATTCACACATGGCTTTCTGTGCGCCATAGGATGATTGAGGATTAACCGCACATTGTTCGGTAATGGTTGCTGGTAATTTTCCGCCAAATACGGCCAAGGAACTGGTGAAAATAAATTTCAATTTTGGATTTTTAGCCCGTGCAACGTTTAATAAGTTGCGAGTAGCATCAAAGTTAACTTGCAAGCCGAGATCAAAATCACTTTCAGCGTGACTGCTGACAATGGCGGCGAGATGGAATAATACCGTACTGTTTTCATCGATCAGCTTTTCTCCGGCTCCTGATTGAGTTAAATCCAGTGCCAGACACTGGACGCGGGGATCATTAACCGGAGATACAGGGCATTGAATATCGGTCAATATAAGCTGGTCGAAATTTAATGTTTGATGGTTGTTTAGTAAAGCGCTGGCGAGTTGCTGGCCCAGAAAACCTGCTCCACCAGTGATGATTACTTTCATTGCGACTCCCTTGTTTAATAGCTTTAGGCTATTTGCTTATATACCCGTTATCTTTCAAGTTGCCTCTTTGTTGGCTGCGCTCACTCATCCCGGCAACATCGTTATCTATACTCCCGGGGATTCACTCCCTTGCCGTCGCGATGAATCTTGAAATCCATAGGGTATAGTAGGGTTCTTATCCTTTATACGCTGACGGTATGTAATGTCAGATTATGTTCTCGTAATTGTTGCTGCACTTTCGGTGGAAGCTGGCTGTCACAGACAATATCATCCAAACTTGAAAGCGGGCAGATGCGAAACATGCCGTATTTGCCATATTTACTGCTATCAGACACCAAAACACATCGGCGGGAGATGTCCAATACTGCTTGTTTGACTAAAACTTTTTCTTCATGTGGCGTGGAGACACCATGCTCCAGATCCCATGAGCTGGTGCTAATGAAGGCAATATCCACATTTAAGTTGCGAAGCAACATGGCGGCGATAGGGCCAACACAGGAATGATTTCTCTTATCTACCTGCCCTCCGGTATGGAACAGATTTAATTGGGGTTTGTTCATCAGGTACTGGATAATGGAAAAATCATTCGTGATGATAGTGAGGTTAAAACGTTCAGCTAGAACCCTGGCAATTTCAAATGTGGTGGTGCCCGCATCAAGATAGACTACTTGTCCATCTTCAACCATAGATACTGCATAGTGACCAATTTCCCGCTTATGACGATGATTAAGCCGGGCTTTTTCATCCCAAGGCAATTCCTGACGTAAAACATCACTAAGTTGCACGCCGCCACTGACACTAATGACCTTTCCTTCCTCCTCCAAAGTACGGATATCCCGCCGTACTGTCATATGCGAGACGTTCATCAGTTTAACCAGTGCACTGATAGAAATTGTCTGATATTCATGTACGTAGCGATAAATAAAGTCTCTACGCTCTGATGGGAGCATATTTTCTCCTGATTATTTCTGTGCTTTGGTCAACCAATCCAGACCATCTTCCGTGCGGCCAGCGGGGTGATATTCACAACCAAACCACCCTTGATAGCCCATTTTATCCAATTTATTAAATAGCCACGGATAGTTCACTTCGCCGCTATCGGGTTCATGGCGTTCGGGCACGGAGGCAATCTGGATGTGACTGAATTTACCCCATAGACGCTCAATGGTGCGGAGCAAATCCCCTTCCATAATCTGGCAGTGATAAAGATCTAGCTGGATAAAAACATTTTGACGGTCAATTGCTTTGAGTAATGTTTCAGCCTGATGTTGAGTTGTCAGAAAGTAATCTGGCATATCACGAGTATTAATCGGTTCAATTAATACGTTAATGTTATGTTCTGCCATCACATCAGCGGCATGTTGAATGTTGCTGATATAACATTCGCATTGTTGTATCGAAGTAACTTGTTGTATCGGAGTAAGTTGTTGTATCGGAGTAAATTGTTGTTCTGGCGTAAATTGTGTGTCCAGTTTCCCGGCCATCGCATGAACTTGCTTGCAGTTCAGTGCTAGTGCATATTTCAGCGCGGTTTGTACACCTTCGGCAAACTCTTTTTCACGGCCAGGAATAGAGGCTATCCCTCTTTCTCCCGCAGCCCAGTTTCCGGCGGGCATGTTGAACAGAACCTGGGTTAATTGATGCTGTTTTAATAGGGCAGCAAGTTCTTCCGCTGCCACTTCATAAGGAAACAGGTATTCAACGCCTTTAAATCCAGCTTTAGCTGCACGGGCAAAACGTTCTGTGAAAGGTACGTCGTTGAACATCATGCTCAAGTTTGCCGCAAATTTAGCCATGATGAATTCCTTGTTTGTTTACTCAACTCTTGGGGTAACGAGTTTCAAGTTCTTGTACTTGCTCTTCATTTAATGTGGTGAAGCCATGTGGCAGTAACGTTAAATAGAGCCGTGCGGTATCTTCCAATTCTTCTGCATTGAAAAAAGCTTGCCGTAAAGTTTTGCCGCCGACAACAGGTCCGTGGTTGGATAGGAGGATTGCGTTGTGTTTTGCGGCCAGCTTCGCAATTTCCTCGCCGATTCTTTCATCTCCTGGTGGTAGATATTTGACCAGAGGCAGCTTTCCAACTCGCATTACATAGTAGGGTGTAATAGGTGGCAGGCAGTTACTTTTATCCAGATTGGGTAGGCAGGAAAGGGCGGTTAACCAAGGGGAATGTAGATGAACCACTGCACGGCATTCGGGGCGGTTGCGATACATTGCCAGGTGCATGGAAACTTCTTTTGTGGGTTTGTCGCCGGAGAGCCAGTTGCCCTCTGCATCCAACTTACTCAGGCGCTCAGCTTGCAAGTCGCCAAAACTGGAGTTGGTCGGCGTGATGATAATCGCGCCATCTTCCAGTTTGGCGCTGATGTTGCCTGCACCGCCACTGCTATAACCCCGGTAGAACATTGAACGAGCCCATTCGACTAATTCGGTCCGTAGTGTGTGTTCAGTCATGAAACATCTCCTGTACATGCAGGAAGAAATCAATATTGCCGAAGTTGCCTGATTTTAATGCCAGCCAATAATTGTGTTGTCGATCGTGCACCCAAGGTACGCCTGGAGCAATTGGTGCACCGATATTGAACTGTTTGATGTCCAGACTTTGTACTATCTTACCGGCAGTTTCGCCGCCTGCGACAATAAAGGTATTAAATCCGAGCTGACACAGGTCTTTTACAACGTTGGCAAAGGTGTTTTCTATTGCTTCACTGGCAGTAGCCGCGCCATATTGTTGTTGAATTTTCTGTAATGTTTCTGGGGGCTGAGTTGCGTATAGCATGGGGGCCAGAGGGTTCTGGGATTGCTGCATAATCCACGCAACCAGTTTTTCGGCATATTGCGGATCATGGATACATGAATCAATATTCAGGGCCTTAGCAGGGGCCAGTTTCTGGTACAGGGCAACTTGTTTGTTGGTCATGGCGGAACAACTGCCGGAAAGGATCACAGTGCGTCTATTCTCGGCGGGTGGGGTTGCTCCTTCCAGTTGGCATGGCATCAGTGACTTACCGGTGTCTGTGCTGGCAAGGGCAGCGCCAAGACCGGAGCCACCAGTGATTAATTTCAGTTTTGACGCCGCTCTGGCAATAGGCAGCAGATCGTTCATGGCGAAGGTATCTGTTACCGCGTAACGTATGTTTTGTTGTTGTAAATGATTTAGTCTGACGCGGATTGCCTGTTCTCCTTGGTGTACACATGCCAGATCCACTAGATCTGCTTTCCCTTGAGCTTGTTGTTCCATTAGACGCAGCAGATTGGCATCTGTCATCGGTGTTACGGGATGGTGCTGCATGCCGCTTTCATTAAGTAGTTGACCGTTGACGAATAGATGTCCATGTACAACTGTTCGCCCATTAATTGGGAGGGCAGGGGAGATCAGCGTGATGTCTGTTTGTAGTTCATCCATCAAGGCATCAGTAACCGGCCCAATATTGCCTTTACTGGTAGAATCAAAAGTTGAGCAGTATTTGAAGAATATTTGCTGACAACCGGCTTGCTGACGTAACCAGCGGCAGGATTTCACCGCGTTATTCACAGCTTCGTCTATCGGGCAGGAGCGGATTTTCAGGCTGATAACAATAGCATCAATATTCTGTGGAATAGCGGTATTGTCATCAGGCATATTCAGTAACTGGATGACTCGCCAGCCGCTTTGCACCATAAAACCGGCGATATCGGTTGCGCCGGTAAAATCATCAGCGATAACGCCCAATTTAATGGTCATTATTTTTTCTCCGGCAATGTGATGCCTTTAAATGTTTTGATAACCGCGCGCTGTCATCCCATTGGCCGAAACCTTCGTTACTGGCAGCAAGGAACATTTGATGTGCAGTGGCTGATAATGGTAATGGGAATTTCAGATTCTTACCTGTTTCTAATGCTAATCCCAGATCTTTGACAAAAATATCTACAGAGGATTTGGCGGTGTAATCTCCCGCCAGAATATGGGGAACTCGGTTTTCAAACATCCAAGAGTTACCGGCAGCGTGGGTGACAATATCGTACATCAATTCTAAGGAAATACCGGCTTTGGCTGCCAATGCCATACTTTCTGCCGCGGCGGCAATATGTATCCCTGCAAGTAATTGATGAATTGTTTTGACGGTAGATCCTTGACCAATTTCATTTCCGACATGGTAAAGGCGTTCGGTGGTGGCATCAAATACGGGTTTTAGTTGTTCAAATAATGTGGGGTCGCCGGAAGCCATAACAGTGAGTTGGCCTTGTTCGGCTTTTAGTGCGCCACCTGAAATAGGCGCGTCCAGCATGTTGAGGTTGTATTGGTTAAGGCGATGGGCAAAATCTTTAGCTTGTTCTGCGGCAACGGTACTGTGAAGCACAATGATTGTGTCGGCTTTTAGTTGGTTGACTAGCGGTGTTTCGCCTTCGAACAGTATGTTTTCTATTTGAGTGCCGTTGACGACGATGAGTAGGATAGCATCTAGCTCTGATGCCCAGTCTGCGGCGTTGCTTGCTGCCGCCTTAGCGCCCGCTTGCAAAAGCTGGTCGCAGGCTGTTGGATTTAAATCAAATCCATATGTGGGAATACCTGCGCGTATTAATGAACGGGCTATCCCCATCCCCATAGCCCCCAATCCTATAATCCCTATTTTTTGTGTTGATTGGTTCATGATGGTTCCCTGGTGTTGTTGTTATAATTTGTTATTTTTTATAATTATTTCGCACACAATTTCACAAATACACGATGGTTATCACATTCGAAAGCCCGCTGTTTGAAGGTGGTTTTTATTTTAATTATTTGATTTTTATGGTTTATGTTGGGTCGTTGTGGAATGTTGAGTTTCACATAATGGTGTGATGAGAAATATGATTGTGAATATATTCAGCTTTGGGTAGCGCTTTTTTAAAGGTGTTAGTTAGTCTCTGGAGCTGTTTAAGAGCAGATAATTCAGAGGAGTATATAGTAGGCTGCTTTCGGAGGAATAAGGGTATATCAGATGCTAAGAAGTATTTGTGGTGGTGGGGGAAGGATTCGAACCTTCGAAGTCTGTGACGGCAGATTTACAGTCTGCTCCCTTTGGCCGCTCGGGAACCCCACCAGATTTTGAAATGTATCGCTGTTGCTTACAGCGGACGGAATCATATCAAATGAACCGCCGCTGTAAAGCAGATATTTAAAAATAAGTGACTACATGCTGGTTTTATATCCTTGTTGATCTTGTTGTGAGCAAATAAGTGGTCTGTTGGCGGTGGCGGAGGAAGGATGACTCGTCACTGCGTTCCTCGCCCTTGCGGGCCAACGCGTCGCAAGCGCCGCATTGTTGTTTCGCTGCGCTCAACTCAAACCTTCGAAGTCTGTGACGGTAGATTTACCGTCTGCTCCTTTTGGCCGCTCGGGAAACCTCACTCGATTTTGAGAAGTATTACTGTTGTTGACAGCGGCCAGAATCACATCAGATGAATCGCTGCGGTAAAGCAGATATTTAAAAATAAGTGACTACATGCTGGTTTTATATCCTTGTTGATCTTGTTGTGAGCAAATAAGTGGTCTGTTGGCGGTGGCGGAGGAAGGATGACTCGTCACTGCGTTCCTCGCCCTTGCGGGCCAACGCGTCGCAAGCGCCGCATTGTTGTTTCGCTGCGCTCAACTCAAACCTTCGAAGTCTGTGACGGTAGATTTACCGTCTGCTCCTTTTGGCCGCTCGGGAAACCTCACTCGATTTTGAGAAGTATTACTGTTGTTGACAGCGGCCAGAATCACATCAGATGAATCGCTGCGGTAAAGCAGATATTTAAAAATAAGTGACTACATGCTGGTTTTATACCCTTGTTGATCTTGTTGTGAGCAAATAAGTGGTCTGTTGGCGGTGGCGGGGGAAGGATGACTCTTCACTATGCTACACCTAATCGTGCTTTAATTTAAATAGAGTTATTGAGGTTATTTTTTATTGATAATTGGAGTTATTGGGGTTATGTTTATTGCCAGGTTAAACAGATAGGAGTTGATTTGAGAAGTGCAGATTTAATCAAAGAAATTGAGAAAAAAGGGTGGGTGCTGGTAAGAATCAACGGGAGCCATCATCATTTTAAGCACCCTGGACGTAATGATTTGTTGACAATTCCGCATCCCAAACAGGAAATCAAAGTGGGATTGCTTAGGAAAATACAGAAGCAAGTGGGGCTATAAGCCTCCTTATCTGCATCTGCACTAATCAAATTTTTTAAAATTATTGGAGGAGTATAACGTGTTATATCCTATTGCGATTGAAATTGGTGATGAGAACCACGCTTACGGCGTGGTTGTGCCCGATATATCAGGTTGTTTCTCGGCGGGTGATTCAATGGAGGATACAATAAAAAACGCCAAGGAAGCTATCTCTGGGCATTTAGAGTTGTTGGCCGAAATGAACCAATTACCCCCTGAAGCAAAGCCATTGGATTACTGGATCAAAGATGAGGAATACTCAGGGTGGGCATGGGCCGTAATTGACATTGATGTTGAACCATATTTAGGTAAATCGACAAAATTCAATGTCACTCTGCCTGATTTATTATCTAAGAAAATCGATGATCAAGTTAAAGCAAGACCAAACCTGTACAAGAATCGTAGCCACTTTTTGCAAGTAGCTGCTTTGCATGAATTACAAAATGGTATTTAGCAATAATTATGATCAATCAGCCTCATGTTTTTTATGAGGCTTAATTGAACAGCGTTTAAATCTGTACTTGTATATGTACTGCTTACAGCGGCCAGAATCACATTAAATAAATCGCCGCTGTAAAGCATGTGCTTGAAAAGAAGCTACTGTGTGCTGCTTTTGGACCCAATTAATTCAGTTTTAAAGGATTACAGTACGGTTGCCGTAAACAAAAACTCGTTGAGCAAGGACCCAATATAGAGCATGGCTCAGAGCATTTTTTTCAACATCCCGGCCCGCTCTCATCATATCCTCAGCAGTGTATGTATGGTCTATGTTAATGACCTTCTGAGTAATAATTGGACCTTCATCCAGGTTATTATTTACATAATGCGCTGTCGCTCCGATGATTTTTACCCCTCTCTCGTAAGCCTGATGATAAGGACGCGCCCCGATAAATGCAGGTAAAAAGGAGTGGTGAATGTTAATAATCTGATTTGGATAATGCTGGACAAATTCTGGTGTCAATACTCGCATGTATTTAGCTAATACCACGTAGTCAGGTTTGTATTGGTCAATCTGGGCAATCAGTTTTTCATCATGTTGTTCACGGGTTAAACCTTCATGACTAATTAAATGGAAAGGAATGCCAAATTGCTCAACCAACGATTGTAATGTTGCGTGGTTGCCGATAACCGCAGCAATTTCAACATCAAGCCCATCATAAGCGCTTTTCATGAGCAAATCCCCAAGACAATGCGCTTCTTTTGTCACCATAATAACAATGCGACGACGCCCCGCACTATTTAATTCCCGTTGTGAACCCACCGGAAGTGCATCATCTAAATCAGCAAGAAATGTTTCATCATTGAAAATTCCTTCAAGCTCTGTGCGCATAAAAAAGCGGCTAGTGCGATGATCGACGAATTCATTATTCTGAACTATATTCAGTTGGTGTTTGTAGCAAATATTCGTAATTTTGGCGATCAGTCCTTTGGCATCAGGGCAAATAGTGCGTAGAATTTTCTTTTGTATATGTTGATGTTGCATAGATGGGATTATCCTTAAATATTTTTCGTTTTCTGTTTGTGGGCCTTAACCACAACATTTTTTGTATTTTTTACCTGAACCACATGGGCAGGGACTGTTACGGCCAATTTGAGGTTTTACGCCATCAATAGGTTTTACACCATCAATATAGTACCAACGCTGGTCTATACGGAGAAAACGTGAACGCTCATGAATAAGTTGCTTATCTTGGGATTTCTGATCAAGAAAGCAAGCTGAAAATTCAACATAGGCTTCGTTATCATTTTTGCCTTTTTCAGTTGTAATGACATTTAGTCCAAGCCACTGAGTAACAAAAAAACTCTGCTCTATATCTAAACGCCATTTTTCAGCCTGGCAGTCAGGATGCCAACTGGTAATAAGATAATCGGCGTTGTGCTTTACATAGGCACTGTATCGAGAACGCATCAGTGATTCGGCAGTCGGGGCAAATTTTATGTTTTGGAGATAAGGGGAACAGCAATCCGCAAAATCTATTCCACTACCACAAGGACATAGCTCTGTCAAAATAACTCCAGTTTTAAAGAGTGAAATACCATTTTTATGGGTTTTCTATTGCAAAGAAACGTAAGAGAACAAATGATAGTCACTTAATTGAACTAATATGAGTGATAGTACCTAAGAAAAGGTGAAGGTCGCAATATTAAGGTAAGGGAGCGCATTTATGGAAAAGGCATTGGCAGGCAAAAAAATTCTGATTGTGGAGGACGAACCTGTTTTTTGTTCTTTGCTGGCAGGATACTTGCAAACGTTGGGCGCTAAGGTATTAGTCGCATCTAATGGCGCCGTTGCAATACAGGTGCTAGGACGCGAAGCTCATATTGAACTTATTTTATGTGATTTAGATATGCCGGTTATGAATGGCATTGAATTTATTGCGAAATTGACGAATGAGGGTATTAGTATTCCGGTTATTATTATTTCAGCAACTAACAAGATGGCTGAAATTGATGAGGTGCTTCGTTTGGGAGCAAAAGATGTTTTATTGAAACCTGTTTCGGATCTTAATGAGATAAAAAAATCGGTGTTGGCCTATTTACATCCTACGGTCTTTGTGTCTGGTGCGATTGAACAGAATAACTTGAATAAAGATTGGTTAACCCTAAAGCATAATTCAGATGAAGCATTAAATATGCTTAAGCAGTTACAACCTCCTGTTTCTCAAGTGATCGCTCACTGTAAAGTCAATTACCGAAAATTGAATATGATTGATAAACCGGGATTGATTCTCGATATGGCGGCGTTATCTGACAATGAATTAGCTTTTTATTGTCTAGATATTAGCCGTTCAAAAGAGTATGGTGTGATTTCAGCATTATTACTTAGAGTCGTATTTAATAGTTTGTTACAAGAGCATATCGTCCACCATTCCCGGCGTTTACCTAGTATGGCAGGTATTCTAAATAGAATTAATAACTTGTTGGCAGGTGCAGGATTACAAGGGCAATTTCCATTGCTGCTTGGGTATTATCATACAATCAATAAAACGGTTCTGCTCACTTCCGCAGGGTTACATGCCAGTATTAAGTCGGGTAATCGTCAAATCCAATTAGATAGTGGCGTTCCTCTTGGAACGTTGAGAACGATTTGTTCGAATCAAGTTTGTTCTCATAGTGCTGAATGGCAATGCCGGATTTGGAATACAAATAGTCAAATAAATTTGATGCT
This sequence comes from Photorhabdus caribbeanensis, assembly GCF_018448885.1. Classification (GTDB taxonomy): domain Bacteria; phylum Pseudomonadota; class Gammaproteobacteria; order Enterobacterales; family Enterobacteriaceae; genus Photorhabdus; species Photorhabdus caribbeanensis. Next base: position 28,143 of record NZ_RCWB01000023.1, read on the forward strand.
TTCTTCAATGTATTCTGGGTGAATATTACCAAGGTGGAATTTTGTTTAAAATGGATTTTAAACATTAGGTCACGGTAATGTAATTAAACAGAATGGCGCTGTTTATCAGGGAGAGTTAGCTGGTATACTCCGCCTATTATGCTTGAAGTCTATCTAATCAGGCTATTTTATTTGCCGCTCTTTAGTACAAAGAGCGGGTTTAGCGCTGCTCAGGTAAAAGTGATAACTTTTTGAGTAGTCAGAGAGGTAAACGAAACAGTGAACTATGTGTATGCATCGGTTTCTGTGCGCGGTTTATTGACACAAAATAATCAGTAATAATAGTGCCTTATTAAAGAATCGGCACTGATTTTGAGTTGAAGACGGATTTGTTTCAGCCAAAAAACATCGGGAGAAAGATTAATGCCATCAGTAAACAAAATCGTAAAGAAAGCCGTTATTCCTGTAGCGGGTTTGGGAACGAGGATGTTGCCAGCTACCAAAGCAATTCCTAAAGAGATGTTGCCTTTAGTGGATAAGCCTCTTATTCAGTATGTTGTTAATGAATGTATTGCCGCTGGTATTAATGAAATTATCTTGGTGACTCATTCATCAAAAAATTCAATTGAAAACCATTTTGATACCAGTTTTGAGTTAGAAGCTATCCTTGAGAAAAGGGTAAAGCGTCAGTTATTGGATGAGGTTCAATCTATTTGTCCAAGTCATGTCACCATTATGCAAACTCGTCAGGGAATTGCTAAAGGATTAGGGCATGCGGTGTTGTGTGCCAAGCCTTTAATTGGTGATGAACCTTTTGCGGTGATACTCCCTGATGTTATTCTTGATGAGTTTAGTACAGATCTGACTAAATATAATCTGAGCGAAATGTTGGCTCGGTATAATGAAACCGGTGCTAGCCAAATATTAGTAGAACCTGTACCTCATGAAGAGGTTTCTAGTTATGGTATTGTCGATTGCCAGGGAGAAAATCTGCAACCCGGTGACAGCAAACCAATTAAGCGTGTAGTTGAAAAACCTAAACCGAAAGAAGCACCATCAAATCTTTCTATTGTTGGCCGTTATGTGTTGTCCGAGAAAATTTGGTCATTATTAGCAAAAACAGCGCCCGGTGCTGGTGATGAAATTCAACTTACTGATGCAATTGCGATGTTAATAGAAAAGGAGTCTGTAGAAGCCTATCACTTGCAGGGTGTAAGCCATGATTGCGGCAATAAGCTTGGTTATATGCAGGCATTTGTCCGGTATGGTATGAAACATCATACTTTGGGCAAAGAGTTTACTGATTGGTTAATGGCTTTGCAGGATCGGGTTGAAGAATAATTTTACGGAAATTTAGGTATTATATGAAAGTTACGGTATTTGGTATCGGTTATGTTGGCTTAGTTCAGGCGGCGGTTTTAGCTGAAGTCGGTCATGATGTTCTTTGTATTGATATAGATGCAAATAAAGTCGAAAATTTGAAAAATGGTCAAATTCCCATTTTTGAACCTGGTTTAGCTCCACTGGTTAAAAAAAATTATGAAGAAGGCCGCCTGAATTTTAGTACGGATGCAAAGGCCGGTGTTGCGCACGGTAAATTACAATTTATTGCTGTTGGCACTCCTCCTGATGAAGATGGTTCAGCAGATTTGAAGTATGTGACAGCGGTGGCCCGTACTATTGCGGAACATATGGATAGCTATAAGGTTATTATTGATAAATCGACGGTTCCTGTCGGTACCGCAGATAAAGTTAATGCCGTTGTTAATGAGACTCTGTGTCAACGTAATATTGATATTCCATTTGATGTGGTTTCTAACCCTGAGTTCCTTAAAGAAGGAGCGGCTGTTGCAGATTGTATGCGCCCTGAGCGGATTATTATTGGGTGCGACAATGAAAGAGTTGTTGACCTGATGTATGAATTGTACGAACCATTTAACCGTAATCATGATCGTATGATTGTGATGGATATCCGTAGCGCAGAACTGACGAAGTATGCTGCTAATTGTATGTTGGCAACGAAAATCAGTTTTATGAATGAGATATCTAATTTAGCTGAGATGCTTGGCGCTGATATTGAGCATGTTCGTCAAGGAATTGGTTCTGATTCCCGTATTGGCTATCATTTTATCTATCCAGGCTGTGGTTACGGTGGTTCATGTTTCCCAAAAGATGTGCAGGCATTGATTCGTACCGCAGAGCAAATTGGTTATCAGCCTAAAATTCTTCGTGCTGTAGAGCAAGTGAACGAACTGCAAAAGCATAAATTGCCTTCTTTTGTTACGCGCCATTTCGGTGAAGATTTGTCCGGTAAGACATTTTCTGTCTGGGGATTATCGTTCAAACCGAATACCGATGATATGCGTGAAGCGTCGAGCCGTGTTTTGATGGAAGCATTATGGCAGGCAGGAGCCAAAATACAGGCTTACGATCCTGAGGCGATGCAGGAAGCTCAGCGTATTTATGGTCAGCGCGATGATTTATTATTGATGGGGACTAAAGAAGCAGCACTTAAGGGGGCCGATGCCTTGATCATTTGTACTGAATGGCAAAGTTTTCGCGCACCAGATTTTGATGTTATCAAAGAGTCTCTCAAAACGCCGGTTATCTTTGATGGCCGGAATCTCTATGATCCTGAACGTCTGCAATCCCGGGGTTTTACTTATTATGGGATTGGTCGTGGCGCATCCATTAATCCAGTTATCTGAGTAATACAATGAAATTCTTAGTCACAGGTGCTGCTGGTTTTATTGGCTTCCATGTTAGCCAGAGATTATTGCAAATGGGGCATGAGGTTGTCGGTATCGACAACCTAAATGACTATTATGATGTGAGTCTCAAACAAGCACGGTTAGATCTATTATTTGATAAGCCAGGTTTTAAATTTGAAAAGCTGGATTTAGCTGACAGAATAGCCATTCCCGATCTTTTTTCTCGACACCAATTTCAGCGGGTTATCCATCTGGGAGCTCAGGCGGGTGTTCGCTATTCGTTGCAAAACCCAATGGCTTACATTGATTCGAATATAATAGGGCATATCAATATTTTGGAAGGTTGCCGTCACAATAATGTTGAGCATTTATTATATTCTTCTTCTAGTTCTGTTTATGGATTAAATAGAAAGCAACCGTTTTCTACAAACGATTCAGTTGATCATCCAGTTTCACTATATGCAGCAACGAAAAAGTCAGATGAATTAATGTCTCACAGTTACTCTCATCTTTATCAGTTGCCAACGACAGGTTTGCGTTTTTTTACCGTATATGGCCCGTGGGGACGTCCTGATATGGCTTTATTTAAGTTCACCAAGGCGATGTTATCAGGGCAGCCTATTGATGTTTATAACCACGGTAACATGGTTAGAGATTTTACTTATATAGATGATATCGTTGAATCAATAATCAGATTGCAGGACGTCATTCCCGTACCAAATGAGAGCTGGACGGTTGAAGATGGACAAATATCTGCCAGCTCTGCCCCTTACTGTATTTATAATATTGGTAATGGTCAACCAACTAGACTAGGTGATTTTATTGAGGCAATAGAAGAATCATTAGGCATCCAGGCTAAGAAAAATTTTATGCCCATGCAAGATGGTGATGTTCTGTCAACCTGTGCTGATTCAAGTGACATTTTCCAAAAAATAGGGTTTTCCCCAAATACACCTGTGAAGCAGGGTGTGAAGCAGTTTGTAGAGTGGTATTTGAGTTTCTATCATAAGTCTAAATAAGATAAGGAGCCATTGGCTCCTTTTCTATTGAATCAACGACAGTGACCAGCGGGAAGTAAATAGTTGCGCCTGTTTGACTATTAATTTACCTAGGCATTGGCTAAACGAGTAACTAGCCTGCTTTATCGTAAAGAAATGATAGAAAAACGTGCAATCCGACTAAATCCTTCCCAAGGATACTTATACACGCTCATTCGATAGACATTAATTCTTTTGTTATCTAAGCTGTTTAATAATAAAAACACCCTTCTATTTTAAAAGGGTGTTTTTAATTAAATTAACTTTAAAAACAATGAATTAGAGTAAGAAACTTTCCAGGGTTCTTCCTTCTTCTTCAATTGCTTTTTTGATAACAGCAGGTGTACGTCCTTGGCCAGTCCAAGTTTTAGTTTCACCGTTTGTATCAACATATTGGTATTTAGCTGGACGAGCAGGGCGTTTTGTTTTACCAGCAGATTTGCCGGCGCTCATTGTCTGAAGTAATTCGCTTGGATCAATTCCTTGGTCAAGAATCATTTTACGAACTTCTTCCAATTTACGTGTACGTTCCTCTAATTCAGCTTGTACCTGACTTTCTTCTTCACGACGTTCTTCAACAACGACGGTCAGTTTTTCAAGTATTTCATCCAAGAACTCAAGTTGGCATTCTCTTGCTTGAGCTCGTAAAGTACGGATGTTATTTAGGGTTTTTAAATCGCTCATTGTCCTGGTCTCAAATTATTAATGATGATGGCTGATGTGGATATAATAATAGAATGCTATTTTATTTTCTGCAATAGTCAATTTATCATATTCGGATAAAATGGCTCTTTTTTTTAAACGTAATTTCTTTACAAAAGTTATATAGCGCTTTTTATACAGCTATTTCGATTGTCATTCCCCAATAACATGTTCAGGGTACCTTTAACAAAGAGGGGACATGATAATCTCTCTAATTTATAAACCAGGTATATACTAAATCGGTAAGTAATTTTAACTGTTTCTTATCATACCTGCTAAAGCAGAATAATACTAAGTTAAAAAAAACTTATGACTAATCCATGAGTTATCGCTGATTTACTGTCACCGTTTTCTGGAAGTAAATCACGCACATTATTAATTTGCATACCATATGCAACAAATCATCCGGGCTTTCATTTCTTAATTTAGACATGAACATTTGTCATTCAAATGCGCTTTATTACTCGGCTGGTGTGATGGAGGTCATGAATCATTAAGACATCACTAAGCTAAATATTTCGCTATATCAACCGGTGCGGCTTACTGAGATGGATAATCACGACTAAAGTTTATGGTAAACTCATCTGACTATATGGCTTTATAAATTTTGTTAAGGGGTAGGGCTGATGGCTCAACTTTATTTTTATTACTCAGCAATGAATGCTGGGAAATCGACATCCCTGTTGCAATCCTCTTATAACTATAATGAAAGAGGGATGAGAACGCTGGTGTTTACCGCAGAAATTGACACCCGGTTTGAAAAGGGAAAAGTCAATTCTCGGATTGGATTATCTGCTGATGCACTTCTGTTTAGTCAACAGACGGATATTGGCGAGTTGATCAGAAATGAAAATAAGCAGGCAAGAGTGCATTGTGTGCTGATTGATGAGTGCCATTTTCTCACGAAAGCACAGATTGAACAGCTATGTAAGGTGACTGATTATGATGATATTCCAGTTCTTTGTTATGGGCTGAGAACTGATTTTAGAGGCGAGCTGTTTAGCGGAAGCCAGTATCTTTTGGCGTGGGCTGATAAGTTAGTTGAGTTGAAAACTATCTGTCACTGTGGACGCAAAGCAAACCGTACATTACGTTTGGATAGCCAAGGTGTGGTCATTTATGATGGCGAACAAGTTGATATCGGCGACAATAAAAAATATGTTTCTGTTTGCCGTAAGCACTATATGGATGCTGTCAGTGAGGCGCGGAAAAGCAAAAGAGAAGCAACATGTAATGGATAGCTTTTCTGTGAAGCGGTCAGATGTTCTGTTTGAGAGTTTGTATTAGATAGGCAGAGGTAAGTTAAAGGGCGCTGATGTCAGCACCCTTAAGTAGTATTTAATCAGTTAATAAATTTGTTCTTACCGGCTTTCCGCTATTGCAACAGTTTCTCTGAACTCTCGCCCATAGTATGAATCCAACAGCAATTGTTTCAGCTCAGAAATCAGCGGGTAGCGTGGATTAGCTCCGGTACATTGGTCGTCGAAAGCATCTTCAGATAACTTATCAATTTTTGCCAGGAAGTCAGCCTCTTGAACGCCTGCTTCGCGGATAGATGTTGGAATACCTAGCTCAGATTTGAGCTTTTCTAGCCAAGCTAACAATTTTTCGATTTTTGTAACAGTACGATCACCAGTAGCGGATAAACCAAGATGATCGGCAATTTCAGCGTAACGGCGGCGAGCCTGTGGACGGTCATATTGGCTGAATGCAGTCTGTTTGGTTGGGTTATCGTTAGCGTTATAGCGAATAACGTTACAAATTAGTAGTGCGTTAGCCAGGCCATGAGGGATATGGAATTCAGAACCTAGTTTATGCGCCATTGAGTGACAGACACCCAAGAAGGCGTTAGCAAATGCAATCCCTGCAATAGTGGCTGCATTATGAACCCGTTCACGGGCAACTGGATTGGTGGCCCCTTCGTGATAGCTAGCAGGTAAGAACTCTTTTAGTAGTTTTAACGCTTGCAGTGCTTGTCCGTCAGAGTATTCGTTTGCTAAGACTGATACGTAAGCTTCCAGAGCGTGGGTGACGGCATCTAGTCCACCAAAAGCACAGAGTGATTTAGGCATATCCATTACTAGATTGGCATCAACGATGGCTATATTAGGAGTCAATTCATAATCAGCCAGTGGATATTTCTGACCGGTTGCATCATCAGTGACAACCGCAAATGGCGTTACTTCAGAACCAGTGCCGGAAGTTGTGGTAATGGCTACCATTTTCGCTTTAACCCCCATTTTCGGGAATCTATAGATACGTTTACGGATATCCATAAATCGTAGAGCTAGCTCTTCGAAATGAGTTTCAGGATGTTCATACATCACCCACATGATTTTGGCCGCATCCATTGGGGAGCCTCCCCCCAGGGCAATAATGATGTCCGGTTTGAATGAGTGCATTTGTTCCGCACCTTTACGAACAGTGCTTAGAGTCGGATCTGCTTCAACTTCAAAGAAAACTTCTGTTTCTATCCCGTGGGATTTCAGCACATCAGTGACTTGATCAGCATAACCATGATTGAATAAGAAACGATCTGTTACGATAAAGGCGCGTTTTGCACCGTCGGTTGCAACTTCTTCTAATGCCACAGGCAGGGAACCGCGACGGAAGTAAATGGATTTCGGAAGTTTATGCCACAGCATATTTTCTGCTCTTTTCGCTACGGTTTTGGTATTGATGAGATGTTTAGGCCCCACATTTTCAGAGATGGAATTTCCTCCCCAAGAGCCGCAACCTAGTGTCAGAGATGGAGCAAGTTTGAAGTTGTAGAGATCACCGATCCCTCCCTGAGAAGCAGGTGTGTTCACTAGAATACGGGCGGTTTTCATTTTATCGCCGAAATACTTGATGCGTGCCGCCTGATTGTCCTGGTCGGTATACAAGCAGGAAGTGTGACCAATTCCACCCATTTCGACTAATTTTTCTGCCTTTTCTACAGCATCTTCAAAGCTATTACCTCGGTACATAGCGAGCAATGGGGAGAGTTTTTCGTGAGCAAAAGGTTCTGTTTCATCAATCAAACTCACTTCGCCAATCAAGATCTTGGTCCTTTCAGGAACATTAATGCCTGCCATCTCAGCAATTTTTGTTGCAGGTTGACCAACAATCTCCGCATTTAGAGAACCGTTTTTTAGAATGATATTTTGAACAGCTTGCAGTTCCTCGCCTTGTAACAGATAACCGCCATGTGTCAAGAATCGTTTACGAACCTGTTCATAAACAGCATCCACCACGATAACGGATTGTTCTGAAGCGCAGATGACGCCATTGTCAAAGGTTTTAGACATCAAAATAGACGCAATAGCACGTTTAATATCAGCCGATTCATCAATGACAACTGGGGTGTTGCCTGCACCGACGCCGATTGCGGGCTTACCAGAGCTGTATGCCGCTGTTACCATACCTGGACCACCAGTCGCCAGAATTAGATTGATGTCCTGGTGATGCATCAATGCATTGGAAAGTTCAACAGAGGGTTCATCAATCCAGCCAATAATATCTTTCGGCGCACCCGCCGCAACCGCAGCGGACAGAACCAATTCTGCTGCTTTGGTTGTTGCTTTTTTAGCGCGAGGGTGGGGGGAGAAAATAATACCGTTACGGGTTTTTAGGCAGATAAGGGCCTTAAAAATAGCGGTAGATGTTGGGTTGGTGGTTGGCACAATACCACAGATTAAGCCAATAGGTTCAGCGATAGTGATGGTGCCGAATGTTTTGTCTTCAGACAAAATGCCGCAGGTTTTATCATCTTTATAAGCATTATAGATATATTCGGAGGCAAAGTGGTTTTTGATTACTTTGTCTTCGACAATGCCCATGCCGGATTCTGCTACGGCTAATTTTGCTAAAGGAATACGTGCATCTGCTGCTGCAAGGGCCGCAGCGCGGAAGATTTTGTCAACTTGCTCCTGAGAAAAATTAGCAAATTCACGTTGTGCTTTTTTTACCCTGGAAACCAGTTCATCCAGTTCAGTAACATGAGTTACAGCCATAAAGAAGTACTCCTGAAAATATTAAAAATCTTTTAATATCAATGAATAAGTATTTTTTAGACTATTTAGTTTGGTGATTTTTTGGTAGCTAAAGATTACCATTTGGTATTAAAGATATATTGATCTAAATCACATAAATTCCAAGCTGACTCCTTTCAGCTAAGTCAGTGATAATTATTATTGGGTGGGGTGTAAATAGAGTTAAGAGATTGAATTTTTAATCTAATGAAAATATTGGGTTAACAGATTGTTATATAAGGTATTTTAAATTGGAAAATGCGTTACGATCGATGGAAAATGGAGCTTTACCAGTATAAAGTGAAGAAAAAATTAAGTTTTCTATGATTCTTAGGTAAGCGATCATGAGAGTGTTTTTAATAACACGACGTAACTCTGTAGAGGTTATTTGTGGATGACTTACTGCTAGATTTTTCTGGTTACATTAAGTTTTTTGTTGGGCTGTTTGCGCTGGTCAATCCTGTTGGTATTTTGCCGGTTTTTATCAGTATGACGCATTATCAAGCGCAGTCGGCTCGCAATAGAACCAACTTTATTGCCAATATTTCTGTTGCCATCATTTTATGGACGGCTTTGTTGTTGGGTGATTCGATACTGCGTATGTTTGGCATTTCCATTGACTCTTTTCGTATTGCTGGTGGGATTTTGGTTGTTACCATCGCGATGTCGATGATTAACGGTAAGCTCGGAGAAGACAAACAGAATAAGCAGGAAAAATCAGAAACCGCCATTAGGGAGAGTGTTGGTGTTGTGCCGCTGGCATTGCCGTTAATGGCAGGTCCCGGCGCAATCAGTTCTTGTATTGTTTGGAGTTCTCGTTATCAGGGATGGCAGAATTTTATTGGGTTGGCGCTTACTAGTGCATTGTTTGCTTTTTGCTGCTGGTTATTGTTTCGATCTGCACCTTTAGTCGTCAAATACCTTGGGCAAACGGGCATTAACGTTATCACTCGAATTATGGGGCTACTGTTGATGTCTTTGGGGATTGAACTGATTGTGACAGGGGTCAAAGCACTATTCCCAGGATTGCTTTGATACGATTTACAATAAAAGGTGTTAGTTTTCTTTCTGGTGAAATTACAAATTATAATATCCTTATCATTTTTATTATAAAGCTTATATCATAGGTTTTCCCCACTTTTTTTGCCGGTACTCCCTGAATTTTATACAAATAACCTAATATTTTTCTAAATTATTCTTCCCTATTAGCTCTATGTGTAACTGGTTGCTTCCACCATTGTTTTGTGATGAATGTAGGTTTTTAATTTGCATTGATTGCAATTTGTTAAAATTATGTTTATTTTCATCTTTGGTCTAGCTTTGTTTACTATTTTAGTTAAGTTTAAAATTGGTAATTTCATACATATCAATTAGTTATAATGGTTATTGGCGTGTTTTATCAATTAATGTAATAGGTCGCACTAAGTTGTTTGTAAGGATGATTTTTGCAATATGAGAGTGATATTTTAACGACTGATATGATAAGTCCGCTTTAATATTTAATCCGTTACTTTGGGCTAAATAATGTGAAGATCCCGGCCTTGATGGGATATGTGGAATGAGCAAGCCCATCAAACTGGAGGAAAAAAATGAAGATCAAACAATTAAAATTATATAAGTTTATTTCCTTTATATTTTTATTATCAGCATTTCCTGTTACAGCCGTGTCTGCCGCTGAACTTCCACAGGGTGTGAAACTTGCGGATAAACAGCAGATTATTATTAATAATGGCACAGAGGTTGCCTCGCTTGATCCACATAAAGTTGAAGGTGTACCAGAAACCAACATTATCCTTAATCTCCTGGAAGGGTTAGTGAGTACCGGCCCTGAGGGAGAAGTTGTGCCAGGCGTTGCCACCCATTGGGAAAATCAGGGTTACAAGGTATGGACTTTTTATCTGCGTGATAATGCTAAATGGAGTGATGGAACGCCTATCACTGCCCACGATTTTGTCTATAGCTGGCAACGATTAGCTGATCCCAAAGTGGGTTCACCTTATGCCAGCTATCTTCAATATGCTTACGTTGAAAATGTTGGTGATGTTTTGAGGGGTAAAAAATCGCTTGATCAGTTGGGCGTAAAAGCGCTGGATGATCATCGTTTACAAGTTACTTTAACGCATCCCGTGCCTTATTTCGTCAGTATGCTCGGTCATACGGCAATGAAACCCGTGAAAAAGGATGTGGTTGAAAAATTAGGCAATAAATGGACGCTGCCAGAAAACTATGTCGGTAATGGGGCGTATCTGTTGAAAGAATGGGTGGTCAATGAGCGGATAGTGATCGAACGCAACCCGCGATATTGGAACAATGCAAAAACAGTTATTGATCAAGCAACTCTTTTACCCCTTCAATCTGAAACCAGTGATATTAACCGCTATCGTAGTGGAGAGATAAATATCACCCACAGCGTCATTCCGCCGACTCTGTATCAGAAAATGAAAAAAGATATCCCCGATCAGGTCCGCGTTAGCCCTTACCTTTGTACGTTTTATTACGAAATTAACAATAAAAAACCGCCGTTTACTGATGTCAGAGTCCGTGAAGCCGTCAAGTTAAGTCTCGACAGGGATATTATTGCGGGGAAAATTATGGGGCAGGGGCAAATACCGGCTTATGGTTTTACACCAACGTTTATCGGTGGCGGCGATTTTGTTAAGCCAGAATGGGCTAATTGGACACAGGAGCAGCGTAATAAACGAGCGAGAGAATTGTTAGCTCAGGCCGGTTTCAATCAGGCGAATCCATTGAAGTTCACATTGTTATACAACACATCTGAGCAAAATAAACAGCAAGCTATTGCCGCCGCTTCCATGTGGAAAAAGAATCTGGGAGCGGATGTGATTTTGCAGAATCAGGAATGGAAAACTTCTCTTGAAAGCCGCCATCAGGGGAATTATGAGGTGACTAGAGCAACCTGGTGCGCGGATTACAATGAACCTACGGCGTTTTTAAACATGTTGCAGTCAGATAGCAGTAATAACACGGCTTTCTACCAGAATAAGAGTTTTGATAGTTATCTGGAGCAAGCGTTAATTGCTAAAGACGCTATTGAGCGTAAGAAATTATACCAACAAGCTGAGTTTCAACTGGATAAAGACTCGGCGCTGATTCCCGTTTATTACCGGGTGAGTGTACGGCTTGTTAGCCCATCAGTGGGAGGGTTTTCAGGGAAAGACCCATTAGATTATATGGATATTAAGCGACTGTATATGAAAAAAACTAAACAGTAGCTTTATTCAAAAGAGTTACTGAGATCCTGCAAACGAAATCGTTCCTTTTGTATGCGGGTAGTAATCCACCCCTTATTTCTGGGCCGTCGGCTGATAACAAATCTGACGGTATAAAATTGGAGTAGAAAAAGATGATAAACACAACGAAAAAGAGACTACTTACTGTCAGCATCAGCGCTGCACTGAGTATGGTAATGGTAAGTCAGGTCTTTGCTGCAAAAGTGCCTGATGGCGTTCAATTAGCTGATAAACAGGTTTTAGTCCGTAATAACGGTTCTGAACCGCAATCGTTAGATCCACATAAGATTGAAGGAGTACCAGAAGCACATTTGGCTCGTGATCTGTTTGAAGGTGTTGTCATCGTTGGTCCGAATGGTGAAATTTTGCCAGGTTCTGCGACCAGTTGGGAAAATAAAGACTTTACCGTCTGGACATTCCATATGCGTAAAGATTCTAAGTGGTCTAATGGCGATCCTGTCACGGCGCACGATTTTGTTTACAGTTGGCAACGTCTGGCCGATCCTAATACTGCTTCTCCCTATGAAAGTTACCTCCAGTATGCCCATATCACCAATATTGATGACATCATCAGTGGTAAAAAGAAACCAGATGCTCTGGGAGTAAAGGCGTTGGATGACTATACATTGCAGCTTACATTGAGCGAAGCGGTTCCCTATCTGCCAAGGCTTTTGGCTCACTCTTCAATGTCGCCGGTACATAAAGCTACGGTGGAAAAATATGGCGAAAAATGGACTCAGCCGCAGAATTTTGTCGGTAATGGGGCTTATAAACTGAAAAATTGGATAGTCAACGAGCGTATTGTGATGGAACGCAGCCCGACATACTGGGATAACAAAAATACCGTTATTGATCAGGTTACTTTCCTGCCAATTTCGTCAGAGGTCACGGATGTAAACCGCTACCGCAGTGGCGAAATTGATATGACTTATACCAATTTGCCGATTGAATTGTTCCAGAAACTGAAAAAGGAGATCCCGAACGAGCTGCATATTAACCCACATTTATGTACTTACTACTATGAAATTAATAATGAAAAACCCCCATTTAATGATCCCCGCGTCCGTACTGCACTGAAATTAGCTATGGACCGAGACATTGTGACCAATAAAGTAAAAGCACAGGGTGATATCCCTGCTTCCGGTTATACACCGCCGGTTACTGATGGTATGAAAGAGATGAAACCGGTGTGGTTTACTGATTGGAGTCAAGAACAGCGCAACCAAGAAGCTAAAAAATTACTGGCTGAAGCAGGTTATAATAAAGATAATCCATTGAAATTTAACCTGCTTTATAACACCTCTGATCTACATAAAAAAATTGCCATCGCGGTAGCTTCTGTTTGGAAGAAAAATTTAGGTGCTGATGTTCGTTTAGAAAACCAAGAGTGGAAAACTTTCCTTGATACTCGACATCAAGGGAATTATGACGTGGCCCGTGCTGCTTGGTGTGCGGATTACAACGAACCTTCTTCATTCCTGAATTCAATGCTTTCTTATAGTAGTAATAACACGGCTCATTATAAGAGTGATGAGTTTGATAAACTGATGAAAGAATCTCTGAAAGTAGCAACAGATGATGAACGTGCTGCTGTTTACCAGCAAGCAGAAGCGCAGTTAGATAAAGATTCTGCTATTGTCCCCCTTTATTACTTTGTGAATACCCGGTTAGTGAAGCCCTATGTTGGTGGCTATACAGGGAAAGATCCTTTGGATAATTTACACACCAAAGATTTTTATATTATCAAACACTAATCGTTGTAAAGCAGCCCGGAAAGGGCTGCTTTAGTGTCAAATTATTTTAAGGCCAGGGTTAAGGGCCAACACATAGGAACGGGCGATGCTTAAGTTTATTTTACGCCGTTGTTTAGAGGCGATCCCGACACTTTTTATTCTTATCACTATTTCGTTTTTCATGATGCGGTTGGCACCAGGCAGCCCATTTACCGGTGAGCGGAAATTGCCGCCAGAAGTGATGGCAAACATTGAAGCGAAATATCATTTGAATGACCCAATTTATAAACAATATTTTGATTACTTAATTCAACTCACTAAAGGAGATTTTGGGCCTTCTTTCAAATATAAGGACTACTCAGTTAACGATCTCGTAGCAACGGCATTTCCAGTATCGGCTAAATTAGGGGCTGCGGCATTTATCATGGCGGTTGTCTTGGGGATTAGCGCTGGGGTTATTGCTGCACTTAACCAAAATACAAAATGGGATTATACGGTGATGGGGTTCGCCATGACGGGGGTTGTTATCCCAGGTTTTGTCGTGGCACCGTTACTGGTGCTGGGGTTCGCTATTCATCTTAAATGGTTGCCGGGAGGAGGTTGGAATGGCGGTGCGCCCAAATATATGATTTTGCCGATGGTAGCACTCTCTTTGGCCTATATCGCCAGTATCTCCCGTATTACCCGTAGTTCGATGATAGAAGTGTTGCACTCTAACTTTATCCGTACTGCGCGTGCCAAGGGTTTACCATTACGTGTCATCATTTTCCGCCATGCTTTAAAGCCCGCATTGTTACCGGTTATCTCTTATATGGGGCCTGCTTTTGTCGGCATTATTACCGGTTCGATGGTGATTGAAACGATCTTCGGGTTGCCGGGAATAGGGCAGTTGTTTGTTAATGGCGCATTGAACCGTGATTATTCGTTAGTGTTAAGTCTGACTATTTTAGTTGGTAGTTTGACTATTTTTTTCAATGCGATTGTTGATGTGTTGTACGCTGTTATCGATCCGAAGATTCGTTATTAAGACTGGAGCACGCAATGATAGTTAATAAACAAAACAGCGAAGCTCTGGAAAATTTTTCTGAGCAATTAGAAATTGAAGGGCGCAGTTTGTGGCAGGATGCACGACGCCGTTTTATTCACAACCGGGCAGCGATTGCCAGTTTGTGCCTGTTATCTTTGATTACCTTGTTTGTGATCCTAGCGCCGATGTTAGCTCAATTCACATATGACGATACTGATTGGGCCATGATGTCGATGCCACCTGATTCTGAGTCAGGTCACTATTTTGGTACAGATTCTTCTGGACGTGATTTGCTGGTGCGTGTTGCCATTGGAGGACGCATTTCGTTGATGGTTGGGATTGCAGCCGCTTTGGTGGCGGTAGTCGTCGGAACCTTATATGGATCATTATCTGGTTATTTGGGTGGAAAAATAGACTCAGTAATGATGCGTCTGCTGGAAATTTTGAACTCATTTCCATTCATGTTCTTTGTGATTCTGTTGGTGACCTTCTTCGGACAGAATATTTTTTTGATATTTGTCGCTATCGGTATGGTGTCATGGCTGGATATGGCGCGTATTGTCCGTGGTCAGACATTGAGCCTAAAACGTAAGGAATTTATTGAGGCGGCGCTGGTGTGTGGTGTATCAACCCGTCAGATTGTGCTGCGTCATATTGTCCCTAATGTATTGGGAGTGGTGGTGGTTTATGCATCTTTATTAGTGCCGAGTATGATTCTGTTTGAATCGTTTCTTAGCTTTCTGGGATTGGGAACTCAAGAACCGTTAAGTAGTTGGGGTGCATTATTAAGCGATGGTGCGAATTCGATGGAGGTTTCCCCGTGGTTGCTGTTGTTTCCTGCCGGTTTTCTGGTGGTGACACTGTTTTGTTTTAACTTTATCGGCGATGGCTTGCGTGATGCCCTCGATCCGAAAGATCGTTAAGGAGGTAACATGGACAGCGTTAAAAACCAGAAAAGTTCTGAGCCGTTGTTAATTGTTAAAGAATTGGACGTGACTTTTAGTACCCCAGATGGCGATGTTACAGCGGTGAACAAGCTAAATTTTGATTTACGCGCAGGGGAAACATTAGGAATTGTAGGGGAGTCCGGTTCTGGCAAATCACAAACTGCTTTCGCTTTGATGGGGCTACTTGCCAGAAACGGCAAAATTGGCGGTTCCGCTATTTTTAATGGCAGGGAAATTCTTAACCTGGAAGAAAAACAGCTTAACCGCATGAGAGCGGAAGAGATATCAATGATATTTCAGGACCCAATGACATCTCTCAATCCTTATATGCGTATCGGCGATCAACTTACAGAAGTTTTGATGTTGCATAAGCATATGAGTAAAAGTGAGGCATACCTTGAATCGATTCGGATGCTGGATGCCGTCAAAATGCCAGAAGCGCTTAAGCGAATGCGGATGTATCCGCATGAATTTTCTGGTGGAATGCGTCAGCGTGTGATGATCGCGATGGCGTTGTTATGTCGTCCAAAATTATTGATTGCTGACGAACCGACAACCGCACTTGATGTCACAGTTCAGGCTCAGATTATGACTTTACTGAATGAGCTGAAACGGGAGTTTAATACCGCGATTATTATGATTACTCACGATTTGGGGGTAGTTGCCGGTATTTGTGACAAAGTGTTGGTGATGTACGCAGGGAGAACAATGGAATATGGCTCAGCTCGTGAAGTGTTTTATCAACCAACCCATCCTTATTCCATAGGCCTGCTTAGTGCTGTTCCACGTCTTGATGGTGATGAAGCGTCGTTGACGACTATTCCCGGAAATCCTCCTAACTTATTACGATTGCCCAAAGGGTGTCCGTTCCAGCCACGCTGTCAGTTTTCAGTAGGCCGTTGTGTAGATTGTGAACCGGGGTTAGAGACATTTGGCAACGGGCGTTTGCGAGCTTGCTTTAAGGCACCGGAGGAATTGGTATGAGCCCGATTGAAGAAAGACGTGTGCTGCTGGAAGTAGCAGATCTAAAAGTTTACTTTGATATCAAAGATGGCAAACAGTGGTTCTGGCAACCAACAAAATCCTTGAAAGCGGTTGATGGCGTTACATTAAGGTTATATGAAGGGGAAACTCTTGGTGTGGTTGGTGAATCCGGTTGCGGTAAATCGACTTTTGCTCGTGCAATTATCGGATTGGTCAAGTCTTCTGGTGGTTCAGTAACTTGGTTGGGAAAAAGCCTGCTGGATATGGATGATAAACAGTGGCGGGATATTCGCAGTGATATCCAGATGATATTCCAAGATCCATTAGCATCCTTAAACCCGCGAATGACGATTGGCGATATTATCGCTGAGCCACTGCGCACTTATCATCCAAAGATGAAAGAGTCGGAAATGAAAGAGCGGGTAAAAGCAATGATGATGAAAGTTGGATTACTGCCGAACCTGGTTAACCGTTACCCGCATGAATTCTCTGGTGGTCAGTGTCAACGTATCGGGATTGCTCGTGCACTTATTCTTGAACCTAAGTTGGTGATTTGTGATGAGCCGGTATCTGCACTTGATGTATCCATTCAGGCTCAGGTAGTGAATCTGTTGCAGGAATTACAACGGGAAATGGGGCTGTCGCTGATTTTTATCGCCCATGATTTGGCGGTGGTTAAGCACATATCTGACCGTGTACTCGTGATGTATTTAGGGCATGCGGTGGAATTGGGCACTTATGATGAGGTTTATCATAATCCACAGCACCCTTATACCAAAGCGTTGATGTCAGCAGTGCCGGTGCCTGATCCAGATAAAGAACGAAATAAACACATTGAATTGTTGGAAGGTGAATTGCCGTCACCCATCAATCCGCCATCAGGATGTGTTTTCCGTACTCGTTGTCCAATGGCAGATCCTGAATGTGCTAAAACACGGCCATTGATGGAAGGGAGTTTCCGCCATGCCGTGTCTTGTTTGAAGGTTGATCCGTTGTAATTGCTGATGACGTTGCCATATTAGATGGTGTGCTTCACTGGGTTTTTACATTGAGGCATCCTTGATAAACCATAAATATGAGAGTTGCTTTTTTGGTTCTGCTTGGGATTCAGGCATATATCAAAATTGGCAACTCTCGCTGGTTTAGCCGTAATCAATTCAAGTTCAGTAATTTATTGATTTCATTGATTTCCTTATGCCATATAGTTTGAAGATCAGGTTTCTGATGCTTATTCTTTCGTTTCTTATCTTCTTGCAACAATTCTTCAAGCTCAAAGAGGCGTTTTAATAATTCATCGTCGTTCTTGTCATTAACTGGCACAGACTGAACTGATGAATTTTTAGGTTCATAGTGATTATTGATAGACGTATCTGAATACATACTTTTGTAAGCTGAATTTGAATCGTTGTACTCGATAAGTTTACCGTTATTGATGACAAAAAAACGGTTACACACTTTTTCCAGAAACTCACGATCATGGGAAACCAAAATGAGTGTTCCTGGATATGCTCGAAGCTGTTCTGCTAGCTCAGTTTTGCCAATAAAATCGAGATGGTTAGTTGGTTCATCCAGCATAATGATATGACTATCAATTAGAGATATCCCCAATAATAGGACTCGAGCTCTTTCGCCACCACTTAATGTTTCAATCTTGGAAAATAAACGGTTATAAGTGAATCCGGCTTTTATTAATGCTTTCTTGCAGGTTTCATTATCAACTGATACACCAGCAAAATCACAGTACATTATTAAAGCATCAATTAATGAATATTTATCATCGAGTCTGTGTAACGTCTGATCGTAATAGGCCATTATTGCTTTAGGATGGATCTGGATTTCTGAAATGTTATCAACAGGAGTAATATAATTATGCCAAACATATTCTAAAAAGGTAGATTTCCCACATCCATTCTCACCAAGGATGGCAATACGATCACCTGATGTTGCAGTAAAGTCAGTAATATTGAATAATTTTAATGTGCTGTTTTTAAGTTGGACATTAAAATTGTTTATATCAATAATCTTGTTGGCAGGGAGAGATCTTCCAGGGAATGTTAAATACCAAGGATAGTCATCTATCGTTTCGCATTGTTGTTCTTTTAATTTATCAATTCTTTTAAACATAGATTGAGCTTTTTTGGAAAGGCTATTACTGTCATAGTTTTTACCCCATGTAGCCAACTGTTTTGCGCTTGATTCGAGTCGGCGTATCTCCTGCTCCTCAGCGGCATGTTGTAATTGTAAGGTGTCTTCAAGTTTCTGGTGTTCGATTAGTGCATTGCTACATGGGTAGCCGTATTTATAAAGGGTATTATTGGAAATAATCCAACTGCAATTTGTTACGTTGTCTAGCAGTCTTCGGTCATGTGATACGGTGATTAAGCATCCTTTCCAAGTTGATAAAAATTGTTCAAGCCAAAGCATGGTGGGTAAATCAAGATGGTTGGATGGTTCATCTAGTAAAAGAGTATTTGGTTCCAGAAGCAAAGCCCGTGCAATCAAAATTTTCGTTTTTTGTCCACCACTCAAGCTTGAGCATTTCATATGAAAATGCTCACTTCTGAAACCAATGCCAGTAAGTACAGTTTCAGCTTTCCAGCCACTGGAATAACTTTCATCACAAGGCAACACGGATAATGTAGCGTCTAGTAAACTGAAATCCAATAAAGAATCGGGAAAATGTTGCTCAATCATATAGAATTTCAGGTTATTGGCATGTGTTACTGTGCCGCTATTAGGTGAAAGATTTTTAGAAATAATCTTTAGCAAAGTAGATTTGCCAGAGCCATTAAACCCGATCAGACCTACTTTATCATTCTGGTTTAACGATACAGATAACCCCTTAAACAGCTCGTTTTCTGAGCTTTGGTAATGTATATTTTCAGCAGTAATGAATGTTTGATTCTTATTTTTCATGAACAGCCTCTTTATTCCTGAAAAAAACCACAAATATTGCCGCAAAAATAGCCAGTAAGAATTCCCAAAAATAGATATTTTGGACATCAATGTTTTTACCTTGGTAATTCATCAATAAGTATATGGCCAATATGCCTATGCCGGATAGCCCATTGAAGGTTGATTGTAGCCGCCCTTGATAGGCTGGATCACTCATTATTTGAGCTAGGGTAATTGATAGTGCCCAACTGGATAAACCAAACCCAACTAGGAAATAAATAGGATATGCCAAAAAAGTGTTTGAGTTTTTTGATAAGAAAAATAATGAAAATGCCATTATTACCAACAGGCAAAAAATGGTGTTCTTCATGGATATTATGCGGCATAGAATAGGCGAGAAGAAGCCACCAAACAGAACGCCAGTGGAATACAGTGCTTCGAGAACGGCAAATATATCTGTACCAGCATGTAATACTTCATTGGTGTAAGGAACCAACAAAATTGGAACAGTCATTAAAATTACCATTATAAACATTTGTATTGTGTAGGTGCTGATCAGTTCTTTCTTTTGGCTAATGTATCTGATAGATTCAATGTAGTCATTGATGAAAGAAGATTTTTGTGACTGATCTATTCCATAACATGCACTGTTATTACATTTCATAAAGTGGTTCAGTATACCAGAAATAATGAAGAATAATCCACCAAGAGCTAATGTTCCTGTCATTCCAAGATGTATTATTAAGAAACCGCTTATACCCATGCCGATGATTGTTCCAAATTCATAAATCATATCGACGGTAGCGTTTGCGTTGATAAGATCTTTTTCTGGCACAACCCCACGTATTAAAGGAATCGCCGCTGGCATATAGAAAGAAATAAAGATCCCTAATATTGAAAAAAGAATGAAAATATTGGGTTCGAAACCAAGACCTTCAAAAATCGTAAAGATAAGAACGGCAGCGCCTCTAATAGCATTAGATATGATAAGGAGAGTCTTTCTGTTGAATTTATCAGCGCAAACACCAAAAAAAGGCCCAAAAATTATGCTGGGCATCCAGATAAAAAACATCATTAACGCAACGTCACTGATTGAGTTACTCCGATGATAGACTAACCATGATAAAGTTATATAATTCAATCCATTACCTACGGTGGCTAAAAAACCACTCAGAGAAAAGAGAAGGTAAGGTTGAATGGTGAAAAGGTGCAATCTATCACTTAGTTCTTTTTTTAACATGAAACTATCCTATTTTTTTGAATCCATTGCTGAGCCAGAAGATTTTTGATCCAAAATACTTTTTTTTCTTTGCACCGAATTGCAATCTTTGAATAAATTGTGGCATTGATGTAACTATATCGTCCAGAAACATTTTCAGATTATGTTCGTTTACGGTGCTATGGATAAAAGTCACTGACGCTTCTATCGTTCTTGCTTGATGCCACCATTTTTGTGGAAAGTAGATGAAATCTCCTTTTTCAAGACGAACGATATAATAGGGAATATTCAATATAGCTAGCTCATCCTCATGATAAAATTTTCCTTCTTCTAGTTTGAATTCCGGTGGTACAAGTATAAATTCTTTTATTCCTTCTAATTGGCCTACTACTCCATTAACATTCATCATGTCTTGGTGCATATTTGTTATTGTACCTTTGGATGACATAAGTAACCAAGGACAAATAGCTAATTGACCAACTAAAGATAGAGAAATGTTTTTTATTTCAGTATGTTCCGGTAAAATATAACTGGTATTTAGATCTGGATAAGTATAAAAAGGCTGCCATGACCAATTTCCTAGGTTTTTGATACCATTCTTTATGCGAAATATATAATCTTTGATATCAATTTCTTCTAAATGAGAACCATTAATTTTATCTTCAATCATTATACGATCTTCGCCGAATGTATCACTAATATACTGAAACATATCTTCATGAAATAAAGACCATTTACAGCAATATTTCTTTATTAGGAAACAGTCGGCAAGGAGATTTCTACAATCTTTAGTTATATTATAGTGTTCTTCTGACTCGAAATGTAAAATTGTATTATTCATGAAATACCTCAAATCCTTCAAGAGTTACAAATTTCATTTGGTGAAGTAAAAATGAGCCCATATCAGTTAAGTTGATTGAGTCATTAAAAAGATGTAAAGTTTCAATCAGTTTTTTCTTATGACTTTCTATTCTGCAGCAGTCTATTTTTGGGTTACTTTCATTAATATTCTTGTGTCTTGTATAGAGTATTATTCTTGATAAAACAAAAGCGGAGTGATATACGCCTATTGCTGGCCTATCATAGTTCCTAAATGGACTTTTTATTAAATTTTTTGATATTACTAATGGATCTACTAATTGTTTGATATACAGATCAATATGGGACATTTCATGAATTAAATTTTCCATATAATCAATGACTTCCCAGTGTTTCTTGGGGGCTATAATAATGGTTCCGAGAAATTTAATTGAAGAGGATGCGATAAAATTATCACATTTCACAATCAAAATATCATTAATATACAAATTCATTGCATAAGATAAATTTTCATTACTCATACAAATGTTATTTATTGCCACCAGAGTTTTTTTATATATTTCTTCGTCATCACAATACTCGAATTTTGATAAGTTATCATTTTGTTCAACCATATTTTTGTTGATTAACTTTATGGTATAATCATATTTATTCTTATTTTCTAATGAGTATAGCTTTACTTTTTTTTTCCATTCTTCTCCTTTATTATCTAGCAAAGCAGTATCACAATTAATTGAGTTTAAGCTATATTGCTGATATTTGTTCCAGAGATTAACCTGAAAATCTATCACATTCTTATTAATTATGATAGAAAACAGCTCGCGTTTAGTGACAGTCATAATATTGCTCTCCAATTAGTTCCAAACTCGTAGGATTTAATATTTTTCTTTTGTTGAGTAATTCTACAGGAGTAAAAGGGTAGAAATAGCTAATGATGCTATTCGATAATATTGATGCAAGTAAAGAATTAGTTGAAGCGATAGAGCCCTGAATTGTGGTGGCTTTTATTTTTTTGTATTCTGATATTGATGATATGTAATTCTCTATAGATGATGTGTTGTCTAATAAGGGCCCTGCACTAACGATATCATAACCAACTGCCCCATAGATAATTGGAATGTTATGCTTTAGTGCATATCTGGCTGTATATATAGAAGAAATGATAACAGGAGTGTCTATGGATGAAATTATTATATCTACCTTTTTTGAAAAGAAATCAAGAGATTCTTCTGAGTCTAGTTTTTTTATATGGATATTTATTTTTAATTCTGAATTTATTTTCTTCAGTTTTTTTTTAAGAGCTGTTACCTTGAATTCACCAATGTCGCAATTGTCAAATGCGAATTGTCTATTTAAATTAGTTATATCAACTTTGTCATAATCTATCAGCGTTATTTCACTAAAACCTGATGTGGCAAGACAGATAGCAATATGAGATCCAATTCCACCACACCCAATAATAAGAGCATGCAAGTCTTTTTTAAATTTAAAGGGAACTTCGATAGTGGATAAATGATAATTTAAAAATTCATAGCTTTTTTCCATTGAGGTTTCTTTATAATCATCTAAGTACGAAATAATCAATTTTGTATCTTTTAGTTTACTATAAATTTTTTGGATTAAATTATCTTTGCTGACAAGTTTCTTTATATGTTCTTCATCTATTCCTTGCCTTAAAGACTCTATAAAAGAAATTATCTTTTCTGATTTCTCTTGAATTTTTAATTCATAAGAATTCTTGCCGTGAAGAAGCAATGAATTATCTTTTATTATTATGGCTGCGTTAAGTTTATATATCATTTGAATTTACCTTTCGTGTTATATATTCACCTATAGTCATGAGAGTTTCTTCGGATAGATCTTTTGTGCAGAAATATCCTGTTGGAAAAATAAAAAGAGGAATATATGCGCATTGTTGTCTCAGATGTAGATCAATCAAAGAAAATATCTTTTCTTGAATTAATCTGTCACTACAGAATATGAGTTGTGAATAATATTTTTTTATCTTATTAAGGTGTTTTTCTGAGGTGATACCACGACTTATGTCTGTTTTTATTAATAGTATAGGAGAGCATCTTAGTGATTTTCTTATCTCAAATCGTAGGTGAGTTCTAGATACCCATTGACCATAATTATCTTCCTTTATTTCTAAAATTATATTAAACTCTGAAAGTTGTCTCTTTAGATATAATAGTATTTCTTTGTTAGGATAAAAATCCTCATAGGCTATACTAAGATGAAAAGGTAAATCTAATTTTTGAGCGGATGTTGATTTATTTTCAATGTAGGGAATATCATAGATATAAAGGTATGAATCTATAGGGTTTAACATATTGTTAAACTTTTCATCTATAGCTTTTTTATTAATACATGTTGTTAATATATGTTTAACATTTTCATCTAGAATGAAGAATTCAGTGCCTGGCGTGAGTAATGTAATTAATTTCTCTTCGTTTTTTTTGAAATTAATATCATGACAATTATTTCTATAAAAATTTAAGTCAAGCCCTGTATCACAGCTAACATCTATATCATTTTTTCGAAATCTCTCGGCATATTTATCATCCTCAATAAGCATGTAATTTATAGTGCTGATAATATTTTTATTTTCACATAACTTGTAGAATCTATTTGTTGTTAATTTATATTTTTGGTTGTTAATTTCAGATATTTTATATGGGCCGGCAGTAATATCTTTATGTTTTTTGTGCATTGGAGATATATTTATTACACATAGATAATTTAAGAAGAAGACGTCTTTATATTTAAGCTCTATTGTTAGAGTATATTTTTTTATGCTCTTGATTCCCAAGTAATTTGATTCAAAATTAGAAAATTTTTCATAACCTTTTATTGCTGTAAGTAATTTATTATAGCGATTGTTTTTATCTCTACAGATGGTCCTTATTGAATGACAATAATCTTCTGCTGTAACTTTTTCACCATTACTCCAATAAATATCATTCCGGATATTTATGGTTATGATTTTACCACTTTTATTCATGAAATAATCCCTTGCGGCGAGACAAATGATCTCTTTTCCTTTTTCATAAAATAGAGGCAAAGCAGTTTTTAGAAATATTTGCTCACCACTGTAATCACTGACGGAAAATAATTCTGGATTATATGGAAAGCTATCTACTCCGATATTAATGCTGGTTTTCATATTAACTCCAGTTATAATATTTTATATTGTATGATAATCAATTTTAGTCAATGTTTTTATTGAGCATCTTATTGTAAAGCTCCATTTTCTCATTAAGTAAAGATATATGTTTTTTGGTAAACTCTAGATCTTCTTCTATTGAATTTTTTACTTCTTTAGATATAACAATTTCTGGATGATAGATATCATTGATATAGTTCTTGAATGCTATTTCACTGGAATATGTATCTTTTGAAATATAACTTTGATAATTATGGAAAAATCTTATAGAGTGTTGTTTTGCAGTAAATCCACCTGTTACCATAATATTATCTTCTGCGTTATGTATTTCATGAACCCATCCTGTTGGAATATAAAGAATAGTTCCTGGTTTTAGAATAAATTCTAATATTCTGATTTGTTTTTTATGTAATCTTTTGATAATTTTATCATCAAATAAAGAATCACCCATTTTAATATTATGTCTGCTTGACGGGGAGATTGCTCTGAATATTTTTATTCCTTTGACCATTAATATCCAGGCGCTAGTAGAAAAACAATCAATATGAAGATCACAATTAATTCCCTTCTTACCGAAGAATATCCATCTTCTGCGAAATTGCATGTGCTTTGGTAATTTATTTATAAAGTCCTCTGGATGCCAGTTCGGTAGAATAAAATCATTGTCTAATTCTGGTAAAGTTTTTTGATAGCTCCATCCTGTCATATATGGGCAATCTTCACCTTTTTGTATTATTTCTATATAATCGCTAATGGGGATCTTTCTGGTAATATTGGCTGGATCATTTAAATCATCGCTGACCTGGCATAAAATTTCTCTTCCTTTTTCCTTAAAGAAATCGAATGACCATTTTTTATATATTTCCATATCCATATTCATGCCAGAGAATTGGACAGGTAATGTTTGATTGAAATAAATATCTTCGAATTTATCTCTGGTTATGGAGTTTATGTCAATGATATTAGGATTTTCTATATTCATATCTTCACCTTCTAAAATGGATAAATGGCCATATTTTTAGATATGACCATATTTTTTAGTTAATTTATTAACAACGATGGACGGCTAGTAACAAATCATTCTCGATTTCAATTTCAGCAAGTTGAATATTTTCGAAGGAAACTTGTACATCCATATCAATTTCTTGTGCCAAGTTTGGCGTATAAGAACGAAATTCTTTACTTTCGAAATCTTGCATAGCAACTCCTTAATTTATTTGTGGGTTAAATGTTATACATTATGATTGATTGATTATTAATTGTTACTGCGGTTGAAAATATAAATATTATTTTTTAACGCATCAACAATAATTATTATTTTTTGTGATGCACGTCGAAAATATGAATTTATTTCTAAAAATTAACAATAATATAATAACCATTTTTATTATTTTTCATATTATCATTTTATTCGCTAATATTTATTCTTTTGAAGAACAATGTAGAAAGTTTTTCCTGATTATCACTTAAATTCAGCTCCCATAGGCGTATACTTAAAATAAGTCTGTGTGGAGGTAAATGAAAATGGCTAAAAATCAGATTCAATTCCAAAAAGGCATTTCTATTCATGAGTTTATTTCATTATATGGTCATGAAGAACAATGCCAGAAACAGGTGTTCGATATGCGCTGGCCTACGGGGTATCACTGCCCTCATTGTGGGCATGATAAGTATTGCCAGTTAAAATCTCGTCTCCTTTATCAGTGCAATCAATGCCATCATCAGACATCTTTGACAGCCGGCACATTGTTTTCTGCGTCAAAATTACCTTTAACTGTGTGGTTTTTGGCGATTTATCTCATGACTCAGGAGAAAAATGGGATTTCTGCACTTGAATTGTCACGTCAACTGGGCATTTCCTACAACGTGGCATGGCGTCTGAAACACAAGCTCATGAAAGCAATGAAAGAACGGGATGACGAAAAGCCTCTCGGCGGGTTTATTCAGCTTGACGACGCATACTGGGGAGGGGCTCAGCATGGCCCCCGAGGGCGAGGGGCAAAAGGGAAATGCCCTTTCGTTGCGGCAGTTTCAATGAATGAAAAGGGCCACCCTATGTTCATGCGTTTCAGCGTTGTGAAAGGGTTTAAGACCGGGGAACTGACCCGTTGGGCTAAAGTGCATCTCAAACCAGAATCTCTTGTTATTTCAGATGGATTAGCTTGCTTTCGGGGGATTGAGCAAGCCGGGACTTTCCATTTGCCCCTCGTTACTGGCGGTGGAGCGCAGAGTGTTAAGCTTCCTTATTTTCAGTGGGTTAACACAATGATAAGTAATGTAAAAAATTCGATACGCGGAACATATCATTCGATTAGCAAAAAGTATTTACCTCGTTATCTTGCCGAATTCTGTTTCAAGTTCAATTGGCGCTTTAACCTTAAAAAAACATTCGAACAGCTTATTTATTCATGTATCCGGACAGCACCTATACCTGAGTATTTACTCAAGCTAGCTGAGATTCGATGGTAATCAGGAAGTTTTTTGCTAATAAGATTTGTCCCGTAATGATATTCTGTATTGGCAACAGGGGGTAACTTGATAGAGAGTGACTAACTTTGATTTTTTACTCTTTCCACAAAATATGGTAAATCGGGTGAGATTTTTCCCGGCAAATGAGGATACGGGCAAAAACATCGTTGATCTCAGCGTCTTCAGATTCTGCTAGCCCGATAATCACTTCGGCAAAAAAATCAGGATTCGGATAAAAATCCACGAGTCCAAGCCACTCATCAGAAGGGGGCAGTAATTCTGCGCCGCCACGTACTTCGAATTGTAAACTAAACAGTAGAATATCCGCGGGATCGAGGTTAGATGAAGCCAGTTCAAGAAAGATGTCATAGGCTTTCTCAAGGGTTTCATCTTCTGTCATTCGGTTATTGAGGTCTAAATCCATAGTTTGTGAGGATCTGTTGTCCATATTGATTTATTTGTAGGTCATGATGAAGAATTAAAACATGTTGCAGCGTTGATTGGTACCCCCGTCTTTACAAGACGAGGGTGTTGGTCACAGTAGTGGGCTAAAAAAGTAACAAATACGTTCAATTATACGATGCCACAAAGGGCGCTGTTCCCACTCCTTGGTTTCCAGCAATGTAGAATGGGCGATATAATCGTATTGCACCAGAGTCAGATCATTACCAAAGTTTTCATCATCGATTACTACGGTAATTTCAAAATTTAGCCACAGGCTCCGCATATCGAGATTCACTGAACCCACCATGCTGAGTTGACCATCAACTAAAACGCTTTTGGTATGTAGTAAGCCATCTTCAAACTGGTAAATCTTAACACCGGCATTTAACAGTTCAGCAAAAAATGCGCGGCTTGCCCAACGAACTAAGAAGAAATTATTTCTGCGTGGAACGATAATAATGACTTCAACCCCTCGTAAAGCTGCGGTGCAAATAGCATGTATCAGGTCATCACTGGGAACAAAATAAGGGGTAGTTAAAATCAGTTGCTTACGGGCAGAGAAAATAGCCGTCATTAAAGATTGTTGAATCAATTCCTCAGGGAATCCGGGGCCGGATGCAATAACCTGAGTTGTGTGCCCACTGGCCTGTTCAAATGGCATAATATTGTTATCTGGTGATGGCGGAAAGATACGTTGACCTGTTTCCATTTCCCAGTCACAAGCGTAAATAACTCCCATCGTCGTGGTGACGGGTCCTTCCATACGCACCATGATATCTATCCATTGCCCAACGCCGGCATCTTGTTTAAAGAAGCGCGGATCGACCATATTCATGCTGCCGGCATAAGAAATATAATCGTCTATCAAGATAATTTTACGATGCTGGCGCAGATCCATTCGGCGTAAAAATAGACGGAATATGTTGACTGGCAAAGATTCAACAAATTCAATTCCCGCTTGGCGCATGATATCCGGGTATTGGCTACGGCAATATAACCAGCTACCGGCTGAATCCACCATAATACGGCATCTGACTCCTCGGTGTGCTGCGGCCATAAGAGCATCAGTCACTTGCTCAACCAAGCCGCCGGATTGCCAGATATAAAACACCATATCAATGCTGTGTTTGGCATTCTCAATATCTTTGATAATGGTTTTCAGTGAATGGTCATAGGTTGTCAGTAGTTGGATCTTGTTACCTTTAACGCCTGCAAGCCCTTGCCGTCGTTCGCAAAGCTGGAATAAAGGCGTCGCGACTTCACTATTTTCCGTGGCGAAGATATGACGAGATTTACGCAGTTCTTCAAGCCATATGGTTGTTGAAGGCCACATGGCTTTTGCTTGTTCAACTCTGCGTTTTCCCAAATGCAACTCACCAAACGACAGGTAAGCAATGATTCCAACTAAGGGAAGGATATAAATAATCAACAGCCAGGTCATAGCAGAAGTGACCGGCCGGCGTTTTATCAGTATGCGTAAGGTGATACTGGCAACAATCAGCCAATAAAAGAAAATAGCAAGCCAACTTAGGACGGAATAAAAGGTTGTCATATTCGGCAATCAATCCTGTTTTGTTCGAACATCTTTGGTGGCGTTTGACACGGTTTCCTCAAGACACGGGATATAAACGATCTAATTAACCCGATGAATTTACCAAAAAATCGGCAAATATACTGCAAGCATCATACTTGATATTGGTCATTTCGCATTATTGATATAAAAAGTACTATCCAGATACGCCTTGGATATCTTTTTTAAAGGCTTATAATGAGCGTGATGTTTTTATAGGTATGACTTTATGAAACGTGGTCGGAATGAAGTAGGGCGGTGGCGGATGTTACGCCAGAATCTTAACCGTCGGCGCCGTTGGCTGGAAGGGCAATCAAGACGTAATTTACGTATTTATTCACTACGTAAATTAAATGGTTATAAACAGCGTCGAGCTTTATTGTTTGTTCAGCATGGCGAATGGATACATTGAAAAAATAATATTTTTGGCCTTATATTCACGCTCACCTACAATCTTTATTGAATATGATTGCTATTTGCATTTAAACTAGCTGTCATTCGAGGATTGACTATTATGCTGCTAATCAAGAATTCCCTTATGCGCTGGATACGTTGGCCAATACTGTTATCAATTTGTTTGCACATTTCTGTTGCTGTTGCCCTTTTTTGTTCTGCAATACCGGAAAAGCAGTCTGATATTGCATTTATGTCTGTCGCTATGATTCAGTTAGCGGCTGAAGAAGCTCCTGTTTCGGAGCCGGCAGCACCTGAGCCTGAATCAGAGCCGGAGGAGCCGGAGCCTATTCCGGAACCGGTAATTCCAAAACCAGAGGTGAAGAAACCGGAAGTGAAGAAAAAGGTTGTTAAAAAGCAATCTGAACCCATTGAAAAGAGAGCTGAACAACCGGAAAAACCGCAGTTTAATCAGAATGCGTTGGCTAACCGTACTGATAATAATCAGAATAAACCGGTGGTTAAACCGCAGAATGGGCCAAGGGCATTAAGTAAAGCGTTACCTGTCTACCCATCCAGAGCTTCAGCATTGGGTATCGAAGGCTATGTAAAAGTCAAATATGATATTGATGAAGATGGACGGGTAAAAAATATAGAAGTCATTGGCGCTAATCCACCCAATGTTTTTGAAAGGGAGGTGAAAAAAGTCATGAGAAAATGGCGCTTTGAAAAAATACCGGCGATTGGTTATATCACAACCGTCGAATTTAAAATTACGGGTATATCTCAATCCTGATTGTCGGGGATATGCAAATAAAAAAGGAGCCTGATTAACACGCTCCTTTTTCCATTAATAATCGGCCTTATTCGCGAGTGCTGCTGGTGAGTTGAAAGTGGGTTTTGCCTTCTGGCAATCGACGAGAGGTATTATCTTCATTAACCGCAACATAAGTGAATACTGCTTCGGTTGCACGATAGCGTTGACCGACAGGTTCAGAAGCGACTTTCTTCACCCAGACTTCGATGTTGATGGTAATCGAACTGTTACCGGTTTTGAGACAATGTGCATAGCAGCAGACGACATCACCAACGGCGACAGGTTTGAGGAAAGTAATACCATCTACTCTGACAGTGACAACACGGCCTTCCGCAATTTCTTTTGCCAGAATTGCACCACCAATATCCATTTGTGACATTAACCATCCACCAAAAATATCTCCGTTGGCGTTGGTATCAGCGGGCATAGCCAGTGTGCGGAGGACTAACTCTCCGTTAGGTAATTGTTGTTGTGTCATTGAAAACTTTACTTTATTTGATGAAAAAACAATACCTGCCTACAGACGATAGCAGGCAGGTATCCATTTGAATGGGGTTACTTCTGTTCGCGTGGCAGGTGACGGTAAATATATACTACACTGAGCACGGTGAAAACCAGAGTCAGGGCAGTCAGACCAAATACTTTAAAATTAACCCAGACATCTTGTGGCAACCAGAATGCGACATAAATATTAGCCAGTGCACAGGCGGTAAAAAACAGAGCCCATGCCATATTGAGTTTGTTCCAAACAAAATCGGGTAAAACTAACTCTTTTCCTAGCATTTTCTGAATCAGAGGTTTTTTCATAAACCATTGGCTGCCTAGCAGGGCTAATGCGAATAATGCATAGATCACTGTCACTTTCCATTTGATAAATAGATCACTGTGGAAAGCTAAAGTTAGAGTACCGAAAACAGCCACCATGATAAAAGTAATCAGAGAGGATTTCTCTACTTTCCGATAGATGAAATAAGTAATAGCGACAGCTAAACCGGTGGCGGCGATCAACGCTCCAGAAGCGTAGAAAATATCATACATTTTGTATACGACAAAAAAGACGACTAAAGGTAGAAAGTCTAAAAGTTGTTTCATATTTGAACCTATTGTAATTCCGGCGTTTAATGATCATCCGACTTTAGTCATTGAATGAACTAGCAGCAACAGTATGGTCTTATCTCTCAATAAAAAAGATTTTTATCGATCGGTTTCGCATAATTCTATCATAAAGAGCGGCGTAATTAACTTCCGGTTGTCAGTGGGCATATAACGCAGCATTATAACTAAAACCCGTTGAAAAATAAGAGGGCATAAACCAGATGCAGTGGAAAAAACTACAGCGTTGGATGCCAGGGTTGGGCAATTTTTCTCATTATCGCAAGGAATGGTTTAGTCATGATTTAAGAGCCGGGCTTTCTGTCGCCGCGGTTGCTCTACCGGTTGCTATTGCTTACGCCGAATTGATGGGAATAAGTGCAATTATCGGTCTTTATGCATGCATTTTACCCATGTTTGCTTATGCATTATTTGGTACTTCAAGACAATTGATTGTCGGGCCAGATGCAGCAACGTGTGCCGTTATTGCCGCGGCTGTCGCGCCATTGGTGTTTGATAATGAAGATGTCCGCTGGCAGCTTACGATTGTAATGACCTTAATGACCGGAATATGGTGTGTTCTCGCCAGTCACTTTCGATTAGGCGCGTTTGCTGATTTTCTTTCCAAACCGATTTTGAAAGGATTAATGAACGGTGTTGCATTGACAATCATTGTGGATCAGTTAGCTCAAGTTTTTGGTTTTGCTGGCTTTCCGGCGGGATTGATTGAACGAGTGATCGCATTGCCTGCTAAGCTAATGAGTACTCATTTACCGACGCTAGCAATGTCTGTTGCTACGGTGTTGATTTTGTTTGCTGTGCGTTTCTTGCGTCCGACTTGGCCGGGACCTTTGTTGGCAATGGTATTAACGACGTATGTAAGCTGGCAATTTGGTCTGGAGAAATATGGCATTCAGATTGTTGGTAGTGTCAGCGGTGGGGGATTACCTGTTGTGCCAATGCCCGATTTCCAGCCAGGCATTATGCGTGAGCTAGTTATCCCATCGTTGAACCTTGCTGTTATCAGTTTTGTCAGTTTTATGATGACGGCCCGTAGCTTTGCCAGTAAAAACGGTTATCAGATTGATGCAGATTGTGAACTTAGAGCTTTAGGCATTGCGAACATTGCTTCTGCTTTATCACAAGGATTTGCTGTTAGTGCTGCTAGTAGTCGTACTGCGGTTAATGATGCGATTGGTGGGAAAACGCAATTGGTCTCTGTTATCGCAGCGACCATTATTTTGCTGGTTTTGTTATTTATGACAAGTTTCCTGGCTTATATCCCGTTGTCATCTCTTGGCGTGGTGCTGATTTATTCGGCATCGTCACTGTTGGGCTTACGGCGGATCTGGTCACTGAGGAAAAGAAATCATCAGGCATTTACTTTATCACTATTTACATTAATTGCCGTGCTGGTGGTTGGCTTGATTAATGGTGTTGGTTTCGCCGTTCTGCTTGGTTTATTACAGTTTTTGCGGATTATATTCCGCCCGACAGATCAGCTCTTAGGGGTGAATGACCAAGGAATGATTCATTCAATTAATCATGGCAATGATATTAAGCCAATAGATGGTGTGATGATGTATCGGTTTAATTCACCATTGACTTATTTCAATGTCAGCTATTTTAAAAAGCGGGTGTTACAGCATGTTGACAGGATTCAAAAACTTAACAAGACGCAAAAACGTCCGGGTTGGTTGGTTGTCGATGCGGCTGTGAGTTTTACCTACGATGATGTCAGCGTATTTGCCGCGATTGATGAGTTGATTAGTGAATTGAAAGTAAGAGATATCACATTGGTGCTTGCCGGGCGCCGGACAGAACTTACTCGCTGGATAAGACAGAATAAACTGAAAAGTAGTGATGACGATCTGATTGTGGTACCTGATCTCTATTTTGCGGTACGAATGATCCAAAGTAAGCCTGAATGGTACTCTAATTACATTAAAAGATAATAATTTACAGTTGGTTGTTCACTTGAAGTTCGTTGAATAAAAGCATATGATTAGATCATAATAAACAAGGAGGTTTTAGTAATGCAATCTGATTCAGGTTTGGACGTCTTGCTTGGGTTGCATGGTCAGAGAGTTTATCGAGATGATGGTTATTGGTGGAAAATTGAGGTATGGACAGTTAAGCCGACGAATTTCATTCCACATGGTATTCGTTATAACTTAACGCTACATGACAAATACAACACGCGAGTATTTGGCATGGATAATGCGCACGCAATTATTTCACCAAGGAGAAGTCAGTATCGAGGACGATTGGTGTATGACCATGTTCACAGAAACTCCATAGATAAAGGTGTTCCGTATGAATTTACTTCTGCATATCAGTTAATTGAGGATTTCTTTACTAAAATTGATGAAATTATCGCTGAACGCGAAAAAAGAGGGTAATACGATGAAAGCACTCATTGGCGTGATGAATGAAGAACTTATACGCAAGCGCACATTGGCTATTATTAAGGGTGAATATATTGTTCAACCTGATGAGCCTAAGATTTGGTTTACTTCCATGATTGCGCTTGCTCAAGTACTTAGCAGTGATAATATTGCGCTTCTGCGTCTTATCGATGAGCACAAACCAGAGACAATCGCAGAGCTGGCTAATCTATCAGGAAGGAAACCAAGCAACTTGTCAGTCACATTAAAGACACTTAGCCGACATGGTTTTGTCACGCTTGAAAAAAGTAATAAAAGTGTAAAACCAAAGGCGCTGTTTACTGACTTTGAAATAAAAATTGAGCAGGAAATCAGTGAAAGGGTGATGTCATCTTGTGGGGCTAAAAATATAGCAGCTTGAAATAGTAAATTTAACACCATGTAAATGAATACAACGTAAACTTGTTTATAACTTTCAGCCTCATGGTTTTATCACTGTGAGGTCTGATTGAACGATTATTCAGCTATAATAGCGCGTTATTGAGATCAATAAATAAATGTGAGAAATAAAATAATCACATTGATAATTATAATTGAGGAAAATAGTTCTTAATTCCCGAACGTATGATTATTGACCGTCGCTATTCTATTAACTGAGATATCAGATCCTGAATACCTGTATTATTTTAAGATTTCTTGTTAAAAAACAATATGATTGAAGCATTAAGTATTTAATACCACGTTACATTCTGTTTTTCGATAAGTATATTTTAACAAAGCAAATCATTATTACTTGTACAATAACTATTTAGGACGTTCCAATGAAAAAGGCATTGATAGCCTCAGCAGTGGCAGTTGGTTTATCTGTATTCACATTTGCAGCAAACGCCGGTGAACACACGATTTCTGGTGGCTATGCTCAGAGTCATGTGAAATATGATGGTGAAAAGCTCGATGAAAACCCAAAAGGTTTTAACCTGAAATATCGTTACGAGCTGGATAATAATTGGGGTGTTGTTGGCTCATTCACGATGACACATCAGGGTTATGATTACTATTATGGTAGTAGCAAGATTGGTACTGGTGATTTAGATTACTATTCTCTGATGGCGGGTCCTACATATCGCTTTAATGAGTACGTGAGTGTATACGGTCTGGTTGGTGCTGCACATGGAAAGGACAAGAGTGAATTTTCTGCCTATGGCTATAACTTTGAATATAAAGAAAGTAAGACCTCTGCTGCTTATGGTTTAGGATTGCAGTTTAACCCTATGCCAAATTGGGTTATTGATGCATCTTATGAATATTCAAAAGTAGGTGACTACAAAGTAGGCACTTGGGTAATTGGTGCGGGTTATCGATTCTAAATAGTTTTTCTAGTGTAGTCGTTCCTTTAAAGGGAATTCAGTCCAACTTTTGCGATTTGTGTAATCTCATTAAGTGACTGAAGATAATAAATTAATGTTAGCACCAACCTCTCTGTTAGCTTATTAGATAGTTTATTCATCAAGGCTGTCGAAATAATGAAGATAGAGAGTATGGATTTTCATCAGGGATTATTAAAACCGGATATATGTTTTTGACTATTGGTTTAGTGTCCATATGTCTATTTAGTTGAAATTGTTAGTCCATGTTTAGCCATGTAATCTGAAGATTATTCCTTTATTAGTTATCACTATATTCTAGACAAAATTCCCTGTTGTAAGGCAGGGAATTTTTTTGCTTTTATCTCAGCAGTGAAGTGATGAAATGCTAATAAGTACAAAAAATATCCGATTAAGATGAAAAGATTCTTCTGTTACAGGATGGAAAGTGGTTATTACTTGATCTTGTTGAATAGAAACTTAACAAAAAACAAAATTGAGTTGTTTTATATTGATTTTTGATAAATAATCACGGCCCGCAATTAAGTTTTTTCTATATTTTATACAATAATTAGGGCTTTTTAATGAAAAGAACATTGGTAGCTTCAGTGGTGGCAGCAGGTTTATCTGTGTTTGCATTTGCGGCAAATGCTGATGAACACACAATTTCGGGTGGTTATGCTCAGAGTCATATGAAGTTTGGAGATGATAAGGTTGATGATCATCCAAAGGGCCTCAACTTAAAATATCGCTACGAATTGGATAATAATTGGGGTGTTATCAGCTCGTTTACGTATACATATTTGGGTTACGAGTTTTATAGTGGTGGCCGAAAAGTAGCTAAAGCTGATATAGATTATTATTCTCTGATGGCGGGTCCTACATATCGTTTTAATGACTATGTTAGTGCATACGGTATGGTTGGTGCTGCACGTGGAAAGGTTAAGGTCTCTGATTTTGTTCATTCAGAGTCAGAAAGTAATAGTAAAACATCTATTGGCTACGGACTCGGATTACAGTTTAACCCTATGCCAAATTGGACTATTGATACATCCTATGAATATTCAAAACTGGGTGAAACTAAAGTAGGCACTTGGGTAGTTGGCGTAGGTTATCGGTTCTAATCTAAATTCGCTAATTAATATTTGATTAGCTCTCTTTTCTATAGAATTCCCTGTTGAAAAACAGGGAATTTTTTTGCATTTTAGATCAATCCAGATATAACAGCTTATTCTGTTTATCCCCATAGTGTTATCACTATGGGGTTTTGTTTTATATTGATTTTTGTTGTGAAGAGGCAACCAGCATATACAACCGGAACAGGTAAATCAGCAAAATGGCTGAGATGAGGTTATTAAACACACCAAGAATAATCCCTGCCATCTCACTGTGAATGAATGTTAGGCGGTCAATAATAAATACCAGCAACAGCCTTGCGGTCAGCCACAAAAGAATTGCCGGAACCAGCAGACGAATATTAGCAAATGCCAGTTTCCAGCTTATTTTTATAGCAGCAAAAACGCCGCAACGCTCGGCAGTCATAATAACGGGTGATAGAGCTAGTGCGATCGACAAAATAATGCCGGGTACTAGCATCAGCATCAAGCCCAATTGAATTAGCAGGGTGCAGATAAGCAGTAATAGGAACAGTTTCGGTAATTGGCTTGCTGATAAACCAATTGCCTGTAATGAAGAAATACGATTTCCCGCTGAAACTGCCGCGACTAGCGTCAGTACACCACCGACCAGCAGCACGCTGCCAATCATACTTGAGAAAATGGTCCCGATTCCCGCCCGCATGATCATTGACTGTTGCTCTGGGGTCATTTGAGACACCAGCTCCTGAATACCGGCCTTGCCTGAAGTGGCAAACGTGAATTCTGCTTCTGTCAGCAACTTCATCTGTTCGCTGTCAGGAATAAACAGGTGCCCCAATAAAGTGGTAACTAGAGCCGCCAGAACGGCTAGGGTCAGGGTACTTAACAGTTGATTTTTGAAAAAGTTAAAACTGTCACGGTACAGGGTATTCGCCGTGATTGGCATGAAGACAGCTCCTATCAGGTTAAACAACAATGCATAGGGGATGATTGTACCTTGTTATGGGGAAACGTGGATAGTAGAAACAAGATGATGCGGATAAATTGATGGTTAACAGTGATTGTTGATGGTAGAAAAAAGTTCTTCACATTATATTCTTAAGATAAAAATAAACATAAAATTAACCTTATTAAAACATAATGGAAATATAATGATAAGGAAAGATAAAACATCGGAATGAGTATATAAATAAAGGATTTCTAACTGATTAATAATAAATAAACTTTGATCTGGATCAATTTAAAATAATACCTAATTGAAATAATAATATTATAAATATGCGGTTTTACTGAAATTCTTTGAAAGATGTGATCTGTCTTGGATCATAGATTCTAATATATGAGTATATTTTAATTGACTTTAAATCACAGTAATGGGATGAATAATGAAAAAAATTTCTGCATTTGTATTAGCAGCGGCAACTTTAGCACCATCATTTGCTTTTGCGCATGAAGCAGGTGATTTTATTTTCCGCACAGGTACTGCAACAGTAAGACCTAATACGGGTTCTGATAATGTATTAGGGGTGGGCTCTTTGAGTGCGGATAATAATACCCAGATGGGTTTAACCTTCAGTTATATGATTACTGATAATATTGGTTTTGAATTACTGGCAGGGACACCCTTCCAGCATCGGGTAAGTTTACCGGGTGTTGGTGACATTGCTAAAGTAAAACATCTACCGCCGACATTAATGGCACAGTACTATTTCGGTTCTAAAGAAAGTAGTTTCCGCCCTTATGTTGGTGTTGGTCTGAACTATACCACTTTCTTTAATGAAAAATTCAATGGTAATTCGGCCGTTAAAGATAATAACTTGCATAGTCTGGACTTGAAGGACTCCTGGGGTGTTGCGGGGCAGGTTGGTCTGGATTATGAGTTAGATCAGAATTGGATGTTGAACGCCTCTGTATGGTGGGTAAACATTGAAACGGATGTGAAATTTAAAGCAGGTGATCAGCAATATAAAATTGATACCCGGCTAGATCCGTGGGTATTTATGTTTGGGGTTGGTTATCACTTTTAATAAAAAAATGGGGCAGATTTTGCCCCATTTTTTGTATTAAAGTTGAGTGGCAGATTTCATTTTT
This sequence comes from Photorhabdus caribbeanensis, assembly GCF_018448885.1. Lineage (GTDB taxonomy): Bacteria > Pseudomonadota > Gammaproteobacteria > Enterobacterales > Enterobacteriaceae > Photorhabdus > Photorhabdus caribbeanensis. The sequence continues at coordinate 66,350 of NZ_RCWB01000023.1, forward strand.
GATACAAATTCAGCCAGCTTTTTCAGCATTATTTCTGGCTGGGAAAGATTTTCTTCGATAATTTTAACGACGGCAGATCCGGAAATGGCTCCCGCTGCGCCACTCGTTAATGTTTCTTTGACCTGCTCAGGTTCTGAAATCCCAAATCCCTGTAACGGTGGTGCCGCATGATATTCTCGTAGTTTATTGACTAAATGATTTAACGGTTTTTCACCTCGTCTTTCTGTACCGGTCACTCCTGCTCTTGATAATAAATAGGTATATCCGCGGCCATAAGAGGCAATTTCACGCAATAGCTCATCTTCCGCGTTGGGTGGGCAAATAAAAATAGGGGCAATACCATGTTTCATGGCCGCGATACGGAATGGCCGTGATTCTGATATAGGAACATCTGCAACGAGTACCGAATCGACCTCTGCATTTTTGCAACGGCGATAGAATTCGTCTATTCCATGATGAAAAACCAGGTTGGCATACATTAATAAACCAATAGGAATATCAGGATATTTTGCCCGAATTTTTGTTAATAGCTCAAAACAGAGTGTGGGGGTCACATTTGAGGAGAAGGCGCGTAGATTAGCGTTTTGAATAGTTGGGCCGTCAGCCAGCGGATCAGAAAAGGGAATACTTAACTCAAGAGCGTCAGCACCGCTTGCAATCAGAGTATCAATAATTTCCAATGATAATTCCGGGTTTGGATCGCCTAGGGTGACAAAGGGGACAAAAGCACCTTGTTTACGACTTTCCAGTTGTTTAAATAGCTGCTCATAACGTTCCATTAGATTTCCCCTCTGGATTTTAAAATATCGTGGACAGTAAATATGTCTTTATCACCGCGACCGGATAGATTAACGATCAGTAATTGCTCTTTATCAGGAGCTTGATGGATCATTTTCAGAGCATAAGCCAGCGCATGAGAGGATTCGAGGGCTGGAATAATGCCTTCCTCACGGGAAAGGGTTTTGAATGCTGCTAATGCTTCATCATCGGTGATGGAAACATAATCAGCCCGTCCAATACTGTTCAGATAGGCATGTTGAGGGCCAACGGAAGGGAAATCCAGACCGGCGGAAATAGAATAAGATTCTTCAATCTGGCCTTCATCTGTCTGCATCATTGGCGATTTCATACCAAAATAGATGCCCAATTTGCCATGTTTCAGTGGAGCGCCATGCTTACCGGTTTCAATACCGAGCCCGGCAGGTTCAATACCAATGAGGCGGACCGAGGTTTCAGGAATGAATTCAGCAAACATGCCAATGGCATTGGAGCCTCCACCGACACAAGCTAACACCGCATCGGGCAGGCGTCCCTCTTTTGCCAGAATTTGGGATTTGGCTTCTTCGCCGATCATACGCTGGAACTCTCGAACCATCGTCGGATACGGGTGGGGTCCAGCGGCAGTCCCTAATAAGTAGTGGGCTTTATCGTAGCTGCCAGACCAATCACGTAATGCTTCATTGCAGGCATCTTTTAAAGTAGCAGAACCACTGTGAACCGGAATCACTTCGGCTCCCATCAGACGCATACGGAAAACATTAGGGGATTGGCGCTCCACATCTTTAGCGCCCATATAAATGCGGCATTTCATATTTAAAAGTGCGCAGGTGAGGGCGGTTGCTACACCATGTTGACCAGCGCCGGTTTCCGCAATAATTTCGTTTTTACCCATGCGTTTCGCTAATAATGCCTGACCAAGTACCTGATTGGTTTTATGAGCGCCGCCGTGTAATAGATCTTCACGTTTCAGATAAAGGCGGGTTTTGGTGCCTTTCGTCAGATTACGACATAACGTTAATGCTGTTGGTCTGCCGGCATAGTTTTTCAGTAGATCCTGAAATTCTTGCTGGAATTCGGGATCTTGTTGAGCTGCAATAAATGCGGCTTCTAATTGTTCAAGGGCTGGAATAAGGATCTGTGGTACAAATTGTCCGCCGAAATCGCCAAAATAAGGGTTAAGTTTACTCATTGTTCTACTTGTCCATTTATATGAATCGGAAAATTGTTACTTACTGGTAACAGCGTAGAAGCTGAAACACTTTATTTAGTTTATGACTGCTTTTAATGCCAGGTGCGTTTTCGACGCCAGAGTTAAAATCAAGTCCGCAACAGCCATATTTTGCTGCTTGTTGGCAATTTTCTTCATTTAACCCACCGGCTAGCATGACATTGGCGAGTAATTGCTTTTCAAGTAATTGCCAATCGAAACTTTGGCCGGTTCCACCTTTGCCGTTATCCAGTAAATAACGGTCAATATTTCCGGCTTGGGCGTGAAAGTCATCTTTCGACATATCAACTGCTTTCCAGATTTGACAATTTTCAGGCAGGGTTTTTCGCAGTTCAGCAATATAAACTTCGCCTTCTGCGCCATGTAATTGCACCGCAGCCAGAGAAAGGATACGGGCGATATGACTGATGAATGCAGATGATTGATTTTGAAATACCCCTACATATTTGAGATTTGCTGCATTAATAATTTGTTGGGCCTGTTGGATATTAATCTTACGCGGTGAATGCTCAGCAAATATTAAACCACCATAAACAGCACCTGCCTGTAATGCTGCTTTAGCATCTTGTGGACGAGTTAACCCACAGACTTTATTTTCACCCAGAATCAGTTGACGTAATGCTAAGTCCAGATTGGATTGAGCCATTAAAGCACTGCCAATGAGAAAGCCATTAGCATAATAACTAAGATCACGAATTTGTTGATGCTGGTGGATGCCCGACTCGCTGATAACAATTGTTCCTTCCGGTAATTGTGGCGCAAGTTGTTTAGTACGGTTTAAATCAATAGAAAGATCTCTCAAGTCACGGTTATTGATGCCAATAACTTTAGCTTTCAGCGCAACCGCTCTGGCTCGCTCTTCCTCTGAGCTGATTTCCGTCAGTACGCCCATATTCAGGCTATGCGCAAGTTGAGACAGTGCAATATATTGTTGATCATCGAGAACAGAAAGCATTAGTAAAATTGCATCGGCTTGATAATAACGAGCAAGATAAATTTGATAAGGATCGATAATAAAATCTTTGCACAATACCGGCTGGTGAACGGCATCACTGACTAAACGAAGAAATTCATAGCTACCCTGAAAATATTTTTCATCAGTTAATACAGAGATGGCGGCAGCATAAGGCTGATAAATTTTCGCTATTTGAACAGGATCAAAATCCTGACGAATAACGCCTTTAGAAGGAGAGGCTTTTTTGCATTCCAGAATAAAAACCGTCTGTTGACTGCTTAGCGCTTGATAAAAATGACGATTGCTGGCAACAACGGCATCGATAAAACTTTCCAATGGTTGTTGCTGTTTGCGATTAATAAGGTATTCGGCTTTATCATTAACTATTTTCTGTAAAATAGTGGCTTGCATGATTAACTCCTTGTTGCAAGTGCTATGACTCGTTCATAAGCTCGACCACTGTGAATGGCTTCGAGAGCTTGTTGGGTGTTATGACGTAAATTTTCCTGTCCATGAATTTTCATTAACAGGGCAACGTTAGCCGCAACGGCATCAGCATGAGCCTTCTTGCCTCGTCCTTGTAACAATAAACTGAGCATTTCACGATTATCTTCTGGAGAACCTCCTTTTAAAGCGGATATTGGATGATGTTGTAAACCAAAATCTTCAGCGTTTAATTGATAATGGATAATTTCTCCATTATTAAGTTCTGCAACTTGCGTCGGTGCATGTAGTGCGACTTCATCCATGCCGCCGCTGTGAACAACCGCTGCCCGTTGATAGCCGAGAACCTGTAAAGTGCGGGCAATCGGCTCAACGAGCTCAGGGCTGTAAACGCCAATTAAAGCCAGTGGCGGGCGGGCTGGGTTAATTAGAGGACCTAGTATATTGAATAGCGTTCGGGTTTTCAGTTGTTGACGTACCGGCATTGCATGACGGAATCCAAGATGATACTGCGGTGCGAATAGGAAACAGATGCCGATTTCATCGAGTGCGCTACGGGCACATTCCGCGCTGATATCAAGGGTGATACCAAACGCAGCCAATAAATCAGAAGAACCTGACCGACTGGAAACACTGCGGTTGCCATGTTTGGCGACTTTAATCTGGCAAGTCGCGGCGACAAAAGCACTGGCGGTTGAAATATTGATACTGTTTGTACCATCGCCGCCTGTTCCGACGATATCGCAGAAAGTGTAATCCGGCCGTGGAAATGGCAGGGCATTTGCCAGTAATGCTTGGGCTGCACCGGCGATCTCCTGGGGTTGTTCACCGCGTAATTTCATGCTGATAAGTACAGCAGCGAGTAGTGATTCACTTAATTCTCCTTGAATAATAGCTGCAAATAGTTGCTGGCTTTCTTGCTGTGTCAGTGTCTGCGCATTAAACAATTTATTGAAAATAGTCTGCATTTTCATCTTCCCTTTAATTTAGTGCCCAGACCAGAGTTTGTTCAAGTAATTTAGCGCCCTGAGTTGTGAGAATCGATTCTGGGTGAAATTGAAATCCACAAACCTTGTGTTTGTTGTGACGAACCGCCATAACAGTATCGCCACAACGGGCAGAAATAGTCAGTTCGGATGGAATTTTGTTCCCCGCGAGAGAGTGATAACGGGCAACCGGCAGAGGGTTTTCCAGATTAGCGAACATAGCCTGATTGTCGTGTTCTGCCAAAGAAGCTTTACCGTGTAGGATTTCATCCGCAGCGGAAATTTCTCCGCCATAGGCTTCAATAATGGCTTGATGCCCAAGGCAAATGCCGATTACTGGGATTTTGCCGATGATTTTTTGCAGTAATTGAGGCATACAACCTGCGTCAGATGGTTTACCCGGCCCCGGTGAAAGCATCAATAACGGAGAAGAGAGCATACTTAATCGCTGCATAATCATTTCAGTTGCAACAGTATTGCGGTAGATAACCACCTGATGACCATGATTACGTAATTGATCGACGAGGTTATAGGTAAATGAATCCACGTTGTCGAGTAGAAGAATATTTGCCATTAGAAAATCTCCTCGGCCTGATGAGCCTCAATAATTGCTCGAATGACGGCTTTTGCTTTGTTACGAGTCTCTTCGGATTCGGCTAAAGGTTCGGAATCCAGCACAACACCTGCGCCAACCTGAATCGTCGCCATACCATCTTCCACATAGGCAGAGCGAATAACGATACAATTATCCATATCCCCTTTGCCGGTGAAATAACCGACCGCACCGCCATAGCTGCCCCGGCGTTCACTTTCATAGTGAGCGATAAGTTGCATTGCGCGTACTTTCGGCGCGCCAGTAAGGGTGCCCATATTCATACAAGCTTGATAAGCATGAAAGATGTCCAAATCATGGCGTAATGTTCCCACTACGCGGGAAACCAGATGCATAACAAAGGAGTAGCGATCAACTTTTGTCAAGTCAGCGACATAGCGGCTTCCCGGTTCACAAATGCGAGCCAGGTCATTACGGGCCAAATCAACCAGCATCAGGTGTTCGGCTAATTCTTTATCATCTGTGCGCATCTCTAGTTCGGTTCGGCTGTCCAGATCGGCATCCAGCTCGCCGACAGCATTGCGCCCACGGGGGCGGGTACCGGCGATCGGGTAAATTTCAATCTGGCGATTGGATGCATCATATTTAAGTGCGCTTTCAGGAGAAGCGCCGAACAGACAGAAATCTTTGTCCTGCATGAAAAACATGTAGGGACTGGGATTGCAGTACTTAAGTTTTTGATAAGCATGAAGCGGTGCCGGGCAGGGCAGAAAGAAGCGTCTTGATGGCACCACCTGAAAAATATCTCCCTGACGGATGTATTGCTGCAATTGTGCCACCATTTCTGCATAGGCTTTATCATCCCGATTGGATGAAACTTTCATGGTTGGCAGAGAGATTTGTTTTACGGGTTCAGCGGGTTCGGTAATGAGCGTCGCTAATGTTTTTAATCGTTGCTTAAGGCGTTGCTCTTCTGCTTGAGAATTGCTGAAAAGAGAGATTTGCAAACGTGCATTTTTATTCTGGTGGTCGATCACCAATAATGTTTCTGCGAGATAAAAGCAGAAATCAGGACAGCGTTGAACAGTTTTTACGGCTGGCAATGGTTCAAATCCGGCCACCAGATCGTAAGAAAAAAGGCCGCCAACGAATATCGCTTCTGCGCTTGACGAATTGTGTGGTGATAGCCCTTCCGCCAGTGAAAGCAGAGCACGTAGTGCATCAAACACGGATACAGCTTTTAGGCGATTATCTTCATCTATATTGTGATTGATTGGCGGGAAGGTAACTTGAAGAGCATCATGTGTCATTTCAGATTGGGCGTTACTGGCCAATTTGTTGGCTAAAATGGGTAATAAATTCCGGCCATTCTCTGTCAAAGCGTCGAAAGTAACTTGGTTGCCGTTGGCTCTGATACGCAAGGCACTATCGATAATCAGCAGGCTTTTTAAATTTTTTTTGCTGTTAATTTCCGCCGATTCCAGCAATAAAGTTGCTGGTCGCTCACCGCAGAGTTGGTTGAATAGTAGAGTAGGATCGGGTTGATAAGCGGTTTCCTGCTCAATTACTGTGATTTTGGGTTGTTTATCCGTCATTTTTTCGTCCTGTCAATTAGTTACACATATAAAAAAACCCGCTTGTTAGGCGGGTTTTGGTAATTTGGCACTGTTGATTTATGTGCGTGACCATACCGCCCTTACTGGGAAGTTATGCCACCAACGGATAGACGTCATAAATACAGCCATTTTCAGTGCCTCTTTAGTATTGATATAGATGGTATACAAGGTAATAGCATTCTCACTCACTTGTGTACTAGTAAACTGGAACGAAATTGGTGTGTCAAGTATTTTTTAGCACGTTTATTAATTTGTGCAATTAGAGGTAGAACTTTAGTCACTAAGTGGTACTAAAAAGAACGATCAACATACAGATAATTAATTTCCCACATACCCAGTTGAGAAAATCTGATCAAAGGTCGTTTTTTAACCCTAGTTTAATATGGCTAAAGAAAGTTGAAAGTTAATTGGTGGATATCTTAGTTACGGTGTAACAAAAAATAATTAATAGTTAGAAAGTGATTATTGAAATTTAATAAGATTATTATGTTTCTGTCATAAATAACTCATATTTTCATTTTATGATATATATTTGATAATATTAAATATATAAATCACATTTAATAAAAAGAGAATTTAGCGATAGAAAATTTTGGTTAAGAAGAATAATTTGGTGTATTTTGTTTGAGTCAATAGGCGGGAGAAAAAAAGAGATTATTAATTTTTATATCTGTATATGAAAAAAAGAGGTTTAGCTAGTGTTACTATGAGAAGTAGTATTCATGGCTCTAACATATCGTGTTATCTAGAAATTAGATCTTTATAAGTTAAAGCTATGTAATATTTTGTATCTAATACGTTATAAGTATTCCAGGGGGAACGATTTGTAATCTGAATACTTATTAAAGCTCTACTTAATTCTGGCATAGGTTGTCATGATTAAACTCTGTGATGTTTAAAACAATTGTACTATTAGTGGAGTAAGATATGAGTGAAAATAAACCAAAAGCAGATAGCCAATTGGTGTATGAAACTGATCCACATAAGGTTAAAGATTCGGAAGAAGGTGCGGCGCAAAAAACTTATCGGTTAAATGGCTTTGATCCTAAAACAACCGATGGATTATTATCGTATACACCGACAAGGCTTGCTAAAACTGTTTTTAATACTTACGAGGAGAAAGATGATTTTGGTGTTTTCTGTTATTTATCTGATTGGTCAATCTATGATGCGCGTTTGGTTGACACAGCAAGTGAAGATGATTTTAAAAAGAATGGCGGCAGAAGCGCTGATTTAATGCGCTTTAAAGGCGATAAAGAAAAAGGAAAGCCGTTTAAGAGAATTATCTTTAGCTTTGCAGGAATTATTGGCGATCCCGGGGAGAAGAGAGCAACTATCATTGCTGCTGCGGGTAAAAATGGATGGCAAATGGGGGATGCTGAACAAGATATTCTAGAGAATCACGAAGGCAAACCTATTCCAATAGATCCTTGGGCTGATGTTGCAGCCTATCTTAATTGTGGTTTTACTCAGTGGGCGGGCGAGCCTGTAGACTTATATCATCAAGATAAAGCCCAAGGGGTATTAGGAGGGTTGCGTTTACTTAAAGAAGAAAATCCAGATCTGGAAATTTCTGTCAGTGTTGGCGGTTGGTCAATGAGTGGTGCTTTTTATAAAGTATGCCGTAATGAGAATCTTCGTAAGCGATTTGTTGAGGGGGTTAAAGATTTATATACCAAATTCCCCATGCTAACTCACATTGATCTTGACTGGGAATATCCTGGTTCTGCGGGGGAAGGTAATCAATTTGGTGAAGATGATTATGAGCATTTTGCTGAGCTTATTAAGGATTTAAAAAATGCAAATATCAGTAATTTGCAAGGAATTAGTATTGCCGCTTCTGCTGATATAGAAAAAATGAAAGCAGCGCATATTCCAGAATTGATTGCTGCTGGTGTCAATGAAATCAACTTAATGACTTATGATTTCTTTACATTGGGCGATGGGAAACTTTCTCATCATACCAATCTTTATCGTAATAAGGATGACCAGTATTCTAAATATTCAGTCGATGATGCAGTTAAATATCTTATTTCTTTAGGTATTAATAAGAAATTTATCTATATCGGTTATTCTGGTTATACTCGTAATGCCAAAACTGCGGAGTTAGAGAGTAAGGATAATGAACAACTGGTTGGGAGATACACTGATGGAACATCCACGGTAGGGAGTTTTGAACACAGCGTCATTGAATGGACAGATATTATCTATAACTATGTTGATTATGAAAATCAAATAGGCCGTAATGGGTTTACAGTTTTCCATGATCCGGTTGCGAAAGCCGATTATATTTACAATAAAGATCTTAAAGTATTTATGTCATTAGATACGCCTCGTTCAGTCAGAGAAAAAGGCCGCTATGTTAAACAAAATGGACTTGGTGGTTTATTTATTTGGACCGGAGATCAGGATAATGGCTTATTAACCAATGCTGCTCATGAAGGATTAGGCCGCAAAGCAATTAAAAAAGTCATTGACATGGAGCCGTTTTATTTTGAAGGCGACCTTCCTTCTTACGATAAACCGAAAGAGAAGCAGTGTGAAGCATGTAAATTAAATTAAATTGAGTTTACGCTTTAAAAATCTCACTACTTAAAGTGGTTATAGTTTCTATAACTGTGCTATTCAGGTGTTTCCGATTAATTAGGTTGGGAATAATACAATGGATAAATATAAAAGCATTTCTCGTGAAAAACAGGATATAACAAAAGTATCACCATTATTAGCTGCGGTGGCAGAAATAAAATCATCAGCATCGCCAATATTGCCTACACCTTATATGTTGGCAAATTCAGAACAGAAGGAAGACCATTCTACTGTCACGCTACTTAATACACTCCAACGCCTAGGGTATCACTCAATTTTTGATATTATTGAAGTATCAAAACAGCGTTTTATTAAACGCCATAACGAATCTTTATCAGGTCATGCCGAGGCAATTTTTGATAAAGCAGTGAGTGCGGCTAATCAATTGGTACAAAGTTATCGGCAAAGACAATTGAGAGATTACGATAGCGCATCATTGACAGAAGCGAGTCATCAGGCAAGATATTCTTTTTATAGTGGTGACAATACCAACGAAAAAGAAAAATTGCCTGATTATAGCAACTTATTTCCTGAACCTTGGGATGATTTCTGTCAGCCAGACGCGATTGAGGCTCTTGATAGTCCGGTAAATTACCTGCTTGATCTTTATAAGTTTGTACAACAAATAGAGTTAGATGGTTCCAATAATGCCGTAGGGTTAGAGCAAAGGCGTGCTGATATTCCTGACTTATTACTTAATAGTGATAATCTTTACAAAGAGATTACGGCAATATCTATTGTGAATGATGTTTTGTCGAAAAGTGCCAGGGAATATATTGATCAAACAGGCCATGCAGAAAAACCGGTTAATCAGGTTTTGGGGGAGACTCGTTTTCCATTTACATTACCTTATAGTTTGCCTTCTCAACAGATTAATAAAGGCTTGGCCGAAAAAGAGACTGAATTAGGTACGATTATTCAGCAAGTGGATCAGCAATTTCCCTGGCATATCTTAACTGAAAAACGTGATCAGGCTTTGCTTGCCTATGCTCAATTAAGTCAGGAGCAAATGACTTTACTGACAGAGAAAAGCCCGTTTGCGCAAAACTTTTTATCACGTGAGCAACTGATTAAGAGTTATTTCAGTGCCAGCACAACAGAAGTATTACCTGAGCGTGATGTGGCAAAACATGCTTATATTATTCATGCTGATGCAAATATTACTGGCCCGACATTATTGAGTGATAATGATGATAAAGCCTATGATGAAATTGTCATTACTTGCGAAAATAAAGCTAAAGAGACGATTAAGATTAAGCTTCGTGGTGAAAATGTTCTGACTTACAATCGCGTAAAAGCGAGGATGGAGCCTTTTAATAATTCATCACCATTTAGTCGACAATTAAAGTTAACTTATGTAGAAAGTGATAATAGTGAAATTGGTAATTTAGATAATGGTCCTTTCTTTGGTGAAATGACAGTTTATGCGGCGATACCAAAAGAGAGCGAAAATAGTATTTCGGTAAATATTGAAGGTATTAACTTCCTCACTATGACTTACCGCTTCGCTATTGCTAAACAAGGTACTGCACAATCGGAGTTATTGCCGGAAGCGGAACAATTTTTCCAGGATAACTATGGTGTTTCTGCGGATGAAAGTGTGAAATTAAAAGGGATTCTATCTTTTGGTCAGCAGACAGGATCGAAAGTGACAGATCTCGAACACTTGTTTAGTAGTGGCGATTTCCGGCCTTTAGTTTCGCCAAATGTGCTATTTTCTAACCCTATCTTCGATAGTGGGCAAACGTCAGAACACTTTCCTGCACCTTATCACTATGGTGGTGTTTATATAAATGCGGGGCAATTAGATGCATTAAGCATTGTGAGAACGGATAATGGACGCGAAATAAACGCAGTTTCTGATTTCCGTTATGATCGAATGAATCGTTTTATTCGTTTACAGCGTTGGTTAGCGTTACCTTATCATCAGCTTGACTTATTAATAATTTCAGCAATAAAAGCTGAGCCAAATAATACCGATCTGACTATATCCAATAATACATTAAGAGCATTAGGTTTATTCCGCCATTTATCAACACAATATAAAGTATTACCGGAGACGTTTGCTGGATGGATATATCAAATTACGCCATTTACTATCAGTAATAATATTCCATTTTTTGATCAAATTTTTAATCAGTCTAAACTTTTTGATCAGCCTTTAATTTTGGATGGGAAAGAATTTAGTTATAAAGAAAATCAAGGAGAAGGCGCGAAAACAGTTAAACAATTGTGTGCAGGGTTAGCTATTTCTTTATCCACGTTTCAAGTGATTGCACCTATCGTTGAGGCAGCACTGAAACTTTCTTCTGGCAAATTGGTGCGTAATCTTGATGTCGTGTCTAGTCTTTATCGTCTGGTAACTATTCCACGATTATTTGGTTTTTCTGCGGAAGATGGATTAATTCTGGCGGATATTTTAACAGGTGAAGAGGGATATTTGGCAGATATACCCATTTTTAGAGAAAAAGATGAGCAGAAAGATGACATTCTCAGTGTTATTACTCAAATGGAAGTTTTGACTTCTTGGTTGGCTAAAACAAAACTGACTCCTATCAAACTTTCCTTATTATTAGCTAAAACTCAGCTCCCAGTGGTGCCAACAAGTGGCATGTTAAGTTTCTATAAGGGAATTTCTGACGGTTTGACTGATAATGTACGTTTACAAGAATCTGATTTTAATCGGCAAGAAATAAATAATATAGATTGGTGGAACGTTCTGTCAGATGAAAATGGCGTTTTCGATAAGGAAAATGGTTTAATCAAAGATATTCCATTAGTATGGGGGAAAACAGATGAAGAATCTCTAAGGAAAGAGATTGAAGATATTGTAAAGGAGAAAGGGATAAGTCCAGATAATAATCAAATTAATATTGTTGTGCAGATCATATTGCAAGCTAAAACCGCACAGGAGAGTCTATTATCTAGCGCTATTGCGGGAGAATATGGAGTATCAAGGGATATTGTTCCATTACAACTGCGTTGGTTAGGAAGTAGTGTCTATTCAGTACTGAAATTGGTATTAGATAATACGCCAGAAAAAGTTGAAGATATTAAACAAGAGTTTCTGGACTTGACCTACAGTCTGTTAGTTTATACTCAATTAATCAATACATTGAGCGTAAGTAATAATTTGTTGTTATTGCGTCTGACTAATCCTAAATGGTTGGGGTTAAGCGTGGAAGAAACAACGGAAATATCATTATCATTAGATGAAATTTTCCTGCTGAATCGCTATCAGGATTTACTGGAAAATGCGAAGCAAAATGAAGATAAAATTCAAGAATATTTTACTTTTGCTAACAGTGAAACTTCACCGAAGACAAGAGAAGAGGATGATGACAATTATAAATGTGCGCAATTATTGGCTGAAATTCTAGATTGGGACCCTGATGAAATTTATCTTGCTTGCAAAAAAGGAGGATTAGATAAAGAACGGGCAATGACCTTATCTCAAATAGATTGGATACGACGATTGCAACAATTTTCTGTAAAAACCAATTTGTCTGTTGAGCCTTTATTAGGTGCTGGCGCACTTGACGTTAATTCAGATTTTGAAGCTTTCCAAAATATCGGGGAAGCGGTAATGGCTGCATTAAAAGCGCAAGGAGATGATGAGAATGTCTAATTTAATTGAAGCAAAATTACAGGAAAATTTGCGGGATGCATTAGTTGATTATTATCTTGGTCAGATTGTTCCGCATGATACCGCTTTTCAATCCTTGCGTGAAAGAATTCAAAATGTAGATGATTTATATGATTTTCTATTATTAGATACTCAGGTTTCTTCTAAAGTAAAAACAGCTCGTGTCGCACATGTTACTCAGTCTGTACAACAATATATTAACCGTATTGTTTTGAATTTAGAGTCAGGTTTATCGATGACTCAGGAAGAGGCAGATAATTGGCAGGAGTTTGCTAATCGTTATGGTTATTGGGCGGCAAATCAACAACTGGCTATTTATCCAGAGGTCTATGTTGATCCTACCTTACGTTTAACCAAAACCGAATTCTTTTTCCAATTGGAAAGTGCGCTTAATCAAGGTAAGCTCACCGATGATGTTGCTCAGAAAGCGATATTGGGATATTTGAATAACTTCGAAGAGGTCAGTAATTTAGAGGTTATTGCTGGTTATGAAGATGGTATTGATATTGCCGATGATAAGATCTATTTCATTGCTAAAACACGAACTCAACCTTACCGTTATTTTTGGCGAACATTAGATGCTAAACAGCGTAATAATCAGACTGACGAACTCTATCCTACCGCCTGGAGTGAGTGGAAGCTGATTAATGTTCCTTTAGAAAATGCGTATAACGGTGTTGTTCGTCCAATTATCCTAAATAACCGGTTATATATTAGTTGGTTTGAAGTTTCTGAAGAAAAACAAGATAAAGATAATAGTATTAAGTATCGTACCAAACTTAATCTGGCTCATTTAGCGTTTGATGGTACCTGGAGTACAGGCACTACCGTTCGAGAAGATTTACTTGACCACGCCATGAAAGAATTGATTGCGGTTCTCGATCGTACCGGAGACGTTGAACGCCTGGCTTTGGTCGCATTTGTTCGTATGCAAAGTACAGATAATGATAAAAAACCATACGATTATGATGAAGTTTTCACCTACGTTTGTGACAACTTATTAATGGAAGCCACGGATTTGCCCAAATCCACTTCGACGTTATCTGATTTGGATGCATATGGCGCTGCTTTAGTCTGGTTCTATTTCCGGGAACCTGCAAATGGCGGGCCGGAAGAATATAAGCAATTGGTGCTTTATCCCGTTAATAATAATATGAAATGGCCGATAGCCGAACCACCAACATTTGAAGGACAACTGGGTAAAATAGACGATTTCAAGTTGGATGCGACTTATGTTGACGGGACATTAAATATGTATCTTACGTCCACTTCAACGTATAAATATGATTTTAGCAGAAGTAAAAATATCCTTTATTGTATTTGGCTGGAAGATAGCAAGGGTGAGCGGTGTTGGCTTGATTATAAGATACTTACTCCAGAAGATTATGATCCAAAACTGAGTGTCACATTGAACCGTTGTGATAGAAATGATGTAACGGTTGTTACGGGTTTCAGTTTGCCGTCAGAAACGGGAGATGTTGCTGGTAGAATTAAAACTAAACTCAGTGTAGGTAAACTACTTCGTGACAAGATACAAATTAAACAGACTAAACAAACTCAGTATTTGCAATTTCCAAAAGAAGATCAACCAGAGGAACCATTAGAAAGTTGGTATTCTGATAAGGCGATTCGTTTAAATACCCTTTTTGCGAAAGAGTTAATTAGTAAGGCGAGTCAAAAACTGGACAAAGTTCTCAGTTGGGAAACGCAAAATATTCATGAAGAGCCGATTACCGACAATGTTTCAAAACCTATCGACCTTAAAGGGGCAAATGGTATTTATTTTTGGGAATTATTCTTCCATATGCCATTTATGGTGGCCTGGCGGTTTAATGTGGAACAGCGTTATGAGGAAGCCAGTCGCTGGATTAAGTTTGTTTTTAATCCTTTTGAAAGTAATGACGAACCGGCTCTGGAACAAAATAAGCCACGTTATTGGAATAGTCGTCCAATAATTGACGAACCTAAGAGATTACGTAGTCTGGTAGAACCGGCTGATCCTGATGCAATTTCTGCCAGTGAACCTATTCATTATCGTAAAGCGATTTTTAATTTCTACGTTAAGAATATTATCGATCAAGGTGATATGGAGTATCGCAAGTTACAGCCTACTGCCAGAACGGTAGCACGTCTGAGTTATGCAACGGCAAGTTCATTATTAGGTGCGCGTCCTGATCTCCAATTAGCCAGTTCCTGGCAGCCAATAACTCTTGAGGATGCATCATATAAGAAGAGTAGCGCAGTACGTGCATTGGAGATGATAAGTTATCCTTTGCCTTATGCCCCGGTGGTTCATGATAAAACTATTCGTGCGCTGGATAATGATCTCTTTATGAAACCGATTAATGAAGAGTTAACGGCACTGTGGGATAAAATAGAAAACCGGATTTACAATTTACGGCATAATTTAACGCTGGATGGTAAAGAAATTTCGATGGATCTTTATGATTCGAAAATTTCTCCTCGTGGATTAATGGATCAGCGTTATCAGCGGGTTGTTGCTGCCAGAAATGCCAGCAGAATGAATTTCAGAGTACCCAATTATCGTTTTGAACCGATGTTGGCGCGAGCGAAATCGGGTGTCGATACGTTGATACAATTTGGCAGCACGTTGTTAAGTCTATTGGAACGGAAAGATAATTTAAGTTTTGAATCATTCCAGATGGTTCAGAATAATGATCTCTACCGTTTTGCGGTTGACCTCCAGCAACAAGATATCAATATTAATCAGGCCAGTCTTGATGCATTGCAGGTGAGCAAACAATCTGCTCAGGAGCGGTACGAACATTATAAAAGTCTTTATGATGAAAATATTTCGTCCACGGAACAGCAGGTTATTGAATTACAGGCTCAGGCATCTTCTGCTCTGTTAGCTTCACAAGTGTCAAGAACGGCTGCGGCAGCACTGGATTTAGTTCCCAATATTTATGGATTGGCAGTTGGGGGATCACATTGGGGAGCGGCTTTAAATGCTGTTGCTGAAATAGCAACTTTGAAACATCAGTCCGATAGTACTAAAGCTGATAGCCTCAGTGTTTCTGAATCTTATCGTCGCCGCCGACAGGAGTGGGAACTGCAATATAAACAAGCTGAATGGGAAGTAAAGTCTATTGATCAGCAAATTAATATTCAGCAGTTGCAGGTTAGCGCCGCACGTAAGCGTTTGGCGCAAGTTGAAGCGCAGCAGCAACAATCTCAGGCACTGTTGGCGTATTTCTCTAGCCGTTTTACTAATGAAAGTTTATATACTTGGATGATTAGCCAGATCTCAAGCCTCTATTTGCAGGCTTATGATGCTGTTTCTTCGTTGTGTTTATCTGCACAAGCCTCTTTACAATATGAGCTTGGGCTAGGCGAACAGAATTTTATTGATGGCGCGAGTTGGAATGATCTCTATCAAGGGTTGTTAGTCGGCGAAAATCTGAAATTAGCGTTGCAACGCATGGAACGCACTTATGTTGAGCAAAATTCACGTAAATTGGAAATTATCAAAACGATTTCGCTTAAATCTTTATTGGGTGAGTCTTGGGAAGATAATCTCAAAGCCTTAAAAGCGCATAACGTAATTACCTTTAATTTGGATGAATTAAAACAATTTGGTATGGATTATCCGGGTTTATTTAATCGGCGGATTAAATCTGTTTCAGTGACGCTGCCGATGTTAATTGGTCCTTATGAAGATATTTGCGCTAAATTAAGTTTGTCGGGTGTGAGTAGTTATACGACAAAAGCGGATCTTAAAACGGTTGAAAAAATGTTGAAAGAGGGAACTCGTGCGGAAACGCCTTATATGGTCCGCAGCATACAACCCAATCAACAAATCGCTTTATCTACGGGGATTAATGACAGCGGAATGTTTACGCTTAATTTCGATGATGAACGTTTCTTACCCTTTGAGGGAATGGGGGTAGGATCGAGTTGGAATTTCCAATTTACCAATACATCGCAGGATTTAGAAAGTCTAACCGATGTGATTCTTCATATTCGATATACCGCGCAAGAAGGGTCTGCATCATTTGGCTCGGCTGTTAAAGCATTATTGAACAAGGAATACCCAGATTTGGTATGACGAGAATTAAGAATTAAATGAATCAGTCATCTGAATTTAAAATTCTTACTCGTTATCATTAACATTCAAATTAGCCTCTTCTATCCATGTGGAGGCTAAATATAAATTTCATTGGAGTTTATAAATGGTAAACAAATATACTTATACCTCATCGAAATCCATGTCCGACATAAGTGATATTATTGGTGAACCATTAACCGCATGGAATAATCAGGCAGGCGGCCAAGTTTATAATGTTATTTTTAATGGCGGTGTTTATACCAATACCTATTGGGTTGAGCGCTGGCATATTCCCGATCCTACTGTTAAAGAGGGAACACCTCATAATGCCTGGAAATATATTCGTCAAGCGACGGAAGAAGAGATAAAACAACACGGAAACCCTACCGATGGGCGCGTTGATCCGACAGAAGATATTCCTTCACCGGTTTTACAACCGGATGCTATTACAGAACAGACCTATCAACGGCCGGATGTTAATTTTAAACCTGATGGTTCAGCGGGCAACCTTTCTTATACTGCGACGCGTGTTTGTCGCCCGATGTATAATGAATATGAAAGCGATAAATCCAGACCAAAGCTTTCTGCTTATATTACTGATTGGTGTCAATATGATGCGCGCTTAGATGGTAAAAATGAAGACGCTGATCAGCGGGGAAGAGGATTTGATTTAAGCACTATCAATGTGACTGCCTATGATAAATTAATATTCAGCTTCTTGGGTATTTACGGTGATACTGGTGTAAAAGGGAAGAAGATTACAGAAGTTGCCGATGGCTGGAATAGCCAGAGTGAAATCAAAATTACCGAAGGCCATATTGTTCCTCTTGATCCTTATGGTGATTTAGGTACTGCCCGTAATGTGGGATTACCTAAGGAAAGTGCTAATACGGATATTAATGCAGGAACATTTTTGCCTTTTTACCAACAAAAGAAAGCATCCGGTTTATTAGGTGGATTACGCGAATTACAGAAAACGGCGCGTTTAGCGGGTCATAAACTTGAACTGGCTTTTAGTATTGGTGGCTGGAGTATGTCCGGTTATTTCTCCGTGATGGCGGCTGATGAAACAAAACGTGGCGTTTTTGTTGACAGTATTGTTGATTTTTTTGAGCGCTTTCCTATGTTTAGTTGTGTCGATATTGACTGGGAATATCCCGGAAGTCCGGGCGAGGAAGGTAATGTTATTAGTGATAAAGATGGAGAACATTACGCTCTGTTAATTAAAGAATTACGTGAATCTTTGGATAGCCGATTTGGGCGAGGGGATAGAAAAGAGATCTCCATTGCTTGTAGTGGTGTAAAAGCGAAATTAAAAACATCCAATATTGCCGAATTAGTTAAGAATGGTCTGGATAATATTTATTTAATGAGTTACGACTATTTTGGCACCGGGTGGGCGCCTTATATCGGCCATCATACTAATCTCTATTCGCCAAAAGATCCTGATCCATCAGATGCGTCTGATTTATCTGCGGAAGTTGCTATCAATTACTTACATCAGGAGCTTGGCATACCTTTGGAGAAAATTCATTTAGGTTATGCTAACTATGGTCGTGCAGGTAAAGGGGCAAATCTTGAAACGCGCGAATATAATAAAACGGGCAATGCGTTAGGAACAATGGAAAAAGGTTCACCTGAATTCTTTGATATTGTTAATAATTATCTGGATAGCGAACACACCCTCGCGACCGGGAAAAATGGTTTTGTGCTAATGACGGATACTAATGCTGATGCCGATTTCTTGTTTAGTGAAACGGAAGGACACTTTATCTCATTAGATACACCACGTACGGTGAAGCAGAAAGCGGAGTATGTCGCTAAAAATAAACTGGGCGGTATATTTTCTTGGTCAGGCGATCAGGATTGTGGCTTGTTGGCGAATGCAGCCAGAGAAGGAATGGGGTATATTGCCAAATCTAATGATGAGACCATCGACATGGGGCCACTCTATAATCCGGGTAAGCCCTATTATTTAAAATCTATTGGCGAAATGAAGAAAAACGCTGATTAATTCGTCTTTGTCAATAAAGAGGGATATTGCGTTTCTCATCCGTAAATTTCTTCGTTCTTAAAATAATCTTATTCAGCCTGATATTTTAGGGCTGAATAGGGTTATATTCTGTAAAATGTCACCGTTTATCGCTAAGCTGTACCTAAGCTATTTAATCAGAGAACGGAATAATGACAAATTCAACGACTGAATGGGTGACAATTTATGATCTGCATAGCCATACGACTGCATCGGATGGTTTACTTTCACCATCAGAGTTGGTTGAACGGGCAGTGGCAATGGGTGTTAATGTATTGGCAGTGACTGATCATGATACAACGGAGGCTATTTTACCCGCCAATGAACATATCAGCCAGCACAACTTGCCATTAAAATTGATATCAGGTGTTGAGATATCTACTCTGTGGCAGAATATGGAGATTCACATTGTTGGTTTAAACATTGATATTCAGTCAAATGCAATGGTCACATTACTCGGAAAGCAAGCTGAACTCAGAAAAGAGAGAGGAATTGAGATAGGTCGTAAATTGGCAAAGGTGGGTATTCCCGATGCTTGGACAGGGGCTAATCGGTTAGCAAATGGCGGGCAGGTGACACGAGGCCATTTTGCCCGTTATTTAATTGAAATAGGCAAAGAGCCAACAGTGGCGAAAATATTTAAAAAGTATCTGGCAAAAGGAAAAATCGGATACGTTCCACCTCAATGGTGTACAATTGAACAAGCTATTGATGCCATTCATCAATCAGGTGGTCAAGCAGTCATTGCTCATCCGGGACGATATGATTTATCGACCAAATGGTTGAAGCGTCTGATTGTCTGGTTTAAACAACATGGTGGTGATGCAATGGAAGTTGCACAGTGCCAGCAGGCGCCTAACGAGCGGCAATATCTCGGTCAATTGTCGCGGGAATATGATTTGATGGCTTCGTTAGGTTCTGATTTTCACCAGCCTTGTTCATGGATAGAGTTAGGGCGTAAATTGTGGTTGCCCGGTGATGTGGTACCAATATGGCGTAACTGGTCACTGTAGGGGCTGCATAAAATTAAGAGGTAATTTATGAGCCAGTTTTTTTATATTCATCCTGATAATCCGCAGCCGCGTTTAATAGGGCAAAGTGTGGATGTGCTTAAAAAGGGTGGAGTGGTTGTTTACCCAACTGATTCCGGTTATGCGATTGGTTGTCGTCTGGAAGATAAAGATTCGATGACTCGGATATGCCGTATCCGTCAGTTAGAGAGTCATCATAATTTCACCTTAATGTGCCGGGATTTGTCAGAAATATCGACCTATGCTTATGTCGATAATTCAGCTTTTCGTCTGATTAAGAATAATACGCCAGGCAATTACACGTTTATTTTGCGTGCGACGAAAGAAGTACCTCGTCGTTTGATGAATGATAAGCGAAAAACTATCGGGTTACGTGTTCCATCCAATCCAATTGCCTTGGCGCTGCTTGAACAAGTGGGCGAGCCATTGATGTCTACTAGCCTAATTTTGCCGGGCAATGATTTTGCTGAATCTGATCCTGAAGAAATTAAAGATAATTTGGGAAAATTGGTTGATCTGATTATTCACGGGGGTTATTTAGGGCAACAGCCTACAACCGTAATCGATTTAACTGAGGATACGCCGGTTGTCATACGGGAAGGGGCTGGCAATATCACGCCATTCTTATAAGCTCCGCAGTAATTATTTTCGGAATT
This sequence comes from Photorhabdus caribbeanensis, assembly GCF_018448885.1. Taxonomy (GTDB): domain Bacteria; phylum Pseudomonadota; class Gammaproteobacteria; order Enterobacterales; family Enterobacteriaceae; genus Photorhabdus; species Photorhabdus caribbeanensis. The sequence goes on from NZ_RCWB01000023.1 coordinate 86,932, forward strand.
TATATAAAGCTTGTATATTATATGCAGGCTTTATATTTTTGATTTTTTAATTGAATCGAAACGGTTATTATTATTTCGAATTATTAATACTGACTCAATAAAATAGAACCATCATCTATTTAATAATTAAGTTGATTTTAATGACGTAATAAGGAAATATTTACCTCACCTAAGGTAAGTTTATTCACTCATTATTTGATCATACTATTAGGTATAAAGCCTTCTGGCTGGATATTTAATATAAATAACAGCGTAAGGTTATCCATTCATTATAAAATCAAGGGATATTGAAAATGTCAGTTGTTAATTTCTCCGATAAACCAGTTGATGTCGTTAATGTTTATACATGGCCAAAATCACCAGATAGGGATTTAATCGCATGTGGACGTGACGCATATGCTGAAAAATCAGTGCAAGAAGCATTGAACGGGGAACCTGATAAGGCGGTAAAATTAAGTGAGTTAAATGATATTCTGGCCACCTGTGAACCTTTTGACTTTAACGGCGTCACTTTATATGCAAAAGATCCGGTCTTGGCCTTAATTAAAGCATTATCAGAGAAAAATGGTTATTTGTTGGATGATTCATATCCTCCTGAACAATGGCAAAGTGGGGGAGTTGATAAGCATAGCCGTATTAAAGATTTTATTGAATCTCCCAGTATGTTTATTAAAGGGATAGAGATGATCGATATGGGGCAGCTTTATCTTGGCAATTGCGGCTTTGTTAGCACCATTGGGGCAATTGCTTCCCATCCTGAGGGGCATAATTTGTTATTCTCTTCCATTTATCCGCCAGTTTATAATTCAACGGGCGTTTATTCGATCAGAATCATCAATCAATCTAAGATTGGTTATTTATTGATTGACGATGATCTGCCGCGAGTTAATTTTTCTGCTATGGAAGATAAAAATGAGTTTTGGTATTACCTGATTGAAAAAGCATTTGCAAAATTGCATGGAGGCTATGAGAATTTAGGCGGTGGTAATGAAATCTATTTTGGTATAGAATCGACAGCAAATACGAGTATTAATCAGAATAATAAAGATCATATTTGGGATGAGAAATTTGTCGATATATTTAAAGTAAAACATCATGTGACTTATCAAGGAACGGGTTCCTCTACGGATTTGGTATCAGGCCATGCTTATTTAATATTAGATGCTCAGCAATGGAATGATATTAAGTTAGTACGACTGCATAATCCGTGGAATGTCGTTAAATATAAAGGTCCATATTCTCCCGGTTCTGCTGAATGGGAAAATATTCCAGAAGACGTGCAAAATAATATATTCCAGAATAGCCGATTTGAGGGGAAATCATTCTGGATGCCATATGATCTCTATGTTAAGAATTTACCAAAAATCAGCGACATGTATCTCAGCGAAACTATTCCAGATTCACTGAAAAGTATTGCCAATCCATCTCCAATTCAGGAGTAATAGGATATCGGTTTTGCCAGGGTTGACTTGTAATCTATTAATTTGATATTAGTGTTTGGTATTAATGTCAATTTAAATAAAATTTAATGAAATGGTGGCCTGAAATTTATAATTCATGGCCACTTTTATATTATTCAAAATTATATCTTATTAATTGTTTGACAATTGAAAAAGTAAGTGAATTCTATGATTATAGAAATATTATTATTTTAAGGGGCGGATTCGACTAATAAGCGCAATTTTTCAGAAAGGCGGTCAGTTGCTATAGTAGGCATCTTTCCCGCCACAGGAGAATGCGCTATGGCCTATACACAACTGACCGAGACAGAAAGATATCAGATT
>NZ_RCWB01000024.1 GCF_018448885.1 Photorhabdus caribbeanensis
TCACGGTGCTGAATCAGACTCCCAGTGCCTTTAAAGCCTTTATTGCCAGTTATATCGCCAATCCGTTACCGGACTGTTTGCGCTATATCATCTTTGGCGGGGAAGCGCTTGATCCGAGTATTTTGAAACCGTGGTATGCCCTGCGTGAGGAGACATTGCCTCAGTTGGTGAATATGTACGGTATCACAGAGACCACGGTTCACGTCACTTACCGGGCACTGGGTCGCCATGATGCAGAACAGACAACGAGTCCTATTGGCACGCGTATCCCGGATTTAACCCTCTATCTGCTGGATAAGTATGGTCAGCCAGTACCGCTGGGCAGCGTGGGTGAGTTATATATTGGCGGGGCCGGTGTGGCACGGGGTTATCTCAATCGTCCTGAACTGACCGCGGAGCGTTTTCTGGCAGACCCGTTTAGTCATCTTCCAGATGCCCGGATGTACCGCACCGGGGATTTGGCCCGTTACCTGCCGGATGGCAATCTGGAGTTCTTAGGCCGTAATGACCAGCAGGTGAAAATCCGGGGATTCCGCATTGAACCGGGTGAAATCGAAGCCCGGTTGATGGAACACCCGGCGGTGAGTGAAGCGGTTGTGCTGGCGCTCGGAGACGGTCAGGATAAACGGCTGGTGGCTTATGTGGTGGCAGAAGCGGATGAGGGGTTAATTAATCGCCTGCGTACTCACTTAAGTGCGATTTTACCGGATTATATGGTGCCGACAGCATTTGTCTATATGGATGCCTTTCCGTTAACACCGAACGGCAAACTGGATCGCCGGGCGCTACCGGCACCGGGGGAAGATGCCTTTGCCCGTCAGGTTTATGCTGCACCACAAGGGGAAACAGAAACTCTGCTAGCCACTATTTGGAGTGAGTTGTTGGGCATTAAACAGGTGAGTCGGCATGACAGCTTCTTTGCTCTGGGAGGACATTCGCTGTTAGCGGTGCGGATGATTGAACGTCTACGTAGCGCGGGGTTAACACTATCGGTACGTGACCTTTTCCAATTCCCGGTGTTGTCCGCATTTGCCCAAACAGTGGGGCAGTCACAAGCGATGATAGTGCCGGCGAATGTGATCACCTCGGCCTCCACGGCAATCACACCTGAGATGTTGCCATTGATTGATCTAACTCAGTCTGAGATTGACCATATCGTTGCACAAGTGCCGGGTGGAGTAGCTAATATTCAGGATATTTATGCCCTGTCGCCGTTACAAGACGGCATTCTATTCCATCACTTGTTGGCGAATAAAGGCGATCCGTATCTATTGGCCAGTCAGATGGCCTTCGCTGACCGATCGCTGTTGGATAGTTATTTGGCGGTAGTGCAACAGGTGATTAACCGCCATGACATCTTGCGTACTGCTTTTATTTGGCAAGGATTATCCGCACCAGTTCAGGTGGTTTGGCGTCAGGTGCCGCTATCATTGACTGAATTGACGTTGGATACCGTTGATGGACCGATTTATGAACAATTGCTTCAACGTTTTGGCCCGCGTCAGCATCGCCTCGACTTAAGTCAGGCTCCCTTGCTGCGCTTTATGGTGGCACAGGAAACGGATGGTCGCTGGATTGCACTGCAATTGCAGCATCATCTGATTGGCGATCATACCGCAATGGAAGTAATGCACCGCGAAGTTCAGGCGTACCTTACTGGACAAGAAGACAGATTGCCTGCGCCGATCCCTTTCCGCAATCTGGTGGCTCAGGTCCAGTTGGGCGTGAGCCAAGCCGAGCACATTCGCTTTTTTACCGATATGTTGGCAGAGGTGGATCAACCGACGTTGCCATTTGGATTGACAGAGGTACATCGAGATGGTTCGCAGGTGACAGAGTTGCATCGGATGTTGCCCGCCATATTGAATAGCCGCTTGCGTAGTCAGGCTCGGCGTTTGGGCGTCAGTTTGGCGACTTTGTGCCATTTGGCCTGGGCACAGGTCTTGTCGCGTACCAGTGGACAGGAGAAAGTGGTATTCGGCACCGTATTGTTTGGGCGGATGCAGGCAGGACAAGGGGCTGACAGCGGCATGGGGCTGTTTATCAATACCTTGCCGTTGCGACTGGATATGGATGATACCTCGGTGCAGGACAGTGTACGATTAGCCCATACCCGGTTAGCCGGATTGCTGGAGCATGAACATGCTTCATTGACGCTAGCTCAACGTTGCAGTGGGGTTGCTAGTGGTACACCGTTGTTCAATGCATTGCTTAACTACCGGCATAATGCGTTGCCAACAGCCCCAGATGAAACCCTGAATGGTATTGAATTTCTTGGCGCACAGGAGCGTACCAACTATCCGTTTGTCTTGTCGGTGGAGGATTTTGGTGATGCTCTGGGGCTGACGGCTCAAGCAGTACAACCGTTTGAGCCGGAACGGATATGCGGCTATATGCAACAGACACTGGAGAGTTTGGTGGAAGCACTTGAACAGGCGCCGGAAACACCAGTACGGACATTGAATATTCTGCCAGAAGTGGAACGCCAGTTGTTGCTAAAAACCTGGAATGCGACTGAAACTGTCTTCCCTGAGCAATTATGTATCCATCAGTTATTTGAGCAACAGGTGGAGAAAAATCCTGATGCTACGGCTCTGGTGTATGAAGCCCAGACGTTCAGTTATGCGGAACTGAATGCCCGCGCTAACCGGCTGGCCCATCAACTGATTGCGCAGGGTATTGCGCCAGACCAGCGAGTAGCGATTTGTGTTACACGTTCACTGACGATGGTGGTGGGCTTGCTGGCTGTGCTGAAAGCGGGGGGAGCCTATGTTCCATTGGACCCGTCCTATCCAGGGGAACGTTTGACACATATTTTAACCGATGCAGCCCCGGCTATTTTGCTGGCGGATAATGTCGGATGTATCGCATTGGGTGAGGAAGCACTGGCAGGACTCACTGTACTGGACCCGAATGTTTTGCCTGATCAGCCGGACAGTAACCCGCAAGTGACCGCACTGACTGCACAGCATCTGGCGTATGTGATTTATACTTCGGGTTCAACTGGCACACCAAAAGGCGTGATGGTTGAACATCGTGGGCTAATCAATCTTGTCCGGGATAAAGTCGCCCAGTTTAGCATTCACTCGGATAGCCGGATGTTGCAGTTTGCCTCATTGAGTTTTGATGCCAGTGTTTGGGAAATCATGATGGCGTTGGGGAGTGGGGCTTGTCTGGTGATTGCTGTTGATGTCGTCCGTCAGGACCCACTTCGCCTTTGGCATTATCTGGAACAACAGGCAGTGACCCATGCCTGTCTGACCCCGGCCCTGCTCCGGGAAAGGACCGATTTACCGGAAATGACGATAAGACCTACGGTGATACTCGGGGGTGAAGCGCCTAGTGCAATGCTGCTTCAGGCACTGAGTCGTCGGGCGACGGTGTTTAATGCCTATGGCCCGACAGAAATCACGGTGTGTGCGACGACCTGGTGTTGTCCGTCAGACTACACAGATACGATAGTGCCGATTGGTCATCCGACGGCGAACACCCAGATTTATTTGCTGGATACTTACGGCCAGCCAGTGCCGTTGGGGGCAGTGGGTGAGTTGTATGTGGGTGGTGCGGGAGTGGCGCGTGGCTACCTTAATCGTCCTGAACTGACGGCTGAGCGTTTTCTGCCAGATCCATTCAATAGTGAACCCAATGCTCGCTTGTACCGCACTGGGGATTTGGCCCGTTACCTGCCAGACGGCAATCTGGAATTCCTAGGCCGCAATGACCAACAGGTCAAAATCCGCGGTTTCCGTATTGAACCGGGGGAAATCGAAGCCCGACTGATGGAATACCCAACTGTGCAAGAGGCTGTTGTGTTAGTGCTAGGTGATGAGCAGGGTAAACGGTTGGTAGCTTATGTAGTGGCAGAAGCGGATGATGCGCTAGTTAACCATCTGCATACACACTTGAGCGCAATTTTACCGGATTATATGGTGCCGATGGCTTTTGTACGCCTGAATGCCTTCCCGCTGACCCCGAACGGTAAGCTGGATCGTCGGGCATTACCGATACCGGGGGAAGAGGCTTTTGCCCGGCAGATTTACGCTGAACCGTTAGGAGAGATGGAAAGCACATTGGCGGTTATCTGGCGTGAATTACTCGGTGTTAAGCGGATTAGCCGGTATGACAACTTTTTCGCTTTAGGTGGCCATTCGCTGTTGGCAGTAAGGATGATGAACCGGCTGGCGGTGTTGGGGATTGAATTACCGCTGTCCACGCTGTTTAAATTCCCGGCCTTAGCCGATTTTGCTAAAGAGATAAATGTTCGATTTGATGAACAGAGCAGTAAGTTACCAGCTATTATCCCGCTATCCCGTGAGGGTAAATTGCCGTTGTCATTTGCACAACAGCGCCTGTGGTTCTTGGCCCAGTTTGAAGGGGTGAGTGAAACTTACCATATTCCGGTGGCATTGCGTTTACGTGGTTGGCTGGATATCGCTGCCTGGCAGCAAGCGTTTAATACGCTGTTTGCTCGCCACGAAGCGTTACGCTCTGTCTTCGTTGCTGTTGATGGTCAGCCACAGGTAGAGTTGTTGTCGGCAGAATCGGGCTTACCGATGAAAAAATATGATCTGCGGGATGCGCCTGATAGGGATGCGCAGCTTGCGTTTCTGTCTGCTCAGGAAGCTGGGGCGCCGTTTGATCTTGCTCGCGGCCCATTAATTCGAGCCAGTCTGGTACAACTGGCTGACGATGACCACGTTTTCTTGTTGACCTTACATCATATTATTTTTGATGGCTGGTCTGTCAGCGTGTTAATGAGTGAATTGAGCACCCTTTACACTGCTTTCCTTGCAGGGAAATCAGATCCGTTGCCACCGTTAACGATTCAGTATCCTGATTACGCTGCTTGGCAGCATCAGTGGTTGTCGGCTGAACGCATACAGTCCCAATCTGATTATTGGCGCACGAGGCTGGCTGATGCGCCGGTACTGTTGGATTTGCCTACTGACCGGCCACGTCCGCCTCGGCAGTCATTTGCTGGGAATATCTGGCCCGTCAGTCTGGATATGGAGTTAACCCAATCCCTCAAGCATCTGAGTGAACAGCAAGGTGTCACGCTATTTATGACCCTGCTGGCTGGCTGGGCGACAGTTCTATCGCGTTTGTCCGGTCAGGAAGATTTGGTTATCGGTACACCGAGTGCCGGTCGCAGTCGGCAGGAAGTGGAATCTTTGATCGGTTTCTTTGTGAATACGTTGGCGTTGCGGATGGATTTATCTGGTGCGCCAAATGTAGTGGAATTGTTGGCGCGTGTGCGGCAAACCGCGCTGGCGGCGCAGGAACATCAGGATCTGCCGTTTGAACAGGTGGTGGAAATCGTGCAACCACCGCGTCAACTGACGCATACCCCATTGTTCCAGGTGATGTTTGCCTGGCAGAGCAATGAAAGTAAGGATTGGATGTTACCCGAATTGGTCGTTTCACCGGTCGGACAAACTTTTGATAGGGCTAAGTTTGATCTTGAGCTGAGTTTATCTGAGGTGGATGGGCAAGTTGTCGGTTGTCTGAATTATGCCACCACCCTGTTTGATCAACCGACCATTGAACGCTATATGCAATATTTCCATAACGTATTGCGCGAGATGGCAGCTAATCCTCAACAGCCGGTCGGTAAAATTAATATCCTGACCGAAGCGGAACGCAAGCTGTTACTAGAAACCTGGAATGCAACCCAGGCGCTGTATCCTGACCAGTCATGCATTCACCGGCTGTTTGAGCAACAGGTAGAGAAAACCCCTGATGCAGTAGCACTGGTGTATAAAGAACGTATTCTTAGCTATGCGGAATTAAATGCCCGTGCCAACTGGCTGGCCCGCCGGTTAATCGAACAGGGGATACGATCGGATGATCGAGTTGCAGTGCTGTTAGAACGTTCCATTGAGCTGGTAGTGGCTCAGTTGGCTATTCTCAAAGCCGGGGCCGTTTATGTACCTATCGATCCCCGTATACCGGACGAACGGAAAAACTGGTTGATAAACGATTGTTCAGCTCAGTTGTTGCTCACCGATATTCCAGTTGATCTGGCGATTCCTCTGTATTGCTTTGTTGATGAGATGGGCGCCATCAGAACGGAAGATTACCGTAATCCTGATGTACCCCGTTCCAGTACCGAACTGGCCTATATCATGTATACCTCCGGCTCGACCGGCACACCCAAAGGGGTGATGGTGCCGCATCGTGCTGTGGTTCGGCTGGTGATTAATAATGGGTACGCTGAAATCGGGCCGGATGATCGGGTGGCGTTTGAGGCTAATCCGGTTTTTGATGCCAGTACTTTTGAAGTCTGGGCGCCATTGCTCAATGGCGGTGCATTAGTGGTGATTGATCACACCACATTACTGACGCCTAAAGAGTTTGTTCAGGCATTACAGACTTATCGCATTACCGTGCTATGGCTGAGTGTCGGGCTGTTTAACCGACTGGCGGCAGCGTTGTCTCCAGTGCTGCCACAAATCAAGATTCTGATTGTTGGCGGTGATGTCCTTGATCCCCATGTGATGGCGCAGGTTTTGCGTGATGGTCCGCCTCAACAGTTATTGAATGGTTATGGACCGAGTGAAGGCACAACCTTTACCACCACCTACCGTATCACGGCGTTGTCGCCGGGAGTGAGTCGCATCCCCATTGGTCGACCGATAGCCAATACGCGGGTTTATCTGCTGGATGTTTATGGACAGCCTGTACCGCAAGGGGTAATCGGTGAGATTTATATCGGTGGAGATGGAGTGGCTTGTGGCTATCTCAATCGTCCCGAACTGACCGCGGAACGTTTTCTACCGGATCCGTTTAGTGGTGAACTCGATGCCCGCCTGTACCGAACCGGAGATTTGGCCCGTTACCTACCGGATGGCAATCTGGAGTTCCTGGGCCGCAATGACCAACAGGTGAAAATCCGTGGTTTCCGCATTGAGCCGGGGGAAATCGAGGTCCGGCTAATGGAACATCCGGCGGTGAGTAAAGCGGTTGTATTGGTGCTGGGGGATGGTCAGGACAAACGATTGGTGGCTTATGTGGAGGCAGAAGCGGATGAAGAGTTGGTTAATCACTTGCGTACTCATCTGAGTGCCATTTTACCGGATTATATGGTGCCAGCCGCGTTTGTACGTCTGGATTCCTTCCCACTGACGCCTAATGGCAAGTTAGATCGTCGGGCGTTGCCGCCACCGGAAGAAGAAGCGTTTGCCCGTCAGGTTTATGAGGCGCCGCAAGGGGTGATAGAAACCACATTGGCCACTATTTGGAGTGAGTTGTTGGGTATTGAACAAGTCAGTCGGCATGACAGTTTCTTTGCGTTGGGTGGTCATTCATTGTTGGCGATACAGATGATTGAGCGTCTGCGTAATGCGGGGTTAACGTTGGCGGTGCGTGATCTGTTCCAATCTCCGGTGCTGTCGGCATTTGCTCAAACAGTAGGACAGTCTCGGGCGGCGGTGGTACCGGCGAATGTCATCATTCCAGAGACCACAACACTTACACCTGAGATGTTGCCATTGATTGAGCTGACCCAACCTGAAATTGACCATATCGTGAAACAAGTGCCGGGGGGCGTGGCTAATATTCAGGATATCTATGCCCTGTCACCGTTACAGGATGGCATCCTATTCCACCATTTATTGGCGAATAAGGGCGATCCATATCTGCTGGCCTATCCGATGAGTTTTGCTGATCGTTCGTTGCTGGATTGTTATTTGGCGGCAGTGCAACAGGTGATTGATCGCCATGATATTTTGCGTACTGCTTTTGTCTGGCAAGGATTATCAGTTCCGGCTCAGGTAGTCTGGCGTAAGGCGCTGTTATCAGTGACTGAATTGACGTTGGAGCCCGCAGATGGACCGGTTGGTGAACAACTGGCTCAACGTTTTGACCCGCGTCAGCATCGTCTTGATTTGGGTCAAGCACCACTGTTACGTGTTGTTATTGCACAAGAAACGGATGGTCGTTGGATCGTATTGCAGTTGCAGCATCATTTGATTGGTGATCATACTGCAATGGAGGTGATGAACCGCGAAGTTCAGGCGTACCTTGCCGGGCAGGGGTATCGCTTGCCTATTCCAACTCCTTTCCGCAATCTGATAGCTGAGGCGCGGTTGGGGATGAGTCAGGCTGAACATACTCGCTTCTTTACCGATATGTTGGCAGAGGTGGATCAACCGACGTTGCCATTCGGATTGATGGAAGTACATCGGGATGGTTCACAGGTGGCACAATCACACCGGATGCTGCCCTCCATGTTGAATGACCGTTTGCGTAGTCAGGCTCGGCGTCTGGGAGTTAGTTTGGCTGCGTTATGCCATCTGGCTTGGGCACAGGTATTGTCACGTACCAGCGGACAGGAAAAAGTGGTGTTCGGTACCGTGCTGTTTGGGCGGATGCAGGCAGGAGAAGGGGTTGACAGCAGTATGGGACTGTTTATCAACACCTTGCCGTTACGATTAGATATGGATGATACCTCCGTTCGGGAGAGTGTACGGGCAGCACATACCCGGCTGATTGGATTATTGGAACATGAGCACGCTTCACTGGCATTGGCTCAACGTTGTAGTGGGGTACAAAATGAAATTCCACTCTTTAGTGCTTTGTTGAATTACCGACATAATGCGCCGGTGATCGTCACGAATGAAGTTACCAGCGGCATTGAATCTCAGGGCGGACAAGAGCGCACTAACTATCCATTTGTGTTGTCGGTGGAGGATTTTGGCAATGCACTGGGGCTGACGACGCAAATTGTTCAACCGATTGATCCGGCGCGGATATGTGGTTATATGCAACAGGCGTTGGAAAGTCTGGCGGAGGCGCTTGAACAGCGGCCGGAGGCGCCAGTACGGTTGCTGAATATCTTGCCGGAAGCTGAGAAGAGGTTGTTGCTGGAGACCTGGAACGCAACTCAGACGTTGTATCCTGACCAGTGTTGTATTCACCGGTTGTTTGAACAACAGGCAGAAAAAACGCCTGATGCGATAGCGCTGATGTATGAAGAACAGATTCTCAGCTATGCAGAATTAAATGCTCGTGCTAACCGGTTGACTCGTCGGTTAATCGGGCTTGGGATCAGGTCGGATGATCGCGTGGCGGTGCTGTTAGAGCGTTCTATTGAACTGGTGGTAGCTCAATTGGCAATCCTTAAAGCCGGAGCCGTTTATGTGCCTATCGATCCCCGGGTACCAGACGAGCGGCAGCATTGGTTGATAAACGATTGTGCAGCCAAATTGTTGCTTACAGATATTCCGGTTAATTTTGATATTCCCCTGTATTGTTTTGCTGATGAGGTGGGTGATATCGAGGCGGAGGATTACCTTAATCTTGACTTACCTCGGTCTAATATCGAGCTGGCTTATATTATGTATACTTCCGGCTCAACCGGTACGCCCAAAGGGGTGATGGTGCCGCATCGGGCAGTGGTTCGGCTGGTGATTAATAATGGCTATGCTGAAATCGGGCCGGATGATCGAGTTGCTTTTGAGGCTAATCCAGCTTTCGATGCCAGTACCTTTGAAGTTTGGGCGCCGTTGCTCAATGGCGGAACACTGGTGGTGATTGATTACGCTACTGTATTGATGCCGCAGGAATTTGTCCAAACATTACAAACTTATCGAGTCACCGTTATGTGGTTGAGTGTCGGGTTGTTTAACCGGCTGGCGGCAGAGTTGTCCCCGGTTCTTCCGCAGCTTAAGATCCTGATTGTTGGCGGCGATATGCTGGACCCGCATGTGATTGCTCAGGTTCTGCGTGATAGCCCACCGCAACAGTTATTGAATGGTTATGGACCCAGTGAGGGAACCACCTTTACCACCACTTACCACATTACGGCATTATCACCGGGGATGACCCAGATCCCCATTGGTCGACCGATAGCCAATACGCGGGTTTATTTGCTGGATACCTATGGTCAGCCGGTACCTCTGGGGGTAGTAGGGGAATTGTATATTGGGGGAGATGGCGTAGCGTGTGGTTATCTCAATCGTCCTGAGTTGACGGCTGAACGCTTCCTTGTTGATCCCTTTAGTGATTTACCTGATGCTCGCCTGTACCGAACCGGGGATTTAGCCCGTTACCTGCCGGACGGTAATTTGGAGTTCCTTGGCCGTAACGATCAGCAAATTAAAATCCGTGGTTTCCGTATTGAGCCGGGTGAAATTGAGGCCCGGCTGGTGGAATACCCAACGGTACAAGAGGCCATTGTGTTGGTGTTGGGTGATGGACAGGACAAACGTTTGGTGGCTTATGTCATGGCGCAACAGGATGAAGGACTGGCTAATAGCTTGCGTACCTATCTGAGTGCCATTTTACCGGATTATATGGTGCCGTCGGCCTTTGTTCGTCTGGATGATTTTCCGTTGACGCCTAACGGTAAATTGGATCGTCACGCGCTACCGGCACCGAACAATGAAGCTTTTGCCCGGCAAATCTATGAAGCGCCACAAGGAGAAACGGAAACCGTATTGGCGGCTATTTGGGGTGAATTACTGGGCGTTGAGCAGGTCAGCCGGTATGACAATTTCTTCGCTTTGGGCGGTCACTCACTGTTGGCTATGCGGATGATAAGTCTTATAGCTAATCATGGACTTATTTGCACATTGAATGATCTGTTTCAATTCCCTGTGCTGTCTGAACTGGCAGCAAAAATGACATCAGATACGTTGTCTCAACCGCGAAACAGGGCAATATCGGCGCGATCTGGTGGAACGGGTCTGCCGTTATTCTTTGTGCCTAGCGGGATGGGTGATTTTTCCTATGTGTTCGGGTTGTCTCAGCAGCTTCATTCAGGCTACCCGATTTATGCATTGCCCTGGCCGTCCATTAGTGAAGAACCGATGTCGATAATGGAAGAGCAGGCGGCAAGAATGATCAACTTTATGAAAGTGGTTCAACCGGAAGGGCCATATCGGATATGTGGCTACTCTTCTGGCGGCATATTGGCTTACGCGATTGCTCAGCAGCTTCTGTATTCCGGTGAGGCAATTAATTTCCTCGGCCTGATAGATACACCAGCTCCTCATTATTACAGGCAGCGGATAGCGTCCCCAAAACTTCAATTTCTTATTGAATTGGTGAGGCAGGCAGAGGATGAGCATATTGAAGAAATTGCGGCACTGTACCGGCGAATTGATGAGTTAAACTTGGTGCAGTTTATTGAAACGGCGCAGAAATTGGCGTTATATCCGGCAAATTTGCGTGCTGATTTAATCGCAAGACGTTGGGAGCAGATAGCAAATTATGCCCAAATAGTTAGAAACTATGAGCCGCAAGTATTGGCGATAACACTGCATCAATTCTACGCAATGGAGCCTTCTCCACCTGTCCCTGTTGTTATGGAAACTAAAGCTATGGAAACTAAGGCTATGGATGTTGAACCACTGCCTTTAAATAGGGACCTGTCGTTAGGTTGGGCGCAGATATTGCCTGATTCTTCGCTTCGGTTAATTCCAATTTCGGGTAATCATTTTAGTCTGTTGGAGAATGATGAAGATAAAGCTGTTTTAGTTCAGGTTTTAAATATGGTGTTGGCAGAGGAGTGTGACGAGAGAATTCAGTCATGGCTTAAAAAAGACTAAATGATCCTGTATCTATATGTATGATAATCCGGCATATGTAATTTATGCCGGATTTGTTCTATGTGTGTCTTGAAGAGCAAGTTATCTGTTTTTCCTCAAAACATATTATTTCATTATAAAATTATTTTTTGTAGTTTGTGCATTTGCATAAATAAGTGCAAATGATGGTACCGATGCTAAACATCGCCGTGACCTGAATGGTTGTTGGTGGTATATTTTCGCGATGTTTTGGTATTGAAGGTAGTCACTTTTTACATTGGGCGCCAATTTTAGTACCAAACTTTAATGGATTGACGAGATAATAATTTAAATCGTTATTTTAGTTGAATATCAAACTCCTTCAAGTGACCTTTCGTGTGGGTCACCACTGTAGATAAGGATTTTAAATGCCTGTTGTTACTCTTCCTGACGGTAGCCAACGCCAGTTTGACCATGCCGTTTCTGTAATGGATGTTGCCTGTGATATTGGTCCAGGTTTAGCGAAAGCATGTATTGCTGGCCGCGTAAATGGTGAGCTAGTGGATGCTTGTGAATTAATCGATTCAGATGCAAATCTTGCCATCATCACGAGTAAAGATGATGCAGGGCTGGAAATTATCCGCCACTCATGCGCTCATCTATTAGGCCATGCGATTAAACAATTATGGCCAGATACGAAAATGGCTATCGGTCCGATTATTGATAATGGTTTTTACTATGATGTTGATATTGGCCGCGCCCTGACGCAGGAAGATATTACGCTGCTTGAAAAGCGTATGTTGGAACTTGCCAAGAAAGACTATGACGTCATCAAGAAAAAAGTGAGCTGGCAAGAAGCTCGTGATACTTTCGTTGCTCGTGGCGAGGATTATAAAGTACAGATTTTGGATGAAAACATCAGTCGCGATGATCGTCCCGGTCTCTATAATCATGAAGAATATATTGACATGTGCCGTGGCCCACATGTGCCAAATATGCGTTTCTGCCATCATTTTAAATTGCAGAAAGTTGCAGGGGCATATTGGCGTGGTGATAGCAACAATAAAATGTTGCAGCGGATATACGGTACTGCGTGGGCTGATAAGAAACAGCTCAATACTTATCTGCAACGCTTGGAAGAAGCGGCCAAACGTGACCATCGTAAGATTGGTAAACAATTAGATCTGTACCATATGCAGGAAGAAGCTCCTGGTATGGCATTCTGGCATAATGATGGTTGGACTATTTTCCGTGAGCTGGAAACTTTTGTTCGGACCAAACTGAAAGAATATCAATATCAGGAAGTTAAAGGTCCGTTTATGATGGACCGTGTAATGTGGGAAAGAACCGGTCACTGGGAAAACTACGGTGAGCATATGTTTACCACTTCTTCAGAGAACCGTGAATATTGCGTTAAGCCGATGAACTGTCCAGGGCATATTCAGATTTTTAATCAAGGCTTAAAATCCTATCGTGATTTGCCGTTACGTATGGCTGAATTTGGCAGTTGTCACCGTAATGAACCATCCGGGGCATTACATGGTTTGATGCGTGTTCGTGGTTTTACTCAGGATGATGCTCATATCTTCTGTACAGAAGAGCAAATTCACCGGGAAGTTAGTAGTTGCATTAAAATGGTGTATGACGTTTACAGCACTTTTGGTTTTGAAAAAATCGTGGTTAAGCTGTCAACCCGCCCGGAAAAGCGCATTGGTACTGAGGAACAATGGAATCAAGCGGAAGCCGCTTTGGCGGCAGCACTACAAGAAAATGGCGTTCAATTTGAATATCAGCCAGGTGAAGGAGCCTTCTACGGACCGAAAATTGAATTTACTTTGCATGATTGTTTGGATCGTGCGTGGCAATGTGGTACTGTGCAGCTCGACTTTTCACTACCAGGTCGTTTGAGTGCGTCCTACGTAGGTGAAAATAATGAACGTAAGGTTCCTGTAATGATTCACCGTGCAGTTCTGGGTTCACTGGAACGGTTTATCGGCATCTTAACTGAGGAGTATGCGGGTTTCTTTCCGACATGGATTGCTCCACAGCAGGTGGTAGTGATGAATATCACCGATAGCCAGGCTGATTATGTACAGGAATTAGTAAAAAAACTTCAAGAAGCAGGCATTCGTGCAAAAGCAGACTTGAGAAACGAGAAGATTGGTTTTAAAATCCGTGAACACACTCTTCGTCGTGTTCCCTACATGCTTGTCTGTGGTGAAAAAGAGGTCGAATCAGGAAAAGTTTCCGTTCGTACCCGCCGTGGTAAAGATTTGGGCAGCATTGATGTTAACGAGTTCATCGAAAAACTGCTTATAGAAATACGCAGTCGCAATCTTCATCAATTGGAGGAATAAGGTATTAAAGGCGGAAAAAGAATTCAAACAGCGCGTCCTAATCGCATTAATGGAGAAATTCGCGCTTCTGAAGTTCGTTTAACAGGTTTAGATGGCGAACAGATTGGCATTGTCAGTCTGAGGGAAGCTCTTGAAAAAGCTGAGGAAGCGGATGTTGATTTAGTTGAAATCAGCCCGAATGCCGAGCCGCCGGTTTGCCGTATCATGGACTACGGTAAGTTCCTCTATGAGAAGAGTAAGTCGATCAAAGAGCAGAAGAAAAAACAAAAAGTTATTCAGGTTAAGGAAATTAAATTCCGTCCTGGTACAGATGAAGGCGACTATCAGGTCAAACTACGCAACCTGATTCGTTTTCTGGAAGATGGCGATAAAGCCAAAATCACCCTGCGTTTCCGTGGGCGTGAAATGGCACACCAACAGATTGGCGTCGAAATGCTTAACCGCATCCGCGACGATCTGGATGAACTGGCGGTAGTTGAATCCTTCCCTTCGAAGATTGAAGGCCGTCAGATGATAATGGTGCTCGCTCCTAAGAAGAAATAGTTAGGCAATCAAGTAATAAGCTCCAGTCGGTTTATCTGGTTGGGGCTTGTTCGCCTGACTAATTCGTTGTAATTCACAATGCGAAGTGGAAATTAAAATGCCAAAGATTAAAACAGTACGCGGCGCCGCTAAACGCTTTAAAAAAACTGCAAGTGGTGGTTTTAAGCGTAAGCGCGCTAACCTTCGTCACATTCTGACTAAGAAATCAACCAAGCGTAAACGTCATTTACGTCCAAAGGGCATGGTCTCCAAAGGTGATCTGGGCCTGGTTGTTGCTTGCTTGCCTTACGCATAAGCAATTTTTAGATTAGAACTCAGAGACGATAGGAGAAGTATATGGCTCGCGTAAAACGTGGTGTTGTCGCCCGTGCACGTCACAAGAAAATTTTAAAGCAAGCGAAAGGTTACTACGGTGCCCGTTCGCGCGTTTACCGTGTTGCCTTCCAGGCAGTAATCAAAGCAGGGCAGTACGCTTACCGTGACCGTCGTCAGCGTAAACGTCAGTTCCGTCAACTGTGGATTGCACGTATCAACGCTGCTGCACGTCAGAATGGTATCTCTTACAGCCGTTTCATTGATGGCCTGAAAAAGGCTTCTATTGAAATCGACCGTAAGATCCTGGCTGACATCGCTGTGTTTGACAAAGTGGCATTTGCTGCTTTAGTTGAAAAAGCGAAGAGCGCTCTGGCATAAGTTAGGGTAGTAAGAGGGAGCGTGCTCCCTCTTTTACTTTGTTGTCAAATGTGGCTTACGAAAATGTCGTTGCCAAAAAAGAGCTTTATTCTGAGAGAACCAACATTATGTCCTTAGCTTTTTTTCGCATCTTTTCTTACTTTAGCACCTGAATTCAGGGGGCTTTGCGCGTAAGAAAAGAAACGAAAAGTAGCGCCTGAGCCTCCGTTGTGGAGGCTTTTTTGTTTTTATGACAGTAGAAACAGAAATAGGTACATAGGGTCATTTACGATCATTACTAGCAGGCCGTTAGGCCGAAGGAAGAGGAAAACGATGCCACATCTCGCTGAACTGGTTGCAAAAGCAAGAGCAGCCATAGAAGATGCCCAGGATGTTGCTGCGTTGGATTTGGTGCGTGTTGAATATTTAGGCAAAAAAGGCCATTTAACTCTCCAAATGTCATCGCTGCGTGATCTGCCGGTCGAAGAGCGCCCAGCAGCAGGGGCAGTTATTAATCAGGCTAAGCAAGAAGTCCAAGAAGCTCTGAATATCCGTAAAGAAAAACTGGAGACTGACCTTCTGAACTTCCGTTTAGCAGCGGAAAAGATTGATGTATCATTGCCGGGTCGCCGTATGGAAAATGGCGGACTACATCCGGTTAACCGTACAATAGAGCGTATTGAGACTTTCTTTGGTGAATTAGGGTTCTCTGTAGAATCAGGCCCTGAAATTGAAGATGATTATCATAATTTCGATGCGCTGAATATTCCTGCTCACCATCCTGCACGTGCTGATCATGATACTTTCTGGTTTGATGCCAAACGTCTGCTGCGTACTCAAACTTCAGGTGTTCAGGTTAGAACTATGCACAGTCAACAGCCGCCAATTCGTGTTATTGCACCGGGTCGCGTGTATCGTAATGACTACGACCAGACACATACACCTATGTTCCATCAGGTCGAAGGTTTGATTATTGATCGTGATATCAGTTTTACCAATCTGAAAGGAACCTTGCACGATTTCCTAACTAACTTTTTTGAAGAAGATTTGCAGGTTCGTTTCCGGCCTTCTTACT
This sequence comes from Photorhabdus caribbeanensis, assembly GCF_018448885.1. GTDB lineage: Bacteria > Pseudomonadota > Gammaproteobacteria > Enterobacterales > Enterobacteriaceae > Photorhabdus > Photorhabdus caribbeanensis. The sequence continues at coordinate 16,158 of NZ_RCWB01000024.1, forward strand.
TTCCATTTACAGAACCTTCGGCGGAAGTTGATGTCATGGGTAAAAACGGTAAATGGCTGGAAGTGTTGGGTTGCGGTATGGTTCATCCTAATGTGCTGAATAATGTTGGCCTTGATCCTGAAATTTATTCTGGTTTTGCTTTCGGCATGGGTGTGGAACGTCTGACAATGCTGCGTTACGGTGTAACTGATTTGCGTGCGTTCTTCGAAAATGATCTGCGTTTTCTCAAACAGTTTAAATAAGGCGGGAATATCTCATGAAATTCAGTGAACTCTGGTTACGCGAATGGGTAAATCCAGCCATCAGCAGTGAAACATTATCTGATCAAATTACCATGATAGGTCTGGAAGTTGATGGCATTGAAGCCGTTGCCGGTCAATTTCATGGTGTGATTGTCGGTGAAGTTGTTCAATGTGCTCAGCATCCAAATGCAGATAAGCTACGGGTAACAAAAGTAAATGTAGGCGGTGAACGACTGCTGGACATTGTTTGCGGTGCGCCAAATTGCCGCTTGGGATTGAAAGTTGCAGTAGCAACCGTGGGTGCTGTACTACCGGGTGATTTCAAAATCAAGGCGGCAAAACTGCGAGGCGAGCCTTCTGAAGGGATGCTATGTTCTTTTTCTGAACTGGGTATTTCTGAGGATCACGACGGTATTATTGAATTGCCAATGGATGCTCCTTTAGGTGTTGATCTGCGTGAATATCTGAAGCTGGATGATAAAGTCATTGAAATCAGCATTACGCCTAATCGCGCTGACTGCCTGAGTATTATCGGGGTTGCGCGTGATGTGGCGGTTGCTAATAAAATGCCATTAACTGAGCCACAAATTGAAGCAGTAAAACCGACAACAGATGCTGTTTTCCCTATTCGTGTTGAAGCAACAGAAGCTTGCCCACGTTATCTGGGACGGGTAATTAAAAACATTAACGTGAAAGCAGTGACACCACAGTGGATGCGTGAAAAATTACGTCGTGGTGGTATCCGTTCCATCGACCCGATTGTCGATGTGACTAACTATGTATTGCTTGAATTAGGCCAACCGTTGCATGCGTTTGATTTGCAACGTCTGAATGGCTCAATCACTGTACGTATGGCGAAGCAGGATGAAAAATTGGTGCTGCTGGATGGTACAGAAGCCAACCTTTCTACTGATACGCTAGTTATTTCTGATGAAAAACAAGCTGTTGCAATGGCAGGTATTTTTGGCGGTGAACATTCAGGTGTGAATGAAGAGACGCAAAATATCTTACTTGAGTGCGCATTTTTTGCCCCTTTAGCGATTGCTGGCCGTGCTCGTCGCTATGGTTTACACACTGATGCTTCTCACCGTTATGAACGTGGCGTTGATCCTCAGTTGCAACACAAAGCAATAGAGAGAGCGACTCAACTGTTGATTGATGTTTGTGGTGGTGAAGCCGGTCCGATTATTGATGTTACTGATGAATCTCAATTGCCACAGCCTGCGACAATCACATTACGTCGTGAAAAACTGGATCGTTTGATTGGTCACTATATACCTGATGAACAGGTTGGTGACATTTTGACCCGTTTAGGTTGCAAGGTTACTATTCAGGAAAATTGCTGGCAAGCGGTTGCGCCAAGCTGGCGTTTTGATATGGAGTTGGAAGCAGATCTGGTGGAAGAAGTTGCCCGTATCTACGGTTACAACAATATTCCAGATGTACCGATGCGTGCAGATCTTATCATGAAAAAACATCGTGAAGCGGATCTTTCCCTGCAACGTGTTAAAACGATGCTTGTTGATAGAGGTTATCAAGAAGCGATTACTTATAGCTTTGTTGATCCCAAAATTCAGGCACTGTTACATCCACAGCAACAAGCGTTGATGCTGCCTAACCCAATTTCAGCAGATATGTCAGCAATGCGTTTATCTCTACTGACAGGTTTGCTAACAACGGTGGTATATAACCAGAACCGCCAGCAAAACCGTGTGCGCTTGTTTGAAACTGGCTTGCGTTTTGTTCCTGATGAAAATGCGGAGCAGGGCATTCGTCAGGAGCTGATGTTAGGGGGAGTTATTACCGGTAATCGTTTTGAAGAACACTGGTCACTGGAAAAACAGTCTGTTGATTTCTTCGATATGAAAGGCGATTTGGAAGCTGTTCTGGAGTTAACCGGAAAATTATCTAAGATTTCTTTTAGGGCAGATGTAAATCTGGCGTTGCACCCAGGTCAAAGCGCAGGGATTTATTTGGAAAATGAATACATCGGATATATTGGTGTAATTCACCCAGAATTGGAACGTAAACTTGACTTAAATGGTCGCACCGTAGTATTCGAAGTACTTTGGAATAAGCTGGCAAGTCGCATGGTTCCTGATGCGAAAGAGATTTCACGTTTCCCGTCAAACCGTCGTGATATTGCGATCGTAGTACCTGAAAATGTTGCTGTAGAAGATGTTTTGGCTGAGTGCAAAAAAGTTGGCGTAAATCATATAGTTGGCATAAACTTGTTTGACGTGTATTGTGGTAAAGGTGTAGCAGAGGGTCATAAGAGCCTTGCTATAAGTTTTATCTTGCAGGATACCGCGCGTACACTGGAAGAAGAAGAGATTGCTGCGACAATTAATAAATGTGTTGCAGTGCTGAAACAGCGATTCCAAGCATCCTTGAGGGACTGAACTTATGGCGCTTACTAAAGCTGAAATGTCAGAAAATCTGTTTGAGAAACTGGGAATTAGCAAACGTGATGCTAAAGATCTGGTTGAATTATTCTTTGAAGAAGTGCGTCGTTCTTTGGAGAATGGTGAGCAGGTAAAATTGTCTGGATTTGGCAACTTTGATTTACGGGATAAAAACCAACGTCCGGGGCGTAATCCTAAGACTGGTGAGGACATTCCGATTACAGCTCGCCGAGTAGTGACATTCCGTCCTGGTCAGAAGTTAAAAAGCAGGGTTGAGAAAGCCACACCTAAAGAATAATCAAAAAGGCCGCATCAATCGCGGCCTTTTTCTTAAACGAATCTGCCCTCATGAGTTCGATGTACCATGCAGCCCACTTACTCCATCACTGAATTAGTGACTCGTCAGAAAAAGCGTGATTATCGCTTTCTGGCAATCCTCATTTGTTTATTTCTATTAATTTTTTTTCTCTCACTCTGTGCCGGAGAAAATTGGATCTGGCCTGATAAATGGTTTTCTGAAACCGGTCAGTTGTTTGTGTGGCAGTTGCGTTTTCCTCGTGTATTAGCTGTAGTTGCTGTAGGTGCAAGCTTGACTGTGGCGGGTGCCGTAATGCAGGCGCTATTTGAAAATCCGTTGGCGGAACCTGGGCTATTGGGGGTCAGTAATGGTGCTGGTGTGGTAGTCGTGTTTTTGGTGTTGATGTTTCATGGTATTGCGCCATTCTGGTTATTAAGTATTAGCGCTGTGCTCGGAGCGCTGACAGTCACAATGATATTGCTGACTTTTTCAAGAAAGCGTTATTTGAATAATGCCCGTTTATTGTTGGTAGGGGTTGCTTTTGGCGTCGTCTCTGGTGCGTTAATGACTTGGATGGTTTATTTCAGCACTAGCCTGGACTTGCGTCAGCTAATGTATTGGATGATGGGAAGTTTCAGTGGCATAGACTGGCGGCAGCAATGGTTGGTCGTTGCTTTGTTTCCTTTGATCATTTGGTTGAGCAGGCAAGGAAAAGTACTTAATTTTCTTTCACTGGGAGAAACACAGGCTCAACAGTTGGGTATCTCGCTTTATTATTGGCGTAATTTATTTGTATTTGCTGTTGGGTTATTGGTTGGGTTAAGTGTTGCACTTGCTGGAACAATCAGCTTTATTGGTTTAGTAATTCCACATATTTTGCGCTTATGCGGTCTGACAGATTATAAAATGCTACTGCCTGCTTGTGTACTATCCGGCGGTTGTGGATTATTGTTGGCTGATTTATTTTCTCGCCTTAGCTTGAATAATGCAGAAGTGCCGATTGGCGTTGTGACGGCAACATTGGGTGCGCCAGTATTCATTTGGTTATTATTGAGAGTCAGAGACTGGGGTTAAGAAAGTGGACAATGTGAAAGTGACCAATCAGTTGATGGCTCTCAATCAAGTATCAGTACGAAACCGATTAATGCCGCTGACAGCGTTGGTGCAACAAGGTGAACAGGTACATCTCATTGGGCCGAATGGTTCAGGGAAAAGCACATTACTGGCCTGTATGGCCGGTATTTTACCCTATAGCGGTGCAATCAATTTGCAACAAAAGTGTCTTAGTCAATATAGTCATTGCCAGTTAGCACGGCACAGAGCATGGCTTAGCCAGCAAATTTCTTCTGTGCCAATAATGCCGGTTTTTCAATATCTGCAACTGTACTTAGCTGCCCATCTTGTTAATTGTGACAGCGTGTTGTCAGAACTTTGCTCCTTTTTTAAGTTGGGAAAACTTCTGGAAACACCTGTGGGCAATTTATCTGGTGGTGAATGGCAAAGGGTGCGATTAACCGGGGTTTTTTTGCAAGTCTGGCCAACAATCAATTCGGAAGGCAAATTATTGCTCTTGGATGAGCCTACGAATAATCTTGATATTACTCAGGTCGCGGCACTTGATCTGTTGATAAAAAAATTTTGTGAACTCGGTGGAACCGTAGTTATGAGTGGTCATGATCTAAATCATAGCTATGGTAAAGCTGATCGGGTCTGGTTGCTTGCTAATGGATCGCTGATTGCGAGTGGAAAACCGGATGAGGTAATGAAAGAAAATACGCTCTCTAAAGTTTTTGCTGCTGATATCAAATGTGTGCCAGAAAGCACAGATAAATATTGGCGGGTTTTCTTACCATAATTACAGCCCAGCCGTATGTGCCTACCGTGAATCTGTACGTATCGTGGATTTATAGTAATTTCCACTTAATTTGCTAAATCATACCTGTGTTTACGATTCGTTCAAATATAGTCATCTAATATATCGTTATGTTATGAATGAATTGGACTGTGTTTTATGGGTGGCTTTCTTCCATTTTCTCGTCCTGCGATAGGTGATGAAGAAGTTCAGGCAGTAGAGAAGGTTCTTCGTTCGGGTTGGATTACCACGGGCCCGCAAAATCATCAATTGGAACAGGACTTTTGCCGTATGTTTGGCTGCAAACACGCGGTTGCATTGGCTTCAGCGACGGCGGGTATGCATCTGACACTCATGGCGCTGGGGATTGGCCCCGGTGACGAAGTGATTACACCGTCTCAAACTTGGGTTTCCACAATAAATATGATCTGTTTGCTTGGTGCTGAACCGATCATGATTGATGTTGATCGTCATACATTAATGGTCGATGCGCAGGCAGTGAAAAAGGCGATTACTGCCAGAACCAAAGCGATTATTCCGGTTCACTATGCCGGTGCGCCTTGTGATTTAGACGCATTGCGTGGGATTGCTCAGGAAGCGGGTATTCCATTGATTGAAGACGCAGCTCATGCATTAGGAACCCGTTATCAGAGTGAATGGATTGGTGAGCATGGCACAGCGATTTTCTCTTTTCATGCCATAAAAAATGCCACTTGTGCAGAAGGGGGGTTAATTGCTACTGATAATAATGAACTTGTTGAACGAATTCGATGTCTAAAGTTTCATGGATTGGGTATTGATGCTTTTGATCGTCAGATTCAAGGCAGGAGACCACAGGCGGAAGTTGTAGAACCGGGTTACAAATATAATTTATCTGATATTCATGCTGCGATTGCTGTTGTGCAATTAAGTAAATTGGAATCAATGAATATTCGCCGTCGGCAAATTGTCGCCCGTTATTCAACGGCATTAAAAGATTCGCCTTTGCAGATGTTAAGTGTGCCTGATTATGAACATATGCATGCACATCATCTATTTATGGTGCGGGTTGATAAGGACGTTTGCGGCATTGATCGCGATACGTTAATGGAACGTTTGAAAGAGAAAAATATTGGTACAGGGTTGCATTTCAGAGCGGCGCATACACAAAAATATTATCGTGATCGGTATCCGAAATTGTCATTACCCGAATCAGAATGGAATTCAGCAACACTTTGTTCGTTGCCGCTCTTTCCTGATATGAGTGATGACGATGTGGATTATGTTATTGATGCTTTACAAGAAATTATTTCGGAGCACAGATAAGTGTTATTTGAACAAATTAAAAAAGTTTCTGTTGTTATTCCGGTTTATAACGAAGAAGAAAGTTTGCCTCTTTTATTGGAAAGAACCTTAGCAGCCTGTAAACAATTGACTCAGGAATATGAGCTTATTCTTGTTGATGATGGCAGTAGTGATAAATCGGCGGAAATTCTGATTCAGGCCGCGGAACAACCTGAAAATCATATTATCGCAATTTTACTTAATCGTAATTATGGCCAGCATTCAGCGATTATGGCGGGGTTTAATCAGGTCAATGGCGATTTAATTATTACGCTCGATGCCGATTTGCAGAATCCGCCAGAAGAGATCCCTCGTCTTGTTAAAACGGCTGAACAAGGTTATGACGTTGTGGGTACTCGCCGGGCTAATCGGCAGGATTCTCTGTTCCGTAAAACAGCTTCAAAAATCATCAACGCTATGATTACTAAGGCAACAGGTCGTTCTATGGGAGATTATGGCTGTATGCTCCGTGCCTATCGTCGCCATATTGTTGAAGCTATGTTGCAGTGCCATGAACGCAGCACCTTTATTCCTATACTGGCAAACACGTTTGCCCGTAAAACCATTGAGATTGATGTCGCTCATGCAGAGCGTGAATTTGGTGATTCCAAATATAGCTTTATGAAGCTGATTAATCTGATGTATGACTTACTAACTTGCCTGACAACCGCGCCTTTGCGTTTGCTGAGTGTAGTCGGCAGTGTGATTGCAGTTTCTGGTTTTTTGCTGGCTGTATTATTGGTGGTTTTACGTCTGATTTTCGGTGCCATATGGGCAGCAGAAGGGGTATTTACTCTATTTGCCATCCTTTTCATGTTTATTGGCGCGCAGTTTGTCGCGATGGGCTTATTAGGTGAATACATAGGCCGTATCTATAACGATGTTCGTGCACGCCCACGTTATTTTATTCAAAAAGTGGTCGGAAATAAAAAGACCAACAACAACCAGGAAGAGTACTAAATGAAAGCAATTGTATTTGCCTATCATGATATCGGCTGTGTCGGGATCAATGCTTTAACTAAAGCCGGTTTTGATATTCAGGCGGTATTTACCCATACAGATGATCCTAATGAAAACCATTTTTTCTCTTCTGTTGCCCGTTTAAGTGCAGATTTGGCACTGCCGGTTTTTGCGCCAGAGAATGTTAACCATCCACTTTGGATTGAACGTATTCGGGAACTGAAACCCGATGTGATTTTCTCTTTTTATTACCGAGATATGTTGAGCGAAGATATTTTATCGCTGGCGGGCACAGGCGCATTTAATTTGCATGGTTCACTGTTGCCAAAATACCGTGGTCGTGCCCCGATTAACTGGGCGATTTTAAATGGTGAAGTGGAAACAGGAGTCACCCTGCATAAAATGGTGTTGAAACCTGATGCTGGGGATATTATTGCTCAACACAAGGTTGCTATTGCAGAGACAGATACCGCGTTGACTTTGCACGGTAAAATTCGTGAAGCAGCGGAAAAACTGCTTAATCAAGTATTACCCCAGATCAAAGCGGGAACTTATCCAGCTATACCTCAAGATGAAAGTCAGGCAACTTACTTTGGGCGTCGTACTGCGGAGGATGGGGAGATTGACTGGCGCAAATCAGCCACTGAAATTAACAATCTTGTCAGAGCAGTGACTGAGCCATATCCAGGGGCATTTACTTTCTTGGGTGAGCGGAAGATTACTATCTGGCGCGCTTCCCCGCTGAATGAGACTCATGATAAACAGCCCGGAACGGTATTATCGGTAGATCCGTTAATTATTGCCTGTGGAGAAGGTGCGTTGGAAATTATCAATGGGCAAAGTGAATTGGGTTTGTATGTTCAGGGCCACCGCTTGGCAGTGGATATGAGCATTGTGGCTGATGTCCGTGTTGGTCCAAAGGCAACCGCTCAAATTAGCCACCGGAAACGTGTATTAATTCTCGGTGTAAATGGCTTTATCGGTAATCATTTGACAGAACGTCTATTACGTGATGGCAACTATGATATTTATGGTATGGATATCGGTTCTTCCGCCATTGAGCGTTTTATTGGCAATCCGCGTTTTCACTTCATCGAAGGTGATGTCAATATCCATACTGAATGGATCGAATATCACATTAAAAAGTGTGATGTTGTTTTGCCATTAGTCGCCATTGCGACTCCAATTGAATATACCCGTAATCCGCTGCGTGTATTTGAATTGGATTTTGAAGAGAATCTAAAGATTGTTCGTTATTGTGTTAAATATAATAAACGAATTATTTTCCCATCCACATCAGAAGTTTATGGAATGTGTGATGATAAAGAATTTGATGAAGATGACTCTCGTCTGATTGTTGGCCCGATCAACAAACAACGTTGGATCTACTCTGTATCCAAACAGTTGTTGGATCGTGTTATCTGGGCATATGGTGAGAAAGAAGGGCTTAAATTCACCCTATTTCGTCCATTTAACTGGATGGGGCCACGTTTGGATAATTTGAACTCCGCACGTATTGGCAGTTCCAGAGCAATCACACAATTAATATTGAACTTAGTTGAAGGTTCACCAATCAAACTAGTAGATGGCGGCGAACAGAAACGCTGTTTTACTGATATTAATGATGGTATTGAGGCGCTATTCCGTATTATTGAAAACCGAGATGGGTTATGTGACGGTCAAATTATCAATATTGGTAATCCAACTAATGAAGCCAGTATTCGCCAATTAGCGGAAATATTACTTGATAGCTTTGAAAACCATGAATTGAGAGATCATTTTCCTCCATTTGCTGGATTTAAAAAGATTGAAAGTGGTAGTTACTACGGTAAAGGTTATCAGGATGTTGAACACCGTAAGCCAAGTATTAAAAACGCGGAGCGGTTACTAGGTTGGAAGCCAACCATTGATATGAAACAGACGATAGATGAAACACTGGATTTCTTCTTGCGTGGCGCCGTGGAAGAATTAGGGAAAAATTAATGAAACAAGTTGGCTTGAGAGTTGATGTGGATACCTATCGAGGAACCGTTGAAGGGGTGCCGCAATTGCTCAAAATTTTGGCAAAACACCAAATTCAGGCCAGTTTTTTCTTTAGTGTTGGGCCGGATAATATGGGGCGCCATTTGTGGCGTCTTTTACGGCCAAAATTCTTATGGAAAATGTTGAGGTCAAATGCGGCGTCTCTGTATGGTCTTGATATTTTACTGGCGGGAACGGCATGGCCGGGTAAGAAGATTGCTAAAGATTTAGGCTACCTGATGAGGCAAACTCTGGATGCAGGCCATGAAGTGGGCCTGCATGCCTGGGATCATCAGCGTTGGCAGGCGAAAGTTGGCCGTTGGTCTGAAACTCAGTTAACAGAGCAGGTTAAACTGGGGGTGGATGCATTGGTACAGGCAATTGGTCAACGGGTAACTTGTTCTGCTGTTGCGGGTTGGCGGGCGGATGAACGCGTACTCGCGGTAAAGCAACAGTTTGGATTTGATTACAACAGCGATTGCCGGGGAACTCATCCATTCAGGCCCATTTTGCCTGATGGTACTCTTGGTACTGTGCAAATTCCGGTGACGCTGCCAACTTATGACGAAGTGATAGGAATTCAGGTTAAAGATGAAGATTTTAACCAGTTTATCCTTGATAAGATAAAAAACAGCCAGGGAGTTCCGGTATATACCATCCATACGGAAGTTGAAGGGATGTCCAAGTCCACAGAATTTGCAACGCTGTTGGAAATGGTTCATCAGGAAAACATACAATTTTGTGCATTGAGTCATCTGCTGCCTGAAAATATACAGCGACTTCCTGTCGGGAGAATTATTCGTTCTGAATTTCCCGGTAGAGAAGGATGGTTAGGATGCCAACAAGAGGTTTAACTTATCTATGTTAAATAACCGGGCGTGTAGAGTGGGGGCCTTTTTGATGGCTCTTTTTTTTATCCTTACCTACTTATTACCCCTTAATGGCCGTCTGCTATGGCAGCCTGATGAAACCCGTTACGCGGAAATTAGCCGAGAAATGCTGCAACGAGGGGATTGGATTGTTCCGTATTTGCTGGATATTCGTTATTTTGAAAAGCCAGTAGCGGGTTATTGGATTAATAATATTAGCCAATGGATTTTTGGTGATAATAATTTTGCGGTCCGTTTTGGATCGGTTTTCTGTATTTTTATCAGCACAATTTTATTATATCGACTTGCTATGATGATGTGGCATAACCGGCATATTGCTTTTGCCGCCAGCCTTATTTACATCTCAATGTTTCTGGTATTGGCCATTGGCACTTATAGCGTACTCGATCCGATGTTTTCTTTATGGATAACGGCTGCCATGATATCTGGCTTCTGGGCGTTAAAAGCCGATTGTACCAAACAGCGGATTATGGCATATCTGGCACTTGGTTTATGCTGTGGTATGGGGTTTATGACCAAAGGGTTTCTGGCATTGGCCGTTCCAGTCATTGCTATGTTGCCCATTGCCATTTATCAGAAGCGGGTTCTGCAAATAATATACTTTGGCCCACTTGCTATTATTTCGGCGGTAGCAATTAGTTTACCGTGGGTGATTGCCATTGCCCAACGTGAGCCTGACTATTGGCACTATTTCTTCTGGGTTGAGCATATTAAGCGTTTTTCTTCCGATGATGCACAGCATATTGCGCCATTCTGGTATTACATACCGATCCTTATTCTTGGCGTGATTCCGTGGTTAGGATTATTACCCGGGGCGGTGATGAAAAGTTGGAAAGAGAGAAAATCCAATCCTGAAATGTTTTTTCTGCTTTGCTGGTTTGTCGTGCCATTGTTATTTTTCAGTATTGCGAAGGGAAAATTACCAACTTATATCCTGCCCTGTATGGCGCCATTGGCAATGATGATGGCTAAATTTGGTGTCGATTGCGTAAGAGATGGCAAAATGAAATTACTGAAAATCAATGGAATGATTAACGTATTTCTTGGTTTGCTGGCGGTAATGATTCTATTTGCTATGGAAGCAGTAACAGAACATTCTTTATATCAGCCATCAGAATGGTCTAAATGGGTTTTAGCGATTGTTGCTTTTGGTATTTGGGGAATTATTGGTTATCTATGTTTTGCGCTGAATGGGAAATATTGGTTATGTGCCGCATTTTGTTCCATTGTCGTCAGTTCAGTGATAGGTAATGCTTTGCCTGAGAATACCGTTAATTCCAAATTACCGCAGAGTTTTATTAAGTTACATCATCAGGAACTTGCAGATAGTCGCTATATTCTATCGGAAAGTGTTGGTCTTGCAACCACTGTAGCTTGGGAGATGAAGCGTAGCGATATTTATATGCTTGAGAATTGGGGAGAGCTGGAATATGGGTTGAATTATCCAGATAGCCGATATCGATATATCAGCTATAAAGATTTTCCGCAATGGTTAGAAAAAGCGCGTAAAGAAGGGCGGGTATCAGTACTCTTTCATTTATGTAAAAATGAGAAATTGCCTGATTTGCCAAAGGCAGATCAAGTTAATCGCAATTATCGCTTTGCTATTTTGGTTTATGAGAAGCGGCCATGATAAGTTTCGCTTTATTGTTGCTGGTTAGCTTACTGACATGTGCTGGTCAGTTATGTCAGAAACAGGCTGTGATATGTTGGCAGAGTGATGTTTATCAGCGGGCGCCTGCGCTGAAATGGTTGATAGGAGCTGTGATTCTATTAGCTGTAGGAATGTTATTTTGGCTCCGTTTATTACAGATATTGCCGTTAGGAATTGCTTATCCAATGTTGAGTATAAATTTTATTATGGTCACTTTGGCAGGGAAAATTTTCTATCAGGAAAAAGCAGGCAGAAAACATTGGCGCGGGGTTGTGTTTATCATGTTGGGAATTTTGCTGATGAGCTTGAATGAATGAAAGGTTATATTTGGGGATTAGTTAGTGTATTACTGGTGACAATAGCCCAGTTATTACTGAAATGGGGTGTTGTCAATTTACCAGCATTGAATCTTGGTTTGCATTGGCTTGATATTGAGTGGCTATGGAGCCATCGTCATTCTCTGGTGATGGTAATGGCTGGCTTGGCTGGATATCTATTATCTATGCTGTGTTGGCTATTTACGCTAAAATATTTGCCATTAAATAAAGCCTATCCGTTAATAAGTTTAAGTTATGTATTTGTCTATTTAATGGCGGCTTCATTGCCTTGGTTTAATGAAACCATCACATTATTGAAAACTGCGGGTGTGATTTTTATTTTGTATGGTATCTGGTTGATTAGCCGCCCAGAATGAAGAATATTTAGCTGTTTTACTTGAAGTACAGTCTTGTTTTTTTATCGAGTGCCGGATAGAGTTATCTTGCTTTGCTGATTTTATGAGGAGGGGTTAATGATAATAAGAATAAGAATAAGAATAAGAATAAGAATAAAAATAAAAGAGTTACTCTTATTGCTCAGCCTGTTACTTATTGGCTGTTCCAGTCATGCCCCCAAGACTCCGGCTCCCGCGTTAAAAACGGCGCTTTCTGATTCAATCATGGTGATTGCTCAACTTAAGGAGCAGCTTAATCAATGGCGTGGTACGCCATATCATTATGGTGGAATGGATCGTCGGGGGGTAGATTGTTCTGGTTTTGTTTACCGTACTTTCAGTGACCGGTTTGATATTCAATTACCTCGTACTACTGGTGGGCAAATAAAGTTAGGGGCCCGTATTGATAGAAGCGATTTAATGCCAGGTGATTTGGTCTTTTTCAGAACAGGTAGTGGCGAACATGGGTTACATGTTGGCATTTATGATGCCAATAACCAGTTTATTCATGCATCAACCCATAAAGGTGTTACTCGTTCATCTATGAATAATGCTTACTGGAAAAAAGCTTTTTGGCAAGCCCGTAGAATCTAAATCCGCCTGGCAGTTTTATTTAAATCTCAGTAATTAATGGCAGTAATTTCAATCTTATCAATTGAAATTTAACCATCGAAAATAATAATGATTTTATGACAGTAAATAAATTATCCATATTGCATTTAACTTGGCTAGGGAATACCTAATTTTGATTTAAGGTATATTAGTGAAGAACGTTTAAAAATAAATAACCAGTTCCTTAGATATTAGGGAACTGGTTAAAATATCTATTATGATATTATCTGGTTGTTATTTTTATTGCGGCACTATTCGAACTTGTAGTAATACTTGCTCCTTTTGTTGCATGAATGACTGGATTAACAACTTTATTGTCTATAACTACATCTTTAAATGTAGCAATATATTCTTTATGGACTTTAATATTTCCTTCTGGTGTTCCACTAGGTATAGCGATTGTGGATAATATTTTCCAGTTACTTATTGAGCTGACATTGGTATTTTTTATCTCTGAAATCAGTCTACCAGCATAACCATTATTGGATATTCCCCAATATATCGCCCTTGTTGCACCATTTAAATTTTTATATATGGTGAGTTGTACTTCACTGCCAGGTTTAAAACCATTTTTATAAGTAAAGTTATCTTTTCCTTCAATATATTGAACCGTGTCTTGTCCACGATTTCCTACTTTCATATATGGCTTCCAAACATTATAGGTAGTACTGTATTGGAAACCAATATCTGATTCTACTTGACCAGAAAAACCAGAGTATACATATAGCGTTCCACCCGATGCTTTAAATGAAGCACCTTGTTTAATCTCTGGCAGGATTACTTTTGTGGTGAGAATAGATCCTTGACTATTAAGAATTGCTCTTCCTCCGATACCACCTTTAATAGTTTCTTCACGAAGAGATAATGTATTTGAAAGCGATTGTGTTTCGGCTGCTTTAACTTCATATGCGTTAATTATTGAGAAAGTATTAATTACAATTATACTGGCTAAAGCTATTTTAGTGAGTTTATTACTTGAGGTGACAATATTATCTCTCATAGAAAATTTATTTTTAAATTGAATCATATTATTTTCCTCATTAATGTATTTTTAAGTTTAGTTATCAATATGAATAATATTGACAGGGTTGTATTAATTTAATACCATGATTTCCTGTCAGGAAGCCATATATTTTAGTGAGTTTTGTATTCATTAATAAAATACCATTAATTCCAAACACAACAAAAAACATTTTTATTTTGTTTTATGATAAAAAAGGCTTAAATATTATTTATCAAACTGACTTGTTTTTATGAATTATATTTTTGTTTGCTTGATTACATTGGTGAGTGTATTTTTAAGATGAAATATAAATAACTGGTCTGTGAAGCGCAATATTTAAAACAGTTTTACATTCTCGGATTATCAATATGATTGATTAACGAAATGATTTTTATCCACCAGAAATTAATTATATTTTGGCGAAGAGAACAGACCTAATAACTTAAATCATCTTAAGAGAAAAACTGATGACAGATAAACAACCTTATTCACCTGAAATAAAATATTTCCCATGGGAACCTAATGATGCGCCGTTATTTATCATACTTGGACAATCAAATAGTTATGGTCATGGAACACAATTACCACAAGATGAAGAAATTACACAAGGTTTAAAAAACGTATTCACATTATCTCTGCCAGAAGTTTACAGCGTTGACTTTCCCGCAATTAACTGGACAGGGCTGACCAGCTTTGGCAATGCCAATATTGGCGCTCCTGTCGGTTTACCTCGTGGTAATCAAGATCACTCGGTCAATGCTGCCAATCGTTTTGCCAAACTCTGGCAAGACCATATAAATCAGGGTAATGCACTTAATTTGCCTGATCTTTATGTCATTTTGATGGGCTGGGGTGGTCAAGGGATGTATCTGGATAATCCGCCGGATAACCGTTGGGCGCCTGAGCGAGATCCTTGTGATGTGGAATCGCTCTATCCGCGTGCGATCAGAACCTTGCGCATGGCAATCGAATCATTGCGTAAACTAGGAAAAAATCCTCGTATTTTGGCTGTTCATTGGAACCAGTGGGAAGCGGAAACCGAAAGTTTATTGGCGGCACAGGCATCAGAGCGGAATTTTACCCGCATCATTACTGGTATCAGTGATGCTTTGGGTTCTTGCAGTATACCGTGGAGATTGTATTATCCACTTTCGGTTGCGTTTGATCCCATCAACACCCGTTACGTACTTGAAGCAATTAATAATGTTATCGCGGATGATCCGCAATACCGAACGCTGATTGATGCACGGAATTCGCCCGACTATACCGGGAAGGCGACTGAGTTTGGTGTTTTTCTGCCTGATAGTCTGCATTATGATGGCAAAACCCAGACATGGTTTGCTCAACAGGAATGGGAATTGATTTTATCTGGTTATAAAGGGGTTGAACTACCATAGGGTTAATTATCTGAGAGATGCCTAGATGGCGGTTAGGGCCGTCATCTTATCGGTAGGAATAATATATCTTTGAGTATCTATGTATGCCTTTTCAGCATACATATTGATAAATGTTTTGTATACCATAATGGCACCATGTTTATATGGATTAAAAATGCAGATGAAATCATGGCTACTAATACAGAACGCAAAGAGACGTATTTAGAGTTTCTTATTGCATCAAGAATGGAGAGAGCGAGTAACGTGATTGAACGAATTGAAACCTTACATCTTTCGATGAAGGGGGCTGATGCTTTGTTGGCAGCTTTGGAAAATCCGCCAAAAGCAAACTCTAAGCTACTTAAAGCCGCGAAGCACTATAAGGATATGGTGAATGTCCGTAATCCTTGAAGAAATCATCTAGTAACTTTCTTAAACCCTACAATATTCAAAGCAAATCAAAATTGCCGCCTATAATACAGACGGCAATCTTTGGAGAGTTATTGAAATATCATTCCCAACTGACAGTAATTTCTCCGGTTTGACCTGCTATTGGCATAACGTTACCGTTTCCAACCTTTAAGGCGAAAAGGAACTGCTGTGCTGGGCTTCTATTATTAAATGCGGCTGTCGACATTCTTCGCGTGCGTGATATATCTACGCAACTGCTGATATTTCCCTGACAAAGATAAACCGATAAATTCTGAGGCCATCCAACAACGTTCCAAGTCCAAGATACATTGGTAATCTTTCCTGTTGCAGGGGGAGAACCGACAATAGGAACGTTAACAGTTTCTAAGAAATTTTTGGAATACAGTGTGGGTAAAACAACTGAAGAGTGATAGCTGCCACTTGCCGCAGCTACTGTCTGTGAGAACATAGTTAACAATAAAGCGCTACCAATACCCAAGATTTTTTTTAATTTCATAGCCATTACCCCAGTACCTGATACTTTTCTATTGCGAGAACTTAGATATACATTTCGATCTCGCGCCCTGTATCTCCTGAATTTTTATAAAAGCCTGTACGCAATGCCAAAGTAGGCTGGAGTAATTTGGGGGGATTAACTCCAAAATGCAATGAGTGATTTGAATTTATGTTAAGTAAATCTAATATATTTTCGTTGTTCGATGTTTTTGCCTGTCACTTAGACCGTAATCTTTTACAAGAAGATCTTCCCATGATATAAAACCTGCTAAACAACCCAGTGGAGCCAGTGATACGTTTAATGGATGTCAAACGCGATGAATAAATCAGACATGACAATCATAACTTCCCCATGCCAGGAAGCCCTGATTTACATGGAAAATATTTGTCGATCTTATCGTATGGGGGAAAAATATTACCCGGTACTTGATAAAATATCATTCACTATCATGCGTGGGCAAAGTTGTGCGATTGTCGGCGCTTCCGGTTCAGGCAAAAGTACTCTACTCAATATTCTTGGTTTACTGGATCAACCCACTTCTGGGTATTTTCAGTTTAGTGGCGTTAATATAACAAATGTTACTCCTAATGAACGGGCGAGAATAAGAAATCAGGAAATTGGTTTCGTATTTCAGAGTTTCAATTTACTTCCCAAAATGCAGACGTTGGATAATGTGGCGCTGCCATTGCTATATCGTGGATACTCTCGTTCTTTAGCTCGGCAGGAGGCGAAATACCAGCTTGAGTTGGTTGGTCTGGCTGGCCGTATTTATCATCGTCCGGCTGATCTCTCCGGGGGACAGCGGCAACGTGTTGCCATTGCCAGGGCTTTGGTTGGTAAGCCTTCTCTGATTTTGGCGGATGAACCGACAGGCAATCTCGATAGTGCGACGGCACGAGATATCATGGCGCTTCTTCTGTCATTGAACCGTGAGCAAGGCGTTACACTCGTCATGGTTACACATGATGAAGCCATAGCCAAAAATATGCAGCGCTGCCTCTATGTTAACAACGGGCGGCTTTCCGAAACCGATATGTGGCTGGATAGCCCCGATGCTTAATCTGAATTCTGGTCGCTACGGTTTTTCCTTCACGCAAGCCTTGCGAGAATCACTGGGTAGCCTGCGTCTGTTAGGAAGACGCTCTTTGCTTGCTTTACTTGGTATTGCCGTCGGATGTGCTTCGGTCATTGCACTTTTAAATATCGGTCATAACGCTGTTAATGAAGCTATCAGTACTTTTAAAAGTATGGGAAGCAATATTTTGGTTGCTCATTTTGCTTTCATTCCAGGTGTCGATGTCAAACCCGCGCCATCTACGCTGGATACTCAGGCACTGACTCGTACAATACCGACTATTACACATGCTGCGCCCATCACGTTATATTCGACTCGTGTACGCTTTCACGGAAAAGGGATCGATACCAATATTACCGGTACATCCTCTGATCTGGCTGCGGTGCTGGATTTACAGATCGAGCAGGGGCGTTTTCTATCGGACTATGATCGCCAAACGACCTATGCCGTGCTTGGAGCGGACATTGCCAAACAATTAAAAGTAGCCAATCAGCCTATTCGAGTAGGCAGTCAATTGCAAATTGGGGAATATCTGTTTGAAGTGATAGGAATTCTCGCTGCTCAGGGGCCGAACCCTTTACTCCCCGGCTCTATTGATCATTCCGTCATACTGCCCATTGAAGCAATGCGACGGTTGCGGTCTGCGCCAGAAATTGGCAGCGTCATTGCCAGAGCACGTGACACAACAACGCTAAACAGTGACGCAGTGTCGTTACGTGACTACCTTTTCTCATTATCAAAAGGTCGTCGTGTCGAAGTTGATATTCCGAAACAATTGCTTGATGGATTGACACGTCAGGCAAGAACATTTTCCTATTTGCTCGCGGGTTTAGGGGGAATTTCGTTGCTGGTGGGAGGTGTGGGCGTGATGAATGTCATGCTGATGAATGTTTCAGAACGTAGACGTGAAATTGGTGTTCGTATGGCTTTGGGAGCTCGGCCTGTTGATATTGGTATGTTGTTTATGTTGGAGGCTGCCATTCTGGCCATTGCCGGTGCAATGGTTGGTTCATTGTTGGGGGTTGCGGCAGGGTACCTATTTGTAAAATTTTCCGGTTGGGTATTTACGTTATCCTTATTCTCTTTGCCTCTGGGTATCGCCAGTTCATTAGTGATCGGTCTGTTTTTTGGTATCAATCCGGCATTAGCGGCTGCCAGGTTACAACCGGTAGAGGCACTGCGTGATGATTAGCCAAGTTTTTCAACGTGCTATTGGCATTATCATTGCCTTGATAATAGCTGTATCTGCCGAACAGGCTATAGCGGAACAGTTGAATCCATCACAGGCAACCATGTCTGCAACGAAGTCAATTTCTCTTAATCAGCAAACTATTGGTCTGACGCTGAGTGATGCAATCTATTTAGGGTTACGAAATAATCGTTTGATTCGCAGTGCTTATTTGGATCGGATTGCACAGAAATTCGATTTGCGCGTTGCTGAGGATCGTTTTACGCCAAAATTGCTGATTAATAGCCGTTATATCGCGGCCCGTAATCAAAGCGATCGTTATCGCCAAAGCGAGATTACACCCACATCTACGCTGCTTGGAGAATATGGCACTCGGTTTAGTTTGTCTTGGACGAATCGGACGACATGGGCAGACAATGCGGGTCGTAGCCGTAATGATGGTGTTTCATTCTCAGTTATTCAGCCTCTGCTGCGGGGTGCCGGTAAAGATGTGGCTACAGCGCCTGTGCGCCTTGCTCAATTGATGGAGCAGACAAATCGTTTGAACCTAAAAGCGACGGTATCCCAGACTATCACGCAAATTATTATGGCTTATCGTGAATTGTTGCGTGCTCAAGAACAATTACAAATCGCCCGTGATGCTCTTGAACGTTCGCGTCAACTACTGGAAGTTAACAAAGCTATGATCTCCGCAGGCAGAATGGCGGCTTTTGAGATTGTCCAGACGGAGGCTGATGTTGCAATGCAAGAACTGGCTGCGGAGGAAGCAGCTAATCAATTAGATACCAGCCGCTTAGAGTTGTTGCGTCTGCTTGCCTTAGACTTACAAACTCAGGTAAAGGCTACTGACAGATTGGAAGCTAAACGTGTAGATATTAACCTGCTACAGGCGCAGAATTTAGCACAAGAGCAGCAACCATCGTATCTCACTCAATTGATTACTGCGGAGCAGGCTGCGATTAACCTGACAGTTGCCCGTAACGAACGCTTATGGGATGTCTCTTTGGTTGGTGGAGCCAGCCAGGTACGAGATAGAACAGGGGCAAACAGCTCCCGTAATTGGGAAAATTATGCCGGTGTTCAAGTAGAGATACCCATTGGCGATTTGAGTCAGCGCCAGGCGGAAGTGCGGGCGCGGGTTGATGTTCAGAACCAGGACATTCGTCTTGCAGAGGCAAAACAGTCACTGGAACGTAATGTGGGTAATGCGGTGCGCGATATTGGTACGCGCTGGCGTCAATATGAGATCGCACAGCGTGCCAGAGATCTATCCTTGCGCAAGCTAGAAATTGAACGTGAAAAATTGACGGTGGGCCGCTCCAGTAACTTTCAAGTATTGAGCTTTGAAACCGATTTGCGTAATGCCGAGAATGTTCGTCTTAATGCGTTGATCACCTACTTAAATGCACAAGCGGAGTTGGACGAAACGTTAGGCACCACGTTAGGGAGTTGGGATATTGCACTTAACGACTAAGATCAGGGGACTTGCTCGTTCCAAATATAAGATTCGTTGGCTCATGACATTTGCCATTGCATTAGTCATTGGGGCTGCCATTGCTTATGTTCTCCTTTTTTCCTCAACTGATACATCATCACCGCAGCGATGGGTACATGTTGAACCTCAATTACTGGAGAATCGTCTTGGGTTAGTTGGCCGTATTCAGGCGGCAACCAGTTTGACGATCGCAGCGCCATTCGATGGTGTTATTGCCGAAGTGATGGTAACGGAAGGCCAGCGCGTTAAGCGTGGGCAACCGCTGTTGAGCCTTGATACAACACAGTTGGACATTCAACTGCGGCAGGCGCTTACAGAACTGTTGAAAGCTCAGAAAACGGTACAAGATTTGGTGGGGTGGGAGAACAGCCCCGATGTTGCTAGGGTACGTAGAACTTTAACCAATGCCCAGTTAAGTTTGAGTGATACCGAACGCAAGCTAATCGATACCCGGGCTTTGTTCGAGCGTGGCATTGTTCCCCGTATGGAGGTTGATACATTGGAACAGCAGGTCAGAGTCCAACAACTCGATCTTGCCGCCGCTAAGGTGGAACTGAGTGTTGCCCTCGATAAAGGTACAGGGGAGAATCGCCAGATTGCTGATATGGAATTAGCTAATGCCCAATCGCGTTATCAGGCGCTTCAGGCCCAGCAAGCCCAACGTGAATTGCTTTCTCCTTTTGATGGCATTGTTATTCGTCCCCAGGTACCGGAATCAGATAAGGGGGTATTTATTCAAAAGGGAACACGTGTCACTCAGGGAACACCTCTGTTAGGGGTAATCAATTTGGAACAAATTCAAGCGGTAGCTCGTATTGAAGAGGCCGACCTTCATCAAGTGTATGAAGGAATGCCGGTTGAGATCACCGGTGATGGTTTTGCCGGGTTATCTCTACGGGGGCAAATTAAGACAATTGGTGTACAGGGGAATTCAAAGGAAATGCAGGGAGCGGGCGTAACCTATGATCTATTAGTGGCGATTGATCCTCTTACTCCCGAACAGCGGCAGCGTATCCGGCTGAGCATGAGTGCGAAACTGGCTATTGTCACCTATCGCAATGAACGTGGGTTGGCCGTGCCAGCCGAGGCATTACATACCGGCTCTGATGGACGAACTTTCGTCACCTATCGTCGTGAATTAAACGCACAAACACAGCAGATTATGGTGACACCGGGGCATGCCGTTCCTCAAGGTGTAGAGGTGAGTGGGTTGGAGGCAGGCTATGTTGAAGTTCCTGCGCAGAAATAACGAATTTAACCTCATTAATCAGATAATCTAATTTGGGTGCAATATCTCATTGTGAAAGTTCATATATTGGAGGTTCATTTGTCACAATATTTAAATTTTTGAATCTGCAATTGATGATCTTTCGTTACCTCCTTTGCGCTACAGCAAAGTAAAATCTCGACCATCGTTGTCAATCAACATGTGAACATGAAGGGCTTCTCCATCCATTTCAAAAAATGCTTAAACCTTCCGATAGTGCACTATTTAAATAAACTCTGCAAAAAAGTGGTCTATATTATAGAGACATAAAGTGGAAATTTACTTTATGAAATTGAGTATATATTGTACGCAAAAATAAATTATAGAAAAGAAAGTTGTATTAAAACGCAGTAAGCCAATCTAAACAACATAAAGGAGAGTATCTAACATGTTAGTACGTAAGTCGTTGTTGGCCCTGTTTGCAACTGCTTCCCTAACTGCCGCAGGTGTCGCTTATGCAGGTCCGGCGGTAACAGTTATATTTAAGCATCTTGGTGCGTCTGGTAGCGGAGATGCTGTTTATACCATCATTACTAATAATGAATCTGGTACCTATGTCAATGCGACACCCAAACCTAGTCCAAGCGTAGCGCCAGGAGGAGTCGATATTTATCAGGTTCAAAGCCCGCTTTCACCGGACGTAAACTATGCGATGGTGCGATATAAGATAGGGGTTAAGACCTGCGAATTTATGACCACTTTTGTGAACGGATATGTTAATGGCGTTAAAATTCCAAAATGGAATAAAGGAGCAACACCGAGCGGAGGTGCTGTTTGTAATGCAACCATCACCTCTACTAATATTGCGACCTACGCATGGTCAGTTGAATTTACGATGAAGTAGCACAGGCGAGCCAGATACTTTATGGGATATATCTGGCTCATCATGTTTTTCACTTGGTTTATTTCTCAGTTAATTAATTTTCCTGCTGCACAATTGATGATAATGAGATTCTTAAAAAGAATTTGTTACTATTATCAAAAGCCTGTGAATTTATTGAAAAATGTGTCAAAGAACATAGTGGTATGCCATTATTATTCTTATGTGATACATATGTGATAGGAATCATAAAAATCATAAAAACAACTTTAGGGTATTGTGTAGTTCCCTTTGTTGGTGTTTATTTATCTTAGGGAAAAAATATTCTAAAGATGAACTGCTATTTTATTAGTTTTTATTTTTAACAAATTAAACACTATGGGGCTGGTTTGTATATGGAAAAGCGAGCGAAGGGCATAGAGTTACAACAAGCTATTCAAAAAAAAGCTCAATTGTATAAATACACTCTTGATAAATATCAAATATCTGTCGTCGAGAATATGGTGTGTTTAATTAATACGATGCTTCGTCGCTCTTGGTTTAAACGTCCCTATGTAAAGGGAATTTATATTTGGGGCCCGGTAGGCAGAGGGAAAAGCTTCATATTAGACGCTTTTTTCGAGGCGGTGCCTATAAAAAATAAACGTAGAGTCCATTTCCACCATTTCTTTCGTGAACTTCATCAATTAATGAACCTTCAAGCAGGAAAGAAGGATTCAATGGAAGCAACTTTACATACTCAGCTACAAAATTGTCAATTATTGTGTTTCGATGAATTCCATCTGCATGATATTGGAGACGCAATGCTGATTAGCCGGCTTTTAAATTTTATCTTTCAGCGTGGCATAGTCTTAATAACGACTTCAAATTATCCTCCTAATGATTTACTAGCAAACCCCCTTTATCATGAGCGGTTTTTACCTGCTATTGAGTTGATTGAGAAAAATATGAAGATAGTTTCGATGGAGGGAGAAATTGATTATCGATGTCTGGTTGGCAATGATGTCGATCCTTTTTGCCAAGGTGCTTATGTTTGGCCTGGGAATGAAGAACAACGTATTAAGCTGTCTTTGCCAGAACGTCTTATGTCTACTATAGATTTAAAAGTTGGCTATCGCATGTTGTCTGTATTATCTGCTGCCAATGGTACAATTCATTTGACTTTCCAGGATCTGTGCATCAGTCCGACAGCGGTAATGGACTATCTTGCTTTAAGTGAACGTTATCAGCGTTGGATTATTGAGGATGTTCCTGAATTAGGTCAGGTTTCCAGCGCCGCTCAACAGCGTTTTATTAATGTGGTCGATGTGCTTTATGACCAACGCTGTCAGCTCTTTTTAATCGGTTGTCACCCACTGGATGATAAAATGTTTGATGGTGTTGAACTGGCAGATATTTCGCGTACACGCAGCCGCCTTAATCAATTGAAACAATATGGTTTGGGCTTTTCTATAGCGTGAATATGATCTTGTTAACGACTCATAAGATAGGTTAAGAAAAAAATGTTGGATGCTTTAACTTACTCAAATTATGTTGTAATAGCCGGTGCTCTGTTGATTGCTTACATTATATTTGGAATTGCTGGTTTTGGTACGGCCTTAATTGCAAGCCCAGTACTCGCGTTATATATTCCTGTGGCTAAAATTGTTCCCTTGCTGGCATTACTAGATATGTTTGCCGCGATCGTTAATGTTAGTCGTGACGGACGTAAAGCCGATTGGAAGGAATTAAAACGTCTTGTTCCATTGATGATTTTCGGTAGCCTTATTGGTGCGGCGATATTACTTAAAACTAAACCTGAAATACTATTGCTTGCCTTAGGTGTATTTGTTGTTCTGTATTCTGTCTACTCTTTGAGTGGCTTAAAGCCAAATCGGAATTTTTCATCTACTGCATCATTCCCTTTCGGATTAATTGGCGGAGTATTCAGTGCATTATTTGGTAGCGGTGGTTTTCTATATGCAATTTATCTAAGCGGGCGGATTGAAAATAAAGACGCTATGCGCATCACTCAAACAACACTGATTGGTCTCAGTACATTAACGCGAGTCATAATTTTTGGTTTGGCTGGCGTATATTTCGATACTGATTTGATTTTGTTGGTATTAGTACTTGCTCCTGGCATGTTGGTTGGTATCACATTTGGTCGGTATATTACGTTGAGAATGTCGCGTGAGCAATTCTTAAAATTGGTTAATATTGTAGTATTAGTTTCTGGTGTGATGTTAATAATTAAATATTTTCATTAATACTCCAGATAAAGAGTCACAAGGAGTAATAGTATATGGTAAGTGTCTATAAAAATGAAATGATGACCGGTGAAGAGTATCTTGATAGCTTGGATGATGGGCGTGATGTATTAATATATGGGCAAAAAGTGCGTAATGTTACGAAACATCAGGCATTCCGCAATAGTGCTTATTCGATATCTAGACTCTATGACGCGTTACATAATTCAGATTCTCAGGAGATATTAACCGATATTGATCCTGACGGCTATCGAACGCATCGGTATTTTATGCCGTCCAAATCTACTGAGGATTTATTAAAAGCACGAGATGCCATAGCACATTGGGCAAAATTAACCTATGGATTTATGGGAAGAACACCAGATTATAAAGCAGGATTTACGGCTACGTTGCGTTCGACTCCTGAAATATATGGTTCGTTTAGTGATAACGCTCTATCTTGGTATCGCAAAAGCGCTCGGAAAGTACTATTTCTTAACCACGTATTAGTTAATCCCCCTGTTGGCAGGGCTAAGAATGTTTCAGATATGCGAGATATTTATTTGCATGTCGAAAAAGAAACTGATGCGGGAATCATTGTCAAAGGGGTAAAAATGGTTGCGACGAGTGCGGCAATTTCAAATGCTACCTTTGTTGCACAAAACAGTGCCACTCATTATGAGAAGGGCAGGGAAGAGGATTTTGCTCTGTGTCTTATAGTGCCAATGAATTCTCCTAATCTAAAAATAGTATGTAGAAAATCTTATGAGTTGGCGGCATTAAGCCCGTTTGATAATCCTTTATCGAGTCGTTTTGACGAAAATGATTCGGTCTTGATTTTCAATAATGTTTTCGTTCCGTGGGAAAATGTATTGATTTATCGAGATATAGAGAGAGCACGAAATTTCTATTCGGTATCTGGTTTTCTTAATCGTTACCCTTTGCAGTCAGGTACAAGATTGGCCGTTAAAATGGATCTGATATGTGGACTGTTTGCTAATGTTTTGAAATCCAATGGTTCAGATCAATTCAGAGGCGTCAGGAGCCATTTGGCTGATATTGTTGCTATACGCAACCTAATGTGGTCGTTAACAGAAAACCTTTGCCAAAATCCCGAAAAAAGAGACGACGGTTCTGTGATACCTAAATTGGATGCAGCCACAACGGTGAGATATTTCGGCACTCAAGTCATGTCACAGTTAAAACCTATATTTAATACGATCTTAGGAGGCTCGCCTATTATGCAAGTTTCAAGTTGGTTGGATATTGAAAATACGGAGGTTAGACCACTGATCGATTGCTATTATCAGGGTACTAATCAATCCGCTATTGAACGCCAGAAACTCATTAAACTTCTTTGGGATGCATTAGGGAGTGAGTTTGCCGGGCGTCATGAACTATATGAACATAATTATGCTGGTAATCATGAACAAATTCGCCTTGATATGCTGAAACATTGTGAAGCCACTGGAATAATGGATCAATGTAATGATTTAGTGAGTCAATGTTTATCTGACTATGATTTGAATGGTTGGGTAGATAAAGGTTGGCACTTTGATCCTAATAATATAGAAAAATTATAATCATATTATTTAAATCGTATTTCTATCAGCGTTCTTACACTATTTAAAGTCCTATTATATGAGTAATGGAGGTTCCGATGCTGTATTCAGGAAAATGGAATAGAGAGGAACTTGATTATTGTGCTTTAAATAATCAATGGCATGTTGTTGCAGATTCTAAGGAGGTCAAAAATAATCGACCAAAAGCTGTTCGTTTATTAGGTGAAGAACTGGTACTTTGGCGAGATAGTGAAAATAAAATACATGCATGGAAAGATTATTGTGGACATCGAGGTGCTAAATTATCATTAGGTTGTATTAAAAATGGGAATATTGAGTGTCCATATCATGGATGGCGATATGATGCTAAAGGGAATTGTACTTTTACACCTGCGCATCCGAATAATACTCCACCTTCGTCAAAAAGATTGATTTTCCGTCACTATGCAGAAGAAAAATATGGTTTTATATGGGTGAGCCTGTTAGAGCCGTTGCGTCCTATTCCTTTCTTCCCTGAATGGGATAAGTCCAATTTCAGGAAAGTGGTTGCAGGTCCTTATTATTATAAAGCTAATGCGTTAAGGTCATTGGAAAACTTTATAGATGCCTCGCATTTTCCTTTTGTTCATGCCAATCTTAACGGCTTGCCTGATGCTCCAGAGGAGATAAAGAAATATACTGTTAATCAAGATGATCGTGGGCTCCACTCTTCTGAAATTAGCGTATTTCAACCTTATGGCGACCATCGGGGAATACCGGTTACTGCACATTATTGCTACTCAGTACTCAATCCTACTACGGCTTATTTTGAGAAAAAGACCGGGGATATTGAGCGTTTTTGTACTTTCTTCAATGCGACTCCAGTTGATGAAGATGAATGTATTATATGGCTGATTGTTGCAATTAATTTTGGTCATGACCTCACATTGGAGCAGATACTTTCCAGACAAGATACCGTATTTGAACAAGACAGAATTATTGTTGAATCTCAACGACCAGTAAGATTGCCACTTGACCCACGGCAAGAAATGCATCTCAGTAGTGATCGAATGGGATTGGAATACCGTCGATGGTTAAAAATATTGGGGCTTAAAGCACGTGAAGTCATTCTCTCAGAAACAAGAGAATCTGATTTTTAATTTCCTATTTAAAAAAGGTATTAGAATGAATAATGATTTTAGATTATATCGACTTGTCGATCGCGAATCTAATGCGCGTACTTATTCGCGAAATATAGACAGGGTATTAAGTAAAGGGAAATTGTCTTATGTATATGACAGTGAAAATAAAGAATATATTGACTGTTTAGCTTGTGCCGGTGCTTTACCTCTTGGGCATAATCATCCTTTTGTAAAGCAAAAAGTTATTGAGTTTTTGGAATCTGATCAATTACAGCAGGCTTTGGATATCGCAACCCCGGCGAAAATTAACTTTGTTGAACAGCTTTATCAAATATTGCCTCAAAGCTTTGCTCGTCAGGCAAAAATACAATTTTGTAGTCCAACGGGGGCTGATGCGATAGAAGCAGCGTTAAAATTATTTAAAACAGCCACCGGGAGGCGTTCTATTATTGTATTTCAGGGGGCTTACCACGGTATGACTCATGGCGCACTTTCTTTGATGGGTAATTTGGCGCCAAAGAGATTTGTGACAGGGCTCTCTGCGGAAGTTCAGTTTCTACCTTATCCATATACTTTCCGTAGCCCCTTTGGTGCAAATACCAGCGTCAGCGAAACGGAACGCTTGAGTCTTGTAAGCCTGGAAAATCTCCTTAGTGATCCAGAAAATGGTATAACCAAACCCGCAATGGTGCTGGTTGAGGTTATTCAGGGTGAAGGTGGCTGTATTCCGGTGAGCGCTAATTGGCTACATCAGATCCGGGAAATCACGACGCGACATGATGTTCCTCTGGTTATTGATGAAGTACAGACAGGAATTGGGCGTACAGGTGATATGTTTGCTTATGAATTTGCTGATATTACGCCTGACGCGATTATTCTTTCTAAAGCGATAGGGGGAGGATATCCGCTTGCTGTGCTTCTTTATCGAGATATATATGATCAGTGGTTGCCGGGTGCACATGCCGGTACATTTCGGGGTAATCAGATTGCTTTAGTCAGTGGCGCTGCTACCTTAGATTTTATTCAGCGAGAGAATCTTCTCGATCAGATTAACTATACAGGTCATCTCCTGAAAAACAGATTACTTGAATTACAAGATGATTATCCTGCTATTGGTGATGTTCGTGGTCGGGGGCTGATGTTGGGTTTAGAATTGATTGATTTAAATTCTCCGCCAGATGTGCTTGGGCATCCTCTCGCTAATGGAAAATTAGCTCAAATGGTAAAAAAGTGTTGTTTTGATGCAGGCTTAATTATTGAGAGCGGAGGACGGCAAAGTGCTGTTTTGAGGATGTTGCCTCCTTTGATCATTACTCCTCAAGACGTAAACAATATTGTAGAACGTTTAAGAAGAGCATTTTCTATTGTTTGCTCAAACTATAATTATCAGCCATCGTGAAGCAAAATAATTTAAGGAGAGGTTATGAAAAACTCTTCATCAGTTTATGATATCCTGGGTATTGGATTTGGGCCTGCTAATATTGCTTTGTCTATTGCTTTAGAGGAATTAGCCCCGCATTTTTCAGTCCGGTTTATTGAACGTCAGCAAAGGGCATGTTGGCAGCCAGGAATGATGTTGCCAGGATCTGATATTCAAAATCATCCGTTGCGTGATTTGGTTACGCCAAGAAATCCCAAAAGTCATTATTCGTTTACCAATTTCCTTTATGAAACTGACCGATTATATCAACATCTTAATTTACCTTTGCATTATCCTTTGCGTTTAGAATATGCACAATATATAAGTTGGGTGGCGAATTTTTTTAATGATCAGGTTGATTACGATTGTGAGGCGACAGAGGTTTTTCCTGTTCTGGATAGACAAAATGAATATATAGATCATTATCGTGTCAATACCGTTAAAGGCGATATCTATAGAGCGAGAAGTATTGTCCTTGCTCCCGGCCGTACTCCTTTCATACCTGAACCTTTTAATCAATTGAAAGATACGCGTGTTGTTCATCTTAACCATTATTTGCCTTCATTAGATCAAGCCAGGAAATACAGTAATCCTTTACGTGTTGCGGTTATTGGCGGCAGTCAAAGCGCAGTAGAAATTCTATTACATGCGAGTACCCAAAATGATATCAAAAGACTCGTTGGCGTCACCCGGAATTTTGGATTTAGGCAGAAAGACACGAGCCCTTTCTCTGATGAGGTTTATTTCCCTGATTTTGTCGATACGTTCTATGAGGCTACGCCGGAGAATAAAGCTCGCCTGCGTCGAGAATTGGTACATACGAATTATTCGTCGGCAGATATTGATGTTTTGAATCAATTGTATATTAAGCAGTATGAAAATAAACTGTCGCATAAAAATTCAATGCAGATATTAACTTGCAATGAGATAGTTGATTGCCGGAGTATTTCAAACGGTATACTGCTAAAAAGTCGAAACTTTATTAATAACAATGAATTTGAAGAGTGTTTTGATTTAGTTGTGCTTGCTACCGGATTCCTTGATTTAGGCATAGGAGAACGTCAGGAGCTTTGTCCTAAATTATTATTGCCTATTAAGAAATTACTGACCAATCAGGGAGATATATTGTCTATAGGCAGAGATTACAGGGTGCAATATTTAACAAAGGGAGATTTTACCCCTATTTATTTAAATGGATTGTGTGAATCGACTCATGGTATGGGGGATGCTGGTTCATTTAGTTTGCTTGCATTGCGTTCTAAAACAATTGTCGATTCATTAAGTCAGCATCTATCTTGAACCAGATGGATATAAGAAATATGCCTAACATTTTGTGTTAGAAATGGCTGAATTGTCTATTGAGGATAAAATATATAGTCTTAAAATGGGTTTTGTTATTATTTATTATTATCAGGCATTAAGAATGAAAATATTATTCAAATAGGCTTTGAAATTGATAAAATAATTCAGAGGATAATCAATATTATGAAAAATTTCCCGTTTCATTATCATGAATTCATTTGTAAAAATGTAAATATATTAGGGCGATTTATTGATGCATATCCTCTGGCATTAATAACGCGTTACATGAACAATGGTTTCATTACCAGCCATATTCCTTTATTCCAATGTGTTGATAAGATGTTATTTGGGCATACAGATCGTCGTAATCCTATGGTCAATGATCTCATTTCATTTGACGCTCATATTGTATTCATGGGACCATCCAGTTATATTCCTCCTGAAGCTTATAAGAATAGGCAGTTGCCTACGTGGAATTATACGGCAGTACATATGGATGCCAGTATTGATGTCATCGTAGAATCTTCAACGAATTTAAATATTTTGCTAGCAACGAGTGAGCGTTTGGCTACGAGCAAAGATTCTTTCCGACCAAATAAGGAAGATCCTCGTGTAGTTAAGAATTTACCTGGAATTCTGGGGCTGAAAGTTGTACCGAAATACATTGAAGGTCGTTTTAAATTATCTCAGGATAAACCATTCGTTGATCATGAGTCAGCTATGCAGTGGCTGCTAGATAATAATCCATCGGAGTTTGATTCATTAATTAAGAGTTTAATCAATGGTTAGAGTTATTTTACCTACGCATGGTCAGTTGAATTTATTATGAAGTAGTCAGTAATGAGCCAGATTATTCTATTAAAGATATCTGGCTCATCTTTTTTTCATTATTTTTTCTGATGTATTGGTTATTATTCAACCGGCTATCGTGATTTTTAATGTCTGATCGGATTTCAGTGCGAAACAGAGTTCATTCGTTATCTATTGTTCGTGTTGAATTGGTCGATATTGCGTGTAATTGTTTTGAATTTTGAACTATCTGTGTGTTATATTTTTCGTCTTGAATTTTCTGTTGATCATATAATTACTATCCGCTACTATTGGGAGAGTTTTTTCTTTATTGTATGTTCAGTGTAAATAACACAATATATGAACCATGTAGCGCTACGTTAAAAATAAAAAATATACGGTAATTTAATTTGTTATTATAAATTAATGTTGAATACTTATTTTTTTTAGTTTTGATTTTCTCTGGTCTTTTATTGACGTATTATTAGTTCTACACTATTTTTAAAGTTAGAAAGTGTTTTTATTTTTTATAAGTTTATGGATTATGATGGTTGAATATGGACGTTCAGTAAATGAGTTGAGTTTTTTGGTGTAGTATGAATTTCTATATTTATAACTTGGTGTGAATTTAATCTTATAAGGAATAATATATTATGATTGATCAAAACAATTCTAATAATATAGTTACCCCTAATGTGACGATTTCTGATGTAACTGTGTCCGCCATTCAAATTGCTCCAGAGATCGCCAGAAACAATGTTCATGTAATCATTGTTGATGACAAAGGTGCTCCACGGGATTTTCTTTTGGATAATTCTGCTGGTGGTTATCAAGGGAGTGGTAGTTTAATAGCTTTGATTCTCGCACATCTTAATTCAAAGAAAGTTACTATTAGAACTACAGGATATGAATATAATAAACATGGATATATCAACGGCGTATTAATTAAGGAGGATAAAGGAGGCGGCGGTACAGGTGGTGGTACAGGCGGTGGTACAGGCGGTGGTACAGGCGGCGGTACAGGTGGTGGTACAGGTGGTGGTACAGGTGGTGGTACAGGCGGTGGTACAGGTGGTGGTACAGGTGGTGGTACAGGTGGTGGTACAGGCGGTGGAGCTGGGGGGTAATAAAGGGCGGTAAAAATTAGGAATGATCGGAGTGAGAATTCCTACAGAAAATATTATTCGCTATTATTTACATTAAAGGTATTAAAAGTCTATCCCATTAAATTATTTTATTTGCCATTTTAAATTTTGGCCGTATTTAAACTTTCAGCAAAATAATGTCCAGTGGGATAAATAGTTAATTGGAGTTAATTTCGAATAAAAACCCTGATGTTTAATCTTCAGGGTTTTTACTTCCTAATAACTGAACATACACTGAACTTTAAGAAATGGCGCTTATAAATACCTGATATATGGGTTTTTCTTGATTTTATTTTGCTCGGTTATTAATTGATGTTAAATAAGTTATTCGAACTAATACTATTTTTCAATAAATAATAATCTTTCTTTAATATGAATTGGAGGAAAATAAGCAAAGTGGTGTTTTTATATTTCTGATTGGGTTTTTTTAAATGTTTTTTATCTATTTGTTGGCAGTAAAATATTATCCTGGTGGTTAAATAATAAAGCATTTAACATTATGGTTTTGATTTGTATGAAAATATTTTTATTTTTAAATTATATGAATTAATTTATTCGCAGTAGATTAATAAAACCTAATGAATTTTATTGTCATTTAATAAAGTTATTATTTGAGATCACTTATGCTGGTATATGTGGTAATTTTTCTGGAAGAGTTATGGAAATTTTATCTCCATTTCTAGGAAATAAAACGGGGCTAGCCAATAGCTATCTGGAAAATGGAAAATCTTTGTTTTGCTTTTTGAACAATTGCAATGTTAATGAATTAAGCTAGCAAAAAGTTAAATGGTCAATAAAATATTGACCATTAGGGAATATTATCAATAAGGTTATTAAGAACTCGGTTATTGCCTATGACCTAAGAAGTACTTTAATTCAGGTAGATTACCATTTTCTCTGAATCTAGCCGGCGTGGTATTAAAGTGTTTTTTGAAGATCCGGGTAAATGTTGCCTGGGAACTAAAACCATACTGTAAGGCGATATCAAGGATTGGTAGGTTTTCTTCACGCAGAGATCTTGCTGCTTCATGTAAACGCCGTTTGCGAACATATTCACCTAGGGTATAGCCTTTCACTTCTTTAAACACTCTTTGTAGATGCCACTTTGAATAACCGCTTCTGTCAGCAATGGTCGCTATTTTTATACCTTCGTTGCGTTGAAGCTGAGTTTCGAGCCATCTGACAATATCATTTACTACATTTTCTGACATTTTCACCTCCCACTAATGGTGGGCTAGTTGCTAAAGCATTAGATTTCATTAGTTATTTTCATAATGATAATAACGATGGTTACTAATGTGTGTATTTTAAAATAAATCAGGGATATCTATAGGCAAAAAGTGCTATTTATAATTGATAATTATTATCATTTGTGCAAATTCCCTTTGTTTTGACAATAAGTAGCATCAAATGATCTTCACTAATTTATTTAAAACAGTATCATCGTTCGTCATTTAATTTAATGGAGGTTGTAATGCAATCGGACTTGACTTTTTTAACTAAAAAGTTGGCATTTTTTGTGCTTTATGCTCTGATTTTAACTATGGTTATAGGTTTACTCTTTGTTGATGTTATCTATTTGCAGAATGCGGTAAAGGAGAACTCAGTAACTGAAATTTCTCAGGAGAGCATACTGTTTATTATTTCTGCTGTATTTCTGTTGGAAGCAAAGAAGAATAGTCAATTGCGTCCCGCGTTAGTCTTAATATCAGGTTTTTTTGCATGTTTATTGATAAGAGAGTTGGATTCTATTTTCGATGAAATATTTCATGGTGCCTGGGCGTGGATTGCTATTCCGTTAGCGCTAATTTGTATCTTTTATGCTGCTTATAAAGGCAGGGATACGTTGGTTGGTCTTGTTCATTTTACCCGCCATCAAAGTTACGGCATGATGGTTGCAGGTATCTTGTGTGTGCTCGTTTTTTCTCGCCTGTTTGGTATGGGAGAATTATGGAAAGGCTTGATGCTCGAAAATTTTGATCGAACAGCAAAAAACATGGTTGAGGAAGGGTGCGAACTTCTGGGTTATTGCTTGTGTTTGATTGCAACTTTTTGGTATCTGCCTGATGCAATAAAATTCCGTAAGTGAAAAGTAAGACAGGCAAAAAATTGAAATAATTTGCCTGTCAGATTTGCTGTTATTGCCTTAAATAGATTTGAGGCTGCTGAGTTTCAGGATGGCGGGTAATGCCAAGATCTGCTTGATACCATTTTCTCAGAGTATGATCATTTAGTACCTCTTCTGGTGTGCCCGCAGCGACAAGCTTCCCTTTATGTAGCAAAAAGATTTTATCTGCATAGAGAGCGGCAAGATTCAAGTCATGTAAAACACAGCACATAGCCATAGGTTGCTCCCGCGTCAGTCGGTAAAGCAGACGCAAGGTATGTTGCTGGTGGTAGAGATCCAGGGCTGATGTGGGTTCGTCAAGAAACAAACAACACTCTATTGGTGTTGGGTACCAAAGTTGAGCAAGGACGCGAGCGAGTTGTACCCTTTGCTGTTCACCACCGGAGAGTTGCCGGTAGTCGCGGTGACGTAACTCCTGGCAATCCGTTTGCTCAATAACGGCATCAATTGCTGTCTGTTTATGATGGATACCATGAGGAGAGCGCCCCATAGCGATTACTTCCTCCACACTGAAAGGAAAGGAGAGTGCGCTATGCTGGCGCATGACGGCGCGAGTGCGGGCTAATTGTTCAGCGGGCCATTGCTCAATGGGTATTCCGTGTAAATAACATTGTCCATGTTCAGGTTTTATATATCCCGTTAATAGTCGCAATAATGTGGATTTCCCTGCGCCATTTGGCCCAATGATGGCGACAATCTCGCCTTTATTTACCGATAGCGAAACATTATCAATTATTTTCTGGTTGCCAATTGAATAGCTTAAATTCTGTGCTTGCAGGGAAATATTATTTTTTATGGCATCCATTATGTGCGGCTCCCCGGTTGTTTGAGTATCAACCATAGAAAATATGGACCGCCGATTAAACCCGTGATGAGGCCAACGGGCATTTCTGCCGGGGAGACCAATGTTCTTGCCAGTGTATCTGCGGTAAGCAAAAGAGAAGCTCCGCCTAACGCAGCACCGGGAAGCAGCCAGTTATGATCACCACCAAATCGCATTCTGATCAAATGTGGGATAACTAGCCCAACAAATCCAATAACACCACTTAATGCAACAGCGCTGCCAATCAGCAGAGCGCTGAGTAGTAATAATTGGAATTTAGTGCGTTGGACATTTATACCAAGATAGTGGGCCTCTTCATCTCCTAATTGCAGCAAATTCAGTTTACGGGCTTGGCTGAAAGTGAGGATAGTGGCGGGAATAATTAAAGAAGCTGCAATTGCCAACGTTGGCCACTCTATCTGGCTGAGTGAACCCATCATCCATAAGGAGAATTGCCGTAGCTGTTGATCATCACTGATATAGCTCAGGACGCCAATAGCAGACATACAAAGGGCATTGATAGCAATCCCGGCGAGTAATAAGCGGGCCAGATTTCCGTAGTTATATTTATTGAGTGAAAAAATCAGTAATGAAATTAGCAAGCTGCCAATAAAAGCAGCGATAATATGTCCGTACATAGCAATTACAGATGGCAGGCTAACGGGCAGAACAATTGCCATTGCAACCATCAGTGCGGCTCCACTGCTAATACCTAGCAGGCTAGGATCAGCCAGTGGATTGCGAAATAATCCTTGCATTACAGCGCCGGAAGCCGCTAAAGCACAACCAACCAGTATGGCTAATAACACCCTTGGCAATCTGATATTTAGCCAGATTTGCCACTGGGGATCACTAATGGAAGATTCCCATAATGTCTTAAAAGATAATGATAATGCGCCAATATTGGCAGAGCCGATAGCCAACCCAGACAATAATAAACAAAGAAACGCCAAACCCAATCCCGGAGACTTCATACGGCTCATTGAGTTTTCTCCGCCGCCTGTCTGAGTTGTTTCATTACTGAAGGAGTTTCGAGGCCAAAGCCGAGTAGCCCCATATCATCTACAATTAAAACCTGTTGTTTCTGTCCGGCAGGGGTATGTTTCAATCCGGGTAATTGCCAGATTTTATCCAAACCGCCCATTGATTTAACGCCATCTTCCGTCACTAATAACAGATCTGGTGCGCTGGCAATAACGCCTTCTTGGGAAAGTGGACGATAATTATTGAAACCTTGCATGGCATTAGTGGCGCCAACAGCGCGAATCATTTTATCCGCTGCGGTTTTTTGCCCGGCAGCCATTGGCATGATACCCCCGTGACTCATTACGAACAGAATACGAGTGGGCAATGTCGTTGTCGGTATTTCTGCCAGCGCTTTTTGATATTGCTGAATCAGTTGTTCACCACGTTCAGCTTGATTGACCGCCTTAGCGACGGTCTTAATTTTTTCAGGAATGGCTTCTAACGCTGCTTTTCCGGTTATCTGAATCACTTCTACGCCAGAATCCTGGAGTTGTTTGAGCGCCAGTGAAGGTTTTGCCAACTCGCTGGTTAGAACCAGTGTCGGATTCATAGAAAGAATACCTTCAGGGTTGAGCATTCTCATATAGCCGACATCGGGTAAGGTAAGCAACTCGGTTGGTTTCTGGCTGGTGCTGTCTCTGGCGACAACTCTTCCGCCTTCACCAAGTGCAAAAACAATTTCAGATACATCGCCACCGATAGTGACGATCCGTTCAGTGGAGAAAGCACTGAACGATGATACCGCAAGGACAAATGTCAGAAGCCATTGTTTCATGCTATACACTCTTCCTGTTTTGATTGCAGTTTTGGCAGAGCAGCTACTTGCTCACGCCACTGAGTTTGTTCAGGAGTGCCTTCTGTACGCTGACCAAACAGTTGAGCAATCTGATTGCCATTAGCATCAAATAGCTCAAGGCTAGTGACAAAACCATCCTCTGTTGGTTTACGCGTTACCCAGCTTTCAGCGATAGCACTCTCTATTAAATGTAGTGTGAAATTGCGGTTAAAGATATTAATCCATCTCTGATCTGAGTTTTCTTCCTGATATGGCATCAGACGTTCCAGTTTTCCGGTGAAAATTTGTACGCAACCGCGGTTGCTGACAAAGATCATGATTTCATTCTGATCGTTATAAGCGGTGTTGATAAGCTCATTCAGTGCAGAATTTTCTACCTTGTAAGCCAAATCATCCTGTACCGCATTGAAGACTTGCTGACGGCTCAGATTATGGCGTTTAAGTAATGTGAAGAATTGATGAACGTTAGTCATTGCTCGCCACTCTTCATCAAGCAGGGCTTTCAGTTCATTTGTTATGGTCGAATAGGTGGTTTCTTCTATAGGCTTGATAACCAGCGCAGGGTTGTCTTCTGTTTGATATTTTTCGATCAGCGTTTCCCAGGCTGCCATATCAGTATTGTTTGTTGCATAAACTTTATGCAATGCATCACCCTGATGATCAAAAAATTGGATGCTGTGGCGCATGCCATTTTTTGCGGGTTCAACCAGATAAAATACACTACTCCAATGTTCAAAGAATATTCTTAAGTCAAGTTCACGAGGGTTCAGGATTAGCCCTGCATGGCTGCTGAAACGTGTATTTTCATACCGACCAATTTGTTCATGAACAGCAAAATCGTTGCGGGTGATCGCTTTAATTTCTCCGACAATGGACAACTCTTCCAGTAAAGTTGGGGCGTCAACATTAAGGCGTTTGGCATCGATACCAACGCGGCTATGCAATAATTCACCTTCACTGACATTCAGATAGGCAGCCAAATCACGGGCATATTTGGCTTTATTATCAGCTTTGGCTTGCAAGTAACGTTCATAAAGTGACGAATTCACAATTTAACTCCTTGAGATATATTTATTTAATTACCACTGGTAACTGACTAACAGTTTGGCATTGCGGCCATCCTGAGGCGTTCCTTGTGGCGAGTAGTATTCTTTATCAAAAGCATTGCCCAAAACTGCTGTAGTAGTCACACCTTTTAGCATTCCTTCACCTTGATAGCTGACATAGAAATCATTAACGCCATAACCGGCTTGTTGTTTGCTCTGTCCTTTGAAGTCCGTATGCTTGGTAAATTGACCTATCCAGCCAACAGAGAAACCAGTCTGTGCAACAGGGATATCCAGTATGCTAGTGATAGTGTCTGGGTTGAGGTTATCGAGAGATTCACCACTTTGTTCATCTTTACCTTCTGTGCGGTTGTAAGCCAGATCCCAAGAGAACAAATTGGATTCATAATTCATAGAAATGTCCCAACCCCAGATTTTGGCTCTGGGTATATTGACAGATATTGTATTCCGGTATCCGATACGGTTGGGTTCTATCTTATAAGGGTTAATAACATCTGATTTAATATAATCTTTAGCTTTAGTATCAAAATAACTCGCTTTAAATTTCAGTTCGTCATTATCTGCCAGTAGATTATCGAAACGTAAACCAAAACCAGACTCCCACGTTTCATTAGTTTCTGGGCGGAGATTTGGATTGGGAATCCAGAAATTTCCGGGATAGTGCATAGAATCGTTATACATTTCTCCCATTGTCGGTGCACGGAAAGCTTGAGCGTAAGAGGTAAACAGCATCGACCAGTCAGTTGGCGTGATACTGATAGCACCTTTGGAAGACCATTTATCGGCGCTGACAGCCTCATATTTAGAATTGGTTCCTTTATAGTTGTCATAGCGAGTGCCCGCGATAATAGAGACTGGCAGGTCGCGCAGAGTTATTTCATCTTGTAACCAGCCGGAATAAAAACGGATATTAGCGTCAGGGAAGCTATCTGTATTACCGTCTGGGGTCTGTTTCTGTTTATAAGTTTCACCACCATAGGTAAATTGATGCGCCAGCGGGCTGTCTGTCCACAAACGGGAGCGGTTTTCCAGTTTTATGCCATAGGTTTTTTGCTTACGGCCTTCGAACCCCTTTTTCTTAGTACGGGCATCAATGGTGATATCAGAATAATAGAGGTCAGTTTTGGCATTTAGCCAATCATATCCCGCTGGATTTAATTGGTAGCTAAGTTGGGCATCACGTTGAGTCGTCGTGCGGTCAGTCCAAGTATTAGGATCTTTATTTTTTCCGGTGAGTGTTTGTGGATTTTTAGGCTGATTAGCTTCATTACGGTAGTAGCGTAATTGACTGCTCAGGGACTGGCTGTCATCAATTTTCCAACTGCCTTTTGCCATTAGGTTACTGATAAATTCATCATTATCGGCAACCACACCACCACCGTGACGGATGTTACCCGAATCACGGGTGCTGAAAGCGAAGACACCATCCAGGGATTCTGATTTTGCGAACGTTGCACCACCAAAGCCCATGCTATGGTCACTTGTTGCACCGCGAGCAAAAACGCGGAACCCGTGATCTTGACCCGCTTGTAGAAGATCTGCGGCATCAACTGTTTGATAAGCGATAACACCGCCTAAGGCGCCACTGCCGTAGAGTAGGGCAGAAGGGCCGCGTACAACTTCGACTTGTTTAATGAGTGCCGGGTCCAGGAACGTACCATTGATATGACCAGTGTCGGTACCTTGGCGAATCCCGTCAATCAATGTCAAAACACCTTTTGGACCGTAACCACGCAGACTGATATCTTGCCCGTTAGCGCGATTTGTACCCGC
Organism: Photorhabdus caribbeanensis; assembly: GCF_018448885.1. Classification (GTDB taxonomy): domain Bacteria; phylum Pseudomonadota; class Gammaproteobacteria; order Enterobacterales; family Enterobacteriaceae; genus Photorhabdus; species Photorhabdus caribbeanensis. Next base: position 55,461 of record NZ_RCWB01000024.1, read on the forward strand.
TATGCTAATACCAGGTATTTTTCTGATGAGGTCGTTAGCATTACCGGCGGTCTGACTTTGTGGTGACTGATTATTTATCACTGTTACCATCATGGGAGCTTCGAAACTATCCCTTTCATTACCTGTTGCATAAACAGTTATCACATCGCGGGATGATTTATCACTGTCGGAATCGGGCGATTTTGTTGCTGCGTGAGTAGCCGAAATACTACTGATAATCGCCAAGCTTAACGCTGATAGTTTAAGTGTTGATCTTGCAGATTGAGACATCAGACGAATCTCCATAATAATATTTAATGAGTTATGGATATAGCTGGCTGCCCCGATACGCGATCTGGGTGGCTGGCTGAGTTATTATTTTATTTAGTTAGTATCAGCTTACCGGCTTTAGTTTGGCGTAATTGGTAGAATTCTCCTTGATGACGAATTCTGGTAATTCCTAGCTCACCTAATAGTTGTTTGCTGTCAATATAGCCAATTTCTACAATTTCAGCAGGATAGGTGTTGCATCGTTTTTCAAGCGCAATGCAAGAATGTTGGTGACATATTTTAGTCATAAAACCACTTTGCGAATACTAACTATTATCATAGTGAGAATTATTATCGTTATATAAAGAGGTGACTTCAAGCAATATTTTTGGTGGTCATGATCAATACATTAATGCAAGTTAATTAATTTGTTATTAGTTAGCCTTTTATGAATGAAAAAGGCTAACTCAGAATAAGGGGTCAGAAACGGTAACTTACTGCTTCGGCGAGAATATCAATAAGTTGTTCTGTATCTTGCCAGTTTAGACAAGGATCTGTAATCGATTGACCGTAATTTAGCGGTTGCCCTTGAATGATTTTCTGGGCGCCTTCGACCAGAAAACTTTCAACCATCACACCGACAATAGCGGTAGAACCCTCTTGAATCTGTTGGCCCACCTCTTTTGCTATAGTCAGCTGGCGTTTATGTATTTTCTGACAATTACCATGACTGAAATCGACAACTAAATGTTCTGGTAAATTAAATTCACGTAGCTGGGCACAAGCCAGAGCGATATCTTCGGCATTGTAATTAGGCTGTTTGCCTCCACGCATAATAATGTGGCCGTATGGGTTGCCTTCGGTTTGATAGATGGTCATCTGACCGTGCTTATCTGGCGAGAGAAATGTGTGACAGACACTGGCTGCGCGGATTGCATCTATGGCGATACGGATGTTGCCATCCGTGCCATTTTTAAAGCCAACTGGACAGGAGAGGGCGGATGCCATTTCACGGTGAATCTGGCTTTCTGTTGTTCGCGCTCCGATAGCGCCCCAGCTGATCAGATCAGCAATATACTGGCCGGTTATCATATCTAGAAATTCGGTTGCCGTGGGTAAACCCAACTCATTGACGTCAACCAGTAATTTCCGAGCCAAAGTAATACCCCGATTTACCTGGCAAGAGCCGTCGAGATAAGGATCTGAAATTAAACCTTTCCAGCCTACCACCGTGCGCGGTTTCTCAAAATAGGTGCGCATAATGATTTCCAGTCTGTGCTGGTATTTTTCACGCAATTTGTTCAGTCGCTGAGCATAATCTAAAGCAGCATCAATATCATGAATAGAACAAGGACCGATGATTACCATAAGCCGTGGGTCATTCCCGCAGAGAATATCGGCAATACGTTTCCGTGACACTGTTACATTGTTGGCGATTTTTTCGGATACGGGAAATTGAATTGCAAGAGTTTGAGGTGTTACCAAACTATCGACACGGTGAATCCTTAAACCATCTGTTTTGTACATATATTTTCTCAAAGTTCGTTTCACATTAGCAGGCATATCTATAGGTAATTGAAATTACAATAAACGAAAACGACTAAGTTAAACAAATGATATAATTAATCATATGATAAATTTTTTTCCATTATTCCTATTGATATATTTTTAAAACATTCGGCGGTTTAGCTTCATCATGTCGATTATTTTGGTCGAGATTTCTTCAACAGAATAATTGGTGGTGTTAAGATAATTAATCTTATTTTTACGGAATAAAGCTTCAACTTCGGAAATTTCTATTCTACATTGCCTTAATGATGCGTAACGGCTATTTTCTCGACGTTCTTCCCTAATCGCGGCTAACCGTTCAGGGCTTATAGTTAAACCGAATAACTTATGTTGAAATTGTTTTAATGTCACAGGTAATTGTAAATTGTCCATATCATCCGCAGTGAAAGGATAATTTGCAGCCTGAATACCAAATTGCATGGCTAGATAGAGGCTGGTGGGTGTTTTCCCACAGCGAGATACGCCTAGTAGGATAACCTGCGCTTGGTCAAGATTACGTAAAGAGATACCATCATCATGTGCCAGAGCATAATCAATAGCGGCTATGCGCGCATCGTACTGACTGAGATTTTTCTCAGTCAGACCGTGGGTGCGATTAAGTTCGGGCTTGGGTTCCAATCCGGTTTCTTGCTGTAATGGGGCAACCAGTGTTTGTACAATGTCCTGACAAAATCCTTCGCTGCTGGTAATAATATTTTTCACTCCAGAAGAGATAATGGAATAGAAAACTAAAGGTCTTATACGCGTATCCTGATATATCTGGTTTATTTGTTGCTTTATTTCTTTTGCGCGGGTTTCACTGGCGACAAAAGGGAGAGTATAAGAAGTTATTTTTATGGGAAATTGTGATAAGACAGCATGACCCAATACTTCTGCGGTAATTGCCGTGCCATCTGAAATAAAGAAAACGGTGCGTTCAACATTCTCAACACCTTCAACATTATTACGTTCCGCTGATGTTTCTAATCTGAATTCTGCCATGATATTTATAGTGACCTTTTATTGTTTAGTTGAATAAAACCGGGTATCGATTTTCTGCAAAGTATACCTAAGAAAAAAATAATGTGTTGGGTTGATCGATTCACCTTTCTATGTGTGCGAAAACATTGTGTTAATCTATTTATGACTGCTCTATGCAGCGCCAATTTTCCGATTTGTACCTCACAAGAATGTTAAAAGGATTGTTTTAATGCCCAATAATGACCTCACCCCGCGTAATGTGCTTTGGTATAACCAATTAGGTATGCATGATATTGACCGGGTTGGTGGTAAAAACGCCTCCCTGGGAGAAATGATCACTCACCTGTCAGAATTGGGGGTTTCTGTCCCGAATGGTTTTGCTACGACAGCACAGGCATTTAATGATTTCTTGGAACAAAGTGGTGTCAATCAGCGTATTTATGACTTGCTGGATGAAACGGATATTGATGATATCAATCAACTGTCTCAAGCCGGCGCACAAATTCGCCAATGGGTGATTGATACGCCATTTACGCCACAATTGGAAAAAGATATTCAGGATGCTTATCAACAGTTGTCTGAAGGAGAGCCAGAAGCCTCTTTTGCTGTACGTTCTTCGGCAACGGCTGAAGATATGCCTGATGCCTCTTTTGCCGGGCAGCAGGAAACTTTTCTAAACGTGCAAGGCATTGATGCTGTGATGGTTGCCATCAAGCATGTGTTTGCTTCATTGTTTAATGATCGCGCTATTTCCTATCGTGTCCATCAGGGATATGACCATCGAGGAGTTGCACTATCAGCGGGCGTACAACGTATGGTGCGTTCTGATCTTGCCTCTTCCGGTGTGATGTTCACTATTGATACTGAATCAGGGTTTGATCAGGTTGTTTTTATTACCTCTGCTTACGGATTGGGTGAGATGGTTGTTCAGGGCGCTGTGAACCCAGATGAGTTCTATGTCCATAAATCAACCTTGAATAAGGGAAAACCGGCAATTGTGCGGCGTAACCTGGGTTCTAAAAAACTGCATATGATCTATGCTGACAATAAAGAGCATGGTAAGCAGGTACGTATCGAAGATGTACCAGCATCACAACGCAATCGTTTCTCTTTAGCTGATGAAGAAGTTGAGGCATTAGCGCGTCAGGCATTATTAATTGAAAAACATTATGGCCGGCCAATGGATATTGAATGGGCTAAAGATGGTCATAACGGCAAGTTGTACATTGTTCAGGCGCGTCCTGAGACTGTCCGCTCAAACCAGCAGGTTATGGAACGTTACCAACTGAATGAGCAAGGTCAGGTATTGGTGGAAGGGCGTGCCATAGGCCATCGTATTGGTTCAGGTCGAGTAAAAGTTATTCACAACTTGAATGAGATGGATCGCATCCAACCGGGTGATGTTCTGGTCACTGATATGACCGATCCCGATTGGGAACCTATTATGAAAAAAGCCGCTGCGATTGTGACTAACCGAGGCGGACGGACCTGTCATGCAGCGATTATTGCCCGAGAATTGGGTATTCCCGCAGTTGTTGGGTGCGGTGATGCAACGGAACGTTTGAAAGAGAATCAACCGGTGACAGTTTCCTGCGCGGAAGGTGATACAGGCTTTGTTTATCAGAATCAACTAGATTTTACTGTACAAAGTTCTCAGGTCGATCAGTTACCGGAGCTTGATGTAAAAATTATGCTAAACGTCGGCAACCCAGATCGTGCATTTGATTTTGCCCGCTTGCCGAATGACGGTGTGGGTCTTGCTCGTTTGGAGTTCATTATTAATCGGATGATTGGTGTACATCCCCGAGCATTACTGGAGTTTGATCAACAAACTCCGGAATTACAACAAGAGATAAAATCGCTGATGGCCGGTTATGACAATCCGGTTGAATTCTATATTGGACGCTTGACCGAGGGGATCGCTACTCTGGCGGCTGCGTTCTGGCCGAAACGGGTTATTGTGCGTTTGTCTGACTTTAAATCCAATGAATATGCCAATTTGGTTGGCGGTGAGATTTATGAGCCTGATGAAGAGAACCCCATGCTAGGTTTCCGTGGCGCAGGGCGTTATGTTTCTGACAGTTTCCGTCGCTGTTTTGCATTGGAGTGCGAAGCCGTTAAACGTGTACGTAATGATATGGGGTTGACCAACGTCGAAATTATGATCCCGTTCGTTCGTACGGTAGCTCAGGCTGAAGCGGTTATTGCTGAACTGGCATCCCAAGGGTTGAAGCGCGGTGAAAATGGATTAAAAGTCATTATGATGTGCGAGATTCCGTCCAACGCAATTCTGGCAGAACAGTTCCTTGAACATTTTGATGGCTTCTCTATTGGTTCTAATGACATGACTCAATTGACTCTTGGTTTGGATCGGGATTCTGGGGTGGTATCTGAACTATTTGATGAACGTAATGATGCGGTCAAGGCCATGCTCTCATTAGCTATTCAGGCGGCCAAACGTCAAAACAAATATGTGGGAATTTGTGGTCAAGGGCCTTCAGACCATCAGGATTTCGCTCACTGGTTGATGAAAGAGGGGATTGATAGCTTGTCATTAAATCCAGATACCGTTGTAAAAACTTGGTTAGGATTAGCGAAAGTGAGTTAATTGAGAATAGTACGCAATTGAAGTTAAAGGCCCGTCAAAATAATGGCGGGTTTTTTCACAATTAAGGTTGCTGATTACAGTTTCTGTAGAAGTAAAAGTAACGAAAAAAAAAAAGCCTATCATGGGCGTGATAGGCAAGGACTACACACAGCAATATAGGCGTTTCTAACAAGTAGAACCATCAAAAGGAGAAATAAACGTCTCGTTCATAGCCCGTTTATATTAATTTAGTTATATGGTTTATTCATTAAGAATTGTCCTAATTTCCGTATTATTTACGACTAAAATTGGCTAAATTTAACTAATTTTTAACAATTTTTTCACAATAATTATATTTAATGAATAAGCACCGAAAAAGAGTGGTAAGTTTTTTAAGATTATGCTTTAGCGAAAGAGCTAAATTCTCTTTCGCTGTGTCAGTCAGAATTAATTATCATACAAATTATTCTGAAAATTCTTGCTCCAGATATTTTTCCGTTGCGGCTAAATCATTTTCAGGTTCTGGGACTTCATTCATCCATGCGATTAATAAACGATAAGCAACCGCTAATACAACGGGGCCGATAAATAAGCCAATCATGCCAAATGAGAGTATTCCACCAATAACGCCTATTAATATCAGCGCCATAGGTAAATCTGCCCCCAAACGAATCAAAAATGGGCGAAGAAATCCATCCATTGTGGTTACGATGCAGCTCCAGACCAGTAGTACGGTTCCCCAGGTTGTATCACCTGTCCAATAAAGCCAGGCGACAGCAGGAACTAAAATCAGTAATGGGCCAAGCTGAGCGACACAGCAGACAAACATGAGTACGGTCAGCAACGTAGCATAAGGAATGCCTGAAACAGCCAGGCCGAGACCACCGATAATGGCTTGAACCAGTGCGGTAACGACTACGCCGAGCGCTACGGCACGGATGGATTGTGCTGCCAACAGGATGGCGGCATCTCCGCGTTTACTTGCCAGGCGAATGGCAAAATGGCGAATACTTAGCGCCACCTGTTCGCCTTTCAAATATAAGAGTACGCTGAATAGTACCATCAAGCTGAGATGGAACACGAAGCGCCCGGCATTTGCTGCTTGAGTAAAGAACCAGGTTGCTGCTTCTCCAACATAAGGCTGGACTTTAGCTATCAGAACATTTCCACCATCAGTAATGAGCGAGTTCCAACCGCTGTAAAGTTTATCGCCAACCAGAGGGATACTATTCAGCCAGGTCATTGTCGGTATCTGGAAATGAGAGGGGGATTTAGCCCACTGGATTAATGGTGCGCTGTTTTCCAATAAGCTGCTGACCAGTAATGCGACAGGGATCACAAACAATAGAATTAGCAGTAGCGTCATGATGGAGACGGCAATCCAGCGTTTACCCCATAAACTGTTTTGTAGTTTTTCTAATAATGGCCAGGTGGCGATAACAACCATGCCCGCCCAGACAAAACCGAAGATAAAGGGTTTTATCACCCAAAAACTAGTAACAATTAACAGTGACAAGAAAATTAAAGTAAATAATAGCTTTGGCAGGTCATAATGCGGTTGAGATTTGTCCATAAGTTAATTTCTCTCAGGGATTTAGTGGCGCTAAAGATAATGAATAAATAGGATGTTATCTACAGGTTACTCAAAATAGGTGAATATTATGATAAGGTAAACGCTTGCCTTCTCAGATAAATCAGTTAACGGTGGTAAATGATTACGGCTGATTAGGGCATTGATTCAAAGATAGTATAAATGGAGCAATGTGGACACTCATTTTAAAAGGGTCAAAACGACAATGATCCCACGCATATCACAAGCACCACACGTCAGTGAGGTCGCACAGAAGTTCTTGGCTACATTAAAGGAACAAGGATTTACCGGAGATGTTGCAAGCAGTTATGCCGATCGTCTGACAATGGCGACAGATAACAGTATCTACCAACTCTTACCACAGGCTGTCGTTTTCCCTCGATCCAGTGCTGATGTGGTTTTACTGGCTCGTGTCGCCGGTGAAAAAGAATATCAGAATTTGACATTTACTCCCCGTGGTGGCGGCACAGGCACAAACGGTCAGGCGCTTAATGATGGTGTTGTGGTGGATATGTCCCGCTATATGAATCGTATCCTTGAGATTAACCCGGAGCAAGGTTGGGTCAGAGTTGAAGCGGGTGTGATTAAAGACCAATTGAACCAATACTTACGTCCGTATGGTTATTTCTTTTCACCAGAGCTTTCAACCAGTAACCGTGCCACATTAGGCGGCATGATTAATACCGACGCATCCGGTCAGGGGTCATTAGTCTATGGTAAAACTTCTGATCATGTTCTTAGCCTGCGAGCAGTTCTATTAGGGGGGGAATTACTTGACACTCGCGTTATGGACATCGCTCAGGCGGAATCGATTGCGCAAGAAAATTCAGTTACTGGTCGCATTTATAACACGGTGCTTAATCGTTGCCGTGAACAACGTGAACTTATTGTTGAAAAATTCCCCAAACTTAATCGTTTTCTGACCGGTTATGATTTGCGTCATGTTTTCAGTGACGATATGCAGAAATTTGACTTGGGGCGTATCTTAACCGGTTCAGAAGGAACACTCGCTTTTATTACCGAAGCGGTTTTGGATATTACCCCGCTGCCGAAAGTCAGGCGGTTGGTGAATGTGAAATACGATTCATTTGATTCTGCACTGCGTAATGCCCCTTTTATGGTAGAAGCAAAGGCGTTATCGGTTGAAACCGTGGATTCCAAGGTGCTGAATTTGGCGCGTGAGGATATCGTCTGGCATTCAGTTAAGGAGTTGATCACTGATATTCCTAACAAAGATATGCAGGGATTGAATATTGTTGAATTCAGTGGCGATGATCAACCTTTGATAGACCGGCAAGTAGAAACACTTTGTCAGCGCCTTGATGAACTGATGGATAGCAAGCAAGCAGGGGTTATTGGTTATCAAATTTGTCGAGAGTTAGCTGATATTGAGCGTATTTATGCAATGCGCAAGAAAGCGGTTGGCTTGTTGGGTAACAGTAAAGGTGCGGCGAAACCCATTCCTTTTGTGGAAGATACATGTGTGCCGCCACAGCATCTTGCTGATTATATTGCGGAATTCCGGCAGCTATTGGATAGCCATCATCTCAATTATGGTATGTTTGGTCATGTGGATGCGGGGGTGCTGCATGTTCGGCCAGCGCTGGATATGTGTGATCCTCAGCAAGAAATACTGATGAAACAGATTTCTGATGAAATTGTCAGTCTTACGGCACGTTATGGTGGTTTACTATGGGGAGAGCATGGTAAAGGATTTCGTGCTGAATACAGCCCGGCGTTTTTTGGCCGTATTTTGTATGAAGAATTACGCCGAATTAAGGCGGCCTTTGACCCGGATAACCGCTTGAATCCGGGTAAAATTTGTTCGCCGATGGGGGTTGATGCCCCTATGATGAGAGTCGATGCCGTTAAGCGAGGAACATATGATCGGACAATTCCGGTAAATGTCAGGAGTACATTCCGTGGCGCTATGGAGTGTAATGGGAATGGGCTCTGTTTTAATTTCGATGTAAAAAGCCCGATGTGTCCATCAATGAAAGTGAGCCAGCAACGTATCCATTCGCCGAAAGGACGTGCGACACTCGTGCGTGAATGGCTGCGCCTTTTGGCTGAACAGGGTGTGGACCCGACGTTACTAAAACAGGGATTAGAACAAAAACGACCAAGTTTGCGAGGGTTGATTGAGAAGACTCACAATAGCTGGCAGGCATGGCGTGGAGAATATGACTTTTCTCACGAAGTGAAAGAGGCAATGTCTGGTTGTCTGGCATGTAAAGCTTGCTCAACGCAGTGCCCGATTAAAATTGATGTTCCGTCATTTCGTGCACGTTTTCTTGAGTTATATCACGGTCGCTATTTTCGCCCTTTACGTGATCATATTGTGGCGAGTGCGGAAAGCAGCACGCCATTAATGGCTAAGGTTCCTCGGGTCTTTAATTTCTTTCTGAAACAGCCGTGGATGCAAGAGTTGAGTCGCCGGACTATCGGTATGGTGGATTTACCCTTGTTATCCAGCCCGACGCTGCACCAACAACTGGCGGGTCATTATGCGCTTTCGACCACACTGGAACGGCTTGAAAAAATGGATCAGGCTCATCGTAACGAACATGTATTGATCGTTCAGGATCCGTTCACTAGTTACTACGACGCTAAAGTTGTGGCTGATTTTGCCTATTTGGTAGAGAAATTGGGATATAAACCGGTATTGCTGCCATTTTCTCCAAATGGTAAAGCACAACATATCAAAGGATTTTTATCCCGTTTTGCTAAAACGGCCAGGAAAACGTCAGATTTTCTGAACCGGGTTGCTGAGTTGGGTATTCCTATGGTCGGTGTCGATCCAGCGCTGGTACTGTGCTACCGGGACGAATATAAAGAAATTCTGGGAGAACAGCGTGGGAAGTTTGAGGTTCAGCTTGTTCATGAATGGTTGATTAATACCTTACCGGAGAAAAGTAACCATGAAGAAAAATCAGGTGATAAATGGTATCTATTTGGACATTGTACCGAAGTGACTATGCTACCGGGCAGTAGTCAACAGTGGGGAAAAATTTTCCATCGGTTGGGTAGCAAGCTGGATAATATCAGTGTAGGCTGCTGTGGCATGGCTGGAACCTATGGTCATGAAAACAAAAATATAGAACACTCTATTGGTATCTATAAATTATCCTGGCAACCTGCCTTGCAGAAATTACCATTGGAGCGTTGTCTAAGCTCCGGTTATTCCTGCCGTAGTCAGGTTAAGCGGATAGAAGGGCAAGTACTTAAGCATCCGTTGCAAGCTTTATTGGAGATAATCCCATGATTTGGAAACGTGATATTGGACTGGATAGCCTGAATCAAGTAAATAGCCAATGTATGATGGGCCATCTGGGTATAAAAATCACGCATATCGGTGATGACTATATTGAAGGCACAATGCCGGTGGATCATCGCACCCGTCAGCCATTTGGTTTATTGCATGGCGGGGCATCTGTTGTGCTGGCAGAATCACTCGGTTCTTTAGCTGGGTATCTCTGTTCCGAAGGTGAGAAAAAAGTTGTTGGGCTGGAAATCAATGCTAACCATATTCGGTCGGTTCGTAGTGGTGAAGTGAAAGGCGTGTGTAAACCTCTTCATATTGGCCGCAATCACCAGGTATGGCGAATTGATATTTTTGATGAGCGGCAGCATTTGTGCTGTACCTCTCGGTTAACCACATCAGTTTTGCCTGGATAAAATATAAAACAAAAATGAAAGTAGGTTATTGTATGAAAAAATAACCTACTATTTAAGTGAAAAGGTTATTTATTTACGTATTAAATTTAATTGTGATAATCCTCCAAGAAATAGATTTTTTATAGATATTATTGATGTTTTTATAATATTATTATTTATATAAATTGTATTTTCATATATCTTGTAAAATTAAATATTAAGTGGAACAGAAATGGCAGATTATATGAGAGGGATTGATGTTGGTATAGATAATAATATTCCACATCATGAAATAGTGAGAAAAATATACTTATGCTATCCAACACATGTTTTTCATAATAATGAAGAGCTACAATATGAAATATTTAATCAGATTAGCTCTAAATTTTGCATACCATTTTCGTCAATACATGTTGTTGGATCTGCAAAAATTGGTCAAAGCATATATAAATCTTCTACATTCTCTCCAGGAAATTCTGATTTAGATATTGCGATTATTAGTTATGAATTATTTATTAGGTACTCGGAAATTGTTTTTTATAAAACAAAAGGATTTCAAGATATAAGAGACTTTCCTCGAGATAGAGAGAGTAATAGAAGTAAATTTGCACAATATAAAAATTGTATTTCTAAAGGAATATTTAGACCGGATTTAATGCCGTATTGCCCTGAAAAAGAAGATTGGTTCTCATTTTTTAACAAGTTGTCTCAAAGTTATAGATGCTTATTTAAATCTATAAATGCTGGCATATATCAATCACAATGCTTTTTTGAAATTAAACAATCTGATATAATTGAAAAATATAGAGAGGGGGTAATATGATAGATTATAGAGTTCGCTCAGTTTCTTTGCTAAATTTAGTGAATGATATTCGTAGTAAAAAATTAATACCTGACGCATATTTTCAAAGAAATTTGGTCTGGAGAGAAACACATAAAGTAGATTTTATTGATACAATATTGTCTGGTTATCCTTTTCCGCAGATATTTATATCGAAAGGGAAAATTGATGTAGATAGAATGATAACAGTTTCTTGTATTGTTGATGGACAGCAAAGAACAAATGCGATAATGGAATTTATTGATGATAAATTTCCTGTGAGAAATAAATACTTTAATGAATTAGATGGTGATGAGAAAGCTAATTTTCTAAAGTATGAAATAGCAGTCATTGAGCTTGATCTTGAAAATGACGATCCTAAGGTTAATGATATATTTCAGAGAATTAATAGAACATCAAATTCTTTGACAACTATAGAAAAGTTAGCATCTCAATATTCTACATCAGATTATATGCTTGTTGCGAAATTATTGACTGATCAAATCGATATATCTTGGATGGAAGATGAAGAAGCTCAGTTCAAAGAAGCTCAGTTCAAAGAAGCTCAGTTCAAAGAAGCTCAGTTCAAAGAAGATCCAAATATTCCTGTAGAATTTTACTCTTGGGCAAAAACTAAGGAAGTTAATAATTTTAGAAAATTAATTTTGGAAAAGGGTATTTACACATCAAGAGATTTGATTAGAAAAGTACATTTAATTCATATATTGAATATTATGTCAACATATTTATATTCATTTTTTAATAGGAATGATAAGACATATGATTATTTGAATAGTTATTCTTATGTGTTTGAAGAAAAAGACGATCTTATTGATAATTTTGAAAAAACAGCTTCTATTATATTAAAAATGAAATTTACTAGTAAATCCTATTGGTTGAATAAAGCTAATTTTTTTACTTTATTCTTGTCTATTGTAGGTAATGTTAGAAATAAAAATATTATCAATGTATCCTTACTTAAGGAAAAATTGAATTATTTTTCAGATAATCTTCCTGATGATTATAAATTGGCGGCGAGTGAGGCTGTTAATAATAAAAAAGAAAGACAGTTAAGGGCTGTATATATAGATAAAATAGTTTCTGAATGTGTTAGCTGTCAGCTTTGAACCGCTTTTTTGTAAAGCGGCAAAGTTTCCTAATTATTATTTGGCTGATTGTTATTTTAATCCGGAGGATAAATTATTCTCCGGTATATTTTAAACCCTATCTTGAATCATGACTCTTTATGAATTTTTTGTGTTTTTATCATGCGTCAATAAGTACAAAATAGCACAATTGATAAGACTAATAATTTATAGATAAAATGGTAAATTAAAGATATTTCTTCATATGAAATGAACATAAATTATTGTGTTTGTGTGAAATTTACTCTGATTGAGATATATCCTATTCCTATTGGTTAACCACATCAGTTTGTCTAGATAAAATATTAAAAAGTAGAAGTAGGTTATTATGTGGAATAACCTACTATTTAAGTGAAAAAGTTATTTTTCACAGTAATTGAATTTAATTGTGATAACCTTTAAGAAGTATATATATTTATGAAGCTTATCAATATTTTTATAATATTATGGGTTGTTTGATTGTATATGTCCGATGAATAGAAATGGTGAATTATCTTAAAATAATTAATATTGGAATAGGGGAAGATCTAATTATAAATTTTTATTCAAATCTGTAAAGGCCAGTATATATCATTATCCACGTGAATATGAGTAACGTCACACAAATAATGATCAAACTCAATATTGCGATTTTTTGCGGCTTCATAGCCTTCTCTCCTTGCTTTTTGTCAGGTAAGAGGCTAGCCTTATGTTGTTGATGCATAGGAGTAGCCTCATTTCGATTTATAGTCGGATGGGGCTTTTCTCTTTCTGCCTGGAACATAATGCTCAAGACAGAAAGTCTCAAGCACCCGGAGGCAGTATACGTTTATTCATCTAAGATGCAAGATATTGAAAATATTTATTATGGTCACGTAATGCCTTCGAATTAAATTAATCAGCTAATAAAGCCATTAATAAAGAAAGGAAGGAATGTTGATGATGGAATATATAGATAAAATGGTTTCTTAATGCGTTTGATTAATTGAATTGATTAAATATAAATTCTATTTTTATATATCCGTGTGAACAGGATTAACGTCACACAAATAATGTTCAAACTAAATATTGCAATTTTTTGCGGCTTCATAGCCTTCTCTCCTTGCTTTTTGTCAGGTAAGAGGCTAGCCTTATGTTGTTAGGCATAGGAGTAGCCTCATTTCGATTTATAGTCGGATGGGGCTTTTCTTTTCCTGCCTGGAACATAATGCTCAAGACAGAAAGTTTCAACCACCCGGGAGGCGGTATACGTTTATTCATATAAGATACAAGATGTTGAAAATATTTATTATGGCCACGTAATACCTTAAATTTAAATTAGCGGCTGGTAAAGCTATTAATAAAAAAAGGAAAGAATGTTGAAAATGGAATATATAAATTAAATTATTTCTTAATGAGTTTAATTAATTGCCTCAATTAAATAGAAATTCTATTTGTACATATTATAATAGCAAGTCCCATTTTGTACCCCCGGTTAACTATGTCAATTTTGTCTGGCTGCTATTTTCATACTGGGGATGAAGCCATTCCCCTGCGTATCTGAAAACTCACATCAAATGGTATTTCTGATGAACTTTTTGTGCTTTTGTTTTACGCCAATAAGTAAAAGATAGCACAATTGATCAAACTAATAATTTATAGATAAAACAGTAAATTAAAGAGATACCTTCATATGAAATGAACATAAATTATCGTATTCGAATAAAATTTAACCTTATTAAGGTATATCCTCTTAAAACAAATGGTTGAAGTGATAAAGGTTATCATTACCATTATACGGAAGGAGAGCACTCCGATAACAGCGGCAAGAATAGTTATAGAACAAATGTGAGGTCAACTATGACAAACAGTGTTGAAACCTTTTCTCTGAATGAAACCGCATGGCAAGGAATTACCATTACCGCGAGAGCCGCAGCGCAGATCTTAAAGCTGATGCAGCAAAACCCACAAAGCAAAGGGTTATATCTGGGGGTTAAGCAATCGGGATGTGCCGGCTTTGGCTATGTATTTGAGATGGTAAATGATCCCGCACCTGATGATTTGAGGTATGAAAATGAAGGCGCGTGTCTATATGTCCCTCTGAAAGCAATGCCATTTATTGATGGTACTGAAGTGGATTTCGTTCGTGAAGGTTTAAATCAGATATTTAAATTCAATAATCCAAAAGCACAACATGCCTGTGGGTGTGGTGAAAGCTTTGGTATATAAGTGTACCAATATATGTCTCAGAGCAATGTAGAAATCAGTGATGATGTGCAGACTTGGCTCAGCGATCATCGCTATAAAGAAGGCTTCTTCACTCAGGTGGCGACGGATGAGTTGGCTAAGGGTTTGAGTGAAGAAGTTGTGCGGGCCATTTCTGCGAAACGCAATGAGCCTGAATGGATGCTTGAATTTCGGCTGGAGGCTTATCGCCATTGGTTAGGAATGGAAGAACCTCATTGGTTGAAAGCCAATTATCCCAATCTTGATTATCAGGACTACAGTTATTATTCAGCACCTTCATGCGGTGCTTGTGGTGATAGTTGCGATTCACAATCTGGCGCTGTTCAAGGAACAGGGGCGGAGCAAGCTAATAGTTATTTAACCGCGGAAATTGAAGAAGCATTTGATAAGTTGGGTGTTCCTGTACGGGAAGGTGAAGCTGTTGCGGTAGATGCTATTTTTGACTCCGTTTCTGTTTCAACGACCTATCGGGATAAGTTAGCGAAAGAAGGGATTATTTTCTGCTCATTTAGTGAAGCAATACAGGAATATCCCAGATTAGTCCGTAAATATCTCGGCAGTGTAGTCGCAAGCCACGATAACTTTTTTGCCGCGTTGAATGCCGCCGTGGCTTCTGATGGTACTTTTGTTTATGTGCCAAAAGGGGTTCGATGTCCAATGGAACTGTCCACCTATTTCCGTATTAACGCTGCGAAAACGGGACAATTTGAGCGCACTATCCTGATCGCTGATGAAGGCAGTTATGTCAGCTATATAGAAGGATGTTCCGCACCGGTGCGTGATAGTTATCAACTTCATGCCGCTGTTGTCGAAGTGATTATCCATAAAGATGCCGAAGTGAAATATTCCACGGTACAAAATTGGTTCTCAGGGGGTGATAGTACCGGGGGGATTCTCAACTTCGTCACTAAAAGAGCGTTATGTGAAGGCGAAAATGCCAAAATGTCTTGGACTCAATCGGAAACAGGTTCTGCAATTACCTGGAAATATCCCAGTGTGATCCTGAAAGGGGATAACTCGATTGGCGAATTTTTTTCCGTTGCTCTGACTAACGGCACTCAACAGGCAGATACCGGCACTAAGATGATCCACATTGGCCGTAACACTAAATCGACCATTATTTCAAAGGGCATTTCTGCCGGCCGTAGTCAGAACAGTTATCGTGGGCTGGTCAAAATATTACCGGGAGCGGAAAACGCTCGTAATTATACCCAATGTGACTCCATGTTGATTGGTACTGAATGTGGCGCACATACATTCCCTTATGTAGAAGTACAGAACAATACGGCGCAACTGGAGCATGAAGCGACAACCTCCCGCATTGGTGAAGATCAATTGTTCTATTGTTTGCAACGTGGCATCAGTGAAGATGATGCGATTTCCATGATTGTTAATGGATTCTGTAAGGATGTGTTCTCTGAACTTCCCCTTGAATTTGCCGTTGAAGCACAAAAATTGCTGGCGATCAGCCTTGAACACAGCGTCGGATGAGTTTTCCCTGTTTCCCTTTTTTATGACAGAACGTTAAGTCGTTCGAAGGCATGTAATATGTTAAGTATTAAAAATTTACGAGTCAGTGTTGAAGGTAATGAGATCTTAAAAGGATTAAACCTTGAAGTTAAACCGGGTGAAATACATGCCATCATGGGGCCAAATGGTTCCGGTAAAAGTACATTATCAGCAACGCTAGCTGGCCGTGAAGAGTATGAAATTGATGATGGTGAAATCACCTTTAAAGGCAAAAACTTACTTGGATTTGAGCCAGAAGAGCGAGCCGGGGAGGGGATTTTCCTGGCTTTTCAATATCCGGTGGAAATTCCGGGCGTCAGTAATCAGTTTTTCCTGCAAACCGCAGTGAACGCTGTTCGCCAATATCGCCATCAGGAGCCGCTGGATCGCTTTGATTTTGCCGATTTTATCGAAGAAAAAATTGAATTGCTGGATATGCCGCCGGATTTATTGACACGTTCAGTCAATGTCGGCTTTTCCGGTGGTGAGAAAAAACGTAATGATATTCTGCAAATGGCCGCGCTGGAGCCGACACTTTGTATTCTGGATGAGACAGATTCAGGGTTGGATATTGATGCATTGAAAATTGTGGCTAATGGCATGAACTCGTTACGTGCTCCAAACCGCTCGTTCATTATTGTTACCCATTACCAACGTATTTTGGATTATGTGAAACCTGATTTTGTGCATGTACTTTATCAGGGACGAATTATTAAATCCGGTGATTTCAGTTTGGCGAAAAAGTTGGAGGAGCAAGGTTATGGCTGGCTTATTGACCAACAGTGAAAAAGCTGAAAAGGTGCGGCAGGTTGCAGAACGTAACCAGCAAGCATTAGCACGTTTTGCAAATTTATATCGTTGCCGTCATGGTGAGGATTCATCTCATGCCAGTTTGCATTGGCAACGAGTCACTCAAACCGGCTTTCCCCAATTCAGGCATGAAGATTGGCGTTATACTCCGCTGGATAAATTGTTAAATCAGCAATACAGCAGCAAAACTTGGGAATTGACAGTAACCCAATGCGAACAACTGGCGATTCCAATGGATTGTTGGCGTGTCGTGATGGTGGATGGTTGTTTTTCACCTTTACTGAGTTCCTACGATTTTGGGCCCTATCAACTAAATTTACTGGACAACAAAAGTGGGCTTCCGGCGCCGATACAGGGTGAGATTTTTCTGCATCTGACAGAGAGTTTGGCTCAACAACCTTTGGTTATTACGTTAAAGGCTGGGCAAGTGGCTGAAAAGCCGCTGTACCTGCTGAATATAACCAGTGGTCATTGTAGTGAAGCATTGAATAGCAGTCATTACCGCTACCACATTGCCGTAGGCACGAATGCGAGTGCCAGCGTGATTGAACACTTCGTCAGTATTAATGAACAGCAACCTCATATGACAGGAAGCCGATTAACTGTGGAAGTGGGAGATAATGCCCATTTTACCCATATAAAACTGGGGGTTGAGAACAGTGCAAGTTATCACTTTGCACATAACGATATTGTGATTGGTCGTGATGCTCAAGTAAAAAGCACCAGCTTTTTATTAGGTTCTGGGCTTGGCCGACACAATACCAGTGTTAAATTGAATGGCGAAGGGGCTAATCTGTCGTTGAACAGCTTGCTGTTGCCACAAGGAAAAGAGGTCGCTGATACTCGTACTTATTTGGAACATAATAAAGGGCATTGTGAAAGCCGTCAGTTGCATAAAACCATTGTGATGGATCAGAGCAAAGCGGTATTTAACGGCATGATTAAAGTGGCGCCTCATGCATTGAAAACTGATGGACAAATGACTAATAACAATTTGTTGTTAGGTAAACAGGCAGAAGTAGATACCAAACCTCAACTGGAAATTTACGCTGATGATGTTAAATGCAGTCATGGTGCGACCGTTGGCCGGATAGATGAAGAACAACTGTTTTATCTGCAATCACGCGGTATCGAACGACGTGATGCAGAGCATATGATGGTACTGGCTTTTGCTGCTGAGCTAACTGAATCTATTGCAGATGAATCCCTGAAAGCCGTTGTTATGAAACATATTAAGCGCCGTTTAGCGAGAGTGGAAAAATGACTTTTTCTGTAAAAAAGGTGCGGCAAGATTTTCCGGTGTTAGCTCAACAGGTTAATGGTCATCCATTGGTTTATCTTGATAGTGCAGCCAGTGCTCAGAAGCCGGTTTCGGTTATTGAACGAGAAAGTGAATTTTGTTTGCACCAATATGCGGCAGTTCACCGGGGAATTCATATCCTGAGCTCTGCGGCTACTCGGATGGTTGAAAATGTGCGTCACCAGATGGCGCAATTTATTCATGCTCGAAGTGATGAAGAGATTGTATTTGTCAAAGGTACGACGGAAGGGATTAACCTGATTGCCAACAGTTATGGCCGCAAATTTATCAATAGCGGCGATAATATTGTTATTACTGAAATGGAACATCACGCCAATATCGTTCCGTGGTATATGCTGGCAGAACAGATTGGGTTTGAAATCAGAATATGGCCGTTGAATGAGAATGGCGAATTGGATCAAGCAATTTTAACCTCTTTGATTGATTCACGTACTAAATTACTCTCTTTTACTCACCTTTCTAATGTGCTTGGCACCGTAAATCCTGTACGTCAAATCATAAAACAGGCAAGAA
Organism: Photorhabdus caribbeanensis; assembly: GCF_018448885.1. GTDB lineage: Bacteria > Pseudomonadota > Gammaproteobacteria > Enterobacterales > Enterobacteriaceae > Photorhabdus > Photorhabdus caribbeanensis. Next base: position 74,397 of record NZ_RCWB01000024.1, read on the forward strand.
AACTGGCTGATGAGCAGGGGAGTCAGTTACATATTCTGGTCGATGGCGCTCAGGCCATTATGCATAAGAAAGTTGATGTGCAGGATCTGGATTGCGACTTCTATGTTTTTTCCAGCCATAAATTATATGGTCCGACAGGCATTGGTGTGCTTTATGGGCGTAAATCCCTGCTGGATGCTATGCCTCCTTGGGAAGGGGGTGGCGCGATGATAAAACAGGTTAGTCTGCAAAAGGGGATAACCTATGCGGAACCACCGTGGCGATTTGAAGCGGGAACCCCAAATATAACGGGAATTATTGGGCTTGGCGCTGCTGTCGATTATGTCTCTTCACTTGGGATGGATGAAATTCAGCAACATGAACAGGCACTGATGGATTATGCAATGGCACGGCTGAAAGAGGTCAGAACCCTGAAATTGTATGGTCCTGAGCAACGTCAGGGAGTTATTGCTTTCAACCTTGGTCAGCACCATGCTTATGATGTGGGAAGTTTCCTGGATCAATATGGAATAGCGATCCGTACCGGACATCATTGCGCCCTTCCTTTGATGGAACATTATCACGTTTCCAGTATGTGTAGGGCATCATTGGCGATTTATACTACGCAAGAAGATATTGATGCGCTTGTTGTTGCATTGCAGCGGATAGAGCAGTTACTGGGTTGAGCTGGTTGTAGATCAAAAGAGTGATAAGGAAAACGTCATGGCAAGTTTGCCCGACATAAGCAAGTTATTACGTAATTTTTCCCGTTGTCAGAACTGGGAAGAAAGATACCTCTATATGATTGAACTGGGGGCGAGGTTGCCTCCTCTTACTGATGAACAACGCGAACCTGAGAATTTAATTGCAGGTTGCCAGAGTCAGGTGTGGATACTGTTGAGAACGAATCACCAAAACAAAGTGGAATTTATTGGTGACAGTGATGCCGCTATTGTTAAAGGATTGGTTGCGATTGTCTTTATCCTGTTTCAGGATAAAACGCCCCAGGAGATTCTGGATTTGGATGTGACTGAATATTTTGGAAAATTGTCTTTGGAGCAACATCTGACACCCTCACGCACGCAGGGGCTGCATGCGATGATATGCGCCATCCGAAATAGGGCAAGTAAAATGGTTTAAATACCAGTCTTGCGCATTTTACTGATAACATATACGGCTGATAAGGCTTCAACCTTTTAACACTTATACCCTATGGATTTCAAGATGCATCGCGACGGCAAGGGAGCGAATCCCCGGGAGCATAGATAACTATGTGACCGGGGTGAGCGAGTGCAGCCAACAAAGAGGCAACTTGAAAGATGACGGGTATAAATTTATTCGATAACATTCAGCAGCCATTCCAGGAAGCAAGCATGAAACGAGTTTTAACGTTTATTGGCGTGTTATTGTTAAGTGGACTAGCTAACACCGTTAGCGCCACAGAATATACTTTGCCAGCAGCCAATAGCCGTTTAATTGGCGAAAATACTACATTTGTTGTACCCGATGATGGGCGTTCCTTGGAAGCCATTGCTGCCGAATATGAAATTGGTTTACTGGCAATGCTGGAAGCTAACCCAGGTACTGACCCTTATTTGCCTACTCCAGGTTCTGAACTGATTATTCCGTCACAAATGTTGTTGCCTGATACACCGAGGCAGGGGATTGTGATTAACCTTGCAGAACTTAGACTTTACTACTTCCCTAAAGGGAAAAATAAAGTCATCGTTTATCCGATTGGTATTGGGCAACTTGGTCGCAATACGCCTGTAATGACAACCTCTGTCAGCCAGTTAATTAAAGATCCAACTTGGACACCGACTAAGAATATCCGTAAGCATTATGCTGAACAGGGGATTACCTTACCTGCGGTTGTTCCTGCCGGTCCTGAAAACCCAATGGGCTTATTTGCGTTGCGCTTAGCCGCCGGGCGCGGAGAATACTTAATCCACGGTACGAATGCTGATTTTGGTATCGGCATGCGGGTGAGTTCCGGTTGTATCCGTTTACGTCCTGATGATATTGAAACGTTATTCAACACAGTGCCCCGCGGAACGCGAGTACAGATCATCAATGAAGCAGTTAAGTATTCTGTAGAACCAAATGGCAAGCGTTATATTGAAGTGCACCAGCCGTTGTCTAGGAAAGAGAATGATGATCCACAGACATTACCTATTGTCCGATCAGCGGATTTAAACAAGTTTATTGATAATAGCAAAACGGATAAAAATATTGTTGAACAAGCGATAGTACGCCGTTCTGGTATGCCGGTGCTGGTAAGTGAAGGCATCGGGTCTGAAACACAGCAGGAGTTGCGAGAAGAGAATATCGTACAGGTGGAAGATGATGATGTTAAAGGTGTAGAACAAGCGGTGAATAAAGATGTATCTGAACCGTTTAAATTACCACCGTTATATCAACCAGGGCCAATCTATCGGGAAAATTAATATTTTATTGCGACAAGGAAGTCGGCAAATATTTATCTAACAGAATCCGATGGTAAAAAACGGCGCACAGATAGACTGTGCGCCGTTTTTGTACATAATTACAAAAAATTATTTTTTGTAGGAACGAACTTGATTATCCAGACGCTGATTCGCACGAGCTGCATCGTCTTTAGCGGCTTGAATGTCAGTACGTACTGCGTTCACGTCATTGCTCAGTTGATCAACTTTTGCATTCAGAGTCTGAATGTCAGAAGTCAATTGGTCAACCTTAGCAGTGCTTGAACAACCAGCCAACAGAGTAGAAGCCAGAACTACTGCACCCAGTACAATTTTAGTACGATTCATTATAATACCCTCTAGATTTAAGTTAATCTCCAAGTAGCCATGTAAGTATTACACAAAGTTTTTTAGAAAGAGAATAAATTTTTATCATGAAAACCAATTATTTCAATTTTTCTCTTTAACGAGTGGATAATTTTCATCTAAATGTAAAAAAACAAAACCATTGAGTAACATTTTAATCAAAAAAAGCCTATTCCATGAGGGAATGATATTCTTCGAAATAATTTTAGTTAAAAATTCTTATAAATAAAAAATACAACATCCAGGTCATCTTGCATCTATTGAACCATCGGGACATCTCTTTAAGGAAGCCATTTTTTATACATAAATTTAGGGGTTCTCTTAAAACAAATTTGTTAACTGAATCTTATTGTAGATGAACAACTTGACAATGTTCAGGTTGAATCCTAGGCTCAAATGCAAACTGGTAAGAGGAATTTGTTATGTTAACTAATCAATCTAACGAATATTTTAACATCAACATTATTGACAACGGAGTTGCTCATTTACAACTCAGTTGTCCCGAAAAGGCAAATCGTTTGACGCTTGGGTTCTGGAAACGGTTTCCTGAGGCAATAGAGCAACTGAGTCGTTCAGGTGAAGTTCGGGCAATGGTGATCTCAGCACAAGGAAACACATTTTGTGGTGGGCTTGATCTGCAAATTTTTGCTTCTAGTAAAGAGGCTAATACGGCTAATCCTAATGAGCGGGAATCGATGCAGTTCAGCTTATTGCAAATGCAGGAGGCGATAAACGTATTGGAGCGTGCACGATTCCCTGTTATTGCCGCAGTGCAAGGCGCCTGTCTTGGCGCAGGTTTTGACTTAATTGCTACATGCGATTTTTGTTTTGCTACTGAAAATGCGAAGTTTCGTATAGAAGAAACCAATATCGGCATGATGGCTGACTTAGGTATTCTGCAACGTTTGCAACATTTGATCCCAGGGGGAATGGCTCGCTATCTTGCCCTTACTGGAGATACGCTGAGTGCGGCTCAGGCTCATGATTTGGGGCTGGTGGTAAAGGTGTTTCCTTCTACAGAGACATTAATCGAAGGCGCTCTTGAGACTGCCCGACGTATTGCTGATCGGCCTCCTGTTGCCATTAATGGGATTAAACGAGCTATGATTTACAGCCGTGATCATGGTGTCTACGAATCATTGCAACAAATAGCACTTTTGCAAGCTTCGATTTTTAGTCGTCAAGATATTCTGTGCTCGGTTCAAGCGAAAGCGACTGGAACAAAAAGTGAGTTCCAAAACTTAAGTGAAGTCGGTAAAGCTTTCGATGAGCCGTGATTGACTGAGGCAGAGGTATTGATGATATACAAAATGGAGTCTTCGTAAATCATGTAGTGCTGGAAAATGTTACCATTGTTGAGGGTTAAGCTATTTTATGACTACGAGAAAACAGAGAATGGTAATTATTATGACTTTTTGTAGGGTTATAGATTTTTACGAAAAATCAAAAATAATATATGTTAATAATATTCCTGTTTTCTGTAATGCTGATTAAGTATTTCTATGGTGATTTGTTATTAACAATATTTAAAGCGTTGATAAAAGATTATCTTTGTTCCGTTTAATTTAACGCTCGTGCTTAATGACTTGATTATAAAAATAGTAGTTAATGATAAACTTGCTAATAACTCTGTATCAGAGAGCACAATATTAAAAGATATATTTTTTAGGCGTGAATTAATTTATTTTTCATTTCCATCAACTGAGCTTCTCGCATGTTATTACTTAAATATGAATACCAATAGAACTGAGTGATAATCTGTATTTGCCATTAGTTGTATGGGTAGTGATGTAGGGTAGAGGTAATGCCAATGATAGAGAAAATATCGAAAGAAGAAAAAAATAGAGAGCCTTATTATTCCATTTAAGCCAATAGTACTCGTTATTCTCGAAATATATTTATACCCGTTATCTTTCAAGTTGCTTCTTTGTTGGCTGCACTCATTCACTTCGATCACATAGTTTGCTATGCTCCCGGGGATTCGCTCTCTTGCCGTCGCGATCCATCTTGAAATTCATAGGGTATATATATTTTGGCTGATTGTTTAATCTGTCCAATTTAAAATGGGAAGTTTAAAAAATCAGAATTAAAAGTGGTGATTTTAAATTTGTGGTTAATGGTAAATAAAATTGTTTTTTCATTCATTGTAATAGATAAGATCGAAATAAATCAGTGAATGTAATTATTGGGAAAATAATTTGGTATTACATCAGTTGATGGAGAAAATCAGATATTTAATGTTCTGAAACATCGCCATATTTGCGATGTTTCAGAAATAAAATAACTTATTAAATTAAAGTACGTGAACAGACGAGGTGTTGGTTGTACCGCTTGGAACCAAAGCGCCAGAAACCATAACCACGATTTCACCTTTCTCCGCCAGGCCGCTTGCTAGTGCTGCTTCTTTACCAATGCGGTAGAAATCGTCGGTAGAGGCGATTTCTTTAACAATTTGGGTAGAAACGCCCTTAACAAGCAATAATTGACGGGCAGTCACTTCATTAGTGGTTAATGCCAAAATAGGGGCGCCAGGGAAGTACTTACGAATGGATTTGGCAGACTTACCGCCATAGGTTGCGACCACAATCAAAGGGGCTTCCAGTTTTTCTGCTGTTTCAACGGCGCCACGACACACCGCTTCGGTTACGCGCAAGTTACGGCAATTGACGGCTTCGATACGACTTGGCATTACGCGGTCTGTACGTTCACAAATCGTTGCCATAATAGTCACCGCTTCTATTGGATATTTGCCTTTTGCACTTTCGCCGGAAAGCATAACCGCATCAGTGCCATCTAAAATAGCGTTAGCGACATCACCGGCTTCCGCACGGGTAGGGCGCGGGTTTTTAATCATGGAGTCGAGCATTTGAGTTGCAGTGATAACAACTTTGCGAGCGATGTTACATTTTTGAATCATCATCTTCTGGGCGAAGATCACTTCTTCTACCGGGATTTCGACGCCTAAATCACCACGGGCAACCATGATCCCGTCAGAAACTTCCAGAATCTCATCAAAATTGTTCAGACCTTCCTGATTTTCAATTTTAGAGATGATTTGAATATTTTCACCGCCGTGCGCTTTCAGATGTTCACGGATTTCCAGAACATCTGAACGTTTGCGGATAAAAGAAGCGGCGACGAAATCAACACCTTGTTGGCAACCAAAGATCAAATCTTGTTTATCTTTTTCAGCCAGAGCTGGCAGACTGATAGATATACCCGGCAGGTTAACACCTTTATTTTCACCAAGATCACCGTTATTCAAAACCTGGCAAATGACCTCTGACTGAGTGACTTCTTTGACTGTCATGCCGATCAAACCGTCATCAACTAGCACGGTATTACCGGGAGTCAAATCCGCAGGGAAACCACTGTAAGTGACAGCTACACGATCTTTATTACCGATAACCGATGTGTCAGTGGTAAAAGTGAAGGTCTGACCTGCGGTTAGAGAGACATCATGACCGCCTTCCAGCTTCATAGTCCGGATTTCAGGGCCTTTAGTATCCAGTAAAATAGCGGCTTGTTTACCTGTCTTAGCCATAACTGAACGGATATTTTGAATACGCTGACCGTGCTCTTCATAGTCTCCATGTGAAAAGTTAAGGCGCATAACATTCATGCCAGCATTCAACAGTTCGGTCAGTTTTTCTTCGGATTCTGTTTTTGGCCCGATAGTACAAACAATTTTGGTTTTTTTCATGACAATCTATCTACAGGTTTTAATTGGATAAAATAGTGAAACCGCCAACTTTATGGTTTGCGCAGATACCATATGGTGTTGAACGTTGCGCAACATCATTAAGGAGCAGGTGGCGAGGAAGACATGCAGTGCTTTTCGTGTGAGGTTAGGCACATGTAATTATGCGAGTTTATACATACGATCAATCTGTAACTTTTCAGTGTTCGGCAAATCAAGGAGCTGAAACCATTCAACTATAAATTGTGCCGTATTATAGAGACTTATTTCTGTGAAATGAATCGAAAAATGATTATGTGAACCCGAATTCTGCTTAAGCCATCATTGAAATATCTTTCTCTGAGTAGAAAATTTTCAGTGATGGCTTTTTCAATTTAAGGCTGTAAGCAATCAATCCACCTAAAACACACAACAGAAAGCCTTTTATACTTCGGTGGCGCGAGTGCTCAATTTGAGAAATGGTCTTTAATTGCCCATTAATCGTTTCGATG
>NZ_RCWB01000025.1 GCF_018448885.1 Photorhabdus caribbeanensis
CCAATATTCATATTTAAGGGTTGAAAATATTCTCAGGCTAATTATTTATTTGTGGCGGTAGGAAATATTGACACGTTAAACACGGGTAATGAGCAATGTAAGACTAAAGCAATTTCATATTGCTATGCTACTGTCAATGACGACAAGAATCACATTGCTTTAGCTAGGTGAGTTTTAACTCATCAAAAAATGACCTTGTAGGAGAGAGACAGTGAATAACCATTATGATGTTTTGATTATTGGCGCTGGTATTGCAGGCATTGGTACAGCATGTCATTTAACAAGGAAATGCCCTGATAAGAAGTTTATTATCTTAGAACGTCGCCAGAGGATAGGTGGTACTTGGGATTTATTTCGCTATCCCGGCATTCGCTCAGATTCAGATATGATGAGCTATGGCTATACATTCCGCCCCTGGACAGATACCAGTGTTTTTGCCGATGGTCCCTCAATTAAAAGTTATATCAATGCAACGGCAAAAGAGTATGAAGTTGATAAGAAAATAGAGTTTGGGCTAAAAATCACTCATACTGACTGGTCAAATGCGACTCGCCAATGGACCGTTACCGCAATTGACGAAATCAGTGGGGAAACTCGGCAATTTACCTGTCGTTTTCTCGTCGCTGCAACAGGTTATTATAACTATGATGAACCTCATTTACCTGAATTCCCCGGTATTAAAGATTTTAAAGGCCCAGTAATTCACCCTCAACTCTGGCCTGAGGAATTGGATTACAAAGGAAAGCGAGTCGTTGTCATTGGTAGTGGCGCAACAGCAGTTACTTTACTGCCGGCAATGGCACATGATACTTCCCATATCACGATGCTACAGCGCTCCCCGAGTTATATTCTTTCTATCCCTGAAAGGGACAAAATAGCCGAGTTCTGCAAAGGCATTATTCCACAGCGCTGGATTTACACATTGAGTAGAAAGCGCAATCTCTTTTTCCAGCGCTTAATTTATAAAACGAGTCGACATTTACCTAATTTATTGAAATCACTTTTACTGTCATCTGCTCGCAAGCGTGTCGGCCCAGATTTTGACATGAAGCATTTAACGCCAAAATATATGCCGTGGGATGAACGGCTCTGTTTTATTCCCAGCAGTAACCTATTTAAGGTACTAAAAGAAGGTAAAGCTTCTATCGTTACTGACTATATTGAACGCATAACTGAAAACAGTATCTTATTACAATCCGGCAAGGAATTACCCGCAGATATTATTGTTACAGCGACTGGGCTGAAATTACATTTTATGGGTGGAATTGAACTCACTATTGATGGGCAAAAACAGCAAGCTCATGATCGCATGCTTTATAAGGGAACGTTGGTACAGAATGTCCCTAATTTTGCCTGTATATTTGGTTATATCAATAACGCCTGGACGTTGAAAGTTGATCTATCTGCGGATTATATCTGCCGTTTATTAAACGAGATGGACCGTCGCGGTGCTGCCATTGTGACGCCACATGCTGAGCAGGGTGAGATGCAGGAGGACGAGCATATTTTTGGCGCCTTGCGAGCCGGTTACGTAAAACGAGCAAAGGACTTGCTTCCTCGTCAGGGATATAGCTCAACCTGGCGGGTTCCACATGATTACAAAAAAGATAAACAAGTTTTGGAGCAGCCTGTAGATGATGCCGCGTTGAAATGGATATAACTTCACGAAATTAAAAAATCAGTGGTTATATTAAGATTACCAGCCCGTTATGATAAATAAACGGGCTGGTTGTTGTTATTAATCGGATTGATGCTGATTTAAAGCATGTCGGGCATGAGCGGCTTGAAGATAGTTATGGATCATTTCAATAACTTCTCCATCAGATATTTTTTTACCATTGGCTTTCGGCGTTCCTACAAAACCATAAAAGAGATGGCGTTTTTTCTTCCGTAATTTTCCCCTGCCTAATCGTTTTTTAGGCGTCATATCTGGCAGAGTGGCATTATCTGCCAGCTCAAGCGTTAATGTGCTCACTTTGAAGAAGAAGGAATCAAAAGTCGTATAATTGAAATCAATAATATTATGCAGAGGATAAGGCGTCTGAAAATCAGGGCCACTGATTTTTGTTGGCTCCCAAATTATCATGCTGTTTTTGCAGCGTTTATAGATGATAATTGCGAATAACAAACAAGGTAAATTGACTAAAGCAATTAGTGCGGAGACTAAAAAAATTGACTCTAATATACGCTCTGAATTGATTTCTTTTATAACGAAAGACAAAAAGAACCCACTGCCCACCATAATCATAAAAATAAAAGGCGAAATAAACATAAGATTACGTTTACTGGATACAGTCAAAGTGGTAGTTTCAGATGCCGATACCGCCTGCTCTTCCCAAATTTGTTTCTGCTCTTGATAATACTCGTCAATTTCACCTGACAAGTTTTGTGTTAATTCCACTGAAAGCGCTTTAGCATCAGTAAATAGATCATCAATATTATTGTAATGTCCTGCTTCAACCGGACGCGAAGCATAATCCAGCAATTCCTGTTCTATTGGCAACTCTAATGCTTCAATACGTGATTTAGTTGTTGGATGGGTATCCGTAGGGTGAGTAAGCTCATTTTCCAAGAACTGGCCCGCATCAGGAATGCCATTTTCGCGCAGGTTATCAATAATAACAGGCAAGAGATCATCGGCTTTCAATTTACCTTCAAACAATACTGATAATTGCTGGTTAACTGCCTCGCTCACCGCAGAAATACGCAATAAAGCGCTAGAAATAGCTTGAGCACTACTCAACCTGGCACCCACAGCATCGGCAGCATATTCACGGATACGGCTCCAATGATTCACCGCAAAATCAAATTGTTGGATGAAGAAGATACCCAAATAAATGGAAGGACTCATCACCAGACGGCTATAGTAATCTTCTCTATCCTTGATGTTACTGATCATCACATCGATGCTGCGGCTCATCCCTGCGTAGATAGGTGAAAAGTGAAGACTGTAGGTAGTATCTTCACCGGTAAAGTGCCCTAATTCATGACCGATCACCGCTGCGGATTCTTCACGGCTTAACAATGCTCCATAGATTAGCGGAAAATATAAGGTACGACCTTCAAGTACCTGCTCATTATTGATGCAAACAGGGTAGGAAGTCACAAAGAAACATTCCGTCAAACCAACAACAATATTGTCTGGCGGCGCTGTACCAACTTGTTCAGCTAACTCATTGATCCATTGCCATAGGCCAGGAGCTTCCTCTGGAGTCACTGCTTTTCCCATCAAATGGGAAGCCGAAGGGGAAAACATAACAAAACAGTGTTTGAGTTTCGCAATACCCTTAATGATGCACCACAGAATTGCCAATGCTATCACGCCCGCAACAGCAACAATTTTTGCCCCGCCACCTCTCATTTCAAAATTACCAATAAACCAAAGTATTTCGTAGCTGATCAGGGAAAAAATACCGAGGCCAATTAATGTCATTTGTCCGATAAGAATAAAAGGTAGTAACCGACGACAGCGATCAAATACCCTCAATAATTCATCTCGGGATTTGCGGGCCACATGACCACTGCGTATACATAGCAAAATCGCGAATCCCCCTAACAGTAGTGATAATACACCACCGCCAATCGTCCCTAGATCTAAAATTGACTGAAACTCGCTGAATGTGGCTTCTTTGCTATTAATTATTTCCTCTGTTCTATTGAGGATTTGATTGACAGTAAAAGAAGTGTCGCCGAACTTCATGGTAATATTGGGATCAGTTTGCAACAACTGTGTCGCTTTGGCATGCAATAATTTAATGCTATCGAGGGATTCAGTCAGTTCACTGGTTCGGTAATATTGCCAGCCACCATAACAACTTAATACTAACGGCAAAGCAAGTAACCAAAGAAAAAGTCTGTTACGCATTGGATATGTCCTATTTATACTTTTATTGACGTTATATTATTTGGTTTTTTTTAAAACACAAATAAAATTCTTACTTCATGGAAATAGAGTTCATTGTTCTGTTTAAAAAACAGGGTTAATAAAGTGAGAGATAAATTGAGCTCTTTTATACCGGTTATCCTTCAAATTACCTCTTTGTTGGCGGCACTCACTCCCCCCGGCCACATAGTTATCTATGCTCCCGGGGATTCGCTCCCTTGCCGTCGCGATCCATCTTGAAATCCATAGGGTATAGATGATATAGAATATGATTCTTAATTCAGAAATGAGATTAAGGTCAAAATCGCAATACCATACGCCTAAATATCCTAAGTCGCATTCTATTTTAAATGGTAACTCATTTATTCTCGGAATAAAGGTAACTAGGTTTATTTTTTTACTGTTTACTAATAATGAGTATTCGAAATGGGGATAATCTGCTTATCCCCAATATCATAAAACTAATGGCGCGTTATTACCCATCTCTTCGACAGCCAAGAGAAAACCAGACCAGATATTGCACCAAAAATATGGCCTTCCGTTGAAATATCCTCTTGCCACGGTAGCAGACCAAACACGATCCCACCGTAGTACACAAACACCAAAATCGCAAAGAAGAGATCTTTTATTCTTCTCAGGAAAAAGGCGTTAGCCAGCAGCAATCCCCATAGACCAAAAATCCATCCGCTGGCGCCAATATGAATAGCCGTGCGCCCAAATAACCAAACTAATGTTCCGCCCACAAAGATAATAAACAAGCTGGCTATCACATAATAACGTATGGAGTGTGCCATCAGTAACGCACTCAATACTAATAATGCGGGGAGATTACTAAACAAGTGCCCCCAGCTGCCATGCAGGAATGGAGATAGGGGAATACCAATTAACCCTTGAGAATATCGGGGTATGATGCCGAAATTGCTTAGTGCGCCACCGGTTAAAGTATCAAACAATTGAATTACGATCAGTATTACTGCTAACCCTATTAGTATATGAAAGCGTTGCTTTAGCCCTGTTTTCACTCTGTTGTTGCCTTATGATTTATTGGAAATCAAAATGAACTTTGTCTCAATAAAGGTGTTATGAGCAAAGTTGACACTACTATCACCACCATATCCCGAAAGTTTGGAATTTAACAGTTTTGATGTAAAAACTAAATTCTATTTTGGCGCAACCAATTCGGTTTGGTGACAAAAAACAATCATAAATAATTTTTCACAATTATGATACACCAACTCTTTTTATTCTCTGCTATTCATGTAGGAGGATAAATTTAAAAACGTTTTCACTTTCTCAAGCAACTGCCACATATACTGACAGCCATGATTTCGTGTCACCGTTTCATGCAAGGATTGCCACAGACGCTCAATTTTATTCAGCCGGGGAGAATAAACAGATAAAAAACAATAAGTTAAATTTAGGGTGACGAGCCAGCCAATCACTGATCAGTCGGCTTTTATGGATACTGTAGTTATCCAAAATAAGAACAAAAATGCCGATCTTGAATATCGGCATTTTGCTGTAAAAGAGAAGATGAATTTAATGCTTTAACATTTCAATTTTATCCCGGCTCAGTCCGGTACTGGTGACAATAATGTCCAAACTCACGCCATGCCGTAATAAGGCGCGAGCCGTTTCCACTTTACCTTTCTCTCGGCCTAGTTCAATGCCTTCCTCTCGGCCTAGTTCAATACCTTTCTCCCGGCCTAGTTCAATACCTTCCTCTCGGCCTAGTTCAATACCTTCCTCTCGGCCTCGCTCAATACCTCGCTCAAGCCCTTTTTGTTCAAGCTGTTCTGCAATAGTCATCAACATTGTTTCATGCTCCGGAGATTGTTCAATCAGTTGATGGACAAATTGTGAGAGATCCAGCGTATGTCCATTCAGTAAAATATAGTATAACACCACATTGCGCTGTTCGGCTGTATTATACCCTGCATTCAAGAGTTCCACCAATTGGGGGACCCATTCCAGTATATCCCGGCAGCGGATATGTTTTTGCACCAGTTCCATCAGGGCAACCCCTTTATGCGTCAGGATTTCTTCATCGCTGAGTACACTGACGTCCACCAACGGAAACGCCTGGCAGTACAAGCGGGCAGCCTGTTCAGGGAACGTAAAACAATCCAGCCACCGGTTTGAGTAAGGATAAGGACGAACCTCACCATGATAAAACAGCAAAGGCACCACCAGAGGGAGTTCAGTATGGCCTTTTTTCAGATGAGCCGCCATCGCTAACATGGCGTAATGCATCAGCCGCCAGGCCATCAATGGGTCAGGAGTGGACTGATGTTCAATCAGACAATAGATATAGCCCTGCCCCCGGGCCGTTTCAACCGAGTACAGCACATCACTGTGCAACTGACGTAAATGCCGATCCACAAAGCTGCCGGGCTCCAGTTTCAATGTGGCTAAATCACACAACAACTGGATCTCTTCGGGCAGATAAAGGGATAGAAACTCTCTGGCCGTTTCAGGTTGCGTTAAAAAATACTTAAATAACGAGTCATGGTGAGGCTGTTTTTCTTTCTTTGCCACAATCTGTTTCTCTGTCTTATTAGTTAGTCATTATCACTCATTGTCTATACCCGTCATCTTTCAAGTTGCCTCTTTGTTGGCTGCACTCACCCCGGTAACATAGTTCTCTATGCTCTCGGGGATTCGCTCCCTTGCCGCCACGATGTATCTTGAAATCCATAAGGTATAGTATTTCTACCAAGTCACAAAAAACATTGTCTCAGATTTCCTCAGGCAAATCTTTACCGAATGGATTAATAGAAGAGCCTAAATAATCAAATATCAGAAAAGGAAAAATGAGAAAATATTATATTTACAACAATTACTTTATGAAAGACATTCATTTCAATGAGTTTTTAACTTTCATTCGCATAATAACAATCCCTTTATCAAAATGTCGATTATTTATGTTTCCGTTTGTCTTGGATATTCAGATCGAAAAAATTGGGCTGAGTTCCATCCGGATGATCTATTATTTATTAGATTTGTAACCTCGCATCAATAAAAATTAAGTTTTTATTTCCCCATCACTATTAAATAATTTATTAATTTAACTTAGTAAATGATGTAAAAAAAGCGATATTATGCCGATTTTTTTACGCCATATTTGACAACGCCAATAAAATTATCATCAAAATTACTTTCGATATTACAACAATTATGGGGCCAGGAGGAAAGCCCCTTGGTATATATCATACAAGATGGTTAAATAATCAGACTCAGTATTCCATATTAAAAATCTTGGAAAAATATCGCTCGATCAAATGGTGTTCGGTAAAGAGAATTTTGTTGATCTATTGTGATTGCACCAGAAGACATACCAGAAATAATCCCTATCTGGCCCGACGCAAGATCTCCAGTCATCAGTGCATTCATATTATATTGGCAAAGTTCTATCTTCCATTTATCTGCCACAGCATTATACCACTCAATAATTAATGTACCGTTATTTGCCGCAAGTAATCCAATACGCCAACGTGACCAAGAATTTTTTGGCCATTCATAACTCAGTAAAACACCAGAATAAGTATTGCTTAGTGTCGGTTGTCCTTTATAAATACCATCCATTTGTTTACCAACAAAATTGACTGACTGAGTTAAATTATCCTGAAGATTCCAAACCATAACATAAGGCGTCGCCGTGTCAATCGAAGTACCTAACGAAATATTTGATGGCATCCACTGAGTCTTACCTTGATACCCTCCAGTCAAATGAATCGCCATATAGCCGTAACCAATATTTTGATATGTACCGCTTGCACTCGTTTTGTTGGATAGTACACACACTGAAATGTCAGGATATGGATTACAAAACAGGTCCAACTCACAATAGCAATGTCTGGCATCAACAGGTGTGTCTGTTGCAATCCCAAGACAGTGACTGCCAATATTGCCAAATTTAGACAAAGTTTGTGCCTTAAAAGCTTTCCTTCCCCCAACACTGATGATATCCCAAGCGCTAGTCCCGTAACCTGAGTCCTTAAACAACACACCAGCTCTCTGTGTGGTCGCATCTATCCACCGGCCTTCAGGATATAAATTGGGCTCCCATACCGTTATTGGAACCGCTGTGGAATTAGACGAATTTTCAATTGAGGTTTGACTTTCATGTTGTTCTAATTTCATGACTAAAATATCTCCTATAAAAAATACAATTACAGATTAATCTTGTATTTTATACCTTAGATAAAGTTCATCTTTAATTCTTAAATAAAGTAAGCCACACAAAATAAAACAACATTAAATACATTAACGAGTTGCTAATATATAGTCTTGCTTATAACCGATCATCAGCATTAATTTAAATAATATAAATTTCTCTATTCACCAAACAGATAAGCAATATAATAGAATTAAATCGGTGTATCTTAATGTTATTTTAATCTATTGACGTGGTAAAAAACAAATTTAAACAAAATTTTAAATTCCAATCACCAAAAAGGATATATAAATGAATACATCAAGTTATCTTTTCCTTGGCTCAGAAAATATTAGACACCATCAGAAATCGTATGAGGCAGACATCGGTTATCCCCGGCCTATAAATAAAGATTGGCCTGATCTTCCTACCGAATTTCAAAGACATATTGATGATGTGATTAATTTAAATGGTTTTTTGTATTTTTTTAAAGGCTCACAATATCTTAAATTTGATATCGCCAAAGCACAAGTGATTGATGGACCGAAACCCATTATAGAAGGATGGCCAGGATTAGCCGGAACGGAATTTGAAAACGGGATAGACGCCGCCACAGAATGGCCCTCTGTAGAAAAGACAGGTATGACAGATGTCGTCTGTTTCTTTAAAGGCAGTGATTGTATTGATTATACGGTGAGTTCACGTGCTATTAGTAAAAAGACTATCGCAGATAGATGGGGGATAACAGAACAATATTCAGAATTCAGTGAAAATTTGGACGCAGCTATTTTATGGATAAATATTGGCAGCCCTTTTATTTTCCTGTTCAAAGATAATTCTAACATCAGGATTAATCTGAAATCGAATACCATCGATGGTCAAGCTCCCATTGGCGCTAATTGGCGTGGTGTTACCTTCAAAAGAGTTCAAGCTGCGGTGCCAATTGATATGGATTTATTAGGCAGCGAAATAGGTAATGACAGTAATACCAATACCTATTTCTTCCTTAACGCAGAAAATATTAAATATAATGATCCATTAAATAACATCGATACCGGTTATCCTCAACCCATTCGTAATAATTGGCCTAATCTGCCTATTGAGTTTCAAAGGCATATTGATGATGTGATTAATTTAAATGGCTCTTTGTATTTCTTTAAAGGCTCGCAATATCTTAAATTTGATATTGCCAAAGCACAAGTGATTGATGGACCCAAACCCATTATTGAGGGATGGCCGGGATTAGCAGGAACGGAATTTGAAAACGGGATAGACGCCGCCACAGAGTGGATAGATGCAAAAGAAGATACCGTTTGTTTCTTTAAAGGCAAGGAATGTATTAATTACACCGTGAGTTCACACGCCATTGACAAAAAAACCATCGCAGAAAGATGGAGAATTACCGGGGAATACGCGAAATTTAGTGCGAATTTAGATGCCGCTATTCTATGGCGGAACGCCGGTTATTTTATCTATCTTTTCAAAGGTAATGAGTATCTCCGCTTACATCTCATGTTGAATAGTATGTATGGTGAACCAGACCTTATTCAAACGAAATGGAAAGGCGTCACTTTCAATAAAATTCAAGCGGCAGTGTCAGTTGATCCAAATTTATTAGGGAGTGATATCAATATAAAATGTGGCGGAACATGTGGAATTAATAATACCGGTAAACACTGTTTCCAATTACCTCAAAGTATCCGATTTGGCCTGACAGCCTACGTAAATAGTGATGTTCATCAACAAACAATCAATGTCTATATCGACGACCGATTGGTCGATACCTTAACCGGTAAGGGAATAAGTCACATAACAGATGTTAAAACCTACACATCAGGTACCGGCGAAGTCTGTATCGAGATTATAGGAGATGGTAAACCCAGCAAACTCCGTTATGCCTATAACACACTCGAAGCAAAACCGGGAACAGCCATTATCGGCGCTAACAATGGTTCCAATGACAATTATGATGATAGTGTGGTAGTGTTGAATTGGCCATTATCATGAGACAAAAATATATCACTGTGATATCTGAAAATAGAAAGTTGAGTAAACACATCAAAATGACATTCAAATTAACCATTATTAAGGATGTAAAAAATGAATTCAAAGACCTATTTATTTCTTAACTCAGAAAACATTAGATATAACGACTCAGAAGATAAAGCAGACTCTGGTTATCCCCAAACTATCAGCAATGATTGGCCTAGTCTCCCTATCGAGTTTCAAAAAGATATTGACGATGTGATTAATTTAAACGGCTCATTATATTTTTTTAAAGGCTCTCAATACCTTAAATTCGATATCGCCAAAGCCCTGGTGATTGACGGGCCAAAACCCATTATTGAGGGATGGCCGGGGTTGAAAGGTACGGGATTGGAAAATGGTATAGACGCCGCCACAGAATGGGTGGATACAAAACAAGATGTTGTCTGTTTCTTCAAAGGCAGAGATTGCATCGATTACACCATCAGTTCACACACAATTAATAAGAAAACCATTTCAGACCGATGGGGTACTACTGGGAAATATGCCGGATTTAGTGAAGATCTCGATGCTGTTATTTTATGGAAGAATACCGTCGGCTCTACTATTTACTTTTTCAAAGATAGTTATTACATCCAATACAATACAAAATCCCATGTTATCGATGGCGAACCCTCCTTTATTCAAGCTTACTGGAAAGGAGTCACCTTCAAAAAAGTTCAAGCCGCCGTATCGGTTGATATCGATTCGTTAGGTAGTGAGTATAGAAACTGTGGCGGAATATGCGGCAGCACTAACACCGGTAAACACTGTTTCCAGTTACCTCACAATATAAAGCTTAGCCTGTCAGGCTACGGTAATACTACTCATCAGCAAACGATAAAAGTGTATATTGACGATCAGTTAGTCGATACATTAATCAGCCAAGGCGCCAATAGTGTGTTGGGCTTTAAAAATTACTCATCAAACACCGGCAAAGTCTGCATTGAAATTATAGGCGACGGCAAGCCCTGCAAACTCCGTTACGCCTATAACACTCTTGACGAAAAACCGGGAACAGCCATTATCGGCGCCAGCAATGGGGGCAATAATAATTACGATGACAGTGTAGTCGTGTTAATTTGGTCACAAACCTGAATCAAAAGGCCAAAAATACACTGCTCTAGCAACATTAGTAGAGATGATATTTAAAGCGGTATTATGCCGCTTTTTTCTGTCTACCACGGCCGATATATCCGCGAAATGATACCTTTTTTACTGATATGCACACAGTGACAATCAGAATAAAACATAGCTTACCTTTTCAAGTAACATGATAATAGGCCAACCTCGGTTATCCGCCAAATAGTCCCTTATCCGATAAAAATTAACTTTTTGATCTTTTCTTTTCCTATCTCCCATTGCTATGAATATTCAACGGTGCAGGAATCCCCCCTATTTTAGGTTCACAAGGATTAGATAAAAGGCGAGATAACCTGTTCATGGCAGTAACCGAATCCTGAAATGATGCCAGAAGTTATGCACCAGGAGGGAAAGCCATTTCAGGGTAAGCATCAGTTGTTTGAAGAGCAATAGCATATTTTCCGAGGAAATGATGAATAATGTACTTAAATATGGCGATACCGTGACAATATTAAACAGCTACAAGAACTGGAGCGGAGGGTATCTCAGTGTATTTGGCAACGGTAATAAACCCGGAACAAAATATAGCGTAGTAACCGTAGATGCTTCCTTAGCTATTTATGGCGGCGCCTGGAGAATTGAGTCAGCAATAGGAAAACCTGTCGGTAGTGAAATAATCAACAATGATATTATTTTACTTCACAACCTATATTACTGTGATGGCGGTTATTTACGATATTATGATGTAGTGGATCAAAATGAGCAATTGACCGAAATACATCAAGTCTACACCTCAGATATCAGCAAAAGAGCGACATTAGAATGGGTTATTTATTGTGAAACCACACCACCAAATGAAAACATCAGAGCAGGCGATAGTATCTCTCTTTATAATCGATGGGGAAATAAAGGTTTTCTTGATACCCATAATCATGCTGGCGATACCGGCTCGTTATATCAAGTCTTCATGTCCAATAATGCTGCCCGTAAGAGCCAGACCGGTTTATGGAAAATGGCAAAGGTGAATGATCCTTGCCCTCCCCCTGATGTGTTGACCAATATCATGCCATTGTGGCGTAAGATGCGGTAACAACAACCCGTTTTATCACTCAAATAAAGCTGGTAAGAGCAAACGAAATCGGTTTTTGTGCGCTTTAGCCGGCTAATTATCCTTACATTAGCCAGCTGGATAATCAATTGCCTCCGTCCAATGGCGATGTTCACCGGACGTTTACCAGTGCGCCCAATTTAGTGTTCTTTATTATTAGAAAGAATGCGCCGAAGTAATAGCTATAAGTTTACTATCAGTTAATTTAAGTTTGGTTTGTTGGATATAATAGAGTTAGTTGATTACGTTAATAATACACAGAATCTATATATTTATCTCTTTTCATTATTTTTACATATTTATATTAACCGATAGGAAAATGTTTAAAATCCATTCAGAAGATGAATAATTATTTTGTACTGTTTGGAATCACTCTTTTGCTACAAAAAACAGTAAATAAAATGAGGGAATAAGCACTCGAAGTCTGTTCAATGTTTTGGTAAAAATTCAGTTTGTATCTAAGATATGGATAATACCCCCCTTTACATACCAAATTTTCATGACCAATAATATCAATAAAAACAATTAGTTATATTTAAATCGAGAAAGCATTTTCTTTCCAATGATGATAATAAAAGTAGTTATCATTTGCATTTGCGTTTTTTTCTAGTTGTTTATATAATTTCCCAAGTTTTTTATTAATGGATGGTAAAAGCGTTTCCGCCGCTATTACTGAATGCCTATACCAGCTTCTTCTTGGAGATTAGTTATCTATGTTGAAACATAGCGTAACCACTATTGCTGTGTTATCTGTTTTTTATTCCCATCAGAGTTTGGCAAATAAAAATAGCAAAACAGATTCGTTGGACACTATTGTTGTGACTGCGGAGAAAGTTTCTGCGGATCAGCAAAAAACAGCAGTAGGTATGACAGTATTATCTGATTTTGACATTGAACGGAAAGGGGTTGAAAATTTTTATGAGGCCGTTTCAGGGATTCCCAATTTATATATGATAAAAGCAGGTAATCCATCTGATGCCGGGTTTATTTCATTACGCGGCGTCACGCCTGGTATGGAAGGGGAACAGGCGGTGGGTTTCTTTACTGACGGTGTATATAGTCATTCATTTGACACCGAATTGCTGGATATTGAACGCATCGAAGTATTACGTGGCCCACAGGCAACATTATATGGCCGCAATACTGAGGCCGGAGTCATTAATATCATTACCAAAGATCCCGATCCGGTAACAGACCGGAAATTGGGCTTTTCATATGGTAGTTATAATCGTTTTCAAACTACTGCTATTTTAGGTGGCGGCATTGATGAATATGGCGATTGGTCTTACCGTACAGCATTACGTTATTTGAATAGCGATGGTTACTTTAAACGGGATTATGATAATAAAAAGAATATAAATGGTATTAATGATTTTAACGGGAGGTTTAAGCTTCGCTGGCAGCCATCAGATGGGCCGTGGGATATTATTACGACATTCGATGTACAAAACCGTAGAAATGGCAACGCCTCATTCGCACCTCTTGACAAAATAAAGAAAGGGACGAAATCTGTAGACTCTGATTATGCAGGTAAGTCAGACGCTAATATTTATAAAGGGTCTCTTAAAGCGGTGTATCAATGGGATAGTATGGATCTAACTTCAATTAGTGCATATACTTCGGAAGATAAGAAAGATTATCAGGATCTTGATTTTACCCGTAACCCATTTTCAGAATTGCGAATGGACCGTAAACAAAATTACCTCTCTCAGGAATTGCGTCTTAACTCTAAAAATACCGGGCCATTTAACTGGTTGATTGGTATGTATTACTTCAATCAGGATGATAAATTAGATATTGATTACAGGATGTTGTCAGTCGGATATCAGATTAAAAATACCAACGTTAGAACCAATAATTATGCTCTGTTTGGTAATACCAGTTATTATCTCATGGATAATGTAGAGCTGGTTACGGGGCTGCGTTATGATTATGAGAAAAAGAATCTGAAATTCAGTAAGACAGAAAATTTCTCGGGAATGACAAGAGAAAACCTGACTGATGAACTCTCTTTTGATGCTTGGTTGCCAAAAGCCGGGGTCAATTATTATGCTACAGATAACGCTATGTTATATGCCAGTATTGCCCGTGGTTATAAAAGTGGAGGGTTTAATAGTTTAGCGCCGAAGGATCAACGCCGTTTTGATGCTGAATACACAACCAACTATGAAATTGGTCTGAAATCGGAATGGTTGGATAAGACTGTACGCTGGAATACCTCATTATTTTGGATTGACTTTACCGATCAGCAGGTTGAAAAGCAATTTTATCCAGAATCTGTCACCCAGAATGCAGGAAAATCAATCAGTAGAGGGCTAGAATCGGAAATTTCCTGGCGGGTGATTAAGGGGCTAACATTATCTGCTAATGCTGGTTTCAATGATGCTCATTTTACTGAGTTTAAAGATAATGTTTATGACAAGAAGAGTGGAAAAATTGTAGGCGTTACTGATTATAAAGATAAACGTCCGGCAAATACGCCAAATTATACCTATGGGGTTGGTGTAGATTACAATTTCCTCGACGGATATTTTATTCGTGCTGATTATAATGTTGCCGGTAAAGTTTATTTCGATAACGCTAATACTGAGAAGCAGTCTAATTACGGCTTGTTGAATCTTAGAGCTGGATATGAAACGTCAGCTTACGATATTACATTATGGGCGAAGAATCTGTTAAATAAGACCTATGTTACTCGTGCATTCCCAATGTCTGGAGATAACAATTGGTATGGTCGTGCAGGAGAGCCTCTGACTTTTGGTGCGACAGTCAATGTTAAGTTCTGATAAATAGTAAATCGAATGATTGCAGTAGGCCATTACAATAATTCCTGTTGTGATGGATTATAAGAGTAGTTAAACCCATTAACTACTCTTATATGCTACGCGTTATTTATAAATTTTCACTGCCTGCTATTACTACCATTTTAAATGATAGTAATAATTGTAAGGGATTAAGGTATGGATGATAAAAATAACTTATCAGGATGGGTAAGAGATACTCTTTATTCATATGCAAATAGACAACCTGACGAAACGGTTTTAAGATATTGCCTTAAGGATAATACTCAAGAATTTAATTATAGAGATGTTATCTGTCTCAGTAGTTATATTGCCCGCCATATAAATTACCGCGAAAATGCTAAAGCGATTATTCTGATACCGGGTAATGCTCAATTTATTTTGGGATTCATAGCTTGTATTATCCGTGGCATCACGGCTGTCCCTGTTAACTTACCTGCCAGTCATCGTCTTGGACGAGTAGCGGATACAATTGATCATATTTTCGAAGATTGTCAGCCAGAATATATTATTACTTTAAAAAGCTCCGTTGATGAAATTGAAAAGCGACAATGGCATATAGGTCGTCAGGTTATTGTGCTAGATGATATTCTTGCGGAGAATGACATATTAGAAATACCATCAGCTAATGAATATAAGGAGTTAATGTGTCCGAATGATGGACCCGTATTCCTTCAATATTCTTCTGGTTCTACCGGTAAGCCGAAAGCGGTCTGCAATTTTGATGCAAATATGCAGGCGCAACATGAGATATTGCTTGAATTACATCGCGATTGCCAGCCACGAATTATTACAGCCAATTGGATACCGTTTTATCATGATATGGGCATATTTTGTGGGTTATTAGCGCCACTATTATCTGGCGGTTGTTGCAACTTCATTTTGCCTAGCCATTTTGCTGCTGATCCTGCCCGTTGGTTAAAGCTGATTACTGATTATTCTGCAAATTCTACAGCCGCACCAGATTTCGCCTGGCAAATGTGCGTTGATAGTATCACTCAAAAACAAGCGGCAGAATTCGATCTCTCTTCGCTGAAAATGGTATTGAATGCCGCAGAACCTATACGGGCTGAAACTATGCCGCGGTTTGCCCGCCATTTTTCTGTATCAGGTTTTAATCCTTTAAGCTTTGTGCCCGCCTATGGTATGGCGGAAGCAACTCTCGTCATCAGCCGAAAACCCGCCGGGATGCCATTCATTAGCCAGCGCTTTGATGCAGATAGGCTTGTTGCTGGTTACGCTGTTCCTGATGAAAATGGTCGTGAGTTGGTCAGTTCAGGGCAGGTTGTCAGTGGGTGGAAACTACGGATTGTTGATCCCGAAACCGGTGAAATATTACCAGAAGGGCGAATTGGTGAAATTTGGGTTGATGGTGATTCCAAGGCGTTTGGTTATTGGCAGAAACCTGAACTTAGCCGACAGACTTTTATGGCCTGCCTTAATCAGTCTATAGATAAAAGCCATTACCTGCGAACCGGGGATTTAGCCTTTATCTGGCAGGGAGAACTTTATATCTGTGGTCGACATAAAGATCTTATTATTATCGCTGGCGAAAATTACATGCCAAATGATATTGAAGCTAATATTGAGACGGGATGTGAAGAAGTAAAAATCGGTGGAGTTTGTGCTTGCCAGCGGGTAGAAAGCGGAGAATTATTCGTTTTTGCTGAAGTTTATCGCCATCTTGAAGCGACTGAATTACAGGCTATTGCCCGACAGATTGCTGCCAGAGTCGCATCGGAGTTTCAGCTTTCACTAGAGAATGTTGTGTTATTGCCTCATGGAGAGTTGAAAAAAACGTCCAGTGGAAAAATCCGACGCAAACAAATGTTGGCTGATTTTGATAACAACCAGCTAAAAGTACTCTTTGTCTTGCCGTGTGATACCGATAAAAAAATATCTTCTTCCCTGTCCAGTTGGCTTTATCAGCTTCTTTGTAGTTTGTTGCACTTAGATAACCCAGATCCTGCCTGTGGCTTTGCTGAATTGGGGTTAACCAGCCTGTTAGCAGTCCGCTATTGCCAGCAAATAAATAAAACTTGGCATTGTAATCTAACCCCTGCGGATTTATTTGCTTATCCAAATATTACTCAATTGGCTAAATATATTGATAAATTATCAGGTGAAAAAATCACGGAGTCTGTCAGGAAATCTGAATCAGCCAGAAACAAACAAATTGCAATTATTGCGATAAGTTGTCGCTTACCGGGGCAGACAAGCGACAGATGGCAGCAATACGGGCAATGGTTGGCAAAAGGAGAGTTAGCCGTCAGAGACAACAATTCAGAACTTCGCCAATTTACGCTGCCTATTGGCGCTCTGGAAGATATTGATCAATTTGACGCCCGTTTCTTCAACATTTCAGCCCGGGAAGCCGTATTACTTGATCCTCAGCAGAGGTTATTGCTTGAATTAAGCTGGCATTTATTCGAACAAGCCGGATGGTTGCCGGAGCAATTGAAACAATCGGATATTGGTTTCTTTATCGGTCAGAGCGGCAGTGAGTTCGGTCAGCAACTACTAAAACTGAATAATCCTGAATATGCCAAAAGTTATTTAGCTACTGGGATTAATACGAGTGCAAGTTCTGGCAGATTAGCAAAGTTCTATGGAACAACAGGTCCGGCACTCACTATTGATACAGCCTGCTCTTCTTCTTTGGTGGCATTAGATACTGCGATACGTAGCTTACAACAAGGGCAATGCCACGCTGCTGTCGCTGGCGGCGTTAACATTTTACTGTCACCGCAGATTGAACAAACATTGATAAACGCGGGTATGTTATCACCTGAGGGGCGATGCGCTACGCTGAGTGAAGATGCGGATGGCTATGTCAGAGGAGAAGGTGCAGCATTACTATTGCTAAAACCTTATCAACAGGCTTTGGATGACGGTGATCCGGTACTGGCAGTGATTGAAGCCAGTTGTGTCGCTCAGGATGGTGAAAGCAGCAGTTTGACTGCTCCGAATCCGCAAGCTCAGTCAGCAATGCTTATGCGATTATTGGAACAGGCTGATATTGCCCCTGATGATATTGATTTGCTGGAGATGCATGGCACGGGTACAGCTTTAGGCGATCCGATTGAGTTACAAGCTATCGATAGTGTTTATGGTAAACGACGCCAACCATTGCCGTTGGCCGCTTGTAAAGCACAAATTGGTCATCTGGAAGCTGCCGCAGGCGTGGCCTCCGTGGTTCGCGCCGTGGCACAGATACATCAGCAACAACGGTTTGGTCATCCAACTCTGGCTTCGTTCAGCACTAAATTGTCAGCGTTAATGCCACGTTATCGTTACAGTAAACAGACTGAATCTCACCGAATAGAACACGTTGCGGTTAGTTCATTCAGTTTTACCGGCACAATGGCAGGCTTAGTGCTGAGTAAAGCAAACTTATCTGATCATCCGGTTCCTGCGCCATGTGTTGAAAATGGTTTATTACCGCTTTCAGCCTGTAGTGCATCCGCATTGCAACAAATGGCAAATCAATTAGCAGATTTGCTGGAAAATCACCAAGAGCAAGCCGGAGAATTGCTCAACGGTTGGTTGAAGAAACGCCATCATCATTTTGGTTGGCGGGTGTTAATTCCCTATCAGAATTTATCAGCTCTGATTGCGCATTTGCGCCATGTTGAACCAATTCAAATTGATCGCGTAAGAATGTTAGACAAGAGCGATGATCCTTACGATTGGTTACAAGGGCAATCCTATAACTGGGTTAAATATGCAGGGAGCATGCCTGTTAGCCGATTTGTACTAACCAAACTGCCTCTCTATCCATTCAATCGCGCGAGTTACTGGCCAGAAGAACTTCGTTTAACTGAACAGGGAACCCAAGATCGATCCAAATCTTGCTCAGGTCATACCAGCTTTGATTTCGTTATCAATTGGGTAGCGGACATATTGGGAACTGAGCCTAATTTATTAGCAATGGATGATAATTTGCTCAATTTGGGCATTGATTCATTACAAATGTTGGATTTGGTGGATGAGTGTAAAAAACAGAATGTCATTCTGTCATTAGCTTCCTTATTCCAACAGCCAACGTTAGCCGCATGGCAACAGTGTTGGTTTTCTGCCGTTCAATCTAAAGATGTCTCAACAGAATCAGAGCAGCCGGTTATAACATGGAATGGCGAGCCTTTCGAACTCACTTCGGTTCAGCAAGCCTACTGGACAGGGCGCCAAAAAGATCAAATTCTGGGGGGAATCGCTTGTCAGGTCTATCTGGAATTGGATTGCCCGCCACTGAAAGACAGTGATATTGAATGGGCAGTTAATCAATTACATCAGCGCCATGATATGTTGCGGATGCGTATTACCCATGATGGTAAAGGGGAAATTACGACTTACCAGCCGGTATCCATTGAATCTTATGGCTGGCAGCAACTTTCACTGAATTTATTGGAAGAGGAGAGATTCGCTCTCAGGCAACGTCTGGAAACCAAAGTTGCAGATCTGACAATTGAAAGCGGATTTGGCGTAGTGGTAAGCCATACCGTGAATAGCAGTCGCTTACATATTAATATCGATATGGTGATGGCGGATGCGATGAGCCTTCAGATTTTGTTGAAAGAACTCAGCCAGTTTATTTTGACGCCGGGTGTACTTCTTCCTCAATTAAATTACAGCTTCCCACAATATCTGTGTGAGCAAGCCGTTGATAATCAGTTAATCGACAGTCGTCAATACTGGCAAAAAAGATTGGCTGAGCAATTCCCTTTTGCACCTCAGTTACCACTGGCAGTGAAACCAGAGCATATTGATAAACCTGATTTCTATCATCGCCAGTGGAGTCTGGAACAACCTCGTTGGTTATCATTGAAGGAAACCGCCCGCAGCAACGGTATAACCCCATCAATGTTGCTGGCGAATTGCTTTGCCGAAACATTACGCGGCTGGGCTGAATCACCGAATTTCACTCTGAATCTGACGATTTTCAACCGCCGTGGAAAACATCCTCACCTACCTGATTTAGTTGCTGATTTTACAACATTACTGTTACTGGCTTGCCATACGCAGGCGGGGAACAGCATTTTAGAAAACTGCCGGGTTCTCAATCGCCAGTTTATGTCAGATCTGGATCATGTGGATTACAGCGCAATTCAGGTTATGCGGGACTGGTCGCAAATATGCGGGCATCAGGTTCTCATGCCGGTGGTATTCACCAGTAATCTTGGCCGTGATCTGCTTAGCGGTAATGAACTGGGCGATCTGAATTATTTGGTATCCCAGACGCCACAAGTCTGGATTGACTGCCAGGTGATGGAGCATCAAGGGGAATTATTAGTCAGTTGGGATTGTGTGGATGGATTATTTCCTCAAGGGATGATTGATCAAATGTTCAGCTTTATGACTCAGCTGATCAGCGCGATTACCGACAATCCTCAACTGCTCTTAAAACCGGTTTCGCGTTATGTCACGCCGGAAATTATTGAACAGCGTACAGAGCCTAAAGATCGTGATGGCATGCTTTTTACGCCTCGTTTACTGCATCGCCGTTTTTATGAGATAGCTGAATTGTGGCGAGATTCACCTGCGGTTATCACGCCTCATCAACGATTAAGTTACGACGAACTTAAGCAGGATGTACTGGAACTGGCTTACAGACTGAAAGGAAAAAAAGTAAAGGCCGGAGATAATCTGGCATTACTGTTGCCAAAAGGTACAGAACAAGTTGTGGCGGTTTTGGCTTGCTTGAGTGTCGGGGCTGTATATGTTCCGCTGGATGTAGCGCAGCAAACAGCCCGTTTACAGACCATTATCAGTCAGGCGGATATTTCGTTGATTATTACAAACAGTGAATATCAGGGGCTTGTTAGTCGCTGGTTTGATTCTGTTTTGGATATTCATCAGACAGGTCATTCGCAACTGCCGTTATCACAGGTGGTTTATGGGGAACCGGGACTTTCTGCTTATATCATTTTTACATCCGGCTCTACCGGCACGCCTAAAGGTGTTGTGGTGTCTCATCAGGCTGCCGCTAATACAATTGATGATATTAACCGCCGTTATGGTCGATGGGAAAAAACACGAGTATATGCACTATCAGCACTGAATTTTGATTTGTCGGTGTATGACATCTTTGGCCCTCTTGCGTCAGGGGGTTCCCTAGTTATGCCTGGGGTGGGCCATGAGCGAGAAGCAAAACAGTGGTTAGAGCAGTTGCATAAGGAGCAGATAACCGTCTGGAATAGTGTTCCGGCACTGTTTGATATGTTGCTGGTGGCTGCTGAAAATGATCCTCGCGGTTTGCCTGATTCATTGCAACAGATATTGTTATCCGGTGATTGGGTTGGTCTGGATCTGCTGCCCCGTTTGCGTAAAGTCGGAAGTCAGGCGCAATTAACGGCAATGGGTGGAGCAACGGAAGCAGCTATCTGGTCTAACGCGATTGATGTCGATGCTATCCCGTTAGAATGGCGTTCAATTCCTTACGGTTATCCGCTCTCTAATCAGCATTACAGAGTCATGGATTCACAACAACGGGATTGTCCTGATTGGGTCGCTGGAGAGTTGTGGATCGGTGGAGAAGGCGTAGCACTGGGCTATTACGGCGACCAAGAAAAAACAGATGCTCAGTTTGTTCTGCATCAGGGACAGCGTTATTACCGGACGGGAGATTATGGTCGCTTTTGGCTAGGAGGATGCCTTGAGTTTCTTGGCCGCAAAGATAGCCAGATTAAACTGAATGGTTACAGGATTGAACTGGGTGAAATTGAGACTGTGGCTTTACGTCACCCTGCAATCAGTAAAGCCGTCGCATTATGTTTATCTGAACCACAGAAACACCTGAGATTATTCGTTGAAGGTCAGGTTATCGCGGGTGATTCTTCAACATTAGCTGAGGATGTATTGCCTGAGATGCCAACATTGGTTCAGGTAGAAAGCAGTCAGGATGATGAACAGCATATTGCTTTATCACTGTTGCAAAAGATATTGATTGATTCTTTGCAACTGACGCTAACTCAGCCACAGAGTGCAGAAATACTTTATCAACAAGCCGGGATAATACCCCGTTATCAGCCACTATTTATTCAGTGGTTGGAATGGCTGGCTCATCAGGGATGGTTATCTGAAAGTGAAAAAGGTTGGCAATTGAATCAAGATTGGCAATCAGATAACAAGCCGGTGCTGGTATCTCGAATGGATGAGATTTATCAAGCGCTTAATAGGTGTTGTGACTGGGTTGCGCAAGTTATCCAAGGGAAACAGAATCCATTGGTGCTGATTGATGATCCTGTATTGTCACCGGAAGTTTTGGTTGCTGGTTCACCGGAAACTGGAGCGGCAATTACCCTTATTGCGGATCAAATCCATCAGTTATCCACGATATTGCAGCGGCCTGTCAGAGTAGCAGAGCTGAATGGCCGCAGTGGTCTGTTTGCAGTCAAGTTACTCGATCTATTGTCGGATTTGGATATTGAATACTGCTTAGTTGAACAGGCTGGTTCACTGCGTGAATTGGCGAAATATCGTCTGTCGGGTTATCCGCATCAGAGCCAGGTTTGTACGGTGCAAGAAGCGGCGCATTATAGTGCTGATCTGGTTATCAGTAATAATGCACTGCATCGCTATGCCGATATCCGTCAAGGAATCTCCGATCTGCAAGTCTTGGTGTCTTCTGGCAGTAGAGCGCTGGTGTTTGAAAGTCAATATCTCAGTCCGCTGGCACAATTAACGGTATTACTGTTGCAGGATGAAAATGGTTTTACTGATCTGAGACAAGGGCAGCGAGATCCACTATTGGATAAGAAACGTTGGCAACAGCAGTTGTTGCAAGGTGATTTACCTGTGCAGTCTGTCACGGTAATTGGTGAGAACGCCATACTGTTGATGTGCAAAAACTGTAGTGGCAACGTTACGGTTAATCGCCATGAATTGACACAGCATCTGACAAATTATCTTCCAGCTTATATGTTGCCGCAGTATTTACATGTTTTAGATAAACTGCCATTGAATGCTAATGGAAAAATAGATCGCAAAGCACTTGAGCAATTAACGGTAGATGAGGCAGAACAGAAAATTCTGCAATCTGTACAGGGAGCCGAATTGTCGGGAAAAGCCGAATATCTGGTCGCTAAAATCTGGCAACAGGTATTGGGAACAGAACCAATGGCTGACAGCAATTTCTTCCTGCTCGGTGGTGATAGTTTACATGCGACTCGGATTGTTGTGGCGCTGGAATCAGAAGGAGCTGTAGATGTCTCACTGGCTCAAGTGTTTTCCTCCCCGGTATTGCGTGATTTCTCACGATTAATGACTTTTGCTGAACGGCCAAAAACCGAAGTGATGCAACTGCAACATCAGGAAAGTGAGCGTTATCATCCATTCCCCCCTACAGATGTACAACGAGCCTATCTGATGGGACGTCAGGTCGGTTTCCGTCTCGGTGGTGTTGCAACTCATTATTATAATGAATATGAAGGTCAGCCTTTTGATGCAATACGGTTGGAACAAGCTTTATCTGTCTTGATTGCCCGTCATGATGCATTGAGAATTGTCTTTGATGAGCAAGGAATGCAACGAGTGCTGCCACAGCAGCCAAAACCTGCGCTGGAAGTGATCCACTGTTCTGAACAACAGTGGCCAGAAGAAACGAGTAAACTGCGAGAAATCTTATCTCATCGGGTACTTGATCCGACACAATGGCCGTTGTTCCATGTGACGCTGATTCAATCAGATAATGGGCGTAATCGCCTGTACATCGGGTTGGATAATCTGATCTTAGATGGCTTGAGTATGCGTATTTTCTTCGCTGAACTTGAGCAGCTTTATCAGCAACCGGAAGCGGTATTGCCGTCAGTCGGGATTGGTTTCCGTGATTATCTCACCACAGTGGTTTCTGATGAGGAAAAGAGCTACAAATCAGCAAATTACTGGCGGCAGCGGCTGGCAGAATTACCTGAAGCGCCAAAGCTGCCGCTGATTTGTGATCCACAGTCATTGGGGACTCCACGGTTTAAACGTTGGCAATCTGTTTTGCCTCAGCAACAGTGGCAAACTCTGACAGAAAAAGCACGGCATTATCAAGTGACGCCTTCTTGTTTATTGCTGACTTGTTATGCTCAGGTGCTGGCGAAATGGTCTGAATCGGCGTCATTGAGTATCAATGTGACGTTATTTGATCGTCAGCCATTACATCCTGATATCAACCATATTCTGGGCGATTTCACTTCGCTTTTATTACTGGAATGTCACCATTTAGCCGATGAAAACTGGCTCAACAGGGCACAGCGGTTACAGCAACAGCTTTGGCAAGATCTGGCTCATACCGATGTTTCGGCTGTATGGGTTATCCGTGAATTGAATAAACAACGGCAAGTTACCGATTTGGCTATGCCCGTCGTGTTTACCAGCGCATTAGGGGCAGAGGTCATGCCTTATCAAGAGAGTGCGCAACCTTTCCCACCGTCTATCTGGGGAATTTCCCAGACCCCTCAGGTTTGGATCGATCATCAGGTATATGAACAGGATGGAGAATTACGTTTCAACTGGGATGTGGTCGATGGTCTGTTCCCGCAAGGTATGATTGATACGATGTTCAGCGCATATTGTGATTTGCTGATGCAGTTAAGTGTGATTCCAGACTGGCATATTCAGGTGAATGTCCCCTTGCCGATACAGCAGCAACAGTGTCGTAAACGGGTTAATGATACGTATCAGGAACTGAGTTTTGCACCAATGCACCAGCGTGTTGGACAAGCGATGAAACAGTTTGCAGATCGAACAGCGATTATTGATGGGGAATTACACATCAGCTATCAGCAGTTAGAGCAACATGTGCAACGTTTGGCTCAGGTTTTGGTTGAACAAGGCGTTTGTTCGGGGGATTGTGTTGGTGTTGCGTTGCCGAGGGGGCATCGACAAATCGTCGCGGTACTGGCTATTCAGTGGTTGGGGGCTGCCTATGTTCCCATCTCTGTCGAGTGGCCTGTACTTCGCCGAGAACAGGTTGCTCAACAGGCGGGATTGATCTGCGTAGTAGCGGATAGCCACTTGCAATGGACGGGTTCTGTCGCTCTTGTTGATATTAACCAGTCACCATTAACAACAACGGTGATTCAGCCCTGGAATTCACAAGCGCAAGATCTGGCTTACATTATTTTCACTTCTGGTAGCACTGGGGCGCCAAAAGGCGTAGCGATAAGTCATGAGGCGGCAGTCAATACTATTGAAGCGATCAATCGACAGCATTGTGTTGGTAAGCAGGACAAAATTCTGGCGCTGTCTGCACTGCATTTCGACCTTTCTGTGTGGGATATCTTTGGTGTGTTGTCAGCCGGAGGGGCTTTAGTCACGGTACCTGAATCCTATGCCAAGGACGCTGCATATTGGTTGACTCTGATAAAACAGCACCGGATAACGTTATGGAACAGCGTGCCAGCCCTACTGGAAATGGCCTTGTTACTGTGTGAAAACGATGAACAAACCGATGCGCTTACCAGTTTGCGTCTGGTAATGCTCTCCGGTGACTGGATTAACCTTGCATTGCCTGAGCGTTTGAAACGCTGGATGCCACAGGTGCAACTCGTTTCTATGGGGGGCGCGACAGAAGCAGCTATTTGGTCGAATTACTGGTTAGTGGACGAGCTTGACCCTGAATGGAACTCCATTCCTTATGGATTACCGTTGCCGAATCAGCGTTTCCGGGTAGTAAACGAACTGAATGAGGATTGCCCTGATTGGGTTGCCGGTGAACTGTGGATTGGCGGTCATGGTGTGGCGCTGGGTTATTTCGGTGATGATGAGCGTACTGATAATCAGTTTATTTTCTGGCAAGGCGAGCGTTGGTATCGTACTGGCGATATGGGGCGTTATCACTCAACAGGCGTACTGGAATTCCTGGGACGGCGTGATCAGCAAGTTAAAATTTCCGGCTACCGTATTGAGCTGGGTGAGATCGTACAGGCTTTGAAAGGTTGTGATGGTATTGAAGATGCGTTGGTATTTGTTAATCAACGTGGCGAACGTCCATCCCTCTCAGCTTGCGTCTTGGCATCGCAAGCGCCGGATTGGTCGCTATTGCAGCAACAACTGTTAGCACAATTACCAGAATATGCGGTCCCGGTCGAGTTTGGCTGGTTGTCTTGCTGGCCGTTGACAGACAATGGCAAGCTAGATCGCAAAATGATTGAGCAGCAGCTACGACATGTTGTCAATCAGGCTATGGATACATTGCCGGAAAGCCCATTAGAAAAACAACTGGCAGATGTGCTATTGCCATTACTCAATCTGACGCAACTCAGCGTTCATGACAATTTCTTTGCCCTTGGCGGCGACTCCTTTATTGCAACTCGTTTCACTTCTGAACTGAGGCGTCGTCATAACATTGATTTACCACTCTGGCAGGTTTTTAACCTGCAAACCATTGCACGTATGGCACAACAACTACAATCCACTCCCGCAGAGGAAGCGGAAATGATTTTTGAGGAAGGTTCTTTATGAATGGCCAGGAAACTATACAGAAAAAAACAGCACAACTAGCAGTTTCACAACAAGCTGTCGAGCTTTTGCTGCAACTTGAGCAACAACAGGTTAAATTCTGGCTGGAAGGTGACGCGTTGAAATTTCGCGCGCCTGAGGGAGTGATGAATAATCACGTTATCGCCCAATTGAAGAATTTAAAACCACAAATTATTGCGTTAATACAGGAGTGGCAGGAACCACAGAATTTTGTAATAAACCCGGCACAGAAGCATTTGCCTTTCTCTCTAAGTGATGTGCAGTCAGCTTATTTTGTCGGGCGTCATTCAATGTTCGATTATGGCGGCGTGGGTTGTCACGGCTATTTTGAGATCCTGACTGAACATTGGGACGTTAAACGTCTTGAACAGGTATGGAATCAACTGATCCAACGCCATGATATGTTGCGGGCGGTATTTACTGTTCAGGGGCAGCAACAGATTTTGCCGAAAGTGCATTATTTCACCATAGATTGCGCTTCCTCTTCTCAGGAAGAACTTCGGCAAACCATGTCTCACAGGGTTTATCAGACCGATTGTTGGCCTCTATTTGATCTGAAAGTCAGCCAGGCGGCGGAGAAATCCTGCCTTCATTTCAGTATTGATTTGCTGATTGCTGATTTTCTCAGTGTACAAATTTTGCTGGCGGAACTGTTAAAAGGTTATCAAGAGCCTCAGACAGAATTTATTCCATTGCAGGCTAGTTTCCGTGATGTGATGGAGTTTGAGCGACGCCGCCGCCATCATCGTAGCTATGCCAGTGCGCGTGAATATTGGTTGAAACGTCTGCCTGAGTTGTCGGCAAGCCCACAATTACCTCACCTTCCGGTACAAAGTGGCGTTATCCCTCGTTTCAGCCGTTACGATTTGCAACTCACTACTAAGCAGTGGGAGCAATTGCAACAACGTTGTCGTTTGCACGGCGTCTCTCCTTCCGCCCTACTTTTGGCTCTATTTAGTGAAACACTTGGGCGCTGGTCGGAAACAAAATCTTTTTGCCTCAATCTGACGGTAATGAATCGCCGAGATCTGCATGACGATATCCACCGGATGGTTGGGGATTTTACCAGCGTTAACCTATTGCAGACAGATATTAGTCAGTCTCTCTCCCTGCTGGAGCGGGTAAAAAATCTACAGGCGCAACTGTGGCAAGATTTGGAACATAACGCATTCAGCGGTATTGAGGTGATACGTGAGCTGGCACGACAAAGGGGAGCAGAAGCTGCGAGAATGCCGATAGTATTTACCAGCGCATTAGTCGGCGAGGGTAAAGAGCAAGCGCAGGATATTATTAGCCAATTACCGATGGATATTGAGATTGGCTATGGTATCAGCCAGACCCCGCAGGTATGGATTGATTGTCAGGTGATGACTCGTAACGGCGGGTTATTGATCAACTGGGATATCATGGAGGGTGTATTCCCGGTGGATATGATCCGCGATATGTTCAGTTGCTTTACTGGAGCGATATATCAGGCGCTGGAACCTGTTGATATGTGGGATCAGGTACTCGTCATTAATCTGCCGGAATATCAGCAAAAAATGCGGCAACAGGTTAATGCGACTGAGGAAGTGATCCAATCGGCATTATTACATCAAGGTGTCTTGGAACAAGCCGATAAGACGCCTGATGCATTGGCATTAATTGATGCGTGTGGACCGGTGACTTATCAACAGATGGTAACACGTGCAACAAAACTGGCCGCTTTTTTACCCCAAGGCGGACATAGCGCGGTATTGATGGAGAAAAGCGCGGAGCAGATTATTGCTACCCTAGCGATTCTCATCGCTGGCGGTGCTTATTTGCCGCTTGATATTTCACAGCCGTTACCACGGATATTGCAAATTCTTGTTGATGCACAGATTGATGCGATATTGACAGATAATGAAGTTTTAGCTCGGCAGTTACGGGAACAGGGATTTAATGCTGCTAGCACAGAGAATTTGTCAGAACTGGCAACGACTTCCGTTATGTCAGAGAAACAAAATGACCCGCATGATTTGGCTTATATTATTTATACCTCTGGCAGTACTGGGCAGCCGAAAGGTGTGATGATAAGCCATGATGCCGCGGTGAATACCATCAGCGATATCAATCGTCGTATGAATGTCACATCGACTGACCGCATATTGGCACTGGCGAGGCTGAGCTTTGATCTGTCTGTTTATGATATTTTTGGTGTACTTAGCTCTGGAGGCGCACTGATATTGCCTCAAGAACAGGATTTACAAAACCCGGCACAATGGGCGCGGTTAATTGATGAGCATCAGGTTACGTTGTGGAACTCTGTCCCGGCACAAATGACGATGTTGACCCGCTATCTGTCTGAAGGGGGAAGTGAATCAATGGGTAGTTTGCGCTGTGTAATGATGTCTGGCGACTGGATTCCGCTGAATTTGCCAACCGCTATTTATCAGCATGCGCCAGATGCTTATCAATTTAGCCTTGGTGGGGCTACTGAAGCTGCTATTTGGTCGAATATTTGGCCGATAGAGCCAGCAACAACCTATCACAACAGCATTCCTTATGGTACGCCATTAGCTAATCAGCAGTTCCGTATTTTGGATCTTCATGGAGAGCCTTGCCCTGATTGGGTTGCGGGAGAACTTTGGATTGGTGGCCGTGGTGTTGCTCAGGGCTATTGGCAGGATGAAGAAAAAACTTGCCATCATTTTATTACTGATAACCAAGGACAACGCTGGTACCGCACGGGAGACCGGGGGCGTTATACCATCAATGGCGTGATTGAATTTCTTGGCCGCTGTGATAATCAGGTAAAAATTCGTGGTTATCGGGTAGAAACAGGTGAGATAGAGGCGGTGTTAGAACGACATCATAGTGTGGCTCAGGCTGCGGTTGTCGTAAAAGGAGATAAGCATAATCAAGAATTACACGCTTTTGTTGAAGCTGCGACAGAAAATTCTTTGGAACAGGCAGAGAAGCTATGTCAGCGCTGTGAGATTGCATTACAAAAAGTACGCTCGGTTGCCAGCGATATTGAAGCAACAATAGATAAGCAAAAGGTAGAAAAACTGGTTTGGTTCCTTGATCGTGTGGCCCTGTTGCATATGGTTGGCGCGTTGGTGGATGTTGGTGCTTTACAGGTAGGAAAGTCCACGACTCTTGCTTCTGTGATGGAAAACGGAAATATTGCGGCAGAAAATCTGCAATTAACACGCCGATGGCTGAAAGCATTGACTCAACATCAATTAATTCAACAACAAGGCGAGTATTACCAGTTGAATACTGATGTTTCAGAGCATGAAATCAAACAGTGTTGGCAACAATGTTATGATCTGATGTCAGCATTGGATGATGACCAAGGTTTGCTTACCTATTTGGAACGTAGCAGCCGGTGTCTACCGGAATTGTTGCAGGGCAAAGAAGATCCGCTGAATTTGTTATTCCCTGACGGCAAGCTGGATGTTGCGACTAAAACTTACCAAAACAATCTGATCAGTAAAATGATGAATCGCTTGTTGCTGGCAGCGGCTGAACAAAAAGCGGCTCAGATTAATCATGAGGAAAAACGTTGCCTGCGGGTATTGGAAATTGGAGCTGGCGTAGGTGGCACCAGTAACGTGTTGATCCCGCAACTGGCAGGCTGGCAAGTCGAATATACCTTTACCGATATTTCCCCATTCTTCCTAAATGAGGCCAGATTACGTTATCAGCAGTTTGATTTTGTTCGTTACCAGTTGTTTGATTTCAATCGTACACCGGTAGAACAAGGGTTCGATTGTGGTCAGTTTGACGTGATTGTTTCTTCTAATGTTTTGCACAATGCCATTATTGCTCGTCAAGGATTAGAGCATCTGCGCCAGTTACTGGCTCCGAATGGATGGCTGTTGGTTATTGAGGCGACACGGGATAATTACCAGTTGATGACTTCTATGGAGTTTAAGCATGGTTTGAGTGATTTTGCGGATGAACGGCTGGAGTTTGATTCACCGTTTATGCCGCAGAAAAATTGGCTCAATGCCATGCTCGACGTGGGGGCGGAGACGTTATGGGCTTATCCGCCAGCAGAGGATGCGCTTTATCAACTAGGGCAGAGTTTTATTTTGGCGCAATTTAATCTCAACCGTAAACAATGCGACAGCGCAACATTACTAGAGTCATTAAAACAACAACTGCCTGCTTATATGGTGCCTGCTCGCCTTACCATACTTGATCGGCTGCCTGTGACAACTAATGGCAAAGTTGATCGTAAAAGTATGCCGGATTTACCAGAGCGTAGCGGAAATGAACCAGTAGCAGAGAGCAACAGCAGCGACAAATTGGAACAGACCTTACTGACGTTGTGCCGGGAATTGCTCGGGCACAATAATATTGGTCTTGATGATGATTTCTTCACTAGCGGCGGTGACTCATTATTAATAACGCAATGGATAAGCAGGATTCGTCAGGAGCTTGGGGAAGATAACGTTCCGTGGGAGGGCAGTTTGCGTCAGGTTCTGCAACAGCCAACCGTTCGTGCCCTGGCGGCATTTCTGCGTACTCAATCAGAGCAGGATAAGAGATCATCAGATAGCCATTCTTGTCTGACGTTATTGAAAGAAGGCCACGGTGATCCCGTCATTATTTTGCATGAAGGTAGTGGTACGGTACTGCCTTGCCTACCTTTGACCGAAAAACTTTCTGGCCCGGTTTATGCGTTGAGTGTGGTAGATACAGAAGCTTTCCTGCAAATTCCGTCTGAGCAGTTAATATCTCAATTAGCTCAACATTATTTGCGGGATATTCAATCCTTGTCTGGTGATTGCCATTTATTTGGTTATTGCATGGGTGGGTTATTGGCCTTTGAAATGGCGCGTCAAGCCATGGAAAATCAGACGCCTGTCGCCTCAGTAACGATTGCCAGCAGTTATCAGATCCCTTATCTGATTGATGACCCACTGATGATAGATATGGCGATTATCTGGGGATTGTCTGTGGAGTGCCCGTGGCCATTGCCTCAGGAACAACTGGAAACCGTTTATGAAGGGTTGCTGGCGGAAAAGCCAGCGATAATTGATCGCCATTCTGTTGCTGAGTACGCTCGTGCTCGTGGAATGGACGCTTTTGCCGATGCTTATATGGCTGTGGTAGATATCCAAGAAGATCAGCGTCTACAGCAATTAGTCAGCGCTATTCGTAAAAATGATATTGCTGAAAAAGAGTTAATGCGGATGTGTTCTGTTTTCCGTCACAGCATTAATGGTGTTTGCCGTTATCAGCCAGATTATTTTGCCGGTGATCTGACGTTTGCCTGCCAAAATAATGATACTTATTTGCTGCCCGCGCTTCAGCAGGATATGAAAGAGTTCTGGCAGCAATATTGTCTTGGAGACGTGAATTATCTTTCACTGAATGGCGACCATTTTGACTGTATTAAATCAGATAATGTGATGCCATTGGTAAACCATCTTGAGCAACGCAAAACACAGGTGAGCTAAATGCATTGGGATAAAAAAATTCTGGTCATAGGTTCCACGGGAGCAGTAGGACGCTCTGTTGTTGCTGCATTGAATCAATTGGGTTATCAGGTGTCTGGGGCCGGGCGTCGCCCCTGTACTGAATTAGTTGATTATCATCAGATAGATTTATTCGATGAAAAAGCACTGACTGAGCTTTGTCAGCCGTTTTCTTTGATCATTAATGCCGCAGGCCCGGCTTCGCAAATTCAGGACAGAATTGCCAGAGCAGCATTGGCTGCGGCAACGCATTATCTGGATGTTGCAGGAGAACCTATTGTCTGGCGGCAATTGGCGTCAGATGAGAAATTAGCGCCGTTATTACAGAAATCAGCTTGTGTCTTGGGCGCGGGATATGTTCCGGGATTTGCTTCGATTTTACCTTTTCTAGCGGTAAACCGGCTGAGATCAGTAAGTAAAATGCGGTCATATCTTGGGGGAATAGAGCCTTTTACGGTGACTTCTGCCATTGATTTTATTGATAGCCTGAATGAACAGAATGGTAAAGCAGGTCATATCTTATCTGGAGGAAGGTTACAACGGGCAGCAATAGAAAAGAATGTTCAGCCCGAAACGGCTAACAGGACATTTGATGCCCTGCCATATCTCAGTTTTGAATTGGAAAGAGTTGCTCGTCAACTAAATCTGATTGATTTTGCTGCATTTAATTTACTGGCGGATCGCCAGCTATTGCTGACAGATCAGTTCAATGGTGAGCTGGGAATTAAACAGCTAATCAGCCAGAGTGAAGAACTAACGCATCGTTATGGTCAACAGCAACATATTTTGCTGGAAGCAGAAGGTGTATTAGCGGGGCAACCCGTTACTCTCATTGCCAAAGGGCGTTTTACTGATAGCTATCGTTTTACCGGAGTAGTTGCTGCATTGGCGGCTGATATGATGCTCAAAACACCACAATCAGGGTTGAAATGGCTATCTGATTTAGCTGATGCAGAGCAGTTATTGTCAGGGCTTGAGCGAATGGGGGCCTTTGAATACTGGCAGATAGAGATGAAGTTGCGTCAGAGCGCAGATTATGTCGAGGGAGAACTATGAGCCGTCCATTGCGTGTTATCGTTTGTGGTACTTTGTTCGGTCAAGTCTATTTGTCAGCGTTTAAAACCCATTTTCCGGGTTTTGAATTGGCAGGAATTATTGCCCGTGGCAGTGAGCGCTCACAGAGGTTGGCGGCTGAATATCAGGTGCCTTTGTATGAACAAGTTTCCCAGTTGCCAGATGATATCGATATTGCCTGTGTGGTGGTACGTTCCGCCATTGTTGGCGGCGCAGGAAGTGAACTAACAAAACAATTGTTGAGCAGAGGAATTCATGTTTTACAGGAACATCCGGTTTATCAACGTGATGTGGCGGAGTGTTTGAAACTTGCTCGCCAACATAATTGTTGTTACTCAGTCAATACGCACTATCCGAATGTTCCGGCAGTACGGCAATTTACTGATTATTTGCAACAGGCAATGCAACATCAGCAACCTTTATTTATTGAAGCCACTTGTGGCGTTCAAGTGATTTGCGGTTTACTGGATATTCTAGGGCGTGCATTAGGGAGATTTACCCCTTTTGCTTTTGGGGACGCACATCACTGGGATAAACAATTATTGACTCAGGCTACCAGTTATCCACCGTATACCACTATTCAAGGGGTTATTATGGGGGTTCCTTTGATTCTGAATTTGCAGAATCAGCTTGATCCTGGTGATCCTGATAATCATTTCCACATTATGCAACGTATTTGCGTAGGTCTGCCCAGTGGTAATTTGCTGCTGGTGAATACACATGGTCCAGTGCTGTGGAATTCACGTTTCCATATACCACGCCAGCGTACAACCAGTGGGGTAAGGGAGCCTCTGCTGCCACAACAGGCTGCCCATTACTTTAAACCACCAACCGCCATTTCTCTGTATGACTGTTGCCCAAGCCTGGAGCAGATTACCAATCAGCACTGGCCTGAGGCTATTCGCCATGCTTTGCGGCAATTTGCCATACAGATGAAACAGCCTGATCCTCGCATGGCGCAATATTTACTGACAATGGCCTCTGTTTGGAAAACATTAATGAGTAAGGTTGGTAATCCAGAAAGTTTGCATGTGCCTGATCCTATTCCACCTCAACCAGAGATCAGCGAGTTTCTGAAACAACAAGGGGATGTTTACTATGTTTGATAACGCATCGTTTGCTAGAACAGCGCAACTAATAAAGCCGGGAAGTAGTAGCCAACTGATATGTTTTCATTATGCCGGGGGCAGAGCAGAATATTTTATCCCCTGGCGTGACGGAATTTCAAAGGATATTGCAGTTTATGCAGTTCAATTACCTGGACATGGCACGCGAATCAACGAACCGTTGCAAACTTGTATTCATCAGTTAGCAGATAACTTAGTCAAGGTCTTGAATATCTTGCCTTCACGTCCGACTTATTTTTTTGGGCATAGTATGGGAGCTGCGCTGGCATTTGAGGTGGCATTGCGTATGCAACAACAGGGTAGAAAAATCTGCGCGTTATTTGTTTCTGCCCGTCTGCCGCCGCACAAAAATAATGGTAATGATTATCATCGTCGAGATGAGTTGCAACTGTTGAATAAAATTACTTCTTTGGGCGGTTCTGCGATTGATTATCAGGCAATGCCCGAATTGAAAGCATTATTAATGCCCATTTTCCGAGCGGATTTTCAGGCTATTGAAACGTATCAACGCCGTTGCCGACAACAACTTGATTGCCCAGTGTTTGCTTGTGCCGGGGAACGTGATACGGAAGTTTCCCCGGAAGAGATGGCACAGTGGCAGTTGATAACTAAAGGTAAATTTGAATTGAGAGTATTTGATGGAGGGCATTTTTACCTCAATGATAAACCTTCAATTTTATTTGACTATATCAACAGTAATATTGCTGCTTCTATGGCGTCATTGAGTAATAAATAAATTTAGGAAATATCATGAAATATAATCATAACCTTGTTGGTTTATTCGGTCTTTATTGTGCGCAAGGTGCTCCTCTGGGGTTGGCAATTTTTGCCTTGCCAGGGATCTTACGGCAACAAGGGGCTGATATGCAGTTTATCGGTCTTATTGGTTTATGCATGTTACCCTGGGCATTCAAATTTATCTGGGCTTCTTTCATTGAAAACCATAAACCGTGGGGGTTTAGCAAACTTTCTTCTGGATTAGCTTGGATTCAGCTACTTAAAATACTTTCATTGCTTGCTGTCGCTTCTCTATGGTTTTTCAGTCCACAAACTGATGTCATTGGTTTGCTGATCATACTCACATTAATTAATCTGCTTTATGCCAGCCAGGATGTTGCAGTTGATGCTCTGGCAGTGCGCACTTTTGCCGGCAGCCGTCATGTCAAAGTGAATGTCGGTCAGGTTGCCGGGTTTAGTTTGGGGATGCTGGCAGGGGGCATTCTTAGCCTTTATGTTTTCAGTTCTGTGGGTTGGCGCAATATGGTGCTGTTTTTTTTGCTAGTTCAGATAGTTTGCCATATCCCATTTATGCTTAATAAGGATAAATTCAATATCGATCAGCAACTTCCTGTTAATCCGGGCAGTGCTTCCATATGGAAAATATTCCGCCGTCAGGGAAGCTTGCCGGTCATTCTGATGGCATTGTTGTTCAAGTTCGCCAGTACTCTTGGGGCTGCATTGATATCACCTCTCCTTGTGGATATGGGCGTTAATCTGGAATTTATTGCTCTGATTTCCGGCAGTGTTTTAATTATCAGTTACATCACAGGAGCGCTAGTTGCG
Organism: Photorhabdus caribbeanensis; assembly: GCF_018448885.1. GTDB lineage: Bacteria > Pseudomonadota > Gammaproteobacteria > Enterobacterales > Enterobacteriaceae > Photorhabdus > Photorhabdus caribbeanensis. The sequence continues at coordinate 35,743 of NZ_RCWB01000025.1, forward strand.
GGTTTTCTTCATCGCTGGTTTTCCAGCCCGGCTTTGGCATTAAGCGGGCTGATTGCCAGTGCGTTATGTTGGTTAGGACTGGCGATTTCACTGACTGTATCGTCAACAGATCCCACAATGGTCTTTATCTTTTTTGTCTTGGAAGGCTTCTTTTTCAATCTGAGTTGCGTCTCTTTCTTTTCTTGCTTCATGTGCTGGAGCGAAGGCGATAGCAAACAGGATGTTATTCAGCCAGGAACAAATTTTACATTGCTGCAATGTTGTGAAGTGCTTGGTAGTAGTGCGGCAATGGTCATTGCCGGAACGTTGGCGCACTACTGGGGATTCACCAATGCTTTCTATGCGGCGGTTGCCGGGGGTATTACGACAATTATTATCGTGACAGTCTGTTTCCGTCTGGCTCCGTCTATGATTGTCCGCCCGCCTGCTCAGCTTCAGCAAGTTGAGGTACATCAATGAAATCAGATGATAGTGCTTTTTCTTGGTTGATGAAATTGATCGGGACTCAAAGGAAAAGAGTGATCATTTCCATGATCTTAGCTGTTGTCTACTCTTTGTTGGCGTTGGTGCCTTATGTGCTGATCTATCGCCTGATAGATATTTTTCTGCATCAGCCTGATGTGACGGCATCGCAGGTATGGTGGCTGGTCAGCCTGGCGGCAATGGCGTTGGCTGGTAAGGTCATATTGCAACTATTTTCCGGTTTACTATCACATAAAGCCGCTTTCCAGCTTCTGTTTGAATTGCGCCGCAAAGTAATTGCACGAGTGGGTGATTTGCCGTTGGGTGCGTCTAATCGCCATACCTCTGCAACAATGAAAAAAATCATCTCAGATGATATTGGTAGAATAGAAACATTCATTGCTCACCACTTACCGGATATTGCGGCGGCTATTGTTTCACCATTGGCAGCGGCAATATTGCTGTTTTTCTTTGACTGGAGGCTGGCGTTATTGGCGTTGATCCCACTGCCGTTAGCGATTGCCATGCAGTGCTGGATTTTTAAGGGGTTTGATTCGCGTATCAGAGCTTATCATCAGGTGGTAGCAGATTTGCATACTAGCGTAGTGGATTTTGTTAAAAGCATGCCACTCGTCAAAGCCTTCAATATGACCGTCGATTCCCATCAGCGATATGCTAATGCAGTGGAACAACACCATAGATTAGTTACCGGATGGCTCGCCGATACCCGAACTCCTGCTGCGTTGTTTAAGTTGGCTTTAGATTTGGGGTTGTTGTGTATTATGCCCGTTGGTATCTGGTTATATGCTCAAGGGGATGTGGAGTTAGCGATATTATTTATCTTCATGCTGTTGGGAATTGGCTTGATGGAACCATTCTACAACCTGTTGCAATTTGCTGGCATGTTCAGCGAAATGCTAAAAGGCGTGGAAAATATCCGTGATTTTTCTAATCAGCCTCAGCAACGGGAAGGGCATGTTCCACAATCAATCAATGGCAGTGATATCTGTTTTGAGCATGTCACATTCAGCCATAATAATGCGGTTATTCCTACGGTAGATGCTCTCTCTTTTATTGCGCGGCAAGGGGAAATTACTGCGATTGTTGGCCCCTCTGGGGCAGGGAAAACAACCGCGGCTCAACTTATTCCACGGTTATATGAGTATCAGCAAGGTTGTATTTCAATTGGTGGAAGCGATATTACCGCGATGCCTTTGGATCAACTAATGTCACTGGTTAGTTTTGTTTTTCAGGATGTATTTATCTTCGAAGACACCATTATGAATAATATCAGGATGGGGAATCAGGATATTTCAGAATCGCAGGTTATTGCAGCCGCTAAAGCGGCTTGCGTTGATGAATTTGTTCGTGAATTACCGCAAGGATATCAAACAGTGGTTCAGCAGGGGTCGCTCAGTGGTGGGCAAGCTCAGCGGATCTCTATTGCTAGAGCGATAGCAAAAGATTCTCCGGTTTTAATTTTGGATGAAGCGACTGCCTATGCGGATGCGAAAAATGAAGTAAGAATCCAGCAGGCATTGTCCCATTTGATGAAAGGGCGCACGGTATTGGTCATTGCTCATCGGCTAAATACACTGGTCAATGTCAATAAAATCATTGTGATGGATAATGGAGGTAAAGTGGCGGAAGGAACGCATCAGCAACTTTTGCAGGAGTGCCGACTTTATCAGAATATGTGGGATGCTCATCAGGCGGCAAAAAGCTGGCATGTGGCTATGCGTAATCAGGAGGTTTCGCATGTTTAAGGCGTTTAATCTTTCCCACTTGGTTGGAAAACCACTGAAAGGGCTTTCAGGTATGGTGGCCCTCTCCATATTGGATGCTTTACTGGCATCAGCGCCTTACGCATTTCTTTACTACATCATTCTCGATATGCTTTCTGATATGCCCGATATGGTGTATCAGTTTAAATTAGTCGGAGGTTGTGCAGCTTTGATGTTGGTTCGAGTATTACTGGCTCGTACACTTTATTTCAATATTTCACTGATTGGTTTCGATGCAGGGCGTACGTTACGTAAAAACCTGGGAGAACATTTGCGCCGTATGCCGATGGGTTTTTTTCAGCGGACGGATATGAGTAGCGTTAATAATACATTGCTGAAAGATATCGATATGATCGAACATATTTTCACGCACTTGTATGCGCCAATGATCGCAACGGCTTCCGTACTTTGTTTCTTTTCTATCGGATTATTATTGAAAGATTGGCGTATGGCGCTGGCTATGCTTTCAACTTTACCTCTGGCGCTATGTGCTTATTTACTGATGCGACAATATGCGCGTCGCTGGCAAAATAGGATGCAACAATTACTGTTCAAACTTAATGATGCTTTGATGGAGTATATTGATGGCTTGAAAGTGTTGAAATCTTATCGGATGCTTGGTCAGGCTTTTGGCCGCTTGAATAATGTACTTACGACAACTTATCAACAATCGCTGACTGCCGAAAAAGCTGGCGTCTGGCCGATATACAGTTTTAATTTGCTGGTGGAATGCGGATTTATCGTGTTGTTGATCGCGCTGACTTGGGGATGGTTGGGGCATACTCTGTCATTAGCGGAGGTACTGGTATTTCTTATCGCAGCGGTGCGTTTTTTCCGGCCATTATTGAATATGTCAATGTTTCTGGCGGAGTTGAATTATTTTAGTTTGGCAACAGAACGGGTTAAAAAAGTATTTGAATTGCCTGAATTATCGCAGGGAAATACCCGACCGCAGCTCAATAATATGACGATTGAATTAGATAATGTGTATTTTGCGTATCCTGATAAACCAGAAATTTTTCGCGGAATAAATCTAACTATTGAAGCGAATAAAGTAACTGCTTTGGTTGGGGCATCCGGTTCAGGGAAATCAACACTGGCTGCACTAATAGCCCGTTTTTGGCAACTTTCAGAAGGAAGTATTTGGGTAGGTAGTGGGGACCAAAAAATTGATATTGCCTCTATGGAGATGGAATATTGGCAACAATATATCAGTGTGGTATTCCAGAGTAATTATATGCTCAATGACACGATTGGTAATAACCTCCGAATTGCCAACCCTGATGCCTGTGATGAAGAATTATTGCGTGTCTGCTGTCTGGCAAGGTTGGATAGTTTATTGAATAAATTGCCTGATGGGTTGAATACGAAAATCGGTGCAGATGGGATACGCCTTTCTGGCGGAGAATTGCAACGGCTTTCTATAGCAAGGGCATTACTAAAAAATGCGCCTCTGGTTATTTTGGATGAAGCAACGGCTTCGCTCGATCCAGAAAATGAAAGAGATATCCAATTAGCGATGCAGTCATTGATAACGAATAAAACGGTGTTGGTTATTGCACATAAATTGTCATCCATTGAATATGCGGACAAAATTGTGGTGATGAATAATGGTGAAATTGCTGAGCAAGGACAACATCAGCAATTATTGGCAAATCGAGGGCTTTACCACGATCTTTGGACACTACAGCAATCCGCACAAAATTGGCGGTTAGCTTAAGCTATTGAATAGTTAATATTTCCTGTGGGCAGATCAAATGGCCCACAGCGTATTGACAAAGTGCTGGTTTTTATCTGACATTTAATAAGCAACTGTCCTGAGCAACAATTTATGACACAATCTGGTGGTATGACTCATCCCATTCTTCGTTCTTTCTGATCATGGCATTCAGGATGGTCAGAAGTTTGCGCATACAGGCAATCAGAACCATTTTTTGGCTTTACTCGCGGGCTTTAATCCCCCAGGGTTTATCAGGCTGCACACACTGTGCCAAATCTAGTCATGTCGACATTGTAATCAATTTTCAAGATACAAGGGGTTACGGCGGATTTTGTTAAAAATCCAAAATGCCCCGATAGATACAAGTCTGATTATTTTCAAACTGAAACTATTTACGGGTTTTCTTTTCCACTACGATTAAATTAATTTTTTATTCCTACATTAATAAAAATTGAGCTTAACATAATAAGCCTCCACGCTATAAAGTCATGCCTCCATCAATTAACCACTCTTACCAAATAGTGAAAATGATTCTAATTGCCTAAGATAAATGATGCACTAGCCTATTATCACAAATTATTTTTCATTTTTATAACACTTTTGCTATCAGCGCCTTGGACGAAATTTCTCATGCTGGTCGTTTTGTTTATCTCTGAATCACCTTAATTGAACCAGCAATAAATAAAAAAATAAAAGGAATATTTATGAATTGTTACACCAAGAAAGCTAGCTCGATTTTCGAAACTAACCTTCCAAGATGTTCTAATTCTAAGCCATGTAATGGTGACTGTTATGCAAAATAAAATATCATTTTTATCAGGCACATCCGAACAGCCTCTGCTTGACGCTGGTTATCAAAACGTATTTGACATCGCATCAATCAGCCGGGCTGCTTTCGTTCAGTCCGTTCCCACCCTGCCCGTTAAAGAGGCTCATACACTCTATCGTCAGGCGCGGCAACGGGCAGAAAATCTGAAATCCCTCTACCGAGCCTGGCAATTACGTCAGGAGCCGGTTATTAAAGGGCTGACTAAACTTAATGCGCAATCCGACGTTTCTGTGCTTAAAGATGCTTTGGTCGAGAATATTGGCGGTGATGGGGATTTCAGCGATTTAATGAACCGTGCCAGTCAATATGCTGATGCTGCCTCTATTCAATCCCTATTTTCACCGGGCCGTTATGCTTCCGCACTCTACAGGGTTGCTAAAGATCTGCATAAATCAGATTCCAGTTTGCATATCGATAATCGCCGCGCTGATCTGAAAGATCTGATATTAAGCGAAACGACCATGAATAAAGAGGTCACTTCCCTTGATATCTTGTTGGATGTGCTACAAAAAGGCAGTAAAGATATTGCTGAATTGTCCAGCGCGTTCTTCCCAATGACATTACCTTACGACGATCACCTGTCGCAAATCGATTCCGCTTTATCGGCACAAGCCAGAACGCTAAACGGTGTATGGAACACTTTGACAGATGCCACGGCACAAGCGGTTTCAGAACAGGCCGATAATACGAATACACGCAAACTGTTCACCGCCCAAGATGCTAATAAAGATACGTTTTTTGCCGGAAACACTTTTTATTTCAAAGCAGTAGGCTTCGACGGGCAACCTATGGTTTACCTGTCGCAATACACCAGCGGAAATGGCATTATCGGCGCACAATTGATTGCAGGTAATCCCGACTCAGCTAAGGCCGCTATTGTCGCACCGCTGAAACTCACTTGGTCAATGGCAAAACAGTGCTACTACCTCGGCACTCCCGATGGTACAACGATGGGAGATGGTAATGTTCTGACCGGCTGTTTCTTAAGAGGCAACAGCCCGACCAACCCGGATAAAGACGGCATTTTTGCCCAAATAGCCAATAAATCAGGCAGTACTCAGCCTTTACCGAGCTTCCATCTGCCAGTCACACTGGAACGCAGCGAGAATAAGGATAAGTACTATCTGAAAACAGAACAGGGTTATATCGCGGTAGATAGTTCCGGTCAGTCAAACTGGAAAAATGCGCTGGTCATCAATGGGACAAAAGACAAAGGGCTGTTATTAACATTTTGCAGCGATAGCTCAGGTACCCCGACAAACCCTGATGATGTGATTCCTCCCGCGATTAATGATATTCCGTCGCCACCAGCCCGCGAAACCCTGTCACTGACGCCGGTGAGTTATCAATTGATGACCAATCCAGCACCAACAGAAGATGATATTACCAACCATTATGGTTTTAACGGCGGTAGTTTACGGGCTTCTTCATTGTCAACCAGCGAATTGACCAGCAAACTGAATTCTATCGATACTTTCTGTGAGAAGACTCGATTAAACTTCAATCAATTAATGGTTCTGACCGCTCAGCAATCTTATCGCCAAAGCAGCGTTGATGCGAAAGCAGCCAGCCGCTATGTGCGTTTTGGGGAAACTGATCCTACTCGCGTCAATGTCTACGGCGCAGCCTATCTGAACAGCACACTGGCAGCAGCGGCTGATGGTCAATATCTGTGGATTCAAACCGATGGCAAGAGCCTGAATTTCACTGATGATACGGTAGTCGCCTTAGCCGGTCGCGCTGAAAAGCTGGTGCGTCTATCATCCCAGACCGGGCTATCATTTGAAGAATTGGACTGGCTGATTGTCAATGCCAGCCGTAGTGTACCGGACCACCACGATAAAATTGTGCTGGATAAACCGGTCCTTGAAGCACTGGCAGAGTATGTCAGCCTGAAACAGCGCTATGGACTTGATGCCAATACCTTTGTGACGTTCATTAGTGCAGTAAATCCTTATACGCCAGATCAGACACCCAGTTTCTATGAAACCGCTTTCCGCTCTGCCGACGGTAATCATGTCATTGCGCTAGGTACAGAGGTGAAATATGCAGAAAATGAACAGGATGAGTTGTCCACTATATGCTGCAAAGCATTAGGTGTCACCAGTGATGAATTGTTCCGTATTGGTCGCTATTGTTTCGGTGATGCAGGCAGTTTTACCTTGGATGAATATACCGCCAGTCAGTTGTATCGCTTCGGAGCCATTCCCCGTTTGTTTGGGCTGACATTCGCCCAAGCCGAAATTTTATGGCGTCTGATGGAAGGCGGAAAAGATATCTTATTGCAACAGTTAGGTCAGGCAAAATCCCTGCAACCACTGGCTATTTTACGCCGTACCGAGCAGGTGCTGGATTGGATGTCATCTGTCAACTTGAGTCTGACTTATCTGCAAGGGATGGTAAGTACGCAATGGAGCGGTACCGCCACCGCTGAGATGTTCAATTTCTTGGAAAACGTTTGTGACAGCGTGAATAGTCAAGCTGCCAGCAAAGAAACAATGGATTCGGCGTTACAGCAAAAAGTGCTGCGTGCGCTAAGTGCCGGTTTCGGCATTAAGAGCAATGTGATGGGTATCGTAACCTTCTGGTTAGAGAAAATCACAATCGGTAGTGATAATCCTTTTACATTGGCAAACTACTGGCATGGTATTCAAACCTTGTTTAGCCATGACAATGCCACATTGGATTCCTTGCAAACCGATACTTCTCTGGTAATTGCGACTCAGCAACTTAGCCAGCTAGTGTTAATTGTGAAATGGCTGAGCCTGACCGAGCAGGATCTGCAATTACTGACAACCTATCCTGAACGTTTACTCAACGGCATCACTAATGTCCCTGTTCCCAATCCAGAGCTATTACTCACGCTATCACGTTTTAAACAGTGGCAAACTCAGGTCACCGTTTCCCGTGATGAAGCGATGCGCTGTTTCGATCAATTAAATGTCAAAGATATGACGACTGAGAATGCAGCTTCACTTATCGCCACATTGCATGAGATGGATAAAGGTACGGTAGCGCAAGTTAATACCTTGCTATTAGGGGAAAATAACTGGCCGAAAAGTTTTACATCACTCTGGCAACTTCTGACCTGGTTACGTGTCGGACAAAGCTTGAATGTCGGTAGTAGCACTCTGGGTAATCTGTTGACCATGATGCAAGCAGATCCTACGGCCGAGAGTAGCGCCTTACTGGCATCGGTAGCCCAAAACTTAAGTGCCGCAATCAGCAATCGTCAGTAACCGGATAAGAAGGAATTGATTATGTCTGAATCTTTATTTACACAAACGTTGAAAGAAGCGCGCCGTGATGCATTGGTTGCTCATTATATTGCTACTCAGGTGCCCGCAGATTTAAAAGAGAGTATCCAGACCGCTGATGATCTGTATGAATATCTGTTGCTAGATACCAAAATTAGCGATCTGGTTACTACTTCACCATTGTCCGAGGCGATTGGCAGTCTGCAACTATTTATTCATCGTGCGGTAGAAGGCTATGACGGCACACTGGCTGACTCAGCAAAACCCTATTTTGCCGATGAGCAGTTTTTATATAACTGGGATAGTTTTAACCACCGTTATAGCACCTGGGCTGGCAAGGAGCGGTTGAAATTCTATGCCGGGGATTATATTGACCCAACATTGCGATTGAATAAGACTGAGATATTTACCGCATTTGAACAGGGTATTTCTCAAGGGAAATTAAAAAGTGAATTAGTCGAATCTAAATTACGTGATTATCTAATTAGCTATGACACTTTAGTCACCCTTGATTATATCACTGCCTGCCAAGGTAAGAATAATAAAACCATCTTCTTTATCGGCCGTACACAAAATGCCCCCTATGCATTTTATTGGCGGAAATTAACTTTAATCACTGATGGCGGTAAGCTGAAACCGGATCAATGGTCAGAGTGGCGAGCTATTAATGCCGGGATTAGTGAGGCATATTCAGGGCATGTCGAGCCTTTCTGGGAAAATAACAAGCTACATATCCGTTGGTTTACTATATCGAAAGAAGATAAAATAGATTTTGTTTATAAAAACATCTGGGTGATGAGTAGCGATTATAGCTGGACATCAAAGAAAAAAATCTTGGAGCTTTCTTTTACTGGCTACAATAGAGTTGGAGCAACAGGTTCATCAAGCCCGACTGAAGTAGCTTCACAATATGGTTCTGATGCTCAGATGAATATTTCTGATGATGGAACAATACTTATTTTTCAGAATGTCGGCGGAGCTACTCCCCGCACCGGAGTGACGCTATGTTATGATTCTGGCGAAGTAATTAAGAACTTGTCTAATACAGGAAGTGCAAATTTATCTTCAAAGGATTATGCCACAACTAAATTACGCATGTGTCATGGACAAAGTTACAATGATAATAACTACTGTAATTTTACACTCTCTATTAATACAATAGAATTCACTTCCTACGGCACATTTTCATCAGATGGAAAACAATTTACACCACCTTCTGGTTCTGCCATTGATTTACACCTCCCTAATTATGTAGATCTCAATGCGCTATTAGATATTAGCCTCGACTCACTACTTAATTATGATGTGCAGGGCCAGTTTGGCGGATCTAATCCGGTTGATAATTTCAGTGGCCCCTATGGTATTTATCTGTGGGAAATCTTCTTCCATATTCCGTTCCTGGTTGCGGTACGTATGCAAACCGAGCAACGTTACGAGGACGCGGACACTTGGTTTAAATACATTTTCCGCAGCGCCGGTTACCGTGATGCTAATGGCGAGCTCATTATGGATGGCAGCAAACCACGTTATTGGAATGTGATGCCATTGGAACTGGATACCGCATGGAATACCACACAGCCCGCCACCACTGATCCAGACGTGATCGCTATGGCTGATCCGATGCATTACAAGCTGGCGATATTCTTGCATGCCCTAGATCTGTTAATTGCCCGCGGCGACAGCGCTTACCGTCAACTTGAGCGCGATACTTTAGTCGAAGCCAAAATGTACTACATTCAGGCACAACAGCTACTGGGACCACGCCCTGATATCCATACCACCAATACCTGGCCAAATCCGACGCTGAGTGTAGAATCAGGCAAAATCGCCACACCGACACTCCTCAGTTCACCAGAAGTGATGACATTTGCTGCCTGGCTAAATGCAGGCGATACCGTAAATATTGGTGACGGTGATTTCTTGCCACCGTACAACGATGTACTGCTCGGTTACTGGGATAAACTTGAATTACGTCTATACAATCTACGCCACAACCTGAGTCTGGATGGTCAACCACTGAATCTTCCTCTATATGCCACGCCGGTAGATCCGAAAACCCTGCAACGTCAACAAGCTGGGGGAGACGGTACAGGCAGCAGTCCGGCTGGCGGTCAAGGCAGTGTTCAAGGCTGGCGCTATCCACTATTGGTAGAACGGGCCCGTTCTGCCGTCAGTTTGTTGACTCAGTTCGGCAACAGCTTACAAACGACATTAGAACGTCAGGATAATGAAAAAATGACGCTGTTGTTGCAGACTCAACAGCAAGCCATCCTGAAACAACAGCACGATATACAGCAAAATAATCTCAAAGGATTACAACACAGCCTGACCGCATTACAGGCCAGCCGTGATGGTGCGACATTGCGGCAAAAACACTACAGCGACCTAATTAACGGCGGTCTATCTGCGGCAGAAATCGCCGGTCTGACACTGCGCAGCACCGCCATGATTACCAATGGAGTTGCGACGGGATTACTGATTGCCGGCGGAATCGCCAACGCTGTACCTAACGTCTTCGGACTGGCTAACGGTGGTTCTGAATGGGGAGCGCCATTAATCGGCTCCGGGCAAGCAACCCAAGTTGGCGCCGGTATCCAGGATCAGAGCGCCGGCATTTCAGAAGTGACAGCAGGTTATCAGCGTCGTCAGGAAGAGTGGGCATTACAACGGGATATTGCTAATAACGAAATAACCCAACTGGATGCCCAGATACAAAGCCTGCAAGAGCAGATCACGATGGCACAAAAACAGATCATGCTCTCTGAAACCGAACAAGCGAATGCTCAGGCGATTTATGACCTGCAAACCACTCGTTTTACCGGACAGGCACTGTATAACTGGATGGCCGGCCGTCTCTCCGCGCTCTATTACCAGATGTATGATTCGACTTTGCCAATCTGTCTCCAGGCAAAAGCCGCCTTAGTACAAGAATTAGGCGAGAAAGAGAGCGACAGTCTATTTCAAGTTCCGGTGTGGAATGATCTGTGGCAAGGATTGTTAGCAGGGGAAGGTTTAAGTTCCGAGCTACAGAAATTGGATGCCATCTGGCTTGCACGGGGTGGCATCGGGCTGGAAGCCATCCGTACCGTGTCGCTGGATGCCCTGTTTGGTACCGGGACGTTAAGTCAAAACATCAATAAGGTGCTTAACGGGGAAAAGGTACCTCCAACCAGTGGCGTCACTCTGACGCTGACAGGGGATATCTTCCAAGCAACACTGGATTTGAGTCAGCTAGGTTTGGATAACTCTTACAACCTGGGTAACGAGAAGAAGCGCCGCATTAAACGTATCGCCGTCACCCTGCCAACACTTCTGGGACCCTATCAAGATCTTGAAGCCACATTGGTAATGGGCGCGGAAATCGCCGCCTTATCACACGGTGTGAATGACGGAGGCCGGTTTGTTACCGACTTTAACGACAGTCGTTTTCTGCCTTTTGAAGGTCGAGATGCGACAACCGGTACACTGGCGCTCAATATTTTCCACGCGGGTAAAGGGGGATCGCAACACGATTTGGTTGCTAATTTGAGTGACATCATTGTGCATCTGAATTACATCATTCGAGACGCGTAAATTTCTTTTCTTTTTCGATTACAGGTCTCTATCAGGGGCCTGTTATTAAGGAGTATTTTATGCAGGATTCACCAGAAGTATCGATTACAACGCTGTCACTTCCCAAAGGTGGCGGTGCTATCAATGGCATGGGAGAAGCTCTGAATGCTGCCGGCCCTGATGGCATGGCCACCCTATCTCTACCATTACCCCTTTCAACTGGTAGAGGAACAGCTCCTGGATTATCGCTGATTTACAGCAACAGTGCAGGTAACGGGCCTTTCGGCATCGGCTGGCAATGTGGCGTCATGGCCATTAGCCGACGCACCCAACATGGCATTCCACAATACGGTAATGACGACACGTTCTTATCCCCACAAGGCGAGGTCATGAATATCGCCCTGAATGACCAAGGGCAACCTGATATTCGTCAAAACGTTAAGACGCTGCAAGGCGTTACCTTGCCAATCGCCTATATCGTGACCCGCTATCAAGCCCGTCAGATTCTGGATTTCAGTAAAATCGAATACTGGCAACCTGCCTCCGGTCAAGAAGGACACGCTTTCTGGCTAATATCGTCACCGGATGGCCAACTGCATATCTTAGGGAAAACCGCACAGGCTTGTCTGGCAAATCCGCAAAATGACCAACAAATCGCCCAGTGGTTGCTGGAAGAAACCGTGACGCCAACCGGTGAACATGTCAGCTATCAATACCGAGCCGAAGATGAAGCCCATTGTGACGACAATGAAAAAACAGCTCATCCTAATGTTACCGCGCAGCGCTATCTGGTACAGGTGAACTACGGTAACATCAAACCACAAGCCAGCCTGTTCGTACTGGATAACACCCCTCCCGCACCGGAAGAGTGGCTGTTTCATCTGGTCTTTGACCACGGCGAGCGCGATACTTCACTTCATACCGTACCGAAATGGGATGCAGGTACAGCGCAATGGTCTGTACGACCGGATCTCTTCTCCCGCTATGAATACGGTTTTGAAGTGCGCACTCGCCGCTTATGTCAACAAGTGCTGATGTTTCACCGTACCGCCCTCATGGCCGGAGAAGCCGGTACCAATGACACGCCGGAACTGGTTGGACGCTTAATTCTGGAATATGACAAAAACGCCAGCGTCACCACGTTGATTACCATCCGTCAATTAAGCCATGAACCGGATGGCAGCCCAGTCGCCCTGCCGCCACTGGAACTCGCCTGGCAGCGGTTTGATCTGGAGAAGATGCCGACATGGCAACGTTTTGATGCACTAGATAATTTTAACTCGCAACAACGTTATCAATTGGTTGATCTGCGAGGAGAAGGGTTGCCGGGTATGCTGTACCAAGATCGCGGCGCTTGGTGGTATAAAGCGCCGCAACGTCAGGAAGGCGGGGACAGTAATGCCGTCACTTACGGCAAAATCTCCCCACTGCCTACCCTACCCAGTTTGCAGGATAACGCCTCATTAATGGATATCAACGGAGACGGCCAACTGGATTGGGTAATCACCGCCTCCGGTATTCGCGGATACCATAGCCAACAACCCGATGGAAAATGGACGCACTTCACGCCAATCAATGCCTTGCCAGTGGAATATTTTCATCCAAATATTCAGTTCGCTGACCTTACCGGGGCTGGCTTATCCGATTTAGTGTTAGTCGGGCCGAAAAGCGTGCGTCTATATGCCAACCAGCGAAACGGCTGGCGTAAAGGACAAGATGTCCCCCAATCCACAGGCATCACCCTGCCCGTCACCGGGACCGATGCCCGCAAACTGGTAGCTTTCAGTGATATGCTCGGCTCCGGTCAACAACATCTGGTGGAAATTAAGGCTAATCGCGTCACCTGTTGGCCTAATCTGGGACATGGCCGTTTTGGTCAACCACTCACCCTGCCAGGATTTAGCCAGCCCGAAAATAGCTTCAATCCCGAACGGCTGTTTCTGGCGGATATCGACGGCTCCGGTACCACCGATCTTATCTATGCGCAATCCGGTTCTTTGCTCATTTATCTCAACCAAAGTGGTAATCAGTTTGATGCCCCACTGACATTAGCGTTGCCAGAAGGCGTACAATTTGACAACACTTGCCAACTTCAAGTCGCCGATATTCAGGGATTAGGGATAGCCAGCCTGATTCTGACCGTGCCACATATCGCGCCGCATCACTGGCGTTGTGATCTGTCACTGACCAAACCCTGGTTGTTGAATGTGATGAACAATAACCGGGGCGCACATCACACCCTGCATTATCGCAGTTCCGCGCAATTCTGGTTGGATGAGAAATTACAGCTCGCCAAAGCAGGAAAATCTCCGGTTTGTTACCTGCCATTTCCAATGCATCTGCTATGGCATACCGAAATTCAGGATGAAATCAGCGGTAATCGGCTCACCAGCGAAGTCAGCTACAGCCACGGCGTCTGGGATGGTAAAGAGCGGGAATTCAGAGGATTTGGTTGTATCAAACAGACAGATACCACAACGTTTTCTCACGGCACCGCCCCCGAACAAGCGGCACCGTCACTGAGCATTAGCTGGTTTGCCACCGGGATGGATCAGGTAGACAGCCAATTAGCCACGGAATATTGGCAGGCAGACACGCAAGCTTATAGCGGATTTGAAACCCGTTATACCGTCTGGGATAACACCAGCCAGACAGACCAAGCATTTACCCCCAATGAGACACAACGTAACTGGCTGACGCGGGCACTTAAAGGCCAATTGCTACGCACTGAGCTTTACGGTCTGGACGGAACGGATAAGCAAACGGTGCCTTATACCGTCAGTGAATCGCGCTATCAGGTACGCTCTATTCCCGTAGATAAAGAAACCGAATTATCTGCCTGGGTGACTGCTATTGAAAATCGCAGCTATCACTATGAACGTATCATCAGTGATCCACAGTTCAGCCAAAGTATCTGGTTGCAGCACGATGTTTTTGGTCAATCACTGCAAAGTGTCGATATTGCCTGGCCGCGCCGTGAAAAACCGGCAGTGAATCCCTACCCGCCTACCCTGCCGGAAACACTGTTTGACAGTAGCTATGATGACCAGCAACAACTATTACGTCTGGTGAGACAAAAAAATAGCTGGCATCACCTGACTGACGGAGAAAACTGGCGATTAGGTTTACCGAATGCACAACGCCGTGATGTTTATACTTATGACCGGAGTAAAATTCCGGCCGAAGGGATCTCTCTCGAAATCTTGCTAAAAGCAGACGGCCTGCTAGCAGATGAAAAAGCGGCCGTTTATCTGGGGCAACAACAGACGTTTTACACCGCCGGTCAATCAGAAGTCACTCTAGAAAAGCCCACATTACAGGCTCTGGTCGCGTTTCAAGAAACCGCCATGATGGACGATACCTCATTAGAAGCGTATAAGGGCGTGATTGAAGAACAGGAGTTGAATACCACACTGATACAGGCCGGTTATCAGCAAGTCGCGCGGTTGTTTAATACCGGATCAGAAAGCCCAGTATGGGTAGCACGGCAAAGCTATACCGATTACGGTAATGCCACACAGTTCTG
Organism: Photorhabdus caribbeanensis; assembly: GCF_018448885.1. GTDB lineage: Bacteria > Pseudomonadota > Gammaproteobacteria > Enterobacterales > Enterobacteriaceae > Photorhabdus > Photorhabdus caribbeanensis. Next base: position 50,873 of record NZ_RCWB01000025.1, read on the forward strand.
GCGGCCTCAGACTCAGCGTAACTCGTTGCTGACAGGGAAAACCACTCTGACCTGGGATACCCATCATTGCGTAATAATACAGACTCAGGATGCCGCTGGATTAACGACGCAAGCCCGTTACGATTATCGTTTCCTGACCCCGGTACAACTGACAGATATTAATGATAATCAACATATTGTAACCTTGGATGCGCTAGGTCGCGTGACCACCAGCCGGTTCTGGGGCACGGAAGCAGGACAGGCTACAGGCTATTCCAACCAGCCCTTTACGCCACCAGACTCCGTAGATAAAGCGCTGGCATTAACCGGCGCACTCCCCGTTGCCCAATGTTTAGTCTATGCAGTTGATAGTTGGATGCCGTCGTTATCTCTGTCTCAGCTCTCTCAATCACCAGAAGGGGCAGAAGCGCTATGGGCGCAACTGCGTGCCGCTCATATGGTTACAGAAGATGGGAAAGTATGTGCGCTAAGCGGGAAACGGGGAATAGGCCATCAGAACCTAACGATTCAACTTATCTCGCTATTGGCAAGTATTCCCCGTTTACCTCCACACATATTGGGCATCACCACTGATCGCTACGATAACGATCCGCAACAACAGCACCAACAGACGGTGAGTTTTAGTGACGGCTTTGGCCGGTTACTCCAGAGTTCAGCCCGTCATGAGCCCGGTGACGCCTGGCAACGTAAAGAAGACGGTGGGCTGGTTGTGGATGCAAATGGCGTTCTGGTCAGTGCTCCTACAGACAACCGATGGGCGGTTTCCGGTCGCACAGAATATGACGATAAAGGCCAACCTGTACGTACTTATCAACCCTATTTTCTGAATGACTGGCGCTACGTTAGTGATGACAGCGCACGAGGTGATCTGTTTGCCGATACCCACCTTTATGATCCACTGGGACGGGAATACAAAGTCATCACCGCTAAGAAATATTTGCGAGAAAAACTATACACGCCGTGGTTTATCGTCAGTGAGGATGAAAACGATACCGCATCAAGAACCCCATAGTTTTACCTATTTTTATCTGTTGCCCCGCGCGCGGTACATCGCGGGGCAGTATCCAATCAACGATGAAGATTCAGCATTTCCGGTCAGTTCCACCGTTCTCTTTAATAATGCAGGTCTCTTTTCAAGGAAACCTGCATACTCATAGAATTAAAGATGAAATATCAACATCAATGTTCTTTATTAGTAAAAGCCGAAACAGGATCAGATGTCGGGACAGAGCTATCGCAATTATAATGCTCTCCTGCCAGCCCTATTTTTTTGCAAGCCGTAGACAAAAGATCATTAGGTGTTGCCCACTCATCTTTCCAGTTACTACCGTCATAACGTTTATTCTTAAATAGATCCCACATTATCAGGCCCGTTTTACCATATTTGATCGTACCATCTAATATGCTGTCGAGAGCTGTTTTCGTGAGCGGTAAATTACCGGTTGCCGGTTTACCCACTTCAAACCCAACTGTAATAGGCGGTAAAACCAATAATTTTTGTGGTTGAATTGATGCCTGAGCGTAGTTACGCGCTCCTTTCAGTTTGATATGGAAGGTGACTACTTCATTGCCGGATTTAAGCCAATTAATATATTGACCATAATAATACTTAACCTGCCCAGGAAGATCACAAGGAATATATGTTTCACCTCCGCCAATAAATCCACAATCTTTTTCACTTAAATCATAGGTCATCACACCAATATAACTGAGACGGTTGATTAAATCGGGATAACTCAGCGCAGTATTATAAATCAAACCATAGAGATTTCCTCCCCACCAGGCACCACCATAAATATCACTATTCCTCGCGTTGGTTCCCCAGTTAGCGGACATATTTGGGATACCTCCCGTTGCAGGACCTGCGGTACTTAGTTTAAGTGATGGTTTAACTGCATTAATTGAAGTGTAAAAAGACTTTAAAATAGCGGCGAATTTATCCACGGTTGCAGGCATTACGCGGGGAATTTTTTCTGCGCCAGGAACAATATTCATTGACGCATCATAAACATAACCGCCTAATCCCTTTGCTATTAAAGTTGATGTAATAAGAGTTTCGCTGTTATTAGGGGGAACCTTGATTGAGTCAGGCGTTAATTTCCAACTTTTTGCATTAATATCAGCGTGCCAGAATTCTTCATAATCAACATCAATTCCGACTACCCCCAAGTCAGCAGCCAAATTGACGATATTGCTATATGCCTTATCTGCTTCTTTACCCGTAATAGCACTGTCAAATCGAGGAATTTTGGTCAGAGGATTAGGGAAGACATCATAAACTGCACCGGGTTCATTACCACAAGCATCTTTTTTGCCTGCGGTTATATCATAAATTTTCGGATAACAACTAAAGTTCCATCCACCTACAGCAATATAAGTACTTACTCCATGAGATTTTAAATCAGCGATAACACCTTTTAATGCCACAAAATCAGCCCTGGCATTTTCAGCTTCTTTGGTGCTAATACTTTGATCAGAAGTACAGGTATAACCAAACAATCCTGAACATTTCAGACTGTTTTTTTCATAGTTAACAAAACTAGGCTGGACAAAAGACAATACCAATGTATTAAAGTTACTCTTGTTCTTAGAAATATCTCTACTTAATTTTTTAAAATTATCAAGACTGGCATAATATTCTTGAGTATCAGCCTGCGCAGCAGGTCCACTCAGATAATATGCAGATATTTTAGGATTGGCGGCAATAACATTTCCTGATATGAAAAAACACAATACAGAACTCGCTAATAAATATCGATTTAATTTATATTTAGACATATATCTGTCTCCACTTGGTTAACATTACTTTTCCGATTACAGCCAATGAGTTATCATGACGCCTCATTGCCTTTTCATCATGAACGGTATAAGTTTTTCCCTAATAGAGCGTTAATATGTTCAGTCTGTTATTATAGACTGTGATGTAGTTACTAAACTGTTATATTGGCATTAATTATTTCAATGCACCAATTTCATAATAGTGTAGTTTTCACCATTGTCCACAAAAGAGACAGAAATTAGTTGTAATAATATTTATCTCTAATCTATCCAAATAAAAAACAATATTATTATATTATAATTCCACTAGATTATACTTATGTTAATTAATTACAACAAGTGTAACGTTTTAGAGATAATTATTTCTTTCCAAAATTGAATGCCGATTACCATTGCATTAGTTTTTAATTTCCATCTAATATATATTCCAAGTCTTAGAAAACATTATTTCAATGAATATATTTGGCATTAAATAAATAATGTATTTCAGCAAAAATACAAATAGACTATATTTATTGCATTTTATTAAAACATGATTATCTTTCTATAGGCTATGACCTATAAATAGTGCGCAAGCAGGCTGGCAATAATAATCAATTACCGTTTGTGCAAACCTGCTTATGGATGAACAGTGAACACGAACAACAAACAAAATCCCGAGTATACATGTCAACAGGAAACCCATTGCTTTAAATAAACGCTCTCTGTTATCAGGCAAATTATGCCCAAAAACTTCAACGATTCTTAAACGAATTATAAAAACCTATAAAAAGGCATTATCTTAAATTGCCGAATTAATGATCAAGCCCGTATACTCACTGAGCGTTAAGACAAATCTGGAATAGCAAGTAGCTTACTTAGTCGCTCAAAATGTATTCCAGCAAGTGAAACAAAGTTAAAACACAGGAAAATTATCATGAAACGTTTAGGCTTATCTATAACTGTATTATCACTGTTATTCTCTGGCGCAGTATTAGCTGCACCTAGCACCCCCGTACCCCAATCTTCGAATACCAAGGCGACTTCTTCCCATATGGAAAATACCAAAGTAGAGAAGAAATCTGGTAAAACCGCACCTAAACAACACTCACACCAGAAGGCAGCAAGCAAAGAAGCCAAGAAAGCTCACTGAGTTTTCCGGCCTAAAACTTATATTATTCCGCAATTATGTCCGCAATCGTTATGACACAAGTTTGGTAACGTCATAACTGTAAATTCAGGGGGGAAAATCCCCCCCTCAACAGACTATCGTGAAAAGTTTAACAAGCCCCTTCAGTATCTTCATCACCATAATATTTAACACCAATCCTGATGATATCCCGTCCCTGAGATTTACGGTGTTTATTCGTGTCACGCAATGAATAGATACAACCACAATATTCCTGCTGATAAAATCTTTCCCGTTTACTGATTTCAATCATCCGGGCTGAACCGCCTTGCTTACGCCAGTTGTAATCCCAGTATTGAATCCCCGGATACTGACTTGCCGCTCGTTTTCCACAATCATTTATCTGCTGCATGTTTTTCCAACGGGAAATACCCAACGAGCTTGAAATAACGCTGAAATTATTTTCATAAGCATACAAAGCAGTACGCTCAAAACGCATATCAAAGCACATGGTGCAACGAACACCTCTTTCTGGCTCCAATTCCATGCCTTTAGCACGCTCAAACCAGTTATCGCTGTCATAATCCGCATCCACAAATGGCACATTGTGTTGCTCCGCAAAGCGAATGTTCTCTTCTTTGCGAATTAAATATTCCCGTTTTGGATGAATATTCGGATTATAGAAAAAGACGGTGTAATCAATTCCAGAGGCATGTAGCGCTTCCATCACTTCACCAGAACAAGGAGCACAACAAGAGTGCAATAGTAATCGTTCCGCATTATCCGGTAATGTTAAAACAGGGCGAACATAGTTTTCCATTTAGCAGGCTCCATATAATTATAAGAATTAATTATAGAATATAGTGATTTTTAACTTCAAATTTTCTGAATGAAATTCATCATGACTTATTTGCCGTTGCGATCCTTGTCTTTACGATCCTTACCTTTTCGATCACAGTAAATTACTTGAAATTCTGGCAGGTTCTACCGTCATATTGTCGTCATCAAAGTTTGTACGAGGAAGTTCACTACGGATAAATCTGTTTTACGCTGATAGTTAACCAAATTATAGCCAAATTCAGATGCTTTTAACCAAAATAATTTAAATGGAGACCACCATGCGCCATGCAATTTCTCTGCGTGACCTCTCTTTTCCGGCAATCACCGCCGGATTTGTCGCTGTTTTAGTTGGATATACCAGTTCAGCGGCAATTATCTTTCAGGCTGCGGAAGCGGCGGGCGCCACCCCTCTACAGATCGGAGGCTGGCTGAGTATGCTAGGGTTTGGGATGGGGATCAGCTCCCTAGGGCTATCGCTTTATTACCGTACCCCCGTCCTTACCGCATGGTCAACACCGGGCGCGGCGCTACTGGCGACAACGCTACCAGGAACATCAATTAATGAAGCCATTGGTATCTTTATCTTTGCTTCAGCACTGATCTTGCTATGCGGTATTACTGGCCTGTTTGCCCGGTTGATGAACTATATTCCACAGGCACTTTCCGCAGCCATGCTGGCTGGTATTCTATTACGCTTTGGTTTGGATGCCTTTTCCTCATTTTCAGTCAACTTCATACTGACTGCCGGAATGTGTTTGACTTATCTTCTGGCACGCAAATATTTATCCCGCTATGCCATCATCCTAACACTCTTGTCAGGGCTGATTATCGCCGCTTTACAGGGAAATATTCACTTTGAACAACAATCCACAGCCGCATTTGTTGTCCCTGAATTTATTGCACCCAATTTCACACTCTCTTCGTTATTGAGTATCGGTATTCCATTTTTTATCGTTACAATGGCATCTCAAAACGCGCCCGGCATCGCCACACTAAAAGCCGCAGGGTATCCGGTTTCTGTTTCATCACTGATAAGCTGGACTGCGCTCATTTCACTGATCTTGTCGCCTTTTGGTGGTTTTTCTGTCTGTATTGCCGCCATTACGGCAGCAATTTGTATGAGTCCGGAAATCCACGCTGACCCAAATCGCCGCTATATGGCCGCTGCTGTAGCGGGGGTGTTCTACCTGATAGCAGGGCTGTTCGGTGGTTCAATCAGTATGTTATTCAGCGCATTACCGGCGGCCCTCATTCATATTATTGCCGGATTAGCATTGCTTGGAACAATTTCTGGCAGTCTGCTACAAGCGCTACAGAATGAAAAGCAACGGGACGCAGCAATAATCACATTTTTGATCACCGCTTCCGGTGTGACGTTACTTGGCGTAGGCGCTGCATTCTGGGGGTTAATCGGTGGCGTAATAACCATGCTCCTTTTATCTTTGCCTGAGAATGACAAGACCGTTCATTAAACATACAGCAAAATTATACTTTTCAGCATCTTATGATATTTCTTATCCATACAACTTATGCTAATTTGCCGGGTTTGTTGCGCTTTAAATATTACGGTGAGGAATCAATAGCCTTAAATGAAAACTTTAATTTCCCTACTAGCAAAACCGAGCTTCCTATTATGAAATTTTTTGACATAAAATTTTCTGATATTAGCAAGTTAGCTGTTCTTTCATCCTGCCTGGCAACCCCTTATAGCTACGCTGATGACCGCCCAATTCTTTCTCTCTCTGTTAGCCAGTCCGGTGGAAACCAAACGACTGCTGATGGCAGCTTATCCAGAAAACCGAATAAGCAAGAATCACGGGTACTCCCGATTTGGGGTGACGAAGCCAAAGCTAAAGGTTATGACCTACCGGAACCGTTTGGCGCCAGTTACGGTTATATGAATATGCGGCAGAATATCATTGTAGATGATATTAAAATCATTATACCGAACACCCCAGGCTTTGAAGATATGCTGGGTATCCAGACAGGCAAAACCAGAGAAAAGAATGAGTCGCATATGCTCAAACTAGATGCCTGGGTTCTGCCTTTTCTGAATATTTATGGCGTTTATGGTTGGACAAAAGGCACATCGAAAACCAACATTGAGGGAATCAGATTTGGTGGTTTCCCTATTAAGGGTATAAAAGATATCCCTTTCGAACTGGACTTTAAAGGTAAAACCTATGGCGGCGGTTTTACTCTGGCAGGAGGTTACAATCAGTTTTTCGGTACCCTTGATACCAACTATACCTACACTAATCTGGATATTCTGGATGGTAAAATTAGCGCTCTGGTTGTCACTCCGCGAATTGGTTATGAATTTATATTCCAGCCAATCATTCCAGGACAGGGAAATACCAAATTACAAGTATGGACCGGTGGTATGTACCAGAAAATTACTCAGGAATTTAAAGGCAATATTAGTAATCTGAGTTTACCCCCCATGTTTGACAAAGTGGTAAGTGCATTCGACGATTATGAGAGTATGAAATTCAAAGTAAAACAGCATGTTGCATCTCGTTGGAATAATACTGTTGGTGCAAGGCTGGAAGTCACACGCAACTTCAATATGTTGACCGAAGTTGGCTTTAACAAACGTAACAGCTTCTATATCTCAGGTGAGTTCCGTTTCTAATGAATATCCGCTGTACTTTACATGGGCTGGCTCTAGTCAGCCTTTTTATTTCTGATTTCTCATATGGCGAAGCACTACTCAGCAGGGAAAAAATCGATGGCTGGCTGGAAAAATTAGGTGGCAGTAATACCTATGACAGCAGTAAGGCGATTGACTGGGGCGTTTTACCCGGCCCTTTTTATACTCCAGAGTTAGGTGCCGGTCTCGGGGTTGCTGTCGTTGGTCTCTATCGGCCAGATGATAATGATCATACCAGCCAAATTTCTTCTCTTTCCCTGAATGGATTTACCTCTTCAACGGGTGCCTTTGGCTTCACATTTGATAACTATAATTTCTTTGCTGATGATCAATGGCGTTTTTTTCTTTCCGGTACATTGAACAACGTTCCCACCTATTATTGGGGAACAGGATATCAAGCAGGTAAGGTAAATGATCACAAAGAAAAATATCGCTCACAGGAATTGCACCTACAACCCAGAGTTCTCTATCGAGTTGCTGATTCTACCTATTTAGGCGCCGGCTGGAATTTTTCATCATTACACGCCAAAGATCCCGACAACGGTGCTAAAAAACTTTTCGCGGCAGAAAACGATGGCCGGTCCATATTGAGTTCGGGCGTCAGTGCCTATTTCAGCTACGACACACGGGATTTCCTGCCTAACGCTCATCAAGGGCACGTTCTTGATATTACCTATACCCATTTTTCCCCGGCATTGGGCAGCGACCGCCGGTTTAACACCGTTGATCTGCAATACAGCACCTACTACCAATTAGATGAAAAATCCGTCCTGGCATTTGATAGTTATGGTCGTTTCACTGACGGCCAGGTGCCTTGGAATATGCTGTCAATGCTAGGTAATAGCAATCGGATGCGCGGATATTATGACGGTAGATACCGGGACAAAAATGTTATCAGCACCCAACTGGAATATCGGCGCAAATTGGACTGGCGGCATGGATTTGTTTTGTGGGCTGGGGCGGGCACCTTAAGCCATTACGCAAAAGATATTGGCTCAGAAAACTGGTTGCCCACAGTTGGCGCAGGCTATCGTTTTGAATTCAAACCTAAAATGAATGTCAGATTGGACTTTGGTATTGGTAAAAAAAGCAATGGATTTTATTTTCAGGTGGGAGAGGCGTTTTGAAATTGCGTTTGTGGATTGCTGCTTTAATGTTAGTTACAGGATGCCAGGGAACTGTTACTTCGATCGCACCAGTACAACCTGACTTAAATAGTGAAGCAACCGCCGAAGCAACCCGTGCATGGCCGGTGCTTGCTCCGATTCCCTCTCCCGAAGGATTAAGAGCTTGCTGTGCTTTTGGCTACAATTTAAAAACTGAATTACTGACCATTCCAGTACCTTTTTACCACATAAGTAATGTGCTGGATGCCGATAATCTTGGAGCGCATAATTATAACAACAGTTTTTTTGGTACCGTTGCTTCATTAACAGGACTCAGTAATGAAAAAGTAGGGATGATATATACCCGCAGAGGCGGATTCATTGATATTTCCCATGTACGGGATACCGCTGATAATGCAGTTTTTCTATTCAGTCAAATCTGGCCTCGTCTTGGAGAAGAGTGGCAAATAGAACTCAGCAACGAATTAGCATCACGCCGTATCCAGTTCTATCAATTCACACCACCAGCAGCGATAGAACAACGTTATACCCTAACTGCTTATCTAGCGGTAAAATTGGCTTTTGAACTTGCGGCATGGCATGAAATCGCCCAATGGTATGGTTATCAGTCTGTACCAGGATTTTCTGAAAAAGTGTCGGCGTTCTCCCCGGAAGATCTCTACTCTAATCTACTAGGCGCTCGTCTTTCCCTCTCTTTGATACTGGCAGGACAAGTACCATCAATGAAACAATACCGTCTATCAATGCAAGCCATTTTGCCTCCTGCGCTACGTGAACTGGAAGCCTTGTCACCAGATGAAACGCGGAAAATGTTTGAACTGGTTGATGGTATCTGGTGGGATAGCAAACGCCGTATACCCGATAAACGCTTAATCCTTCAACGTGATTTCCATACTCACAGTGATCGCACACCTAACATGGTGCCTACAGAACAGCAATTTCCACTTAGGCTTACCCTGCCACAACAATATATTGGCTACAGACTATCTGAACTGGCCGAATTACAATTGTGGCCTAGCCGCCAAATGAAAGATCTTCCTGTACCAGAAAGCTACTGGATTGCCCTTGATTTTCCACAATTAGCAGAAAGAGCGAAAGAACAACAAGAGAATTATTAATTCACATATTTTTAATGAAAGAATGAATATAGCATTATGAGTTAAAATATATAGGAGATTTTAGATTACTATTTCTCAAATAATAATCTCTTTGAAATATCATCAATCATTATTTACTATTTCCGCAATGTTACATCACAATATAAACTCAACATTATCTATAATAAAACCAAACTATGCCGACTGTACTTAAATTAAATTAGAAACGGAAAAACCACATCACCAAGTATTATTTCACAGGATAAAAAAATCGTATTGAAATATTTACAAAGATAAAAAACCAATAAATAACTGATATAGAATAATTAATATTACATAACATCTAAAAAATAAATCAAAGAGTTAAAAAAACATTAACCAACCAAATAGACCAAAAAAGAAATAAAATCTCAAAAAGACACAAAAATTAGAGAATAATTTCTAATTATACTCATAAACTGTGTATTTAACTTATTTTTACCGAAAAAGCAGACATTCACTCTTAATTTAACTTAAATAATAAAAATCCCTTCTTAAATAGGTTTAATCGTCTATAATATATGTTTCCAAGTTATAAATATGTATAAACAATATCATCTTTATCTAAATAGATAAAATAAGAACTTACATTGGGAATTATTAGAATTATTCAACAAAAGCTCAAGTTACTAAACTATTTTCAACTATATAATATATTGATTTTTATTTTAAATTTACAGTATTAATCAATTTAACAGATAAGCAATAACATTGTTGTCTTAATTTTTCTGATGTATCGGGGGATTCAGGGCCCCTATCTTTACCCCCTGATAAAACCAATTAAGATGTCCCTACTCCTGGAGAGGAAAAATGAATAAACTCGCGTTATCAACCACCGCCGCCCTTATTTTTGCCGCAGGCTCTGCTGTTGCAGCCGATAATGCTGCTGGCGGTACACTACATTTCTCTGGTGCAGTCACTGATGCCACTTGTACTATTAACGGCGGTGCTTCAACTAGTCTGTCGATTATATTGGAACCTATCTCAGTCACTCAAGCCGGACAAAAGGAAGGCTTAATTGATTTTGGTAAGAAAGCATTCACAATGGAATTTTCTAACTGTCAGTCCAAAGCCGTTGGTTTTGACCCAGCAACCTCTATGTTGAAAATCCAGTTCTCATCATCACATACCATTGCTAACGATGGTAAGTACCTGATGAACCAAGAACTCAATGCAAACGGCAAGCCGAAAAACGTAGGTATCGCTCTTGTTAAACATGCCGAAGAAAATACCCCTATTATGCTGAATAAAGCGTTTGATACAGGAATCAAAGGCTCTGGAGCAGTACCTGAAACAGTCGATTTCTATGCGAAATACTACAAAATAGGCACGGCTGAGGCAGATCTCGGTAAAGTAGTAACGATGGTTACTTATCACGTTACTTATATGTAATGATTTACTTCAATAAATAAAGCCTATTTAGATAAATAGGCTTATTTAATTTGGCAAAAATAACATTATGAAGAAATTATTTTTAGCTATACTATTAGGGATGACGACTTTATCGGCTCATGCCAACATCGTTATTAACACAACACGTGTTATTTATCCAGCCAGTAATAAAGAGGTATCGGTTCAATTATTAAATGCAGGAGATCAACCCTCTCTGGTACAATCCTGGATAGATGATGGCGATCCTAATTCAACACCTGAAACAGCTAAAGTCCCCTTTTTACTTACTCCTCCAGTCGTCAAAATTGACGGTAATAACGGGCAACAATTAAGAATTAAGCACATTAACAGCAATCTACCGACTGATCGTGAATCGCTGTTTTATTTAAATGTTCTGGATATTCCTCCCGTCGCAGAAAATATTGGCGACAAAAATGTCATGCAGATTGCGATTCGTACCCGGATCAAATTTTTCTACCGGCCTGATAAGCTTTCTATCTCACCTAAACAGATCCAACAACATATTGTATTAAAACGTGAGGGTAGCCAACTAAAATTGGAGAATTCATCACCCTATGTCATGAATATCGTCGGCCTTAAATCTTCTGATACTCAACCTAACTTACTCAATGAAGGAACAATTATAAAACCATTCTCTTCTTATTCATTCAGTACCAATGAAAAAGTAAAAGTTGGAGACAAATTAACTCTGGCTATTGTTGACGATTTTGGTGCTATAAATAAATTAACTTTACCACTTCAATAGTGATATTACTGGCATAGCATAGAACATGATAAGACAAAAAGTTAGTCGGTTAGCTCTGATAATAGGTACCTTGCTGTATACAGGTTGTTTATGCTATGCCGCAACATTTAATACTGATTTTCTAGCCGGTGAATCTGCAAAAGCAGATTTATCCCGGTTTTATTCCACTTCAGAACTGCCCGCAGGCCGTTACGATATTGATATATATCTGAATAATGATTGGAAAGGAAGATTTGATATTAATATCCAGAACGATGGTAAAGATATTTACTTATTTAATGAAGATCTTCCCAGATTAGGTATAAAAATTGATAAAAACCAATTATCAGAATCAAATTTATCCAAAGATGAAATTCTTCTTACTAAAATAATACATGAAGGAACTGTTAATCTCGATGTGCCTAAACTCAGTCTACATCTGGTGGTCCCGCAGGCATATGTCAAAAACGAACTAAAAGGCTATATCGATCCCGCATTCTGGGACAGAGGTATCCCCGGCGCTATGCTGTCCTATAATGCCAACTATTACCATACTCAAAATAGGAATAAACAAAACCACGGCCGTGAAAATGAAGATAATGTTTATGTGTCACTTAATAGCGGTTTGAATCTATTTGGCTGGCAATTACGTGATCAATCTTCTTATCATTACACGCGTTCAAATGGTGATAAATGGAGTAACAATACCCGTTATCTGCAACGGGGAGTTTCATCAATTAATTCAGAAATTCGCATTGGCGATAGCTATACATCAAGCGATTTATTCGACTCTTTCCGCTTTCGAGGTATCAATCTGAAAACAGATATGCGCATGTACCCCGATGCCTGGCAAGGGTTTTCCCCTATCGTTAGGGGAGTTGCGCAGACTAACGCTCTGGTAAAAATCACCCAAAATAATGTTGTTATTTATCAGGGTAATGTACCTCCGGGGCCGTTTGCCATTGATACTATTTTACCAACGGGTTCAGGTGGTGATTTACTCGTTGACGTGACGGAAGCAGACGGACGGACTAACAGTTTTACCGTCCCCTTTTCATCCGTTCCTAATATGATGAAAGAAGGTCTTGGCAAATATGATATCAGTGCCGGTAAAACACATATTGCCAACAGTCGTTATAAACCAAACTTTTTTCAAGCCAGCTATCAATATGGTTTTAATAATGTCCTGACCGGTTATACAGGTACCATTATCAGTAAAGATTATTATTCGCTACTGTTAGGTAGTGGCTTTAATCTACCCATTGGCGCTGTCTCAATTGACGTTTCACAGTCCAGCGCCAAATTTGATAATAGCCCAACCATGAAAGGTCAAAGCTACAAATTGGCTTATAGCCGCTATATTCCACAAACAAAAACAAATTTTTCGCTGGCGGCTTATCGTTATTCAACTAAAAACTACCTCACCCTAATCGATGCGATTGATCTACATGACTGGATAAGCAACGGCTATAACCAACAATACTATTCCCATCAAAAAAATACCTTTAATATCAATTTGAATCAGAATCTTGGTAGTGGGGCAGGTTCACTTTTTCTTTCGGGAACATTCCGTGATTACTGGGGAACCCAGAATAAAAGTAGAGAATATCAAATGGGGTATTCCAACAGTCTGGGTAAAGTCAATTATTCTCTGACAGCAAGCCGTGTTCGATACAATATCAATGAAACAGAAAGTAAAGAGGAACAGCGCTACTATCTGATGCTATCCATTCCTTTCGAGTTGTTTGGCTACCCAGCCTATCTGACTAATAATGTCTCAATCAATGAAAGTCATTATAACAACAGCAACTTAGGGTTAAGCGGCAGCGCAGGCCCAAACAACCGTTTGAATTACCACTTCAACATTTCAGATCAGAAAAGCGGTTCGACAACAACCAGTGCAAATTTAACCTATAAAACATCCATTTCCACATTGAGCAGTTCTTATAGCCAATCCAAGGAGTATCGCCAAATGGGGCTTGGCGCAATCGGCAGTTTGGTTGCTTATCAAGGTGGAATTCTGTCCGCTAATCAGGTTGGAGAAACTTTCGCCATCATTGACGCGCCGGGCACAGCAAACGCTTCAGTGAATGGTGATAAAAGCATGATGACAAACAACAGCGGTAAGTTGCTGATACCTTACCTCTCTCCTTACCGAAAAAACGCCATCATGCTAGATACCAGTGAAGTGTCAGAAGATGCCGCTGAACTTATCGGTAACATCCGAGATGTTGCGCCATATTTCGGTGCGATTACCCATATAGGATTTAAAACAGACCAGCGGAAAACTTTCGTTTTCTATGCCGCTCAGGCTGATGGTAAACCTTTACCTTTCGGCACTGAAATTGTCGATTCAGAAGGTAACAGCTTAGGATACGTTGGTCAGGGCAGTATGGTTTTCTTACGAGTAGAAAAATTACCACAGCAAATTTATATCCGCATCGGTCAGCTAGGCGAAAAGAATTGCACAATAAACGATCCACAGCCTGAAATGGGCTCTACCGCCAATATTTGCCGTTAAGGGAGAAGATAATGAAACTTAAGCCATTGTATCTGGCGGCCATAATCAGTCTAAGCAGCAACATAGCCTATGCAGACTGCCAACCTAAATATGCAATAACGGCACCGGCAATCACGGTTGATATGACAGATCATCTCACCCTGAACAGTAATGCCACCTGGATACTCAATACCCAATATTCTGGCTATTTTACATGTACAAGAAATTCATTATGGAAACAAAACTCTGTTGCTAACGGCTCGCCCTTTACCAAAAACAAAGTTGTTTTAGGATTCAATGGCGGCAAAGATTATGCCGAAGTGACTATCACGAATCTTTCTCCTAGCAATAGTATTAATCTGGGAAACAGTAATGACACATACCCAGCCAGCAAATTGCAAGCTCAATTTACGCTCAATGTAAAGCTATTGGGTGGCAGACCCGGTGGTAGTAATATTCACGTCTTTTCCGGCAATTCCGCAACATTAAAAACTGCTGTCATTGCAATGGATACCACCAATTTAGGACTCCTTGATGCTATTCTCCGTTTCGCTACCGATTTCCTGACCTTTATTCTTACCTGGGAGTGGCCGACACATTCTGAAGATATCTATTACCAGCCCATCACCATGATTTTTAATCACAGAGATACAACTTGTCACTTCTTAAATGAGGGGTTGACAGTGAATCTACCAAAAGTCAACCGCATTAGATTGCTTAATGGAACAGATAAAGGAGAAACACCTTTTACCCTTAACTTTGAATGCAAATATCTCCAAAACGGAAAAACCTCACGCTCAGTTAAAGCTTACCTGAGCAGTAATAATCTGCTACCCAATGACAATCGAACTTTAATTGACAGCAAAGCAGGCGCAGCTAAAGGTGTTGGTATCCGTGTCTCTCAGTCAAGTGATTCAACGCCGATCACTTTCAGTACTTCGCAATCCTCATCCCTCGGCGCAACACTGCTATTCAGCAAAAACTCCGGCAATACCATCGATAAAAACTTTGCCATCGACCTTAATGCTTACTACTACGTTTATGATCCACAGAACATCATAGCAGGGGACCTGAAAGCAACTTCTATGCTGAACTTTGAATACAATTAATCAAGAGGAAAATTAACCAAGAGGCAAAGGAGATGCCTCTTATTTCGCTCATCTGAATTAAAAATTTATGTTTCAATAAGTAATAATTTGTAATAAAGTGTTTCTGTAGAAAAATTCATTTACATTTATAACCTACCCTAAATTTACGTAACACAATGATAATCCTAACATTAAGTCATCACACAAACTTAACCAATTTCTTAATAAAATAGTGTAATTCTACGAAAAATAGAAAAAACAGACTTACACTTATCAATAAAATTAAAAGAATAATATCAAAAGCAATATTATCCAACTTTATTAAAGAATAAACACAAACAACACCAAGCCGGAAATAAAAATATATTTCAAGAAAAAAATACGACAAAAAAACCATACAAATAGAAATACACAATATATAAAAACAATCAATTACATTGATTGAAAATTAAAAAAATTAATTAAAAATCAACAACATAAAATAAAACAAAAATAAAAACCTTAAATATTAATATAACTACACGCAATGCAAAAATGTAATAAAAATTTAATCCAACATAATGAAAATATAACTTTCACTTCCCAAAATCACCTTTAATAAAAAAATATAAAGATAAATATTTATAATTATCAACAAATGAATTATTAAATTTTTTTTATTTTTATATACATCTTCATTATTAGATTTTTACAATATCACTTGAAGTAAATATTTGTAACACATTGTTACTCATTTTAACTTAACATTTAGAACCATATCGAATATCCTGCACCGCGCCAATGACAATAGATATATTAGAAGATTAGCTCAAGCCTGACAGAGACGACTTAATTTTAACTCACAGAGGAAAAAGACCATATCGGTAACTGGTCCCCTTTTTATGAAAATGATACTTATTCTTATAACGGCAATATTAATATCAATCAGTTTACTACTCGCCGCGGTGTTCTTACGATTGGCTGTACTATAATTAACAGCACTATATAAAACTAAATTCAATCACTTTTGATATTATACTAACTGGTTTACAAATCATTTTTCTTTTGAAAAAGCAACTTACAGATACAAAATTAACTCAAAAATCATGATTATATCTGATGGATAACTCACTCTTGACAGGTAATGTTTTGTACACAAGCAGCACATAACCATATATAAATTAATAAAAAAACACAGAACAAATTAGCAAAATAACAATTTTTATTACAGAAAATATATTTATGAATCGCTAATAACTCTGGCTATGCTGGATTTATTTTGCTAACATCAGCTTGTTTTTTATTCAGAGCAAACGAGGAAAAGCAATGCCCTCTCAAACGATGAGGACAACTGCCATCTTCGCTTTCTTTATCTCATTATTGTTTTCCGCTTTTAGTCACGCCTCAACCAGCACCGCTAAAAGCATAGAGTATTCTCACAATGGCATGCAAAGCAGTTTGCCAGATTTGCGAAAATACCCTTCGGGCACCCTACGTAAGAAAGCGTTTTTAAATGTTGTTGTCCCTGTGATTGATCAACACAATCAACAAATTATGCAGGAACGGAAATGGCTATTGGAACACCAAAACGCCAAGCATTGGTCCATACAGGATATCAAGCGCCTGCAACAAATTTGTAAAAACTACAACGTGAGCTGTAGTAGCTCGCCTAAAAAAGTTAACTGGAACAAGCTGCTAAGTCGTGTTGATATCATCCCAACCCATTTTGTCGCCACTCAAGCCGCAACAGAATCTGGTTGGGGAACATCTAAGCTTGCACAACAGAATAACAATTTGTTCGGTATGCGTTGCGGTAACAACTGTAAGAAAATCCAAGGTAAAATAAAAGGTTATTTTTCCTACCCGACCATCAATGATTCTGTCGAAGCCTATATGAAAAATCTGAATACTCATAACGCTTATGAATCATTACGTGTTTCACGCGCCAAGCAGAGAAGCCTTCAAGAATCACTAAATACCAGTAAGTTGATTGATAATCTTGAAGGGTATTCACAATTGGGTTCGACTTACAACAATTACCTGCATAAAGTATTTAACAGCAATAAAGGGCTTATTACTCAGGCGCAGAAGTTAGCTAAAAACGATCATGACTAAGGGCCTAAATAAGTCATTAGCATGAATATCTTCTGTTTGAATATCTTGTGCTGAGTACCAAAATCATCCGTTACCATAACCAACTATGGTGCGGATGATTTTCTTATGTCCACCAGTTTGTTCTTTTCATTGATAGAATGTTTAGATTAAATACTATAATATCACTCAATATTAACTTATATTGAGATAAGATGATTGACCAGAGTTTAATATGAATTTCTTTTCTTTTGAGTTTCTTGGTTCCTTTGTTGCTTTCTTTCTCTTGTACTGGATGCTGCAAAAAAATGCGAAAGCACAAAACTATCTGCTGATAATCGCAAGTTATCTGTTTGTCTTTTCCTTTAATCCGCAGTTCATCGGCATCCTATTTGGCTATACGCTATTTATTTATCTGTTAACAAACATAGCCAGCAAATTTCTATCCAATCGCATCACGTTTACTATCCTGACAATAGCTATTCTGGGATGTTTTACTCTATTCAAATATTATTCTTTCTTTCAGGAAAGTCTCCAACAAGCATTTGCCAAATTTGGCTTGTCCATAGATTTACCTGTACTGACACTACTCGTCCCTTTAGGTTTATCTTTCTATGCATTTCATTCCGTCAGTTATGTCGTTGCTGTCGCAAGAAAAGAAATGCCCAAAGCATCATTTCCTGATGTCGCTTTATACCTATGCTTTTTTCCAAGTATTGTTGCCGGACCAATCAACCGCGCTAAAGATTTCCTGCCTCAAATCCAGATTTCATCAAGAGTCATCATTGAACCATCAAGAGCCATATTACTGATTGCATTAGCGATAACCAAGCTATTCTTATTCAGCTCTTATTTATCCGAAAATTATGTCAATCCAGTTTTTGATGATCCTGCCAGCTACAATGCGGGACAAATACTGGTTGGTATCTATGCCTATGCATGGCATATCTATTTTAATTTTTCTGGTTATACCAACCTTGTTACTGGGTTAGCACTACTCCTTGGTTTCAGGGTACCTGAAAACTTCAATGCCCCTTATCTGGCAGAAAACTTGCAAGCTTTCTGGCGCCGTTGGCATATCAGTTTGTCTGAATTTATCCGTGATTATGTCTATATTCCTTTTGGTGGTAATAAGAAAGGGTTTATACGTAAAAATCTTAATTTGTTTGTCGCTATGGTCATCTCCGGGTTATGGCATGGAGCTGGAATTAACTTCATTATTTGGGGAGCTATTCATGGATTGGGATTAATAATCCTCAATATTAAATATCGGTTATTTCCCCCAATAGACAAAAAAAATCAAAATATTCCCAAAAAACCTGTCATCTCATTTTTATCTAGAATCATCACTTTCCACTTTGTCTGTCTGGCATGGGTTTTCTTCCGTTGTCCTACTTTAGATGATGCACTAATATTATTAAGTCAATTGATGTCATCAGATTTATTTCACTCGATAATAGCCAACAGTGGGTTGTTACTGATGTTCTGGGGACTCTTTATTATTTATCCGTGGCTGATTAATCTAAAAATAATGATTGATAAAATACATTCTCAGATTTCATGGATATGTTACCCAATACCATTAGCAATTATTCTGACTTTGGTATTTATGCTTTCACCACAAGGAATACCAGGATTCATTTATGCCAATTTCTGAATTCAAATCTAATTTAAAAACGGCCGGACAAGTCACTTTTATCGTAATCTTAACTAGCCTACTGTTAATCTGGATAAATCATCGTTCACTGGATAGATTCTGGCAACAGGAATATCACCGGCAAAGCCTTTGGGCAACCTTACAAGGTCATCCACTCTGGGATTTCGGTGATAACTTGGAACAAGGCGTACTCGCTGCGGGGGAAGCTTTCATATTACATACTACCGGCAATAACAGTGACAATCATCAGCAAACTCCCCAAGAATCTGATATCACACTGCCTGCGGATTTTCAGATTGGGCTAAAACTCCTGAGTGGTTATCCCTCTTCTGTTACAAATTTACCTGCAACTTTCCCGGAATTATTACAGAAATCTCCCCATACTCATCCGGTCAATTCATCAATGCCCCATGATTCAAGGAATAATGTTTCCCCCAGTGCGGTTATCGCTAAAGCCAACGTGACACTGACAGCCAAAGATAAAGTGCTGTTTGCTGGAGATTCAATGATGCAGGGTATCGCTCCTCATCTGAAACGTCGACTCTACCGGGATTACGGTATCTCCAGCATTAATCTCAGCAAACAAAGTACTGGACTCGCTTACCCCAGCTTTTTTAACTGGCCGGAAACTATCAATAAGACACTGGAAGCCAACCATAATATCAAATTAGTTGTTATTTTTTTGGGGCCAAATGATCCCTGGGATATGCCACCAAAACATGGAAACATCTACCTGAAATTCGCCAGTCCCGATTGGGAAAATCTCTATCGCCAACGTATCGACACGATCCTTACCGAAGCACGTAACCACGGTGCTGATATTATCTGGATTGGTCCTCCCAATATGCGGCAGAAAAAACTTTCCACCAGCATGGAATATCTGAGCTCCTTGTATCAATCGGAAGTAACGAAAGCCGGAGAAATCTACGTTTCTGTTAATGATATTTTTAAGTATCATGCAAATGATTATTCCGACTATATTGGCGACAATAGTAACAAAATTAAGCTCAGAAGTGGTGATGGTATACACTTTAGCTTGAAAGGCCAGCAAACTATCTCAGACAACATATTTTCATTGATTAAATTTATTCAGGAACCAACCAAACAAAATGGAACCAAGCAAAATGAAAATAGTTAAGCAACCCCGTCGGCGATACCAATCTGTTGGCATCAGTTTGGCCCTCGTACTCTCTTTAAGTTTGATATCGTGCCATAAACAAAAATCAGGACCATTGCCAACACAACAACCGGCAAAAGAGAACCAACAGCTAATAGACTTTGGTGAACCAAATTTAGCCTTACTGGCGAACAAACTGCATAACAGTCGTCATAATCAACTGCATTTTGTTCAGATAGGAGATTCCCATACCGCCGCAGACTTTTTTACTGGCAAGCTTCGCTCTTTATTGCAACAGCGTTTTGGCGATGCAGGGATTGGTTTTGTTAGCCCAATTAATGTGCCAGGCCAACGTAACGCTATGGTCAGTATGACCGGTAATAAACAGCAATGGAAACTCACTACCAGCCGCAAAGATAATCGGCCTGATTTTCCTCTTGGCGGTACAATTGCAGAACCCAATAGCAAAATAAGCCAATTAATTCTAAGACTATTTACACCATCCCATAATCGCTATCAACTCAAAATGTTATACCAAACATCGGATGATGCTCAGATTCTGGTTCAGTCTACAACCAAACGAATACTGAGATTACCGGCAACTCACGGCCACTGGCAATTTTCCACCGCAGAACCGGTGATATTCCCGGTTAACATCACGGCAATACAGAATAATCAGTTAAAATTAGGTGGCTGGTTTATTAATCGTAAACAACCAGGTATTATGTTATCCGCCTTGGGTATTAATGGTGCAACTATTAATATGATGGACAAGTGGCAACCAGAATGGATTGATACATTAGTTCAAATGCACCCTGATATGGTGATCCTCGCTTATGGCACAAATGAGGCATTTAATCATTCGCTTGATTTATCAAGCTATCGCCAGCAATTGGAAGCGAAGATAAAGCAGATTCGTAATCAGTTACCACAAGCAGTTATCCTTATCATTGGGCCAGGCGATTCTTTGAAAAACAACCAACTTACAAGTTGTACAGCACAACAACCAATAATGTTGGATAATATCATCCATATTCAACAAAAAGTCGCTCAAGATCAGCACACACTATTCTGGAACTGGCGTGAATATATGGGTGGAAAATGCTCAATTAAGAGTTGGGCGCACCAAGATCTTGCTCGTCCTGACTATGTTCACCTTTCAGCCGCGGGTTATGAACGCAGTGCTGAAGCTTTATACCAACAATTAATAAATATTCTCGATCAATAAGCAACAATAAAGCTTGATTGGGAATAGTACTAAATACTTATCTTGTTTTTAGTGCAGAAAAATTAAACTTATCATCTTAGGTTTACAATATGTATGAGCTCACAAGAAATCCATTTAATAAAGACAAACTATCTTTTTTGTTGTATTTAATACGTTGAAAAATAAGTTTATACCATATGTAAAACCTAGCGTTAAAAAGAGTATTTAAAATATGATTTTTCCAAACAAGTATCCTCTCAGCTCTATAAAAAGGCTCATCTCCGGCTGGAAAGAGTGTAGTTTCGAACGTTACCAACAAGCGTATTCTCTCTATGGTGGTGGAATATCCACTCATCCAGATATTGTACGTTTTTTAAATGAAAAATTTGGCAATAATTTTATCTTTTACGTCAAAGAAAATCCACAAATAGAAAACGTTATCGAAGGGGCATACTTTACCTGTAAAGATCATCATCTGGCGGCAAGTCACCAAAAGGACTACCACTTCTTCACCTATGATGAAATTATCTTTCCCATCTCCAAACACCTAAAAACCATCATCCCAGGGAAATCTAAAACCATATCGCTCTTGCACAAAAAAAACTTTATCAACGTTTGTTATGGTCGGTTAAACAAACGAACAGTCTGTCTTGCTAAAGAAAATTTTTCTTATAAAACAAAAAGAAATCGAAGTAA
This sequence comes from Photorhabdus caribbeanensis, assembly GCF_018448885.1. Taxonomy (GTDB): domain Bacteria; phylum Pseudomonadota; class Gammaproteobacteria; order Enterobacterales; family Enterobacteriaceae; genus Photorhabdus; species Photorhabdus caribbeanensis. Next base: position 72,987 of record NZ_RCWB01000025.1, read on the forward strand.
TGAAATTAACAAATTTAAGCGTGCAGGTGGAGAAATACATCAAATTAACGATTTTACCTGCCAAGAGTTCATCGATATTTACACTACACTGTATGAAAAACGCTGGACATATAAAACGCACAATGAAGAAGAGAAAGAAAAATTAACTGAGTTATATACCGAGCTCAAACAACATCTGTACGGAAATGTATTAACTATCAATGGCGCCCCAGTAGCCTACGATTTAGTTATAAAAGCAGACAGTCCCCAGTGGATTTCATTTGATGCAGTAGACGGCGGACTCGACCCTGAATATTCCAATCTCAGTGTTGGCAGTATTCTAATGTGGTTAAATATTCAGAATGCTTCAGATCTCTGCCAGCAGCATCAAAAAGTTATGCGCTATTCTATTGGTAGACCTTCTCTTGCCTATAAAGATCGCTGGTGCAATCGTCATCCATTAGCGAGAACACTATTCTAACTTTATTAATCATCTGCATAGTTGGCTGATCATCCGCCTTCTTATAGAAGGCGGCATTATTTAATGCCGAGAAAAGCACTTTAAATTTTAGCTATTAGGATGGCAGAAGAATTACATCATAGCAAAGAAAATCATCCCCACAACAGCACCTGTTGTTCCAAGAATAGTTTCCATAATTGACCAAGTTTTCAGTGTTTGAGATTCTGTTGCACCAGTAAATTTTCCAAATAACCAAAAGCCTGAGTCATTAACATGGCTCAATACCAAAGAACCACCCGCAATACAGATTGAAAGAGCTGCAAGCTGGGCACCAGAATATCCCAGAAGATCAACAACTGGCAAAATCAGACCAACAGTTGTTAAACAAGCAACGGTTGCAGAGCCTTGAATAATACGTACTGTACCAGCAAGAATAAAACACGCTACTGCAATAGGCAAACCCGCTCCAATTAATGCGTTTCCCAAAGCAGGACCAACACCCGAATCCACTAATACTTGTTTGAATACACCTCCAGCTCCAGTCACCAATAAAATAATTCCAGCCGGTTGAATAGCCGAAGAACAAATATCCATTACTTTTTCTTTACTCATCCCACGGCGAATTGCCAAACCATAAATAGCAATCAAACAAGCAACCAAAATCGCAGAAAATGGATGACCGATAAATTCAAGCCACTGATACAACTCAGAACCCTGTTCAACAAAATTCTGACCAATAGCCTTTAATCCAACCAAAGCCAAAGGGAACAGAACCAGTGATAAACTCAAACCAAAAGATGGCATCTTACCCTGACCAAGACTTGGTTCACTTATATCGATGGGTAAATCCAGAGTGACATACTTACTGATAAAACTACCAAAGATTGGCCCCGCCAATAACATACCAGGAATCGCTGCACTGATACCGATCAAGATCATCCAGCCAAAGTCAGCATGCATCTGTGAAGCCAACAACATAGGTACTGGGCCAGGCAACAAAAATGCTGCGGCGGCTGCAACACCAGCAAATAGAGGAATAACCAGCTTGACTACATTACCGCCAGTACGACGCGCTACTGCAAACGCCACACCAATCAATAAAACAATCGCTACATCAAAGAACAATGGCAAAGCACAAACTAGGCCAGCAATCCCCAATGAATAATGCGCATTCTTTTCACCAAAACTATTGAGTAATTTAACCGCAATCTGATCCAATGCGCCTGTTTCATGCAGAACTTTACCAAACATCGCTCCTAATGCGACAACAATAGCCAGAAAACCTAACGTTCCTCCCATTCCTTCTTGCATTGTTTCAGCAATTTTATCCAGTGGCATACCAGAAAAAACACCCGCTCCCATAGAAACCAGTATTAAGGCAATAAAAGCGTGTATTCTGACTTTCATCACCAGAAACAATAGTAAGAGAACAGAGCCCACCGCTGTCAGCACTAAGGTTAAAGTACTCATTATTTTTCCCCTGAAATGACACTATTAATTATTCTTATCGAGTGATTTATCACTTCATCAAGAGATGATCTAATGTCAACCAGATAAACATCCTGTTCATCACTCCCCGGCTCTTCTAATGCCTCAAACTGAGATACCAACATTCGAGGTTTAAAAAAATGATCTTTACGTGCCTTCAATCGACTTTCAATTAAATCAAAGTCACCTTTCATATAAAGAAATGACAGGTTCTTATTATTATCACGCAGTATATCCCGGTAATGCTTTTTTAAAGCAGAACAAACAATCAGGGAAACCGGGTTTGTGCGCTGCATAGCAAAAATTGCATGGTTCAGTGATTTCAACCAAGGCTCACGATCTTCATCACTCAGTGCGTAACCTTCAGCCATCTTATTAATATTAGATCTTGAGTGTAAAAAATCACCATCTAAAAAAGCAGAATCCAATTTATAGGCTACAGCACTGGCAACAGCAGATTTACCACTACCGGATACCCCCATAAGCACAAAAACATGATTCGAATGCTGGGTATCGCTCATATAAACTCCTTAACGCAGATCTTTCATCCACAAAATGTTACCGGTAACTGTTATCGGTAACATTATCAGAAGTAGAGATGAAATTAGCAACAACACGGAATATTCAGGAAATACAAATGTGATATTTATCACAAATGAGTTCAAAAAAATGCAAATCCAGCAGACTGATTAAATACTCTCTCCCAAAGATAACTGAAAACCGATGTCAATCATTTTTTGCGATAAATGTTCGCCCCTCAGCCGAGCCATTAATAATTCAGCAGCTCTCCGCCCCATTAAGTCACGAGACGTCAAGACACTGGCAAGTTTTGGTGTCATCGCCTGACCAACATCATGGCCATGAAAGCCAGCTATTGCAATATCATGTGGTACAGCTATCCCTTGACGTTGGCACTCAAAAATTGCCCCGATAGCGAGATCATCGTTAGTGCAAAATAGACCATCAACGCCAGGATATTTTGTTCGTGCTTCATTCAGTAATTGCCCCCCTAATGTGTAAGAAGAGCTGTCTGGCGTCATTATCTTACCTGGCTTTAACCCCGCACTTTCCATTGCAGCTTCATAGCCCTCCAGACGAATAATTGTCCTTTCATCTTGTCTCGCACCAAGATAAATCACCCGTTGGCAACCACGTTCAATCATTGCCATTGTCATTTGCCGAGCGGCTTCAAAGTTGTCAATACCAACCGCCGTATCAAAGCAAGGAGAAACACAATCCATCAGCTCAACGACAGGGATACCAGCCGTTTCCAACATCTTCAAAGTTCGTGGAGTGTGAGTACGTTCTGAAAGAATCAAACCATCAATATTATAGGAAAGTAAAGAAATCAAACGCTCTTCTTCCTTTTCTGAGCGATAGCCATAGTGAGCCAACATAGTTTGATAACCATAACTATCCGTCACATATTCGATACCACGAATAACCTCCGCAAAAACTTGGTTCGTCAAAGAAGGCAATAAAATACCAATAGCATGACTAGTAGAATTAGAAAGAATATCCGGCACTTTATTTGGGATATAACCTAACTCATCTAAAGCATCCGCTATTTTTTCTCGCAATTGCTCAGAAACTTGATCAGGATTACGCAAAAAACGACTTACTGTCATTTTAGTTACACCAACACGATCAGCAACATCTTGTAAAATAGGACGTTTTTTCTTCATATTTCAATGCAATTATAGAATTAGTAAAGTTTAGGATAATAAACGCAATGTTATGACATATTTATACACTATAAGGATACATTTTTTTAAACTTAGTTTGATAGTGAAACCGTAACCCCAATTTATTCAACGCATCGTAAAATCACATCTTTTAGAGCGGAAATATAAGAAATGTTTTTTTATTAATCAGGAAGATTTATTACCAAATGATCAAAAGGCAACGAGCTACTACAATCAGCAAGAACCAAACCACGACAATAACTAAGAACTTGAGAATTGCCAAACCTATCAAAATCAGAGACATTAAGTCAGCTTAGGAGAAATGTCCAGACGAAATTAAGGTTTAATCATTCGATACTGGCTCAAGGTTGATATGAGTTACATTATAAAGTACTCAAAACCGATATCAAAAATAACCGGTTAATCAACATGCCGATAAGATTTATCCTACTGATTCACTCTGAAACTTTCTTCTCGACTAGACTTTAAAAATCTATTGGGAATAGAACTCAACTACGGGAAGATAAAACACAGGCAGCTAAACTATACACATACACTTAATCATCAGAGTGTTGAAGACATTCATTAAAAGTGGAGAACGAAGCCCATTTTCCATAATTTGGTTCGGTTAACGATAATATTCACAACACGATCTCATGGAAATCTTGGTCTCATTATTGCGTTACAGGTTATTTATGAAGAGTTTTTACTGTGTATGAGACAAAATCCCAAAGAAATTTCAATGATTATGGGAAGAAGAGCAACCTATATCATCCAAGAAGTGTGGAAAAAACTTTACCCAAGGCAAATTCCAGCCAGAGGGAAACAACGCTGTACCGCTAAATACAAAACTGACCGCTATTAAGCGAGCAGCATAAAAACTTTATAGAATTTTTGCAGTTGACTCCTGCCATTTACCCTTCGGACCACCGCCAATAAATATGGTCAACAAAAGCAACTGTCGACAAATATCGTAACGTTTATGTCACCAAAGCGACGGTCGTATGCATCGCATGTCGTATAAACGCAAAAACCCCCAGCTTAAGCTGAGGGTTTCCACTGTATTTAAAGCCTGGCAGTTCCCTACTCTCACATGGGGAGACCCCACACTACCATCGGCGCTACGGCGTTTCACTGCTGAGTTCGGCATGGGGTCAGGTGGGACCGCCGCGCTATCGCCGCCAGGCATATTCGGTTTCCTTCCGGCCG
>NZ_RCWB01000026.1 GCF_018448885.1 Photorhabdus caribbeanensis
GTGATTAAACAGAATACCAGTATAAAAGACAGTCAGGCGGCTAAACGTCGAAGAGCCATTTGGTCAGGGGAATTCCGTAGTCAACTTATCTTTGATTAAATTAAATACAAAGTGGAATCCCGCCCTGTGTTCAATTGTTACATAACAATAACCCTGTTGATATGGATACATCTCTTGCTATAACTGAATGGGGAGGTGAAAAAGATCTTTATTATTTACCGCTTACTGCCCACTACTACCAAATAGATGATAAAGTAACCGGCGGAAAAGCTAATGCAACAATTCATTTTACAATTGAATACAAATAGCTTTACAAATCATCCAATTTAACTTAAATTATTAACATCACGACAACATGAAAAAAGAGAAATTTTCATCAGTGATGTTAGTAATACAGCAGAATTAACACCTGATTTAGACGATAAATAAATCTGCCATATTAATTTCACTAATAATTTATATACCCTATGGATTTCAAGATGGATCGCGACGGCAAGGGAGCGAATCCCCGAGAGCATAGCTAACTATGTGACCGGGGTGAGTGAGTGCAGCCAACAAAGAGGCAACTTGAAAGATAACGGGTATACGGGGAAGATAGTAGCGCCACTCTCACTTCATTATTTTATTAATAATTCATGTTGTCAGTAATTAAGAATAAATCTCAACAGGCATAGATATGAAATCTTATTTACGGTTATTAATTTCTGCTGTTTTACTTTTCAATATCAATAAAATACATGCTGCTTGTATTTCAGAGTCCACAACGAGTAGCGGCACTGTATATTTTGATTTAACTTCACTTAAATTAAACTTAAATACATCAAACACTAAAAGCATTCATGTCGCCAGATTCAGTGCTGAACAATTAGCCAGCAGTATGGGGCTCAATATAAATGACCCTATTTTTTCATGTGATGACAACGGATATTTGGTTTTTGGTGAAAGTGTTTATCCTGGCATGGCAGGTAGTACGGAGCATGGAACCGGAAAGTTAACAACAGGTATAGAGAATCTCTATTTATATTTTGTTGCTCCTACCGGTAACTTAAATAATATGAAATATCCCACAGCAGATGGCAGAAGTTATATCTATTACCCGCCAGAAAAGAAAAAAATCACCTGGAAAGATATCGGTGATATTGATGTTTATCTCTATAAAGAAGGCGCAATTAAATCGGGAAAATCATTGCATGCTGGAATAATTTCCCTATTACAAACATCGAACGGCATCCGTCTAATAACAATAAGAAACAAAACAAGATATCGTGTTACTGCTCAAGGTTGCATGGCGCTATCTGGTGATCAAACCGTTAGATTTCATGATGTTTATAGTTCTTCGTTTAAAGGAAAGGGAACAACTGCCGGCCATGCTGATTTTAATATCGGTATTGAATGCACAGAAAAAATCGAACCTACAATTACATTTTCAGCAAGAACAATCAGTGGCGCCCCAGAGAGTATTATTCAATTAAACAGAGCTAATGCAACAAATACAGCAAAAGGGGTTGGTGTACAAATCTTATATATGGGAACTCCCGTTCCTATTGGGAAACCATTTGTTGTCGGTCATTCTGACAGGCATTCTCGTTATAATTTACCTTTCACTGCCCGCTATTATCAGACCGATGATAGAATAACAGGTGGAAAAGCTAATGCCACAGCACATTTTACCGTTCAATATGAGTGATATTAAGTATAAACTGTGTAGCATTCTCTTATCTGGATAATCAACATGGAACAAACAGTTATACACGCCAATCAAGCATCACTGCCCAAATATGACAGTGGATTTATGACTCAAATCGAGTATGGAACGGTTATTAAACATCCCCAAGTGCATTTCTGGCAAGCTCACTTTGAACTTTCGCATTATCAGGATGAATTGTTCAATCAATTAAATCTCCCCTTCCCTGACACATTAACTAAAGCCGTCAAGAAACGGCGGGCTGAATATCTGGCAGCGCGTTATTGCGCCAGACAACTTTTAGCGCAATTAGGGCAACCTGAATTTAATTTGATCTCTGGTCATGATCGCGCGCCAATCTGGCCGGCAGGTATTTGCGGTTCTGTTTCTCATTCAACTTATTGTGCAATTGTGCTGGCTGCACCGCAAACTCATAACCGATTAATTGGTGTTGATGTAGAAGCTATCGTCGACCGTCAAAATATGGATGAAATCACAAAAATGATTGTGAATGACAGGGAAATTCAACTGCTAAAACATTGTCATTTACCACTTGAACAAGCGTTTACCCTTGCTTTCTCTGTAAAAGAGAGCTTGTATAAAGCGCTCTATCCACAAGTAAAAAAATTCTTTGGCTTTGAAGCGGCTGAAATTACTGCCCTATCCCTAGAAAATAATGAAATAACATTAGTGTTGCGGGAAACTCTCAGCCATCATTACCCAACAGGTACAATATTTCGTGGGCAATTTATTATCTACCCACAGGAAATATTAACGTTAATTATTCAATAGCCTAAAATGATAATTGCTGATTTTGCTCAGCAATTTCACTATTATTCATTACCATCATTTTCAATAAAAATGCTATTTATTTAATATCCTTTCCTGTATTTATCAGTGAGTTATTGCCCACAGCAATTAATTCTTCCAACAAAGCTGAAAGCTGAACCAGTTTTTCCGGCGAAAAGGCTTTTTCAATAGCCTGATATCCCTGTTCCACTTGCTCTTTCGCCTTTTCATAAAGTTTCTGACCATCCGGTGTTAAAGAAACATAAAGTTTGCGCTGATCATTCATCGGCTTAAGACGAAAGATCAAGCCATCACGCTCCATGCGAGTCAATATCCCAGTCAAACTTGGGCGAAGAATACAGGTTTGGCAAGATAAATCATAAAAATCAATCGACCGATTATCAGACAGTACGCGGATAATACGCCACTGCTGTTCAGTCAAATTATGACTCTTAAGGATTGGGCGAAAAAAACCCATCGCGGTTTCTCGCGCCTGAAGTAATGCAATTGTCAGAGATTCATGCATGGGTAATGAAGGCTCTTATCTTAGAGCCTATCCTAATTAGGCTATTTTATTTGCCATTGTTTGCAATAAATACGTTCATTCATAAGAATGGCCTGCAACAATAACGCCTATTGGGATAGACAGTTAATCACTGATTTACTCTCTGTTGAGAGTACTATCTCACTCTATAACTACAATACGCTCTATAACTACAATAAAAAGACTAGCACGTCCCTCAATCAACCACAAAGAAAAAATCATAAAAATATTAATAAGTAAATAAAAATAAACTCTGAAAATCAAGTTAATAAAAGGTTAATGCAGAAGGAATCCCTTTATCCATAAAAATAATAAATAATTGATTAATAACGATAAAAAATAAATTTAGCAGCGATATTGTTACTGAGATCACAATTAAAATTAACAAGCACATTAACATATTGCAACAATGCGCTTTGTAGTTTATTAATATATTAATAAATGCATCTTAAAACCACCCGTTTAAGTTCATGAGGAATCGTTAATGAAAGGCACTGTCTTCGCCGTAGCCCTCAACCATCAGAGCCAGATAGATTGCTGGCATGACTCATTTCAGCAAGCACCTTATAACACCTTACCTAAAACACCGGTGTGGTTTATTAAACCACGGAATACCGTTATCACCTCCGGTGAAGCGATTCCCCATCCTGTAGGTGAAGAGGTTCAAAGCGGTGCAACGCTGGCATTAATAATAGGTAAAACCGCCCGCAAAGTTGCCATTGAAAATGCGGCCGAATATATCGCAGGTTATGCATTAGCGAATGAAGTCAGCCTGCCAGAAACCGCTTTCTATCGTCCGGCAATAAAAGCGAAGTGTCGTGATGGTTTTTGCCCTATAGGCCAAATGGCTCATCCTGAATCAATTGATGCGTTAGATATCATCACCGAAATCAATGGCCAGGAAGTCGATCGCTGGTCAACAGCCGATCTGGTGCGTTCAGCCACGGAATTAGTTGCAGCATTAAGTGATTTCGCAACTCTCAAAGAGGGAGATGTGATCCTGCTTGGGACTCCACACCAACGTGTTGTTATCAAACCGGGCGACAAGGTTGTTATTCTGGCGGTAGGTTTCCCATCACTGGAAAATCAGGTTGTGCAAGCGGGAGAAAAAGCATGAAACACGCAAGAGTTCACTATCAAGGTTGCGATTTGCTCGTGACTGTCGACGAACAGGAAAATGTTTGCCTGCCAGATGGCAGCAAAATCAGCAGCGAATCTGTTCAGTGGCTGCCCCCCGCAAACGGTACCCTGTTTGCCCTCGGTTTAAATTATGCTGATCACGCCACTGAGCTGGAATTTAAGCCCCCCGAAGAACCGCTGGTTTTTATCAAGGCCGCCAATACGCTGACCGGTCATCGTCAGGTTTCCGTTCGTCCTGATCATGTGGAATACATGCATTATGAAGCTGAGCTGGTGGTTGTTATTGGCAAAACCGCCCACAAAGTCGCCAAAGAACACGCTATGGATTACGTTGCCGGATACACTGTCTGCAACGATTACGCCATCCGTGACTATCTGGAAAACTACTATCGTCCTAATCTCCGGGTAAAAAGCCGCGATACATTGACTCCCATCGGTCCGTGGTTCGTCGATAAAGAAGATGTACCCGATCCGCATAATCTGACATTAAGCACCTGGGTTAATGGTGAATTACGTCAACGCGGTACAACCGCTGATCTGATCTTCAATATTCCATTTTTGATCACTTATCTAAGCGACTTTATGACGTTGCAACCGGGAGACATGATCGCCACCGGTACGCCAAAAGGGTTATCCGATGTGGTGCCGGGAGATGAAGTTATTGTTGAAGTTGAAGGTGTTGGGCGTCTGGTCAACCGTATTGTCAGCCAGCAAGAGTATGAGGAGAGTTTGTAATGACCATGATTAACCATTGGATCAACGGCAAAAACGTCAGCAGTAAAACCTATTTTGAAACCACAAATCCTGCTACCGGCGAAGTGCTGGCTGAAGTCGCTGCCGGTGGTCAGGAAGAGATTGATCAAGCCGTCGCCGCCGCCAAGGAAGCATTCCCAAAATGGGCAGATCTGCCGATGAAAGAGCGTGCGCGTCTGATGCGCCGTTTGGGTGATTTGATTGATGAGAATGTGCCTGAAATCGCCGCAATGGAAACCAAAGATACCGGGCTGCCCATTCACCAAACACAAAATGTCCTGATTCCACGCGCTTCTCACAACTTCAACTTCTTTGCTGAAATTTGTCAGCAAATGAACGGTCATACCTATCCCGTCGATGACAAGATGCTCAACTACACACTGGTGCAACCCGTTGGCGTTTGTGCGCTGATTTCTCCGTGGAACGTGCCATTTATGACCGCTACCTGGAAGGTTGCTCCCTGTTTAGCACTAGGTAACACCGCAGTACTGAAAATGTCAGAACTTTCTCCATTAACCGCAAACCGTTTAGGAGAATTGGCGCTAGAAGCCGGTATCCCTGCCGGTGTGCTGAATGTGGTTCAGGGATATGGCGCTACCGCGGGTGACGCGCTGGTGAAACATCACGATGTACGCGCAGTTTCATTTACCGGCGGCACCGTGACCGGTCGTCAGATTATGAAAAATGCCGGCCTGAAAAAATATTCAATGGAGCTAGGGGGGAAATCTCCAGTTCTGATCTTTGAAGATGCGGATATTGAGCGAGCACTGGATGCCGCCCTGTTCACCATTTTCTCTATCAACGGTGAACGTTGTACCGCAGGTTCACGTATTTTTATTCAGGAAAGTATCTACCCTGAGTTTATTAAACGTTTTGCTGAACGCGCTAATCGTTTACGGGTTGGCGATCCACAAGATCCAAACACTCAGATCGGCGCACTTATCAGCAAACCGCATTGGGAGAAAGTCTCCGGTTACATCCGTCTGGGGGTAGAAGAAGGCGCTACGCTGCTGGCTGGCGGCCCAGATAAACCGATTGATTTACCGGCACACCTAAAAGAGGGCAATTTCCTACGCCCAACGGTTCTGGCGGATGTTGATAACCGTATGCGGGTGGCTCAGGAGGAGATCTTCGGCCCTGTCGCCTGCCTGTTGCCATTCAAGGATGAAGCAGAAGGTCTGCGTCTGGCAAATGATGTGGAGTACGGTCTGGCTTCTTATATCTGGACGCAGGATGTCAGCAAGGTATTGCGTCTGGCCCGTAATATTGAAGCCGGCATGGTATTCGTCAACACCCAGAACGTTCGTGACCTGCGTCAACCATTCGGCGGCGTGAAAGCCTCCGGCACCGGCCGTGAAGGCGGTGAATACAGTTTCGAAGTGTTTGCTGAGATGAAAAACGTCTGTATCTCTATGGGGGATCATCATATCCCACGTTGGGGGGTATAACCGTTTCATCAGCGTTAACCACGGCGAATTCCGGTTCGCCGTCCTGATATCAAATGAGGATTTTATGGGTAAGTTAGCGTTAGCAGCCAAAATTACACATGTGCCATCCATGTATCTGTCTGAACTACCGGGAAAGCATCATGGTTGCCGTCAGGGAGCCATTGATGGTCACAAAGAGATTAGCCGCCGTTGTCGCGAAATGGGGGTCGATACCATTATTGTGTTTGATACGCATTGGCTGGTGAATAGTGCCTATCACATCAATTGCGCCGACCATTTCTCCGGCATTTACACCAGTAATGAATTACCCCACTTCATCCGGGATATGAGTTATGAATATGACGGTAATCCTGAATTGGGACAAATGATCGCAGAAGAGGCGCGCAGTGTCGGCGTACGCGCTCAGGCGCATGAAATCCCAAGCCTGAAACTGGAGTACGGCACGCTGGTACCGATGCGTTACATGAATAGTGACCGGCATTTTAAAGTCGTCTCAATCTCCGCATTCTGTACTGTCCATGCTTTTGAAGACAGTCGTCGTCTTGGGGAAGCGATTCTGAAAGCGATTGAAAAATATGACGGCACCGTTGCTGTACTCGCCAGCGGTTCCCTTTCTCACCGTTTTATTGATGATCAGCGTGCCGAAGAGGGCATGAACAGCTACACCCGAGAATTCGACGAACAGATGGATCATCGGGTGGTTCAGCTCTGGAAAGAGGGCAAATTCAAAGAGTTCTGCAAGATGCTGCCGGAATATGCAGATTATTGTTATGGCGAAGGCAATATGCACGACACAGTGATGCTATTAGGTCTACTCGGTTGGGATAAATATGACGGTAAAGTGGAATTTCTGACCGAACTGTTTGCCAGTTCCGGCACCGGACAAGTCAACGCCGTATTCCCGCTACCTGATTACATCGCCAATAACAGTCTATCCCCTGATTTGGAGTAACCTATGCCACATTTTTATGCTGAATGTACAGAAAACATCCGCGAACAAGCCAATTTGCCAGAGTTGTTTGCCAAAGTGAATCAGGCGCTGGCGGATACCGGCATTTTCCCATTAGGCGGCATACGCAGCCGCGCCATCTGGCTAGATACCTGGCAAATGGCTGATGGTAAACACGATTACGCATTCGTCCATATGACACTAAAAATCGGCGCAGGACGCAGCCTTGAAAGCCGTCAACAGGTTGGTGAGATACTGTTTCCTCTGATCAAACAACATTTTGCCTCGCTGATGGCGCAACGTTACCTTGCCCTCTCTTTTACGATGGAAGAATTAGATCCGGTATTGAACTACAAACAAAACAACGTCCATGCCTTGTTTCGTAAGGAGTAGTGATGCCGAAGTCTTTTCATCAGCATCCTCCTCGTTGGTTAATTCCTTTATTAGGTGCGCTAGTGGCCTTCGGGCCTCTGTCGATTGATATGTACCTGCCAGCCTTGCCGGAAATGGCAAGGCAATTACAGGCGACACAAGGGCAGATGCAACATACTTTAGGCGTATTTTTCGCCGGTTTCTGTATTGGCATGCTGTTATACGGCCCACTGAGCGACCATTTAGGACGAAGAAAACTGCTGCTTAGCGGTATCGCATTATTTGTCGTTGCCAGTGCGTTGTGTACCTTGGCGACGCAAGTTGAGCACCTGATTTTACTGCGCGCATTACAGGCATTTGGCAGCGGCGCCGCGGTGGTCATGGGCAGAGCTATCGCCCGTGATATCTATGGCCCACAGGAATTACCGCGCGTGCTATCACTCATGACTTTAGTGACCATGATAGCGCCGCTTATCGCCCCATTACTCGGTGGCTTATTGTTAACCTATTTCAATTGGCAGGCCATATTTACGCTATTGAGCCTGTTCGGTTGTATCAGTGGAATATTATTACTATTTTTCTTGCCAGAAACGCTGCCTGCTCAGAGTAACAGCGGAAAACTTATCACCGCGTTTAAAAATTACGGCAAGTTACTGACTGATGGTGAAGCGATGGCGACTATCGGCACATTGGCATTCACTTGTGCCGCCATGTTCGCATTCATCAGTGGTTCCCCTTTCGTCTATATCAATTACTTTCAGGTTCCGGCGAATTACTACGGCTTACTGTTCGCCTGTAATGCGCTAGGCATGATAGCAATAGTGCTGCTTAATGTCCGTTTACTAAAAGTCTACGATGTTTCTCGTCTGTTATTTATCCAAACCAGTGCTCAATTACTGTTTGGCATCTTACTGGTTATCTTTTATCAGCAAAGTCTGACTGTGGTCGTCATTTTGGTCGTATTGTTTATCTCGCTGGTTAATGCCATTGGTACTAACAGCCTCGCTTTATTACTTCAACATCGCGGTCAACTTGCCGGTAGCGCCAGTGCGCTCGCTATTTCCGCACAATTCGGTATGGCGGCGTTCGCCAGTGTTGCCGTCTCTTTACTACAAGATGAAACCCCTTTTGCTATGGCCCTTGTAATGACAGTTTGTGCTGGATTGTGTTGGTTATGCCAACAACTAGCCACTTTCTACCAGAGAAAACCTCTCACACAAGTGTCTTTAGGAGAAAAAAATCATGACAAATAATGTAAATACAGAATTACTGCGTCAACAAGCTTATATCAACGGGCAGTGGGTTAATGCCGACAACCAGGCAACGTTTAAGGTGACTAACCCGGCAAATGGTGAAGTTATTGCCCACGTCAGTAATATGGGGGCGGCTGAAACAGAACGCGCAATTGAAGCCGCTCAGCAAGCCCTGCCTGCCTGGCGAGCAATGACAGCCAAGCAACGCAGCCAGATTCTGCAACGCTGGTTTCAGTTAATAATGGCAAATCAACAAGCACTGGCTGAACTGTTGAGCCGGGAACAAGGGAAGTCGCAGACAGAAGCTATGGGCGAGATCGCTTATGGCGCCAGTTTCATCGAATGGTTTGCGGAAGAAGGTAAACGCACCTACGGTGAAACTATTCCAAGCCCGATGCCAGGCCGACGGATCGTCACGATCAAACAACCTATCGGCGTTGTGGCGGCCATCACACCGTGGAACTTCCCCAATGCCATGATCACCCGCAAGGTCGGCCCTGCTCTGGCTGCGGGCTGCACGGTAATCCTAAAACCCGCCTCAGAAACCCCACTTTCAGCTCTGGCTCTGGCTGCGCTAGCGGAGCAAGCCGGCATTCCTGCGGGGGTATTCAACGTGGTGACTGGCGTCGATGCAAAAACCATCGGTGGTGTTTTGACCCAAAGCCCGATTGTTCGCAAGCTCTCTTTTACTGGCTCAACCCGCATCGGCAAGCTATTGATGGCACAAAGTGCCGATACCGTGAAAAAGCTATCGCTGGAATTGGGCGGCAATGCGCCATTTATCGTTTTTGACGATGCCGATATTGATGCCGCTGTACAGGGGGCGCTGATAGCTAAATTCCGCAACAGCGGTCAAACCTGTGTTTGCGCTAACCGAATTTTGGTTCAGGAAACCATTTATGACGTCTTCGCCGAACGTCTGGCACAAGCCGTTAATCGGTTGCAGGTTGGCCCGGCCAGCGACGCCAAATCACAACAAGGCCCACTGATCAATCAAGCCGCCGTCGATAAAGTCGAGGAACACATCAGTGATGCCATTTCCCACGGCGCACGCATATTAGCAGGGGGTAAACCCCACGCTCTGGGTGGTCTGTTCTTCGAACCTACCGTATTGGCTGATGTCAACGAATCCATGCTTATCTCTCAAGAAGAAACATTCGGACCTATCGCGCCACTGTTCAAATTCCGTGATGAAGCAGAAGCCATCCATCTGGCAAATGATACTGAATTTGGTCTGGCAGCTTATTTTTATTCCCGCGATATCGGCCGGATCTACCGTGTAGCAGAAGCGCTGGAGAGCGGCATGGTCGGGATCAATGAAGGTTTGATCTCTAATGAAGTCGCCCCATTTGGCGGCATTAAACAATCGGGTTTGGGGCGTGAAGGTTCACGTTACGGCATCGAAGATTATCTGGAAGTGAAATACCTCTGCTTTGGCGGCATCGAGGACACAGGAGTTTAACCGCATGTTACAGAAAGAAGTCGTATCACAGGTTGCACATCGTCTGCATCAGGCAGAAAAAAGCCGTGAACAAATACGCCAGATCTCATTGGATTACCCTGAAATCACCATCGATGATGCTTATGCTATTCAGCGTCACTGGGTGGAGTTGAAAATTGCCGAAGGCCGCGTACTCAAAGGCCATAAAATTGGTCTGACCTCAAAAGCGATGCAAGCCAGTTCACAAATCAGCGAGCCGGACTATGGCGCTCTGCTGGACGATATGTTTTTTCCTGATGGTAGTGATATTCCATGCGATCGCTTTATTGTGCCCCGTATTGAGGTCGAACTGGCATTTATCCTGGCAAAACCTTTGCGTGGCCCGAACTGCACCCTGTTTGATGTTTACAATGCAACCGATTACATCATTCCTGCGTTGGAATTGATCGATGCCCGTTGCCATAACATCGATCCGGAAACCAAGCGTCCACGCAAAGTGTTCGATACGATTTCTGACAATGCCGCCAACGGCGGCGTCATTATGGGCGGCCGTCCGATTAAACCTGATCAGTTTGATCTGCGTTGGATCAGCGCCTTGCTCTATCGCAATGGCGTGATTGAAGAATCCGGCGTCGCGGCGGCGGTACTTAATCATCCTGCTAATGGTGTTGCATGGTTGGCAAACAAACTGGCCCCACATGGCGTTCAACTTGAAGCAGGGCAAATTATCCTCAGCGGCTCTTTTACCCGCCCGGTTCCAGCCAATAAAGGGGATACCTTCCATGTGGATTACGGCCCCATCGGTGCTATCAGTTGCCGTTTTGTTTAAGGAGAAAAATATGGATCGGTTAACCAATAAATTTAAACAGGCATTAAAAGCAGGCCAGCCACAAATCGGTTTATGGTTGGGGCTTTGTAACCCCTATAGCGCTGAATTAGTGGCCGGAGCCGGTTTCGACTGGCTACTTATCGATGGCGAACATGCACCGAACGATGTTCAGACGATTTTAAGCCAATTGCAAGCCATCGCCCCTTATCCAAGTCATCCCATTGTGCGCCCGCCCTGGAATGATCTGGTTATCATTAAACAACTGCTGGATATCGGCGCCCAAACTTTATTAATCCCCATGATACAAAACGCTGAGCAGGCTTATGAAGCGGTTCGCGCAACCCGTTATCCACCAGCGGGTATCCGTGGCGTGGGTAGCGCTCTGGCAAGAGCCTCTCACTGGAACAGAATTCCTGATTATCTCCATCGCGCCAACGATGAAATTTGCGTTCTGGTTCAGGTAGAAACCCGTGAAGCACTCCGTAACCTACCAGAGATCCTCAAAGTAGAAGGTGTGGATGGTGTCTTTATCGGTCCGGCGGATCTGAGTTCCGATATGGGCTTTGCCAATAATCCGCAACATCCTGAAGTGAAAGCTGCAATTGAACAGGCAATCGCTCAAATCAAAGCGGCGGGTAAAGCGCCGGGCATTCTGATGTCAGCCCCCAATGTTGCCGAGCATTACCTGAAACTCGGCGCACTATTTGTTGCTGTTGGTATCGACACCACTTTATTGGCTCGGACAGCGGAAGCGCTAGCTGCAAGATTTAATGCGAATAAAGACTCTCCGGCAGCGCCTTTATCTGATGTTTATTAATCTCAACCAGTACAACATTAACAACCGATTTACCCGATAACCTTTTGATTTGCCATGACCATGTAATACAAATAAAAAAGCAATTAAGGAAAATGACAATGAGCGATTCATCAACCGCTGCGCAACAGCCGGGCAATCCCGCTGCTCAACATAAGCAACTCACGGCACAACAGCAATCCGTCATTAACAAACTATTCCGTCGCCTGATTATTTTCCTATTCGTCTTATTTGTATTCTCGTTTCTGGATCGAATCAATATCGGGTTTGCCGGCCTGACAATGGGTAAAGATCTTGGACTAAACGCAACCATGTTCGGTCTGGCGGCAACGCTGTTCTATGCCACTTATGTCATTTTCGGTATTCCTAGCAATATCATGCTCAGCATCGTCGGGGCGCGACGCTGGATAGCGACTATCATGGTGCTTTGGGGGATCTCCTCCACTGCCACCATGTTCGCCACCGGACCAACCAGCTTGTATATCTTGCGTATGCTGGTCGGTATCGCCGAGGCAGGTTTCGTGCCGGGTATCCTGCTATATCTGACTTACTGGTTCCCAGCTTACTATCGTGCCCGCGCCAATGCGCTGTTTATGGTGGCAATGCCGGTGACGATGGCATTTGGTTCTCTGGCTTCCGGTTATATTCTGGAAATGGATGGCCTGCTGAACCTTCACGGCTGGCAATGGTTATTCCTACTGGAAGGTTTTCCTTCGGTGCTACTAGGAATTGTCGTTTGGTTCTATCTTGATGATTCGCCAAAACGCGCTAACTGGCTGACAGATGAAGACAAAAAATGCTTACAAGAGATGATGGATAACGACCAGCCAGCTCAGGTTCAACCGACAAACTCATCAACTCATCAGGCCATGCCAAAACCCAGCATATGGCGTGAAATTTTCGCGCCGATCATGCTGATGTATACCCTGGCCTACTTCTGCCTTACCAATACCTTGAGTGCGATTAATATCTGGACGCCACAGATTGTGCAAAGTTTCAATCAGGGCAGCAGTAACGTCATGATCGGCATTCTGACCGCCATTCCTCAGTTTTGTACCATCATCGGAATGGTTTACTGGAGTCGCCGTTCAGACCGACTACAAGAACGCAAAATGCATACAGCGCTACCCTATCTGTTCGCCGCCGCGGGCTGGATACTGACCTCATTGACCAACCACAGCGTCATTCAGCTCATCGGGATTATTATGGCTTCAACCGGCTCATTTACCGCAATGGCGGTCTTCTGGACCACGCCGGATCAAGCTATCAGCTTACGCGCAAGAGCGATCGGCATTGCGGTTATTAGCGCTACAGGCAACATAGGTTCGGCACTCAGCCCGTTATTAATCGGCTGGCTGAAAGATCAGACCGGGAGTTTTAATACCGGCCTCTATTTCGTTGCTGGGTTATTGGTCATTGGCGCAGCGATTATCTGGCTGATCCCAATGAAACACGCCAGACAGAGAACAACGCAGTAATTTCAATAAAAAGGAAAAACCATCATGGCTGAACCTATCATTGCCAACATTGATATCAGCAAGGATTATGATGAAACTCAAGGCACTGATGATGTGCATTATCAGACCTTTGGCCGGATGGCGGCATTTTTTGGTCGTAATATGCAAGCTCATCGTCACGATGGTTTTTTCCAACTTCATTTTTTGATCACCGGCCATATTGAATTACAGTTGGATGCTCAACACTATTCTGTACAAGCACCGCTGTTTATCCTGACTCCGCCCTCCGTTCCCCACGCTTTTTTCACTCAAGACGACAGTGATGGATATGTTCTTACCGTACGGCAAGATCTGATATTACCGTTATTGGAATCACTCTATCCGGCTAATAAAGATATTCTTGACATTCCGGCTATTTGCTTATCTGTCGCCGATAAACCGGAAGAGCTGGCTGCTTTTAATCACTATTGGGCGTTAATCGCCCGCGAATCATCTAATAACTTTATCGGTCGAGAGCAATCGCTGACATTCTTAGCACAAGCTATATTTACACTGTTATTACGCAATATTCCTCTTGATGATCACCCGATTAATGGCGTGCGAGGAGAAATTAAATTATTTCAGCGCTTTAACCAATTAATAGATAATTATTATCATCATCATCTTTCCGTGCCGGAATATGCCCATAAGTTAGATATTACAGAATCGAGATTAAAAGATATGTGCCGTCGGTTTACCAACCGTCCACCGAAACGGCTCATCTTTGACCGTCAATTGCGTGAAGCCAAACGGCTATTATTATTCAGTGATTGCCCAGTATTTGAAGTTGCTTACCAGCTCGGATTTAAAGATCCAGCCTATTTTGCCCGCTTCTTTAATCGATTAGTTGGCTGCTCGCCTAGTCATTGGCGAGAAAGAAATATTCACGAAAAATAAATATCCATGCTAATTATACCAAGCCCGGCATTTTATTCTGCTTGTTCCGCAAACATCGTTCTATTAATTCGTGATAAACTTACTCATTTTTATTACAAAATCTCTTCCAAGAATTAAAATTCTGAATATACTGAGACTCTGTAACCCACTGGAGCTT
This sequence comes from Photorhabdus caribbeanensis, assembly GCF_018448885.1. GTDB lineage: Bacteria > Pseudomonadota > Gammaproteobacteria > Enterobacterales > Enterobacteriaceae > Photorhabdus > Photorhabdus caribbeanensis. The sequence continues at coordinate 14,567 of NZ_RCWB01000026.1, forward strand.
TGTGAAGGATAAATGATGGCAACCGGAGTGCCGGTATAAATAAATTAATTTAAGAAAAGGAAACACAACATATGCAAAATCCTTACTATATGACAGGCGAATTCGGATTCCCACCTTTTGATGTCATAGACTTCATATAATCATGAGAATTCGAGAATGAGCAAATCAGCCATAGTTTTAAATATCACTTATGCTATCTTTTGTGCATTATTTATATATATGATGTCATATTTAGAAGAAGAGCATTATATCGGTGGTCAAGATATAGATAATCTCTGTACTGTTTACAGAGAGCTGATAGATGATAACCGTGATGTATTTGCTCCAACATGTTTACTGATTCTATCCCCCTTAATTTATGCAACTGTAAAAAAAAGATTCAAATCACTCTCTCTTAATATCATTACATTCGCCTTGCTAGGATACTGGATATGGCGTTTTTTCATCAGATTAATAGTATGTACTTAGAATAATCTCAGATATTCAGGTAGCGGCTGCTGAATAGCTACCTGAATGTCAACTCACGCTATTCAATTGTCACAAACACGCCATCTGGATAGCCCAGATTTTTAATCTCTCTCTTAAATACTTTTATGACATATTTATAAGTATTCTGTTTTTTATGTTTATTCCTCTTACAAATGTAAATTATCTTAAATTTATAAATTTTTGATTGCTTTTTGCCCACACCCTACCGCAGGATAAAAAAAGTACATTAGAGGATCAACCAGTATGGCAAATATCATTTATTTAACATTGAAAGGCAAAAAACAGGGGCTGATCTCCGCTGGCTGCGGCTCCTTAAACTCCATAGGAAATAATTACCAGCACGGCCATGAGAATGAGATTTTTATTTACTCTCTTCAACATTTAATGACGAGGGAACAACACGTATCCCATCATCCGGTTATGGTAGTAAAACCCATCGATAAATCTTCGCCTTTACTGGCGCGAAGCTTCGATGACAATGAAGAGCTGGAATGTTTATTTGAGAATTATCGCACATCACTCACCGGAGGATTAGAAAAAAACTATTCCATCAGGCTAGGCCACGCCTTGATATCCAGCATAAAAAGCAATTATCCGCATTCCAGAGACAGTAATGCCAGCGTACCACAGGAAATCATCTGTTTTACTTACAAAGATATCACGTGGAACAACCTTGCTTGTTCAACCGGTTCTTATAGCTTCTGGGATGACAGGATTTATTGACGATGAATAATGCCGCTTATTTAACTGATACTCCCGTTGATTCAGAATCTGAGAATGGATTACGAATTGTTTTATCACCTGTGCAACTTGCGGCGGTCCTGTCGGATAATACCATTACCGAGGAAGAGACTTGGAGTAACAGAATATTAGGTGGAGCGGGTTTAGCGGCAGGAGTCGTTGAACTGATTGGCGCTGGCGCTCTTTGTCTGGCGCCCGATCCTTCAACCCTAACCAAAACTGCCTGCGTTATTATCGGCGCGCACAGTCTTGACGTAATGAATGCTTCTGCCAGTCAAATAATTACCGGCAGAGAAACCATGACGGAAACTTATCGCGAGGCGGTAAATTTAGCAAAAGAATTTGGGGCTGATGATTACACCGCTTCTGAAATAGGGCTTACTGTCGATATTGCTGTACCATTGTCATTTGCTTCAATAGCGGGCGCTGTTAGAGTTGCCTCTGTACGAGTAGGACGAATTAAGTTAATTGAACATGAATCGCCTACAGGTTTAAAACCAGGTGGACATACTTTGGCTAAACATGTTGGGTTATCGGAGCAGGAATTGAGGGCGAGGCTATTAAATAACAAATCGGTATCCAGAGTGAGTACATTTTATAATCAAGATGTAGCAGAGAAAGTGATTTCAAAAGCCTTAAAGAATAATCAGATAAAAATAACTACTTTATTGAAACATACCCCAAAAGGAGTAAAACAAGAGATAGATTATATTTCAAACACGCCTGTTGGTTTCGGATTTACTAAAAAATCTGAAAATTTGCAGGAATTATATAAAGTTAGGGTAGTTTTATATAAATCTGAATTTAACGGTAAACAATACTATATACTAACAGCATTCCCAAAATTTGATTAAAATTTGTGGAGAAGAAAATGGAACTAAATCGTTTAATGTACGCCTACTTCAATCAAGACTTTGATATAATATCTGGCCCTGAGCTTGATGATGTCATAAATGATTATCTTGACACTGCAAATGACAAGATGAAAAGAGAACTAATAGAAGAAATTGATTCTTTCATCCATAACTCAAAAAATGTAGAAGAAGAGTTTAAACTTGTCTATTCTGATTCTGATTTTGATCCTGATTTATGGGAAATTACTGCATTAGATTTTCTAAATCATGTATCCAAAAGAGCACAAGATCATCTAGATAAAAATAAATAATTACAGGATTTTTAATTCAAAAATAAACAAGGAATTTTAATCAATAAGAATAGTTTATATATTTCAAGCAATTCTATTGATTTCGATTACCAGGAGATCGCAATAATATGAAAGGCCAAAATTAAAATGACCGGACAATATCCATTTCTAGATATTTTAATGCATGCTTACTTTAACCAAGACTATGATATAATATCAGGTCCCGAGCTTGATGATGTTATCAATGATTTTCTTAATGACGCATCTCAGGGAATGAGAAAAGGGTTAATAGAAGAAATCAACGATCTTATTGACTCTTCTGAAGATGTAGAGAGCACATTTGATTATCATTACCATGATGCTGACGTTCTCCCCGAAGGGTGGGGTATGACAGCACTTGAGTTTTTAAAGCATGTGTCAAAAAAGTCACAAGATTATTTAAACGAGCATACTGAACAAGATGAGTAATTAAGGCGTTATGAATTTAACGACAAACAATATTATATATTAACAGCATACCAAAAATCCAATTAAAGTTAATGGAAACAAAAATGAACAGACAATATCCACTGCTAGATAATTTAATGTACGCCTATTTCAATCAAGACTACGAAATAATATCTGGCCCTGAACTTGATGATGTTATAGATGATTTTTTTAGTAACACAAGCAATAGAATCAAAAGAGAAGTCATAAAAGAAATCAACACATTCATATGTAATTCCGAAGATATAGAGAAAGAATTTTACTTTATCTATTCTGACGCTGACGTTTTCCCTGACATATGGGGCCTCACAGCGTTTAAATTTTTAGAGCACGTGTCAAAAAAAGCACAAGATTACATAGATAAATACGAGTAACTAAAAATTTTTTCACATAGCAACAAACAAGGAAGTTTAATAAATAAGAATAGTTTATATATTTCAAGTAATTCTATTGATTTCGATTACCAGGAGATCGCAATAATATGAAAGGCCACAATTAAAATGACCGGACAATATCCATTTCTAGATATTTTAATGCATGCTTATTTTAATCAGGACTTTGATATAATATCAGGTCCCGAGCTTGATGATGTTATCAATGATTTTCTTCATGTCGCAACTCTGGGAATGATAAAAGGGTTAATAGAAGAAATCAATGATCTTATTGACATTTCCGAAGATGTAGAGAGCACATTTGATTATCATTACCATGATGCTGACGTTCTCCCAGAATGGTGGGGTATGACAGCACTTGAGTTTTTAAAGCATGTGTCAAATAAGTCACAAGATTATTTAAACGAGCATACTAAACAAGATGAATAGTTAAAGTATTCTTAAATAAAAAAATAAACAAAGAGGTTTAATTCAATGGAAAAAGAAAGAAAATATATCGATGATTTAATACTGACTTATTTTCATCAAGATTATCTGTTATTTGGTGAAACAATAGATGAAATAGTAACTGATTATCTAAACTGTCAACACCCAATAACTATAATAAGTTTAATAAGAGAGATTAATAATTTCATTCGTAATTCTGATGACGTAGAAAAAGACTTTCAGAGCTTGAATTACGATGAATTTGTTCCTGAATTATGGGACACCACGGCGTTAGATTTTCTAAATCATGTATCCAAATTAGCACAAGAATATTTGGATAAAGATGACTAATCATAGTAATTTTTAATGTGACAGTAAATAAAGAGGTTAAATATAATGGACATGAGAGAAAAATGGCTGTACATAGATAAGATGAAAAAGGCTGTTGAGAAGAATGATTATGAATCATTTCAAAGAATATTCAATGAGCTGCAAGGAAATTATCTTAATATTGCACCACTAATATTATTAAAAAATATTAATAATCTTATCCTTGGTGCTAGCAATATAAAAGGATGTTTTAGAACTCATCATTATGGCGCAGCTAATCCACAGTTATGGGACACTATTTCCGCCGTATTAGAACATCTGAATGAGTCATCTAAAATAATGCAAAGTTATATAAATAAACACCATGAAAAGGATAAATAAATCAACCTTGAATCTATAGAATATTCAAATAAAAAACGCTTTTGAAGGTAATTAATTATATATTATACTTTAAAAGCGTCATTTATTAACCAAACCTTAAAAACATTAATTACAAACAAATTCATTTTATCGTCAATAAAAACAAAGATATACATGTCATTAAAGATATTTATATAATATCCATAACATAATACTTAGATTATTTCACCTTTAACTAGAAAAAAATCATAAAAATAACAAAAAAACATTATAAACATTCCCATAAAATATGAAAAAATTTGCTTTTCATTCAGTTTTTCTTTACTAATACTGGTTCATTTGATATTTAATTTCTTAATATAAAACTTTAAATGAGAATATTATGCAAAAAATTACATTAATTACTGGCGGATCACGCGGCATTGGTCGCGCAACGGCTTTTTATTTGGCAGAGAAAGGGCATCACATTTGCATTGGCTACCATACCAATCAAAATCAAGCTCAGGAAGTCATAGAAATCATCCATAATATCGGCGGTAAAGCTATCGCCATTCAGGTCAATGTCGCTGATGAAAAACAAGTTGTAGAACTCTTCCAAAGAACTGATGCCGAACTCGGATGCATCACAGGTTTAGTCAACAATGCCGGAATACTTAAACCACAAGCGTCAATTGAACAATTAACCGCTCATCGCTTACATGATATTTTTGCCACCAATGTTATAGGCAGTTTTCTTTGTGCACGGGAAGCGGTTAAAAGAATGTCTTTCCGACGTGGAGGTCACGGTGGATCAATCGTCAATGTTTCATCAGCAGCATCTCGACTGGGAGCACCGCACGAATATATAGATTATGCCGCATCAAAAGGAGCAATCGATACTTTGACTATTGGTCTGTCTCTGGAAGTGGCAGATCAGGGAATTCGGGTCAATGCCGTTCGTCCTGGATTCATTTATACCAATATGCACGCCGATGGCGGCGAGCCAAATCGAGTGGATCGGGTGAAAAATTCCTTACCAATGAAACGCGGCGGACAACCGAAAGAAGTTGCACAGGCTATCGCCTGGTTGCTGTCGGATGAAGCTTCATATGTAACCGGAAATTTTATTGATCTGGCCGGAGGGAAATAGATTTTGATCCAAAAATCGAATCAAGTTGCGCCCTTCAATTATATAACCTTGCGACTGCCCGCCAGCCAATCGAGGCTGTCGCAAAAGGCCGACATTCCTTGCTAAGAGTGAAAATAAACCCACTGCCCCACTGCGATTCGCTGCCTACTATTTGTACTACCACCCCATGACAAGGTGAAAGTTTTCTTCACGCAGCCTACTTTTTTGCTGACCCCTTATGCAGCAGTGATCATGTTACTTGTTACAACTTTTTTAATTACACATCTGTAACATGACTCAATCAAACGGGTAACTCGCTGTTACTACCGGGTTCCCTTGCTCTCCTCTATTGTGAACATGTCAGCCAAACACAAAGCGTTATCTCGTTACTGACAACACACCTCAATACAATAAAGGGGATTTATATGAAATTTGTTATCGTAGAAAAACGTGACAACAGTGCACCTACTGAAACACAGTTACAAACCGCCATTACCGCTGTAGGAGGAGAACCGGGTGAAGTGACTGGAAATAATGCCAGACGAACCATTTATTTCAAGGGTGATGTTGACCACAATAATTTTGAAAATTATCTTATCAAGCATATCGAACGTGCGCGCAGTACTAGCTGGAATTTTATCTGGGGTGATACAACGCTATTGAAATTGACCACCCTTGCAGCAAAACAAAACCTGTCACAGGGCGATTATCATCATCTGTTCAGTACATTACTGGATACGGTGAGTAAATCGGTAAAAATTCAGATCGCCCCAAACGATTTAGCTACACTGAAACAGTCAAAATATAAACTGTGCTTTGCCAAAAAAGTTGGCGACCATAATTACAATGTCGTCTGGCAGGCTTACGATAAATTCCTTAGCAGCAATACGTTCAGTTGGATTCCCATATACCAGCTGTTCGGCACTAACAGCTTTAATTCAGGTGTAAAAGTCGATGTGGCCACCAACCTGGTGCCAATTCAACTGGGCGAGACATCTACGCTTGATTCCAACGGTAATCTCCAGGAAGCAATTACTGGCGGTCCAGATACCGGATTTACGTTGTATAACGAGTACGGTTCAATTCATCCTGGTATTAGACAATTGTCGACCGGCATTAATGGCGAAAGAGTGAGCACACCAATTTATGCCTCAACCGATCCCATCGTGACCGGAGAATGTCTCCTGACACCGGTTGAAAAAGTGTTGGTTTGGTTCGAACAAGATGTTATCACCAGTACAATGTTCAGCACCTCCCGTTCAAAATCCATTGAGATTGACCTTACAGAAACTAATAGCGCAGTACGCCTGTATTCTAATGGCGTATGGAGTACGCCAAAATAATTTCATGGGGGCATCACGCCCCCTTTCACTAATGTAATCACTGATTTTTTGTAAGAAAGTGTCGTGCCAGCGCATCGCAGATTAACTGAGCAATTTTTTCCTGACCGCAAATATCATACGCTGCGTCAAAATCAAATTGAGTTGTCCATGTGACATTTCCACATATTGCATCAACCAGACGCAGGATAATCCGGATACGCAGAGGTTCAGCCCTTACACTACCCTCCAGCACCAACCCCCGCCTTTCGCCAGTCACCTGTCTTAATCGTATCTTGCACACAAGCTCCTTCAGAGTGAATGCATGTAACATCTGTATATTGCCAAACATACTGAATAACCGATAACCTAGCTCCTCGCTTAACCCCTGAACGAAAGGAGTCGCGTCATGAGTCAGACTACGCAATGGTTGTAAAACCAACCAGTCGAACTCAGACAATATGACGAATTTAGTGGGACAGGCACTTATAACAAGCTGATAATTTCCTTTAGGAATGGAAAACCTTATAGGATCTCCGCCTCCTTCGGTCATATAGTAATTCTCCAATTTCTGTCGCAACCGACCAAATTGCACGCGAACCACCGGATCATCACATGTAGAATATCGTCTAGGATCACGATTAAATAACGTAATCCCAAGTTCATATTCACTTACCGGTGTATCTCTCGCTTTTTCAACCATAAAAGATAAAACTTTACACAGCCGCGATGCTCTCGCAAAAGATGAGCTACGAAGTATCTTATTTAGCTCATCCTGAATGTCCTTTTCACAAAATAAATTCGATGCCCCCGTTACCTTTGTATTACTCACAGTGACTCTCCTTTTTCGTTGACTTTAATTCCGAGCTGATGCAACTAAAATCATTTTTCGAAGGAGGAGCATAGCCCGTCTATAGCGGGAACTAATGCGAGGTTAGAAAGTCGCTTCTTTAAACAACCGTGGCTCGCTATAATCCAGCGAATTCACATCCCGCCCCGGCTAAACTCCATTCGAAAAAGATAAGGGATAGGATAGGAGTCAATCAGGTAGGGAGTAGTCACTATGAGCTGGCATATTGATAACAGGATTCATCGCTATTTTCTGGATAAACGATATGCCAAGCGCCCATTCGGTTGAACGCAGGCCAAACTGCAACAACCAAAATCCTAATACAACCAAGAGATAAATCATGAAAAACATTGACCCAAAACTTTATCAACATACGCCCACGATTAGCGTCTACGATAACCGTGGCCTGACTATTCGCAACATCGACTTTCACCGCACCGTCGCAGGAGGTGATACGGACACTCGTATTACCCGCCACCAATATGATGCCCGAGGACACTTGAGCCAAAGCATTGATCCACGTCTGTATGACGCCAAACAGCTCGACAACTCAATAAACCCCAACTTTCTTTGGCAATACAATTTGACCGGCGATACTTTGCGAACAGAAAGTGCCGATGTCGGCCGTACCGTTGCCCTTAATGATATTGAAGGCCGTCAAGTCTTGATTGTAACCGCAACCGGCGCCATTCAGATCCGACAATATGAAGGGGACACCCTGCCCGGCCGTTTATTGTCCGTAAGTGAACAAGCCCCCGGAGAAAAGACACCTCGCATTACTGAGCATTTTATTTGGGCAGATAATACACAGACGGAGAAAGATCATAACCTTGCTGGCCAGTACTTACGCCACTACGACACAGCAGGAGCAACGCAACTGAAAAGCCTGTCATTGACAGAAAATATCTTATCTCAATCTCGTCAATTATTGGCCGATGGTCAGCAAGCAGACTGGACAGGTGATGATGAAACTCTCTGGCAGACCAAACTCAACAGCGAAATCTATACGACACAAAGCACCTTCGATGCTACCGGCGCTTTGCTGACCCAAACCGATGCAAAAGACAACGTACAACGTCTGGCTTACAACGTAGCCGGGCAGTTAAAAGGTAGTTGGCTGATATTGAAAAACCAAAGTGAGCAAGTCATTATCAAATCCCTAACCTATTCCGCCGCAGGCCAGAAATTGCGTGAAGAACACGGTAATGGCGCTATCACTGAATACAGCTATGAACCGGAAACCCTACGATTGCTCGGTACCACCACTCGCCGTCAAGCAGATAACAAGGTGCTACAAGATCTACGCTATGAACATGATCCTGTCGGGAATATTATCAATGTCCGTAATGATGCAGAAGCCACCCGCTTCTGGCGCAATCAGCAAATAGTCCCTGAAAATACCTACAGCTACGATTCCCTGTATCAGCTCATCAGTGCAACAGGACGTGAGATAGCTAACATCGGTCAGCAAAGCAACCAACTTCCTTCGCCAATCATCCCTCTTCCTACTGATGACAACTCATATACCAACTATACTCGCAGCTATAATTACGATCGCGGCGGCAATCTGGTTCAAATCCGGCACAGTTCCCCCGCCACCCAAAATAACTACACCACAGATATCACCGTTTCGAATCGCAGTAACCGGGCAGTGCTGAGTTCGCTAACCTCAGACCCAACACAGGTGGATGTATTGTTTGATGCCGGTGGACATCAAACAAAATTGCTGCCGGGGCAAGAGCTGAGTTGGAATATACGAGGTGAATTACAACAGGTAACGCCAGTCAGTCGCGAGAGTGCCAGTGATCGGGAATGGTATCGTTACGGCAACGACGGCATGCGACGGTTAAAAGTCAGTGAGCAGCAGACTGGAAACAGCACGCAGCAGCAACGAGTAACTTATCTTCCCGGTCTGGAACTACGTACAACACAAAATGGAACCACGATATCAGAAGACCTGCATGTTATTACCGTGGGAGCGGCAGGCCACGCGCAAATACGGGTTCTGCACTGGGAAACCACACCACCAGCAGATATCAGCAATAATCAGTTCCGTTATAGCTATGATAATTTAATCGGTTCCAGTCAACTTGAATTGGATAAGGCAGGACAAATTATCAGTCAGGAAGAGTATTATCCATTTGGCGGCACAGCGTTATGGGCAGCAAGAAACCAAATAGAAGCCAGCTATAAAACCTTACGTTATTCAGGTAAAGAACGAGATGCGACCGGACTCTACTATTACGGCTATCGCTATTATCAGCCGTGGGTTGGTAGGTGGTTAAGCGCCGATCCGGCTGGAACAATCGATGGATTAAATCTATACCGGATGGTGAGAAATAATCCGTCAACACTCGTTGATATTTCTGGGCTTGCACCTACGAAATACAATATTCCCGGATTTGACTTTGATGTAGAAATAGATGAGCAAAAAAGATCTAAATTAAAACCAACGTTGATAAGAATCAAAGATGAATTTTTACATTATGGTCCTGTAGATAAGCTGTTAGAAGAAAAAAAAACCGGACTCAATGTACCTGAGGAGCTATTTGATAGAGGTCCATCCGAGAATGGAGTGTCAACATTAACTTTCAAAAAAGACCTACCGATAAGTTGTATTAGCAACACAGAATATACCCTTGATATCTTATACAACAAACATGAGACTAAACCATTCCCTTACGAAAACGAAGCAACAGTTGGCGCAGATCTGGGAGTAATAATGTCCGTGGAGTTTGGAAATAAATCAATAGGTAATGCATCTGACGAAGATTTAAAGGAAGAACATCTACCTCTAGGAAAATCCACAATGGATAAAACAGATCTGCCAGATTTAAAACAAGGGCTAATGATAGCCGAGAAAATAAAAAGTGGAAAAGGGGCATATCCTTTTCATTTTGGTGCCGCAATAGCTGTTGTATATGGTGAGGATAAAAAAGTAACCGCTTCAATTCTGACAGATTTATCTGAACCTGAAAGAGAGGAAGGCGAGTATTTGCAAAGCACGAAAAAGGTAAGCGCAATGTTTATCACAAACGTCAATGAATTTCGAGGCCATGATTACCCAGAAAGTAAATATAGTATCGGATTAGTTACAGCTAAAAGACGTCAGCCGGTAATAAGCAAAAAGCGTGCAAATCTGGAAGATGCCCCTTCATCATCCAGAAATAAAAAATTGCATGTACATTAATCTCTGTGCTTTCATCAAAGCTCTTGTACATAAGCTCATATATACCCTATGGATTTCAAGAGCATCGCGACGGCAAGGGAGTGAATCCCCAGGAGCATAGCAAACTATGTTACCGGGGTGAACAAGTGCAGCCAACAAAGAGGCAACTTGAAAGATAACGGGTATAGCTATTATCCCACTAAAGGTGATCGTATAAACGATCACCAAACTCAATAATAAAATCACCACGAATCTGATTAACCCAACCAACAAAAAAAGACCTTGAAATAACAATCACAAAAATATCGTCTGGATCACACTTTAAAAAACAAACCATTCTTCCCAACGAAAAGTACCAGCGAACCTTCCAAAAATCTATTCAAGAAACGCCGTTCTAAAGCTTCAATTAAGAAACACAAAACAAACATTAAATTAACATTTTAGTGCCAATATTGATTATCTTATATCAAGACAGGCGCTTTTTATGACGACTGTGAGGTAGACATGAAACCAGAAGATTTTCGCGCCGACAAAAAACGTCCTTTCACCGGTGAAGAGTACCTGAAAAGCCTTCAAGATGGCCGCGAAATTTACATTTATGGCGAACGCGTAAAAGATGTCACTACACATCCCGCATTCCGCAATTCTGCTGCTTCAATTGGTCAGTTGTACGATGCCCTGCACGCCCCGGAAACTCATGATACCCTGTGCTGGAATACCGATACCGGCAATGGCGGGTATACTCACAAATTCTTCCGCTTTGCTACCAGTGCGGATGAGCTGCGCCAACAACGTGATGCTATAGCGGAATGGTCACGCCAAACCTATGGCTGGATGGGTCGCTCACCTGACTATAAAGCGGCCTTCGGCAACGTACTCGGCGCATTTCCTGAATATTATGGTCAATTCGCTGATAATGCCCGTACCTGGTACAAACGTATTCAGGAAACAGGCGTTTACTTTAACCATGCTATTGTTAATCCACCAATCGATCGTCATAAACCTGCTGATGAGACACGTGATGTCTATATTAAGCTAGAAAAAGAGACGGATGCCGGTATCATCGTCAGCGGCGCAAAAGTGGTAGCAACTAACTCAGCCCTGACCCACTATAATTTTATCGGTTTTGGCTCCGCACAAGTCATGGGGGATAACCCTGATTTTGCCCTGATGTTTGTCGCGCCAATGGATGCGGAAGGTGTGAAACTGATCTCTCGCGGTTCCTATGAATTGGTAGCAGGTGCAACAGGTTCCCCATTCGATTACCCTTTATCCAGCCGTTTTGATGAAAACGATGCAATTCTGGTGATGGATAAGGTACTTATCCCTTGGGAAAATGTCCTGATTTACCGTGATTTTGACCGTGCACGCAACTGGGCGATTCAAGCGGGTTTCACCAGTCTGTTCCCATTACAGGCTTGTATACGACTGGCGGTGAAGCTGGATTTTATTACTGCCCTGCTACAAAGGAGCCTGGAATGTACCGGCGTGATAGAATTCCGTGGCGTTCAGGCTAATCTGGGTGAAGTGGTTGCCTGGCGTAACCTGTTTTGGTCACTGAGTGATGCGATGTGGGCAGAAGCCAAACCGTGGAAAGGCGGCGCTTATATGCCGGATACTCAGGCAATACAAACTTATCGCGTTATGGCGCCAATGGCCTACACTAAGATTAAGAATATTATTGAAAGTAACGTCACCAGTGGCCTAATTTATCTACCATCTAGTGTACGTGATATGAACAACCCAGAAATTGATAAATATCTGGCCCGGTATGTTCGGGGTTCCAACGGTATCGATCACGTTGAGCGTATCAAGATTTTAAAACTGATGTGGGACGCCATTGGCAGTGAATTCGGCGGCCGTCACGAGTTGTACGAAATCAACTATGCCGGTAGTCAGGATGAAATTCGGATGCAATGTCTGCGTCATGCTCATGGCTCTGGCAATATGAAAAAAATGATGGATATGGTTGATCGTTGCCTTGCTGATTATGATCAGCACGGCTGGCGTAGACCACACTTATACAATAATAGCGATATCAACCAGTTAGATAAGCTGCTGAAATAATCGGTAGCAGGAGGCCAATATGTCTGTAGAAAATGAACATCGCCAGCACTTCAGAGATGCGATGGCGAGTCTGTCAGCAGCGGTGAATATCGTCACCACCGATGGCCACGCCGGATGCTGTGGTATCACTGCCACAGCGGTATGCTCAATCACCGATACGCCACCCACGTTGATGGTATGCATTAACCGAAGCAGTGCTATGAATACCGTTTTTCAGGAAAATGGCCGCCTGTGTGTCAATATTTTAAACCACGAACAAGAATTGATGGCACGCCACTTTGCCGGTATGACCGGAGTCAGCATGGAAGAGCGTTTTCGCTGGAATATCTGGCAGACAGGGCCATTAGGTCAACCGGTGTTAACCGGCACCCTCGCGAGCCTTGAAGGTGAAATCGAACAGGTTCAAGAAGTGGGGACGCATAACGTGTATCTGGTTCAGATTAAACATATCACGGTAAGCGCACAAGGCCACGGCCTCATCTATTTCAAGCGTAATTTCCGTCCAGTTATGTTGGAAATTGAAGCTGCCGCAGTTTAACTGTCTCTCCAGCAGGCAGTGATTGTTCTTCCACTATTCAGGCTTCAAACGGCCTGAATAGCATTCCTTTGTCAATGCCTCTATTCAGCCCGTTCCCTGATCATTTTTAGCATTCACTTGATGAATATACTATTAAATTCAATATAAATATCTTTATGTTAGTGTGATCAGCCACCAGGAACATATTTTAACCATATAATAATCTACTGCCCTCCGATCACGTAAATAAAGTACATAAGGAAATCACTTTAGCGACAAATCATGTCACTGAACGTCACTGTACATTTCCGAGTGTATTTCAACCAATAGTAACTAATCAGAGGCAATTAACTATGAATAAACCCGCGTCCATCGGTTTATTACAGCAACCCAAGCCGTTCTATATGATTTTCTTCGTTGAGCTTTGGGAACGATTCGGCTACTACGGCGTACAAGGCGTTCTCACTGTCTATTTTGTACAAAAACTGGGATTTTCCCAAGAACAAGCGTTTATTACCTTCGGTGCATTTGCCGCGTTAGTTTTTGGTTTAATCTCTATTGGCGGCTATATAGGCGACCACTTATTGGGAACTAAACGAACCATTGTGTTGGGTGCCATTGTGCTGGCAATTGGCTACTTTATGACTGGCCTTTCTATCCTGCACCCTAATTTAATTTTCTACGCATTGGGAACGATCGCCGTTGGCAACGGCCTGTTCAAAGCCAACCCAGCCAGCCTGCTGTCTAAATGCTATCCACCCAAAGATCCTCGTCTGGATGGGGCTTTTACGCTATTTTACATGTCAATCAACCTCGGCTCGCTGTTCTCACTCGCCCTCGCTCCCGTTATTGCGGAAAAATTTAGTTATGCCGTTACCTACAATATCTGTGGTATTGGTCTGATTATCGCGTTGTTGGTCTATATTTTCTGTCGCAATACCGTGCGTAATATTGGTTCTGAACCCGACCATCAACCAATCAACTACAAAAACCTATTTCTGGTCGTGGCAGGAAGTATTGTGATGGTTTACGTCTGTGCATGGCTGATGCACAACGTAAAAATAGCCAATATTATGCTGATTACCCTATCTGTCATCGTGGTGTTTATCTTCTTCCGGGAAGCACTCAAACAGGATAAAGTTAGCCGTAACAAAATGTTTGTTGCTTTCATTTTGATGCTTCAAGCTATTGTGTTCTTCATCCTATATGCTCAGATGCCAACTTCTCTCAACTTCTTCGCCATCCACAACGTTCACCATCAGTTGCTTGGTTTTAATATCAATCCGGTCAGTTTTCAGGCCCTTAACCCATTCTGGATCGTTGTTGCCAGCCCAATACTCGCCGCGCTATACACTCACTGGGGCGCTAAAGGTAAGGACCTGACAATGCCAGCTAAATTTGCGGTGGGTATGTTCCTGTGCTCTTTAGGTTTCCTGACCGCCGCCGCTGCCGGTTTGTGGTTTGCTGATGAACAAGGTTTAACTTCTGCCTGGTTTATTGTTCTGGTTTACCTCTTCCAAGGCGTCGGTGAATTGATGATCAGTGCGTTGGGCCTGGCAATGATTGCGGCTCTCGTTCCCCAGTACCTGATGGGTTTTATTCTGGGGATGTGGTATTTGACGCAAGCAACTTCCTCCTTACTCGGCGGCTATGTCGCAGCCCTTACCGCCGCACCAAAAGGTATTACCGACCCATTGCAAACATTACCAGTCTATACCAGCGTATTCGGCAAAATTGGGATTGCTACCTTTATCGTCGCTATCATCATGTCGATCACTGTGCCGGTGCTGAATCGTATGATGAGTGAAAAACAAAAAATATGATTTAACCTCTGCAAAAAGATGCCTACAGTCTACGCTGTGACTATCAATAGGATATAAGAACAGGCCGGAAACGGCCTATAGCGGATGATATTTCAACAGACCAGCGAAGATGGCTACCACCAATTATTCGATGAAGAGAAATACACTTGTACACAATTTGGAAACTGATGGCTAAAGGCTATAAACGTGCGATTTTTCTGGCAAAAATCGCACGTTTAACTTATTTATATACCGGAAGCCAGCCGAACTGAGTCATGATCCAGACGACAACATTGGCAATACCAAACAACAAGACCAGAATAATCGGTAGTACGCCGCCGCGCAGACGCCATGACATAGTGACGAAACGCTGTCGGGCGCGCAACGCCACCAGTGCTGGGGTAAACACCGCCCATAAGGTAGCAAGCAAACCGGCGAAACCGATAGCGTAGAGAAAACCATCAGGAAACAACAAGGAAAAGGCCAGCGGCGGGCCAAACGTCAGTATGACAGTTTTTAACCGTTGCAAAGGAGCATTGCCCCAGCCCAGACGGTCAGCAAGGTAATCAAACAACCCGAGTGTGACGCCCAGAAACGAGCAGGCTACAGCAAAATGGGAAAAAACCTCCAGCAACACATTAAGGTAAGGGATATGCAGCATCGGCCTCAAGGTGCTAATCAGCGCTTCCACATCACCACCGCGTGCAGCAATCGCCGGGAAATCATGGCGTGATATATTACCCATAGTGCCTGTCAGCCAGATCAGATAGATTGCCAAAGCTAGCAATGTGCCCAACAACAATGACCCCACCACCCGTCGCACATCCTGGCGATAATACGCCACCAGCCCGGCAATGTTGCCGTGGAAGCCAAAGGAAGCCAGACAAAACGGCAGGACCATCAGTGTGTAAGGCAGGTAACTGGCATGGTGATCTACGGCATTGAAGAGTTTCCCCGTGTCTACCTGCTTCAGCAATCCGCCAAAAAGGGAAAAGAAAGTGATAAGTTTCGCTCCCAGGCACAGCAGGATCATTCTTCCCACCATTGCAGTACCAAACCAAACCAGCACAGCAACACAAAGCGTGAATAGTACCTTTGCGCTGCCTACGGAGACGTTCAATCCAAAGCTGTTCAGAGAATGCTTTAGTACCGGCCCACTGGCCGAAATATAAGCATAGGCGAGAATACCGAGTACAAAGGCAATGCTCAACCCGTTAATGATGCTCCATCTTCTGCCAAGCAAATCGCGGGTTAAAGTGTCGTAACCCGAACCAAGAGGGTAGTTGAGGTTCGCTTCCAGAAATAGTAGCCCGGACATTAACATACTTCCCCAGGCGATCAGCAACAGCACGCCTGACCAGAAATACCATGCGCCAGCCATAACAATTGGCAGGGTGAACATACCGGCACCGACAATGGTGCCGCTGATAATCATGGTGCCCCACAACATAGAGGGCGCCCGGCGTGATGTAAATATCTCGGCCATATGTTTTCCGTTTAAAGGCCGACGGCAGCAGCAGGTTGCGTCGTCGGCAGTATTAAATGCGCACAATTACTACGAGTGATTACCCAGCAGGGAAGTGACCGCTTGAGCCAATGCCAGCAACTTCACATCGTCACCCGGCAAACCCTCCAATGATAACCCGACAGGCAGTTGCCCAGCAGGCGCCACCGGCAGAGTGATACTGGGCGCCCCCAAATTACTGGCTAAATCGGTATTGCGCACCAACTGCTCAAAAATACCTTCACAACTGGCTTGATCATGACGTGGTGTGGCACAGGTCACCGTTGGAAAGACCATAGCATCCAGTCGATGTTTTTCAAAAGCAGCCCTCCAGGCATTACGCAGCTTACCAATGGTCATCAACCCTGTCAGATAGTCACTCCACGAGAGGGGAGCTTGCTCCAACTGATTAAGCAAAATACGGCGCACATGCTCATCCTTAAGCTGTCCCAAGATCGAAGTGAAACGTTCTTCTAAGCCATGAGCCAGTAGAAAACGCGGGAAGTCGATAAAAAATTCATAAAAGGGTACAGGGAACTGAATTTCAGCATTCATCTCCCCCCAGTGACGGTCATCCACCGGCACCAACGTAACACCGGCCTCAACCAGCCTTGCCAACGCCACACGGCACGGTTGTTCCACGCTTTCATCCAACCCACTCCACAGAAACGCTTCAGACACGCCAAGACGACGAGGCATGACAGGTAAAGGAACGGTCCCCCTCATCAACTGCGCATCAAGAAACGCAATATCAGCGACCTGAGGGGCAATAAACCCCGGGGTATCTTTGGTATGAGATACTGGGACAATGCCGTCTGTGGGGTAACGCCCCGTGGAGGGACGAAAGCCTGCCACACCGCACAACGCCGCAGGAATGCGCACTGAGCCGCCGGTATCCGTGCCTACTGAAAAGGCCACCACCCCAGCAGCGACAGCGGCAGCACTGCCGCCGCTACTGCCGCCTGCAATATGCGCTTCACTGCACGGGTTGAGTACATGGCCCCAGGTGCCGTTGCATGAAGTGACACCGAAGGATAGCTCGTGCATATTGTTCTTGCCAACGAGCTCCGCACCTAGCACTTTCAGCCGGGCGACAATATCAGCGTCACTCGAGGGGAAGAAATCCGCAAGGCCAGGAGTACCCGCTGTGGTAGCGAAACCGACAGCATTAATATTGTCCTTACAGGAAAAAGGCAATCCGCACAGCGGCAGGAGGCCATCTGCTTGTTGGCTCATACTGCCGCCAAGCCGTGCTTCATCCAGCGCGATAAACGCCTTCTGATGACGACTGCGCTGGTACTGTCGCAATCGTTTTTGACGGTTTTGCCTGAAACCATGCGGTGACATATTCATGGCCGCCTCAGCGGCCAGTAACAAAGAAGGGTTTATCATCATCGTCTCTTCATGGGGTTAATAATGATAATGTCGGGACATATTCTCTAGCGGATTGTCAGCCAGTAACCTGCCCCCCAGACTGTGGATCACTGCACAAGCGGCATTAATGCCAGTTTGTACCGCACCTTCAGCCCAACCGCCAGTAAAGGAGCAACTGCAACCCGCCAGGTACAATCCTGTGTCGGTTGCCTTATCTCTGGCGCTCTGAAACTGATAAAACAGCGCTTCCGAATAACGTTCATCGCCAGGATAATTGAGCTTAAAGGCACCCAGCGCCTGAGGGTCCGTCAGCCAGTCATATTCAAGAATATAACGAGAATCACCATTCATTGGCATCAAGTAACGGGCAAAATCAGGGGCAGTCTGAGCCAGCTCGGAAACCAACCGCTTCAACCTTGCTGCTTTGTCCTGCAAGGTTACCAGCTTGTGGGAATCATCCTCCCAAGTGTAGCTGATCAACACCACGCCATGACCATCCGGGTTATCTGGCTGATAGTCCAAGCAATAAACCCCTTTAACCAAAGTATCAGAAAGTATGGTGTGTGGCAGCCCCTGTTTTAGCCAGAACTTGTCGCGAGTCAGCACAAATAGCTTGGAAGAACCGATCAGATGGGTTTCATTGACGGCACGTATCACTCCGGCTGGCAACAACCCACGATCGTGTATCAATTGCAAATTCACCTGCATAGCACGAGTGGAAGTCGTGACAATAACGCGATCATTGACGGTGACATTCCCGTCAGCGCAGTAGACAAGGAAGCCGCCTTCATCAAGGCGCTGGATTTTCGTGACCTTCTGATAGCAAATTCGTTGCGCCAGCGACTGGCCGTTAAATTTACTGGCAGCCAGCCTGTCGGTTAAGGTAGAAATCCCCGCCGGTACAAGACGCTGGTCATCTTCCAGACCGTTAACCACCAAACGTAAAATTTCAATAAAAGCTGCTCTAAAAACCGGCTGAAACCCACCAGAACCAATGCCCAGCGAACCAAACAAATGGAAATCCTGCGGTTTCCGCCAAGCTTCTCCTCCGGGTGGGCGACGGCCGGTAAACAACCGAACCAGTGCGGAATAGAAGCAACTGTCGCCAAAGTTATCCAGATAGATCTGCCAAGCCTCACGCGCATCTGTAAGACGACCTTCAATCAACGCCTGGGTAATGTCGTGAGGCGCTGTCAATCGAGTTCCATCATCCAATTCCGCACCTTCGGTCAAAAAGGCTTTCCAGCCCCGATCGACACGTCTAAACAGATCAGGCGGCATGGAGCCGGCACTCCAACTCATCGCTTCACCTTGATAATGAATTTCCGTATCAACAATACCGGGATCAGGAAAGGTGACCGCAGTGTCGATAGCAAACTTTTCCAGATAATGGAAAAGGCCGACTTCAGTAGGAGGAAAACGCATTGCACCCATTTCAGCGATATATTCCGGCATATCAGGATCGAACACTTGGCTGAACAGACGGCCGCCGTGGCGACCAGGCTCAGCCTCGTAAAGCGTTACATGGTTAGCCCCAGCGCGTAGCAATTCATAAGCAGCAATAAGGCCGCTTAAACCGGCTCCTACGATTGCGATCCGACTGTCAGCTACTTCCTGTGACAGTTGGCCCGCAGACCCAAAGTTTTCCGCCCGAATGAGGAAGGAGCCATAATCGTAAAGCAAGTCAATATAGGGGAAAACGCGCAGGCGATCCCCGGAGGTAGTTAATGTTTTCATTATAGAATTTAGATAATTAGTTGCAGACTGTCCAAAGGGCGTTGAGGGTTAACTAATACAACTTTTCTGGCTGTGATTTTCCATTCGCCATTTAGCAAACGAAAATGATGTTCGGTTTGTGCAGCATAATGCCTCTCATTGTCGCTGCGGGTTTCGGTGTAAAGTACCTGGCTGACGCTCCGTGCATCACTGGCGCCGGTTTCACAGAAAATCTGCGGCCGCTGGATAACATGGTGTGAGCGGCTACGTGGTTGCTGCGAGAAATTCCGGGCGTTATTGAGACGGTTAATACGCAGCCGCGTCAAGAAATGATCCTCATACAACAACGATGATGCCGTTAGGGGACTATCCTGATTGCGACTCAGCGGCATCCAGAAAATGTAATCGTCGGCAAGCAGGCTCAACCATGTGTCGTAATCTTGTTCGTCCAGCAGCCAAGCTTCTCTGTAGATGAGATCCGTGAGGATTTCAGCAACATTGTTATTATGCATATTCCATCTCCATCATTTTTTGCCACATGGCGTAAAAGTTACGCATTGCGACTTCACTGGTGCCCGATGTGATGGCCGTTTGTGACCAGCTTTCACCATGTTCGTAGAGACGTGCCACATTAACCCACTCACTGGCTTGGCTTTTCAGACCTTCGGTGGCGCGTTCATACATCTCTACGTCGTCATGTGCGACCATGGAACAAGGAGAGTTGATTAGATTGTTGTACTGTACAGTCCTTTCCAGCATCGCCTGAGGAGCACCAACCAGCTCAAAAATCCAGGACTCCACCACTGTTTCATCCACAGCGATTGGCTGGATGATGCGTAACGTTTGAATTGGCCCTTTTACCATCAGGTTTGGAAAATAGACGGTGTTGTGACGGGTGTCGCCCAGAATCTGAGCTGCCTTTGTCTCCCCGTAGCTGGCAACCATTCGCTC
Organism: Photorhabdus caribbeanensis; assembly: GCF_018448885.1. GTDB lineage: Bacteria > Pseudomonadota > Gammaproteobacteria > Enterobacterales > Enterobacteriaceae > Photorhabdus > Photorhabdus caribbeanensis. The sequence continues at coordinate 35,312 of NZ_RCWB01000026.1, forward strand.
CCAATAACCAGGAATGGCGGAATAATCTTTATGGATGGAGTTGCTGACGCCAGTATGACCATGACCGTTGGGCCAGACACGGATGCCCATATCAGCAAAAAAAGCGTGTGAAGCCATGAACGGCGAAAATAATTCCACTGCCATTGGCTGTGTGGTCTGTTTATCAACATTTTCCCACAACTTGACCGCTTCACCTGCCGATGACTCATGGGCCACCATAGGGTGGCAAGTGTCGGTTTGGTTATCCACGACCATCTTCCAGTTACAGCGGTGACGGTGACGCAAAGGTAAACCAACTACGCGCAGAGATCCTTCTGGAGAACGATCGACCATGTTATCCAACGTTGACAAAGAGTCGCCAAAGAACGTTTCAAAAGGAAGCCCTTCATCACTTAGACGTACAAAGATAAAGCCTCGGTAATTAACCACGTTCGGTACTCGTTGCATCCCTGCACTCGCCTCGCAGGCGGCGAAAGTACAGGTGGAATACTCTTTTTTCACCGGAATGCTCAACAGCTCGCCCGAAGTCTGAAACGTCCAAGCATGATAGGGGCAACGTAGAAAACGCCCGGTATTCCCTGCTGGCTCTGCCAACACTTTAACCCCTTTATGCGGGCAACGGTTATAAAGAACAACAATCTCGCCATTCTTCTGACGTATCGCAGCCAACGGCTGCATCGCGATTGTAGTAGTCAGATAATCTCCTACTTCCGGGAGTTGGCTGTCATGGCCAAGATAGCTCCAACAGGAAGCAAAAATATATTTTTGTTCGGCAGCAAAGATTGTTTGATCGAGATAGACGGATTTATGAATCTCTCCGCCTTTAAACCGGGGATTTTCGTTCATTTGTTATTATGACTCACAAAGCAATTTTCAGATGCGTACCTTTGGCACGCGAAACACAAGGGTAAATCATGTCGCTGGCGGCGGCCTCTTCTGGACTCATAATGAAATCGTGATGTTCAACCTCGCCTTCCAGCACTTCAAGAGCACAGAGACCGCATTCGCCCCGACGGCAATCTGACAACAGCTCGAGGCCAACTGCCTCCAGCGCATCCAATAGCGACTGGCCGGGAGCCACCTTAACAGTGATGCCTGATTCGACGGCTTCTACTTCATATCCCTCGTCGCCCTCAATACTGACGGGTACCGTACCAAACAGTTCAAAAGCGATCTGACAACGTGGAAAACCCTGGCTGTCGCAATAATGCAGGACATCGTTCAATAAGCGAGCTGGGCCACATACGTGAATACGATCTGCCGCAGTAAGATCTTGCAACAATTGCTGAATCGAGATTTTCTTACCGTCGGCAAAGTGAAAATGACATTGCTCACCAACCAACTTGATAATTTCATCAGAGTAAATGGCCTGCTCACGCGTGGCGGCGTAATAGTGGAACTGAGGTGTACGGCCAGCCTCGCATTGTCGTGCTACGATGCCGGTGAGCGGCGTGATGCCAATTCCTCCGGCGATAACAATGTTTCTCCCTTTCCCTTCCGCATTGAGGACAGGAAAATGATTAAAAGGACCTTCCAGCGTCACCACATCACCTTCCTGTAACGAAGCCAAATAACGACTGCTTGACGAGCAGTCATTCAAGCGAATGGCAAAGGTGATTTCCCGCGTCTCAGATGAAAACATCACGCAGGAGTAGTGCCGCCAGTCATTTATGGTGGGAATAAACACACGAAAATGACAGCCTGGCGTCAGTTGCGGCGCAGAGCCTTCGGATATTGCCAGGGTGAATTCCCGTACCGAGTCCGACAAACTGTACGCATGAGTGACCAGATATTTCATCATGGTATGGTACGTCCTTATTCCACAGCCGGTGTTTCATGTAGATAATGCCAGCAAGCATTTCCTTCGCTGAAAGTGATAATGACCAGCGACCAACGACGCTCAATTTCGCCATCTCTGGTGTGCGTTTCACGATAGCGCAGGGCAACATGATCATCTGCCGAAATAATAACTTCACAAGCATCAATATCAATCTTTAACCCCGGACGACTACCGATATTATTACGAAACAACGCTTCCACCTGGTTAAGTGTGACACTCTGACAGCCAGTGGTAATCATGGAGAAATCAGGACTGAAACTCGCCAGCAATTTCTCCATAGACGCATTACCTTTTTGCTGATTATTGGTAAAAACGTCTTCAATCCATTGATGAAGTTCAATAACGCTCTGACGGGCAATTAACTCTCGCTCTTCTCGCATATCTTCTCCGCATGTTTTTTTAGTTGACGCAACTTAATTAACGGCAGCAAGCCGAATAATGCTGCAATAATAAAGGTTAAGTGATAAGCGCTGGCGGAAATATACTCCCGCTGCAACAGATTAAAAATCATGGTAAAAAGGGCCGCGCCTGTGCTGAATGACATCTGTCGATTAAGATTCCAGATCACGCTGGCGCGAGAGAGCGCCTCATCTTCAAAATCCATCAATGCGGTAGTCTGCGCGGTATTGGCGCCAATACCACCACCGATACCCATCAGCAAATAAGCAGCAACGAGGCTTGGTAGATCATTTCCATGATTGATAGTGGCCAGTAAAGCGATACCAAGCGCATGGAGCACCAGACCGCAGAAGAAAAGACGTACAGCCCCCAGACGGTTGTATAGGCGACCACAAGTCAGCATGGCGCAAAATGCCCCGACGGCATATAGAATCATCAGAGACCCGGTTTTTTCCGCTGACCAGCCCAACTCCTGTTGTAAATAGAAGATGTTCAGCAAATTGACGCCGGTGAAAACCCCTGGTACTGCATAATAAACCCACACAGAGAAACGCAAACGGCTATTTTTCAATACATTCAAATCAAGGATCGCTTCTCCAGAGCGGCGGAAATGACGCAGGTAGAATAGAACGAACAAGCAACCACAAATTAACGCTATTACCGGCAGGAGCTTCGATGAAGCATCTGCATACATGGAAAGACCAAGCAACAGCGACGCCAGAGAGCAGCTGACCAGCAGTAACCCCTTAAGATCAGGACGCTGGACAGGTTTTTTTTCGCTGTGAATCCAAATCCATGCCAACAGCGCCGCCAACAAACTGAAAGGAATATTGCTAAGAAAAACCCAACGCCAACTGTACTGATCAACAATCATCCCCCCTACGCCTGGGGAGACGGCAGGAGCAATCAGCGCCACAGCCATTACCAGCGTCGAAATTTTTGCACGTTCATGTAGCTTAAACAGGCCAAAAGCCAACGCCTGACCTACAGGGATCAATAGACCACCACCCAGCCCTTGAATGAAACGCCATAGCACCAAGCTGTAAAAATGGTTTGCCAACCCAGAAAACAACGCAGCCACAGAGAATAGCAACATTGAAGCGGTCATAATCTGGCGTGTGCCAAAACGACCAGCAAGCCAGTTACTGATGGGAATAACCAGAGTCAGTCCCAAAATATAACTGTTTACGACCCACGCGACACTGGATTCGGAAACAGACATTTCATCGGCAATATCCGGTAAGGCAATTGCCGACATGAAAATATTTACACAGTCTATAAAAAAGCCAACTAGAAAAATCAATGCAATACGATAGCGATAAGTCATTATTTTTCCTCCTGCGTAAATATATAATTTCTTGATTCATTACGTCTATTAATATAAATTTAATACTCCTTTTAAGTTAATTTAACAATAAAATGCAGAATCATTTAAACCGAATCCAGACCTTCCTTTCTGTTGTGGATTGCGGATCTTTTACCCGTGCAGCAGAAAGTCTTTTCATCAGTAAAGCAATGGCAAGTATTCATGTTAAATCGCTGGAAGAGGAATTAGATGTTCCTTTATTACTGCGCAATACCCGAGGGATTGCATTGACAGAAGCCGGAAAGAATTTTTACAACGACTTCAAGGAAATATTTAATAATATTCAGAACGCCTTTGATAATGTAGCCGAACGGCACCACTCTTTGGCTGGCGCACTACGTATTACTGCTACTCCAGAATTTGGTGAAAAGTTTCTTTTACCCTTAATTGGCGAATTCTGCAAAATTTATCCCCAGCTTGAGATCAGTTATTTTGCAGGCTCTTCCCTGAACGATCTCATTGCCGAACGGCTTGATCTTGCTATTCGGCTTGGCACACTACGAGACTCCACCCTGAAAAGCCGACGCCTTACCAGCTATGCTATTCAGCTTGTGGCCTCACCCGGCTGGCTTGAACAACATCAGCTTAAGGAACCAAGCGAGCTGAACAACGTGGACTGGATCGCCAACAATAATTTACAGGCTCCCACCCAATGGGATCTGGGTCATCCGACCCTACCTACCATCAGCATTCGCGGCAAAGCCAGATATACTTCTAACTCCTCAGAAGCGATACGCTCAATGGCACTCTCAAAGTTAGGTGTGGCGGTGCTGCCTGAATGGATGGTACGTGACGATCTGATGCGCGGTGACCTGGTACAGCTTTTTCCGAATTATCAATTACCGGAACAAGCAGTCACCATTATTTTTCCGAATAATGCCCGAATGCAGCGTAAAAGCCGCATTTTTATTGATTATCTACTGGAAAATTTACGAATTTAGCTATGAGTAAGTATGGAGAAACTGGATGATTTTAATATGGTATTTTTAAATATGACATCCATGTTACCCCCACGAAAATATCTGTTCATCAACTTAGTTGATTTTGAGTTGTACCGGATAAAAATACGCTAACACAGCTCAAAGGAAGCGAACTGTGTTAGCAGCAATACTGAATTGGACATATGAGGGGTAATAAATAAACGTTAATTTATTATTTTTCATGGCGCCCCACCATAATGCCCTCCAATTAGCCTTTCATGAGTACCACAAAATATTAATCATCTTATTTTTCATAATATATCATATGAAACAAAAGTAATTATTTCATATTGTTATTATCAATTAATTATATTAGTTGTCATATAATGATAAATTTTGTTATTGCATTGTCACAGGAATTTAGAGAAACAATAGATAATAACTTTATGAAATAGTTAACAGTTGAATAATACCTTTTTATTTTTCAGCCATTTTCAACCTGTTTCATTTTGTTATCAAACGTCATATTTGCTGTCTTCTCTTAATGAACATTAAGCATCTTTTTACGGTATTCATGGGACTCAGGGCAGCATAAGTGTTTTATTTACTTAACATTTAGAAGGAATAATCATGAGCACACTCACTCCCGAACTGACGCAACAGGAACAAAAAGTTAACCGACTGCATGAAGCAAATATTATCAAACGTGCTAATCCCCAACTACAAAATGCAATACATCTTGCTATTACAGAGCATCATGCTGATCAGCAAGGTTATAACAGTAAATTCGGTGGCCGCGCCAGCCAGTATGTCGCCCCCGGCTCAGTTGCTTCTATGTTCTCTCCCGCCGCTTATCTGACTGAACTTTATCGGCAGGCGCGCGGTTTACATGCAGATAATTCCAATTATCATTTGGATAAACGCCGCCCTGATTTAAAATTACTGACACTCAGCCAGCAAAATATGGATGATGAAGTTTCTACACTTTCTCTATCTAATAAAGTGTTGCTGGAAGGGATTAAGACGCTGAACGGGTTGGAAGGCCATACTAGCGTGATGAAAGCGCTATCAACCTTTCGCCCTACGGGTTCGATGCCGTATCACGATGCTTATGAAAATATATGCAAAGTTATTCAGTTACAAAATCCAATATTCGACCAATTTAGCCCATCCCCAGAAACAGATATCGCCAAGTTGAAATATCAAGCTTCCCTATTAGAGATTAATATTTCCATCTCTCCAGAGCTATTTAATATCCTAACAGAGCAGATTACAGATGACGAAGAAGAGATTAAAACGCTCTATAAAAAAAAACTTTGACGATATTCAGCCCTCTTTAATGGCAACGCTAGAATCTCTAAAAAGCTATTATAATTTTACTGATGAAGAAGTTAACCAGTTTATTGACCAACGAAATATTAAGCTAATACATGATGAAATGAATTCCGAATATGGCAGCCAACAACCGGCTCAATATTATCTACTCAGGCTTAATAAAACTATTCTTCTGTCACGAGCCACAGAAATGGCACCAGAATCCCTTAAAAACATTGCCTTTAGTAGAACTTATCAGGCAATATCCCAACCGATAGAAATCGCTCTGGAATATAGCCCTACTATATACGATGATCTGAACGATATACCAGACATCAACCCAGAGATATTAAAGAAAATCTTTCGCGTTAAATACTATATGCAACGCTACAATATTGATGCTGAAACTGAATTGATCCTGTGTAATGCACCAATTTCACAAAATTATTATAGCCGTAGTTCCGATCAATTTAGTCGTTTATTTAATACCCCACCATTGAATGGTCAGGATTTTCACGTTTGGGATGAAGAGATTAATTTAAGCCCAAACAATACAGATAGCTGGCAAAAAGAAGTGCTCAAACGGGCTTTTAATGTCGATGATATTTCACTTTACCAATTACTAAAGATGACTCATTGTGATAATGACAATGGAAAAATAATCAATAATTTAACTAATATTTCTTATCTCTATTTAGCCAAATTACTGGCGGATATCCATCAGTTAACTGTTAATGAGCTGAATTTACTGCTGGTTGCCATAGATGAAGGATCAACTCATTTATCTGGGATTAATGATGACAATCTGGTTGTTCTGATCGACAAACTTTATCGCGTTACCCAGTGGTTGCGTACACAGAAATGGAATACGTACCTGTTGTTTATGATGACTACCACCAGCTATAACAAAAACCTGACTCCAGAAATCCAGAACCTGCTAGATGCTGTTTACAATGGTTTGCAAGGCGTTAACAGCGAAAATGAGACAAATCTTCTGTTGAAAATGTCTCCTTATATCGCCGCCGCTCTGCAATTGCCGTCTGAAAATGCCGCTCACTATGTACTCACCTGGGCAGATCAACTAAAACCTGGCGCTGGTGCAATGACCGCAACAAAATTCTGGGAAGGGTTGCAATCTCAACACAACCCAGAACACTCCCCCACTGTAACAGAAGAACAAACAGTCCAATATTGCCAGTGTCTGGCACAACTGGCGCTGATTTATCATTCCATCGGCCTTAGTGAAAACACCTTACGTCTGTTTGTCACACAACCACAACTCTTTGGCCTTACCGCAGGAACAACGTCAACACACAATGCATTATCGCTGATCATGCTAACCCGTTTTACTAACTGGGTTAACTCTCTGGGTGAAAAAGCCTCTTCTGTATTGGCCGAATTTGAAAAAGGAACATTAGAAGCCAAACAGCTGGCTGATGCCATGAGTCTTGATAAAAATCTACTGGAGCAAGCCAAGACTCAAGCCAAAGTTAATTTCTCCAACTGGACATCTATCGACGCCATCCTGCAATGGATTAATATCGCGCGTCAATTGAACGTTTCTCCGCAAAGCGTTTCAGATCTGGTGAAATTATTAACCACAGCCCTCCCCCAGACCTATGACAAATGGGAAAACGTCGCTGCGACATTAACCGCAGGACTGGACACCCAAAAGGCCGATGCCCTGCATATTTTTCTGGATGAGTCTCGTAGCGCCGCATTGAGTAAATACTATATCGGTCAAGTTGCTAGTCAAAATCCAGCGATTAAAAACCGTGATGATCTGTACCAGTATTTATTGATTGATAACCAAGTTTCCGCCGCCATCAAAACCACCCCGATTGCGGAAGCTATCGCCAGCATCCAACTGTATGTCAACCGGGCATTGAAAAAGATGGAAGGCGATACAATCACAAGTGTCATCTGCCATCCGTTCTTTACCAATTGGGATAAGTACAACAAACGCTACAGCACCTGGGCTGGCATTGCTAAGCTTGTCTACTACCCTGAAAATTATATCGATCCGACAATACGAATTGGGCGAACAAAAATGATGGATACGTTGCTGCAATCCATCAGCCAGAGTCAATTAAATACCGACACGGTAGAAGACGCCTTTATGTCTTATCTGACGTCGTTCGAACAGGTGGCTAATCTGGAAATCATTAGCGCCTATCATGACAGCATCAATAACAATCAGGGATTAACCTACTTTATCGGATACAGTAAAACAGAAGTGAACCAACATTATTGGCGTAGTGTGGATCACAATAAATTCAATGACGGTAAGTTTCCTGCTAACGCCTGGAGTGAATGGCACAAAATTGATTGCCCAATAAATCCTTATAAGAACACTATTCGCCCAGTAATTTTCCAATCTCGCCTGTATCTGATCTGGCTGGAGCAAAAGAAAATTGCTAAACAGGCAGATAATAATCAAACCGTTGAAGATTATCATTATGAACTAAAATTAGCACATATCCGTTATGACGGCACCTGGAATACACCAATAACCTTTGATGTCAGTGACAAAGTATCTAATGTTTTAATACCTGAGTCATTAAAGGAGCAATGGGTAAGATTTAAGGAAATATTGAAACAATCAGAGCAGAATCTGGTACAACTGGAGAAGAGACCAGAGCAGAAGAAACTAGCACCAGCAATAACGGAACTAAAGGAAATAATAGAAGGCCAGAAGAAATCGAAGATACAGATGCAACAGAAGATAGAGGAACTAATGACGCAACCAACAAGGCTCTATTGTGCAAATTATCAAGACGAAGATAAATTACTGGTCATATTTTATAGTAAACAGGATAAAACAAACGAATATGAAAGAGAGATCATAGATATAGTAACAACAGCGGATAAAGCAGTAAAATTAGTAGAAAAATATGATTTAGAAGTAACCTCAATAATAGAAAGAAAAAAAACAAGAATAGAAATAGAAGAAAAACCAGAAGTACTCATGCAAGGGCTACGTATCTCCTCAAACATGTTATTTGAAGATATCAATTCTGACGATGATATAATTCATATTAGTAACCAGTTTGATACCAATATTGAGGGCAATCGCATCATACGGGTTAACAATCGACATGAGATCATTTCATCAGAGACAACTGATGACGATAATATTTTGGTTATTCACCATGATACAAACGGGGTACAATATATGCAGTTGGGAGGTTATCGTATTCGCCTCAATACGCTGTTTGCCCGTAAATTAATTAATCGCGCCACAGCCGGGATCGATACTATCTTAAGTACAGAGACACAGAAATTGCCAGAACCTCAGTTAGGGAAAGGATTTTTTACTTATCTCACTCTTCCTAAATATGATCAAAACGTACATGGCAATGAGCGTTGGTTTAAAATTCACATAAGGAATGATAATGGATTGATGAAGTTATACTACAAGGGAATATTAACTGACACTGAAACTAGCATCACTCTTTTTATCCCTTGGTCTAATACACAATCGCGTGTCGAAATAGCAGTAAAATATAAGAATAAATTCTATTTTGAACAACAAAAATGGGAAACTGCTTTATTTCATTTTGATGAAATTAATAAGAAAATTGTGTTAGTTAATGACGCAGATAATAAGTCAATAGTGATAAATGATACTGATGCCATCGTCAATAAATATAAAGGTTTTCTTGATATTTCTATTCTTATCGATCAAAACACAGAACCAATGGATTTCAGCGGTGCTAACAGCCTCTATTTTTGGGAACTGTTCTACTATGCCCCGATGCTGATTGCTCAACGTTTGCTACACGAGCAAAACTTCGATGAAGCTAATCGCTGGCTGAAATATATCTGGAACCCATCTGGTTATATTAAACATGGTCAAATTCAGCATTACCACTGGAATGTTCGCCCGTTGTTGGAAGATACCAGTTGGAACGATGATCCACTCAATTCCGTCGATCCCGATGCTATAGCGCAATATGATCCCATGCACTATAAAGTCGTTACTTTTATGCGCACCCTAGATCTGTTGCTGGACCGTGGAGATTATGCCTATCGTCAGTTAGAACGAGACACGCTCAATGAAGCCAAGATGTGGTATATGCAAGCACTGCATCTGTTAGGCGATAAACCTCATCTATCGTTCAGTTCAGAGTGGAGCAAGCCGAGTTTAGGCGACGCTGCCAGAACGGAAAAACAAGAGCAACACGCCCAAGCAATGGCTGCTCTGCGACAAGGTGATGTTAGTCGGCACAGCAACCCGACAGATCATTTCTTGCCACAGGTCAATGAAGTGATGCAAAACTACTGGCAAAAACTGGAACAACGGCTGTATAACCTGCGTCATAACCTCTCTATTGACGGCCAACCGCTACATCTGCCTATTTACGCTACACCGGCAGATCCAAAAGCATTACTTAGCGCCGCTGTCGCTAGCTCCGAAGGTGGAGTAGCTCTCTCACAGCCATTTATGTCACTGTGGCGTTTCCCACACATGCTGGAAAATGCGCGTGGTATGGTCAATCAGCTCACTCAATTCGGCTCCACGTTACAAAATATTATCGAACGTCAGGATGCGGAAGCTTTAAACACGCTCTTGCAGAATCAAGCAGCAGAATTGATATTGACTAATCTGAGTATACAGGACAAAACCATCGCAGAGCTGGATGCGGAAAAAACCGTACTGGAAAAATCCAAAGCCGGGGCGCAATCACGCTTTGACAGCTACAAAAAGTTATACGACGAAAATATCAATGCGGGTGAAAACCGGGCTATGGCATTGTATGCCTCCGTTGCTGGCCTCAGCACCGCCCTGCAAGCATCACGTCTGGCAGGCGCTGCGCTTGATCTGGCGCCCAACATTTTCGGCTTCGCTGATGGTGGCAGCCGTTGGGGGACGATTGCCGAAGCGACAGGTAATGTCATGGAATTCTCCGCTAATGTCATGAACACCGAAGCGGATAAAATTGGTCAGTCTGAAACTTATCGCCGTCGCCGTCAGGAATGGGAGATTCAGCGTAATAATGCCGAAGCAGAGATAAAACAAATCGATGCTCAGCTTAAATCGCTAACAGTGCGCCGTGAAGCTGCCGTATTGCAAAAAACCAGCCTGAAAACCCAGCAAGAACAGACTCAGGCGCAACTGACCTTCCTGCAACGTAAATTCAGCAATCAGGCACTGTATAACTGGCTACGTGGTCGGCTGGCCGCCATTTACTTCCAATTCTACGATTTGGCGGTAGCCCGTTGTTTAATGGCTGAATTGGCTTATCGTTGGGAAACTAATGATACCGCTGCGCGCTTCATTAAACCCGGAGCCTGGCAAGGAACCTATGCCGGCCTGCTCACCGGTGAAGCCTTGATGCTAAGCTTGGCACAAATGGAAAATGCTCATCTGAAGCGGAATCAACGCGCGTTAGAAGTGGAACGTACCGTTTCTCTGGCCGAATTCTATGCCGGATTATCCAGCGATAAATTCAATCTTGCGGAGAAAATCGCCGAATTGGCGGGTAAAGGATCAGGTAGTGCCGGCAGCGGTAGTAATAAACTGGCATTCGGCACCGGTACCGATACCAAAATCTCACTACAAGCGTCCATTTCATTATCTGACCTGAACATTCGCAGCGATTACCCAGCATCTATTGGTAAAACTCGTCGTATCAAGCAGATTAGTGTTTCTCTGCCAGCACTGTTAGGACCCTATCAGGACATACAAGCGATTTTGTCTTATAGCGGAGATGCCACCGGGTTAGCCAAAGGTTGTAAAGCGCTGGCAATTTCTCACGGAATGAATGATAGCGGTCAATTCCAGCTTGATTTCAACGATGGCAAATTCCTGCCGTTTGAAGGGATTACCGTTGATGATAAAGGTACACTAACATTAAGTTTCCCAAATGCCACCAGCAAGCAGAAAGCTATGTTGCAAACATTAAACGATATCATTCTGCATATTCGTTACACGATTCTTGAATAACTACTCAACATAACACGAAAACAGGCCCCAAAACGGGGCCTCAGACCGCTGATAAACCTCATTCAAATAAATTACATCGTCACGTTAATTAAATATTTATAAAACTTACATCCATTAACAGTTTTAAACAGAAATTTACACTTAGTTAAATTATTAACCTTGATATCCATTAGTTCAAAATATAAATTTACATTAATGTTTGATCGCAAAATAAGCAGACGTAAGTTAGGTATGAAAAATATGGAATTTACGGAGAAATAAGTATGGCAATATCCAACAGCGGCAAGATGTGCCCGGCTGTCACATCAATCACCTGTACGATGGAAATAGGCGTCTTTCCCGCCGATGAAGATCCCTGTTATCTGGCGGAAAAAGCCGAGTATGCCCTGCGCCTGCCAGCAATGATTATCACCAAACTGGGCGCTATTCGCTTTCTCAATCAAGTCATTATGAGTGGGTTGATTAAGGTTGAGGAACTTAAACATGACTTCCTGTGGCCCTATAAAGCAGAAGTGGTGTTTGCTATCCGGGGGAAGAAAGATGTTCCTTTACCCATGCTGGCGACCAGTCAAGTCTCTAAGCAGCGTTATGGCGATAACTTACCGCAATCCAGTAATCCGTTTGCCCGGCCTTCTGCCGACGATGCAGAGAAATTTGGGGTTAAACGTATTCGCCGCCCCGATATTATTTTGGTTAAAAATGAAGCTCTCCGCTGGCCGGGCAGAAATGCTACCTACTTCGATGGTTCTGTGCACCCTGATAATCTAAAGATGTTGATTGAGGTGAAATTTCCGGGGGATGAGCTAAGCAGAGATCAAGAAAAAGATTATATTCAAATTGCTACCCGTGACCGCTTTGGCGTAATGCGCATCGACGATAGCCGCACAGAAGAGCAAAAACAGTATGATGAAGAGTGGCGAAAACATTATCAACCCGGTTCCCAACACTATAAAAATCCGATCCCACTGGCTCCGCTGCCGTCCGGTTCGCCTCCTGATGATGAAGCTTTACCCACCCCTCCCGCAGAGGGTGCGCCGGGGACCATTCCACAGCCGCTGACAAAAAATCCACCGCTTCTCAGCACTTCCCGCTGGTCGTTTTTACCCAGCTATGAAGACTGGGTTGTCCTCGGGCAGGAGGTGGCGGGTCTGGCCGAAAACGGGTTGAATTATGTCCGCGACAGTACCCGGGAGCTCCTTGCTCAGTTTGGAGCATGGTTCAATCAAGCCGGCAAGTGGGTGTGTAAAGAGATTATTGACCCGATAAGCCATCAGGTCAGCTATGCGTTTTCCTGGGTTAATGAACAAACGGGAAAAATCGTGACCTGGACGGAGAGTGAGATAAAAGCCCGGTGGCAGACTGTGCAAAAAGGCTCAGATATCACCCTGGAAGAGCTAAAAAACATTAGCTGGATGCAGATATTAAAAGAGGTGGGGGAAGGCATGCTGGAAATGGTGGTGATTATTGCCGGTGTTGCCGTTGTTATCCTTGTCACCATCGCCGTCGCTGCCGCATTGATTGCACTGGTGGAAATTTTAGCTGCCGCTGCCGCAGTTAGCGCCGCTGCGTTAGCCGCCGTCCTGGCAATATTAGCGAGTGTGACATTCACCACCGCTTCATAATTAACGGAGAGAAAATATGGAAACTGTAGATTACTTTGCCCAGTTGAAATCAAAACTGACCGCGTTTACCTTCCTCAATGGCGATGGGCTGACAATTTCTCGTCTGGGTCTCTCGATTACCCTGTTTTTTAAACAAGGTTACACTCAGGAGAAAAAACAACGCATTCTGTCCTGCTACCGGCGTTTTCGCGAAGAGTTTGATACTCATCTACGTTTTCATCGACATGCACTGAAAGGGCTAAAAAAATATTCACCGGAAAATATTGCCAAAGTGGAAGAGGGCATCCTAAATCAGAGAAAAAATCAGCCTTCTACTTGGGATATTAGTGATGCTAAAAATATCTATGAAGCACCTCACTATCTGATGCATTACCTAGATTCCGATGAAGATGATGGAGACGACAGTAGCTCTTACCTCAGTCTGGTATTGCCCTGGGATTATCTAAAGGAACAAGAGGGCATGACCCGATTCATGGCATGGCTGGACTTTCTGTGTGAACAGCTTGAACCTGACTGGGGAGATTGTGGTTACTGTCTGGTTTTACCCAAAGACTACTATGATTATTTTCCCCTGGAGTACCAACTGGCCCTGCGCTACCCTTCCCTGCAAGTCAATTCCACTGTTCACACCACACTGGACGATTATGCCCATTCCATACGAAGCATGAATTGGATCACCCTGCTGTCCAAACGATTTGTAAACCGACTGGGTGGAGAATATTGGATACGCCGCACTCTGGCACGCTACCCGGATGTGGTGATCAGCCCTTACTCCAATGGTCTAATGATCCGGGCTGGTCAATACCCTGACTTAACGCCACTACCGGGCAGTGTCCCGGAGAGTTATTTTGCCATTAACCAGTTGATACGCCCGATACGTTTTGTTCCGGGAGAAGGTGATTCACTGCATTTTTATGGAGAGGGCCATTTTGATGCTATTTCCACACAAGCCTGGTATGCCCGTTATGACCGGGGACCGCTGCATGTAACCCCTTTGAGAGGCGACCACCCGGCACTGGTCAGCGGGATCTGGCGAACCGATAGCCTGCCTGGCCAGCAGTACTTCTTTGCTCAGGGTGCGACGGCTTTTGATGTTGAAGGTGCAGAGACGGGTACAACGATCTGGCATCTGGTACGGGAAGCGGCAAATATGTGGGAATAACAGATTATCCACCGACTCATAACTTACGGAGAAAATGATGGAAAATGTAGATGACTTTGCCCAGTTGAAATCACAACTGACCGCGTTTACCTTCCTCAATGGCGATGGGCTAACCGTTTCCCGTCTGGGTATCTCGATTACCCTGTTTTTTAAACAAGGCTACACTCAGGAGAAAAAACAGCACATTCTGGCCTGCTATCGCCGCTTTCGTGAAGAATTTAGCACCCACCTGCGTTTTCACCGTCATGAGCTGGAAGGGCTAAAAAAATATTCACCGGAAAATATTGCCAAAGTCGAAGAGAGCATTCTTAACCGACAAAAAAACCAGCCTTCTAGCTGGGTGGTCAGTGATGCTAAAAATATCTATGAAGCCCCTCTCTATCTGATGCGTTATATGGACTCCAGGGAAATAAGCGGTGATAACAGTAGCTCCTACCTGAATCTGGTATTGCCTTGGGATTATCTCAAAGAACAAGAAGGCATAGCTCGCTTTATGGCATGGTTAGACTTTCTGTGTGATCAACTCGAACCTGACTGGGGAGACTGTGGTTACTGTCTGGTCTTACCTAGAGATTATCATGATTATTTTCCTTTAGAGTATCAATTAGCCCTGCGCTACCCTTCCCTGCAAGTCAATTCCACTGTTCACACCGCACTGGACGATTATGCCCACTCCATACGAAGCATTAACTGGATCACCCTGCTGTCCAAACGATTTGTAAACCGACTGGGTGGAGAATATTGGATACGCCGCACGCTGGCACGCTACCCGGATGTGGTGATCAGCCCTTACTCCAATGGTCTGATGATCCGGGCTGGTCAATACCCTGACTTAACGCCACTACCGGGCAGTGTCCCGGAGAGTTACTTTGCCATTAACCAGTTGATACGTCCGATACGTTTTGTTCCGGGAGAAGGTGATTCCCTGCACTTTTATGGTGAAGGTCATTTTGATGCTATTTCCACACAAGCCTGGTATGCCCGTTATGACCAAGGACCGCTGCATGTAACCCCTTTGAGAGGCGACCATCCGGCACTGGTCAGCGGGATCTGGCAAACCGATAGCCTGCCAGACAAACAGTACTTCTTTGCTCAGGGCGCGATGGCTTTTGATATTGAAGGCGCAGAACCGGGCACAACGGTATGGCATTTGATACAGGAAGCGGAAAACAGCGAGGAATAAGAATTCACTGGAGTGCCAGTTTTTCAGTGAAACTCTCTCATATCAGCTTACTTTTCATCTTCGAAACTAGTCATATGGAATCCCTCACCGGCATTTTTTATAATAAGCAAGGAATTCCATCGGTCAGATATAGAGCATCTAGAATTTAGTCGCTTTAAACATGGCGAAAGGTGGGTAACATCGTAGATCTCCAGTATCTTTTAAAGCATCCACGTCACTGTGTTCAAAAAGCTCAATAGTTTTGAACCCGGCCTCGTTCAAGATCTTATAATATGTATCTTTATGCCAATGCGTATCTGAAATCTTAAAAATAGTTCCATTTGGCAGATTTAAATACACTGGCTTGATCTCTCCATCATTGTATTTTTTATTTAGATCGCCGCTCATAAAAGAACTGAATTTAATCCCCGCAGAATCCGGATTGTTATCCAATACGTAAAAAATGCCGCCAGGTTTTAATGTTCTATGAATTTCCTTGGCGATTTTTAAAAGATCAGACTTTTTACTGCTACCGATGAACACATAACAGCATATGGCTGCGTCGAAAGTATTATCTTTGAAGTCAAGGACCCCGGTTTTGATTTGATGATAAGAGCTATTTCCACGATTGATGTGGCTGGAGGCTTTGTCCACCATAGTTTGTGAGATATCTACCCCCGTTACCGTCTGTATGCCTCCAGCAATTAGCCGACGTGACACTTTCCCGCCGCCACAACCGTAATCAAGAACCGATATGTTTTGCCCCAAGCTCTCCTTAAGGTTCTCAATCAACGGCGTGTACCCAAGTCTATCCTCCAAATAATTATCATATTGTTCGAATAAATTCGAAACCTCTTCATTCATCCAGTCAGTATTCATTTGTCATCTCATATTCATATATACAGTAATAACCAAACCCGTTATCTTTCAAGTCGCCTATCTGTTGGCTGCACTCGCTCGCCCTAGTCATATTGCAATCAATTTTCAAGATACAAAGGCTTACGGCGTTTTTTGCAAAGAAAAAACATAACTGAGTTAAATAAACAGGTCTAACAGGACCTAAAATAATAAATTGATTTTTGCAATGCCTAAATCATATTTAGCAATATTGCTTTTTCTTTAAATTGATCATACTCCTCCAGAATTCCATCATGAAAAAAATTCAACATCAACATGACACAAATACAACCATATGTATATAAGTATTATCTATACATTGAGTCCAATCACAATATTCCTTTTTTTACAGGATATTTCTTGTATATACTTGAATCCTGCACTTTAAAATTAATTGGGTATATTATCATTCTAAAAATATATTTAAAAAACAATAACTATCTTCATTGAAAATCACTACTTTATACAGACTAATATATAGTCGCAATAATTACTATAATGATAACCAAAAAGAAAAAATGTTCACTGAATGCCATCTGGCAATTGCCTAAAACAACGCAAAAATGGGGCCAGAAAATAGTCGAAATAATGTTTTTTCTAATTATTCTCTTCGCTCATCACAAAATATTAATCACTTTACTTTCCATAAAACACCATTAAAAACAATTGCAATTATTTCATAATTTTATCATTAATAAAGTATTTATTATTTATGTAATTATAAATTTTGTTATTGCATTGTCACAGGAATTTAGAGAAACAATAGATAATAACGTCATGAAATAGTTAATGACAGAATGATACCGTTTTATCTACCCGTTATTTTCAACCTATTTCAGCCCGTTATCAGACATCATATTTGCTGCTTTATTTTAATGAATATTAAAGTATTCATGGATGAAAGGCAGCATAAATGTTTTATTTATTAAATAGTTAAAAGGAATAAACATGAACACAATCATGTCAGAAACAATCACGTCAGAATACCCTGAAATGACACAACAGGCACAAAAAACTAACCGACTGCATGAAGCGAGTATCCTCAAACGTGCTAACCCCCAATTACAAAATGTGGTACATCTTGCCTTAACCACCCCCCATGCCGACCAACAAGGTTATAACAGTAAATTTGGTGGCCGCGCCAGCCAATATGTCACCCCCGGCACAGTTGCTTCTATGTTCTCTCCTGCGGCATATCTGACTGAACTTTATCGGCAGGCAAGAGATTTACATGCAGAAAATTCCATTTACCATCTGGATAAACGCCGCCCTGATTTAAAATCACTGACACTCAGTCAGCAAAATATGGATGATGAAGTTTCTACACTTTCTCTATCTAATAAGGTGTTTCTGGCAGGAATTAAGACGCTGACCGGGCTGGAAGGCCATACTAACGTGATGAAAACGTTATCAATCTTTCGCTCTTCTGGTTCTCTGCCATATCACGATGCTTACGAAAATGTACGTAAGGTTATTCAGTTACAGGCTCCGATATTTGAGCAATTCAATATCGCCCCAGAAACAACAATCGCTAAACTGAAATATCAAACGGCCCTATTGGGAATTAATATTTCTATCTCTCCAGAACTCTTTAATATTTTAACGGAAAAGATCACCGATGACGAAGAGGAAATTAAAAGGCTCTATGAAAAAAACTTTGGCAATATTCAACCCTCTTTAATAGCAACACCAGAATATCTAAAAAGTTATTATAATTTAACTGATGAAGAAATTAATCAGTCTATTAATCAGCAAAATATTAAACGAATATACGATGAAATGAATTCCGAATATGGTAGCCAACAACCTGCTCAATATTATCTACTTAGACTCAATAAAATTATTCTTCTGTCACGGGCCACAGAAATGGCACCAGAAATTCTTAAAAAAATTGCCTCTAGTAGAACTTATCAGGCAATATCCCAACCTATAGAAGTCATCCTAGAATATGCCCCTACTATATACGATGAACTGAGCGATATACCAGACATCAATACAGAAATATTAAAGAAAACCTTTCGCGTTAAATACTATATGCAACGTTACAATATTGATGCTGAAACTGCATTAATACTGTGCAATGCACCAATTTCACAAAACTACTATAGCCGTAGCCCCGATCAATTTAGTCGCTTATTTAATGCCCCACCATTGAATGGCCAGGATTTTCACGTTTGGGATGATGAAGAAATTGATTTAAGCCCAAATAATGCCAATAGCTGGCAAAAAGAAGTGCTTAAACGTGCTTTTAATGTCGATGATATCTCACTTCATCAATTACTAAAGATGACTCACCTTGACAATGACAATGGAAAAATCATCAATAACTTAACTAATATCTCTTATCTCTATCTGACTAAATTACTCGCAGATGTCCATCAATTAACTGTTAACGAGTTGAATTTACTGCTAATTGCCATAGGTGAAGGATCAACCAATCTATCTGGGATCAGTGATAATAATCTGTTTGCTCTGATTGAAAAACTTTATGGCGTTACCCAATGGCTGCATACACAGAAATGGGATATGTACCTGTTGTTTATGATGACCACTACCGACTATAACCAAACCCTGACGCCGGAAATCCAGCACCTGCTAGATGCTGTCTACAATGGTTTGCAAGGCTTTAACCGTGAAAACGAGGCAAATCTCCTGTTGAAGATCTCGCCTTATATCGCCGCCGCTCTACAATTACCGTCTGAAAATACCGCTTATTATGTACTCACCTGGGCAGATCAACTAAAACCTGGTTCTGGTGCAATGACAGCAAAAAAACTCTGGGAATGGTTGCAAGCTTTACATAATCCAAAGCAATCAACCGCAGTAACAGAAGAACAAGCCGCCCAATATTGCCAGTGCCTGGCACAATTAGCACTGATTTATCGTTCCACCGGCCTTAGCGAAAGCACTTTACGTCTGTTTGTCACAACACCACAACGCTTTGGCATTAAAGTCGGGACCGCGCCAACACACGATACATCATCACTAATAATGCTGACGGATTTTACTAACTGGGTTAACTCCCTTGGTGAAAAAGCCTCTTCTATACTGACCGAATTTGAAAAGGGAACGTTAGAGGCCAAACCATTGGCTGATGCCATGAGCCTTGATAAAAATTTACTGGAGCAAGCCAGTAATCAAGCACAAGTTAATTTCTCCAACTGGACATCTCTCAGCACCATCCGACAATGGGTGAATATCGCTCGTCAATTGAATATTGCTCCACAAGACATTTCTACACTGGCGCAAATATTGGACATAGAATCTTCCACTGACTATAGCCAGTGGGAAAAGGTAGCGGCAATATTAACCACCGGATTGGATACCCCAAAAGCCGATATCCTACACACCTTTCTGGATGAGTCTCGCAGTGCTGCATTAAGCACGTACTATATCGCCAACCAAGATAAAGATGCAGAAATTAAAAACCGTGATGACTTGTACCAATACTTATTGATTGATAACCAAGTTTCCGCCGCCATCAAAACCACCCCGATCGCAGAAGCAATTACCAGCATCCAGCTCTATATTAACCGGGCCATGAAAAACATGGAGGGAAACGCGATTTCGCAGGTCATCACCCGACCATTCTTTACCGATTGGGATAAGTACAATAAACGCTACAGCACCTGGGCCAGCATGACTAAACTCATTTACTACCCAGAAAATTACATCGATCCGACGATACGCATCGGGCGAACAAACATGATGGATACGTTGCTGCAATCCATCAGCCAGAGTCAATTAAACACTGACACGGTAGAAGACGCCTTTATGTCTTATCTGACGTCATTCGAACAAGTGGCTAATCTGGAAATCATCAGCGCCTATCATGACGACATCAATAGCAATCAGGGATTAACCTATTTTATCGGACACAGTAAAACAGAAGTGAATCAATATTATTGGCGTAGCGTGGATCACAATAAATTTAATGACGGTAAATTTCCTGCTAACGCTTGGAATGAGTGGCACAAAATTGACTGTCCAATGAATCCCTATAAGAGCACTATTCGCCCGGTAATTTTCCAATCCCGCCTGCATCTTATCTGGCTGGAGCAAAAGAAAATTGCTAAACAAGCAGATCATAATCAAGCCGTTGAAGATTATCATTATGAACTAAAATTAGCACATATCCGTTATGACGGTACCTGGAATACACCAATAACCTTTGATGTCAGTGACAAAGTATCTGATGTTTTAATCCCTGAGTCATTAAAGGAACAATGGGTAAGATTTAAGGAAATATTGCAACAATTAGAGCAGAATCTGGCACAACTGGAGAAGAGACCAGAGCAGAAGAAACTGGAACCAGCAATAACGGAGCTAAAGGAAACAATAGAGGGCCAGAAGAAATCGAAGATACAGATGCAGCAGAAGATAGAGGAGCTGATGAAGCAACCACCAAGACTCTATTGTGCAAATTATCAAGGCGAAGATAAATTACTGGTCATATTGTATAGCAAACAAGATAAAACAGACGAATATGAAAGAGAAGTTATAGAGATAATAACAACAGCAGAAAAAAAAGCGAAATTAATAGAAAAATATAATGTAAAAGGAATATCAATAACAGAAAGAAAAAAAACAAGAATAGAAATAGAAGAAAAACCAGAAGTACTAATGCAAGGGCTGCGTATCTCCTCAAACATGTTATTTGAAGATCTCAATCCTAGTGACGACATAATTCACATTCGTAACCAGTTTGATATCAGTACTGAGGCTAATCATAGCATAAAGATTAATAATCAGTATGGAATCACTTTATCAGAGAAAACTAATGACGATCATATTCTGGTCATTCACCATGATACCAACGGGGCGCAATATATGCAGTGGGGAGACTATCGTATCCGCCTTAATACGCTGTTTGCCCGTAAATTAATTAGTCGCGCTACAACCGGGATCGATACTATTTTAAGTATCGAGACGCAGAAATTGCCAGAGCCTCAGTTAGGGAAAGGATTTTTTACTTATCTCACTCTTCCTAAATATGACCAAAATGTACATGGCAGCGAACGTTGGTTTAAAATTCATATAAGAAATGATAATAAACTGATGAACTTATACCACAAAGGAACACTAACTGATACTGAAACTAGCGTCACTCTTTTTATCCCTTGGTCTAATACACAAGAACGCGTCGAAATAGCAGTAGAATATCAGAGTAAGTTTTATCAGAATCAACAAAACTGGGAAACAGCCCTATTCAAGTTTAATTTGACTAACCAGAAAATTATGTTGGTTAATGATGCAGATAATAAGAAAGTCGTGATAAACGATATTGAGACAATCGTTAAGAAATATAAAGGTTTTCTTGATGTTTCCATTCTTATCGATCAGCACACGGAACCGATGGATTTCAGCGGCGCTAACAGCCTCTATTTCTGGGAATTGTTCTACTATGCTCCGATGCTGATTGCCCAACGTCTACTACACGAGCAAAACTTCGATGAAGCTAACCGTTGGCTGAAATATGTCTGGAATCCATCGGGATATATTGAACATGGTCAGACTCAACACTGCCACTGGAATGTCCGCCCATTATTGGAAGAGACCAGTTGGAATGATGATCCACTGGATTCGGTCGATCCTGATGCGATAGCACAATATGATCCAATGCATTATAAAGTCGTCACTTTTACGCGCACCCTTGATCTACTGCTGGCACGTGGAGATTACGCCTATCGTCAGTTAGAACGAGATACGCTTAACGAAGCTAAGATGTGGTATATGCAAGCACTGCATCTATTAGGTGATAAACCTCATTTATCGTTAAGTTTAGAGTGGCGTAAGCCAAGTTTAGGTGATGCCGCCAGAACGGAAAAACAAGCAGAACACACCCAAGCAATGGCCGCCCTGCGACAAGGTGATATTAGTCGGCACAACCACCCGACAGATCTTTTCTTGCCACAGATCAATGAAGTGATGCAAAACTACTGGCAGACACTAGAGCAACGGCTGTATAACCTGCGCCATAACCTCTCTATCGACGGCCAGCCCTTGCATCTATCTGTTTACGCCACACCGGCAGATCCAAAAGCATTACTCAATGCAACGGTAGCCTCTTCTCAAAGTGAAACTCAGCTACCGACGCCATTTATGTCGTTGTGGCGCTTCCCACGGATGCTGGAAAATGCGCGTAGTATGGTCAACCAGCTCTCTCAATTCGGTTCCACGTTACAAAATATTATCGAACGTCAGGATGCGGAAGCCTTAAACACGCTATTACAGAATCAAGCAGCAGAACTGATATTAACCAACCTCAGCATACAAGACAAAACCCTAGAAGAGTTGGATGCGGAAAAAATCGTACTGGAAAAATCCAAAGCCGGGGCGCAATCACGCTTTGACAGCTACAAAAAGTTATACGATGAAAATATCAATGAGGGTGAAAACCGGGTGATGGCATTGCATGCCTCCGTTGCTGGCCTCAGCACCGCCTTGCAAACATCGCGTCTGACAGGTGCTGCCCTTGATCTGGCTCCCAATATTTTCGGCTTCGCTGATGGCGGCAGCCGTTGGGGGGCAATTGCCGAAGCGACAGGTAATGTCATGGAATTCTCCGCAAGTGTGATGAACACCGAAGCGGCTAAAATCAGCCAGTCTGAAACCTATCGCCGTCGCCGTCAGGAGTGGGAAATCCAGCGTAACAATGCCGAAGCAGAGATAAAACAAATCGACGCCCAACTTCAATCGCTGTCAGTACGCCGTGAAGCTGCGGTGTTGCAAAAAACCAGCCTCAAAACCCAACAGGAACAGACTCAGGCGCAATTGACTTTCCTGCAACGTAAATTCAGTAATCAAGCGTTGTACCACTGGCTACGTGGTCGGCTAGCGGCTATTTACTTCCAATTTTACGATTTGGCTGTAGCACGTTGTCTGATGGCAGAAATGGCTTATCGTTGGGAGACTCATGATACCGCAGCAAGCTTTATCAAACCCGGCGCCTGGCAGGGAACCCACGCCGGTCTGCTCGCTGGTGAAACCTTGATGCTGAATCTGGCACAAATGGAAGATACCTATTTGAGGTGGGATCAACGCACTCTGGAAGTAGAACGGACCATTTCACTGGCGCAACTCTATGGAGCACTGCCAGAAAAATCGTTTAATTTGGCAACACGCATCTCTGCCCTACTAGCAGGCAGCACAACTGAACCCATTGACAATCATCCGGTTACATTAGAAAACGGCCAACTCAGCGCCAAAATCTCTCTGTCAGGTCTGTCACTACATAATGACTACCCAGAAGGCAACGGCGTAGGCAACATTCGACGCATTAAACAGATCAGCGTCACCCTGCCAGCCCTGTTAGGGCCATACCAGGATATACAAGCCATTCTGTCCTACGGAGGAAGTGAGATCGGATTAGCTGAGAGCTGTAAATCACTGGCAATTTCTCATGGGGATAATGACAGTGGTCAATTCCAGTTAGATTTTAACAATGGCAAGTTCCTGCCGTTTGAAGGGATAGCGATTAACGATACTGGCACATTAACACTCAATTTCCCGAATGCGACTGGCAAGCAGCAAACCATGCTGCAAGCACTGAGCGATATTATTCTGCATATTCGCTACACCATCCGCCAATAACTATCTTAATCAAATAGTAAAAACAGGCTCCTAAATGGGGCCTGAACCTTTCACCACACTCATAGTCTACCTTCTCACCTGTTCAGCGCTCGTTATCCGATGCGCCGTAAAACCCCGTCTTTCAGAGAATGTCAAAACAGAGATATCTCTTTTTCTCGTGAGTCCCATTGCCTACTATAAAATATCAACCCTCTTCTTTTTCATAATATGCATATGTAACAAAGGCAATTATTTCATTTCGTTATTGTTAATCAATTATATTACTTATGGTGCAATTATAAATTTTGTTATTGCATTACAACAGCCATTTAAACAAATAATAACGTTATAAAATAGTTGATAGTTAAATGGTGTTTTCTATTTGGCCGTTATTTTCAACCTAATTTCAGACCGCTATCAGACGTTATATGTGCTGCCTTTATTCTGATGGAGATAAATAACCTTATTTATCTCCACGATATGCAGACCAGCATAAATGTTTTATTGACTCAACATTTAAAAGGAATAAGCATGAACACACTCAAGTCCGAATATAAACAAGCGTTAGGAGCAGGTTTTAATAATCTAACCGATATTTGCCATCTCTCTTTTGACGAACTTCGCAAAAAAGTGAAAGACAAACTCTCATGGTCACAGACCCAGAGCTTATATCTTGAAGCACAGCAGGTGCAAAAGGATAATCGCCTGCATGAAGCCCGTATTCTGAAACGCGCCAATCCTCAATTACAAAGTGCAGTCCATCTTGCCCTGACAACACCTCATACTGACCAACAAGGTTATAATAGTCAATTTAGTAACCGCGCTAGTCAATATGCAGCCCCTGATGCCATCTCCTCTATGTTTTCTCCTGCGGCTTATCTGACTGAACTTTATCGTCAGGCACGAAATTTACATGCAGAAAGTTCCACTTATCATCTGGATACGCGCCGCCCAGATCTAAAATCATTGGTACTCAGCCAGAAAAATATGGATACGGAGATTTCCACGCTTTCTCTGTCTAATAACATATTACTGAAAAACATTAAGATTCAGCTTAAATTGGCAAAACATACTGATGTAATGGCAATATTATCAAATTTCCACCCTTTTGGTTCAATGCCATATCACGATGCCTATGAAAGTGTGCGTAAGATTATTCAGTTACAAGCTCCAGTATTTGAACACGTTAGTACATCACCAGAAACGACAATATCTAAGCTGATGCATAAAGCCTATTTGTTAGAGATTAATGCTACTGTATCTCCTGAATCATTCGAAATTTTAAAGGAAGATCTCAATGTAGGAGATGAACAGAAGTTAAGTGACATTTATAAAGAAAATTTTGGCAATATTCCCTCTCCTTCAATCACAAAAACAGCATATCTAAAAAATTACTATAACCTGACCGATAGGGAATTTAATTATTTCAGCAAAAAGATTAAACAAATAGATGAACTAAATAATGATAAAGAGGATATGACCCAACGTTATCTACTGAAATTCAATAAAGATATTCATCTATCTCGGGCAACGAAACTTTCACCAACAATCCTGAATAGCATTGCCACTGATATTCTCCAAAAAGCTCTGCCAGAAAATCTTAGCCTTAATGACGATCCAGAAACATATGTAGGCGTATTAAGAAAAGCTATTCATGTTAAATACTATATGCAACGTTATGGTATTGATGCTGAGACTGCATTAATACTGAGCAAGGCGCCAATTTCACAACATAGCAATGACGACCATCCAAGCCAGTTTGATCGTCTATTTAATTCCCCAAAACTGAATGGTCAGGATTTTTCCACCAATGGTACTCCAGAGATTAATTTAAACCTAAGCAGTACTAACAGTTGGCACAAAGCAGTACTTAAACGTGCTTTCAACGTCAATGATATCTCATTAAATCGACTACTAAAGATTACCTATGGGGACAACACTAGAGAAACGATGGTTAATAATAGAGATAATCTCTCTCATCTCTATCGAACAAAATTACTAGCGGATATCCATCAGTTAACTATTGATGAATTAGGGGTACTACTAGTTGCCATCGATGAAGGAAAAACCGATTTATCTAAGATTACTCATGACAATTTAGCGGTGCTAATTAGCAAACTCTATACCGTTACCCATTGGCTGCGTACACTGAAGTGGAGTGTATATCAGTTACTTGTGATGACCACCACCGACTATAACAAAACCCTGGTCCCGGAAGTACACAACTTACTGGATACTCTATATAACGGTCTGCAAGATTTTGACAAGAAAACGGTAAAAAACAAACAAGATCTATTAAAAGCCATATCCCCTTATATCACCGCCACTTTGCAATTACCGTCTGAACATACGGCATATTCCATACTTACCTGGGCAGATAAACTAGAACCCGGCACAGGAAAAATGACAGCGGAAAAATTATGGAACTGGTTACGGACAAACCCCGTTACGGCTCAACCGGAATTCCAAAAACAAGCAGAACCCGTGGTCCAGTATTGCCAGTGCCTGGCACAACTGGCGCTGATTTATCGTTCTACTGGCCTTAACGAAAACACCTTACGTCTGTTTGTGACAAAACCTCAACTTTTCGGCATGACAGAGGTGACAGCACCAACATATCATTCCCTGATAATACTAACGCGTTTTGCTGACTGGGTTAACTCACTAGGTAAAAACGCCTCTTCTGTACTGACCGAATTTGCAAAGAGAACATTAACGGCGGAGCTATTGGCTAACGCCATGAATCTCGATGAAAAGCTGCTGTCACAAGCCAAGACTCAGGCAAAAACTGATTTATCCAACTGGCCATCTATCGACAACCTATTGCAATGGATTAACATCTCGCGTCAATTGAACATCTCTCCACAGGGTGTTTCCGCACTAGAGCAAGTATTAAACACAGAATCTTCCGCTGACTATATCCAATGGGAAAACGTCGCTACGATATTAATCGCCGGGCTGGACACCCAAAAGACCAACGCTCTACATGCATTTCTGGATGAGTCTCGCAGTGCTGCGTTAAGTACATACTATATTTATTCTCATAACCAAAAAGATCTACAAAAAGAAAGAAAACATACAGTAATTAAAGACCGTGATGATCTATATCAATACTTATTGATCGATAACCAAGTTTCCGCCGCCATCAAAACCACGGAGATTGCTGAAGCTATCGCCAGTATCCAACTGTATATTAACCGCGCGTTGAAAAATATGGAGGGAGATATCGACACAAGTGTCACTAGCCGTTCATTTTTTACTAACTGGGATAAATACAACAAACGCTACAGCACTTGGGTCGGTATTGCTAAGCTCCTTTACTATCCAGAAAATTACATCGATCCGACACTGCGGATCGGCCAGACAAAAATGATGGATGCGTTACTGCAATCTATCAGCCAGAGTCAATTAAATACCGATACCGTAGAAGATGCCTTTAAATCTTATCTAACGTCATTCGAACAGGTGGCTAATCTGGAAATCCTCAGCGCCTATCATGACAATATTAATAATGACCAAGGATTGACCTATTTTATCGGACACAGTAAAACGGAAGTGAATCAATATTATTGGCGTAATGTAGATCACAATAAATTCAGCAAAGGTAAATTCCCCGCTAATGCCTGGAGTGAGTGGCACAAAATTGACTGCCCAATTAACCCCTACGAAGATATTATCCGCCCGGTAGTCTACCAATCCCGCCTGTATATCACCTGGCTGGAACAGAAAAAGGTAACTAATCGAGTAACAGAAGAAACTGTCAAACAAGGAAACAAAACGACCACAAACTATCATTATGAACTGAAATTGGCACATATTCGTTATGACGGCACCTGGAATACACCAATCACTTTTGATGTAGATAGCAAAATATCTGCTCTAAATCTAGAAGCGAATAAAGTGTTAGGGCTATATTGTGCAAGTTATCAAGGCAAAGATAAGTTGCTAGTGATATTTTATCAAAAACGGTCTAAACAGGCAGATTACCAATTGGCCACCATGCAAGGGTTATATATTTCCTCTAATATGTCACAAGAAGATATGGTGCCTGATAATTATAAAACTAATATCTATAAACAGCTTGATACCCGCACTGAAACCAATAGTGTTATAAGAATCAATAACCGCTATGCAGAAAGCTACGAAATCCCTTCATCAGTAAACAATAATAATGGTTATGATTGGGGAGAGGGCTACCTGAGTATGGTATACGGCGGGAGTATTCTCATTAACCGCCCCCAATTAAATGGTTCAAAAATCCAAATCTCACCAAAGTTAAGAATTATTCATAATGGATATGAAGGTCGACAACGTAATCAATGCAATCTGATGAAGAAATACGGCAAGCTCGGTGATAAATTTATTATTTATACCACTCTAGGTATTAACCCGAATAACTTATCAAATAAAAAATTCATCTACCCTGTTTATCAATATGGGGACACCCCAGAAAAGGGGAGGTTACTGTTTTATCGGGATAGTGCCACTAACTTTGTAAGAGCCTGGTTCCCTAACCTTCCCTCTGGCTCAAAAGAGATATCTACCGCCAACAATGGTGGTAATATCAATGGTAACGATGGTTATATTACAAATTCTCTTAATACCGTAGATCCATTTAAACAATATTTCTATATGGATGACCACGGTGGTATTGATACTGATGTTTCGGGGCCAATGTTTATTAATACAAATATTCAGCCTGCAAACGTTAAAATCACAGTAAAAACAGTGAGAGAGGATGGAACATTAAACAGTGAACCATATACAGCGAACGACAAAGTTTCAGTTAAACCACCACTCAACTTCGAAGAAATGTGTTACCAGTTTAATGGCCTCAAAGAAATAGACGTCTCCACGCTAGTCTTTAAAAATAATGAGGCAAGTATTGATATCACCTTTACAGCATCTGCCGATGCATTTGAAAGTGGTAAAGAACAACGTAATCTGGGCAAAGAGCATTTTAGTATTCGTATTATCAAAAAGGCGGAAACTGATAATGTCCTATCCCTTCATAGCGATCCTAGCGGGGCACAATATATGCAATGGGGAAACTATCGCACTCGCCTTAATACGCTGTTTGCCCGTAAATTAATTAGCCGCGCCAACGCGGGGATCGACACTATTTTGAGCATGGAAACTCAGAATATTCAGGAACCTAAATTAACAGAAAATTCCCCTAATGCGATGGAACCAATGGACTTCAACGGCGCCAACAGCCTCTACTTCTGGGAACTGTTCTACTATACCCCGATGTTGATCGCTCAACGTCTACTTCACGAGCAAAACTTCGATGAGGCTAACCGTTGGCTAAAATATGTCTGGAACCCATCTGGTCATATTGTCAATGGTCAAAAGCAGCATTACCGCTGGAATGTCCGCCCATTACAAGAGGATACTAGTTGGAACAATGATCCGTTGGATACATTTGATCCTGATGCCATAGCTCAACATGATCCAATGCACTACAAAGTCGCCACCTTTATGCGCACCCTCGATCTGTTGATCGAACAGGGAGATTACGCCTACCGCCAATTGGAACGGGACACACTCGCCGAAGCCAAAATGTGGTATATGCAAGCACTGCATCTATTGGGCGATAAACCTCATCTATCACTTAGCTCAACATGGGACGATCCAGATCTAAAAGAGGCCGCAGATCTTGAAAAACAACAGGCACATGCCAAAGCAATAGCAGATTTACGACAAGGCCAGTCTACAAATGGAAGCAACACAGATCTTTTCCTGCCGCAGGTCAACGAAGTGATGCTGAGCTATTGGCAGAAACTGGAACAACGGTTGTATAACCTGCGCCATAACCTCTCCATTGATGGTCAACCTTTACACTTGCCGATTTTCGCAACACCGGCAGATCCAAAAGCGTTGCTCAGCGCCGCTGTCGCCAGCTCACAAGGCGGCAGCAATCTTCCGTCAGAATCATTTATATCGGTGTGGCGTTTCCCACATATGCTGGAAAATGCCCGCAATATGGTCAGCCAGCTAACCCAATTCGGTTCCACGTTACAAAATATTATCGAACGTCAGGATGCGGAGGCATTAAACACGCTGTTGCAGAATCAGGCAGCGGAACTGATATTGACCAATCTCAGCATACAGGACAAAACCATTGAAGAGCTGGATGCTGAAAAAACTGTACTAGAAAAAACCCGCGCCGGAGCTCAATCGCGTTTTGATAGCTACAGTAAATTCTACGATGAAGACATCAATGCGGGCGAAAAACAGGCGATGGCGTTGCGTGCTTCCGTCGCTGGCCTCTCCACCGCCCTCCAGGCATCACATCTGGCGGGTGCAGCGCTTGATTTGGCTCCCAACATCTTCGGCTTCGCTGATGGCGGCAGCCATTGGGGGGCGATCGCCCAAGCCACGGGTAATGTCATGGAATTCTCCGCCAATGTCATGAACACCGAAGCGGATAAAATTAGCCAGTCTGAATCCTACCGTCGGCGTCGTCAGGAATGGGAAATCCAGCGTAATAACGCCGAGGCAGAACTGAAACAAATTGATGCTCAGCTTCAATCATTAGTCGTACGTCGCCAAGCCGCGGTGTTGCAGAAAACCAGCCTGAAAACTCAACAGGAACAAACCCAGGCGCAACAGCTGTTCCTGCAACATAAGTTCAGCAATCAGGCATTGTACAACTGGCTGCGTGGCCGACTGGCCGCCATTTACTTCCAGTTCTACGACTTAACAGTAACGCGTTGTTTGATGGCCGAAATGGCCTATCGTTGGGAGACTAATGACACTACGGCAAGCTTTATCAAACCCGGCGTCTGGCAGGGAACCTATGCTGGTTTGCTGGCGGGTGAAACCTTAATGCTGAATCTGGCACAAATGGAAGATGCCCACCTGAAACAGGAACAACGCGTACTGGAGGTAGAACGTACCATTTCACTGGCAGATCTCTATAAAGAGAAAGGCCAATTTTCCCTGACTGAGAAAATTGCAGAACTGGTGAAGAATAAATCAGGTACTGCCGGTAGAAGAAGTAATACCCTGAAATTTGGTACAGGAAATGCCCAAACTTCTCTGCAAGCGTCTATTTCGTTAGCTGACTTGAAAATCCGTGATGATTATCCAGAAGGCAGTGGAGTCGGTAACGTTCGCCGAATTAAACAGATCAGTGTCACCCTGCCAGCGCTATTAGGACCCTATCAGGATGTACAAGCAATTCTGTCTTACAGCGGAAGAGCCTCTGGATTGGCTGAAAGTTGCAAATCATTGGCGGTTTCTCATGGGATGAATGACAGCGGTCAGTTCCAGTTGGATTTCAACGATGGCAAATTCCTGCCGTTTGAAGGAATCGAAATCGATAGAGGTACGTTGACATTAAGCTTCCCGAACGCAACCGGAAAACAAAAAGCCATGCTGGAGAGTCTGAACGACATCATTCTGCATATTCGCTACACCATTCGCCAATAACGATTTCAATTAAGTG
This sequence comes from Photorhabdus caribbeanensis, assembly GCF_018448885.1. Lineage (GTDB taxonomy): Bacteria > Pseudomonadota > Gammaproteobacteria > Enterobacterales > Enterobacteriaceae > Photorhabdus > Photorhabdus caribbeanensis. Next base: position 66,969 of record NZ_RCWB01000026.1, read on the forward strand.
CTAAAACAGGCCCCCAAGCGGGGCCTGCAAGGAGTCTTTCATGCAAAATTCACAAGATTTTAGTATTACGGAACTATCATTGCCCAAAGGGGGAGGCGCTATCACGGGAATGGGGGAAGCGTTAACCCCCACCGGACCGGATGGTATGGCCGCGCTATCTCTACCATTACCTATTTCTGCCGGGCGCGGTTATGCCCCGTCACTCGCCTTAAACTACAACAGCGGCGGCGGTAACAGCCCGTTCGGTCTGGGCTGGGATTGCAGCGTTATGACTATCCGCCGCCGTACCCATTTTGGTGTTCCCCATTATGATGAAACCGATACCTTTCTGGGGCCAGAAGGCGAGGTGCTGGTAGTAGCGGAGCAACCCCGCGACGAATCCACATTACAGGGTATCAACTTAGGCGCCACCTTTACTGTCACCGGATACCGTTCCCGTCTGGAAAGTCATTTCAGCCGATTGGAATATTGGCAACCTAAGACAACACCCAAAACAACAGGCAAAACAGATTTTTGGCTGATATATAGCCCAGATGGACAAGTACATTTACTGGGTAAATCACCGCAAACGCGGATCAGCAACCCGTCAGATATCACACAAACAGCACAATGGTTGCTGGAAGCTTCTGTATCACCACATGGTGAACAAATTTATTATCAATATCGTGCCGAAGATGATACCGATTGCGAAGCTGATGAAATTACGCACCATTCACAGGCTACAGCGCAACGTTATCTACACACAGTGTATTACGGCAACCGGACAGCCAGCGAAACATTACCCGGTCTGGATGGCAACACCCCATCACAAGCAGATTGGTTGTTCTATCTGGTATTTGATTATGGCGAACGCAGTAACAACCTGAAAACGCCACCAGCATTTTCGACTACAGGTAGCTGGCTTTGTCGCCAGGACCGTTTTTCCCGTTATGAATATGGTTTTGAGATTCGTACCCGCCGCTTATGCCGTCAAGTATTGATGTATCACCACCTGCAAGCACTGGATAGTAAGATAACAGAACACAACGGACCGACGCTGGTTTCACGCCTGATACTCAATTATGACGAAAGCGCGATAGCCAGCACGCTGGTATTCGTTCGCCGAGCAGGACACGAGCAAGACGGTACTGCCGTCACCCTGCCGCCATTAGAATTGGCGTATCAGGATTTTTCACTGCAACATAACGCTCACTGGCAGCCGATGGATGTACTGGCAAACTTCAATGCCATTCAGCACTGGCAACTAGTCGATCTAAAAGGCGAAGGATTACCCGGCTTGCTATATCAGGATAAAGGCGCCTGGTGGTACCGCTGCGCACAGCGTCTGGGCGAAATTGGCTCAGATGCCGTCACTTGGGAGAAAATGCAACCTTTGTCGGTTATCCCTTCCTTGCAAAGTAACGCCTCGCTAATCGATATCAACGGAGACGGTCAACTTGATTGGGTTATCACCGGACCGGGATTACGGGGATATCATAGTCAGCGCCCGGATGGCAGTTGGACACGTTTTACCCCACTCAACGCTCTGCCGGTGGAATATACTCACCCACGTGCGCAACTCGCGGATTTAATGGGGGCCGGACTCTCTGATTTAGTGCTGATCGGCCCTAAGAGCGTGCGTTTATATGCCAATACCCGCGACGGCTTTGCCAAAGGGAAAGATGTGGTGCAATCAGGTAATGTCACACTGCCAGTACCGGGCGCCGATCCACGTAAATTGGTGGCGTTTAGTGATGTATTGGGTTCCGGTCAAGCCCATCTGGTTGAAGTGAGCGCGACTAAAGTCACCTGCTGGCCTAATCTGGGGCACGGACGTTTTGGTCAACCGATTACCCTACCGGGATTCAGCCAGCCAGAAACCGAGTTTAACCCGGCTCAAGTTTATCTGGCCGATCTGGATGGCAGTGGTCCAACGGATCTGATTTATGTTCACACCAATCATCTGGATATCTTCCTAAATAAAAGCGGTAACAGTTTTGCCGCACCAGTGACATTACGCTTCCCGGATGGTCTGCGTTTTGATCATACCTGTCAATTACAAGTGGCCGATGTACAAGGGTTAGGCATCGCCAGCCTGATACTGAGCGTGCCGCATATGTCTCCCAATCACTGGCGCTGCGATCTGACCAATATGAAGCCGTGGTTACTCAATGAAATGAACAACAATATGGGGGCCCATCACACCTTGCGTTACCGCAGTTCCACTCAGTTCTGGCTGGATGAAAAAGCCGCGGCGCTGGCTGCCGGACAAACACCGGTTTGTCATCTCCCCTTCCCGGTACACACCCTATGGCAAACGGAAACAGCGGATGAAATCAGCGGCAACACATTAGTCACAACACTGCGCTATGCCCGTGGCGCCTGGGATGGGCGTGAGCGGGAGTTTCGCGGATTTGGTTATGTCGAGCAGACAGACAGCCACCAACTGGCTCAAGGCAACGCGCCAGAACGCACACCGCCCGCGCTGACCAAAAACTGGTATGCCACCGGACTGCCGGTAATAGATAACGCATTATCAACCGAGTATTGGCGTGGTGATGATCAGGCTTTTGCCGGTTTCTCACCGCGCTTTACGACCTGGCAAGATGGTCAAGATGTCCCGCTAACACCGGAAGATGATAACAGTCGATACTGGTTCAACCGCGCGTTGAAAGGCCAACTGCTACGTAGTGAACTGTACGGATTGGACGACAGTACAAATAAACACGTTCCCTATACAGTCACTGAACTCCGTCCACAAGTACGTCGATTACAGCATACCGATAGCCGATACCCTGTGCTTTGGTCATCTGTCATTGAAAGTCGCAACTATCACTATGAACGTATCGCCAGCGACCCGCAATGCAGTCAAAATATTACGCTATCCAGTGATCTATTTGGTCAACCGCTAAAACAGGTTTCAGTACAGTATCCACGCCGCCAGCAACCGGCAATCAATCCGTATCCTGACACGTTTCCTGATAAGTTGTTAGCTAACAGCTATGATGACCAGCAACGCCAATTACGACTCACCTATCAACAGTCCAGTTGGCATCATCTGACCGGCAATACCGTTCGGGTGTTGGGATTACCGGATAGTACCCGCAATGATAGCTTCACTTATGACGCTGAAAATGTGCCTGCTGGTGGTTTAAATCTAGAACTACTGAGCGATAAAAATAGTCTGATTGCGGATAACAAACCGCGAGAATATCTCGGTCAGCAAAAAACCGCTTATACCGATGGACAAAACGCCGAGTCATTGCAAATACCAACACGGCAAGCTCTGATTGCCTTTACCGAGACAACAGTATTCAATCAGTCCACATTATCAGCGTTTCATGGAAGCATCCCGTCCGATAAATTACCAACGACGCTGGAGCAAGCTGGATATCGACAAGCAAATTACCTATTCCCTCGTACTGGTGAAAACACAGTCTGGGTAGCCCGTCATGGTTATACCGATTACGGTACAGCCGCACAGTTCTGGCGCCCACAAAAACAGAGCAACACCCAACTCACCGGTAAAATCACACTCACTTGGGATGCAAACTATTGCGTTGTGATACAAACCCGGGATTCTGCTGGGCTGACAACCTCAGCCAAATATGATTGGCGTTTTTTGGCCCCTGTGCAACTCACGGATATCAATGACAATCAGCACCTTATCACGCTGGATGCACTGGGTCGGCCAATCACACTGCGCTTTTGGGGAACTGAAAACGGCAAGATGGCCGGTTACTCCTCACCGGAAAAAATATCGTTTTCTCCACCATCCGATGTGAACTCCGCTATTGAGCTAAAAAAACCGCTTCCTGTAGCACAGTGTCAGGTCTACGCGCCAGAAAGCTGGATGCCAGCATTAAGTCAGAAAACCCTCAATAGATTGACAGAGCAAGACCGGCAAAAGTTATATAACACCCGAGTCATCACCGAAGATGGACGCCTCTGCACACTGGCTTATCGCCGCTGGGCACAACGTCAAAAGACAGCCCTTCAACTAAACAGCGCTTCCCGTTTACCACCTCACAGCCTGACATTAACTACGGATCGTTATGATCACGATCCTGAGCAACAGATCCGTCAACAGGTAGTATTCAGTGATGGCTTTGGCCGCTTGCTGCAAGCCGCTGCCCGACATGAGGCAGGCATAGCCTGGCAACGCAATGAAGACGGTTCTTTGATTATCAATGTCCAGCATACTGAGAATCGTTGGGCAGTGACTGGACGAACGGAATATGACAATAAGGGGCAGCCGATACGTACCTATCAGCCTTATTTCCTCAATGACTGGCGATACGTCAGCAATGACAGTGCCCGGCGAGAAAAAGAAGCTTATGCAGATACCCATGTCTATGATCCTATTGGCCGAGAAATCAAGGTTATCACCGCAAAAGGTTGGTTCCGCCGAACCTTATTTACTCCTTGGTTTACTGTCAATGAAGATGAAAATGACACAGCCGCTGAGGTAAATATGTAACTTGATCAATCCCGCCTGGCCGACAGGCGGGAAACATAGATAGAGGTGAAAGGTGTTGCTCATAATACCGTCAGATACTCAACTTATTATCTGGTTGATCATTGGTTTTATTGCAGCCTGGGGCGGACTAGTAAGGTACCTCATTGATATGCAAAACAAACAATATAAATGGAGTTGGATCAACGTATTCTGTCAACTCATCATCTCCTGCTTTACCGGTGTATTGGGAGGACTGCTGAGTTTTGAAAGTGGCGGCAGCATCTATATGACTTTTGCGATTGCAGGTCTATTCGGCACAACAGGAAGTAGCGGATTGAACTGGCTTTGGCGCCGCCTCATTACGCATCATCATGATCATAGAGGAAAGCAATAAAGCATTTCTACTGCCACAACCAACCATCTGTCTCCAGTTAAATTGAGCAATTACCTACTACACTATGTAGAAAATAGGAGAAAAAACTAACATACAGACAAAAGTCGCGATTACAGAAAGGATTACACACCACAACCCAACAACGAGGTAACTCATGAAAAACATTAACCCCAAACTTTATCAAAAGACTCCCGCCGTCAACGTCCAAGACAACCGAGGTCTGACGATCCGTAACATCGATTTTCACCGTACCACCGCAAATGGTGATACCAATACCCGTATTACCCGCCATCAATACAATATTCACGGATACCTAAGTCAAAGCATCGATCCCCGCCTATATGAGGCCAAGAAAACCAATAGTACGATCAAACCCAATTTTCTCTGGCAGTATGATTTGACCGGCAATCCCCTACGTACAGAGAGCATTGATGCAGGTCGCACTGTCACCCTGAATGATATTGAAGGCCGTCCGCTGCTGACGGTAACTGCAACAGGGGTGACACAAACTCGACAATATGAAGCTCCTTCCCTGCCCGGTCGTCTATTGTCTGTTACTGAACAAACACCCAAGGAAAAAACATCCCGCATCACCGAACGCCTGATTTGGGCTGGCAATACCGAAGCAGAGAAGGCTCATAACCTTGCTAGCCAGTGCGTGCGCCGCTATGACACGGCGGGAGTTACCCGGTTAGAGAGTTTATCTCTGACCGGCACTGTTTTATCTCAATCCAGCCAACTATTGATCGACACTCAAGAAGCTAACTGGACAGGTGATAACGAAACCGCCTGGCAAAACATCCTGACTAGTGATGTTTACACAACTCTAAGCACCTTCGATGCCACCGGCGCTTTGCTGACTCAAACCGATGCGAAAAGAAACATTCAGAGGCTAGCCTATGATGTGGCCGGGCAGCTAAACGGGAGCTGGTTAACAGTAAAAGGCCAGACGGAACAAGTGATTATCAAATCCCTGACCTATTCCGCCGCCGGACAAAAATTATGCGAGGAACACGGCAATGGTGTTATCACCGAATACAGTTATGAGCCGGAAACCCAGCGGCTTATCGGTATCAAAACCCGCCGTTCGTCAAACGCCAATCCGTTAGACGCCAAAGTGTTGCAAGACCTGCGCTATGAATATGATCCGGTAGGCAATGTCATTAGTATCCGTAACGATGCGGAAGCTACCCGCTTTTGGCACAATCAGAAAGTGGTGCCGGAAAGTACTTATATCTATGACTCCCTGTATCAGCTTACCAGCGCCACCGGACGCGAGATGGCGAATATAGGTCAACAAAGTCACCAATTTCCCTCCCCGGCTCTACCTTCTGACAACAACACCTACACTAACTACACCCGTACTTATACTTATGACCGTGGCGGCAATCTGACTAAAATCCAGCACAGTTCACCGGCGACGCAAAACAACTACACCACAAATATCACCGTTTCAAATCGCAGTAACCGCGCAGTACTGAGCACACTGACCGAAGATCCGGCGCAAGTAGATGCTTTGTTTGATACAGGCGGACATCAGAACACCTTAATAACAGGACAAAACCTGAACTGGAATACTCGCGGCGAACTGCAACAAGTGACATTAGTGAAACGGGACAAGGGCGCCAATGATGATCGGGAATGGTATCGTTATAGTAGTGACGGGAGAAGGACATTAAAAGTCAACGAACAACGGACCAGCAACAACGCTCAAATACAGCGAATAACTTATTTGCCGAGCCTGGAACTTCGTCTAACCCAAAACAGCACGACCACAACCGAAGATTTACAAGTTATCACCGTAGGCGAAGCGGGCCGGGCACAGGTACGAGTATTACATTGGGAGAGCGGTAAACCGGAAGATATCGACAATAATCAGTTGCGTTATAGCTACGATAATCTCATCGGCTCTAGTCAACTTGAATTAGATAGCGAAGGACAAATTATCAGTGAAGAAGAGTACTATCCTTATGGCGGCACAGCATTATGGGCCGCAAAGAGCAAAACAGAAGCCAGTTATAAAACCATCCGTTATTCAGGCAAAGAGCGAGATGCCACCGGGCTATATTACTACGGCTATCGATATTACCAACCGTGGATAGGACGCTGGTTAAGCGCCGATCCTGCGGGAACAATCGATGGGCTGAATTTATATCGGATGGTGAGGAATAATCCAATTAAATACCATGATACTGATGGTAGAGCCACTGAAATTAAAGATGTCGAATACACTGTTATATATGGTTTCAGTCATCACCGCGGTTCAGAGATGGGAAAAGCATTTGCGGCTAATAAGAATCCAGTTACCATCGATGAATATAATGCCGGGCTTGGTATCATGGGTGAATTAAGTCTGTCTGATTATTTTAGAATTTCTCAAAATCTTAAAGAAGACAGTCCACCTAAATTGAATAACGAAAACATAAGAACTAACTCAAGTAAATATCTGGTGGCAATGGGTATAGAGGAAAGTTCAGCTTCTGATAAAATCAAACAAGAAGCCTATGAACAACAATATGCTTACACTACGTCATGGAGTTTTCATATGGTAGAAAATAAAGGAAAATTAGATATTCAGAGTAAAGTAAAAAATCTTCTCCCCTCAAAAGGTCTTTTCAGTGGGTTATCCGGCCAAAAACGATTCCAGAAATTAGATGCATTTATTTTAAAAAATAGTGATGGTAGCGATTTCACTATTCAAAGACAGAGAGATATATTAACGAAATTTGCTTCCGCAGGAAGTGCAGGAGAACTTGAAAGCACTTTATCCGCAGCAGACCAATCATGGCTAAAAAATACTATTGCAACGGCATTCTTTAGACAAACAAGTAAATTAGGTATGGATTGGTTTATAAAACAACTAGCATCACCTGATTTCAGATTTGTGATGGCTGGATATAACGGGGAAAAATTGACTATCGAGCAGTTAAAATCAGACCAACCCTGGAAAACAGGAAAAAGAAGGAAAGAAGGTCCGAATGAATATGCCGAAGCAATAACTTTCTCTGAAATCCGCCACGCCTACAGAAAAGGATACAACAGTAAAATAAACTTTATCCAGAAATAATTATAAGCAAGCCATGAGAGAATATTTATTTCATGGCTTGCTTATTCTTGTTATTTTATTGAATATTAATAAATTATTTAACATTAAATATCACATAATCATGATAATATTTAAAATATCAAATCAGAAATTAATGAATTTAATGGTTCTTTATATTTATTTCTCAGAGTATAAGCACAATACCTTACCGATGGCGCTGGACGTGATTCAAAATTCAAAAATGCTATACCTTTATCAATATGGGCAGAATAGCGCATTTCATTAGGTGTCATTAAACTTATCGCATCTTATCTTATTAAATCATCAATTATAAAATTGTTGATTATACAAATATCGCAGTAATGATAACGTTGTACCGCTATTTTTAAGATTGCAGACACTTATTTACATGAGGACATACATTAACTGACATTTGATTTAATTATTTCCACTCCTAACACTTACTAAATTATTTATTATAAAGTAAATATAATTTACCACTATATTAGAACAATGTTTTTAATGAAAAATAATATCATTCCATTGAGTATAAATATATCTCATTATCATTCATATTTTAATTTATTAAAAAATATCGATAATATTACCATCAAATGAATCTCAAGATAATATTAAATAAATCACATGATTTACACCAACCATAACTTGATTTCACCATTCCCTCATTACTTATCAATTTCAATTTAATATTTCACAAGAAGAAACTAACTGCATTTCTTCTTGTTTAAAATCGCCACAATGACCGGTTTGTAAATTCGTAAAATACTAACCATTATACATTACTTAATGGCCGTATATTGTTCACCGAGCGTCTGTAAATAATCCGCACTAGTCAGATGACTAATACTACCTCCACTTTCTAAACGCGCTTTCAGCCAATCAATAATCCGTTCCTGTAATTTCCCTTCTGGATTATTCAGTTTCTCAGCCAATTTACCGTGGTTTTCCCATAAATCGCTAATAAGTACGAATACCTGCCCTTGTAAGGCACAATCAGAATGGAACCACGCCTCAAGTAAATGAGGCCCCAAGACAAAGGGCTGTTCACTCCCACCGCGACCACAATTCTCAGGGCGGCAATAGATCTGTGGCTCAGGTGTATCTATCATTAATTCACACACCGGCGTCAGGAACCCCGACCAATCGCTGGTAGTCATTGCCGGTAATAACTGACTGAGGATACGCGCATCCATACTGCGTAAAAGCACCGGTTTCTCCTGTAATATCACCTGCTGGCGTGAACGCCAATGATTAAGCTGTTGCCCCCATAAATCCTCACTGCGATAAGCCCACCCCCAACTGTTATCGCTCAGAGTATGACTATCAAGCCAATGAGCAATCGTTGACAGGCAACCTGACTTAGGCTGAACCAACCAGGGGCTTTGTGCCAGCATGTGATCCATCGGTGTATTGCTGTATAGCGGAAAAGCCTGCTCTACCCAGTCGTTTTTATAAAAGAGAGTGACAGGATTAGGTTCTGCCAGGGAATTCAGCATAAAGAAAACGGGCGGTTTATTGAGAGCATTCAACCATTGCTGCCAGTTTATGGACATGTTCATGCATCCTCCTGATTATCGATAATCAAGTTTGCTTCCAATTGAGCCTGCACAGCACAAACCGGTCTGGCAGGATATTTAACACCCGGCAGAGGCGCAACACCCTCTGGCAGTTGTAGTGATAGGCCGCGCCCGGTACCGGCTGAACCTTGCCCGACTAATAACTTTGGCGAAGTCAGAATACCGCCGGGAGTTAACCGGATAAAATGACCGCCGACTTTTAAGGTAATTTCCGACGCCGCTTCCAACACCATTTTACCGCTGCTTTTCAGGTGTGTTTCCTGACCGCTTTCAACCACCAACGCATCTCCGGCCTGTAAATGTTGACTGCCGGTAATACGGTGCGACACATCTCCATCGGTACTGTATTTACCGGAACCGGTGATTTTCCGGTGGTCATCAGCATGAATTTCACTGTAGCGGTTATTATCGATGCGCTGTTTATGGTCGTGTTTAATATGCCAGTAAGCATCGTGTTGAATATGGGCGGTCAGATCTTTCTGCCCGTGCAGGTAAATCTCCTGCCGGTCTTTCTCATCTTCAAAGCGCAATTCATTAAAGCCTTCTCCTTTGTGAGTCCGGGTTTTAAACGTGGTGCGGGTCTTTTCAACGGGTAAATTTAACGGCGGCCGGTTTGAACCGTTGTAGGTGCAACCGGTGACAATCGGACGATCAATATCGCCGTTCAGATAAGAAACAATCACCTCCTGACCAATACGGGGAATAGCCATAAAACCGTAACCGCTGCCATTCCAGCCTTGGGCGAACCGTACCCAGCAGGTGGCGTTTTCATCGGCTTTATCATAACGATCCCAATGAAAATGGATGCGGATACACCCCTCTTCATTGA
>NZ_RCWB01000027.1 GCF_018448885.1 Photorhabdus caribbeanensis
TTTGTGGTAAACCGATTAAATAATCGCCCCCGAAAAACCCGGGGAGGGAAAACCCCGAATGAATTATTTAAAGGAATACGAACATGTTTACTTCCGGATTAACGATGTTGCACTTATTATGTGAATCCAAGCAAGATAAATATTAAAAAAGACATTCTATCTCCATATTTAAAAAACAAAGCAATAATTATTTAAAGTTGAAAATAGTTTTGATTATATCAAAACAGATACTCATTTATTATTGCTATTTCTCATAGCCATTTCCCATTTAAAATTAGTTATATACTTAAGTTAACTAAAATATAATTACACAAATATTTTCACAAAACCATTAATTAACAATATTTTTCCCAATTCTCAACACCAAGTTGAATAAACAACCTATCGCTAATTAAATAATCAATGTATCGCTAACACTGAAAAATCACTAAGATTAAAATAATCTTATCTTTCTACTCCCTCTACCTTTTATCAATAAAATCAAATATCCCTTTGACAAAACCATCTTATTAGATCAATGTTAGCAACCACCAACCCGATACCGTATGAGAAAGGGAATCTTCGTGTTACTTGCCACAAAAATCCATAATACGAAAAACTACCCCCCGCTTTTTTTCACCTTAAGGCTCTCTTCTCCATTTTCTTGTACCGCTTATCCGGCAATAGCTTGGCGCTGGATAGGCACTCGATTAAAGAAGAGCAGATTACCTGCAATGCTATTATTGCTGCTGGCAATCAATCAAGCTCAAGCCAGTAACTTTGTCAACTTTCAATCTATTGATACCAGCCTTTATATGCAATTTGAAAATCGAGTCGATCCTAAAAAAACCATTTCACCGATTTTAGAGGCTTTCGGCGACTACAGTATCGGCGATATGTATGTCTATAGTATTTGGCAAAACTCACTGCAAAGTGATTACCAAGGTGACAAAAGCACCTACTATTATAAATTTGTCCCCAGAGTGAGTTTGAGTAAAGTCACTGGTAATGATATCTCTTTTGGGCCGGTAAAAGATATTTTGTTCGCTCAATGGGTTGCCAAAACTAAGGGGATAGATTACGACTATTTCCCCGGCATCAGTATTGACTGGCAAGCTAGCTGGATTAGCTGGTTGCGTACAATTTTTTATTTTGAGAATAATGCCAAAGGAAGCTGGAATGATCAGCGAATTCATATCGATTACGGTATCCCCTTCAATAATAGCTTAGGGGATTTTCGTGTCGTCGGGACTTTTGACTATACCTTAGGTTTGCATGGGCAACCCGAAACTATCGATTTCAAACCAGAATTGCACTATGATTTAGGAAAATTCCTTGGTCATCAACCTGGTCATTTATGGACTGGCATTGTTCTGAACCCAATAAAAAATAAATACAAAGTAAGAGATACACCTTATTATCGAACGGATCAATTTAGTTATGGGATCTCTATTCGATATAGTTTTTTCTGATGGCCTTTATCCTGATGGAGTCAAAATGCCCACTCAACATGACCAGTTCGGACGTACTTATCAGTGGCTCTTACTGATACTTTTGGGTTTGATTTACTTTCTGGTCACTGCAACCACATTTACTTCGCTAGGCGTTGTATTACCTAGCATGATTAAGGAGTTACACTGGAGTTGGACTGATGCCGGTTTGGGGTTCACTTTACTTGGCCTGTCATGTGGACTGTCCAGTTACCTTCCAGCAATGTTTATTCGTCGTACCGGCGTCCGCGCCACTTTGATGGTCGGTACGCTCACTTTTATCACCAGTTTTTACATCCTCTACAACACCCACAGCATTGCAGCCTATTTTACCGGTACAACATTATTAGGGATCGGCTTTAGTCTTATGGCGACGGTTCCCGGTACTTATGTCATTAGCCGACTTTTTAAAAAACAATCGCTGGCTTTTGGTGTCTATTTCACTATTGGAGGATTGGGGGGCGTGGTCGGTCCGTGGATCTATTTCCTGGCAACCATATTTTGGGAAAACTGGCGTATGCACTGGGCAATTTCCGGGATATCACTCACCCTGATTAGTTTATTAACCATTTTATTTATGCGCGAAGGTAAAAAGGAAAACGCCCACGCTGAAAGAATTAGCAAAAATCAACAAGACCAGCTCCCCACCAGTATCTATCGCACCAAGGAAATATGGAATGTCCGGCAAGCGCTGCACACCTGGCAATTCTATGCCATTGCCGCCGCTTATACCTCTTTTTTACTGTGTGGGATAACCGTTAATAGTTTTGCAGTCGCGCATATTACTGAAAATGGATTCAGTGAATCTGTTGCTGCCTCCTCGCTTAGTATTTTGGCTTTTATCAATGCATTCTCGCGATTTGCAGGAGGCGCTGTTGGTGAATGGCTCGATCCCAAAAAACTGCTTATCGGCAGTCTGTCGATAATTATCTGCGGCCTTATCGCACTCAGTGCCGCCACTTCATGGACATTTTTAATCCTGTTCACGTTGTGCATTGGCATCGGTTATGGCATGACTTTTCTGGCATCCAGTATTTTGCTGTTCAATTATTTTGGGCGCACGCCTTATCTGGAACTGTTCTCGGTGATGAATCTGATCTCTACTGCCGCCTGTATCGCCCCTTTTCTGGTGGGCGCAATTAAGGATTATTCAGGTAGTTTTACACCGGCATTTCTCATTATCGCCATACCGGTGCTAACTATTCTGATTGTCACATTCATAATGCAACCACCTTCACAAATCGTGAAGAAATGTCCTGATAACAATACATTGCTCAATTAAATTAAAAAATAAAATGAACCTATAAGATATTCCTTACCACAAACAAATGACAAACAAGGAATTCATCATGGCAAAGAAAGAATTCGGTGTATTTCTACCCATAGCGAAAGGTGGATGGATTATTTCCAAAAATACACCACCACTCGATGCTTCTTATCAGCAAAACCGTGAAGCAGCTATTCTGGCTGATCAAATTGGTTTAGATTTCATTATGTCAATGAGTAAATGGCGCGGCTTTGGCGGCGAAACGGAACATTGGGGCTGTTCGCTGGAATCCGTTACGATGATGGCTGGCATTGCCGAAGTGACTCATCATGCCCGGCTTATCGCAACCATGCATGCCGGGCTGCATAATCCCGCCGTGACAGCCAAAATGATTGCGACACTGGATCAAATTAGTGATGGCCGCGCCGGGCTGAATATTGTCTCTGGTTCATTCAAAGACGAATTTGAACAGATGGGGGAATGGGATAACAATTTAGACCACGATCAACGTTACGCAATGACCGAAGAGTGGACCCAATTGATCAAACGGCTTTGGAGTGAGAAGCAGGTTAATCATCAGGGAGATTACTTTAATTTCAAGAATTGTGTTTCTGAGCCTAAACCTGTTTCCGTTCCGCGCCCTTATTTGGTCTGTGCCGGTCAATCAGAATGTGGGCTACGTTTTAGTGTACGTAATACCGATGTATGTTTCATTGGTGGTAAAGATGAAGAAGAAACGCGACAAATTAGTCTGATGGCTAAACGTCTTGCAGCCGAATACGGCACAACCACCAAAACCTTTTGTATGTGTACGATTATTTGCGCTGAAACAGATGAAGAAGCTAAAACGCTGGCTGAGTTCTATCGTGATGGCTTGGATATAGACGCAGTTAAAAGCATGATGCACAGTTTTGGCGTCGATGTTGGCGGAAAAAGCAATGCGATGGTTGAAAGATCCCAAAATGCTTTTATGACCCACACAGCTATCGGCAACCCGGAAACATGTCGCCAACAATTGTCAGATTTGCTGCGTGAATGCGAACTGGACGGCGTTATGTTGATCTTCCCTGATTATGTTCAGGGGTTGACCATTTTCGGTGAGAAAATCTTGCCACAACTTAGAGCTGAATTTACTTAACAACGATACAACGATACAACGATAATAGGCCAATAAGCCAGGGAATGGGTTCATCACATCTCGACGAGCGATCACCCATTCCCCGAATGTCTGCAAATATCGCTCTTTTACCCCTGAACCCGCCGGTGTAATCCCGTACCCCGTAATAACCGGAGCCCCAACCCACTCCCACACAATGAAAGTAATAAGCTGCTGATTATTGGTAGTAACAGCCACATCTGCCATGCTGGTTGCCACGGAAAATCAAATACCTTGGTCTGTAATAACCAGAGCGCAACCTCAGCTCCTAATGCCGCAGTAAAACCCGCCATTAATCCAAGCAAAGCAAATTCATACCAAAGGGTACGACGCAGTAACTGTTTACCGGCTCCCAAGGTGCGGTAAACCACCAGTTCAAGTTGCCGTTGATGCATCCCTACCTGAACCTGCGCCAATAGCAGTAGTGCGCCACAGACCATGACCAACCCAACCATGACTTCCAATGCCTTACTGACCTGCTGCAAAATACCCTGAATTTGCTTAATCATCGCGCCGGTATCAAGCAGACTCAGCGTCGGAAACTGACGATTAAGATCCGTCAGAAGTCGGCCATCGCCTTCATAATGGAAACTGGTCAGCCAGGTTTGCTGTTGATTCTCTAATGCTTGTTTCGGGAAAATAAAAAAGAAATTTGGCCGCAAACTTTCCCAATCCACCCGTCGAATACTGCTAACTACAGCGCTGAATTGCTGCGTATCGCCACTGAATGTTAACTTATCGCCGATTTTAATAGCCAAACGCTCAGCAAGTCCTTGCTCAATAGAAACCTCATTCTCCTTCGGCGGCCAGTGACCTGCCTCCAGGGTATTAAACGGGGGTAACTCCTCTTTCCATGTCAGGTTCAACTCCCGCTGCACCGTGTTGCTATCCGATTCCCTAGCCTCTGCCCACGCGATGGCTGACTGACCATTAATTTCCGTCAAGCGGGCCAATACCACCGGATAGAATGCCGAAGGTTTAACCTGATACTGAGCCAGCAAATTTTCTACTTGCGGAATTTGCTGTCCAGTCATATTAATCAGAAAATAGTTCGGACTATCCGGTGGTAATTGTTGCTGCCAACGGTCAAGCAAATCTCCCCGGACTACCAGCAACAAAGCAAATAACATAAATGATAAAGAGAAAGCCGCCAATTGAGCTACTGTCTGAAATGGCTGCCGCAGTAGTCGATTAACCGCCAGACGAAAACTGAGTTGACGAAGTTTCAGGTGACGTAATAACCACAATCCACCCCAACCAAACACCGCCAGCAACAGTGCAACCATGACCATGCCAGCCAGTAACGCCCATAACATAGGTTTGGTTCCAACCAACAAGCTCAGCCCGCTAATGACCATCAATGCCGCCAACGGCAGGTAATAGCGTAACGGCCAGATAGGCGCGATAACATCATCACGCAGCACCCGTGATGGTTGGGTTGCCATTAATTGTTTGTACGGACGTATTCCCACCAGCAAGGCAATAACAGATAACGCGCCTAACGCCCATATCCACGGCCAGAATCCAGCTACCGGTAAAGTCTTCGGCAGCATAGGCGCCAAAATCTGCACGAGCAGATATTCAAACATTAATCCCAGCAGTGTTCCCACCAGCGCCGCCGCAATCAATATCACCAGCCATTGACCAATCACCCATTTACGCAACGCCCAACGTCCCGCACCAAGTGTTTTAAGCACAGCAATCAAATCATGGCGGCTACGGCAATAGTGAGTCATTGATACTGCTACCGCAGCGACAGCAAGTAATAACGTCAGCAAAGCCGATAACAACAAGAATTGCTGTGCCCTCTCAATAGATTTTGCCAGCGCCCCGCTATCTTGTTTCAAGGTATACCAGCGCTGATCCGCTTTAAGTTGGGGATCAATGAGCTGCTGATATTGATAAATCGCGTCTTTATCGCCCGAAAACATATAACGATAAGTGAGACGGCTACCCGGCTGAATCGCCCCGGTAGATTGCGCATCATCAAGGTTAATCAAAATCCTTGGGGCAATCTGAAAGGGATTGAAACCACTGTCAGGTTCCTGAATTAATTCTCCGCTCACCCTAAGCGTGGTATCACCTACATCCAGATTATCCCCCACTTTGATTTTCAACAATTCCAACAAACGAGGCGCGACCAGCACTGTGCCTTTTTCCACTTTCAAACCCGGTGGATGGGTTTCCAGTTCCCCATACAATGGATAGTCATGGTCCGCAGCTTTTACATTAGCAAGTTGAGGAATGTCCCCGGCATAAGTCATTGTGGTGAAAGAGAGCTGGCGACTCAATTTTAATCCCAAGTTTTTCGCCTGTTGTAACCACTCATCGTCTACCGGATAAGCCGCTCGCAGGACTAAATCCCCCGCCAGAAAATCCCGGCTCTGGTAATGAACACTTTGATCAATGCGATCACTGATCCTGCCCAAAGCCAATACACAAGCTACCGCCAAGGTAAGAGATAACCAGACAATCAGTAAAGAAGGGGTACGCCATTCACGCCAAAACCAACGCCAAATCATCTTTCTTCCCTCAATTTACCATCAATCAACCGCAAACAACGTTGACAACGGGCCGCAAGCTGGCTGTCATGCGTCACCAGAATTAACGTTGTGGCATAATCACGATTCAAAGAAAACAGTAAATCAGCAATCCGATCACCGGTTTGCCGATCCAGATTACCTGTCGGCTCATCAGCAAACAGAATTTTGGGCTGGCTGCTGAATGCCCGTGCCAACGCCACCCTCTGTTGTTCACCGCCAGAAAGTTGTGCTGGCATATGTTTCAAACGTTTTCCCAATCCCAACTGTTCCAGCAATTCAACCGCTTGCTTCCTGCTACTCTGTTCAGATTCGCCACGCAATAAAGCAGGAAGCTGAACATTTTCCAGTGCGTTTAACGTCGGAATTAACATAAATGACTGAAAGACAAAACCAACACTTTCGGCCCGTAGTTGCGCCCGCTGTTCCTCGTTCATCTGGCTTAAATTATGTCCTAGCAGCCGAACCTCGCCGTCACTGCCATCATCTAACCCGGCAATAATGCCAAGCAATGTGGATTTACCCGAACCCGATTCTCCCACCAAAGCAATAGTCTGTGCCGACTCGACAACCAACTCGACTCCCTGCAATATAGTGATCTTATTTTCTCCCTGACCAACGTGCTTACTAAGATGCTGAACTTCAAGAATACTCCCCGTTACCATTTACTTTTCCTTTTATTAGTGATGCTATTTGGCGCCAGAGCGACTGCGGCTGATACCCTGCTGATTCTCGGTGATAGCCTTAGTGCCGGTTATCATCTGCCCATTGAGCAGTCATGGCCTGCTTTGATGGAAAAAAAGTGGCAGAAATCCGGTAATAAAATCACGGTCATCAATGGCAGTATCAGCGGTAACACCGCCGCTCAGGGCCTTGAGAGACTACCGGAATTACTTAAACAACATAAACCCCGTTGGGTGCTGATAGAACTGGGCGCCAACGATGGACTCCGCGGTTTTCCTCCACAACAAACAGAACAAGATCTGCAACAGATCATTACTTTAGTGAAACAAGCCAATATTCAGCCTTTATTAATGCAGATCCGTCTGCCGCCAAATTATGGTCGCCGTTATACCGAATCTTTTGCCAAGATTTATCCCAAACTGGCAGAACACAATCAAATCCCCCTGCTG
Organism: Photorhabdus caribbeanensis; assembly: GCF_018448885.1. Classification (GTDB taxonomy): domain Bacteria; phylum Pseudomonadota; class Gammaproteobacteria; order Enterobacterales; family Enterobacteriaceae; genus Photorhabdus; species Photorhabdus caribbeanensis. The sequence goes on from NZ_RCWB01000027.1 coordinate 7,566, forward strand.
CCGTTTTATATGGAGCAAGTCGCCATTAAACCGGAGTGGGTGCAACAAGATGGATTACATCCTAATCTGGCAGCCCAACCATTTATCGCCGACTGGATGTCTGACACACTATCAGCACATCTTAATTATTCTTAAGTAGTAAACTATTAGTTTCAACAAATTGATGTCTATACGCAGGTAAAGTTATGCAAAAGTCAGTTCTTATCACAGGCTGTTCCAGTGGAATTGGTCTGGTGGCGGCCAAAACACTACATCAGCGGGGCTACAGAGTATTAGCAGCCTGCCGGAAACCCGCAGATTTACAGCATATGCGCGAGTTAGGACTGGAACCTATCGAATTGGATCTTGATGACAAAATGAGTGTTGAACGCGCCGCCGCCGAGGTCATCAGACTCACCAATGGCCGTCTTTACGGGCTGTTTAATAACGGCGGCTTTGGTATTTATGGCCCATTAAATACAATCAGTCGTGAACAACTGGAACGGCAATTCTCTACTAATCTATTTGGTACACATCAACTTACCTGCTTATTACTTCCAGCAATGCAACTTCATGGTGAAGGCCGTATTATCCAAACCAGTTCAGTTATGGGACTGATTTCAACCCCTGGCCGCGGTGCTTACTCTGCCAGTAAATACGCCTTGGAAGCTTGGTCAGATGCATTAAGAATGGAATTAGCCGGAACCGGAATTAAAGCTTGTCTGATTGTCCCCGGCCCGATAAAAACACGTTTTTCAGAAAACGTGAATCAAACGCAAAGCGATAAACCTGTCAGAAACCCCAGGATCGCCCGTCATTTTACCCTAACCCCCGAAGCCGTTGTGCGCAAACTGATCCATGCTCTGGAAAGTCCAAACCCCAAATTACGTTATCCCGTGACTTGGATAACCCACGCAGTCACTATTATGCGCCGGATTTTGCCGGGAAGAGTGATGGATAAAATACTGAGTAAGCAGAGTGGTACAACTTGAAAGTTAAGAAAATAACCTCAATCTATTTAATTATACCCTGCGACAACCAAATTTAAGAGACTAATTATATGTTACCAACCTCTACTGGAATTAATGTTAACGAAAGCAACCTACATCAAACTGTTGAACAGTCTATGACTGTACCTGTTTTATTTTATTTTTGGTCTGAACGTAGTCCCCATTGCCAAGAATTAGGCGTAATACTGGATAAACTGGCAGCAGAATATGCAAATCAATTCATATTGGCAAAAGTGGATTGCGATAAAGAGCAAATGGTCGCTGCACAATTTGGCTTACGAGCCATTCCTACGGTTTATATTATGCAACAAGGCCAACCTGTAGATGGTTTTCAGGGGCCACAACCTGAAACCGTTATCAGAGAGATGCTTGCCCGCGTATTACCCAAGCCGGAAGAGTTGAAAGCCGCTCAGGCTGAGGAACTCATCGCAGCAGGAAAACATCAAGAAGCGCTACCACTACTGAAAGAAGCCTGGCAATTAGCCCCCAAAAACAGTGAAATTGCACTTATGTTGACCAAAGTGCAAATTATGCTCAATAATATAGAAGAAGCCCAGGAAATTCTGAGTCTTATTCCATTACAGGACCAAGATACTCATTATCACAGTTTACTGGCTCAAATTGAGTTACAAAAGCAAGCGGCGGATACACCAGAGATCCAACAATTGCAGCAAGAGTTCGCCATTCAACCAGAAAATGCAGAGCTGGCTGTTAAGCTCTCGCTGAAACTGCACGAAGTCAGCCGTAATGAAGAAGCTCTGGAATTATTACTTAGCTTCCTGAAAAAGGACCTTTCTGCTGCCAATGGCGCAGTACGAAAAACAATGATGGATATTATGTCTGCAATGGGGACCAGTAACACCCTGGCTTCGAAATACCGTCGCCAGGTTTATTCGCTGCTGTACTGATTTATTTAATTGTAAGGAATTGCTATGGATTTATTCGCTTTTGGTGCCGTACCCATTCTGATCTTTATTGCGGTGGTTATTGTCTTTACTTGCGTAAAAACCGTGCCACAAGGTTATCAATGGACGGTAGAGCGCTTCGGTCGTTATACCCGAACTTTATTACCGGGTTTACATATTATCGTCCCGTTTATCGATCGCATTGGTCGTAAAATCAATATGATGGAACAAGTGTTGGATATTCCTTCACAGGAGGTGATTTCCCGCGATAACGCTAATGTTACCATTGATGCGGTCTGCTTCATTCAGGTTGTCGATCCTGTTCGAGCGGCTTATGAAGTCAGCAACCTTGAACTATCCATTATCAATCTGACGATGACCAACTTCCGTACCGTTTTGGGTTCAATGGAACTGGATGAAATGCTGTCACAGCGTGATTCTATCAACAGCCGTCTATTGCATATTGTTGATGAAGCCACTAACCCTTGGGGGGTGAAAATTACCCGTATTGAAATCCGTGATGTGCGTCCACCCAAAGAGTTGATCTCTGCCATGAACGCCCAGATGAAAGCAGAACGTACAAAACGTGCTGATATTCTGGAAGCGGAAGGTATCCGTCAGGCAGCTATTCTGAAAGCAGAAGGAGAAAAACAGTCTCAAATTCTGAAAGCGGAAGGGGAACGTCAATCGGCATTTCTCCAGGCAGAAGCACGTGAACGTGCCGCCGAAGCGGAAGCTCGCGCAACTAAAATGGTGTCCGATGCGATTGCTGACGGCAACATGCAGGCAATTAACTACTTTGTGGCCCAGAAATACACGGATGCACTGACCAGTATTGGCGCTTCCGATAACAGCAAAGTCATTATGATGCCTCTGGAAGCAAGCAACCTAATGGGTGCGATTGGCGGTATTACTGAATTGATTGGCGAAAGCAAAAAAGGTAAGTAATCATGATTGCACAGATTGCGGCTCAAACACCCTGGCTCTGGTTCTCTTTTGGCGGCTTACTGTTAATTGCAGAGCTTCTTGGAACTGGCGGCTATCTGTTATGGACGGGGATAGCCGCTATCGTTGTTGCGTTTGTCACCTGGCTGCTACCAGGAATAGATTGGGAATGGCAAGGTGTTTTGTTTGCCACTCTGACGCTGCTTTCCGCAATGCTATGGCGCTACTGGTTACGTCGCCGCCCATCAAAAGGCAGCGATAACCTGAACCAGAAAGAGCACCAACTCATCGGTATTCGAGCCAAACTGACTACCGATACTGAAAATGGTTACAGCCGGATCAAACTGGCTGATGGAAGCTGGCGGGTTCACTGTAATAGTGAACTACCCGCCAATACCGAAGTAGAGGTAATCGCTGTTGATGGCATTACCCTGAAAGTAAAACCGGTCAGTTCTCAGTGATGAGAGCAACAACCCGATAAATGATCTATGATGGGGCATTCAGCCCCATCATCTCCAGGGCACTCTTCCGCCAAAGATAACAATTTACTTCTCATTTTCTGCAACTCCTCAATCGCCTTTTCTATTTCAGTCACTTTATGCAATGTTGCCGCTTTTACATCGGCGCTATGACGATTGGGATTGCGAAATAACACTAAAAATTCACGGCATTCATCAAGCGTAAAACCGACCTGTTTCGCCTGACGCAACAGCGTTAATTCATCAATATGTTTCTGCTGATAATAACGGTAGCCGTTATCCCCCCTTTCCGGCGGTGTAATCAGATCTTTTTCTTCATAAAACCGAATAGCTTTACTGGTAAGACCGGTTTTTTGAGCAACTTCACTGATGTTCATTTTTTCCCCTTGACCTTACCCTTGCGGGAAGGTTTAACCTTCGCAACAAGTCAGAAACTCACTTGAACTGTGTAGATATCATCAATTATCACACAGGTGTGAAGAATAATTACATCACTATGTGTTAGGAGTTTTTTTATGTCACACACAATTATTTTAACCTTGCAGGGACTCTCCTGTATGCATTGTGTTAACAATGTGAAAAAGGCACTAGCAAATCGTGCAGATGTGGAACAGGCGGATATTACGATTGATTATGCCAAAATCATCGGCACAGCCCCTGCTGCATCATTAATCGAAACCATTCAAGCAGCCGGTTACGATGCGATAATCGCCAACCAACCCGATATTGAACTAACACTTTCTGGCTTGAGTTGCATGCATTGTGCAGGTACGACACGTAAAGCGCTGGAGGCCGTAGATGGCGTTATCGCCGCAGAGGTGAATACTGAAACGGCTAAAATTTACGGTAAAGCCGATGTTGCTATCCTGATTGCCGCCGTTGAGCAGGCGGGTTATCACGCAAAACTCGCTTCTGGTCAAAACTCCCCAAAATCTGAGCCGCTGACATTACCTGCTTCAAACAGACCGGAACCTTTGGCAGCGGCAACCTCTTCTGTTCCGGTCGAAAAAACTGACGCTTCCGTTGTGAGTGATAGCGATGAAAGCATCCAGTTGCTGTTGGACGGCATGACTTGTGCCAGTTGCGTGAACAAAGTTCAGAAAGCATTACAAGGTGTTGATGGCGTGGAAAATGCCAGAGTGAATCTTGCTGAACGCAGCGCGTTAATTACCGGTAGCGCCTCATCAGAGGCACTGATTAAAGCAGTAGAAAAAGCCGGCTATGGCGCAGAACTGATTCAGGACGAAGCTGAGCGGCGTGAACGCCAGCAACAAGTTTCTGACGCCAATATGCGCCGTTTTCGTTGGCAGTCAGCGTTAGCCTTGGTCGTCGGTATTCCCGTGATGGTATGGGGCATGATGGGCGACAATATGATGCTCACACCTGAAAACCAATATATCTGGCTGACTATCGGCGTTATCACGCTTGCCGTGATGATTTTTGCCGGTGGTCACTTCTATCGCAATGCGTGGCAAAGCCTGAAAAACGGTAGCGCCACAATGGACACATTAGTGGCATTGGGAACAGGTGCAGCCTGGCTTTATTCCATCAGCGTTAACCTATGGCCAGATATTTTTCCACCACAAGCCCGCCATCTCTATTATGAAGCCAGCGCGATGATTATTGGTCTGATAAACCTGGGTCATGCTCTGGAACAACGCGCCCGTCAGCGCTCCTCAAAAGCGCTGGAGCGTCTGCTGGATCTGACGCCACCAACCGCCCGTGTGGTGACAGAAGATGGCGAAAAAGAGATACAACTGGCTGATGTCAAACCCGGCATGACGTTACGTTTGGCAACCGGTGATCGTGTTCCCGTTGATGGTGAAATCATTCAAGGTGAGGTTTGGATAGATGAGGCAATGCTCACCGGCGAGCCGATTCCACAGCAGAAATCCAAAGGCGATAACATTCATGCCGGTACGACAGTGCAAGATGGTACGGTGCTGTTTACTGCCGCCGCAGTTGGCAGCCAGACAACATTAGCACGAATTATTAAACTGGTCCGTCAGGCGCAAAGTAGTAAGCCCGAAATCGGTCAGTTAGCAGATAAAATTTCCGCCGTATTTGTTCCTGTTGTTGTCGCCATTGCCCTGATTGCCGGCGCTATTTGGTATTTCGTTGGGCCAGCACCACAGATTATGTATTCATTGGTCATTATTACCACTGTGTTGATTATTGCCTGTCCCTGTGCCCTTGGGTTGGCAACCCCGATGTCAATTATCTCTGGTGTCGGCCGGGCGGCAGAATTTGGGGTGCTGGTGCGGGATGCCGATGCGCTGCAACAAGCCAGCACCTTGGATACCCTTGTTTTCGATAAAACCGGTACGTTGACGGAAGGTATGCCTCAAGTGACTGATATCCATACTTTTAATGGGTACAGTGAACAAGAAGTATTACGTTGGGCTGGCGCACTGGAGCAAGGTTCTAACCATCCATTAGCTAAAGCTATTCTTGCCAAAACCGCAGGATTGGCGTTGCCACAAGTTGAACAATTCCGCACTCTGGCTGGACTCGGTATCAGTGGTGAAGTGAATGGCACAATCTTGTTGCTAGGTAATCAAGCATGGTTAGAACAAAATCAGGTTGATACGCAAGAATTAAAACCGCTGATTGCGCAACAGGCAGAACAAGGCATCACACCGGTTCTTCTGGCAGCAGGAGGTAAGGCGGCGGCAGTGCTATCAATTCGCGATCCACTACGTGAAGATACCCGAACCGCATTAGAACGTTTACATCACCAAGGCTACCGTTTAGTGATGTTGACCGGTGATAATCCGGCTACTGCTAATGCGATTGCAAAAGAAGCAGGTATTGATCAAGTGATTGCGGGTGTATTGCCTGATGGCAAGGCTGAGGCAATTCAGAAACTGCAAGCAGCAGGTCGCAAGGTGGCTATGGTCGGAGATGGTATTAACGATGCTCCTGCCCTGGCGCAGGCTGATGTGGGCATTGCAATGGGTGGTGGTAGTGATATCGCCATTGAAACCGCCGCAATAACACTGATGCGCCATAGTTTACATGGCGTGGCTGATGCGGTTGAGCTATCCAAAGGCACTCTGCGCAATATGAAACAGAACCTATTAGGCGCATTTATCTACAATACATTGGGGATTCCCATCGCCGCTGGTGTGCTCTATCCCTTTACTGGAACCCTGTTAGATCCGGTAGTCGCAGGTGCGGCAATGGCGCTCTCTTCAATTACGGTAGTGAGTAATGCTAATCGATTACTGAGGTTTAAACCTAAATTCTGAATCACTAAAGAAATAAGTCTGCTTTAATGATGTTGGGGTGAATCGTAAAAATGCATATCCATGATCGCATTTTACACTTCTACCCCAGCACTTTTTCATGTAGCAATGTCCGTCCACGTTACTGCATCAAATCATCACATCTCCGACAATGTTTTCATTCAGATCGATAACGTGCCCCGTATTGTGTTGCATAGCCTCGTCCAGTTCCTTAGGTAAATCACTCACATACCCGGTCTGAATGTCGGCAGACAGCAAGTCAAGGAATGCCCCAATTAACGGGTCTTCCTGTTCAACTCTTACATTAGTCACAACAACCTCACCATTACGCAACTCAAAGGCCAATTTGCTGCCAGTATCAACACCCAATACCTGACGGATGGACCAAGGTAACATGATCTGACCTTTAACAAGCTCATAAATACCTGACATAACAAATCTCTAGTTACCATTTTCAAAGAACTAGAAAAGTAAATACAGCGGTCAAGTAAAATCTCCTTGTATACTGAATAGTAGTCAAAGAACATTCAATAGAAATGGATAGAGATACAGTTGTAATATTAACCTAGAAAAATAGCTAGTTTAAAGAATAAATGCTAAACCGGAGCTAAAATGGGACGACTGATTAAACACCTTACCAATATATTAGGAATCAATGCCTTCCACCGTTATCCCTATCCCGCTCACGATATTACACTGGCAGGTGATAGACATTTGCATCTAGTAGGCAGTATTCATATGGGTACGGAAAATATGTTCCCACTTTCAGAAATATTGATAGAACAGCTTAATCAATCCGATACATTAATCGTGGAAGCAGATATTACTCAGGCAGACTCCCCATTTCATGATGAGTTTCAATCATATCACCGTATCGAACAACGTTTATCTTCTGAGATGTATCAGAATTTTCAGGACTGTTGCCATGAAATCCAACAGCAAGAAGAATTCCTCAATCTATTACCCTCATGGCAAATCGCTTTAATTTTACAAGCTGGACAAGCACAAAACCTTGGATTACATCCCCAATACGGTATCGATTATCAACTCCTGAATGCAGCCAAAGCTCTAGGGAAAACGATCATTGAACTGGAAGGTACTGAATCACAAATTAATTTACTTAATCAAATTCCCAATAACGGCCTGCCACTATTGGAAGATACATTAACCCATTGGCACGCAAATGCCCGCGCTTTACAAACCATGATCAGTTGGTGGATGGACTATCAACCTAAACAGCAAGAGCATGCTTTACCAACCACTTTTAGTAAAGAGATATACCAACTATTGATGACTGAACGTAATAAACGATGGAATAAGTGTTTACGGGGATTACCTGCCGGTCGATACCTCGTTGCTGTTGGCGTTTTGCATCTGTATGGTGAAGGGAATTTGCCCAAGATGCTGGCAGAAGAATAACATTAAAAAAAGGCCAATATTACATACATTACTATAATAATATTGGCCAATCATATGAGGAATAATCTGTCATTTTTGTTGTTCTTAAGTGCGGGATATTACCTGTTTGTATACAAGCAACAGAGCCATAGTCAGATTATCAATTCCATCATTCCATTTCATCCTTTATTCTTAATTACAAAATCATCCTATGTAATGAAATTATGACACCTGCGATCATTTTGTTAGAAAAACAGAAAGTTAGCTTCGCTCTTCATACCTATGAGCACGACACAAATGAACATAACTTTGGTGATGAAGCCGTGAGGAAATTAAGACTCGATGCCAGGCAAGTATTCAAAACCTTACTGGTTGCACTCAATAGTGAGGCTAAAAATTTGGTGGTAGCCGTCACCCCCGTTTCAAGTGAGCTGGACTTAAAAAAGGTTGCCAAAGTTTTTAAAGTCAAAAAAGCAGAAATCGCTGATCCCCAAATCGCTCAGAAAGTGACAGGATATCTCGTCGGCGGAATCAGTCCGTTAGGGCAGAAAAAACTCTTGCCAACGGTTATTGATAATCAAGCGCAACAGTTCCCAACTATATTTGTCTCTGGTGGTAAACGAGGATTAGATATTGAATTGGCGCCGTCTGATCTCTGTAGGTTAGTGAGAGGCAACTTCGCTGATATTGCAAAAGTTTAAATTATTACCCAAAAAGGGCTGCCAAAATTGCAGCCCTTTCGATTTATCATTCTGTCAGAGATTATTGATGAATAATTTCACCTTTTGGCTCATAATCAGTCGCTTTCAGTGGTGAATGCTTCTCGATATAGTCTTTCAAAACTTCTGCATCAACAAAACCGGTGTTGACATAGGTTGGATAATTATCAACACGTGGATAACCATCACCACCAATAGCATTAAAGTCAAGCATTGCCATACGGTAAGTTTTATTCGGCTCTAGTGGCTTTCCACCAATTTTTACCTCTTTAACACCTTTACCATCTGCAATCAGGCTAACATTCACAAACTGTGCATAAGCACCGGAGTCAACTTTCATATTGGCAATCACCGCCAGATATTGTTTGACTTCATTGCCTTTCATATCAACGTAAACCAATGTGTTAGCAAATGGATGCACTTTCAACACATCTTTATAAGTGATATCGCCTGATTCAATTGAATCACGAATACCACCACCACTCATAATCGCAAAATCAGCATCTGCGCGTTCCATCATGGCAGAAAGAGCAACATGAGCCATATTAGTCTGAACAAAACGAACTTTGCTGCGATCCCCTTCCAATTTACCCTCAATAGAACCCACTTTTACACCAAGCTGTTTATCACCTTTATCCTGATAAGGCATCAACAACTTTAACATATCCGGGTTTTGTGCAATTTCATGAGTGTAGTAAGCACGTTCAGTAGAACCGTCCGCTTTCTGCACTTTCTTTTTGAGGTTAATAGGGATCAACTGATAGTGAGTCAGCGTCAATTCACCATTACGGAATTGAAAATCAGCTCGACCAACATATTTACCCCACTCATGAGCCTGAACAATCCAAGTACCGTTCTGACGATCCGGCGAACACGGCGTTCCTGGCACATAATCGATCTGTTTATAATTTTTATTTTCCGCAGACATACAGACCGGATCTTGTGAATGACCACCGACAATCATATCCAGATAGCCCGCAGGCAAACTACGCGCCATTTCAACATCACCCGGCGCATTAGAACCATGATTACCGTTGTCATAGTGCCCCATATGGGTTGCGGCAATAATCACATCTGGCTTTTCATCTCTCTTAAGTTCTTCAACCACCATTTTGGCTTCTGTCGCCGGAACACGAAATTCAACATCAGGAAAATTAGCCGGATTACCGATTTTCGCCGTATCATCAGTCGTCAAGCCAATAACAGCAATTTTCACACCCTGTTTATCGAAAATGGTATAAGGCTTGAACAAACGTTTGCCGGTGCTTGTCTGGTAAATATTGGCAGCCAGAAATGGAAAATTTGCCCATTTTTCCTGTTGACGCAGTATTGACAGAGGATTATCAAACTCATGGTTCCCCAATGCCATTGCATCATAGCCAACCAAATTCATGCCCTTAAAATCAGGTTCAGCATTTTGCAAATCAGATTCTGGTACACCGGTATTAATATCTCCGCCGGAAAGTAGCAACACACTACCACCTTTTTTCACGACCTCCTGACGGATCTCATCAACTACCGTTTTTTGAGCGGCCAAACCATACTCACCATAATCGTTATGCCAAAAATGACCATGATGGTCATTGGTGTGCAAGATGGTAATGTCATAGGTTTTGTCTTTCTCCCATGCTTTTGCAATTGCTGGAAGTAGCGCTATAGATACAACCAAAGCACAAGCTGAGGTCTTGAACGAGCATTTCATGGTATATCTCCATGCTTTTTTAGTGAATTGCCATGCAGAAACAGCTTCAAAAGCTAACAAGGCGGGATAAATTGATCATTTCTTGAGATAGGCTATGTATGTTATGCAGTTATTAGGTATTTAGAACACGTTTTATTTCATCTTTGCGAGTGTACTATAAAACTATATCCAAGATAGTAAAAAATCAATTCTCTGACTAATATGGATTAAAATTCAACAAATAACCTATATATTGGCTACATGATTAAGATAAGTTGGCTGCGAATATGAGTGAACAGAGCAATACCACTGTAGTCCCATCTTCCATAGGAAAAACCAGGAATACTGTTTTTACTATTCTTGGTGCAATCAGTGTTTCACACTTATTGAACGATATGATCCAATCGCTGATTCTGGCGATTTATCCTTTACTACAATTAGAATTCAACCTAAATTTTGTGCAAATCGGTATGATCACACTAACCTATCAGATTACCGCCTCTTTATTACAACCACTGATAGGTCTTTATACTGATAAACATCCACAACCCTATTCATTACCTATTGGAATGAGTTTCACTTTATCCGGTCTATTACTGCTGGCTTACGCCAACAATTTCCCATTAATTCTATTAGCATCTGCATTAATTGGAACAGGCTCTGCGGTATTCCACCCGGAATCGTCGCGCGTAGCACGTATGGCATCCGGTGGTCGCCACGGATTAGCTCAATCTCTTTTTCAAGTCGGCGGTAATTTTGGCAGCGCCCTTGGGCCTTTGCTCGCTGCTGTGTTTATTGCTCCCTATGGCAGAGGCAACGTTGGCTGGTTCTCTCTGGCGGCATTACTCGGTATCATCATGCTGCTACAGATCAGTAAATGGTATAATGCTCAAAATTACATCAAGAAAAATCAAGCCAAAACTGACCTCGCCGTCAAAGTTTTATCAAGAAAAACCGTGATAGGTTCCTTAGTTATTTTACTCATCTTAATATTTTCCAAATATTTTTATCTCACTAGTATCAGTAGCTATTATACTTTTTACTTAATACACAAATTTGACATTTCCGTACAAAGCGCCCAGTTTCATCTGTTTATTTTTTTATTCGCAGTTGCAGCCGGAACCATTATTGGCGGACCGATTGGTGACAGGATCGGCAGAAAGTACGTTATCTGGATATCTATCCTCGGAGTTGCGCCTTTTACATTAGTTCTGCCTTACGCTTCTCTGTACTGGACAAGTATTCTATCAGTGATTATTGGTGTGGTTCTGGCATCTGCGTTCTCTGCAATCCTGGTATACGCTCAGGAACTTATTCCAGGTAAAACCGGGATGGTATCCGGCCTGTTTTTTGGCCTGGCTTTTGGTATGGGAGGTATTGGCGCAGCGGTACTTGGTGATATTGCGGACAGAACAAGTATTGAACTGGTTTATCAGATTTGTGCTTTTCTGCCGTTACTCGGCATATTTACCGCTTTATTACCTAATATAGAAGATAAGAACTAGAAAAATCATCATAAAACCCCACGTAAAAGTTACTTTTTATGTGGGAATAGTGCTTATTTACCTCATAAATATTCAAATAGAGCAACACAAATCCCTGTTACGGGTAATTTAATCCTTTCAATCCATATTTTTTGATGTTTTATTCATTTTTTTAGCGAATTTACCTCGAATTATCTATAAAATAAAGTTACACCTACCTCTTCACTATGCTATTTACTAGCCTCAGCAAGAAGGAGTCTTAATGGAGCACTCGACACCACTTATCACCACTATCGTTGGCGGATTCTTTATCGCTTATCTGCTTGGTATGCTGGCACAACGCCTGAAAATCTCACCGCTGGTTGGTTATCTTACTGCGGGAGTACTCGCTGGTCCTTTCACTCCTGGTTTTGTCGCTGATGCATCACTGGCCCCCGAGCTGGCAGAAATTGGTGTCATCTTATTGATGTTTGGTGTCGGACTGCATTTTTCACTCAAAGATCTGCTAGCCGTAAAATCCATTGCTATCCCCGGCGCTATTGCACAAATACTGGTCGCAACCCTACTCGGAGTAGGGCTATCAGCAATATTGGGTTGGGAACTATTTAGCGGTATCGTCTTTGGCCTCTGTCTATCAACCGCCAGTACCGTTGTTTTGTTACGAGCGTTAGAAGAGCGCCAACTGATCGATAGCCAACGAGGTCAAATAGCTATTGGCTGGTTGATTGTTGAAGATCTGGCGATGGTGCTGACGCTGGTCTTACTGCCCGCGGCTGCCGGTATTCTTGGTAATAAAGAAGCCAATATCGGGCAGTTAGTTATGGAACTCGCCATGACCGTCGGCAAAGTTATCGCTTTTATCCTGCTGATGATTGTCGTTGGCCGCCGTCTAATTCCGTGGGTGCTGGCAAAAACCGCGAGTACCGGCTCCAGAGAGCTATTTACCCTTGCCGTACTGGTTATCGCCTTGGGTATCGCTTACGGTGCTGTTGCTCTGTTTGATGCCTCATTCGCATTGGGTGCATTCTTCGCCGGTATGGTATTAAACGAATCAGAACTAAGCCACCGTGCCGCCCAGGATACGCTGCCACTTAGAGATGCTTTCGCCGTATTGTTCTTCGTTTCTGTCGGCATGCTGTTCGATCCAATGGTCCTCATTCAACAACCACTATCGATATTGGCAACGTTGGCAATCATTATTATTGGCAAGTCCGCGGCTGCAATGTTACTCGTAAAGATGTTCGGCCACTCACGCCGGACCGCGTTGACAATTTCAGTCAGTCTGGCGCAAATCGGTGAATTTGCCTTTATTCTGGCTGGTCTCGGAGTCGCACTCGGCCTGCTTGATGCCAATGCCCGTAACCTTGTTCTGGCTGGCGCGATTGTTTCTATCATGCTAAACCCAATTCTATTTAGCTTGTTGGACCGCTATCTGGAAAAAACAGAAACTATTGAGGAACAGTTACTAGAAGAAACGCTGGAGGAAGAGACGCAAATTCCTGTCGATATCTGCGGTCACACTATCGTTGTCGGTTACGGACGTATCGGCAGCTTACTATGCCAACGCTTGCAGGAAAAAGAGATTCCTCTGGTTGTTATTGAAAACACCAGAGCCAAATTTGAGGAACTCGGTGAACAAGGTATCAGTGCAGTCATGGGTAATGCTGCCAGTAAAGATATTATGTCACTGGCACGCTTGGATTGCGCTTGTTCCCTCTTACTGACCATTCCTAATGGCTATGAAGCAGGTGAGATTGTCGCTAGTGCAAGAGAAGCACGCCCAGATATTAATATCATTGTCCGAGCTGACTATGACGATGAAGTTGCCTATATTACGGAGCGTGGAGCTAGCCACGTTATTATTGGCGAGCATGAAATTGCCAAAACAATGGCAAGTGTATTAGCCAACAGTAAGCAAGGCTATCCGACTGAGCCTCCCCCTGCGTCGCCTTTTTTGCCATTAATTTGAGAAAATGCGACTGTTGATGGAATAATTCCCTATTCGTTACCGAATAGGGTTTTTCTTCTATTTTATAGTGAACCATATGAAGCGTTCTTATCACTTAAAGTACCAGTAATAAGAACGGCTCAGAGGAAACAAAGCTTTCAGTTACAGTATCGAGCTACTCAATTCTGTACAGCAAAAATTAATCGAAAAGTCGTAATATCAAACATTTCATTACGTCAAAGATATAAAACACCTTTCATTGACGAGTAAAACATTGAAACTGAGAAAACACATAACACTAAAGAAGCAAGACGATAAAACAAATCAGGTTTTAAACTCCCTTTTCCCAGTTTTCCTGCATATAGCATTTTCCCAACCCCCACCCAAATTAAAGAAACAGGCAATAACGCGCAAACAAAAACCGCCATGCATGGAATGTATTCTGACCACAAAGTAAATGCAGTAAGAGGAAATATATATGTAGCAAACACAAAAGCCTTGGGATTCAGCAACGTGGCAAATAATACCGTGACAAAATGGATTTTCGCCACATTCTTGTCTAATGAGAAATGCCAAACTTTAAAAGCCAGAAAAGCAATGTATGTCGAAGCACAAACTTTTAAGACGACGAGTGACCATACAAAAGCATGAGAGAGTGTAGATAAAAATAACCCCCACAAACTAATTGCTGTTATATAACCTAATGCCTCAGCTAATATCAGCCTGAGTGTACTAATAAAACCATGTGAATATCCAGATGATACCAAAAGAGTATTGGTTGGTCCCGGCATAATTAAGACCATACTCACCATACTGGCAATTCTTATATAATCGTAGTAACTATTCATAGTATCCTCAATGGCTGTTATAGATAATAATTAATTATTTGAAATATAATAGGAAATTTTTAATAAAAAATTTCATCACGTTCCTCCATTTCTTTAAATTAGCAATAATAAGTTATAGTCATTAAATACTATGACTTTCATTTAATATCTATTAGCTGCGTATTTTCTTTAAATGTTAGTAGTCTCAATAACTCCAATTCAATAATAAAAGATACAAAAAACCAATCCTAATATAGGCCACAAAATCAAATAATTACAGTAAACAAAAGGTATTTCAATAAATGATCCTTCTAAGTTATTAATAATCGATAAAATTTCGCTATCGGAATTAGTATCAGAAAACACTAACTCACATATCAATACTATACAAAAAAATATGAAACTCCGTATCAGCCTAGGGGCTATTTCTAGAATATAGCAGCACCAATCCATATATAACTAATATCATTTCTATATATGGTCGATATCATTTCAATATATAAAGAATATCATTTCAATACACAGTTAGTATCATTTCAGTATATTACTAATAAAAGAGTATCCTCTAGCCAATCATCTTGATTATAATTATTAAAATCAACAACTGAAAAATCAGTTCCAAGATTTTTAAAAATTGTGATTTTAGTCCAAATTCATCCTCCATCTGATCCCTCATAAAATAAATAGAAAAATTAGAGAAACCATTAAATCAGCACGAGTCTGACTGATAACTTTAGCGATATCTAGGTATATTACAAATGTGCCACCATGCGTAATTATCATATATAAAACAATAATATAAATTGAAAGCAAAAAACAAACAGAAAACTTCATTTGCATATTTTTGCTATCTGAGTGATATAAATATTCCATTCCAGAATATTTTTTACATATTATGTGAATTTATTCAAGCAGATATGAAATAAGAAAAAATATTTTTTCTTTTATCAATGCAACAAAAAATCATTATTCTTAATAAAATAAACTTTAATTATCATTCATAATCTTAATAAATGATTTTATACCTAAATTTCGGCGCCGAAATAAATTAATACGGCGCCAAAATTTTAGAATTATCGTTCCCAATAAGACTCTTCTAAACTATCTTCTTTTTCAGGTAAACCACGACTTAATCGTGGGGAATGCTGACTCAATACCTGATAGCTAACTCTGTTTGCATATTTACAAACCTGGGCAAGTGATGAATATGTCAGATAAGTACGGATATGTTTACTGGAATTAGGCACATTCATTCTGTGGTGACTGTTGGCCGTTATATCATGCAGTAAAGCAGATAAAGCACCATCACCTGCCCCATTGGTATTCATGATCTTTTCCGGCCCCCCCATATAAGGTTCAATATGGGAATAAACTTTCATTGGGATTTGGCAATCAGATTTACGCATAGCGCGGCTGAATTCATAACGGTTAAATTCAGCAATAGCCCCCGGTAGCAATGGATGAGTTGTCTGGCGCGTGTAATCCTTTTCCGTATAACCTGCCATATATAGTCCAGCCGGACCAGCAGTACACAAAACTAAATCGACCCAATCTAACGCCATATCCGAAGCTAATAGCGGATCACTGCAACCCGTAAGCTCATAAGCCTCATCTTCATTCATTGCCAGAACAGAAATATTCTCAACTAAAAAGTCACGCCACCATTGTGGATTATCAGCAATAACATATTTTGTCCCCATCGTCAAAACGACGGGTACGCTATGCTTTTTCGCATATTCAATGGCCTTCATAGTCGCTTCTGGCATTGGTTCTCCCGGTTTACAACGAACCAAGTAAGCGGTCAATACCAAAGCAGAAGCTTCAGCAATGATCTTCTCAGGAATACTCTCCGGTTTAAGTTGATTCATTTGCCCAGGACTGATGGCAAAAGTGCGCTCACCATTTTCCGTTACTAGCGTAAAACAGCGACCAATTGCTCCGTTCACACCTTGTAAATAATTCAGATCGGTACGGCTAGATGTGTTACATAAGTAGCGGTAAGCATAGCTGCCAATCTGAATATTACTACACATAGTACCCAGTAAAACGGAACGATCATCGGCAAGAACCGAGTAATTATGTAAAGTATTACCAATAGTGCCGCCAGCAAATTCGTGGCTAATAAGATTATTATCAGTAAGTTCTTTATACAGGGTTTCAGCCACATCATCTTCAATAACTAATGAATGTCCTTGGCTGAGGTTATAGCGCTGGATAAAATCTTCATCTACTTTCGCCTCAATATCCACTAATATCTGATCGATACCAACGATATAAGCTCGGTTATTCTCCCCATCCATCATCTCTTTAATTGGTTGGAGTAAAGGATCACGCAGACTGACGGGAAAATAGTGTTTTGATTTACGTTTACCAGGGAATTTCATTTTTGATTGATGCTATGACGCCAAAAGATGCAGCATATTAGCACAATAAAAACTAACAGGCAGCAAATGTCACTACGACATTTACTGCCAGGGACATTTACTACCAGGAAAGTACTAAGCCGCTTGCTGACGACTACGTACCATATGACGAATCAGAACAAACACTACAGCCAAGATCAACCCAAAGAAAGCACTGCCTATTAAAATAAGTAGACGTTTCGGTGAATCTTTCGCCGTTGGCTCATAAGGAGCCTGCATATACCTGAATGGTTGGTAATTAACTTTGTCTATTGTAAGTGATTTCAACTTATTTATATAAAACAATCTATTACGTAAATCAGCGTCAATCAAAGCTGGATCTTTGATCTCTTCCGTAATTTGCAGCTTACGCTGTAATGCATCAGCCCCCAAAGCAATGGAATAATCTGGATCGTCTTTGATCATCGCCCCTTCACTGGAAATAGGTTTTTTTATTCCTGCCGAATTAGCGATAGATAATGCATATTTCAATCGCTCAATATTGGCTTCCTGTATATTATTTACACGTTTTAAATCAACATCATATAAACCTTTAGAGTAAGCAAGCTTTTGTTGCACCATATCGCTTAATTCACTCTCCACCTGTTTATGGACAACAGACGATACATAGTCAATATAACCATTCAACAGATTATATGCATCCTCTGCGGTTTCAGCACTGAAAGTCAATTTAATTTCACCATTTTCATCATCTTTTTCTACTTTCGAAGAAGATGAAATATTATCATTCACAATCTTTTCAATAAGTTTTCTTTCTGTAAGCGGTGAATGATCACCTGATTTAGCGACCAGATTTTTAAAGTATTCCGTTTTAATCAGATATTCTTCACGTAAAACCCGTGAATTAAAATTATTTAAAAAACTATTATACAGTGACGACGAAGTTACTGATGGTTGTAAACTTAAAACCTCGAACTTAGTCAGGATATTTTTAAGTGGCTGTATCTCTTCAAGTTGAGGTTTAACAATAGAAGCTGAACTGCTCCACTTTTGTGGCATCAAAGATGCTACCGCAAAGCCAATAACAGCAAAAAGAATAGTAACAGCAATAATCAATAACTTTGATTGAAATAAAACAGAGAATAACTCAAACAAATCAATTTCGTCATCTTGTTTTGAATTGTAATAATTAAAATATTCTTCACTGAAATTAGTGCCTTTAATCGGTTTATTACTCATTATTTATATCCAAATTCAAATATGCTGTTACTAATCGATATACAAAACATCATCCCACTAGCCCATAGGTTAATTTCCATTTACTCTGAAATAAGTATGGCATTTCTACCAGGCTAGCATCCGTGTAGCAATATACCCTAAAAAACCAATGAACCCTAATGATAGATTAATCCTATCACTATTCATTTCTGTTTCTGACAAACCCGTTGACCAACGTTTCAAGGAGTAAAATGTGACTAGTATTGTCGTTAAGCGCAGGAATATATTCGAATTTTTCTCCACCAGCACTAAGAAATATCTCTTTATTTAGCTGTTTTATCTCTTCCAAAGTTTCCAGACAATCAGACGAAAAACCGGGGCAAATCACCTGAATATGTTTTATTCCCTGATTAGGCAGGGATTTCACTGTTTGATCCATGTATGGCGTCAACCATTGTTCACGACCAAAACGCGACTGATAAGCCACCATTACCCGCTCCGCTGGATAATTAATTGCTTGCTTTAGTAAGCGTGTTGTTAAATTACACTGCTCTGCATAAATATCACCCGTATCAACATAACGCTGCGGAATACCATGGTAGGAAAACAATAATCTGTCTGGTTGACCATGCTTATCGAAACTCTGCTCAATAGTCTCTTTCAGTGCAGAAATATAAGCCGGATGATCAGCATAATTACGAATAAAGTGAATCCCAGGAATGGTGCGGTATTTTTGCAATACCCGACTGATACCATCAAATACAGCCGCAGATGAGGAGCTGGAATATTGGGGATAAAGCGGCAAAACAATCAATTGTTCAACATTCTGCTTAAGTAAGTTGTCAATCGCTTGCTCAAGAGATGGAGAGCCATAATTCATTCCCAGTTCAACAGGGATGTCAGCAAGTTTTTCTGCCAGTAATTTCTGTTGCCGACGGCCATATACTAACAGAGGAGAACCTTCATCAGTCCAAATTTTCTGATATAACTTTGCTACACGTGAAGAACGTAAAGGCAAAACAAAACCATATAATATTGGCTTCCAGATAAATCGAGATAAGTCTACGACTCTTTTGTCGCTCAGAAACTCGGCTAAATAACGTCTTATAGCCGCAGTTGTTGGCTTATCAGGAGTACCAAGATTAACTAATAAAACACCATATTTACCGTTGTTCATTATGTCGATCCTTAATTGTTTCGATGGTGAAAACCCTAGCATAATAAAGTACAGATGAAAATCATGTTTATATACGAAAACAATGAGGAAAAACCGACTAATTTACCTGATACAGTAAATAAATAATATAAGATAAGGCGACTTATTAGTCGCCTTCTAAGAATCATTCAGGTTGATTAATCCAAAATTTTAGATAATTCTTCACTAATCTCAGATACCTTACGAGTACCATCAATTCTAAAATATTTGGTATAATCTGCCGCTGCTTCTTTTTGATAGTAGGATACTAAAGGTGCTGTCTGTTGATGGTATTCAACTAAACGTTTACGCACGATATCTTCGTTATCGTCTTTACGGATGGTCAATTCTTCACCCGTAACATCATCCTTGTTTTCCACTGCCGGCGGATTAAATTTGATGTGATAAACACGGCCAGATGGCGCATGTATACGGCGCCCAATGATACGTTCAATAATCAGTTCATCGGGAACATCGAATTCCAAAACATAATCAATATTAATCCCCGCTTCTTTCATTGCATCAGCTTGGGGAATCGTACGGGGGAACCCATCCAACAAGAAACCATTGCGGCAGTCATCTTGTTTGATGCGCTCTTTGACCAAAGCAATAACCAGTTCATCAGTAACCAGCTTACCATGATCCATCAGCGCTTTCGCTTTTAAACCCAATTCTGTGCCAGCCTTAACCGCAGTACGCAACATATCGCCAGTAGAAATTTGAGGGATCCCATATTTCTCTACGATAAATTGCGCCTGAGTCCCTTTACCGGCGCCCGGAGCGCCCAGCAGAATAATACGCATTGCGTAAATCCCCTTGCTAGTTAGTTTTTATATTTTAAGAAAACGAATCACCATACCATTTAGCATGGGGTTCGCTCAAGGAAACCAGTAAACGATTTCGTGATATTTTTCTGTAAAAATAAACCACGCCCCATCTTATTATTAGAGGCGTGGTTTACAATCGTTATCAAGAAATATAGTTAAATCAAGCTTTTTCAGACAATAACAGCTGATTCATACGGCGAATAAACTGATTTGGGTCTTCCAATGTACCACGCTCAGCAAACAGCGCCTGATCAAGCAACAGTTCAATCCAATCCGCAAATTGAGCCTCATCACTGATATCCGCAGCCAGTTTTACCAACTGATGCTCAGGATTCAGTTCAAAATTGTACTTAACATCCGGCACTTGTTGACCAGCCGCAGCAAACAATTTCGCCATCTGCGTGCTCATTTCATCCGCATTTGTGGTCACAATTGCTGGAGTATCCGTCAGACGGTGGGTCAATTTAACCTCTTTTACTCGCTCACCTAGCAATGTTTTCACACGCTCAACAAACGGCTCCAACTGCTTTTCAATTTCTTCCTGTCCGGCTTTGTTTTCATCTGCCAGTTTATCCAGGGATTCATCAGCTTTACTGACTGACTGGAATTTTTTACCATCAAAATCAGTGAGGTATCCCATCATCCATTCATCAATGCGCTCTGACAGCAACAGAACTTCAATACCTTTCTTGCGGAACAGCTCCAAATGAGGACTGTTTTTCGCCGCAGCATAACTGTCTGCGGTGATGTAGTAGATCTTATCCTGACCTTCGGTCATCCTACTAACATACTCTTCCAAAGAAACTGTTTGTGCCGAGCTGTCATTATGAGTAGAAGCAAAACGCAGCAATTTAGCGATAGTTTCTTTGTTGGTACTATCCTCCGCCGGACCTTCTTTCATTACCAGACCAAACTGTTGCCAGAATTGCTGGTATTTTTCTGCATCATCTTTCGCCAGTTTATCCAGCATCTGTAATGCACGTTTGGTTAATGCATTACGTAAATTACGGGTAATAGAATTATCTTGTAAAATTTCACGGGAAACGTTCAGCGGCAAGTCGTTGGAGTCAATCAGACCGCGGACAAAGCGTAAATAGTTCGGCATAAACTGTTCCGCATCATCCATAATGAATACACGCTGGACATACAATTTCAGCCCGTGCTTATGCTCACGGTTCCACATATCCCACGGAGCCTGAGATGGAATATAGAGCATGCTAGTATATTCCTGTTTACCTTCTACACGGTTATGGCTCCAGATCAGCGGATCAGAAAAATCATGAGAAACATGTTTGTAGAACTCTTTGTACTCTTCATCTGTAATTTCAGATTTACCACGAGTCCATAAAGCTTGAGCTTTATTAATCTTCTCCCAAGTTACTGTATCCTCTTCACCCTCTTCTTCGCTCTTATTTTTGGTTTCAATTTCAACCGGCAAAGCAATATGGTCAGAGTATTTACTGATAACAGAACGCAAACGCCAGTCATTCAGGAATTCATCTTCTCCTTCACGTAAATGAAGGGTGATCTCTGTACCGCGCGTCTCTTTTTCAATATCAGCAATCGTGTAATCGCCTTCTCCGGCAGATTCCCAAAATACGCCCTGATCAATTGAAGCTCCAGCGGCACGAGTACGTACAGTGACTTTATCAGACACAATAAATGCAGAGTAAAACCCAACACCAAACTGGCCAATTAACTGGCTGTCTTTAGCCTGATCTGAACCAATAGATTCCAGAAAAGCTTTTGTTCCTGATTTAGCGATGGTTCCAAGATTATCGATGACTTCATCACGAGTCATACCAATGCCATTATCACTAATTGTGATGCTTCTCTTTTCTTTATCAAAAGAAAGACGAACGCGCAGTTCACCATCATTTTCATAAAGTTCTGGAGCAGATAATGCACGGAAACGTAATTTGTCAGCAGCATCGGAAGCGTTTGAGATTAGTTCACGAAGGAAAATCTCTTTATTGGAATAGAGTGAATGGATCATTAATTGCAGAAGTTGTTTTACTTCAGACTGAAATCCACGGGTTTCTTGACCTTTCATACTCATTTATTACCTCAATCTAAATCCAGTTCAGACAGACAAAATCAGACGATGATATGCAGATGGGGATAAAGAAGTTGAATTTCAAGTTTGGTTATCTAAAAGAATTATGAAGTCACTTTTGATCATAGCAAAATAAACTAAAAGGCATGCGCCACATAAATGTAGCGCCTCAAAACCCTTACGATTTACTCTAACCTGGCTACAACACTATTCGGCCAAAACCTCGGTCAAAACCGTAAAGCACTAACAGAAAATCAATAAGTAATCTTCTGCCGCCCGGCAATTGAATGTGACAGTGTTGTACCATCTACCATCTCAAGTTCACCACCAACTGGTACGCCATGAGCAATACGACTTGCTGTCACACCGTACTGAGCGCATATCTCTGCGATATAATTGGCAGTGGCCTCTCCCTCCACTGTCGGATTAGTCGCCAGAATCACCTCTGAAATCTCTTCAATGGCGAGACGATCCTCAAGACGATCTAAACCAATATCCATTGGACCAATGCCATCTAATGGAGATAAATGCCCCATCAATACAAAGTAACGCCCGGCAAACTGCCCGGTTTGTTCAATAGCATGGATATCCGCAGGGCTTTCAACCACACAGATTTGACCATTTTGTTGACGGCGTGGATTAGCACAAATCGTGCACTGTTCCTGTTCGGTAAAAGTCCGGCAATATTTGCAGTGTCCAATTTCTGACATCGCTCTTGTCAATGCCTGAGCTAAACGCATTCCACCACTGCGATCACGCTGTAGCAGATGAAAAGCCATCCGCTGTGCAGACTTAGGGCCAACCCCTGGTAAGCAGCGTAATGCTTCCATCAAGGATTCAAGGAGAGGACTGGTTTGCATCAGAATGGCATCTTAAAGCCTGGCGGCAGTTGCATCCCACTGGAAATACTCGCCATTTTCTCTTTCTGAGTCTCTTCAATACGACGAGCTGCGTCATTGAATGCAGCAGCAATCAGGTCTTCCAGCATCTCTTTATCATCTTCCATCAGGCTTGGATCGATCTCAACACGACGGCAATTATGAGCGCCATTGATAGTCACTTTAACCAGACCTGCACCCGATTCACCCGTCACTTCCAGATTGGCGATCTCTTCTTGCATTTTCTGCATTTTGTCCTGCATTTGCTGGGCCTGTTTCATCAAATTGCCCAAACCACCTTTACCAAACATAGATTTCTCTCTTCATTATGGCTACATCGTACAACTAAGGTACAGATTGCAGCATGGTTAAACCGGTCGGATACTCTCTTCATCCAATTCAGCATCAAATACCTGCCGCAATGTTTGAATAGTTTTATCCGCAATAATTGATTGGCGAGCTTGTGCCAATTTCTCTTCATAAATGGCTTGTCGCCACTCCAGCGGAGTTTTCTCCGCAGGATTATCATCTTCAATAATGCTGAATTCAACCGTTGCGCCGTACAACTCGCTCAAAGCCCCCGCTAATGACTTTTGTGCGAAAGCGGAATTAAGGTGACGCTGGCTCGAACGTAGGTGTAAACGGATATTATTTGCACTAACCTGCTCTTTGAATGCATTTAATGCCAATTGTTGCACCAGTTTAGGAATTTTAAGTTTATCAATTTCTGCGGCCCATGCATCTCTCTGTTTAGATTCTTCCGCTAATTTCTTTGCCAACTCTGGTGTTTTCTCATGTTCCAAAGCTGTTCTTAAAGCCTTTGGTGTAGCCACATGAGTTTCTGTTTTCTCCTCAATATTCTTAGCGCGCCAACGGTAAGCTTCTTTTTTCTCAGGTTTGTTTTCCTGTTTTTTATCTATTGATGACTGAGGCCGTTGCCCTGACACTGCGGCAATCCGTTCCAATGCCGAAGTTGCTGACTTCATCTTAACCGACGTAGCCGATTCAGGCTTTTTTGCTGGCGCTTGCCCTTGTTGTCGGGATAACACACTCCTTGCTTTCAGCAACTGAGCGGTTGGGCTCGATGCAAGCGCCTGAGGTACCTGAGGCTCCTGAGGTTCCGACTGAGAAATTCTATCCAATTGTGCCGGTTCATTAATATAATTAGCAGGTGGCGCATCCCCCTGATCACTATGTTTCGGCTGTGTTGTAACTGGTGGTATAACCGCAGGATTTACCACCGGTTCAGCAACCTCTTCAATAACTGTTTTTGGATGAAATGCCAAAGCTCTGAACAGAGCCATTTCAACCCCCATCCTGCGCTCCGGTGCATACGGCAAGTCCCTACGACCAATCAGTAAAGTTTGATAATAAAGTTGCAAATCTTCCGGTGAAATAGCTTTTGCCAATATGCGCAAACGGCCTTCAATTGATGAAGAAGCGATCTCTGGTTGAGAAGGTAATAGTTGAAGCATTGCAATACGATGTAGCAATGAAAGGATCTCTACCAACAAATCTTCCCAGTCAGCACCACGTGAAGCAACTTGTTCCACCAATGCCATAACTTGCTGACCATCAGCTTGAATCAATGCTTCAATAATTGATAACGGTTGCTCATCATCTAACGTTCCTAGCATCAAGCTAACTATTTCGCCTGTTACCTGGCCTTGCCCGATAGCAATAGCTTGATCTGTCAGACTCAAAGCATCACGCATGCTGCCATCAGCAGCACGAGCCAATAGCTGACGAGCACGACTGTCACTCTCTATATGTTCAGCTTTAAGAATACGCTCAAGCTGATCGCTTATTTGACCAATATCCAACGATTTGAGATGAAACTGCAAGCAACGGGAAAGAATGGTCACTGGCAATTTTTGCGGATCAGTCGTTGCTAGTAGAAATTTCACATGCTCAGGCGGTTCTTCCAACGTTTTCAATAATGCATTGAAACTGTGGCGGGAAAGCATATGCACTTCATCAATCAGGTAGACTTTAAAACGCCCACGAGCCGGAGCATATTGCACGTTATCTAGCAATTCACGTGTATCTTCGACTTTGGTACGGGAAGCCGCATCAATTTCAATTAAATCGACAAATCGCCCCTGTTCAATTTCAAGGCAATTAACACATTTACCACAAGGCTTATCAGTAATACCCGTTTCACAATTTAACCCCTTGGCAAACAAACGGGCAATCGTTGTTTTCCCGACACCTCTCGTGCCAGAAAATAAATAGGCGTGATGAAGCCGACCGTGGGCAAGACCATTAGCTAACGCGGTCAGGATATATTCCTGACCAATTACATCAGAAAATATTTGTGGGCGCCACTTACGGGCAAGTACCTGATAGCTCATTGATACCGGAAAAATCGAATACAGTTGGGTACCATGCTAACACAGCCTCACTATAGACAGCGAGGCCGATATGTTAGTAATACGAAAATAAGCAGATTAATGATCTGGGAATTCAAGTAGCGTAAAACTACTTACACCTTGTCTTTGTAGACGTTCAGCACCGCCTAAGCCAAGCAAACCAATAATAAAGGCCGCTTCAAAAACCTCACCACCTAAGCGACGGATTAAACGAACAGTGGCTTCAACCGTCCCTCCCGTTGCCAGCAAATCATCAATAACCAACACCTTATCGTTTTCTTTTACGCTATCTTTATGCATTTCCAACGTATCAGTGCCATACTCTAGATCGTACGTTTCACTCAATGTTTCCCGAGGTAGTTTGCCCGCTTTACGAACAGGAACAAAACCAACACCAAGACGCAACGCAACCGGAGCGCCAAACAGAAAACCGCGAGCTTCAGTGCCAACAACTTTTGTAATGCCTTTGTCCTGATATCGCTCTACCAGAAGATTAATTGTTATTTGGTAGGCAAGAGGGTTATCCAATAAAGTGGTTATATCACGAAAAAGAATCCCTGGTTTCGGATAATCAGGAATCGTTTCAATGCTGTCTTTAATAAATTGCAGTTGCTGCACGTTTGCGGTCATAATCGGGCCAATGAGTAGAACACGGAGGTTCTAAAATCTATGTAAACTGATAGAAAAAAGCAACTGATGAACACGCATCAGCCTACTTTTTGTCGTCCTAGATTAATTCTGCTTCGCAAGACATAACCATTTTAGGGTATAAATGAATACGCAGCCGTTATTAAATTTACTCGAAAAACAGGTCGATATACTGGCGGAAGAGATAGCGCCATTAGCTGACACGCCATTCTCTTCTGCCCGGTTTGATCAGGCTTTATTTAACCGACATAGCGATAAACTCCGGGGCTATCTACAAGAAGTCAGGCACAACATGGAACAACTCAAAGAGTGTGTTCAGGATAACCGAACCGAACAGGTCGCATTTCTAACTGAACGCCTAGTTGCCCAAATAGAGGCATTAAAGCGCGAGTTGTCCACCCAGTCATTGAGAAAAAAAGAGAGCCGATTTGAACATAAACAACAAGCTACTGACCTGTATCACAAACTGGCTGAACATCAGGATTATGAACGCCGTCTACTCGCAATGATCAATGATAGAGAGCTAAAATTGAATCAACAAACTACACTTAGTCATCAACAAAAAATACAGAAAGAGATCGCGGCATTAGCCGGAAGGCTAGCACGTTGCCGTCAATCTCTGACGCGAATTGAAAAATCAATCGAATACAAAGAGAACATGGATTAACGATTCAAATGAGGAATGTTTTATGTCCGTCGAACATGCGCCACCCGAAGTTCAACTTGCTGTTGATCTGATCTATTTACTGGAATGCAATGAAATCACGCCTGAAATCGCACTCGCCGCCCTGGAAATAGTCAAACACGACTATCAAGCAAAATTAGCGAAGCAATCACCATCGACGAAGGAGTACTAAGCGATTTACTTCAACACCTTAATAGATACCCTGATCGATACTATAAGAGATTCACGTTTGTCTTAAGTATGTGATCATACATTCATTTCAATATTAGCCTTTGCAAAATTTCAAACGGCTTTACAACGTCACTCGCTCTTTCCACGCTTTCGTTTAAGAAACGTTGAAGAATAATCATCCACAGCAATTCGAGTGCAAAGCGGTTCCCATTCACAACCTACGCAAGCAGCTCTTATGATCCCGCGATTAAAAGCCCATCGCGCCTGTTTCAAATAGGTTTCATTAAGCCTCAGCGTATGACCTACCTCAATTGATCGGCCCATAAGAGAACCAACAGCTTCCAAAGCTCGACTATCCCGGACAATAACACTTTCACCAAAGCAATGAGATTTGTCTTCTCCAAGCAAGGGAACACATATGTCATCCGGGCCTGCCACAATCAGAATATCTTCGTCCCGAATTCGAGGAATAATCCTATTGTAATTTTCAACAAAATCAGGGGAATATCCATTGCCCGCGTAGGTAAGAATACACAAAAGGTGATGACCTCTCAGAGATATTGTCATTATTGTGCTCCAAACTTGATCAAGTGTTGCATTTTTATACAATCAATGCTATAGGATTGATACTGACCATTAATAGATCAATTTTTCTAATATAAAGAAAATCGGCTAGGAGTCGACTACTATGTCGTCACGGTGGGTATCAAACGAGCTTGCCAAATTATCATCAGAAAGCTTGCAGGCAATCATAGATAACAAGATTCCAGCAGTGATGATAGATGATTTTGCAACTAAAGAAGAAACAGAACAGCTTTCATCTGCAATACTGAGCATGAAAGCAAAACCATATGAATTTGGAAGGCCGGGGTCTTATTTAGGAAATCCTCTCGCTCATTACCGCAATCGACCAAAAGAGCAATATTTTGCTCAAGTTAGCGTAGCTAAGCAAGATCTCACCCAAATTATCAATCAAGCTTTTGATCCAGTTGATCGGTTCATACGATACATCAATCACCATACTAATTTCAGCATTTCAGTCGCAGAAGAACCGGGATTTGGCCCCTATTTTGCCGGTATCGTCCGGATTATCTCTGGTGGTTCGGATCTACATGTGGACTATGCACCGACTTTTGCGAAAGGAAATTTAGTCGTCGGAGATATATCGACTCAGCTAGCTTGGAACCTCTATATTTTATCTCCCTCTCAGGGAGGAGAAACCGTGATCTATAACCAACCATTCAAGAGTACTGTGGTTGATAAAACATACAAACCATATGATAGCGCTCTATTGGTTGATTGCGAATCTTTCACTTTTCGACCTCAAGTTGGCTCTGTCGTCGTTTTTAACACCAGCAACCCTCATATTATCCTGCCTGCAAGCAGCAATCGAATTGCAACAGGCTCTTTCATCGGTGTATTAAATGAGAAGAAGCTGATTTTATGGTCGTAATACATCTCAGCAAAATATTTGGGACTTGAATATGAAGAGTACCTCTTCTTGCTCCACCGCTGCTCTATATGCCGTGACGATCATCACTGGAGGAACATCGTGGTATGCAGCAAAACTGCAATTAACTGATGTTTCACCTGTAATATCCCTGATTTACCGTTTTGGGTGCGCGTCGGTACTACTACTTCTGATTGCTGTAATTTCACGGGAAAGACTTACACACACTTGGCGCGAACACCTCTCTTTTGCTGCACTTGGAACATTTGGATTCGCTGTCACATTCTTGCTAATCTACCAAGCTACGGCCTTGATCACTACCGGTTTAATCGCCCTTATTTACTCTTCTGTCATATTATTCAACTCTATAAATGCAATTCTCTTCCTACGGCAATCGATTTCATGGTCAGTACTGGCAGGCGCTGTAGTTGGGCTCACTGGGATAATTTTAGTCTTTAGCCCAGAATTTTTGAATAATGAATGGAATTGGGCAGGATTCGGTTACGCAATCGCAGCAACCCTAACATTCTCATTTGCTAACATTTCCGCAGTTCAGTTACAGAGAAAAGGTGTCACTGTTCTGCCAATGACTGGGATTTCTATGGGATATGGCACCATATTCTTGCTCAGCTACGCCTTTTTGACCAAGCAAACCTTTGATTTTGATCTATCACCAGCCTATGTAACATCTCTATTCTATTTAATCCTGTTTCCTTCGGTAATTGGGTATACAACTTACTTTGCCGTTGTTGGTCGTTTAGGGGCTGAACGAGGAGCTTATACAATGCTTCTCGTTCCACTCGTAGCCTTAACGATCTCCAGTGTTACAGAAGGCTATCGTCCAACCATTTGGGCCATAATCGGCACAATGATGACACTTAGCGGTAATTATTGGGTAATCACAAACAAACATCAACCCACGACAAAAACTAACACTTAAGAACGCGGCTCAAGAGTGGGATAAGCCCGACGAACCGTTTTCGCAATCAAAATAACCAATACGATTTTAATAATATCTCCCGGTATGAATCCGATTGAACCTATGGTTGCTTGCCAAATGCCGACATTGGCAAATGCAGCAATCCACGGGATACCAATCACGTAAACAATCATAATTCCACCAAAGAGAAGAAATACAGCTTCTTTAAAGGTGTTTAATTTTGCAAGATTTTTCTCATACAAGTAACCGATAACAAAAGCGGCAATCGGCCACGCCAAAATAAAGCCGCCACTTGGACTGAGAAATACACTCAATCCTCCCCTTCCTCCGGCCATTACTGGTAATCCAACGGTAACAAGAACGCAAAAGAGCAACAATGCTAATCCACCCCGTTTCGCACCAATAATGGCACCAGCAAGCATTGCTCCCATTGACTGCGCTGTTACCGGAACGCCCACAACGGGAAGCGTCAGTGGCGGAAATAAACCCAGTGCTACGGTTAGAGAGGCAAATAGTGCTATATAAACAATATCCTTGGTAGACATTTAATCCCCCTTTCTTTTCGAAGAAACCACAACCCCAGCTTTACTTGCTACCCGATTTCTTTCTGTCAAATTCTGGATCATAGGACCTGGCTTCAATAGCAGCAGAAATATCGTCTGCCATTTTGAGCATTCGCACAATAACAGGCACTGCAATTGCAATGATACTCTTATCGAGACCTCTTGCTTTCTGCGCCTCCCGTACTTCTTCTGTAATTGACGCTAAAACAGGGATAAACCGCAAAGCAAGCGATAGAGCCAAACTCACTTTTCCAGGATTGATACCAAAATAGTATAGCCACCCAAGCCCCTTTTCCAATGCGTCGATCATATCAGAAGAGCGAGTAGTAAGAGTGACCAGCGAAGCCAGCAATAAAAGTGAGACAAGACGAACTACTACAAGTACACCTGCGGTCCAGTGGTGTAGAAGCAATTGGACTATAAAAATAAGTGCGAGGATCCATAGCGCTGGCCGTAATTGTATCCAAGCAGTTTTTAATGAGATTTTAGCTAACAAGTATAAAAGTACGATGCCCGCCAATGCCGCAACAGAAAGATCGATACGTGGAATAACGAAAAGCAATGTTCCCAGAATGACCAAAGAAATAATTTTGAGCCCAGGGCTAACTCGATGCACAAATGATGAACCAGGGTTATACCCAGACAGGCTCATAACATCATCCTTACATACTCGGGAATAGCAATAGAGGGGATATCATCAACGACAACACGACCATCATCAAAAACCAGAACACGATCAAATCCCGCCAAAAAATCAAGGTCATGAGACACTACAATCACAGTTTGAGATAAGTTATCGATTGCTTCAGCAACACGGCGCTTGTTTCGTAAATCCAGCAAGGTTGTAGGCTCATCGAAAATAATGTAATCGGGCTCCATCACAAGAACACCGGAAATCGCAAGGAGTTGTTTCTGACCACCACTTAAAAGATGGGCTGGATTCTCCCTAAATTGAAGTAAATCATAGCGTGCAAGGGCCTCTTGCGTTCTTTGCTGAATCTTATCCTTGGCAAAACCGAGATTTTTCATTCCAAAGGCCAAATCTTCCTCAACGACTGGAAAAACGATCTGGTTGTCAGGATTCTGAAATACGAAACCAACCTTACGTCGGATCACTTTACCCTCCGTTCTGGTGTTCAAACCATCCACCAAAACATCACCACTTTTCGGTATCAACAATCCATTAAGAAGACGTGCAAATGTACTTTTGCCACAACCGTTACTACCTATGATGGCAATCCGTTTTTCCTTAAGCTGCAAATTTAACTCTTTCAATATTACTCGCTCGCCATAGGCATGCGTCACATTTCGTATTTCCAACATAGATAGTTATCTCTTAACATTGCAGCCAGCAACTTAACACGACTCCTACTTAGCACTGTGTCTGCCTACAAAATCCGTAGGGAAAATTCAATCAATATACTGATTTCAGCGTTATCAACCCGTTCCAACTTGCTGACATCACAAGCTCCTGTTCCACCTTTCTAAATTTAATCAGTACATTTTATACAGCCAGAATCTTCAACATTTACCTTAGGTTATAGTTTTTTTTGACCTCTTCCCTAACCAAACCGGCAACAGCATCCGATATTAGAAATATTTTCAGCCTCATCTCTTATATAACAGCAGATAAACAAAGAGCATAAGATAATGATTTTTTGCCATTAGCCACATTGTTAGCAATTACCAAAATAGAATTCACCTCTATTATTCTGGTTCTTCATTTTTCAGTGATTTTCATATGCTCACTATATTTAAGCATATCGATAAAACTATCTACTAACGATTCCGCTTCTTTCTGAATATCAAAACTATCTGGCGCAAATAACCAATTTTCCAGCAAGCCCGTTATCAATCCTCTTAACATGATAGCCGCTCGCCGCAGATGAAGATTATAAGGAAGCTGGCCTGATGCAATACAACTAGAAAGAGATTCTTCAATACGAACATAGTCTGCAACACACAGCTCCTGACGGACTTCCACCAAGGCAGACATTTCACCAACAAACTCACATTTGTGGAAAAAAATCTCCATTAATAGCCGGTTCTTCGGATCGTCAATGACCGACGTCAGGATATGGATGATTAAAGTTCTTAAAATCAGGAGTGGATTATTAGGATATTTTGCTTGATACTCTTTTTCTAATTCGTCAATCTTAGAATCTGTTATTCTACAGGCTTCGGAAAACAGGTCTACTTTATTTTTAAAGTGCCAGTAAATTGCTCCTCGGGTTACGCCGGCGGTTGTGGCAATATCTGTCAGTGAAGTAGCAGAGACACCGCGCTCAGAAAACTCTTTTATAGCTGCGTCTATAATCTGTTGCCGGGTCTCCTCAGCCTGTTGTTTAGTTTTTCGTGCCATACACTCTAATTTTAACCTAAAATGGATTTACATACATTCACGTATGTTTGTATTATAGCATGCTGTTATTAATGGAGTAATGGTTTTACGGATTGAAGGGTCAACATCTAAAAATATTGAGGTTTACTTATGCGAATAAACAGGGGAGTTTTGCCTCTGGCTACAGTACTGGTATTCTCAGGCAGCTTAGCTCTTTCAGGATGTAACGACAAAGACTCTCAGCAGATTGCTGGGAATCAACAGGCTCCTGAAGTCGGTATCGTGACGCTGAAAAATGAACCTCTGATGGTCACGACAGAACTTCCAGGCCGAACGTCAGCCTTCCGCATTGCAGAAGTTCGTCCGCAAGTAGGCGGTATAATTCTGAAACGAAATTATAAGGAAGGTAGCGATGTAAAAGCAGGCGCTTCTTTATATCAGATAGATCCAGCAACTTACCAAGCTGACTATGACAAAGCTAAAGCTGATTTGGCAAAAGCTCAAGCTAATGCAGAGATCGAACGCTTGACAGTTAACCGATATAAGTCACTGTTAGGTACAAACTATGTTAGTCAACAGGAATTTGATAAAGCCAGCGCTGACTATGCTCAAACGAATGCTATAGTACAGTCAGCAAAAGCCGCAGTAGAGATCGCCCGTATCAATTTAGCATATACCAAAGTTACAGCACCGATTAGTGGTCGTTCCGGCAAATCGACTATAACTGAGGGCGCTCTAGTTTCTGTTGGTCAGCCAACAGCACTGACAACTATTCAACAACTAGATCCAATTTATGTAGATGTCACTCAGTCAAGTGATGACTATCTGCGCCTTAAAAATGAAATCGCCAAAGGTGTTGTGCAGAAAGGGGACACTAAGGCTAAAGTTCACCTGATCATGGAAAATGGTAAAAATTACAGTGAAACAGGCTACTTGGAATTTTCTGATATCACTGTAGATGAAACAACGGGCTCTATCACTATCCGTGCAATATTCCCTAATCCAAATGAAGAGTTACTGCCTGGCATGTTTGTTCGTGCAAAACTGGAAGAAGGTATTCGCCAGGATTCAATACTAGTTCCTCAACAAGGAGTTACCCGTACACCTCGTGGTGAAGCTACTGTCATGGTGGTTGGTGCGGACGAAAAAGTCGAACCACGCATTATCACTGCTAACCAAGCTATTGGTGATAAATGGCTAGTAACTTCCGGTCTAAAAGCAGGTGATCGGGTCATTGTTACTGGTTTGCAAAAAATTAAACCCGGCATACCGGTTAAAGCAGAAGAAGTGGACTTAAATGCAAAATCTGCTGCAAACCAAGCTGAACCTGCGAAAAAGTCTTAATTTAGGAGTCGGTGATTCATGCCTAAGTTTTTTATAGATCGGCCAATCTTTGCATGGGTAATCGCAATTATCACTATGCTGGCTGGGCTGCTGGCAATTATGAAATTACCCGTGGCGCAATATCCTACTATCGCACCACCAGCAATTTCTATCTCCGCAACTTACCCCGGCGCAGATGCTACCACTGTACAAAACACAGTTACTCAGGTTATCGAACAGAATATGAATGGTATCGACAACCTGGTTTATATGTCTTCTGACAGTGATTCCGCTGGAAACATGAATATCACACTAACCTTTGAAGCGGGTACTGATCCCGACATTGCACAGGTACAGGTACAGAACAAGTTACAACTCGCTATGCCCCTGTTACCGCAAGAAGTGCAACAACAAGGGATACGTGTAGATAAATCTACAGCCTCTTTCCTGATGGTTGCCGGATTCATCTCTGAAGATGGCTCCATGTCACAGGACGATATCTCTGACTATGTTGGTGCAACAGTCAAAGATCCTTTAAGTCGCGTAACGGGCGTGGGTGATACAATGCTCTTCGGGAACCAATATGCCATGCGTATCTGGTTAAATCCTGACAAGCTCATTAACTACAAAATGACGACTTTGGATATAATAAATGCAATCAAAGCGCAAAATAACCAAATAGCCGCCGGTCAATTAGGGGGAACCCCTCCGGTTCCAGGTCAACGCCTGAATGCATCGATTATTGCTCAAACACGTCTAACCTCACCGGAAGAGTTCAGCAATATTCTTCTGCGCGTCAATACTGACGGTTCTCAGGTCCGTCTGAAAGATGTAGCAAACGTGGAACTAGGTGCAGAAAGCTACAACATCATTGCCCGCTATAACGGTAAACCTGCTGCGGGTATCGGTGTCAAACTAGCGACAGGCGCTAACGCTTTGGATACATCCAAAGCAGTAAAAGAAGCGCTAAAAAATATGGAGCCTTTCTTCCCTCACGGGTTGAAAATCGTCTATCCATATGACACCACACCATTCGTTAAAATCTCTATTAACGAAGTGGTAAAAACACTCGTTGAAGCAATTATGCTAGTGTTTGTGGTAATGTACCTATTTCTCCAAAATTTCCGCGCAACACTCATTCCAACCATTGCGGTTCCAGTCGTACTCCTAGGAACATTTGCGATACTCGCTACATTTGGCTATTCAATAAATACATTAACCATGTTTGCTATGGTTCTTGCCATCGGCTTACTGGTAGATGATGCCATTGTTGTTGTAGAAAACGTTGAACGTGTTATGCAGGAAGAAGGTTTATCGCCAAAAGAAGCAACCAGAAAATCAATGGGACAAATCCAAAGCGCCTTAGTTGGTATTGCAATGGTGCTGTCTGCTGTATTTATCCCAATGGCCTTCTTCGGTGGTTCAACCGGTGCAATTTATCGTCAATTCTCGATTACTATCGTATCTGCAATGGTACTATCTGTGCTGGTGGCCTTAATCCTGACGCCAGCTCTATGTGCCACTATGTTGAAACCCATTGCCAAAGGCAGCCACGGCAAACAGACCGGTATCTTTGGCTGGTTCAACCGCATATTTGACAAAAGTACCCACCACTATACTGACAGTGTTGGTCGTATTCTACGCAACACAGGCCGTTATCTGGTAATTTATGTATTCCTGGTGGCAGGTATGGCCGTCATGTTCACTCGTTTACCATCTTCCTTTCTTCCTGAAGAAGATCAGGGAGTATTGCTGACAATGGTTCAATTACCTGCGGGGGCGACACAGGAACAAACAGAGAAAGTTCTGGATAAAATAAGCGATTACTTCAATACAGAAGAAAAAGATCGTGTGGTTTCTGTATTTACCGTCAGCGGCTTTGGTTTTAGTGGTCAAGGGCAAAACACTGGGTTGGGCTTTATAAGCTTGAAAGACTGGAGTGAACGCCCTGGCGCTGAAAACAAAGTACCTGCTATTGTTGCCAGGGCTAGTGCTCACTTCCAGAAAATCAAAGAAGGTATGGTTTTTGCGTTTAACATCCCGGCAATTGTAGAGTTAGGTTCAGCAACCGGCTTTGATTTTGAATTAATTGATAAAGCAAACCTTGGACATGACAAACTGACAGAAGCCCGTAACCAATTACTTGGCATGATACAACAGCATCCAGATATGTTAGTCGGTGTTCGTCCTAATGGTCAGGAAGATACTCCTCAATATCGGCTCAGGATAGATCAGGAAAAAGCCGAAGCTCTCGGTGTTTCCATCGCTGATATTAACTCAACACTCAGCACGATGTTTGGTAGTCACTATGTGAACGACTTTATCGATCGCGGTCGCGTCAAAAAAGTTTACGTTCAGTCGGAAGCACCTTATCGTATGTTGCCAAGTGATATCTACAAACTGTATGTCCGTAATAAACAGGGGGAAATGGTTCCATTCTCTGCCTTTATAGATACATCCAAAGAACCATGGACCTACGGTTCACCACGTCTGGAACGTTACAACGGTTTACCATCAATGGAAATCCTGGGTGAAGCAGCCCCAGGTAAAAGTACCGGTGATGCAATGGCCCTGATGGAAGAGCTGGCATCCAAGCTACCAAATGGTATCGGTTTCGACTGGACAGGCATGTCCTATCAGGAACGCTTGTCCGGCAATCAGGCTCCAGCGCTGTATGCATTATCATTGATAGTGGTATTCCTCTGTCTGGCAGCACTATATGAAAGCTGGTCAATTCCATTCTCAGTTATGCTAGTAGTACCATTAGGTATCGTTGGAGCTTTGTTAGCAACAACATTCCGCGGTTTGGATAACGATGTTTACTTTAAAGTTGGCTTGTTAACCACCATCGGTTTGTCGGCGAAAAACGCGATACTCATCGTTGAATTCGCTAAGGATCTAATGGAAAAAGAAGGCAAAGGGCTCATAGAAGCTACGCTAGATGCGGTAAGAATGCGTCTTCGCCCAATCCTAATGACATCACTAGCATTTATGTTAGGTGTTATTCCGCTAGTACTGAGTAATGGTGCAGGCTCTGGCTCTCAAAACGCGGTGGGTACTGGGGTATTAGGCGGAATGATTGCAGCAACCTCGCTAGCAATCTTTTTCGTGCCAGTCTTCTTCGTGGTTATAAGGCGACGTTTCAGTAAGAAAGCGGAGGAGATTGAACCCGCATCAGAATCTCATTAAATGCTACCAACAATAACCAGAAGGCCGTTAAGTCGGCCTTCTTAATATAATAGTTGCTTCCATCTGGCAAGATTCTGATCATTAACCTATCCGCTTAATCTTTAAGTAATTTTGTTTAAATTTAATTATGATCACCACTTATGAGTATAAAATAGCTTTAAAAATCCAAGCATTAGTGACTTTAATAAAATTAATATGAAAGTTGTCGGACAAAAATTACTTTATCTTTTTTTACACTAAATGACAAAAAACAATACCAGCACATAGTGACTTATGTAATAATGATGTTATATTCATTGATTATTGTAGCCATCAGGCTATAATCTGCCGTTACTGGTATCTGAGGGTAATACTGTTTTATATAAACCTACATATTAACTCACACATACTAGCCGATATTTATAGTTTATTGAGTTAAGGTATGAGTTTTTGTTAAGAGCTGATCCTGATTTACCAGAAGAAAATCAGAGCTATCTGTAAAAAAGATAAATAATCCCAAAGAACGATTATAGATACATAATAATAATCTCTCGAAAAAAATTTTATAATACGTGTATATGCTTAGTGTTTAACTCAAAAAATTAAGTAATGGCATATACAGGAAGAGCGACATAGCATGGATGAATATTCACTCAAGATGACATAATATTGATGAATTAAAATGCTTATGTGAGAATCTAAGGCAAGAGGCACTTCTAGTGCAAAGTACACAGAGATGAGACTGGTTGTGAGAATAATTTTTACATCTCAGGATAATTTAGAGCTAAACAAATAGATCGAATACATATCAACTTTCGTTTGGTACTTTAAAATAAAATATTCTGATGATTTCAACCTTCTCTCTTGAATTGATAAATGTATTGATAATACATACACTTACAATTTTTTTGAAAACAAATTAAGATTATCGTTTCCAGACTTGTGGAATGGTAAAAACTAATGAACGCTCAACCAGCGTCCTGTTAC
The DNA here is from genome assembly GCF_018448885.1 of Photorhabdus caribbeanensis. Taxonomy (GTDB): domain Bacteria; phylum Pseudomonadota; class Gammaproteobacteria; order Enterobacterales; family Enterobacteriaceae; genus Photorhabdus; species Photorhabdus caribbeanensis. The sequence continues at coordinate 45,374 of NZ_RCWB01000027.1, forward strand.
AGGATTTAAGTTGTTCCTTGAGCAAAATTTGATTGAATATTTCCCTCAATAATTTTTTATATATGTTAAATAAGAAAGGCGATTATGACTAAAACTGATTATCTGATGCGTTTAAGAAAATGCACCACGATTGATACACTAGAACGTGTGATTGAAAAGAACAAATATGAACTTTCAGGAGATGAACTTGAACTATTCTACTCTGCTGCGGATCACCGCCTAGCTGAGCTGACCATGAATAAACTGTATGATAGAATTCCACCTTCAGTATGGAAATACGTTCGCTAAAATAGTCTTTATCAGATAGAGAGTGATCCGAGCCGGTAAAGTGCTATCGGCTTATTTAGATCATCTATGTGTTTAGGTTATTAATGAAAATTGGCGAGGGCTCTGCCAGCGACATCCCGGCACACACATCCCCTGCTATGGCTGCTTCCTTCCGGACCTGACCAAGTTAACAAGTTAGCGTTGCGGGAGAACCAACAGAGCCCCCATTGTGACGTGTTGCTTTAACTTCAAAGCGGCGCCATTATCATTCATACCTACTCAAATAGCAAGACAAGCAGGCCCGAATGCTGATTTATTGTACATTGCAAGTGAATACAATTAAGGAAATGTATTATCTAACAGCTTTCAACGTAATTTCGATATTTTTAGTCTTCCCATTATTAATCACTTCATACGCTGTATCTGTAACAAACATCAATCGACTATGCAACGAAACAGAAGCACTGACAACAATGCGTGCACCCGGCTTAATTTTGTCTGATTGATAAGGCAAAACAAAATGGAAAGGCGATTGTTTCCCACCTAAACGCTCAACCTTCTGAGACAGAGTAACTGAGGGTGCATCAAGCAAAGATACATCAGATAAAGCCACTGTCAGAACAGCATCTGCTGGCAATGCTATACGCTGTAATATATTAATATTGCCTTCAACAAAAGACCGTTTCATTGGATTTTCAATCTCTTTCACCTGAGTATCTACTACCTGAGCACCTTTGGCATTACACCCAACCAAAGCAACCGCTAGTAATACGCCAGCGGGGAGCTTCCATAACTTCATACACATTCCTCCGTTGTTAATTCATCTACATAAATATTAAAATAAATTGAAATATCAAGTCATTAAATCTAAATCATTTGGATTATAGATTAAAAAATTGAATATAAAACGCCAATAAATCTTATATTCTTTATTGCACTACTGTCAGGACTTAAAACATTTATAATTTAGTTATTTATTAATCATCTATTAATGAGACAATAATCATCCCTTGTACTCTCGATAACCTAATAGAAAACAAAGGCGTATTATGAGCAAGTCATTACAGAATCTGATAAATTTGATGAAATTGGAGAAAATTGAGGAAGGTATTTACCGAGGGCAAAGTAAAGATCTCGGTTTTCCTCAGGTTTTCGGGGGGCAAGTGGTTGGTCAGGCACTGTATGCAGCCAAACAAACCGTTGTCGATGACCGGATAGGCAACTCTTTCCATAGTTATTTCTTGCGCCCCGGAGACAGTAACAAACCTATCGTCTATGATGTTGAAATTCTACGTGATGGAGGAAGTTTTAGTGCCCGGCGAGTCAGTGCCATTCAAAATGGCAAGCCTATCTTTTATATGACTGCCTCATTTCAAAGTCACGAAGAAGGTTTTGAACACCAGAATATAATGCCAGATGTACCATATCCAGAAGAACTTATCCCTCAGAACGAAATCGTGAAAAAGATGTCACATCTGCTGCCCCAGAAAATGCAGAATATTCTTCTCTTCCCCTGCCCGCTAGAAATGAGACCCGTAAAATATCATAGTCCATTTAATTGTCCACCAGAAGAACCTATACGCTATGTTTGGTTCCGCAGTAACGGCGATATGCCTGATGACCCTTTTATGCATCAATATCTGCTTGGCTATGCCTCCGATTTTAACTTTCTGCCAACAGCATTACAGCCACATGGCGTCGGGTTCCTTGAGAAAAATATTCAGATAGCAACAATTGACCATTCTATGTGGTTCCACCGCCCGTTTAAGCTAGACGACTGGCTGCTATATGCTATAGATAGTCCGTCAGCTTCTGGTGCCCGAGGTTTTGTCCGGGGGCAAATTTATAATCGTGAAGGGATACTTGTTGCCTCCACAGTACAGGAAGGTCTAATTAGGAAACGCAACAGATAAATGAATTAAGGCAGCAAACTAAGAAATCGACATTACATCTTATGTCTTATTGCTGCCTTTTAATATTACAACTTAATTATAAGCACTCTCTCCATGAGAATTAATATCCAACCCTTCCCTTTCAACTTCAACTGTAACTCGCAACCCTACCAACAGCTCTGCTATTTTAAAAGCAACAAAGGCAACAATGACTGACCAAACCACGCAAACCAGTATACTAAAAGCCTGAATACCAACTTGCTCCAACATGGTTATACCCTCTGCATGCCCGGTTCCTCCCAAAGATTTAGCCGTAAAAACCCCAGTCAGGAGGCAACCTACGATCCCACATACGCCGTGTATACCAAATACATCACATACATCGTCAACACGTAACCATCGTTTTAAAGCCACCACCCCCCAAAGTCCGGTAACACCTGCGATCAGACCAATGACTAATGCACCACCAACACCCACCATTCCAGCAGCAGGTGTAATACCAACCAACCCAGCAATACAGCCTGAACATGCTCCTAAAAGAGATGGTTTATTACGAAAAAGCCATTCTGCAAAAACCCATGACAGGATAGCGGCAGCAGTCGCCACAATAGTATTTAAAAATGCCAGAGCGGCTATCTCATTAGCAGCACTCGCAGAACCAGCATTAAAACCAAACCAACCAATATAGAGCACAGCAGTACCAGTGAAGACCATCGGCAAATTATGTGGTTTAAATGCCTCTTTGCCAAAACCAGTACGTTTTCCTAGCAAGTAAGCACCAACTAATCCAGCTACAGCAGCGTTAACATGGACAACCGTACCACCAGCAAAATCCAATGCTCCATCCTGCGAAAGTACACCACCCCCCCAAACCATATGCGCCATAGGCAGGTAAGAAAATGTCAACCACAGCACACTAAAAATTAACAAAGCCGAAAAGCGAATACGCTCCCCTAATGCACCAATAATCAAAGCAACTGTGATACAAGCGAAAGAACCTTGAAATGCCACATGAATTAGCTGATAAAAATTGCCACTTAAGTCAGTGAATGCCAAATTCTTTAGCATCATTTGACCAAAACCGCCGAAAAAACCATTCCCTGGTTCAAAAGCCAGGCTGTAACCGTAAATCACCCATAATACACATACCAGAGCAAAGCTCACCATAACCTGAGCCATTAGCGATAAAACGTTTTTGCTCCGTAACAATCCACCATAAAACAGAGCAATTCCTGGAATAGTCATAAATAGAACAAGGACTGTACAAATCATCATAAAAGCATTATCAGCTTTATCAGCAACGCCTTCCGCAGCCTGAGATAATGATGGTACACAACTGGCCACAATACCGGCAGCCACTGAGAATTGTCTTTTCACATCTATCTTTACTATCAGTGGGTTACAGTGCCGCATCGTTAGTTTCTCCTGTTCTAATACGAATAGCCTGTTGTAATTCAATGACAAAGATTTTACCGTCGCCAACTTTTCCAGTGAAAGCTGATTGCTGAATAGCATGAATTACCTCCTCAACCAATTCATCTGCTACAGCAATATCTATCTTTATTTTAGGCAAAAAATTGACACTATATTCAGCTCCACGGTATAGCTCCGCATGTCCTTTCTGACGTCCAAATCCTTTTACCTCTGTTATGGTCAATCCCTGAACACCAAGACCAGAGAGAACTTCCCGAATATCCTCCAATTTGAATGGTTTTATAATTGTCGTAATGAGCTTCATATATCCCCCTTCCATCCGGCTATTATGTTTACAATAAAGAAATAGCAAGGGGTGTGCCAGAATCTAAAAACATATAAAAATCAAATAATAATAAAGAGAATAAAAATTATGGGGAATAAGAAGGGAGGAGAGCAGCGAATATACTCTCCCTTGAACGCACCAAATTAGTGCAAATCTGATTAAACTAGTACCTCTTTCTCAGAGATTGTGCCACATTCATTTAGCGTCTCACCTACTTGTTGCAACTGATACATCTGATAATAACGCCCACGACTTGCCAATAATTGTTGATGGCATCCTTGTTCAACAACTGCACCACGATGCAGCACCAGAATAGTATCAGCTTCCACAATGGTAGACAGACGATGAGCAATCACGATCAATGTTGTTTGTTGACGAATCAATCTCAAGGCTTGCTGTACCGCCTGTTCCGTACCAGAATCAATATTTGCAGTCGCTTCATCAAGGATCAAAATTTGTGGCGTTTGCACCAACACTCTCGCCATAGCAAGCAATTGTTTTTGACCGGCCGATAATGTATTACCCTGTTCTCCCAAGATAGTATGAAGTCCATCAGGTAATGTACGCACTAATTCAGCTAACTGAACAGTTTCCAGTACTTGCCAAACCTTCTCTTCTGAAATATTCCGACCAAGGGTAATATTGTCAAAGAAAGTGTCAGCAAGAACAACCGGGTCCTGCTGAACTATTGCTACACCATTGCGTAACACCGAATGAGACAGAGATGATACAGGCCGACCATCAAGATAAATTTCCCCTTTCTGCCACGGGTAATACCCCATCAGCAAATTTGCCAGCGTACTTTTACCACTTCCGGTATGACCAACCAAAGCAACAAAACCATGAGCCGGAACTTGTAAATTAATATCTTGTAAAATTATTTTTCCATGCCGGTAGGCAAAACTGACATTTTCTATATCAATTCGACCACTGGACAGTGGCTGGCTATCCATGCCATAACCTTGCTGAGGGCTATCCATTAATTCAAATATTCTCTCACCAGAAACGACAGCTTGTTGCAGAATCGATTGCTGAGATGTCAGTTCAATCAGTGGTTCATTCAACCGCCCCAAATAATTAATAAAAGCATACAATATCCCGACACCAATCGCCCCTGGCCCGCTGATTCCAAACAACACGATAAGACCGCACAATACCATAGCAGATAGAAAACTCAGTAGTGGGCGCAACAAAAGCCCATCTAATCTCAACGCTTGCATTCTCGCCTGATAATGAGCCCGACTGGTTGACAACATACGTTCACCAAAACGCGCCTGCTGCCGAAACTGCTGAACAACATTCATTCCATTAATGACTTCGTTAAACTCATCATTAATATCAGCCAAATAACTACGCACCCGACGGACAATTGGCGTACTGAAATGCTGATATATCGCCATAACAATCAAGACGACAGGAAAAATAAGAATTGCAATCAATGCCATGCGCCATTCCAATATAAACATGGCAATCAGCATCGCACCAATCAATGCCATACTGCGAAATACCGTAGGAACTACATTGACATAAAGATCTTTAATGACTTCAGTATCATTCGTTACACGGGAAATCAACTGCCCTACCGGTTGATTATCAAAAGCACTCAGAGGCTGGCGCAATGCGGCATTCATTACATCAGTACGAAGCTGCTGAACCACATCAACTGACACTTGATTGAACAATAAAGCCTGAAAATAATGTAATACAGCCGTAATCAGTTGCAGAACAATAAAAATTATAGCCAACCCGATAACCACCTTAGTCGGCATATTACCTGTTGCAACCATATTATCGATAAAGTAACTAATGAGAACTGGACCACTGACTTCCGCAATTGCTGCCCCCCATAACATGAGTACAGCTAGCCCCAACGGCTTACGATAATTCTTGCCATAAACCAGCAGACGCTTCAGAGACGGCCACAATTGACGAACTTTAGTCATCTTTATCTCCTTCTACTGTTTCCTCATCATCCAATGCTGCTTCAAGTTGCTGATAATAATACATATCACGATACCATCCTGACTGCTCCGCCAGTTGCTGATGCCGCCCTTGATGTATAACAGAACCTTGCTGCATCACCAGGATATTATCAGCATCAGTTAATGCAGACAGGCGGTGAGCACTAATAATAACCGTCCGTTGCTGCCTCCACTGACTGAGGTTTTGTAGGATATTATGTTCAGTTTGCCCATCAACCGCAGATAAAGCGTCATCCAGAATCAGAATCTCTGCATCTAAAAGTAATGCTCTTGCAATGGAAATACGCTGCTTCTGACCACCAGAAAGCATTACCCCACGCTCGCCTACTTCTGTCTGATACCCCTCAGGTAAACGAAGAATATCTTCATGAACATTGGCAAGGCGGGCAACTTCTTCAATCTGTTCCTGTGTTGCATCAGGACGCCCCAAAGCAATATTTCTGGCAACTGTGTCTGAAAATAAAAAAGGGGTTTGATTGACAACAGCAAATCGTGCTCGCCATTCATCCAACCTGATATCCGCAATTTTGAGCGACTGGAAAAGAATTTCCCCATCAGTCACATCAAACTGCCTCTGTATCAGCGCAAGTAATGTGCTCTTACCTGAACCAGTTGGACCACAGATCCCTAATAACTGTCCAGGTAATAACTGGAAATTAATTTGATTGAGAGCAGTTTTGTTGCTTTGCGGATAATTAAACGCTTTGATATTCACATCCAGAATACCGCGTTTAGGCAATAAATGACCAATACCATCCTCAATAACCGGAGGCTCTTGTAACAAACTACGGATACGACTATAAGCGGCACTTCCCCGTTCAACGATATTAAACATCCATGCCAGCGCCAACATTGGCCAAATCATTAAGCCAAGGTACATCACAAAACTAGTAAGCTCACCAAGTGTTAAAACACCATTTAACACCATCCAGCTACCACCACCGATAGCCAATAAGTTTGACATACCGATGGCAATAAAAATTGTCGGATCAAATCGAGCATCCACCCTAGCAACATACATATTCTTACGACCGGCTTCCACTGCAACTTGTTCAAACTGATTTGATTGCAAATCTTCAAGGCCAAACGCCTTAATCATACGAATACTGGTCAGACTCTCTTGAGCCTGATTATTAAGAGCAGAAAATGCCCCTTGTGCAGATTTGAAACGTCGATGAAGTTGATCACCATATCGTTTAATAATGATTGCCATAATCGGCATAGGTAACAGAGACAGTAAAGTTAGTTGCCAACTAATTTGTATACTCATCACAATCAGCACTGCACAGCCCATAACTAGCGAATCAACTAACGTAAGCACACCTTCACCGGCAGCAAATACTACCCGATCCACATCATTAGTAGCACGGGCCATTAAATCTCCCGTGCGGTGACGCAAATAAAATTCAGAGCTTTGTCGGCTAAGTTGCTGGTAAAAATTATTCCGCAATTTAACCGCTAATTGGTATGACGCCCCAAATAACCATAAACGCCATATATAACGCAAGATATAGACAATCAATGCGATAATCAGTATAACACCCGCCCACACCGTCAATTGGTAAAATGACATAGACGCAGTGCTGATCCCATCAACGATTACACCCACCAGATATGGAGGAATGAGTAGTAGAATAGAAATAATAATAAGCAGAGTCACTGCCCCAAGATAGCGACGCCACTCGCTACGGAAGTACCAACTTAATTGAGAAAACAATCTCACACGTGTATATCCCGAAATGAAATAGATAGTAGAAATGTTGAACGACACTCAGAATAATTGACTTAACGCAATGAACTAATAACCGGTTAATCTGGTATCGGTAATGCTGTAGTGTATTTGATTTTTTCCATTGCAAAACTCGACGTTACATCAATCAACCCCGGAACACCATTAACCATACGCTTGTAGAAAAGATCATAACTTTTCATATCCACAACTTCCACGTGCATTAAATAATCACACTCACCAGCCATACGATAAAAAGCGAGGACTTCCGGCATTTGCTTTATAAATGCAACAAATTGTTCATACCAACTACTGTTATGCTGCTGAGTTCTGATCGTAACAATCACTGTCAGCCCTAATCCTAATTTTTCGCTATCAAGCAAAGCAACTTTGCCAACGATATAGCCTTCATCTTCAAGTCGTTTTAGCCGTTTCCAACAAGGAGTAGAAGTAAGATTAACAGCTTCCGCCAATGCATTCAGAGACAGACTACAATCTTTCTGTAGTAGCTTAAGCAACTTGCGGTCTGTTTTATCCAACATAGCTACCTCTTATAGAAAATTTTTCCATAAAGAAACCACATATTAAGAAAAATAACAATCTATTTCTCCCAGCACCAAGTTAATATCTACCCGCCGCCAATTATTTTTAAATTATAGAGTTAATAATTAATGTCACACAGTTGGACTACCAAGGCAATCAGAGAGATTCAAGCAGACCATCAACGCAGCTCTGATACTCATCTTATCCGCCTTAATTTGCCAGTTTTTCCAGGTATCCATTTATATCTAAAAGATGAAAGCACCCATCCAACCGGTAGTCTGAAACACAGGCTTGCTCGCTCTTTATTCCTTTACGCACTGAGTAATGGCTGGATAAAGGAAGGTACCCCGGTTATTGAATCCTCATCGGGTAGTACCGCTGTATCCGAAGCCTATTTTGCCCGCCTACTTGGATTACCTTTTATTGCTGTTATGCCCTCATACACCGCGAAACGTAAAATCCAGGAAATTGAATTTTATGGTGGTAAATGCCATTTTGTTAACCATTCAGCACAAATTTATGACGAGTCAGAACGACTAGCGAAAGAACTAAATGGCCATTATATGGATCAATTTACTTATGCCGAAAGAGCAACAGACTGGCGAGGTAACAACAATATTGCTGAAAGTATTTTTCGCCAGATGCAAATGGAACCATTTCCTGAACCAGATTATATCGTTATGAGCGCTGGTACTGGGGGAACTTCTGCAACTTTAGGACGCTATATCCGTTACCAAGGGCATAACACTAAACTGATTGTTGTCGATCCAGAAAACTCTATATTCTATGACTATTACCGTCAAAATTGCTGTGATATTCGTGGCAATTATAGTAGCAAGATTGAGGGTATTGGCCGCCCTAGAGCAGAGCCTTCTTTTATTCCCTCGGTTATTGATGACATGATCCAAATACCTGATTGCGCCAGCATTGCAACAATTTACTGGCTGGAAAAATTATTAGGCAGAAAAGTTGGAGCATCTACGGGAACCAATGTCTGGGGAGCTCTCCTGCTTGCTAACCAAATGCATGAACGTGGAGAACAAGGCGCAATAGTAACTTTGCTGTGCGACAGTGGTGAACGTTATCTCGATACCTATTACAACCCAGATTGGGTAAAAAATAACATTGGCGATATTTCACCTTATCTCAAACAACTACCCAATTTCCGTGGTTATAAGTAACATAACCATTTTATTCCAATGAGGATGTTACAATGAGACGAGCGGTTGTTGTATTCAGTGGCGGGCAAGATTCCACGACCTGCCTGATTCAAGCAATTAATCAATATGACGAAGTACATTGTGTCACTTTTGATTATGGTCAGCGCCATCGCGCCGAAATTGATGTTGCGCGTAATGTCAGCCATTCTCTTGGTGTTGTCGCACATAAAGTACTGGATGTCACATTACTTAATGAACTGGCTCTCAGCAGTTTGACTCGTGATAACATCCCTGTTCCCGATCACAGTGAAAGTGAAAAAAGCGCTATACCCAGTACATTTGTCCCTGGGCGCAATATTTTGTTCCTGACACTGGCTGCTATATATGCTTATCAAGTTGAAGCTGAAGCAGTTATTACTGGAGTATGCGAAACTGACTTCTCCGGTTATCCTGATTGCCGCGATGAATTTGTCAAGGCACTGAATAAAGCGGTAAGCCTTGGCATTGCCCGTGATATCCGTTTTGAAACGCCATTAATGTGGCTAAACAAAGCTGAAACTTGGGCATTGTCCGACTACTACCAACATTTAGACTTTGTTCGTAGTCAGACGCTAACTTGCTACAACGGCATTCAAGGTAATGGATGTGGTACATGTGCAGCTTGTCATCTCAGAGCTAACGGATTAGAACAATATTTGAATGCTCCGGAGAAAATAATGACTGAAATGAAAGCAAAAACACATTTAGTTTAATCCAAATGGCAATGAGAGCCTTCCCCTCTCATTGTCCTGTTTTCACCAAAGCCCCCATTATTTCACGTAATTCACCTTCAATAGATAACGCTCTTTGCGTTTTTCTATCAATCCAGACAAACGTAGTCTTAGCATCTGCAATGAGTTGATTGTTCCTTCTGCGTATGATTTCCTGAGAAAATACACCACTTCTATTTCTCAGCTCCGTCAATCGGCAATCCACTTCCAATTCATCGCCAAGAACTGCTGAACTGCGATAATTGATATTAATGTTGACCACTGCAAACCCAACATTGTTTTTCTGTATCCATTCCACTACAGAATGCTTATGCAACCATTCCCACCGAGCACTTTCCAGAAACTCCAAATAGCGAGCATTGTTCACATGCTGAAACAAATCTATATGATAACCATGAACTTTTATAATTGAACTCATAATATTGCCTTTATGTTAAAGTCACTCATCTGACCAGGTTGATTTCACAATAGCAAAACAAAAAATTCACACTAATTAAAGTAATTTATTTGCAACCTTGATCACAACATCCTCATTCATAAAAAAATCATGAATGAGGATGATAGATAATATACTAGTAACTCAACTTACTTCTATTTCGCTCAATGAAAACTGGCCCTATTCCCTGAACCTCCTGTAACTGTTCCACCGTAGTAAACGCACCATGTTTTTCTCGATATTCAACAATTCCTTGTGCTTTTTTTACCCCAATACCATTTAGTGCTTTTGCTAACTCTTCCGCACTTGCAGTATTAATATTCACCTTTCCCTTTTCTTCAACTTTCAAAGCATCCTGCTGCTGTAATTGCTTTTCTGATGAAGAATGACCGGTAGTACTGGCTGCTTTAGCTACTTTATCTTTTACTTGCTCAGTGGCAATCGCAAATTGCCCTCCACACGCATAAAGCAAGCCAGCGAGCAAAATAGATAAAATTCCCGATTTTTTCATATCAATTCCTCCATGTTTTATGAGCAGAAAAAAGATTGCCACAGATAAATTTGAGCACAATGGATGAAGATCAGATATGCGAAAGGCCGCGAAAGCGGCCTTTATTGACAAGGTAATTACAAAGATATTTGCGATACTCTCCGCAAATTTTTATTCGATATGACCTAACTTAATTTTGGCTTTTTCACGCAAACTAACCAGTAAAGAATCCAGCATAGCGTTACCCATTTCACTCTGATAGCTATCAGTCATGCTCTTAATTTGTTCTTCGGATACAACACCTGGAGTAACTTTATCCAGTTGGAGCAGCACAACATCATCCAAACTATTTTTCGTCAAACCATATTCTGCCTTACCTTCTTTTGGCCGAGGTAACGCAAATACTGCACCAACTAACACATTATCCTGAGATGTACGCTGAATAACCTGAGGTTCGCCAAATTGAATACCTGCATCTTTCAAGGCTTGCTCACCTTTACCTTCTTTTAAAGCAGCCAGTAATTTCTCACTTTCGACTTGAAGTTGTTTTTCAGCTTTCTGACGTTTAACCAGTTCAGTAACTTGCTCTTTAACTTTCTCGAAAGGCTGTACTGTTTCCGGCTTATAATTATCTACACGCAAAACAAATGCACGATCGCCTTCAACGGAGATAACGTCAGAGTTAGTCCCTGTCGGCCCCTGCCCATCAACAAGATTACCTTCAAAAATAGCATGAATGACAGCGCCGAAATTAATCTCTACCGGCACACTATTGCGATCAAACCAATCAGTCGTCACAACCTTAATACCTGCAACTTCCTCAGCCGCAGCTAGAGATTCATTATCGCTGGTAGCAGCATCACTGACCTTCTGTTGCAGAGCATAGAAAGCATCTACTGCTTTTTCCTGCTTAACCGTTTTCTCAATTTCAGTGCGAACTTCAGATAAAGGCTTAATTATTTGAGGCTTAACATCATCTAAATGGAAAATAGCGAAACCATCAGCAACCTTAATTACAGAAGAAATTTGACCTTTATCTTTCAAATTAGCTTGCTTCAACTCTTCAGGAAGAGCATCCTCTTCTATCCAACCGATCTCACCACGATTTTTTGCTGAAAACTTATCCGTTGATTTTTCAGTCGCTAATTTACCAAAATCAGCACCCTTATTTAGCTCATTAAGCACAGTCTTGGCTTCAGCTTCAGTTGCAAGCTGAATCAGACTATATTTTTTCTGCTCTGGTTGAGTATAACGTTTCAAATTATGCTCATAGTAAGCATCAACATCAGCGGATGTAGCTGAAACTTTATTCATTTCATCTACAGCATCCATCTTGATATAACTGACTTTCACTTCTTCTGGAGCAATAAAGCTGTTCTTATTTAGATTATAGTAATCTTGCAAATCTTTATCTGTTACTTCCTGCTGCGCCTGAATTTTCTTCAGCTCCAGTGTAGCCATACGCACAGCTCTCTGTTGCAGAAGCAATTCAGCATTAGGTTTCACCTCACTAGGCAATGCTATTTCACTACCAGAAAAAGCCATAATTAATTGTTGATTAACTAAATTCTGGCGTGTTTGCTCAGCAAAAAGATCTGGACTCATCTTGGAACGGTCGAGCAACTCCAGATATTTGTTGTTATCAAATTTACCGTTTGTCTGAAAGTAAGAAGTATTTCGGATAGAATCCTTAACTTGCTCATCGCTGGCGGATAAACCCAATTCACGGGAATATTGCTCAATCAGTACACTATTAATTAGACGCTCCAAAGCCTGATTACGAATCTGCTTCATGCTTTGTTCGTCACTTGCCAACACTGAGAATTTATCTCCCAATTGCTCTTGCAATGCGTTTCTCTCTTGCTGAAACGCCCGCTCCAATTGAGCACGATTGATAGTCTGGCCATTCACTTCGGCAGCATAACTACCAGCTCCACTTGTCAGATAGCCCCCAACCCCCGTCAAAACAAAAGACAGGATAATGAGAGCCAGCACGATTTTAAGCACAGGACTGTTTGCCGCCGTGCGTAGGTTGTCCATCATAAAGAGGCAAAACTCCGCTTTGGTGAAATTGAAAACGCCATATTACGCTAATTCAAGCGTTAAGAGAAAAAAAGCGCACCAATCAATTGATGCGCTTCTATTTTAGCTTACCAAATCTGTCTCGTCAGTCTATGTTTGCCAATATAACAAGGACTGATAAGCAATATTCGGTTTATGTCACTCATTAACAGCGTCTTTCAAACCTTTACCTGGACGGAAAGCAGGTACTTTAGCCGCAGCAATTTTGAGCTCTTTTCCTGTTTGAGGGTTACGGCCTGTACGTGCAGAACGTTCACGAACAGCAAAAGTACCGAATCCCACCAGAGCAACATCATCGCCATCCTTCAATGCACCCGTTACAGAAGAAATGAATGCATCTACTACACGCCCTGCGGCTGCTTTAGAAATATTAGAGTCAGCAGCAATTTTGTCGATCAGTTGTGATTTATTCACTCTTATCATCCCCATATAGTTTTTACTACCGCATCAGAATCCAACGGACAACCCGATAGCAGTGCCGTTATATCAATCCTTTCCGATATTGGCAAGAAATCATAAGACAACAAAATATTTATTAGACAGCTCATCCAAGTTAGCAATACAAAAAAGCTGGTAAGCTTGAATTCACTTACCAGCCTATATTTCATCCATAATTATTGAGATAGTTCACTATTTTTGTACTACTGAACTGACACTAATTCTGCGCCAAAAACAGGATCTTGCAATGTAATAGCTAAAACATCTTCAATACGTTTTACTGGATGGATCTGTAGATCTGCAATAATATTTTGGGGAATTTCTTCCAGATCACGTTTATTCTCTTCAGGAATTAAGACTGTTTTGATTCCGCCTCGATGAGCTGCCAGTAGTTTCTCTTTCAAGCCGCCGATTGGCAGAACTAAACCACGCAATGTGATTTCACCGGTCATAGCAACATCAGCACGAACTGGATTACCGGTCAAACAAGAGACCAATGCTGTACACATGGCGATACCCGCGCTTGGGCCATCTTTTGGCGTCGCACCTTCCGGAACGTGGACATGAATATCCCGTTTCTCATAAAAATCAGCGTTGATACCCAACTTATCAGCACGAGCACGAACAACGGTTAATGCTGCCTGAATGGATTCCTGCATAACCTCACCGAGTGAGCCAGTATAGGTTAGTTTACCTTTCCCCGGAACACACGCGGTTTCAATGGTCAGTAAATCACCACCAACTTCAGTCCATGCAAGTCCTGTCACCTGACCAATACGGTTTTCCGTATCTGCACGGCCATAATCCACACGTTGAACCCCCAGATACTCTTTCAAGTTATCTGCGTTGATTTCAATATGTTTTAAATTTTTATCCATTAACAATGCTTTTACCGTCTTACGACACAGCTTAGAAATTTCTCGCTCTAAACTACGCACTCCGGCTTCACGAGTGTAATAACGGATAATGCCAATAATAGCACTGTCATCAATAGTTAATTCGCTTTTTTTCAGGGCATTACGTTCAATCTGCTTAGGCAGCAAATGACGTTTGGCAATATTCAATTTTTCATCTTCCGTATAACCGGAAAGACGAATAATTTCCATACGATCCAACAATGGCGCCGGAATATTCATGGAGTTAGACGTTGCAACAAACATGACATCTGACAGATCATAATCGACCTCCAGATAATGGTCGTTAAATGCTACGTTCTGTTCCGGGTCCAAAACTTCCAGCAAGGCAGAAGCTGGATCGCCACGCATATCGGATGACATCTTATCAATCTCATCCAGCAGAAACAGAGGGTTCTTCACTCCAACTTTGGACATTTTTTGGATCAATTTGCCCGGCATAGAGCCAATATAGGTTCGGCGATGACCACGGATTTCAGCCTCATCACGAACCCCGCCCAGCGCCATACGCACATATTTCCGCCCGGTCGCTCGTGCAATGGACTGACCTAAAGAGGTTTTACCCACCCCAGGAGGCCCAACCAAACATAAAATCGGCCCTTTAATTTTACTAATTCGGCTTTGTACTGCCAGGTACTCAAGGATGCGCTCTTTCACACGCTCCAAACCATAATGGTCGGTATCCAAAGTTTCCTGAGCTTTAACCAAATCTTTTTTAACTTTACTGCGAGCAACCCACGGAACCTGCACCATCCAATCGATGTAACTACGAACGACCGTCGCTTCCGCAGACATAGGAGACATCATCTTCAGTTTTTGCAATTCAGCTTCAGCTTTTTCACGAGCCTCTTTGGGCATTTTTGCGGCTTCAATTTTGCGCTTAAGGGTTTCATACTCATCAGGCGCATCATCCATTTCCCCCAATTCTTTCTGAATCGCTTTCATCTGTTCATTCAGGTAGTACTCGCGCTGGCTTTTTTCCATTTGTTTCTTCACGCGGTTACGAATACGTTTTTCTACCTGCAACAAATCAATTTCCGACTCCATCATTGCCATCAGATATTCAAGACGCTCAACAACATCAGACATTTCCAAAACAGTCTGTTTATCACTGAGTTTCAATGGCATATGCGCAGCAATTGTATCAGCTAATTTAGCGGCATCTTCGACACTGTGCAGCGAGGTCAGAACCTCTGGTGGAATTTTCTTATTTAATTTAATGTAGCCTTCAAACTGATTAATAGCTGTCCTGATCATAACTTCCTGCTCACGCTCATCAACGAGCGGCGAGTCAAGATACTCAGCATGAGCAGAAAAATGTTCGCCATTGTCAGTCAGAGTCGTAATGCGGGCACGTTTCAACCCTTCGACAAGCACTTTTACCGTGCCGTCAGGCAGTTTTAACATCTGTAAAATAGAAGCTACTGTACCAACGGAGAAAAGGTCATTAACCCCTGGCTCATCAGTTGAAGCTTCTTTTTGCGCAACCAACATGATCTGTTTGTCATGATCCATTGCTGCTTCTAGGCAGTGAATAGACTTCTCACGCCCTACAAACAATGGGATCACCATATGCGGGTAAACCACCACATCGCGCAGAGGCAATACAGGGATTTCTATGCGTTCGGAACGCTCAAGATTCATAGAGCTCTCTCTTCGTTTAGCTTTCGCCAGTTTTTAGGAATCTCGTGAAACACGGTTTTCACGAGTTTCACTCCATAGAATATAAAATATATGGGGACAGGAATTTGACATTCAATGGTATGGCACTTTAATAAAAACAAAATGAGGGTAATTCCCTCATTTTATTAAATAATATCTCGTTTAGTGAATTCCCTGTCCTAGACTCAATTATTCACCAGAAACCTGGGCATCCGGTTTGCTGTAAATCAGCAAAGGCGCAGATTGACCATTAATAACAGATTCATCTACAACAACTTTTCCAACGTTTTCCATTGATGGCAGATCATACATAGTGTCTAGCAATGCGCCTTCAACAATAGAACGTAGGCCGCGGGCCCCCGTCTTACGAACCATTGCTTTCTTAGCAATAGCAGTCAAGGCTTCACTTCTGAATTCCAGATCAACGCCTTCAAGGTTAAACAATGCTTGATACTGCTTAGTCAACGCATTTTTAGGCTCTTTCAAAATCTGAATCAACGCTTCCTCACTCAATTCACTGAGCGTGGCAACAACAGGCAACCGCCCAATAAATTCAGGGATAAGCCCAAATTTGATAAGATCTTCTGGCTCAGCCTGTGCAAGCAATTCGCCTTCAGTAGCCTTTTCTGACTCACCTTTGACTTTCGCACCAAATCCAATACCCGTACTGGTATTTAAACGCTGGCCAATGACTTTATCCAGACCTGCAAACGCACCACCACAAATAAACAGGATTTTAGAAGTATCTACCTGTAAAAACTCCTGTTGTGGATGTTTACGCCCCCCCTGAGGAGGAACTGCCGCAATTGTACCTTCAATCAATTTCAGCAACGCTTGCTGTACACCCTCGCCTGAAACATCCCGAGTAATTGACGGGTTATCAGATTTACGTGAAATTTTGTCAATTTCATCAATGTAAACAATACCGCGCTGAGCTTTTTGCACATCGTAGTCACATTTTTGCAGTAATTTCTGAATAATGTTTTCTACGTCTTCTCCCACATATCCCGCTTCGGTCAGCGTAGTCGCATCGGCCATAGTAAAAGGAACGTCAAGATAACGAGCCAATGTTTCAGCTAATAGCGTTTTACCACTCCCTGTTGGACCAATAAGCAGAATATTACTTTTACCTAACTCAACACCGTTACTGGTATCGCCATTACGTAACCGCTTGTAATGGTTATAAACAGCAACCGCCAACACTTTTTTCGCCGTTTCTTGGCCGATAACATAATCATCCAAATGCTGACGGATTTCATGAGGCGTTGGTAATGCACTACGCTCACGATGTGGTACAAGCT
Organism: Photorhabdus caribbeanensis; assembly: GCF_018448885.1. GTDB lineage: Bacteria > Pseudomonadota > Gammaproteobacteria > Enterobacterales > Enterobacteriaceae > Photorhabdus > Photorhabdus caribbeanensis. The sequence goes on from NZ_RCWB01000027.1 coordinate 62,799, forward strand.
CTTTAATTTCTTCGCGAATAATGTCGTTACATAAATCAACACATTCATCGCAGATATATACTGACGGGCCAGCAATCAATTTTCGCACTTCATGTTGGCTTTTCCCGCAGAAAGAGCAATACAGCAGCTTTCCTGAACCGTCTTTGCGCTTATCTGTCATCAGTCACAACCTCACTTTATCAACCGTTCCCCCAGATTCATCTGGCAAAGCAGGAAACTTCTGCTATTACCCCGAATGTCATAGCCTTACCAAGCGGTAAGCCGAATGTTTATATTATAGCTTCCGGGAATAATAAATTAATCGCGATGGGTGAAAATCTTATCAACCAATCCATACTCTACGGCTTCATCTGCCGACAAGAAACGATCACGTTCTGTATCTTTCGCGATCTCTTCAATAGGTCTTCCCGTATGTTTTGCCATTAACTCATTCATACGCGATTTTACTTTCAGTATTTCCTGAGCGTGAATTTCAATATCTGTAGCTTGTCCCTGGAAACCGCCTAATGGCTGATGGATCATAACCCGGGAATTTGGCAAACAGATACGTTTTCCCTTTGCACCAGCAGTCAACAAGAATGCTCCCATTGAACATGCCTGCCCCATACAAATAGTACTGACGTCCGGTTTAATAAACTGCATCGTATCATAGATAGACATTCCCGCCGTAATCACACCACCTGGCGAATTGATATATAAGAAAATATCTTTTTCTGGATTCTCTGCCTCAAGAAACAACATCTGAGCTACAACCAGGTTTGCCATATGATCTTCAACCTGGCCGGTCAGAAAAATAATACGTTCTTTTAATAAGCGCGAATAGATATCGTACGAACGTTCCCCACGCGCAGTCTGTTCAACTACCATCGGCACCAAAGCCATGTGAGGCGCATATTGATCCCGCTTGTCGCTATATGACATTTTCGTCTCCTAATAGAATTCATGTTGGTGCCATTCATAACCAATTCTACTTGAGATAAGCGATGATGACCATGATTCAAAGTTAACCAATCAAGGGGGAATTACCCCTGAAAAATTTTGTAATCATATACATAATATTAAAAAGGATCTGGGGTTAAACCCACTTTTTTCAAGAAAAATCTTGCCTCTTACTTATAAAAAAACCCGCAGATAAATCTGCGGGTTCATTTTAATAAGACAGCAAATTCATTATCTCATGACAAAACTAAAACTTATGCCATTTGATTCTGATTCATTAACTCATTGAAAGTGGTTTCTTTTTCAGAAACTTTTGCTTTACCCAGAAGAACTTCAACAGCTTGTTCTTCCAAAGCAATATTACGAACATTGTTCATCAATTCTTGGTTTTTACCATAGAATTCGATCACTTCTTGAGGATCTTCATAGGCAGAAGCCATTTCCTCAATTAATGTTTTAACACGCTCTTCATCAGCTTTCAGTTCATTGCTGCTGATAACTTCACCTAATAGCAGGCCAACAACAACGCGACGTTTAGCTTGTTCTTCAAACAGTTCACGAGGCAGTTCCAGAGCTTGTTTTTCATTGCCGCCAAAACGCTGAGCCGACTGACGGCGCAGAACATCAATTTCGCTATCAACAACAGCGGCTGGAACGTCGATTTCGTTAGCCTTAACCAAACCTTCGATAACCTGAGATTTAATACGGTTACGGACTGCATTTTTCAGTTCACGTTCCATATTTTTACGTACTTCTGCACGCAGGCCATCAACGGTGCTATCAGCAATACCGAAACGTTTGATGAATTCTTCATTCAACTCTGGCAGTTCACGCTGTTCCACTTTTTTCAATGTAATAGCAAACTTAGCCGCTTTACCTTTCAGATTTTCAGCGTGATAATCTTCTGGGAAATTAACATCAATGGTAAATTCTTCCCCAGCTTTGTGACCAACAATGCCCTCTTCAAAACCTGGGATCATGCGGCCTTGCCCCATAGCCAGCACAAAATCAGATGCTTTACCACCTTCAAACTCTTCACCATCAACAGAGCCATTGAAGTCAACAGTGACACGATCTTCTGCGCCAACAACTTCTTCGGTTTCTTTCCAATTAGCCTGCTGCTTACGCAATGTTTCCAGCATTGCATCAACATCTTCGTCTTTTACTTCAACAACAGGTTTTTCAACTTCAATGGCTTCCAGATCTTTCAATTCAACTTCTGGATAAACTTCAAACTCTACAGAGTAAGTGAAATCTTCACCATTTTTGAACTGTTCTGGTGCATAACTTGGCGCACCTGCTGGATTAATTTTTTGTTCGATGATTGCATTAATAAAGTTACGTTGCATCAGATCACTCAGAACGTCCTGAATGACAGAAGCACCGTAACGTTGTTTAACGATGTTCATAGGCACTTTGCCTTTACGGAAACCATCGATACGCACTTTTTTTGCTACATTGACCAACTCACTACTAACTGCTTTTTCAACATCGGCAGCAGGAACGGTGATTGTCACACGACGCCCAAGGCCTTGAGTGGTTTCAACAGAAACTTGCATCTTTTTACCTCAAAAAAATCATAGTGCTCGGTCAACTCCAGAGACCATACAACCAGCACATATTTTATGTACTAATCGCAATACTCTCTAAGAACCGGGGCGGTCGCATTTAAAAACCGAGAATCCCTGATGTCAGAAGCGTCCCGAAACCATTCTAAAAATTAGACGCGACATTATAGCGATGCAGACGGTGTGAGTCGAGAATTGCTGAAAAAAGGCCGAATTATTCATCAACTTCACAGGATAACGATTATTCAGCGGCTAAATTTGCATCCAAAATGGATCATATATAAAACGCAAAAACGGCCCGAAGACCGTTCGCTGAATTTATTCTATTGTATAAGAATACGCCCCAAATTAAGTTCAGCACATTTCAGGCAACAATATTACCCCCGCGACATGCCGGCGACGCTAAAACAGTATCCTGTAATTCATTCCACTCTTTTTCTGTATAGGTATGCAACGCCAAAGCATGAACACCTGCGGACAATTCTGCCGATAATACGCTGTAAACGGAACGATGGCGGTTCAGCATACGTTCACCAGCAAATTTATTACTGATGATGACGACTTTAAAATGGCTTTCAGAACCTACGGGTACATTGTGACGATAACTCTCATCAATAACCTCAAGATATGAGGGATTAAATGCAGCCTGTAATTTCTCTTCTATATCCTGATACACCATACCATTTCTCCTTAACCACACAGCAGTCGTACTGCCAACCATGCTAATAATTTTAGTCTATTCTCCATGAGTTATAGCACCAACGCATTAAAATATCTTTTAATCGAATCCCACATCATAAGGTTTTTATATGCGTTTACCCCATCAGGGATATGCCATGACCAAAAGGCGGTGATATTATTAACGCAATTTATGCTATTGATAAGTATTACTGGATATCCTTATCACTGATGAGAAAATTAACATGTTGAAAAGAATCTTATTCCCACTCATTGCGCTTTTTCTTCTTGCTGGTTGCGCCGCTCCCAGCAATACCTTGACCATCGAACCTAAAATTGCATTGCCAACAGCAGATCCAACGATGGGCGCAATTACCCTCAGTATCAGCGGGGCCGACAATCGTCAGTCTCAGACGCTTGCTCAAGTTAACCGCAATGCAAAGCTGGAAACACTGAAACCCTCTCGTGATCTACGCTTTCTACTCCAGGAAGTCCTGGAAAAACAGATGACCGCTCGTGGTTATATGATTGGCTCTCCAGCCAATGCCAATCTGCAAATTATTGTGAACAATCTATATGCAGACGTCAAAGAAGGCAGCCTGCGCCATAATATTTCAACAAAAGCCGATATCTCCATCATTAGTACAGCGCAAAATGGCAGTAAACAAATTAAGAATTACCGCACTAGTTACAATGTACAAGGTCCCTTAGGCGCAACTAATGAAAAAATTGCTGATGCAGTCAATACTGTATTATCAGAAGTCATAGCAGATATGGCTCAAGATCCTTCCGTCAGCAATTTCATCAAACAAAATGCGCGCTAATTAAAGGACTAATCGTTTATTAAAGGACTAATTATTTACTCTGCCCGCCAAGGGCAGGGTTTTGGGAGGCACATGTCTTATCGTTATCTCACCGTTTTTACCCAACATAATTCACGAATTCTGCTTTTACTCGGCTTTGTTTCTGGTTTACCGCTCGCGTTGACTGCCAGCACCCTGCAAGCATGGATGACCGTTGAAGACATTGATCTTAAAACAATTGGCTTCTTTTCTCTTGTCGGCCAAGCATATGTTTTCAAATTTCTTTGGTCCCCTTTTATGGACCGATTTACCCTCCCTTTTCTTGGACGTCGCCGTGGTTGGCTACTTGTTACACAGTTATTACTTATAGCCAGTATTGCTGCAATGGGTTTTCTCCAACCATCTCAACATTTATGGTGGCTGGCCACACTAGCGGTAACCGTTGCTTTCTGTTCCGCATCACAGGATATCGTCTTTGATGCTTATAAAGCCGATTTATTGAGTAGCGAAGAGCGAGGCGTAGGCGCTGCCGTTTCAGTACTTGGTTATCGGTTAGCCATGTTGGTTTCAGGCGGGTTAGCACTATGGATCGCAGACCGCTATATTGGCTGGCAACACACCTACTGGTTAATGGCTGGATTGATGTTAATTGGCATCTATGCGACGTTAAAAGCTAAAGAGCCTGAAATTGACGCTCCGCCGCCAAAAACACTCCAGCAAGCCGCAATAGACCCATTAGTTGATTTTTTTAATCGCAATAATGCATGGCTGATACTACTGTTAATCGTCATGTATAAAATGGGAGATGCCTTTGCTGCCAGCTTAAGTACCCCCTTTCTGATCCGAGGTATTGGCTTTGATGCTGGTGAAGTTGGAATGATCAACAAAACGCTGGGATTAGCAGCAACTATCGTTGGCGCATTATATGGTGGTTATTTAATGCAACGATGGAGTTTATTCCGCTCACTCATGATCTTTGGCATCTTTCAAGCGATTTCCAATATTGGATACTGGCTGTTATCCATCACGGACAAAAATATCTACACTATGGGCAGCGCTGTTTTTCTGGAAAATATCTGTGGCGGAATGGGAACCGCTGCATTTGTTGCCCTAATTATGGCATTATGTCATAAATCGTTCTCTGCAACACAATTTGCTTTATTATCTGCTTTATCTGCTGTTGGCCGAGTCTATGTCGGCCCAATTGCGGGTTGGTTCGTTGAATTACATGGCTGGCCAAACTTCTATCTATTCTCTATAGCGGCCTCTGTTCCAGGTTTATTACTGTTATTTATCTGCCGCCAGACTCTGGTTTATATCCAGCGAACTAACAATTTTATGCCACGTACTGAGTTCAAAAACTTCTATCGTCTAGCGCTTGGCTTACTATCATTAGCAAGTATTTTGCTTACATTTTGGTTACTTATCATCACCACTAATGCACTTAACTGGACTCATGCACCTGATCTGGCCGAAACATTACTATTCTGGGGAGCGCAAATCGGTATCACAAGCATCATTCTCGGTAGCTTTCTAGATTATCTTGCATTAAGAAGGGGCCAATTGACTTAAAAGGTGAAAACATTAAGTTAACTTATTAAAGGTTGACGGCGGTCAGCCTTTGATATTCCTGCCTTCTTTTTAAATATTTAAGTGATAGCGATCACACTTCAAATAGTCATTTGCCAAAAGTGCTATTTTTGAGTGATTATTTGATTGTTCAATATTTATATCTGCGTAGAATCAGACTACCATTTTAAGGGTTATTTAATATAGCTTTAAAACCCAAAACCTCTTTTCATGGATGCGTTAGAGAAATTTATGAGAACAACCATTCTGGCTACTGCTTTACTCACCACCGTCTCAGTTCCAGCTTATGCTGAATATAAAGGGGGTTTTGCTAATATCAGCATGAACTACCTCGACTGGACTAGCCATACCACACACAAGTCCGGGCAAACCTCTCATAAAGACGACTTTGCCTATTTGGAACTGGAAGGCGGAGCCGGGTTTGACTGGGGTGAATTATACGGGTTCTTTGACCTGGAAAATGCTTTCAACAGTCAGCATGCTGAACCAGGGGATAACCAAAGATACACTTTTAAGACAACCGGTCGCTTCTATCTGGCTGATACGGGTTTCAACCTCTATGGTCATGTTTACGGTACTTACTCGCTCCCAGGTACAGCACATGGCGGGAACTTCCACGAGGTAAATACCCTCTACGGTATTGGCTACAACACTGATTTCGCCGGTGTCTGGTTCAAACCATTCGTTGCGCTGCACTATGTTGACCAAACTTTCTACTCCGGTAATAACGGCTATGTCGTTGGTTGGGTTGCAGGTTACGACTTTCAACTCTGGGAAGAAAAATTCAGCATAACCAACTGGAATGAAATAGAACTTAACCGGAATGAACGCTACGGCAACGGTGGACGGAACGGTACCAATGGTGCAATAGCGTTATGGTGGACACCTCACCAGTCCTTCACTACCGGCATTCAATATCGATACGCCGATCATAAATTAGGTGAAGACTTCTGGCAGGATGCGATTGTCTACTCCATTAAATATAATTTCTAATTATTGATTTTAATTGTGAGCTGCCAAAAGTGGCTCACAATTAATTTAATTCCTAAATAAAATGACCGCGGTGGAAATTTTTAAAGCAAATTTTTTTATTTTTTTTCCTTTCACCTAAAAAAATATAAAATGATTTAGTACAAATTCATATTTCCGCACTATTTCGTTACAATTAAATAACCTTTTTAAGCTAACTTCTGATTAATCTTACAGTTGCATGTGATCCCAGTAACATAAAGGGTTAACAACCCCTCAACTAACTATTACAAATGTTTACACTCTAGTAGCCTTACCGTAGAATGCCCGCACTGATGAAACGACAATAGAGCTTTTGTTATTTGGAGTCGTTAGATGAGACTTATGAAATACAATAAAAGTATTGGGATATTGTCAATACTAGCGGCTACTCTTATGCTGAGTGGCTGCGATATGGTATTGATGAATCCTAAAGGCGCTATCGGCGCTGAACAAAAAATGCTGATACTTACGGCTATTGGCCTGATGCTAATCATCGTTATTCCGGTGATCATCATGGCATTCACTTTTGCCCTGCGTTACCGCGAGGCCAACAAAAGTGCTACCTATCACCCTAACTGGGCACACTCGAATAAAATTGAGCTGGTAGTATGGACCGTTCCTATCATTATCATTATTATTTTAGCAACCATTACCTGGAAAACAACCCACGAGCTTGACCCATATAAGCCACTGGTCAGTGATGAAAAACCAGTGACTATTGAAGTTATCTCTCTTGATTGGAAATGGCTATTTGTTTACCCGGAGCAAGGTATCGCTACAGTTAACGAAATTGCTTTCCCTACCGGGGTTCCTATTAACTTCAAAATCACCTCTGATTCTGTGATGAACTCATTCTTCATCCCACAGTTAGGTGGTCAAATCTATGCAATGGCTGGTATGCAGACTAAACTTCACTTAATTGCCGATGAACCTGGCACTTATAAAGGTTTGTCCAGCAGCTATAGTGGTCACGGTTTCTCCGGCATGAAATTTACTGCTACCGCTACCGCAGATCGTGAAGGTTTTGAACAATGGGTTCAAAAAGTGAAAGCCTCTCCCAAAACCTTGGATACCATGCAGGCATTTAACGAGTTAGCTAAACAAAGCCAGAACCATCCGGTTGAATACTTCTCAAGCGTTAAGCCTAACCTGTATCAAGACATTATTGCCAAATTTATGGGCAACATGAATATGCATGGCGGCCACGGTGCAACGACAGGTCATAACATGAATATGAGCGAAACCGCTCATGCCGGAGTTGAGGAATAAAGTAATGTTGGGAAAATTAACACTTGATGCAATCCCATTGCATGAGCCCATTGTCATGGTCACTCTTGCTGGGATTCTCTTCGCAGGGCTCGCGATTGTCGGAGCCCTGACCTATTTCCGTAAATGGAAATGGCTGTGGAGCGAGTGGTTAACCAGCGTTGACCACAAGAAAATCGGTATTATGTACATTATCGTGGCACTGGTCATGATGCTCCGTGGCTTTGCCGATGCCATCATGATGCGTGGTCAGCAGGCTGTCGCCTCTGCGGGTGCAGAAGGTTTCCTGCCGCCGCATCACTATGACCAGATCTTTACCGCCCACGGCGTTATCATGATTTTCTTCATGGCGACACCTTTTGTTGTCGGCCTGATGAACATCGTGGTTCCACTCCAGATCGGCGCTCGTGATGTGGCATTCCCATTCCTGAACTCACTGAGCTTCTGGTTCTTCGTCGTTGGCGTTGCACTGATTAACATCTCTCTGGGGGTAGGTGAATTCGCTCAGACCGGTTGGTTAGCTTATCCTCCGCTCTCAGGTATAGAATATAGCCCGGGCGTTGGAGTCGATTATTGGATATGGAGTCTTCAAATATCTGGTATCGGTACCTTACTGACGGGCGTTAACTTCTTTGCGACGATCCTGCGTATGCGTGCTCCTGGCATGTCCATGATGAAAATGCCTGTATTCTCTTGGGCAGCACTCTGTACTAACGTACTGATCATCGCCGCATTCCCAATTCTGACAGTTACCATCGCCCTGTTAACTTTTGACCGCTACATGGGTACCCATTTCTTCACCAATGATATGGGCGGTAACATGATGATGTATATCAACCTGATATGGGCTTGGGGTCATCCTGAAGTTTATATTCTGGTGTTGCCGGTCTTTGGTGTTTTCTCTGAAGTGACTGCGACATTCTCGAAAAAACGACTGTTTGGCTACACTTCTCTGGTGTGGGCGACCATTGCCATCACCGTATTGTCGTTTATCGTATGGCTGCACCACTTCTTTACGATGGGCTCTGGCGCGAACGTTAACGCCTTCTTCGGTATAGCCACCATGATTATCTCGATTCCGACAGGCGTTAAGATCTTCAACTGGCTGTTCACAATGTATCGAGGGCGCATTGAGTATAAAACACCGATGTTGTGGACCGTTGGCTTCATCGTCACCTTCTCCATCGGTGGTATGACCGGCGTCCTGCTAGCAGTTCCAGGCGCAAACTTCGTTCTGCATAACAGCTTGTTCCTGATTGCACACTTCCATAACGTGATCATCGGTGGTGTTGTCTTTGGTTGTTTCGCTGGTACTGCTTACTGGTTCCCGAAAGCTTTTGGTTTCACCCTGAATGAAAAATGGGGTGTCCGCGCATTCTGGTTCTGGATCATCGGCTTCTTTATCGCCTTTATGCCAGTTTACGCGCTCGGCTTTATGGGGATGACCCGTCGTATTAGCCAAGATATCAACCCTGAATTCCATACTCTGCTGGTCGTCTCCGCGATTGGTGTTGCACTGATTGCCGTTGGTATCCTGTGTCAGGTCATCCAATTCTACGTGAGTATCCGTGACCGTGACCAAAACCGTGACCTGACCGGCGACCCTTGGGGCGGACGTACTCTGGAGTGGGCAACATCTTCTCCACCGCCGTTTTATAACTTTGCTGAAGTTCCACATGTTCAAACCCGTGATGCATGGTGGGATATGAAAGAAAAAGGCACTGCTTATAAACGTCCTGCTCAGTATGAAGAAATTCATATGCCTAAAAATGCCGGTGCGGGTGTAATCATTGCTGGCTTTAGCTTGCTGTTTGGTTTCGCCATGATTTGGCATATCTGGTGGCTGGCTATCGCAAGCTTCGCAGGCATGATTATCACTTGGATTGCAAAAAGCTTTGATGAAGATGTTGATTACTACGTACCCGTTGCTGAAGTTGAGCAAATTGAGAATCAACACCATGAACAAATTAGCAAGGCAGGTCTGAACCATGTCAACTGAAACTATGACTAACCACAATCATGCCCACGAGCATCACGGGCACCACGATGCGGGAGCCACTAAAGTATTCGGTTTCTGGGTCTATTTGATGAGTGACTGTATTTTGTTTGCATGTCTATTTGCGACTTATGCAGTACTCGTTAACGGAACCGCGGGTGGTCCATCTGGCAAAGAGATTTTCGGCCTCCCTTTTGTATTGGTCGAAACTTTCCTACTGTTATTCAGTAGTATCACTTATGGCTTTGCCATGCTGGGAATGAACAAAGGAAAAGTCGGCCAGGTTAACGCCTGGCTTGGTATGACTTTCCTGTTCGGCCTTGGCTTCGTGGCGATGGAATTGTACGAATTCCATCACCTGATTGCTGAAGGTTACGGCCCTGACCGCAGTGCATTCCTGTCTGGATTCTTCGCATTGGTTGCTACTCACGGTATCCACGTTACCTGTGGTCTGGTCTGGATTATCATTATGATAATCCAAGTAACCCGCCGCGGTTTAACTGACGTAAATAAAACCCGTCTGAACTGCCTGAGCTTGTTCTGGCACTTCCTGGATGTGGTATGGATCTGTGTATTTACCGTTGTTTATCTGTTAGGAGCTATGTAATGAGTCATTCCGATACCGCTCATACTGGAGCTAGCCACGGTAGCCTGAAGTCTTATCTGATCGGCTTTGTTCTTTCGGTGATACTGACAGTGATTCCGTTCTGGATGGTCATGGATGGTTCCGCCTCCCATACGACTATCCTGACAACAGTAGTCGCTCTGGCTGTGGTGCAGATCATTGTTCATTTTATCTACTTCCTGCACATGAACACGTCGTCAGAAGAGCGCTGGAACTTAGTAGCATTGCTGTTCACCATTTTAATTATCGGTATTGTTGTTGTTGGCTCGCTATGGATTATGTACAACCTCAACATTAATATGATGGTTGATTAAAGAGCTGCATATATGATTAAGCAATACCTGCAAGTAACTAAACCAGGAATTATTTTCGGCAATTTAATTTCTGTGATCGGTGGTTTTCTACTCGCCTCGAAAGGGGTGATAGATTACCCTTTGTTCATCTCGACTCTGCTCGGCGTTTCATTAGTCGTGGCTTCTGGTTGTGTATTTAACAACTACATTGACCGTGACATCGATCGGATCATGGAAAGAACAAAAAACCGTGTCCTTGTAAAAGGACTTATTGATCCGAAAATCAGCCTGATTTATGCATCAATACTGGGTATTGCTGGCATAGTGCTGCTCTATGCAGCAGCCAATGCTTTAGCAATGCAATTAGCGATCATCGGTTTTGTCGTCTATGTAGGGGTTTATAGCCTCTATATGAAAAGGAAATCTGTTTATGGCACGTTGATCGGTAGTTTGTCCGGTGCTGCACCTCCGGTTATCGGTTATTGTGCAGTAACTGGTCAGTTTGATACGGGCGCGTTGATCCTGTTACTGATTTTCAGCCTGTGGCAAATGCCGCACTCCTATGCCATTGCTATTTTTCGTTTCAAAGATTACCAAGCAGCCAATATTCCTGTATTGCCCGTGATCAAAGGCATATCTGTGGCGAAAAACCACATTATCCTTTATATCCTGGCATTTATGATTGCAACCCTTATGTTAGCCATCAGCGGTTACGCTGGTTACAAATATTTGGTTGTTGCAGCAGCAGTGAGCGTCTGGTGGCTAGGAATGGCGTTATCCGGTTACAAAACTGATAATGACCGCATTTGGGCTCGTAAATTGTTTATATTTTCCATTGTGGCAATCACTTCCCTGAGTGTCATGATGTCTATTGACCCACATGTGCCCTCAGAAGCCTTCCTAACTTACGTCCGGTAATTTTCCCTGATGGCAGTTGTATCCTCTCTGCCATCAGTTTCCTTCCTGCCTGTTATCCCCTCCCTTAATACTTCAATATTATTAATTCAATTAACTATTTACCCCTTATTGAAAACCTATCTACAATGACGCATAAAAATATTTCGAGGTAATCATGAACGATAATAAAATGACGCCACTTGAGCTTCGGGCGACATGGGGCCTAGGTTCAGTTTTTTCTCTGCGAATGCTAGGTCTGTTCATGGTTATTCCTGTATTAACAACCTATGGCCTGGATCTAGAAAATGGCACCAAAACACTTATTGGCATCGCCATTGGCATTTATGGTTTAACCCAGGCAATTTTCCAGATCCCTGTTGGCCTGCTTTCTGACAAAATTGGTCCTAAGCCCTTAATTGTTGGCGGGTTACTACTATTCATCTTAGGCAGTATCATTGCTGCTCTCAGTGATTCTATCTGGGGCATAATAATTGGACGAGCGCTACAAGGTGCTGGAGCCATATCTGCTGCAATTATGGCGCTACTTTCTGATTTAACCCGTGAACAAAATCGAACTAAAGCAATGGCTTTTATTGGCATTAGTTTCGGAATAACTTTCGCCGCAGCCATTGTACTTGGCCCAATCTTGGCTCATGCCATTGGGTTAAACGGCCTGTTTTGGGTAATTACCATTCTGGCCGGTTGTGGCATTCTGATAACACTATTGGCTGTTCCTTCCACAGATAAACACATCCTCAACCGTGAATCAGGCATTGTTCGTCACAGTTTCAGTAAGGTTCTGGCTGATAGCCAATTGCTGAAACTTAACTTTGGCATACTCAGTTTGCACACTTTGCTAATGGCAAGTTTTGTCGCCTTTCCTTTGGTGATGCAACAAGCAGGACTCCCTAACCAACGGCTTTGGCAGGTTTACCTGATCACTATGCTAGTTTCATTTTTATCTGTTTTACCTTTCATTATTTACGCAGAAAAAAAGCGCCGCATGAAACAAGTGTTTTTACTGTGTATCACGATGCTGCTGATTGCTGAAATTGTATTGTGGGCGGCGGGGCATCACTTATGGGTAATTTTCATCGGCATACAAATTTTCTTTATTGCTTTCAATGTAATGGAAGCTATCCTGCCATCACTTATCAGTAAAGAAGCACCGGCGGGTTATAAAGGTACAGCAATGGGCATCTACTCCACCAGTCAATTTTTAGGTGTCGCTTTAGGGGGTGGACTTGGTGGTTGGTTATCTGAATTAAAAGGGGCACCGCTGGTATTTATGGCAGGTATCGTTCTGACAACCATTTGGTTGATTATCAGTACAACAATGAAGCAACCTCCTTATGTCAGCAGCATCAGAATTTCTCTACCAGAAAATATAGTCAATAAGGCATTGTTGGAACAAAAAATTCTTGTTCAGCCCGGCGTTTGCGATGTCGTTATTATTCCGGAAGAGCATAGTGCTTACATAAAAGTAGATACAAAGCTGACAAACAGAGCACAACTTGAACAATTGATAGCTAACAATAATGACATGATAGATTAAGTATCAAACCAGATAGCTCTTACTCACTCCGATTCGATATTAAGGGAAATTGGGAGTGGGATTCTTAGTCAAGAATACCCCACTCCACATTAAACTAACCCGAATTCTGCTTAAGCCATCATTGAAATATCTTTCTCTGAGTAGAAAATTTTCAGTGATGGCTTTTTCAATTTAAGGCTGTAAGCAATCAATCCACCTAAAACACACAACAGAAAGCCTTTTATACTTCGGTGGCGCGAGTGCTCAATTTGAGAAATGGTCTTTAATTGCCCATTAATCGTTTCGATG
>NZ_RCWB01000028.1:0-43468 GCF_018448885.1 Photorhabdus caribbeanensis
CGAAACAAAATAATTCCCATTGAGGAATAAAGAAGCGGCAAAAATCATCGACATCGCAGAAAATTTCAACTAACTTGTTCATAGCCTGTTCCTCCCCGGAGCTGTTTCGGCGTGCACCAAAACATTGCTCCTGGAACAGGCTTCATGTCAATTTCTTATCCAGAATTCGGGTTATGTGAATTAATTATAACGATAAACTGGGGAAATGATGCGGAGCTTAACAAAAAGGTGTTATGACTCATCGCGGAAACTGCTGGTAAACAGCCAACACGGTGTATTTCGACGCGGTAAACGGATTTAAATATAACCAAGAGATAACAAAGGCAAGAAAAGAGATTCGTAGACTTGGTGCGTCCGAGTGGACTCGAACCACCGACCCCCACCATGTCAAGGTGGTGCTCTAACCAACTGAGCTACGGACGCACTAATAGGATTATGCTATCAACCAAACAATATTAACCAAATAATATTAACCAATATAATTGGTGCGTCCGAGTGGACTCGAACCACCGACCCCCACCATGTCAAGGTGGTGCTCTAACCAACTGAGCTACGGACGCAATCTAAATTGCATTGGTGACAACGGGGACGAATATTAGCGGCGAGTTAGCCTTCTGGCAAGGGAATAATACAAATTATTGTTCAACTGTTCGTATTTGCATCTACATACAGTGAATTTGTCGTTTATTCCACCAATTAAGTATTCGTCCCCGGTTTTATAGAAAATAAATCAGCGAGTGGAGCGTTGTAAAACTGTCTCATCTGGCTGTTTTTGTATCCACAAAATACGGGTAAATATCATCACTGCTGATGCAGTCAGGCCAATAATAAAGCCGATCCAGAACCCTTGTGGTCCCATTGCAGGTACGAAATAGTCAGTTAATCCCAGAATGTAACCGCTTGGCAGCCCCAAAATCCAGTAAGCGATGAAGGTGATATAAAAGATAGAACGCGTATCTTTATATCCACGTAAAACACCAGCCCCTACAACCTGTACGGCATCAGATAATTGATAAAGCGCGGCAAATAGCATCAGATGCGATGCCATGATGATAACTTCAGGATTGTCGTTATACATCAAAGCGATTGGCTCTCGCAGAATAATAGAAAAAGTTGCGGTTAAACAAGCAAATACCAAACCAACCATAATTCCGGTATAGGCTGATATCCGGGCATTATCGGTAGACTTTTGTCCTAAATTGTAGCTCACGCGGATAGTGGTTGCTGCGGCTAAAGATATTGGGAACATAAACATTAATGAACCGAAATTTTGTGCAATTTGATGCCCTGCAACAGCAGTAATGCCTAAAGGAGAGATCAGCAATGCCACTATGGCAAATAGGGTAATTTCAAAGAACATCGCCATCGCAATAGGAAAACCGAGGGCTGAAATACGTTTCAGAATATGCCAATCTGGTGCGGCAAAACGATGTTTAGGAAGGATATCCTTTTGTGATGACGAATGTTTCACATACCAACGCATTAGTAGGAACATGGCCCAGTAAACGCTGGCGGTTGCAACGCCACAACCAACACCACCCAAAGCGGGCGCGCCGAATTTACCGTAAATGAGTATGTAGTTAATCGGAATATTAATCAACAATCCTAAAAAGCTAATCACCATGCCGGGTTTGGTTTTCGATAAACCTTCACATTGATTACGCAGCACATGATAAAACAGAAAACCTGGCGCACCCCACATTATTGCATGGATAAATCCAACCGCTTTTTCGGCTAAAAGTGGATCTATATTATGCTGCCTGTCAATCAGGAATTTGCTGTTGTATAAGATAGCGATAATGATAACGGAAAGGAAAATCGCTAACCAGAACCCTTGCTGAGTTTGGTTAGCAATGAGATTCCTGCGTCCAGAACCATTCATTTGCGCAATAATGGGTGTCAAAGCTAATAGTAAGCCGTAACCAAATAAAATAACTGGCAGCCAGATAGAGGTGCCAACGGCGACCGCAGACATATCGGTTGCACTGACGCTACCCGCCATAACCGTATCCACAACTCCCATTGCAGTTTGTGAAAATTGGGCAATAATGACGGGGATCCCTAGAGCGAGCAAACTACGCGCTTCTTTTAAATACTTCTGCACGCATTACACCTTATTTTAAAAGTAGAAAATATTAAGAAAAATGTCTGTATATAAGAAACGATTTTCGAAAAATCAACCGTTTACTAACTGAGGTATTGTAACTATTTAATACTATATTACAACAATCATGCTGAGTTTATATTCAAACGTTTAGATGGTATTTATCAATGACAACTTGATATAAACTAATTAATAATTATACACAGTCATTAAGAGGTTCTTCTATGTTTACGGGCATCGTTCAGGGAAAGGCACCCTTGGTTGCTATTGATGAAAAAAGCAATTTTCGGACTCATGTTGTTAAATTCCCGGCTGAATTATTGCCAGGTATTGAAACCGGGGCGTCGGTTGCCAATAACGGTTGTTGTCTGACGGTAACAAAAATAGAAGGCGATAAGATTAGTTTCGACTTAATGAAAGAGACTCTACGTCTGACTAATCTTGGTGATTTGCAGCTAGGGGATTATGTGAACCTGGAGCGGGCGGCTAAATTTGGGGATGAGATTGGTGGACATTTGATGTCCGGTCATATCATCACGGTTGCTGAGATAGCTAAAATTTTCACTTCAGAAAACAACCATCAAATATGGTTCCGTATCCATGATAAGCAACTAATGAAATATATCCTGCATAAAGGATTTATCGGCATCGACGGGATTAGTCTGACAATTGGCGATGTGGTTAATAATCGTTTTTGCGTTCACCTTATTCCTGAAACATTGGAACGTACAACATTAGGTAAGAAACGTCTTGGTCAGAGGGTAAATATTGAGATTGACTCACAGACTCAAGCGATTGTTGATACTGTGGAGCGTGTTCTGGCTCAGAGAGAGCGGGAACAGGTCGTCTCTCAGCAGCCAGAAACATTCATGGAAGAATGATCAATAAATTGAGGAGCGGCAAGAGGATTCCCTTTGTCGCTTTCAAACAGAATTAACTGCGTCAAAAAGGAGCATTGAACCCACCAATGCTCCTTTTTGTGATTTATATTACAGTGTTTTGCATATTGTGTTAACTAATATAGTTAATATTGTTATTATTGTGTTAATGCGCTTTCTCGTAAAGCGCAGACTAATCCTAACGATGATATTTTTAGAGGCTACTTTATGGAAAACCCGATTGAGTTAGATGAATGGCTTGAAGAACCTACACACGATGATGCTGTTGAAATGATGAACGCGCAAGCTGTCGTACCTTTTGGTACCGCACTTTGGCCTTAACGGATTTTTATAATTAAGGTTCTTTATAATAATAGATAAGTAAGGGGAGTTTCCCCTTACTTAAAAATAAACAGGATTGTCCTCATGGATAAAAGTCTTGAGAATATGTATCGTTGTTTATCATATCATCCTGCTATTTCGGATAAAGTAAGAAATGATGAATGTATAAAAATATTTATCGGATCTGATATTGAGCATAGTGATATTGCGCAAAAGATGCATGTGTATAAGAAGAATTTCGATGTGAAATCTGATTTCGCTTTTTTAGAAAAAACGCCGCCAGACGATGTAAAACAAAAAATATCCGATTGTGATTTGTTTATTTTTCTTTATGCATCATCAACGTTAAAGAATGCATCTCCACAAGGGCCAGAATATCTGACTAAAATAAGAAGTTTTATTACTGAATCATGGAAGAAATCTGTACTGTTTAAAGATTATGGCCCGCATTTTATTGAGGCATTCAGTGAGCCGCCAGCATCAATAACAGAAAGGAATAAAAAACTTATTGAATTGTCAAGTCGATCACAGAAGATTCAATATACAGATAATAAAGGGAACTCGATTGTAGGTTATTTAGAAAAGGATCATAAGTGGACTTCTATTGATGGCAGTGGAAATATTGATGTTATTCCTGGGGAAATAGCAAGCCATATAAAGAACCTTAACGGTAATATTAGCTTTAGTGGTACCTTTTTGAGTACTGCTCCTTTTGCTATAAAGTATGGGGTCGTCAATGATATGATGACTTTAAATATAAAAGAGGGCGAAATTATTGGCTTTGATTGTAAGAATGATGAATTTAGTAGAGATTTTAATTTATACCTAAACCATAATCACGGAAATAGAATTGTTGAAGAGTTTGGTATTGGTACTAACACCGGGGTGAAAGCGCTTTATGGCAGAAATGCCGGTTTTGAAGAGCGGCATCCTGGCTTACATCTTGGTTTAGGTGGTGGTGTAAAAGGGAGTCATCATTTAGATTTGATATTTTCTGGTGGAAAAATAGCATTTAATCAAACAGTTTTCTTTGATAATGGTTATGTGGGGGATTTCCGTTAGTGAAAAAACAGAGCGATCTTTTTAAAATCAGCTTTTAATATTTAGAGTTAGCAATGGATATGTTGCATTGATTAAAAGCTACAGTGGAAACCTGTAGCTTTTGGTTAACTATCGGGCTACCCGTAACCCGCCTTCAATCCCTTTTAGACTGAATATGATTTGCCATAACTGGATATCGCGAGCACGAAATGCACCTGCACAGGCATTCAGATAATAGCTAAACATGCGTTTAAATGTTGGACTATATTTATCTTGTATTTCAGACCAATTAGCAAGAAATCTTTCATACCAAGCCATCAATGTGCGATCATAATCTGCGCCAAAGTTATGCCAATCTTCCATCACAAAACAGCTTTTGCTGGTGTAAGCTATTTGCTCAATTGAAGGCAAACAGCCATTAGGGAAAATATATTTGCTGATCCACGGGTCAGCACTGGTTTTAGCCTTGTTGGAACCAATAGTATGTAGCAGGAATAAGCCATCAGGTTTCAGGTTTCGTTGAACAACGTCGAAATAAGTCGCATAATTTTTAGGTCCAACGTGTTCAAACATACCGACAGAAACAATTCTGTCGAACTGCTCATGTAAATCCCGATAATCTTTCAGAATGATCTTTACATCCAGATTTGTACATTGTTTCTGTGCATATTTCTGTTGTTCGGCTGAAACAGTTATTCCTGTGACGGAAACACCATAATTTTTAGCAGCATAAGCTGATAACCCACCCCAACCACATCCAATATCCAGCAGGGTCATACCTGGAGAAAGTTCCAATTTCTCGCAGATGAGTTTCAACTTATCAAGCTGAGCCTGTTCCAGTGTTTTAGCTTGTTTCCAGTATCCACAGGAATATTGCATATAAGGGTCAAGCATACGGGTAAAAAGATCATTTCCTAAATCATAATGTTGATGACCGACAATCCATGACCGTTTTGGCGTTTGCAGGTTACGTAAGCGGGTTATTGCGATTCTCATTGTATCTTTGAGATTATTGGGCATTTTATTTTCTAATCCGGCGCGTAAAATGCGATAAAAGAAAATATCTAACCGCTCACAATCCCACCAGCCATCCATATAACTTTCACCTAACCCCATCGAACCTTGTTGTAAAACTCTTTTATAGAAATTAGGATTTTTTATTTGGATATCATAAGGATTATGACCATTAATTTGAATACCTGCTTCTTCTAGCATCTGATTGGCAATTCTCTGCCAAGAGTTAATGGTTGTTTTCGGGTTTTCAATACAGGATGAACTCATATACTCTCCAGCGTTAAGGTGATGGAATATTGAGGAGCTCGTTTTAGCTAACAAAGCAGGATGCGAAGACGCAAAATGCAAAAAATAACAAAGAATCAAAGTAAAAAATCTTAAAGATGACTAATCCATGAGTTTAATGGGGGGCAGTCATTGCTCCTAAGAACCTCAAATTCCAGGTTATTTATAATAGGGAACATATTGAGTATAAAAGCGTAAAATTGTTTTATCAATTAATAAATAAAGACTGCAATTAATTGGTAATTGGCAGCCTTTATTGAGATAACAATCTGATTAATATCAGGAATTTTGTTCAACTGTTTGAATGTGGCGATCAGCGTTTTTTTTCCGCTGTATAAAATATCCTAATGTCATTGGAACAACGGTAGAAACCATGACAGTGGTTGTGGATATAAGTGGATTGCTGATAAATGCCGATACAATCAGGCTGGCAATAAAACAGAGCCCTAATTGAAGCGTGTTTTGTAATGCAGTGGCTTTTCCACTGTCTTGTGGATAAGCGGATAAGGCGTTTGCTACTGCAATGGGATATGATGCACCATTCATTGCAGCCATAAAGCAGAAAGGGATCAGAATAGTGAATAGAGTTGGTTCGCTAAATTTTGCCATTAAATAGAGCACAATCATGCTGACAGCATAGCCAATTAACAGATAAGGAAAAATAATCTCACTTTTTATTTTGGCCAAAATAGCGCGGCATCCATAACCTCCAACGATAAAGGCCAACGTTTGAGGAATATAACTCAGACCGATGTCGTCTGGAGTATATCCCATATCGCCGAGAATTGAAGGGGAGCCTGTTAGCCAGGCAAAAAAGCCAGCGCTGCATGATGCGAATATCAGAACGTTGCCATTAAACAGCGGTGATTTTAATAGCGTAAGGAAAGAGACACTATTTGTTTGCACTTGAATTTCACGGTTTTTGCGATTTTCTTGCAAGAACAGAGTAAAAAACAACAGTAACAATGTAATTGCCAGTAAGACTAGGAAAATCGTACGCCATCCGCCATGTTGCAACAGCCAGGCTCCCATCAAAGGCGCCAGGGCAGGGGAGAGCGCAACCAGGGGCATAATCGTTGCAAAAACACGTTTGGTACGATTGGAATCGTAACGATCAATAACTAATGCTTGCCATGAGACGGCGGCTGAACAAACACCGATGGCTTGGATAAAACGCAAAACTAAAAGTTGGGTGGAGTCTGTTATCCAAATCATTCCCAGACAACCAATAGAAAACAGGGATAGCCCGGTGATGATAATCGGCTTTCTGCCAAAGCGATCTGAAAGAGGTCCCCACAAAAGTTGCGCAAAGGCGAAACCTGCAAGAAAGATACTCAAGCTGGCACTAATTGCGTTTGCCGTTGTACCTAATTCTTGTTGCATAGCGCCGAATGCTGGCAGATACATATCAATAGCCAGATAACCTAGCATACTCAAGCCTGCAAGGTAGAACATGAACTGACTTGAGTTTTTCATTTGATTACTCTCTTTGGATGTCATGATTGAAATAATTTGCAGTGATAGATAGATAACGATATTGACACATATTCTATACGTCGTGATTTTTACTTGTGAAATGGTAATATTTGCATAGTGCTGTGAAAAAAATTGAAAGGTAAAATTATGTGGTCAGAATATTCACTTGAAGTCGTGGATGCGGTTGCCAGAACAGGCAGTTTTAGTGCCGCGGCATCGGAGCTTCACCGTGTCCCTTCTGCGATCAGTTATACCGTAAGACAATTGGAAGAATGGCTTGCCGTTTCGTTGTTTGAGCGTCACCACCGGGATGTAGAATTAACTAAGGCAGGTGCTATTTTTATCAAAGAAGCCCGCTCTGTTATCAAAAAAATGGTTGATACTCGTCACCAGTGTCAACAAGTTGCAAACGGCTGGAGAGGGCAATTCAATATTGCTATTGATCGCGTTGTCAAACCAGAACGTAGTCGTCAGCTTATTCTTGATTTTTACCACCATTTTCCTGATATAGAACTTTTTATTCATCAGGAAGTGTTTAATGGAGTGTGGGACGCGCTGGTGGATAGTCGAGTTGATGTTGCCATTGGAGCAACTCGGGTGGTTCCAGTCGGGGAAAGGTATAGTTTCCGAGATATGGGATTTATGCCCTGGCTATGTGTGGTTAGCGCAGGCCATGAGTTGACTCAGTTGCCGGGGCCGCTATCTGATGACCAAATGCGGCCTTACCCAAGTTTGTGCCTTGAAGATACATCCCGTAATTTACCGAAACGTGACACCTGGAATCTGGATAACCAGCGCAGGCTGGTAGTTCCTGATTGGGAGTCTGGTCTGTCTTGTCTAAACGAAGGGTTATGTGTGGGAATGGTGCCTAAGCATAGGGCAATGCCGCTTATTCGGCAGAAGAAACTAACCGTGCTGGAATTGGAACAGCCTTTACCAGACAGTCCATGTTGTTTGGCATGGGTACAAAACAGCCATTCTCCAGCATTAAGTTGGCTGCTTGACTATCTTGGCGATAGTGAAACTCTTAATGCTGAATGGCTTCAAGATGAATAAAGCAGATTAACGACGATAGTCGATAAATGGACCATCCACGACAGAGCGTCGTTCAACCAGGCGTGGATGTACTTCAATAGTTTGTGCATCTTCACGTTTGTTGATGATTCTGTCCAATAACATAGAAAACGCCATTTGCCCCAGTCGTTCTTTTGGCTGATGAATGGTGGTCAATGCCGGAGAGAAATAACGAGCGTTGCGTATATTGTCATAACCGATGATAGAAATATCCTGCGGGACGCGTAATCCTGATTCATCGGCAGCACAAATAGCCCCCATAGCCATAACATCTCCGCCGCAGAAAACCGCCGTCGGACGCTGTTTTTGATTCAGAATTTGATGCATGGCTTTATAGCCTGATTCTGGCTCAAAATCCCCCTGAATAATCCATTCTTCTCTAATCGGAATATTGGCTTCTTTTAACGCTTTCAAAAATCCTTGATGGCGGCCGCCGCCGGTATTTCGTGCCAGAGGGCCAGGGATCGCGCCAATATCACGATGGCCACGCTCGATAAGATAACGACCAGCCAGATAACCGCCGTGGAGTGCGTTATCAATAATCGTATCGGTGAAGTCGCTTCTGGCTTGTCCCCAATCCATAACGACCATTGGAATATTGCGATAATCTTCCAACATTCCCAACAATTGTTCCGGGTATTCTGAACACATAATCAACAGTCCATCTACACGTTTTTGCGCCAGCATGGCGAGGTAGGCTTTCTGTTTATCAATGTTATTGTGTGAGTTACATAAAATCAGCGTATAGCCTTTGCTATAACAACTGTTTTCAACGGCCTCAATGACTTCAGCAAAATAGGGGGCTTCACTGGACGTTGCTAGTAATCCGATCGATTTTGTGTGGTTAACTTTCAGACTGCGAGCGACGGCACTGGGTGAATAATTCAGTGCCTTAATAGCAGCCCAAACGGCAGCTTTAGTATCTTCAGCGACGAAGCGGGTTTTATTAATAACATGGGATACGGTAGTGGTTGAGACGCCAGCGTGCTTGGCCACATCTTTGATCGTTGCCATGAGGTGAAAGACTCCTGACCTTTTGGTCTAAATTTAAAACGTTTTGTTAATCGCTTGCCAACCCTTTTACACAGGGACTGGTAATAAGTTAGCGATAAATCCTGAATTTTGTCTGATCTGGCTCAAAAGTGAAAGCAATAATCAGTGTTATAAAATGTATGGTAATCGCTATTTATGCTTTTCCTTATGTAAAGGCAATTAACCATCTCAATAGACGGGTTTTTGTCGTTATAAACTTTTTATTCTGAGGAGGTTCTATGAATACCGATTTGAAACTTGGTTTATTTACTGCTGTTAGCACATTGGTGATGATTGCCATTTTTGCCGCTCTTTGCTTGATCTTCGCCTGATGTTTTGAACTGATTAGATGATTTGAAAATTGGACTTTACGTTGAAAGGAAATTGGGCAGATAGTCTCAGTGGTTTATCTGCCCTTTGCCTTTGGTATTAAAACAGAAAGTAATGAATTAATCTGATGGTTGTTAAGCCAGATTCTCTGTAACACATTCCCAGTGAATTAACCCCCCAGAAACTTGTCAGTGGAGTCGCTGCATTAGAAATATTCACGATAGCCAGAGTACTATCTGTTTTCTTAGCCCGTTAAGCTCAGCCCAGAACCAAAATTTTTCACCATTGTGTCAGTAACGTTGCGTGGGTAACGTTGTGTCAGTAAATTTCTGGTCATCCTAACAACTTCTACGATAAATAACAGTGAAAAATGATGTCATCTATCTCAGGATAAGAAAAGATCAGGATACATCTTGGTGAGAGAAAATGGTATTCTCCGTAATATTGTGACGATGTTGGTTATCAACATAGTGTTGGTTTAAAGGAAATAAAAATGACGACTATTGAGAAGATTGAGCGCCAAATTAAAGAAAACCCAATTTTATTGTATATGAAGGGTTCTCCTAAGTTGCCGAGTTGTGGTTTTTCTGCGCAGGCTGTTCAGGCTTTATCTGCATGTGGTGAACGTTTTGCTTACGTAGATATTTTGCAAAATCCAGATATTCGGGCAGAATTGCCAAAATATGCTAATTGGCCAACCTTTCCTCAGCTTTGGGTGGAAGGTGAGTTGATAGGTGGGTGCGATATTATCATTGAAATGTATCAGCGTGGTGAATTACAAACATTAATCAAAGAAACGGCTGATAAATATCGTTCTCAGGACGGAGAAGCGACAGAGTAATTTTTTATTACTTACAGACAGATTATTAGGTTATCTCCCCATATACTGATATATGGGGGGTATTATTGCTTGAATTTATACCCGTCATCTTTCAAGTTGCTTCTTTGTTGGCTGCACTCGCTCACCCCGGTAACATAGTTCTCTATGCTCCCGGGGATTTACTCCTCTGCCGCCGCGATGCGTCTTGAAATCCATAGGGTATAGATTTGATTATATTAATCTAGCCGTTCAGCTATTTATCCGGTTTTTTCTTCTGTTGCTGCCGCTAATGGCCAACCACCAAGTTGTTTCCAACGGTTAACCATTTTACAGAATAACTCAGCGGTACGATCAGTATCATATAAAGCGCTGTGAGCCTGATGATTGTCGAATGGGATACCGGCTGTGATGCAGGCTTTTGCTAAGATTGTTTGTCCTAATACCAGACCACCTAAAGCAGCGGTGTCAAAAGTTGCAAACGGATGAAACGGATTTCGCTTTAGTCCGGTGCGTTCTGCGGCAGCCATAACAAAGCTATGATCGAAGCTAGCATTGTGAGCAACGATAATTGCCCGATTGCAATGATTATTTTTTATCCCTTTACGAACCATTTTAAAAATAGCGTGTAGAGCTTCATATTCGCTCACGGCTCCACGTAGCGGATTTGATGGATCAATGCCGGTGAATTCCAGGGCTGCTGGTTCAAGATTGGCTCCTTCAAATGGCTCAATATGGAAGTGAAGCGATTCGCTAGGCGTTAGCCAACCTTCACCGTCCATCTCCAGTGTAACGGCGGCAATTTCAAGTAATGCATCTGTTTTGGCATTAAAGCCGCCAGTTTCAACATCAATAACAACAGGGTAATAACCTCGAAAACGTCCACTGAGGACATTTGGCTCTTTTTTATCAGACATCAGATCGAGTTACCCAGGGCGTTGCTGGCATTTTTGTTTTCAATAAGTTCAATTTTGTAACCATCGGGATCTTCAACAAAAGCAATAATAGTTGTTCCGCCTTTTACAGGGCCTGCTTCACGGGTAATGTTACCACCAGCTTTGCGAATAGATTCGCAAGTGGCTGCGACATCATCAACGCCTAATGCAATGTGACCGAAGGCATTCCCCATTTCGTAATGGTCAACTCCCCAATTATAGGTTAACTCGATTACTGCTCCTTCGCTTTCATCAGTATAGCCAACGAAGGCGAGTGAGTATTTATATTCGATGTTTTCACTGGTGCGTAGCAGACGCATGCCTAACACTTCAGTGTAAAAATTAACGGAGCGTTGTAGATCGCCAACACGGATCATGGTATGGAGTAAACGCATAATTACCTCTAATTTAATGGTTTTGCCAATATTTTTGTGCGGTAGGCCGCACAAAAACCACTAACTATAACGTGTCTTACGGTTACAGTTCAATTTGCCCATAATTATAATTTATTCTTATCTAGGTTTATAATTAAATATAGTATGTGAATTGTATAGGAAACGGGATGTGATGGCTGAGCAACTGGAGTTTTTTGCTATTCCCAGTCCTTGTCGAGGAATTTGCCAGGCTAATGAGCGAGGTTTTTGTCTGGGGTGTTATCGCAGCCGGGAAGAAAGATTTAATTGGATGAAAATGTCTGATGGGCAAAAACGTGAAGTATTGCGACTGTGCCGGCAAAGATATTTGCGTTCATTGAGAGCACAAAATCAGGCAGATGAAGAACTACCTGAACAGCCATCACTATTTTAATTAGAGATTTTTGATGTTATTAGGGTTAACAATTCAATGATTTACTTATATAGGGTTATATTTTTGGCGAAGTTATAAATGTTCTACTATAATCTTAAGTATTTTGTTTGTTATTTTTTTATTTCTTACTTAACGAAAAGACTAAGGTTGTTTATTTGAATGTTTTTATAACTTTATGTTTTAAATGGAATTTTAAGCTTGATTGTGTGACAAATGTAAAATAAAAACAACATTAATGTAAAAATAGATAGCTTAGCATTTAGATGACAGCTATTCTTATAGTACTTTGAATAAAGTATTGAATGATATTTATTGGTTTCTGTCTGCTTGTATTCATAGTTCTGATAGTTTTTATGGTAAAAATATTGTATGTTAATTGTTTTGTTCTGAGTTTAAATTAAGTTTAGTTGTTCTTGGTTATAGTTACCTGAATTAGTTAGTTGCTAAGAATTTACTGTGATTATACAGAAGTTATATATACTTTTTTAAGGCTAGTTAGCCTGATTTAGAAAAATTTGGCTGTTATGTTTAGTAGGCTAGTTTATTTAAGGAGGGACAATTGGAATCTACATTGGGATCAGATCTGGCACGGTTAGTTCGTATTTGGCGTGCTTTAATTGACTACCGTTTAAAGCCGTTAGAATTAACTCAGACTCATTGGGTAACGTTATACAATATTAGCCGGTTACCTCAGGAGCAATCTCAGATACAGTTGGCGAAAGCTATCGGTATTGAGCAACCATCTTTGGTCAGGACATTAGATCAACTTGAGGAAAAAAAACTTATCACCCGGCATACTTGTGCCAATGATCGTCGTGCAAAGAGAATCAAGCTAACTGAAGATTCTGCATCGGTTATTAGGGAGTTGGATGGTGTTATTGAATCTACAAGAAATGAGATTCTGGAAGGTATTTCACGCGAGGAACTTGCTTTTCTTTCCACTTTAGTGCAGAAGTTAGAGCAAAATATTATCCAATTACAGAGTAGATAGTAATTACGATATCCATGAAATGCTAACTGGATGAAAGAAGACCGCGACTTACCAAAATGAAGTCACGGTTTTCTTATCTCTATATCTTATTGTCGAGGTGAAACAGTAATATTACTACCTTGGCCGGCGATTCTTACTCGTTGACCTTTATGGAAGAGAGTTTTGCCTTGTTTTTGAACAACAATGATGCTTTCGCCGCTGTCACGACGAATTTCGAGTTCTACACCTTTAGTTGTGTTAAGAGCCCCCTGAACGTTTTGTCCTGCAACGCCACCCGCAATCGCACCAGCGGCAGTTGCTAATGTGTTGCCGCTGCCGCCGCCGATAGTATTACCAACCAAGCCTCCCAGAACCGCGCCGCCAATCGCGCCTAATACATTCTCATCGCTACCCGCCTGAATATTGACAGGACGAACAGAAACAATTGTACCGTAAGAGACAGTCTGGACCTGCTTAGCTTGCCCAGCAGTATAGGTATCACCAGAAAGAGAATCGGTGTTGACACAGCCTGATAATGAAGCAACGGCAACCGCGCTAACTAAAAAGTGCTTAAACATAGTAACTCCTAATTTCGATGCCTGACTGCGTAAATCTGATAGCTTACTGGGCAGTCAGGCGAACAACTGGCATTAGCAATAAGTAATAAAAAATTTATTCAAATAGAATGCCAGTACATTAGCAATCTAGTGCTAAACATATATTAAACGTCAATAGAGATTTTTAAAAGAAATAGCTATTAGTGAGAAATTCAGCATTTTTTGTGAAGTTGTTTCCAAAACTCAGGTTTTATTCCTTAGTTTGTCTATTAGTCATATACAGCCAAAACCACTGCGCTTTATAGTTATTGGCGTGGTTTCTGATTTTATCAAGACAGATTTTAAGCAGGAAGGCAAATTAAATGGTTATGAAGTCAGGTCGTTATATTGGTGTAATGTCGGGTACAAGTCTGGATGGCGTTGATGTGGTGCTTGCAGCGATCAATGATAAAGTTGTTGCTCAACAAGCCAGTTATTCGCACCCATTCCCACACGAATTAAAACAAAAAATTCTGGCAGTCTGCCAAGGGCAGCAAACGACATTATCAGCAATTGGCCGGTTAGATTATGAACTTGGTTCTTTATTCGCTGAAGCGGTACAAGGCTTACTGATTAAAACAGGGTTAACCACAAGTGACATTATTGCTGTGGGATGTCATGGACAAACCGTTTGGCATGAGCCGGATGGCCACACGCCTTTCACTATGCAACTGGGTGATAATAACCGTATCGCGGCTTTAACTGGGATGACTGTGGTTGGCGATTTTCGTCGGAGGGATATGGCATATGGCGGGCAAGGAGCGCCATTGGTTCCGGCTTTCCATTTCGCTGTTTTAGGTCATCCGACAGAACGCAGGATAATTCTCAATATCGGTGGCATTGCCAATATAACGACGTTATTACCGGGATCACCTGTCAAAGGGTATGACACAGGTCCGGGTAATATGTTGATGGATAGTTGGGTATGGCGCCATCAGAAGAAGCCCTATGATAAAGATGCGCAGTGGGCACGAGAAGGTACGGTTAGTAATTCATTACTTAGACAAATGCTTTCTGATCACTATTTTTCACGGCCAGCCCCTAAAAGCACCGGCCGGGAGTATTTCAATATGAGTTGGTTGGAGGCGCAATTAGCTAACTTTCCTGACCTATCTCCAGTTGATGTCCAGGCAACACTGGCCGAGCTGACAGCGGTGTCTGTATCGCAGCAAATCATGTTGAGTGGTGGATGTGAACGTCTGTTGGTTTGTGGCGGCGGCGCACGTAATCCACAGATAATGAGTCGACTTTCTGCCTTATTACCGGGGACAGAGGTTTGCCCGACAGATAAATATGGCCTCAGCGGCGATGATATGGAAGCGCTGGCATTTGCCTGGTTGGCATTCCGTACGATGTCAGGTGCGTCAGGGAATTTGCCTTCTGTTACTGGTGCGAGTACTGAAACCATTTTAGGGGCAGTTTATCCTGTTAATAATCAATAACAATGATAAGCTGTCTGGTATTTAGTGAGTCATAAACAGAGCTACGTTAATGTCAGAACATAATGAATTTGATGTTGCAGAATTACGCCGTGAATATACTCGCGGTGGGTTAAGACGTAAAGATTTGACTAAAGAACCTATTGAACTTTTTGAGCGTTGGCTCAAGCAAGCATATGAAGCTAAGTTGAGTGATCCAACTGCAATGTGTATAGCAACGGTCGATGAGAATGGTCAACCATATCAACGTATTGTGTTATTGAAGCATTTTGACACAAACAGTTTGATTTTTTATACAAATTTAGGCAGCCGGAAAGCCAAGCATTTGGCGCATAATAACAAAATCAGTCTCCATTTCCCTTGGTATCCTTTGGAAAGGCAGGTCTCTTTTCTTGGTAAAGCGGAGCGTCTTTCTGCTGTTGAAGTGGTGAAATATTTCCATAGTCGTCCCAGAGATAGCCAGATTGCTGCATGGGCATCACAACAATCTTCTCGTATTTCCGCCCGCGGTGTTTTGGAAGGGAAGTTCCTTGAATTGAAACAGAAATTCTTGAATGGCGAGGTGCCTTTGCCTAGCTTTTGGGGAGGATTCAAAGTGACCTTTGATTCTGTTGAATTTTGGCAAGGTGGGGCAAACCGGCTCCATGATCGGTTTATTTATCAACGGCAAGGCGATAGTTGGCATATTGACAGGCTTGCACCATAAATCGTGGATTATCATTTTTAATACTAGCACTTATAGTATCGGCGTTTTATCCTATGCCGCACTCTTTTTAAATCGCGATTTATACAACAGACAAAATACACAAATTGATGGAGTCATTAATGTCTAGCAATAACCTGATAAAACAACTGCAAGAGCGGGGCCTCATTGCCCAGGTGACGGATGAGAATGCGTTAGCGGAGAGACTGGCGCAGGGCCCTGTCTCCCTCTATTGTGGTTTCGATCCGACCGCTGACAGCTTGCATTTGGGGCATCTGGTTCCCTTGCTGTGTTTAAAACGATTCCAACTAGCCGGGCATAAACCCGTGGCGTTAGTTGGTGGAGCCACGGGGTTGATTGGCGATCCAAGTTTCAAAGCCACTGAACGTAAACTGAATACTGAAGCTACCGTTAAAGAGTGGGTGGAGAAAATCCGTAGACAGGTTTCACCTTTCCTCGATTTTGATTGTGGCGAAAATAGCGCTAAAACAGCCAATAATTACGATTGGTTTGGCAACATGGATGTTCTGACTTTCCTGCGTGATATCGGTAAACATTTCTCAGTTAATCAAATGATTAACAAAGAGGCGGTTAAACAACGTTTAAACCGTGATGATGTGGGTATCTCTTTCACTGAGTTTTCTTATAATCTACTGCAATCCTATGACTTTGCTCGCCTGAATGAAGTACATGGTGTTGAGTTACAGATTGGTGGTTCTGACCAGTGGGGAAATATTACCTCTGGTATTGATCTAACTCGTCGTATCAACCAGAAACAAGTATTTGGTATGACCGTTCCGCTGATCACCAAATCTGATGGCACTAAGTTTGGTAAAACAGAAGGCGGCGCTGTTTGGTTGGAACCGAAGAAAACCAGCCCATACAAATTCTATCAATTCTGGATTAACACTGCGGATGCCGATGTCTATCGTTTCCTGAAATTCTTTACCTTCATGAATCTTGAAGATATTGATGCTTTGGAAGAAGAAGATAAAAATAGCGGTAAAGCGCCTCGTGCTCAGTATGTGTTGGCAGAACAAGTTACCGGTATGGTACATGGCGAAGAAGGTCTGGCGGCCGCTAAACGGATTACAGAAAGTTTATTCTCCGGGGCTGTTGCTGATTTGACCGAAGCGGATTTTGCTCAATTGGCACAGGATGGTATGCCGGTCATTGAGTTGGAAAAAGGTGCAGATTTGCAACAAGCTTTAGTTAATGCTGGATTAGTGCCTTCTCGTGGTCAGGCGCGTACGATGATCAGTTCCAACGCTGTCGCAATTAATGGTGAAAAACAGTCTGAACCTGAATATCTGTTTACTGACAGTAACCGTCTGTTTGGTCGTTACACTCTGTTGCGCCGTGGTAAAAAACACGATTGTTTGATCTGCTGGAAATAACTAAGGTTGCATATATACCTTATGGATTTCAAGATGCATCGCGATGGCAAGGGAGTGAATCCTCGGGAGCATAGCGAACTATGTGACTGGGGTGAGCGAGTGCAGCCAACAAAGAGGCAACTTGAAAGATAACGGGTATGATGGGGCAACAATAATGTTGCCCTTCTTCTTACTACTCTTACCATAACTTTAATCTTACAAACAGAAGCCAGAATAAAAATATAGGCCGTTATTGTGAAAAATATTCTCTCAATTCAATCTCATGTTGTCTTTGGTCACGCTGGTAACAGCGCTGCGGAATTCCCTATGCGTCGGATGGGGGTGAATGTATGGCCATTGAATACCGTACAGTTTTCAAATCATACCCAATATGCTCAATGGAAAGGGTGTGTTATGCCGGCGAATCATCTTACTGAAATCGTTCAGGGCATTGAAGAAATTGAACAGCTTAAGTCTTGTCATGCAGTACTAAGTGGATATATCGGTTCAGCGGAGCAGGGCGGCCATATTATCGATATAGTAAAACGGGTAAAAGCGGTGAATCCTGATGCTTGGTATTTCTGTGATCCCGTTATGGGGCACCCAGAGAAAGGTTGTATTGTTGTGCCTGGGGTAGCTGAATTTTTGTGTAAAGATGCACTTCCTGTAAGTGATATCATTGCGCCAAATTTGCTGGAGCTTGAAACACTCAGTATGCAGAAAGTGACTAATGTAGAACAAGCGGTTGTGGCTGCTCGAACATTATGTGATAAAGGGCCGGATATTGTACTGGTTAAACATCTTAGTCGCGCTGGTTATCGGCCTGATCGTTTTGAAATGCTATTAGTGACTAAAGAACATAGCTGGCATGTGAGTCGGCCTTTGGTGGACTTTGGCGAACGCCAGCCAGTTGGTGTTGGTGATTTAACCAGCGGCTTGTTACTGGTTAATCTATTAAAAGGCGAGTCTTTACAAACTGCCCTCGAACATGTCGCTGCTGCGGTTTATGAAGTGATGGTAACGACGAAAGATATGGGCGAATACGAATTACAAATTGTGGCTGCTCAGGACAGAATGGTGGCGCCTGACCATAAATTCTGTGCGACACAATTGGATTAAGATATTAACCGTTCCACTGACATTGTGTGGAATGACATTGAGTGGAACGGTTTTTTATTTTTAAATTAATCCTTCAGCTTTCAGTGCATCACGAACATTTGGACGTTCTGCGATCTTCTCTCGATAAGCTTTAAGATGAACCAGATTTGATAGATCCAATTGCACTAAAGGTGCCCAGTTACTGAGCGTAAATAAATAAGCATCAGCAACAGTAAAATGCTCCCCGGCAATGTATGGCTGTTTTGCTAATACTTCATCTATATACTTGAATCTCCTGAGTAGATTATTAATAGCAACAGGACGATAATTTTCTGGGGTTCCTGGAAAAAACAGAGGGGAAAATCCTTTATGAATCTCACTGGAAAGATGGCTAAGCCATTCAAGTTGATGATATCGTTCCATCGTTCCGGCTGGTGCAATTAATTTTTTGTCCGGTTTTTGGTCGGCAATATATTGGACAATAACAGCTCCTTCGGTGAGGATCTCATTGTTATCTAACAGAAGAGTGGGTATCTGGCCTTTTGGGTTGATTGCGAAAAAATCGTCGCCATTCTCCATTTTTTTAGTTTTCAGATCAACTTTAATCACGCTGAAATCAAGCCCTGCTTCACGAAGTATGATGTGAGGTGAGAGAGAACAAGCTCCAGGTTGGTAATAAAGTTTCATGTATAGCTCCTTAAAAATTTTCCGGTAATAGATATAATAGGACAAAGGAACTCAGTAAGGCATTGCTATAGCCTTGATATATACTACCACGACAGATGGAAATAAATGAATGATTAAATAGATATAAAGTGGTGTGATGGTATCGTGAATAACCCTTTTCTATGCTCGGTTATAGAAATGGTTTATTGATTTTTTATCATTATTTTCAAGTAGATTGGTTGTATTAATCTAGAAATTTAGGGGTAGCTTTGGATGAAGTGACTTATCCAGAACTTCCCCGTATTATTATGTCATATAGCATATTTTACAACTGATTATATTATATGGAATAAATAATGGCGATTATTGATAGTTGCAAAAATTCATCTTATATCGATTATAAGATAATTAATATATTATTTTTGTTAAATGATTTGTAATCATAGGAAAATAAATTAAATTTATTTGCAAAGTCATTAAAATAGACCATGCATTGTCTATAGTTTCTTGTAAAAATGTCTTTTTTATTCTCTTTGTTAAATTTTTCGATTAAATCTTTGTAAATATTATTAATTATTTTTATTTGTTCGTGAAGTCTATTGACGGAATTATTTATATTTCTAAGACTAAATGAAACATCTGATATATTTAAAGTGATTTCTTCCATCAATAAAGAGACTTTGTATATTTGTTTTTTATCTTCTCCATCGGGAATATTCTTTAATAATTGTTGTATTTTTATATGTGTTTTTTCTGCGGAGTTTTTCTTACGCTCAAAATCAATTTGAGATATTTCAAATAGTTGTGGCAATTTTGAGATGAAATCGTTTAGCTTACTAAAACCTGATGAAATTTCTTTCAATGCATGATCGACCCTAGCAACATAGCCATGACCTAAATATCCACTGCTAAGTGAACCTAAATAAGTTGTTGCTTTATGCATATTTTTAATAATTCTATCAATATCTTGCTCATCGGAATTATATGCATATTCATAACCTTCCAATGCTGATGGCCAGCGATATAATGATCCACTAAACTCATTCCAGGAATTGGAAATTTCTTGAGATAGATCATAATTTTTCAGGCATTCTGGCAATTTTATATTGGTAATTGATTTAAACATATTGGATATAATTAAAAAATCATTTTTCATTTTATGCACCTTGCTAAAGTAATAAATATTATTAAATTGTATAAAAGCATGAAATATAATATTCAAACTAAAAGGTCAAAATAATAATAAAATATTTTACTGAAAATATTTAACTAAAAATATTGTACTGACAGTCGATTTTATGAAATTAAGTTGTTGATTATATTAAAGGACATATTACTGATTAGCGCAAGGAAATAAGATGATATTTTTTATTCCAATAAAATAGTTATAAGGTAATATCGTTTAACTCTTTAATTACAAAGGGTTTAATAATTCTTTTCAATAGTTTTTATATTTTGATTTAAAATTAATTTTTACCTATTAGTGATGATTTAATGAAGTGATTAAATAAGATTCTAAAATAGTGCTACATCTTATACTACTTATAATTCCATATATAACAATGGGTTGAAGAAGGCCATGTGTAGCAGAATTATGAAAC
This sequence comes from Photorhabdus caribbeanensis, assembly GCF_018448885.1. Lineage (GTDB taxonomy): Bacteria > Pseudomonadota > Gammaproteobacteria > Enterobacterales > Enterobacteriaceae > Photorhabdus > Photorhabdus caribbeanensis. Next base: position 20,585 of record NZ_RCWB01000028.1, read on the forward strand.
GCTATTTAATCTATCATTTTATTGATAATAAAAGGCCCGAAAAACTAGCTTTTCGGGCCTTGTTTTGTGAATTGAAATTTACTGATTATTAATCAGATTATTTCAATTCCAGTTCATTCATTGCGACAATGCTGAAACCACCATCAACATGCAGGATTTCACCGGTAATACCGCCGGACAGATCCGAACACAAGAATGCCGCAGCGTTACCCACATCTTCAGTTGTTACAGTGCGGCGAATTGGGTTAACGGTTTCACAGTGAGCCAGCATTTTACGGAAATCTTTGATGCCAGATGCAGCCAAAGTGCGGATAGGACCGGCAGAGATACCGTTAACACGAATACCTTCGGCGCCCATAGCGTTAGCCATATAACGAACGTTAGCTTCCAGAGATGCCTTTGCCAGACCCATTACGTTATAGTTAGGGATTGAGCGCTCTGCTCCCAAATAGGTGAGTGTCAACAAAGCAGAATTTGGGTTCAGCATTTCACGGCAAGTTTTTGCCATAGCAACGAAGCTGTAAGAGCTGATGTCGTGTGCGATTCTGAAACCTTCGCGGGTAACGGAACTGACATAGTTACCATCCAGTTGATCAGCAGGTGCAAAGCCAATGGAGTGAACAAAACCATCGAATTTTGGCCAGACCTTACCCAATTCAGTGAACAGGGCTTCGATGCTTTCGTCTTCGACTACATCGCATGGCAAAACGATAGTAGAGTTCAGGGAAGCAGCAAATTCTTCAACACGAGGTTTCAACTTGTCATTTTGATAAGTGAAAGCCAGCTCAGCTCCCTGGTCATGCATTGCTTTTGCAACACCATAAGCGATGGAGAGTTTACTGGCGACGCCAGTGATCAGAATGCGCTTGCCGGTCATAAAACCCATAACAGTATCCTTGTGTGATAACGCCGGTAATGATATTCATGGATTAAAATTGTTCACAGAGACAATATCAATATGACGTTTTATTGTTAATAAACCCAGTAATTCTATCACGCTAGAGAGAAATGTGCTGTATTTTGCGTTCTGCTCCGAGCAGTGATTATCGTTTTCTATATGTTAAGGAATATCCTGTCGCCAAGCATCAGCAGTGAGTGGCTCACCAAAGTGGCTGGCGATCAGACGGCGGGTCATATCATGCAGAGGAGAAGCCAATACTTCTGCCGTATTTCCCCGTTCAACAACTTCCCCCTGATGCATGACCAACACCTGATCGCTGATATGTTTCATCATGCCAAGATGCTGGGTGACATAGAGGTAAGAAATACCCTGTTTTTCCTGTAATTCCAACATCAGATTAATGATTTGAGATCGCATAGACATATCGAGTGATGCTAATGCCTCATCAGCAATAATAATCTGAGGTTGTAATATTAATGCGCGCGCCAGTGCTACCCGCTGTTTTTGGCCTGAGGCTAACATATGTGGATAATAATTGGCATGGTCCGGTAACAAGCCAACTTGTCGTAATGTCTGGTTGATCCGTTTTTCCCGCTCCATTGTATTGAGCGCTGTATTAAGCAGAAGGGGAATATCAAGAATTTGCCCAATACGCTGACGAGGATTTAGCGATGTACTTGGGTCCTGAAATATCATGCGAATGCGTTGGCTGCGATAACTGTAATCACCGTAAGTGAGTTTATGACCTTCGATCATAATTTCGCCGGCAGTTGGTTCGATGACGCCTGAAAGCATTTTTGCCAGTGTTGATTTTCCGGAACCGTTTTCACCAATAATCGCCAGTGTCTGTTTAGCTTTTAAGGTAAAACTAACGGGTTTTACCGCATCAAGATGTTGACGGTGAAAAAAACCGGTTCGATAGCGAAAAGTTTTAGCCAAATTCCTGACTTCTAACAGAGTATTAATCAATTACTGTTCCTCCAGATTCAGTGGAAAGTGGCAGGCAAAAGCATGGTTTTTAATCACCCGCAACCGTGGTGTTTCAATACACGTTTTTTGCGCGTAAGGGCAACGCGGACCTAAACGGCAGCCGATGGGTAGGTGTTCAAGGGATGGAATAGCGCCTGATAAGGTGTTTAACCTACTTTTATGAGGCAAAGAGCTGCCAAAATCAGGAATAGCGCGGCTTAACGCTTGTGTATAGGGGTGATGTGGCGTTATCAGTAATTCATCAGGAACGGCGCTTTCGACCGTTTGACCACAATACAGAACATTAATGCGATCTACCAGTTTACTCATGACTTGCAGGTCATGACTTATCAGTAAAATGGTAGTGTTATTGTTCTGATTCAATCGTGCTAACAGACGGAAAATCTGGGCTTGGGTGGTTGGTTCCATCGCATTGGTGGGTTCATCTGCAATCAGCAGACGTGGTTGGTTAGCTAATGCGATAGCAATCATGACCTTCTGGCATTCTCCTTCCGTTAATTCGCAAGGGAAGCTACTCATAATGTCCTTATGATCTTTAATTCCCACACGGTGGAGTAATTCAATAGCCCGGCGTTTTCGCCATTTGAAACGTTGCCACCAACGGCCTTTGTAAGTCCAGCAGGGGATGGCTTGAATAAGTTGCCGACCAATATTTTCCGAAGGATCAAGACAGGATTGTGGTTCCTGAAAAATCATTGAGATATTGTGACCGATCACTTTTCGGCGCTGCCGTGGCGTCAGACGAAGCAGGTCAATATCATCGAAGCGAAAACGGTCAGCCGTCACTTTAAGATTGTCTTTAGTGACTCCACTTATTGCTTTGGCAATCAGGCTTTTACCTGAGCCGGATTCACCAACCAGGCCGCGTATTTCTCCTTCTGTCAGTGAAATACTGACGCGATCAACCGCTTTAACTGGCCCTTTGGCCGTCATAAATTCAATAGTGAGATTGCGAATGTCGAGTAATGGCATTATTCCACCCCGGAATTAATTGCACGGTGTAATCCATCACCTAATAAATTGACTAACAAGACACTGAACATGATTGCCGCGCCGGGCAACATAACAGTCCAGGGCGCAACATAGATTAGTTCCAGTGAGTCGCCCAACATGGCGCCCCATTCGGGTGAGGGAAGCTGGGCGCCAAGATCAAGAAAACCAAGTGAAGCGATATCAAGTATGGCGATAGAAAGAGCGCGTGTTAGCTCGTTGACCAAGGCGGCGGTAATGTTTGGCAATACGGCATACCATAGAATATGGTAATTAGAGGCGCCATCCAGGCGAGCGGCAATAACATATTCTTTATCTAGCTCATCGTGAACTGCGCTGTAAACCGTGCGAACGATACGTGGCAATAGCGCCAACCAAATAGCGATTATTGCATGCTGCAAACTGGCGCCCACAAAGGCGACGACAATAATTGCCAGCAATAATGATGGAATAGAGAGTAATGTATCGAGAATATGATTGAGTACTGCGGATTTCAATCCTCGTGTCATGCCTGCCAGACAGCCGATAATCAAACCACATAAAGCGGCCGCTAAAGTGACTAACAGCGCTGAACCGAATGTGGATGCCGTACCTATTAGCAATCGGCTGAGAATGTCGCGCCCAAGGTCGTCGGTACCTAGAAAAAATGCAATATTACCGTGATATGACCATGAAGGCGGCAGTAGTTGATGACCAAGAAATTGTTGATCTAGCTGATAAGGGGCCAGATAGCCACCAAACAGACTTAGGGCGATCAGAATAAGCACTCCATAAAACCCCATCATTGCCAACATGTCGGAATAGAAAAAGCGCCAGATGACCTTTATCGGTGACGGCATTTTCTTTTCACGATAAAAATTATCTAAGGGCATACCATTCCTTATGCTTCAAAGGGTTAGTTATTGCGCCAATAATATCAGACAGAACATTGACAGAAATCACCAGTGTGCCAATCACCATAACACCGGCAGAAATGGCGGAATAATCTTGCTGACGAATGGCACTGACTAACCAATGGCCAAGTCCCGGCCAGTTAAATACGAGTTCCGTCATCATTGCCAGTGTCAACATGGTGGAAAATTGTAATCCTAATTTCGGAATGATAGGGGGCAACGCATTGTGTAACACATGACGACGGATAATTGTCAGCCTTGATAAACCGCGGGTTGCGGCGGCTTTGATATAGTTTTCACCAAAAACCTCTTCTGTACTGTTTCTCATCAACCGAATAACTTCGGTGGTCGGTGCAACTGCGAGTGTAATCACGGGTAGCAGCAAGTGTTGCACGGCGCTAATGATCATCTCATTACGATGGGATGATTTTGATAACCAGGCATCAATTAATGAGAAACCTGTCACAGGTTCAATCTGATATAGCAGATTAAAGCGCCCTGAGACCGGTAGCCAGCCGAGATAAAGAGAAAAAAATAGAGTGAGCAATAATGCTAGCCAAAAAATCGGGATGGAAAATCCGACTAGAGCAATGGAAGTGATAACCGTATCCGCTGGTTTGTTACGCCATACTCCCGCAATAATCCCGAGTGGGATGCCGATTAGCAAGGCGACAGAGAAAGCCAGAATACAGAGTTCCATTGTGGCGGGGAACACTTCCCATAGCTGTGTGCTGATAAGTTCACCGTTGACGCTGGATACGCCAAAATCCCATAGTAATAAGCTGTGGAAAAAGAATATATAAGCATCAAACAGGGATGCTCCGCTGAGAGGAGCATTAGGGGTGAAGTAGCTGAGACTAAAGCTTATCAGCGACAGGAAAAACAGAGTAATAATCAGCAAAAGCAGACGACGGAGAGTGTAAATAATCATTTGCCACCTTTCTGAGTCATTTGATCAGCCTCTTTTTCCCGATAAACACCGGCAAAAGAAGTATTACCAAATGGACTGAGTACTAGCCCTTTAATATCGTAACGGTAAGCCTGTAAATGCAGGGAATAGGCTAATGGTAATACAGGTAATTGCTGTTCAAGGATTTGTTGAGCCGCATGATAATACTTAATTCGGGATAATAATTGCTGGTTAATCAAAGCTTCCCGCAAAATTTTATCAAACGCTGGATCACACCAATGGCTGAAATTGGTCTGTGAAGCAATAGCAGCACAACTTAACAGTGGCCGGAAAAAGCTGTCTGGGTCATTACTGTCAGTTGACCAGCCTGATAGAGTCATATCGTGAGATTTATCCATCAGCTTGGTTTCCTGAAAGCGGCCCTCAACAGGTTTAATACTCATGGTAATACCAACTTGTGCTAAATCGGCTTGAATTAACTCAGCCATTTTGAGTGGACTTGGATTATATGATTGAGAGGCGGAAGGTACCCATAAGCTCAATTGCAAGCCGTTTAATCCAAGATCGTTAAGCATTTTGCGGGATTTTTCTGGGTTGTATTCGGTAATCTCAGTTTGATTATCATAAGCCCATGATGCCCGAGGTAAAATTGATGAGGCGGTTTCCGCCGTACCATAATAGATGGATTGCATCAGCCGTTGGTTATTAATAGCGTAGGCAATGGCTTGCCGAACCTGGAGTTTATCAAGTGGCGGCTTGCTGGTATTGAAAGCCAGATAAGCGATATTCATGCCTGGGCGTAAAGTCAGACGCAGGCGGGGATCATCTCGTAAAACTGTAAGCTGGCTGGCAGCGGGATACGCTAATACATCACATTCACCGGTTAAAAGTTTAGACATCCTGCCGGTGCCGCCGGCGCCGACGTCAATAACTATTTGCCGCATTTGTGGTTTGCCTTTGCGGTATTTATCATGGCGAACCAGACGGATAAATTGTCTGGTTCGATGATCCTTCAACATAAATGGGCCAGTGCCGACAGGTTTCCAGTCAATTTGTTCATGGCGATTCATTTGATGCAATTGTTGCCCATATTCTTGTGAAAGTATTGGGGCATAATGGGTTGCCAAATGCCAAAGAAAAGAAGCGTCTGGCTCATTCAAGCGAAATTCCACCGTATATTCATTAATCTTACGGATACTTTGAATAGAGTCGGCCAGTTGAAGACTGTCAAAATAAGGATAATGCCCGCCATTGACGTTATGATAATAGTGTTGCTTATCGAACAGGCGCTTAAAGCTAAAAATGACGTCATCAGCATTCATTGTACGGGTCGGAGTAAACCAGTCTGTTGATTGGAATGAGACATTACGGCGCAAATGAAAACGGTAAGTAGCGCCGTTATCCAGTATTTCCCAATGGGAAGCTAATTCAGGGAGCAAACGGTAAGTATAAGGATCAACATCTAATAGACGCTCATAGAGTTGGGCGGCCAGCGTATCGACAGTTAAGCCACTGCTAGCCAGTTGAGGATTAAAGGTATTCAGATTGCCATTAACGCAATAAATAAACCCGTGTTGCTGAATGTCAGTCGGAACGTGGGGCTGTTTTTCAGGCGTAGCCGTTGTTTCTGCAATAGCTGAGGCTGAAAGGGATAATATGATCCAATAAATCAAACTGCGCATATAAGGCATCTGTTATTAATTAGAATTGACACATTGTATCTCAAATAGTGCTTGAGCCCAAAAAAACGCTGCGGTGATGATAATGAGAAAAATTCTCAACAAAGTGCTTTACAAAACGTATTGAGAACCATTATCATTTATACCGCACTTCCGGGGAACAGTTACAGTTTCTATGTCCCAGGAAAGGCACGACATTGCTCACATTGCTTCCAGTGTTTTTTTAGCCAGCTCGGGTGCTGGCTTTTTTTTATCTGTCATTCGGATCACTTATCGCCAACGTTGATATCATGTTTCTTCATTAAGCCTCGTAATTGATAATAGGTCAGTCGTAGTTTCTCTGCTGCTTTTCTTTGGCTAAACTTGCTCTCTTTTAGTGATAACTCTATTAATTGTCGTTCGCTGTCATGTTGCCACTGTTTCAAATTAACAGGCAGTGAAGGCAGAGATTGTGAAGATAAATCATTACTATCATCAACATGGGTTATAAAATGCGGTGTGTGGGCGAATGGGTTAATAATAATATTATCAAGTTGATCAGAATTCTCGCCGTGGCGATAAACCGATCGTTCCACAACATTTTTCAGTTCACGGATATTACCGGGCCAAGTATAACTCTGTAACTGTTGTTTTGCTTGGTCGGTGAAACCGGGAAATAGCGGCAAATCAAGTTCGCGGCACATTTGAATAGCAAAGTGTTGTGCTAGCAACATGATGTCCTGTTGCCGCTGGCGCAATGGAGGGATTTTGACCACATCAAAAGCCAGTCTATCGAGTAAATCCGCGCGGAATTGCCCTTTAGCCGCCATTGCGGGCAGATCATCATTGGTTGCGCATATGAGTCTAACATCGACCTGTAATGGTTGACTGCCGCCAACGCGCTCAAGATGCCCATATTCAATGACGCGCAACAGCTTTTCCTGAACTTGCATGGGTGCGGTTGCCAGTTCATCAAGGAATAGCGTTCCCCCATCGGCACGTTCAAATCGGCCTTGATGCTTTTTTTGTGCGCCAGTAAATGCGCCAGCCTCATGACCAAATAACTCTGAATCCAATAAATTTTCATTCAACGCCGCGCAGTTTAGGGAGATAAATGGCCCTTGCCAGCGAGGGGATAAATAATGCAAACGGCGGGCAATCAGCTCCTTGCCGGTTCCGCGTTCCCCAATAACAATAACGGGTTTGCTTAATTTTGCTAGTGTGGATACCTGTTCCAGGATCTCGATAAAGCTGTTTGCTTCACCTAATAGATTTTCTGTGGCGTCATTCATGGTTATTTTCACCAATAATTGGTTATTTCAACCACTTTATTTTGTTGTGATAAAAAGTCAAATAAAAAATTCTCTTTGTATTTCATGAGAATAGAACAAATAAAAAGTTGGCACGATTCTTGATAATAAATCATAGGAGTGACATGAATAGTATTAACTAACCTTAACCAAAGAGGATAATTTATTATGGGTATTTTCTCTCGTTTTGCTGATATCGTGAATGCCAATATCTCTTCATTATTGGATAAAGCGGAAGATCCGCAGAAAATGATTCGCCTGATGATTCAGGAAATGGAAGATACTTTAGTTGAAATTCGCTCAACTTCCGCCCGCGCTCTGGCAGAGAAAAAGCAGTTGTCTCGTCGTATTGCCGCAGGTGAACAGCAAATGCACGATTGGCAGGAAAAAGCGGAACTGGCGTTGAATAAAGAGAGAGAAGATTTGGCGCGAGCAGCTCTGATCGAAAAACAGAAAGCGGCTGCTTTAGTGGATACATTGAGACATGAACTCACCATACTGGAAGAGACGCTTGAGCGGATGAAAGGGGAGATTGTTGAACTTGAAAATAAACTGAGTGAAACCCGAGCAAGACAGCAAGCGTTGGCTTTGCGTCATCAGGCGGCGGCCTCTTCCCGACAAGTTCGTCATCATTTAGACAGTGGTAAAATTGATCAGGCAATGGCTCGCTTCGAGCAATTTGAGCGGCGTATCGATCATATGGAAGCGGAAACAGAAGCCGTCGGCATGGGAAAACAAAAATCGCTGGATCAACAATTTGCTGAATTAAAAGCAGACGATGAAATCAGTGCGCAGTTAGCGGCAATGAAGGCTAAAATAAATGCTAATAAAGAACAACATTAAGTGTTGGCGCACTCAACTCACCATTAAGGAAAAGTGATGGGCTCTATATTTCTTGGCATTCCACTGACTATCTTTGTACTTTTTGTGTTACCCATCTGGTTGTGGTTGCATTATAACAGCCGGAATTCCAATCAAAGCCAGTTGGATCAGAATGAAATTCAGCATCTGGCAGAGCGTGTACAACATATGCAGGCACGAATCAAAACATTGGAAGATATTCTGGATGCAGAACATCCTGATTGGAGGCAATCATAATGTCGAATAGTAACCGTCGGAAACTGTATCGAATACCGGAAAAGGGCAAAATTAAAGGTGTTTGTGCCGGGTTGGCCTATTATTTTGATGTACCCGTGCGCTTGATTCGTGTCATCGCGGTATTGTCGCTGTTTTTTGGCCTGTTTGGTTTTGCAGTTGTCGCTTATATTGTACTGGTTTTCGTCCTTGACCCGGCACCGCCGGGTTATACTCAAGAGGATTATTTTTCGGCACAAAACTTGCTGAATGAAATCGATTATCAATTGAAATCGGGGGAGATTCGTCTGCGTCAAATGGAACGTTATGTTACCTCAGAAACGTTCAGTGTTCGCAGTCGTTTCAGGCAGCTTTGATAATAAGCAGCGTCAGCGTGAAGCCCTGCAAGCACGAGTTGCAGGAAAAGTAACTGGTATTGCCTGATCGTCATATTTATCACAGGAGAGACATGAAACGGCTGCAAAATGAATTAACTGCGCTAGTTAATCGTGGGATGGATCGCCATTTACGGCTAGCTGTAACAGGATTAAGTCGTAGTGGTAAAACAGCATTTATCACATCTTTGGTTAATCAGTTACTTAACCTCCATAGCGGCGCCCGGTTGCCGCTATTTTCTGCTGCACGTGACGGTCGCTTGTTGGGTGTAAAACGGGTTCCTCAACGCGATTTAGGCGTTCCTCGTTTTACTTATGATGAAGGGTTGACCGCACTTTACGGCACACCACCTGCCTGGCCGACCCCGACACGGGGTGTCAGTGAAATCCGTCTGGCGCTTCGTTACCGTTCTGAGGATTCTCTGCTGCGTCATTTTAAAGAAACCGCCACATTATATCTGGAAATTGTGGATTATCCCGGTGAATGGTTGTTAGATCTACCGATGTTGGCACAAAGCTATTTAACATGGTCACACCAGATGAATAGCTTATTGCAGGGACAAAGGGCTGAGTGGGCAAAGCCTTGGCTGGAACTTTGCAAACAGTGTGATCCATTGGCGCCCGCAGATGAGAATCTATTGGCGGCTATTGCTCAGACCTATACGGAATATTTGATTAAATGCAAAGAGCAAGGGTTGCATTTTATTCAGCCGGGGAGATTCGTTCTGCCCGGTGATATGATGGGCGCTCCGGCTTTACAATTTTTTCCGTGGCCGGATATCAACTCTATCACTGAGTCACAATTTGCTCAGGCAGATCAACACACCAATATCGGTATGCTGCGTCAGCGCTTTGAATATTACTGTCAGTCGGTGGTGAAAGGGTTCTATAAAGCCCATTTTCTACGGTTTGATCGGCAGATTGTGCTGATAGATTGTTTACAGCCGTTGAACAGTGGGCCACAAGCATTTAATGATATGCGTTTGGCACTGACACAATTAATGCAGAGTTTTCATTATGGTAAACGCACTCTCTTCCGCCGCCTGTTTTCCCCTTGTATAGATAAATTAATGTTTGCTGCCAGTAAGGCGGATCATATTACCGCAGATCAACATGCTAATTTGGTATCTTTACTCCAACAATTGGTTCAGGAAGCCAGACAAAATGCGGCTTTTGAAGGTATCAGCATGGATTGTGTTGGCCTGGCGTCGGTACGGGCGACAGAAAGTGGCATGATTGAACATCATGGTGAAAAGATTCCGGCGTTGAAAGGATATCGACTTACAGATGGTAAATCACTGACATTTTTTCCCGGTGAGGTACCGCGGCGTTTACCTGATGATAATTTCTGGCAAAAACAGGGTTTCTCTTTTGAGGAATTTGGCCCTTGTCCGGTAGAGACTGATACACCGTTGCCTCATATTCGGTTAGATACCGTGCTGGAATTTTTAGTGGGAGATAAAGTGAGATGACGGAGCCCTTGAAGCCAAGAATTGACTTTGAAGAACCCTTATCAGGGCCACAAGAGCCGGTTTTAAAGCCCGCTCAGATTTTCGACGAAAAAGATATGGACAATTTCTATCCTGTATCGCCAGAGCTTGAGACGGAAGAGCGCGAAGGTCAGGTAGAAGGGATAGTTAATGCAGCGCTGAAACCTAAGCGTAGTTGCTGGCGTAAAATGGTATATGGCGCTCTGATTTTACTGGGTGTGAGCGCTGTTGCTCAGTTTGTGCAGTGGATTTATCAATCATGGCAACAACAAGATTGGAGCGCGTTAGGTGTAGCGGCAGCGGGGGGCATGATTGTCTTTGCGGGTATAGGTTCCCTTGTCAGCGAGTGGCGTCGTCTTTATCGACTAAGAATGCGGTCTGAAGAACGCGATACGGCGAAAGCGTTATTACAGCATCATGGTGTGGGTAAAGGGCGGGAGTTTTGTGAGAAGTTGGCAAGTCAGGCGGGTATCGAGCAGCATAACCCGGCATTACAGCGCTGGCGGGCCGCTTTACATGATACACAGAATGATCGTGAAGTGGTGGTGTTGTACAGTAAATGGGTTCAACCTGTTTTGGATGCTCAAGCCAGCGCTGAAATCAGCCGCTATGCTGCGGAATCGGCATTAATGATAGCTGTTAGCCCGTTGGCAGTTGTCGATATGGCATTTATTGCCTGGCGTAATATCCGGTTAATTAATCGAATTGCCGCTCTGTATGGTATTGAACTGGGATATTTCAGCCGTATTCGGCTTTTCCGCCTTGTTCTGCTGAATATTATTTTCTCTGGTGTCTCAGAAATGGTGCGGGAAGTGGGTATGGATTGGTTATCGCAGGATATCACTGCGCGTCTTTCTGCCAGGGCTGCTCAAGGGATCGGCGTAGGCTTACTGACTGCCCGGTTGGGTATTAAAGCGATGGAATTATGCAGGCCATTGCCTTGGATAGAAGGTGATAAACCTAAATTAGGAGATTTCCGTCGTCAGCTAATCACTCAACTTAAGAATATCCTGCCAAATAAATCTAAGAATATAGTTGATTAAATGATATATGCTTTAATTCTATATGAAGGCACAAAATATCCAGATAACGCAGATGTTTTACGTTATTTTATTAATCTGTTTTATAATCAATTGTAGAATTTGTTTATTTTAGTGAAAATTTCAAATGCTGTGTTATTTACGACATTGAAAAAACCTGAGTCTGGTCAATTTTTACTGACAGAATGCTTCATATGAATAATCGTAGAGAGTAGTATTTTAAAAAATTATATGTATTAGTGTAAATAAGGTCAAAACAGATGCGCTTAGAAGTTATTTGCCATGATCGAATTGGGCTTACCCGTGAATTGCTCGATCTACTGGTATTAGAAAATATTGATTTAAAAGGGATAGAAATATCTCAAATCGGCCGGATTTACCTTAATTTTTCACCTGTTGATTTCAATGTATTTCGTAAATTGATGGCGGAAATTCGCCGTATTAATGGTGTTATTGATGTTCGTACCGTCTCTTTTATGCCTTCGGAAAGAGAACACAAAGCGATGTGCGCACTGTTGGAGTCCTTGCCTGAGCCTGTTTTCTCAGTTGATCTGAAAGGAAATATTGAGCTTGCTAACTCTGCGGTGTTTAAGCTGTTTGGGGTGAGTGAAGAACAAACTTATCAAAAACCTATCGGGCAATTTATCAGCGGTTATAACTTCTCACGCTGGTTTGAAAATAAAAATGTCCAACAACGAGTAGAAAGGATAACGCTCAAGGGTCTGGACTACCTGATGGATATTACTCCCATCCAACTGATGGATGAAAAGCAGAAAATGCAGTGTGTCGGCACGGTGATTATGCTCAAGTCCGCTGCCCGAATTGGGAATCAACTGAAAAAACTGACTGTCAATGACGGGAGCGAGTTTAAGAAAATTATCGCTGTTAGCTCAAAAATGACTCAAGTTATTGAGCAGGCCCGTAAAATGGCGATGTTGGATGCGCCGCTGCTGTTGATTGGCGAGACAGGAACGGGTAAAGATATTCTGGCAAAAGCTTGTCATTTGCACAGCTTACGCGGAAAACAACCCTTTTTGGGGTTGAACTGCGCATCGATGCCGGATGATGTAGTAGAAAGTGAGCTGTTTGGTTATGCTGCCGGCGCTTACCCTAATGCGATTGAAGGAAAGAAAGGTTTCTTCGAGCAGGCTAACGGCGGCACTGTTTTACTGGATGAAATTGGTGAAATGTCGCCACAGATGCAAATTAAGCTACTGCGTTTTCTGAATGATGGGACTTTTCGCCGAGTAGGGGAAGAAAACGAAGTCAAAGTGAATGTTAGAGTTATCTGTGCTACACAAAAAAATCTGGTTGAATTAGTACAGCAGGGGAAATTTCGCGAAGATCTCTATTATCGCCTTAATGTGTTGGCGATTACACTTCCGCCGTTGCGTGATCGTAAAGCGGATATTATGCCGCTGGTGGAGTATTTTATTGAGCGTTTTTCTGAAGAGCAGGGGGTACTGAAACCTAAATTGTCTCCTGAACTTCCCCACTTCCTGACAAGTTACAGTTGGCCTGGTAACGTAAGGCAGTTACAAAATGCCATTTATCGAGCATTGACTCAGCTGGAAAATATGGAGCTGACGCCGCGGGATATACAATTGCCAGAGTTTGAAACAGAGGTGTCTTTTAGTGAAGATGTATTCAACGGTTCTCTGGATGAAATCAGTAAACGTTTTGAACGTTCAGTGTTGACGCGGCTTTATCGGCACTATCCAAGCACACGTAAACTGGCTAAACGTCTTGGGGTATCGCATACTGCGATTGCCAATAAATTGAGAGAATATGGTTTGAGTAGCAGGAAACATGCTACTGAATATGAACTGGATGATGACGAGTAAATTAATGCCCACCGGAAGTGGGCATTATATATATCCGTCGTCTTTCAAGTTGCCTCTTTGTTGGCTGCACTCGCTCACCCCGGTAACATAGTTACCTATGCTCTCGGGGATTCACTCCCTTGCCGTCGCGATGCATCTTGAAATCCATAGGGTATAAATCACGGGATTTATTTCAGTACGGCCAGTGCGCTATCGTAATCTGGCTCATTAGTGATTTCATCAACCAGTTGGCTATAAATCACGTTATCGCTTTCATCAAGCACAACAACTGCACGGGCTGTGAGACCACTCAGAGGACTGTTGCTGATGGCGACGCCATAATCTTCACTGAAAGTGCCGCCACGCAGGGTAGAGAGCGTGACAACATTTGATAACCCTTCCGCGCCACAGAAACGGGATTGAGCAAAAGGCAGATCGGCGGAAATGCACAGTACGACGGTATTCTCCAAATCATTCGCCGCCTGATTAAATTTACGCACTGATGCCGCGCAAACACCGGTATCGATACTTGGGAAAATATTCAGCACCTTACGCTTTCCGGCATAGTGGCTAAGAGAGACATCGGAGAGATCTTTGGCTGTCAGAGTAAAATCTTGCGCTTTTTCCCCTGCTTTTGGGAACTGGCCGCTTACGGAGATGTCATTGCCTTGAAATTTTACTGTTTGTGTCATAGTTTTCTTCCTCTGATAAATGAACCACGATTGCTCAGTGTAGAAGAATATTCGGCTCTTGCCCATCAAAAATAGTGCTTGTGAGAGTAAAATTGTCTGATTGTGTCATTTCGATAATGGCTTATAATTTAATAACGGGATATTTATTTTATAACAGGGCAGATTGTTACCTTATGCGTTATTTGAATCTGATTTCTTGTGCACTACTTATCAATAGTTCTCTTATCGTTTCTGCTTTTGCCGCGGAAGTTCCTCCTGGTACTCAGCTTAATAACAAACAGGAACTGGTGCGTCATCTAAAAGACGAACCGGCGTCCTTAGATCCAATTAATGCCGTGGGCCTGACGGAAGCGCAAGTTCAGCGTGATCTGTTTGAAGGATTGGTGAATCAGAATGCGTATGGCAATGCCGTTCCCGGCGTAGCAATAGCGTGGAAAACCGTAGACAACAAAACTTGGTTTTTTACCTTGCGTTCTGATGCCCGTTGGTCAAATGGCGAGCCGGTTACTGCGGCAGATTTTGTGTATAGCTGGCAGCGGTTGGTCACTCCGGCTAATACGTCATCTTTTGCCTGGTTTGCCGCGCTTGCAGGTATTGAAAATGCTCAGGAAATTATTGACGGTAAACTGCTGCCGACAAAACTGGGTGTTGAGGCCATTGATAAGCACACATTAAAGGTGACGCTAAACCGGCCTGTGCCTTATTTTCCCAACCTGACGGCAAATTTCAGTCTCTACCCGGTAAATAAGAAAGTAGTAGAGAAATATGGGAAAGAGTGGATAAAAGTTGGTCATCTGGTGGGAAATGGCGCTTTCGAATTACATGATCGAATTGTTAATGAGAAAATCGTTCTGACGCCAAACCCTTATTACTGGGATCATAAAAAAACCGTCCTAACCAAAGTCACATTTGTGCCCATTAATCAGGAATCACACGCGACTAAACGCTATCTGGCGGATGATTTGGATATCACCGAATCCTTCCCGAAAAATATGTATAAAAAATTGCAGCATGAATTACCTGGGCAAGTCTATACGCCGGATCAGTTAGGCACCTATTATTACGCTTTTAACACCCAACGGGCGCCCACTAATGATGCCAGAGTGCGTAAAGCGCTTTCAATGGCAATTGACCGCAAAGTCATTACGGAAAAAGTCTTGGGGACAGGAGAGAAACCTGCCTGGCATTTTACGCCGGATGTGACGGCGGGTTTCCATCCTGCGCTTAGTGACATGGAACAACATACACAGGCAGAACTGGATCAACAGGCTAAGGTTTTATTACAAGCGGCTGGTTACGGGCCAAACAATCCACTGAAACTTTCTCTGCTCTATAATAATTCTGAAAACCATCAGAAAATTGCGATTGCTATTGCCTCTATGTGGAAGAAAAAACTGGGGGTGCAAGTGAGTTTGATGAATCAGGAATGGAAAACTTATATTGATAGCCGTAACACGGGCGATTTTGATGTTATTCGCGCATCTTGGGTGGGTGATTATAATGAACCTTCTACATTTCTAAGCCTGTTAACTTCAACGCATAGTGGCAATATTGCTAAATTCCATCAGGCAAATTATGACAAATTACTGCAATCTGCTAGTTTGCGAACAGATGATGGCTTAAGAAACGATGACTATAACAAAGCGGAGCAAATGATTGCTGAACAGGCGCCTATTGCACCGATTTATCAATACACTAATGGCAGGTTGATAAAACCTTGGTTAAAAGGATACCCGATCACCAATCCAGAAGATGTGGCATATAGTCATACTATGTACATAATTAAGCACTAAATAAGGAGCTGGATGTGGAAACCATTTATGGCGCATCATTGAAAGAGGCTGATGCAGTCTATGCTTGCCAGTTTGATGGTCAAGGCGGTATGACGCCGATTGATATGAATGGATTAGCCACACCAGCTCAACCTTTCTGGCAACATTTGGATTACCATAATCCCAAGAGTTATCGCTGGATAATGGACACTGATTTGTTACCGGAAACTGTCAAAAAGGGGCTGGCAGGAGAGAGTATTAGGCCAAAAATAGTTCGTACCGGCGATGGTACGATGATTACGCTGCGAACAATTAATAGCAATAAAAGTGAACGTCCCGATCAACTAGTAACATTTCGTATTTATATTAATTCTGAAATTATCGTTTCCAGTCGCCATCGTAAAGTTCATTCACTGGAACAGGTAGTGAGTGATTTACAAAATGGTATAGGCGCAAAAACGACCGGGCACTGGTTGGTTGAAATGGTTGATGCAATAACCGATGAAGTGGGTAACTTTATTGAAGATCTTCATGACAACCTTATTGAGCTTGAGAATATGATTCTTGAGCAACGGACGCCAGAGCGGGGTGGGTTAGCTTTACTGCGTAAACAATTGATCATTCTGCGCCGTTATATGGCGCCTCAAAGAGATGTATTTTCTCGTCTCGCTAATGAAAAATTACTCTGGATGAGTGATGAAGATCGTCATCGAATGCAGGAAATATCTGACCGCTTGGGAAGGGAACTGGATGATTTGGATGGTTGTATTGCTCGCACAGCGATTATTTCAGATGAAATTACATCCATGATGACGGATGCGATGAACCGTCGTACTTATACTATGTCATTACTTGCAATGATTTTTTTACCAACAACATTCCTGACCGGGTTATTTGGTGTCAACCTTGGCGGTATTCCTGGTAATGAAAACCATTTGGGCTTTAGTATTTTTTGTTTGCTGTTATTGGGATTGATTATATTTGTTGCCTGGTGGTTAAAACGAAGTAAATGGCTATGATAATTAAATAGTTATTTGGAGAGATAAAACACGACTGTGGGAAAGTGTTACGAAAATCGGTTCTTAATTTGAGATATATCAATATTCACCAGACATCATTGAGGCATGATAGCTCTCGCAGGTGAAAGCAACGTTAAGCGATGAACGTTGTTCTCCGTAATTGTAGTTTTTCTCACATAAGTCTTTATACAGAATAATTGCCCATTCTTGTGCCGATATTAATTTATAATGTCGGCTTTTTTTATTTTTCATTGTTGTTGTAGGAAAATAAATAAAAATCAAGGCGAAAGAGAATAAGAAATTAACGCTCTGAAATATATCCAGAGCGGTGTGATTAAGAGCCTGCTATTGGGATAGGCAGTAAGAATAACTATTTGACTTCAATAACATCCAATCGTTCTGATTGATAATCGGGTTGATCTTCCATATCACTGGCGGGTTGTATTGGTAATTCTTCGCGGTCAAAGGCGAGATCACCACCATCAATCACTTCGCTGCCGTGAGTGATATTTTTGAAATCGAATAGATTAAAATCGCTGAGATGCGATGGAACGACATTTTGTACCGCACGAAACATAGTTTCAATTCTGCCCGGATAACGCTTATCCCATTCCCGTAACATATCCTTGATAACCTGACGTTGCAGGTTGGGTTGTGAACCACAGAGATTACAAGGAATGATCGGGAATGCTTTGGCGGTTGCATAGCGCTCAATATCTTTCTCACGGCAATAAGCGAGAGGGCGAATAACAACATGTTTACCATCATCACTCATCAACTTTGGCGGCATACCTTTTAGTTTGCCGCCATAAAACATATTGAGAAATAGGGTTTGCAAAATATCATCGCGGTGATGGCCTAATGCAATTTTCGTTGCGCCCAACTCAGTGGCTGTGCGATATAAAATGCCACGGCGCAGACGGGAGCAGAGTGAACAAGTTGTTTTACCTTCGGGTATTTTTTCTTTCACTATGCCATAAGTGTTTTCTTCGACAATTTTATATTCGACACCCAGTTCATCCAGATAAGCGGGAAGAATATGTTCAGGAAAACCGGGTTGTTTCTGATCCAGATTAACTGCAACAAGTGAAAAATTAACCGGAGCACTTTTTTGCAGATTTTGCAGGATAGAGAGCAGGGTATAGCTGTCTTTACCACCAGAAAGGCAGACCATAATGCGATCGCCTTCCTCAATCATATTGAAATCAGCGATTGCTTGACCGACATCACGGCGTAAACGCTTCTGTAATTTGTTCAGGTTATATTGTTGTTTCTGATCCACCACGGACACTCTGTAGATAATGTTTAAATGGGATTTAGGCGGTGGAGTATACCATTTTTATGACCTGACACCTTAAAAGAGTTTGTGATAGATTCCGCTTATTTTTACCTGTTAATGCTAATCAATTGATAGCTTTTTCTGTATGGAAGACGAGGATCGCCCATACCCTAGATTCTGTTGATAACCGGTATCAGAATGGAGATGAAAATCAAATTGAGGTGTTGCAATTCAATCATGGCCTGACTGTTATTCAAAATATCAATTATCAGAAGGTAAACTTTATTAAACTATTAGATAGATCTTCCCTATTGCTAATGATAGCGGCTGTTAGCCATGAAAAACTGGAACTGATATTTGATGTTTATTAAAACTCTTAAATAGGTTTAGTACAATGAATAATGTTTTTGAATTAAGGTTATTATTGTTGATGTAAAAAATAATGCTATGCCTATATCAGCAACATTTTCGCAATGTAATTCCGTTCTTGTTCTGTACGGAACATGCGAAATCGGTAGGGCAATCATTTCTGCCGGGATATATATCGAAGAAAAAGCACAACTCTGGTTGTTAAATTTGTTGAACTAGGGGTTCAATCGAATTATTATCACGTTAGGTGAGATAAATTTATATCATGTTAAGTGACATCAAATTGATAAAAAACCGGTGAGCCACGTACCCATGACAAATGGGATTGTCACTTAATGTAAGCCTTTACTGGTATCTACTAAATAAAAGAGGGGAAGATGATGAAAAGATTTACTTGTGATGAATTTGAATGGGTTTAACCATTAAGATAGTCGAGTATACAGGTAATGAACCGGTTAAGCGAAAAGCGGAGCAGAGTTTCCGCTTTTTTTAAGGATGATTATATGGCAGCAGAAAATTCGATTATTTTGAGTGAAAATTGGCAATTTTATTACCAATATGGTCTCCAAATTTTAGTGCGTATTTTGAGTTGAATTCAGTTAAAAATATAAGAGTATTTATGACATAAAGCCGTTACTGTTGATATAAAGAAGGATATAAAACTTATATTAATGGTGATGAAATATATTTTTATCCAGTGGGTCAAATTGGAGGGTAAATTTTGAATGAAATCATAAGATTCTTGGGGCATGTATTTACTGCCAGGCTTATTTATCCTTATTCTTTTCCCTGTTAATAATTTATAGAAAAATACGGCAGGATGAATCTGACCATGAATACCTATAGAATGACCAATGTATGCTGCTGATGATAAGCAAAAACCTTTTTCCATATATAAATCAATAATTTTATCCATCTTTTTCTGATTTATTTTGTAAATGGCTATTGATATAATGAGAAAAATATTGAAAGAGATACAAGAAATAACCAAGATGATAAAAGTGACTCTGTTCATATAAAAAGTCCATTGAGTATTCAGTATAATTAAGCGTATTTTTCAAACAGGCATATTGCCATTGATATAATAAAGGATGCAACACTTATATTGATGGTAATGTAACATATTTTTATCCAGTGAGTTAAATTTGGGGGTAAATTTTGAATAAAATCGTAAGACTCTTGTGGCATATATTTACTACTAGGCTCATTTATTCTTATTCTTTTTCCTGTTAATAACTTATAGAAAAATGCGGCAGTATAAAACTGACCGTGAATACCCATAAAATGCCCAATGTATGCTCCTGATGATAAACAAAAACCTTTTTCCATATATAATTCAATAATTTTATCCATCTTTTTTTGATTTATTTTGTAAATGGCTGCTGATATAATGAAAAAACCAATAAAAGAAGCGCAAGAAATAACCAAGATGATAAAAATGACTCTGTTCATATTAAAATTCCATTGAGTATTTAGTATAGTTAAGCGTATTTTTCAAATAAGAACATTGCCATTGATATAAAGAGGAATATTCCACCTATATTGATGGTAATGAAATATATTTTTATCCAGTGGGTCAAATTGGAGGGTAAGTTTTGAATGAAATCATAAGATTCTTGGGGCATATATTTACTATCAGGTCTATTTATCCTCATTCTTTTTCCAGTTAACAACATGTAGAAAAACGTAGCAACCTGAAACTGACCATAAACACCTAGGAAACGACCAATATTTACGCCTGTTGATAAACAAAGTCCTTTTCCTATATATAATTCAATAATTTCATCCATCTTTTTTTGGTTTATTTTATAAATAGCTATTGATACAACTAAGAGAATAATAAATAAAATATAAAAAATAAGCATGATGACAATAGTTGATCTGTTCATGTTAATTTCCTATTGCCTTTATGTATTCGTTAAACACTTATATAACAAGATAAGTATACTACTTAAGATGAATGAGAATATAGCAGTAGAAAATAAATAATAATAGATAATCATTATTGAGGCAAGTTTTTTAGGTATACTCTTTGCGAATTCATATGCTTCTTGCGGTATGGAGTTACCTATAAGAGCACGAGATATTATAGTCTTTTTTCTAGTTATTGTCTGGTAGAAGAAACATGATAGATAATAACTGCCATAAAAGCCAGAAAACGATATTACATATATAATTTGTGGTATGAAAAAACCATTTTTTATATATTCATCTCTGATCTCTGTGAAGGATTTTTTATTTATTCCATAAAGAACGAATAAAGATAGTAACAAAAACATACTAACTAAAAATAAAGAAAGCATGATAAAGTTAACTGTATTAATTAAGATATTCATATTATTCACTTACTATTTTATCGATTAAAAAATTTTCTTCTGTGCTTCCGGTAACTCCACCTACTACACTGCCGACAGCCACGCATATCCATTTAGCACGATTAATAATTTTTTTGAATTAAGATTATTATTGTTGCTGTAAAAAATAATGCTCCACCTATATAAGTGGTAATGATACATGTTTTCATCCAATGCGTTAAACTGGAGGGTAGATTTTGAATAAAGTCATAAGATTCTTGGTGCATATATTTACTATCAGGCTGATTTATCTTCATTTTTTTTCCAGTTAACAGCCTGTAGAAGAACATAACGACGTGAATCTGATCACGCATTCTTCCGAAGCGTTGTATCATTATGCCTGTTGGTAAATAAAGTCTTTCTTCTATATATAATTCAATAATTTTATCCATCTTTTTCTGATTTATTTTGTAAATGGCTATTGATATAAAAAGAATAAGTGTTGAAGAGGTGTAAAGTATAATCAAAATAATAAAGGTGATTATGTTCATATTAAAGTCCCATTGAGTTTTCAGTATGATTAAGCGTATTTTTCAAATAGGTATATTACCATTGCTATAAAGAAAAATGCCCCACCTATATTAGCGATAATGAAATGTGTTTTTATCCAGTGAGTTAAATTGGGGGGTAAATTTTGAATAAAATCGTAAGACTCTTGTGGCATATATTTACTACTAGGCTCATTTATTCTTATTCTTTTTCCTGTTAATAACTTATAGAAAAATGCGGCAGTATAAAACTGACCGTGAATACCCATAAAATGCCCAATGTATGCTCCTGATGATAAACAAAATCCTTTTTCCATATATAAATCAATAATTTTATCCATCTTTTTTTGATTTATTTTGTAAATAGCCGCTGATATAATGAAAAAACCAATAAAAGAAGCGCAAGAAATAAGTAAAATGATAAAAGTGACTCTATTCATATTAAAATCCCATTGAATGTCCAGTATAGTTAAAAATATTCTCTAAATAGAAATGTTATCATTATTATGAAGAAGAACATACCACCTATATTAATGGTGATAAAATATATCTTTATCCAGTGGGTTAAATTGGAGGGTAAATTTTGAATGAAATTATAAGATTCTTTAGGCATATATTTACTATCAGGTCTATTTATTCTTATTCTTTTTCCTGTCAATAGTTTATAGAAAAATATGGCAGGATAAATCTGACCACGAATACCCATCAAATGACCCATGTATGCTGCTGTTGATAAGCAAAAACCTTTTTCCATATATAATTCAATAATTTGATTCATCTTTTTTTGATTTATTTTGTAAATGGCTATTGATATAATAAGAAAAATGTTAGAAGAGATAAAAGAAATAACCAAGATGATAAAAATTATTCTATTCATATTAAAGTCCCATTGAAGATTCAACAATAAGTTCAAAGAGCCATTCTCCACCTTTACTACCGGCATAACCACCAGCAAGACCGCCGCCCATCATGCAAAGTCCGGCAGTTAAGCCATCAGTTACAGCTCCAAGAGCAACACATGCTGTGCCTGCTGCAATTCCGCCGTAATATCCTCCCCAAAAGCCCAGGCTTGTCCGACCGGAAAATTTACTATATTCTTTGATAGCTACTTTTTCACATTGTCCTGTTTGTCCATAATTACAGGCATCAATAACCTGCCCGGTGGTATCGATAAAATCCAGACCAATAGCAACTCGGCCACCATATTTCATCCATTTAACCATTTTAGCACTGCGGGTGATTATATGGCTATATCCCTTTATCGCGCCAATCCCTGCTTTATCCCATTGGTGAGCAATGGCTTTGGTTGATAACTTTAACGCATGTTTTAAATTAGGATGTTGGTCGATTTTCAAAGAGAGTCGGCCAAATTTATTTAATAATCCCTTTAAGTTACCCATAATCAACTGTCTTTCTATATAAAACTCGTGACTGATA
>NZ_RCWB01000028.1:43478-74149 GCF_018448885.1 Photorhabdus caribbeanensis
GGCTGATTTATCTTCATTTTTTTTCCAGTTAACAGCCTGTAGAAGAACATAACGACGTGAATCTGATCACGCATTCTTCCGAAGCGTTGTATCATTATGCCTGTTGGTAAATAAAGTCTTTCTTCTATATATAATTCAATAATTTTATCCATCTTTTTCTGATTTATTTTGTAAATGGCTATTGATATAAAAAGAATAAGTGTTGAAGAGGTGTAAAGTATAATCAAAATAATAAAGGTGATTATGTTCATATTAAAGTCCCATTGAGTTTTCAGTATGATTAAGCGTATTTTTCAAATAGGTATATTACCATTGCTATAAAGAAAAATGCCCCACCTATATTAGCGATAATGAAATGTGTTTTTATCCAGTGAGTTAAATTGGGGGGTAAATTTTGAATAAAATCGTAAGACTCTTGTGGCATATATTTACTACTAGGCTCATTTATTCTTATTCTTTTTCCTGTTAATAACTTATAGAAAAATGCGGCAGTATAAAACTGACCGTGAATACCCATAAAATGCCCAATGTATGCTCCTGATGATAAACAAAATCCTTTTTCCATATATAAATCAATAATTTTATCCATCTTTTTTTGATTTATTTTGTAAATAGCCGCTGATATAATGAAAAAACCAATAAAAGAAGCGCAAGAAATAAGTAAAATGATAAAAGTGACTCTATTCATATTAAAATCCCATTGAATGTCCAGTATAGTTAAAAATATTCTCTAAATAGAAATGTTATCATTATTATGAAGAAGAACATACCACCTATATTAATGGTGATAAAATATATCTTTATCCAGTGGGTTAAATTGGAGGGTAAATTTTGAATGAAATTATAAGATTCTTTAGGCATATATTTACTATCAGGTCTATTTATTCTTATTCTTTTTCCTGTCAATAGTTTATAGAAAAATATGGCAGGATAAATCTGACCACGAATACCCATCAAATGACCCATGTATGCTGCTGTTGATAAGCAAAAACCTTTTTCCATATATAATTCAATAATTTGATTCATCTTTTTTTGATTTATTTTGTAAATGGCTATTGATATAATAAGAAAAATGTTAGAAGAGATAAAAGAAATAACCAAGATGATAAAAATTATTCTATTCATATTAAAGTCCCATTGAAGATTCAACAATAAGTTCAAAGAGCCATTCTCCACCTTTACTACCGGCATAACCACCAGCAAGACCGCCGCCCATCATGCAAAGTCCGGCAGTTAAGCCATCAGTTACAGCTCCAAGAGCAACACATGCTGTGCCTGCTGCAATTCCGCCGTAATATCCTCCCCAAAAGCCCAGGCTTGTCCGACCGGAAAATTTACTATATTCTTTGATAGCTACTTTTTCACATTGTCCTGTTTGTCCATAATTACAGGCATCAATAACCTGCCCGGTGGTATCGATAAAATCCAGACCAATAGCAACTCGGCCACCATATTTCATCCATTTAACCATTTTAGCACTGCGGGTGATTATATGGCTATATCCCTTTATCGCGCCAATCCCTGCTTTATCCCATTGGTGAGCAATGGCTTTGGTTGATAACTTTAACGCATGTTTTAAATTAGGATGTTGGTCGATTTTCAAAGAGAGTCGGCCAAATTTATTTAATAATCCCTTTAAGTTACCCATAATCAACTGTCTTTCTATATAAAACTCGTGACTGATAAACTTTCGGTTTAGCCCATTTAACCGATATTCTTTTTCATAAAGCTTCTGTAACTTTGACAGATTTTTTTTGATTTGGGAGAAATAAGTGTCACCCATTGATGATGCTGTGCCAACTAAGGTTCCTCCCTGATCCAGTACATAGTGAAACAGGCCAAAATGACGATGCAAAAACGCAGCATATTCATTAGGCAGAGCTGAAATGGATTGATTGACTTCATACTGAGATTGTTTTAATAGCTGTATTATGTGGGGCGGATTATAGGAATCTGGATCTGCTACCAGCAGAATTTGCCCCGGTTTCAGGAATCGGTAATTTGCATTTAATTCCATAAAATAGCGGGCCGCTTCGCTATTTGAATGGCTGAATAACAGACTGGCTTGAAAACTTAATCCTCCGGGTTGCTGTACAACACAGAAACCGGGTTGAATGTTTCTTTTCATAAATACTCTATTTGTTCCCGTAGTAGCTGCTAACATGCTGGCCCAACGTTAGGCAACATAACTTTTTGATAGCTTCATGGGCATAACTTAATCAGATAATCGGATTATTTTCAACATATAATAAATGGGTTTTTAATCTCTACAGAGTGAGAATTTATCGGGAGTCGGTGATGTGTAAATTGAATCTGATTTTGTCGGTTGATATTGATTAATTTGCGGTTTTTTCTTTGCTAAAGGATAGTAATAGTGAGCGTAATTTGTTTATATATTTGGTCTGACTACGAGTCTTCAATATTTACATTTATATAAGGTAATTAACAATTTGTTACAATTTTCTTATGAAAATTACAATTATTTTATTGAAATCAAAGGGAAATAACTCAGAATGAGAACCAGAATATAAGGTAAATTAAGTAGGTATAGCTATGGCAAATATGATTTATGTGACGATAAAAGGTGAATCTCAGGGGCTTATTTCTCAAGGATGTTCGACTTTAGATTCTATTGGTAATCGGTATCAGCATGGACATGAAAATCAAATTATGGTGTTGCAATTCAATCATGGTTTGACAGTTGCTCAGAATGTTAATTATCAGCCAGTAAACTTCATTAAACTATTAGATAAATCTTCCCCATTGTTAATGATAGCGGCAGCTAATCATGAAAGACTAGAGTTGACATTTGATATTTATCGGACTTCTCAAATAGGTTCACAGGAACTTTTTTATTCCATATTGCTCACCGGGGCAAAGATTTGTGATTTAAATGTTAATTGTCCGCATGTTATTAATGATAATAACGGCCAGCCGGAAGAAGTTATTTCAGTTCAGTATGTTAATATTACTTGTCGGCATCATATGGCGGGAACATCAGGATATTGTATTTGGGATGAGATGGTTTATTGATAAATACAATTTATACGCTTAGTTTTCATTTAATAGCTAAGCGTGTTTTTAAAAGTAAGTATATTGCTATTGATATAAAGAAGAGTTTCCATACTATATTAATGGTAATGAAATATACTTTTATTCAATGAATTAAATTGGAAGATTATTGGTGAATGTATTTGTTATCTGCCTAGTTTTTTCGGCTAATAACATGTATATAGTTCAATAATTTTATTCATCTTTTTCTGGTTTATTTTGTAAATAACTATTGATATGGAAAAATAAATATAAGAGATAAATAAAATGATTCTATTCATATTAATATCCCATTGAATATTCAACAATAAGTTTAATAAGCCATTCTCCTCCTTTACTACCCATATAATCACCTGCCATGTAAATTCCAGCAGCTAATCTTTCAGTTGCCGCTCCAAGAGTAACATATGTTGACTCGACGTTAGGCAACATAATTTCCTTATCGTTTCGTCGCCATCATTGCTTAATCAAATGATAAGATTATTTTTAGCTTATAAATGTACACGTTTTTAATTCTACCGCGCTATGTTTTCTCAGAAATCCTAAAGGGTGTCGTGCGAATGATTCTGATCTAAATCTCAAAGCTGGAACCTATCGTTAGCACTTTTCCATATTCTCTGTAAAATATCTCCAACGATTTTCCTGCCTGAGCGGTACCTCTTAAGCGGGGATAAATAAGGTTTGAATTGGATTTAAGGAACGAAATATATCAATTTTGTTACGTTACACCTTAAAGCGTTTGTGATAAATTCAATCCGTTTTTGTCTATTAGTATTGGTCGATTTGTTGTTTCTACTATAGAGAGTAATGATATGAATGGATTTGCATATTTAGCAATGGCAATTGTTGCTGAGGTTATCGCAACGGCTTCATTAAAAGCCTCTGATGGGTTTAGTAAATTATTCCCTTCTATACTGGTCATTGTTGGATACGGCATCGCTTTCTGGGGGTTATCTCAGGTGGTCAAAGTTGTGCCATTAGGAATTGCTTACGCCATATGGTCTGGTTTGGGTATTGTGTTGGTTTCTGTTGCCGCGATATTTTTATATCAGCAGAAGCTGGATTGGGCGGCTATTTTAGGTATGGCTCTTATTGTTGCCGGTGTAATGGTAATAAACCTGCTTTCTAACAGCAGTGCACATTAATTAATAATTAACGGTGTTCCTGTTTTCCCTGAATCGTTTTCTGGAGAAGAGATATGTTAAACGCCAGTAATAAGAAAGGATGCCAGACAGTGTTATTAGGAGTACTCCTTAGTATTGCTGTATTAGCTGGTTGTAGTAGCCAGGCAGGGAAAACAGCTACCCAATATCAGGGGGTACAATACTCTCAACCGGAAAATTCTCAACCGGAAGTTGCTCTTAGGGATGATGTCAGAGCAATCTGTTTTTATGTAGGCGGTATGCCTGCCTTAGCAATGCAATTAAATGGTGCGCAAATACCTGTTTGCCAATTGGCAAATGGCAAGCGTTGTGATGAAAGGGCATTATTGCAAGGTTCTTGTGCATCAATTTGAGGCAACTGATATGAGCAGGAACATGCCGTTCGGATATCCGGTTAGGGGCAGCCTTAGGCATGATTCTGCGAGTATATTTGATTCATCAGACAATGATTTGTGGCTGTCTGAGTTGATAATTATTTACGGCTAAAAAATTGGCTGATTAATACTAATACAGCAGCAACTAGGTAAGCAGCAAAAATACCGACTAACCATTGCGGCATCTCTAATGTCAAGAATTGCCACTGTCTTACTGAACAATCACCTGTAGCTTCGAATACAGAAGGAAGCCATTGGTTTAACGCCAACCATGAAGGGAAGTTGACGAAGAAATCACAGGTATTAAATGGAGAAGGGTGCAACAGTATCATTGTATGTTCCCAAGCGAGTTGCAGGCCACTCCAGGCACTGTAGATCCACAAAATAATAGCCAGCCAGCGTAACGGCGTTTTTGGCGCGATCGTACCCAATATCCCGGCGCCCAACACACCAAACAGAGCAACCCGTTCATAAATACACATCACGCAGGGTTGCAATTTCATCACATGTTGAAAGTATAATGCCGAGCCTTCCAGTATCAGGGCAGTCAAGGTCATTAACAGCCATGCGCTTCGTCCTTGAGAACAGTGGTTTAAAAATCGCATCATTTCCGTTTTTCCATGCAGATTAAGATAAACAATTGAGCGCCTATTTTGCCGACTTACAGGTGACAAAAAAAGTCAATTAAGGTAAATCTGGCTTTTTCAGGGAAAAATAATACCGTATTGAGCGTGATTGTTGCTCAATACGGTATTGGTTGGTTAAGGCTATAAAGTGAATTATTGCCGGTTATGGCAAAGCAATTAAGCCCCAATGAACCATCATGTCACTGACGGGAATTAGCAGAAATTCTACACACAGCAAACCGACCAGAGTCATGACAATGGTATAAGGCAATGCCATGATCACCATGCGGCCATAAGATAAACGAATTAATGGCGATAATGCCGAAGTCAACAGGAACAGAAATGCGGCTTGTCCATTAGGTGTGGCAACGGAAGGCAGGTTAGTGCCGGTATTAATCGCAACAGCCAGATATTCAAATTGTTTATGTGAAATGAGTCCCTCTTGCAGCGCTGCTCTCGCTTCATTGATATAAACCGTACCGACAAACACGTTATCTGATACTGATGAAAGCAGGCCGTTAAACAGATAGAACAGGGAAAGTTGAGATGTTTCAGAAACCTGTAATACGAACTGAATAAATGGCGTAAACAGTTGCTGGTCAACGATGACTGCAACGATAGAAAAGAATACAGTCAGTAATGCCGTGAATGGTAGTGCTTCTTCAAATGCTTTACCCAGGGCATGTTCTTCGGTAATACCACAGAACGACGTGGTTAGAATGATGACCGAAAGGCCGATCAGACCAACTTCTGCCAGATGAAATGCCAGCGCAACAATGAGCCATATGCCTATCAGCGCTTGAGCAATAAGTTGCGCTTTTTCTTTACGTGTTCGTTTTGCGCTGGTTTTTTGATCATAATCTTCCAATACCTGTCGGACGCGTTCTGGCAATTCGGCGCCATAACCAAACAGCTTAAAGCGTTCGACCAGAAAACAGACTAACAGCCCGCAAATAAAGACAGGTAAGGTAACTGGAGCCATGCGAATAAAGAAGGTGACAAAATCCCAATTAACATTTTTGGCGATAATCAGATTTTGTGGTTCTCCTACCATTGTCATCACACCACCGAGGGCGGTGCCTAAACCGGCATGCATCATTAAACTGCGTAAAAAAGCACGAAACTGTTCAAGCGTTTGTTTCTTTTTTGCTGTGTCAGTGTGATTGTCATGTTTAGAATTAATTACATCATGTTGATCGGTAATAAAGTTGTTGTAGATGGAATAGAAGCCAAGGGAGACACTAATAACCACCGCGATAACGGTCAGGGCATCAAGAAATGCCGATAGAAATGCGCTAGCCAGACAGAATGCCAAGGCAAGCATACGCTTAGATTTTATGGAGAGCAGGAGCTTAGTGAAAGCGAATAATAGTAATTGCTTCATAAAGTAAATTCCTGCCACCATAAATATCAGCAACAATACAACTTCCAAATTATTAGCAATTTCATGACCAACTTGTTGAGGTGAGGTCATGCCGATGATGACAGCTTCAATTGCCAACAGGCCACCCGGTTGTAACGGGTAACATTTAAGTGCCATTGCTAAAGTAAAGATAAATTCAATAACAAGCAGCCAGCCCGCGACAAATGGGTTAATAAAGAAGAATATCAATGGGTTGGTGATGAGAAAGATGATGATAGCTAGCTTATACCAATCTGGCGAGTTGCCGAGAAAGTTTTTTACTGCTGTTTTTAGGATACTGGTTTCCATTGCAATTAAAGTTCCTCTAAATTCGTAAGATCGTGTTCTGTAAACAATAGTACGCTTTAATGCAGAATATTTTAAGGGAAATGAGGTATAGTTAAGCATTAGTACGCTTTTTTTTATGACCGTCTTTACGCTTTCTAGACTACATAGCTATATTGAAGTTGCGTATTCTGATATAATTTCATCTATTATTAGTTGAAAAAATCACGTTGGAATAACAAAAGTATGGTCATTAAGGCTCAAAGTCCCGCAGGTTTTGCGGAAGAGTATATTATTGAGAGTATATGGAACGGCCGTTTTCCTCCAGGCTCCATTCTTCCGGCAGAACGTGAATTATCTGAGTTAATTGGTGTGACAAGGACCACCCTGCGTGAGGTATTGCAGCGTTTGGCACGCGATGGATGGTTAACTATTCAGCATGGCAAACCAACAAAAGTAAATAACTTTTGGGAAACATCGGGTCTTAATATCTTAGAGACTCTGGCCCGTCTTGATCACGATCGCGTTCCTGAATTGATTGATAACCTATTGGCGGTAAGAACGAATATTGCGGCGATATTTATTCGCACAGCTTTTAGGCATAATCCGGGTAAATCGTTGGAAGTACTGGCAGAAAAAGAGCAGGTGGAAGATAACTCAGAATCATTTAGTACACTAGATTATGATATTTTCCGTGGTTTAGCTTTTGCTTCAGGTAATCCAATTTACGGCCTTATTATCAATGGGTTGAAAGGGCTATATACCCGCATAGGGCGTTATTACTTCTCGAATCCTGAGGCGCGTAAATTGGCGCTGAATTTTTATCAGCAACTGGTGATATTATGCCATGATAAATCCTACGATAATGTCATGGAATGTGTACGTAACTATGGTAAAGAGAGCGGTGTCATTTGGCACAGTATGCAAAGTACGATGCCAAGTGATTTATCTGAATTGCCGCTGATATCTCGTTAGTATTTTTACTTAATTCCAGCCTTATCCGAATCTAGATCTATTAGTTTCAAATCAAAATTATTTTGAGTTGTCCCGGTACAGAATACTCTGTACCGGGAGTTTTGTTTCTTTTTTTCATTCAATCTTAAGCTAATCGTTAATATTTCCATTTCAGAATATTATTCTGAATCTTTGGTTTTTATTTGAATTTTTATTTTGATTAATTGATGGTTATTGGTATCTTGTGGTTGTTTGATTGATTCGTTTTTTTCGCTGAAAAACTCAGAATAACGACTTGGTATGAAATAATTATCATGCGATTTATATCTTAATTATTATCTTAATTTTATGATTTTAATATTAATTTTTATAATTTGGTTGTGTATAAGTCACAAATAAATCTGTTGCATAAATGTAATTCAATTGTGACCTAAATCATAAATTTAGATTATTGACGTGACCGATGATTGTTCTATATTGGTTTTTTATAAACAGCATATTATGCTTGCCTAAAATTTTAAATCGTCCGAGGGCTATGATGAAAATCCTTGTTTTAGGTAGTGGTGTTATTGGTGTAACCAGTGCCTGGTATTTGGTACAGCAAGGTCATGAAGTCACTGTCATTGATCGCCAGGGAAGTGCTGCTGAGGAAACCAGTGCTGCTAATGCCGGGCAGATCTCGCCGGGATACGCGACCCCGTGGGGAGCGCCGGGTATTCCATTGAAAGCCATTAAATGGATGTTTCAACGTCATGCTCCATTGGCTATTCGTCCTGATGGATCGCTGTTTCAATTACGCTGGATGTGGCAGATGTTGCGTAATTGCGATGCCAGTCACTATGCGATAAATAAGAGCCGAATGGTACGACTGGCAGAGTACAGCCGTGACTGCATCAAACAGTTGAGGGCAGATACGGGTATTCAATATGAAGGGCGTCAGGGGGGTACGCTTCAGTTATTCCGTACTAATAAGCAGTTTGATAATGCCGTGAATGACATTGCTGTTCTTGAGCAGGAAGGTGTTCCTTACAATTTATTAACGGCGGATAAACTAGCGACAGTAGAGCCGGCGTTAGCACATGTCGCTCACAAATTGACGGGGGGCCTGCAATTACCGAACGACGAAACGGGTGATTGCCAGCTTTTCACCAAAACGTTGGCAAAAATGGCGGAAGCGGCGGGTGTAACGTTTCTGTTTAATAAACAGGTCAAACAGTTATTGGTGGAAGGAGATCGAATTACCGGCGTCCAGTGTGAAGATGGCGTGATGACAGCAGACAGCTATGTTGTTGCTATGGGAGCCTATTCCACCGGATTGCTAAAAGGTCTTGTCAAAATTCCAGTATATCCACTGAAAGGTTATTCATTAACTATGCCGATTGTCGATGCGGAACGGGCTCCGGTATCTACTGCATTGGATGAAACATACAAAATTGCGATTACCCGGTTTGATAACCGTATTCGTGTGGGTGGAATGGCAGAAGTTGTCGGCTTCAATTTAGATCTACTTAAAGCACGCTATGAAACATTGAAAATGGTGGTGCAAGATCTTTATCCAGGTGGAGGCGATATTACTCAGACCCGCTTTTGGACGGGATTACGCCCAATGACGCCAGATGGCACCCCAATTGTTGGCCCGACTGAATATCACAATCTCTACCTAAATACAGGACATGGTACATTGGGATGGACAATGGCATGTGGTTCCAGTCAATTATTGGCTGATATTATTTCGGGTAAAAAGCCCGCCATTGCATTTGATGATTTGTCAGTATTTCGTTATGTTAATGGTTTTAATACAAGATTGGCACCATTTAGCCATCAATTACACACTGAACTGAGAGGCTAATAGAATATGCCACGTCCGATTTCGGCAACGATTCATCTTGATGCATTGGAAAATAATCTGGCGATTATTCGTAATAAGGTCGGTAATAGTAAAATCTGGGCTGTTGTTAAAGCCAATGCTTATGGGCATGGTTTGAGTCGTATATGGCAGGATCTCGATCAGGCTGATGGATTTGCTTTACTTGATTTTAATGAGGCGATTTTATTACGGGAGCGGGGGTGGCAGGGGCCAATCTTGCTATTGGAAGGATTTTTTAAACCCGAAGACTTGTCGATAATTGATGAATATCGGTTAATAACCGTAGTGCATAGTCATTGGCAACTGAAAGCAATAGAGATGGCCAATCTAAGTAGGCCGATTGATATTTATCTCAAACTCAATAGCGGTATGAATCGGTTAGGATTTCCTGCGGATCAATATAGAACGGTGTTATCATCGGCAAAGCGTATCCGGCAAATTGGGCAAATAACATTAATGTCACATTTTGCGAATGCGGATAAGGATAATAAGGAGATTAGCGTTGCTGAACAACTTAACGTTATTAATTCGGTCAGTCAGGAATTGGATATTTCTCAATGTCTGGCTAATTCAGCCGCTTCTTTGTGGCATCCACAAACTCATAGAGATTGGGTACGCCCCGGTATTGTGTTGTATGGCGCCTCACCGAGTGGAAAGTGGAAAGATATTGCCGATATTGGATTGAAAGCAGTGATGAGCCTGCAAAGTGAAATTATTGCCATTCAGAATCTCAAAGCAGGAGATAAAATTGGTTATGGTAGTGAATATACAGCACCGGGTCCTATGCGAGTTGGTACAGTTGCCTGTGGCTATGCTGATGGTTATCCCCGTCGTGCAATGACGGGGACGCCGATTATAGTCAATGGTGTTAGAACCCAAGTATTAGGTACAGTATCAATGGATATGTTGTCGGTGGATTTAACGCCTTGTCCACAGGCCCAAATTGGCAGTTCTGTTGAATTATGGGGGCAAAATTTGCCGGTGGATGATGTAGCCGAGATTTCTGGAACAATTGGTTACGAATTATTGTGCGCATTGGCAAATCGGGTCCCGGTATCTATATGTCGTTAAGTACCAGGTGTTGTTAAGTACCAGGTGTTGTTAAATACCAGATGTCGCCAAATACTAGACAGAGTGTCAAATAGTAGTTGGCGTCTGGTATTATTTCAGGAAATAACTTACCGCCTTCGCTAAATTAATATGTTTTTGTTTTGTATCATCTGTCTATTTTCGTCAGAAGAGTTGAGCGTGGACTAGACATATTGTGCTCTTTAAGAAAAATAGGAGATTATTACTTGGAAATGAGGGAAATGATCTTTTACACTTGATAATAGCTAATCGCATAATTGTTTTAAAGGAAATAGTTAATCATGATCAACAAAGCTAAAATTTTAGCCACAGTCGTCACTTGCTGTCTTTCTTCATCTTTAGCTTATGCGGGGCAGTGGTCAATTGGCGCCTCTGTTTTAGCTGAGGCATCACCTTATAAAGGGGTGAAGAAAAAAGATAAAGTGTTGTTTGTTCCAATGGTTAATTATGAAAGTGACAATTTCTATTTTCATACTTTAGCCGCCGGGTATTATTTGTGGAATCAACCAAAAGATAAGTTATCTTTAGATGTCTATTACTATCCTCAAAATTTCCGCCCAAAAGATAATGAAGATAAGCAGCTGAAAAAGCTGGATCGTCGTCATGATACTATGATGGGCGGTTTTAGCTATCGTCATATTGAAGATTGGGGAACATTGCGTAGCTCTTTTGCTGCGGATACTTTGAGTAAAAGTAAAGGCATAACGATTGACCTGGCTTATTTGTATGAATTTAAAAGTGATGATTGGTCATTACAACCAGGGGTAGGTGTGGTTTGGAATAGTAAAAAACAAAATCGTTATGAATATGGCATTAAAGGTAATGAATCGCGCCGTAGCGGACTAGAAAAATATACGCCAGATGATAGCTGGACTCCTTATGTGGAATTATCTGCTAATTATAAATTTAACCAGGAATGGTCTGCATTTATGATGGGACGTGTTGAGCGTTTACCGAGTGAAATTAAAGATAGTCCAATGGTTAATAAATCATATTCAAGTATCGTCTGGACAGGTATTACATATAGTTTTTAATTGCCGGTAGCAATTAATATTGAATAGAGACTGAATTCGCTACGCCAGATAGTATTCAGTCTTTTTAATGTGAATGAGTGAGGTATTTACTGATAGTCTTTCCGACAACGGATCAAAACCGAAAGGTGGGCTGGGCTATCATCTTTAGAGATCAATGGCTTATTGATACGAGCCGTTTCTACACAAACCATATTTTTATAATCTTCATCACACATATCCTTCATTCTATTTGATAGTTGGACGCCGGGATTCCAGCATACAACATCACTGTGATGATAATGGTGAATCTCAATTGTTCGTTTCAGCGATTTATCCCTGATCAGATTAAAATCTTCTGGCTCGGTATAAATATGATCAGTACGACCATTGAAAATCAGATCTTCTGTTGTTGTGTATTGCGCTTTGTCAGCAACTGTATCAATAAAATGTTTACCTAAGCCACTGACTGAAATTTGATTAATATCGCCTATATTCAGATAAGTGTGTAGGGCACAGGTTGCTTGATAATCACCATAGGTTTCCAGTTCCACTTCACAGGTTTCACACAGTTTGAAACGGGCAATCAAGGTGAAATCATGAGGCCACAATTTATGGGTATATTCATTGTCTCTTAGCGTGAAAGTGAGGATGACGCCATTTTCATGTTCATTATGTGCGCTAAATTCCCAGGGAAGAATTCTGGCAAAACCGTGACTTGGTGCTCTTGAGGAACCAAACCAAGGCCAACAAATGGGAATACCACCGCGGATAGCAGTA
This sequence comes from Photorhabdus caribbeanensis, assembly GCF_018448885.1. Taxonomy (GTDB): domain Bacteria; phylum Pseudomonadota; class Gammaproteobacteria; order Enterobacterales; family Enterobacteriaceae; genus Photorhabdus; species Photorhabdus caribbeanensis. The sequence continues at coordinate 56,080 of NZ_RCWB01000028.1, forward strand.
CCTGCTGCAAATGTGGTTTTCTTGCTTAACCACAACCCCGGCTCCTCGCCACTGGGTTGCCAGGCGATGAGATGTGCTCCTTGCAGGCTGATTGCACCACGAACTTTAGGATGAGAGACGACTATCAGTGGGAAGCCATCTATATTTCGTTGGCTAATAGCGGGAGAAATTTGTTCTGCGATCGGTAATGAAAAGATTTTATCGTTCATCCGTATAACCTTGTGAACCAAAGCTGGGAGATGGCATGGTTCCAAGAATAACGCATGTTGTACACAGATTGAAACAAAAGAGCTGCCGAGGAAGGGCAGCTCTTTTCAGGCAAGGAAGTTGCTCAGTTATTTGGCGATGTGAGCAATGAGATCCAGAACTTTATTAGAGTAACCGGTTTCGTTGTCATACCAAGAAACCAGTTTCACAAAGTTGTCGTTCAGAGCGATACCTGCTTTGGCGTCAAATACAGAAGTCAGTTTTTCGCCATTGAAATCGTTAGATACGACGTCATCTTCGGTGTAGCCCAGAACGCCTTTCAGTTCACCTTCAGCAGCATCTTTGATTGCATCACAAATTTGTTGATAAGTGGCTGGTTTTTCCAGACGCACAGTCAGGTCAACAACCGATACGTTAGGAGTAGGAACGCGGAAAGCCATACCAGTCAGTTTACCGTTCAGTTCAGGGATAACTTTACCAACCGCTTTAGCCGCACCGGTAGATGATGGGATGATATTTTGAGCAGCGCCGCGACCGCCACGCCAATCTTTCGCAGAAGGACCGTCGACGGTTTTCTGAGTTGCGGTTGTTGCGTGAACAGTGGTCATCAGACCTTCAACAATGCCGAATTTATCATTGATAACTTTAGCCAGCGGCGCCAGACAGTTAGTAGTACAGGAAGCATTAGAAACGATGTCCTGGCCTGCATAAGTTTTATGGTTAACACCCATAACAAACATAGGCGTGTCATCTTTGGACGGGCCGGTCAGAACAACTTTTTTCGCGCCAGCGGCAATGTGCTTACGGGCGGTTTCGTCAGTCAGGAAGATACCTGTTGCTTCTGCAACAACATCAACGCCCACTTCATTCCATTTCAGGTTAGCTGGATCTCTTTCTGCTGTAACGCGGATAACTTTGCCGTTAACAATCAGATGGCCGTCTTTTACTTCAACAGTGCCGTTGAAGCGACCGTGAGTTGAATCGTATTTCAGCATGTAAGCCATGTATTCGGCATCCAGCAAATCGTTGATTGCAACGATTTCGATGTCTGAACGTTCTTGTGCAGCACGGAAAACAATACGGCCAATACGACCAAAACCGTTGATACCTACTTTGATAGTCATAGTGTTCCACCAGCTATTTTTTAGTGAATTAAAAATTATTACTAAAGTTACCAAAACCTTGCCAGCCGTCAAGCGGAATCGTGTCAATAGCCGAAAAACATTAGCTTTGAGTTCACCATTTAGACGCTTGCTATCGGATACTGGCAATCGAGCCGCCCATCATTATCAAGGCGTAGACAGATATTGAAAGTTAATTGGTTAGATATGCGAGTTACATCACAAATAGTAGGATATACCCGTTATCTTTCAAGTTGCCTCTTTGTTGGTTACACTCACTCACCCCGGTAACATAGTTATCTATGCTCCCGCGGATTCGCTCCCTTGCTGTCGCGATGCATCTTGAAATCCATAGGGGATAGACAGATTCAGTTAACCGCTTAAAATAAATTCCACTACTGTAATGTTAATTTTTTGTTATTATTAATCAATTTTATTGAGAACATGAATCTTATTAAGGTGGTCGCTATGGCTAAGAATCCTGATGTTTCCCTTTATAAAGAACTTACTGATATTCAGCGTCATGTAACCCAGAATGCTGGCACAGAGCCGCCATTTTCAGGGAAATTGCTACATAATAAGAAAAGTGGCGTGTATCATTGTTTATGCTGCGAGCAGCCATTATTTATGTCCGACACTAAATTTGATTCTGGTTGTGGCTGGCCGAGTTTTTACCAGCCTGTTACTCATGATGCAGTGCAATATTTTGATGATAATAGTCACAATATGCATCGTATTGAGGTACGTTGTAGCCATTGCAATGCTCATTTGGGGCATGTGTTCCCTGATGGCCCGCAACCGACAGGAGAACGTTTTTGCATCAACTCGGCTGCATTAAGCTTTACTGATGAAAATACAGGCGAAAAAACAGTAGGTTAGTCGTTTTTGTTATTGCGGACATAATCTTAATTTACGCAAAAAATCGTTTCAGCTAATTCTGGAAAATAATGAGGAAATATCAATGGAACTGGATGATCTGTTATCTGTAATGACGCCAGAAATATATCAACGCTTGGTTCAGGCGGTAGAACTGGGTAAATGGCAGGATGGTGTGCCTCTAACGGTAGAGCAGAAAGAGAATAGTTTGCAGATGATTATGCTATGGCAGTCGAGGCATAACCATGATCCGCAACATATGACAATTGGTACTGACGGTCAGTTGGTGATGAAGAGTAAACAAGAACTGAAAGCGACCTTTCAATCTGAAATGGTGGCAACATTCAAGCCATAATCTTTGGCAAGTAGGTGATGAAAAGGCTGAGTGCGTAAACTCAGCCTGGCTTTGGATTGATATCAGAGGAGAGCGTTTTCTAGTTGATCAAGTTCTATCAATATAGCGCCTTTCTCTTTTATCTCGTTGAATGCTGATTGGCTATCATTTGGGCTGAGGTTAACCCCTCGACAACCATCAGTAATGACCCAGGTTTCATAACCTAATGCTAGCGCATCCAGCGCGGTAAACTTCACGCAATAATCAGTAGCGATACCGATAATAAACAGGCGTTTAATTTGCTGTGCTTGCAACCAGTCATCGAGCCGAGTTTTACTCTGATGACCGTTGTCAAAGAAAGCGCTGTAGCTATCGATCTGTGGATTTTCACCTTTGTGGAAAATCTCAACAATTGCCTGCTTGTTTAGCTGTGGGTGGAAATCAGCGCCAGGCTGACCTTGAACACAGTGTACCGGCCACCATACTTGTGGAATACCGTTTAATATACCGATATCACCGATCTTTTGTCCTGAGTTTACTGCGAAGCTCATATGTTCAGCCGGGTGCCAGTCTTGAGTGGCAATAATGCTGATATTGTGTTTCAGACAAATATCAATTGCCTGATTTGCCGCAACAATGGCTTGTTCACTCTCTTCTACGGCTAAAGCGCCGCCGGTACAGAAGTCGTTCTGTAGATCAATAAGTAATAGGGCTGTTTTCATCTCTTTCCTTGATTATTTATCAGTATAACTTAATTCACCACGTAAATTTTGTTGCATTAAATAACGAACTTTTTCATCGTTGTAAGGTTGACTGAGTAAATAGTGCAATTTGGTTAAAGTTGCTTCAAAAGTCATATCGTAGCCGCTTATTACCCCGGCTTCGGCCAGAGCATGGCCCGTGGCATAACCTTCCATATTTACTCGGCCGGAAATGCATTGAGTCAAATTAACAACCACGATCCCTCTCTCTGTTGCCTGTTTTAGCTCTTTCAATAATTCAGGGTGTTGAGGTGCGTTTCCGACGCCATACGAGCGCAGGATGAGAGCCTTAACCGGCTGCATTAAAATATTATTCACAATCTGACTGGAAAGACCAGGATAAATGGTGATTACGCCAATTGGCTGAGGGGTAATTCGATGGGTAATAAATTCACCATGACTGACTGGGGCAGGACAAGCATTGAAAGTTTTGATGTTAATACCGGCTTCCATTAATGGCGAACAGTTCGGTGAAGCAAAGGCATCGAAACCGTCGGCATGTGCTTTGACGGTCCGGTTCCCACGAAACAGTTTATTATTGAAAAACAGGCTGACCTCGTTAACTGGGTAATTCGCGGCAAGGTAAAGCGCATTCAATAAGTTTGTCTGCCCATCAGAGCGCAGTGCTTCCAGAGGGATTTGCGACCCTGTGACAATGACGGGCTTACCCAGATTCTCAAACATAAAGGAGAGGGCAGATGCCGTAAATGCCATTGTATCCGTACCATGCAGGATCACGAACCCATCATAATCATGGTAGTTTTCTCGGATATCATCAGCGATAAACTGCCAGTCTTCTGGGGTCATATCAGAAGAATCAATCAGTGGTTGATGTTCACGGATGGTGAATGTCGGCATTTCCGGTCGATGGAATTCGGGCATCTTTGTTAATTGGCGCTGTAAATGCCCGGAAACGGGAATGTATCCCTGAGATGAGTGTTGCATCCCAATGGTTCCGCCAGTATAGACGACATAAATAGACTTCTTCTGCATGACTGTACCTCATAAAAAGATCAGCTGGATTATAGGAGTATTACAGAAGAAAAAAAGCCTGACAGGGTTTGTCAGGCTAAATTAATCGAGCTATTACCTGGAATCATGCATTGCTATGGGCTGTTTAGCGAATATCTCCGCAATTTAAACAGAATGCATAACGATTTTGTGGATCATTGAGATGGCGATAGAACTCACTTTGTTGTTTCACTTCCTGAGCTACTTGCGCCAATGGAGCGGGGAGCCAGGCTTGAACCGCTTCTGGTACGATAGCTTGCGCGGTTGCTGCCAATTGGTTCATCAGCAACTCACTGAATGACATTTCAGGCTGCATCCAGTCAAGTTCTGGGTTATCCAATTTTGCCAATTCAGCCGCTTTAGTGACCGCATCATCGAAATCCCCTAATTGGTCGACCAATCCATTGGTTTTAGCATCATAACCAATCCACACATGCCCCTGAGCAATTTTATCGACTTCTTCACGTGTTTTATGGCGTGAATCCGCAACAAGGCCGATAAAGTTGTTATAGCCATTCTCGATATTAAGCTGCATCAGTTCTGAGAACTGTTTGCTGAGTCCTTTGGTGACAGAAATACCCGCGAGCGGCGTCGTGGAAACGCCATCAGTGTGGATGCCAATATGTTCCAGACTGTTTTCATAAGTGGTGATGACGCCGAAGATACCGATAGAACCCGTCAACGTACTTTGGTTTGCGATGATGTAATTAGATGGAGTAGAGATCCAGTAACCACCGGATGCCGCCATTCCGCCCATAGAAACCACCACAGGTTTATTCGCTGCACGTAGCGCGGCCAGTTCGGTACGAATAACATCAGAAGCGCTCACACTGCCGCCAGGGCTGTTTACTCGCAGAATAACGGCTTTGATATTATCGTCCAGACGAGCTTGACGAATCTGAGCGGCTGTCGTGTCCCCGCCAACCATACCTTGCGTCTGCTGCCCATCGACGATTGCGCCTTGTGCGACAATCACGGCGATATTGCCTTTAGATGATAATTTGCCTTCTACCAATTGCGGTGCATAGTCGTAGATGCTGATAGCATTGAAGTGGCGATTTTTTTCGTCCCAACCAAAGGCTTTTGTCATGTCGTTTTCAATGACATTGCGTGACGCAACATAATCGACCAATTTGTGTTTAAGCGCATATTGCGCATTGTCTCCGCCAACAGCACGTAAATCGGCAATCATCTGATCAGCGCCTGGGAATAGCTGATCAACAGTGAGTTTGCGGTTGGTAGCGACAGTATTGAGGTAGTTATTCCATAGACCATTAACCCAACGGCTATCAGCCTCGCGGGCATCGGGGGACATATCATCGCGCATAACCGGCTCAACGGCTGATTTATACGTGCCGACGCGGAAAATATGCGCGGTGACTTTCAGTGAGTCCAGCAGGGATTTGTAATACAGGTTATTGGTTGAATAGCCATAAAGACCAACCGTTCCTTGTGGCGATAGATAGATTTTATCGGCAAAGGTAGACAGATAATATTGTGACTGATTATAACTATCACTGATAGCATAAACCGGTTTACCAGAAGTTTTAAACTCATTAATTGCCTTACCGATATACTGCATGGATGGCTGATCGGCACCGATGAAATCATCAAGTTTCAGCACCAGGCCCGTGATTTTGTTATCGATTTTTGCTTGGCGAATGCTATCAACAATATCAAACAGGGAGTTTTCCTGAAATTTATTGCTGGATGCGCCAAACAGTTCACGGCTCAGTTGAGTCAATGGAGTACGGCTGGAGACCTGATCCACAATAACACCGGTGAGATTGACATATAATGCTCCCCGATAACTATCTGCCGTTTTGTTTGGCTGTTGATAAAGCAGGAAACCGCCAACCACAACCAGAATCAGCATGATAAAAATCAGGTTTGAAATGACTTCCCGAATAAAATTTAATAATCGCCAACTCCATTTAAATAATCTTGCGATCAACTTCCATAAAATACGCATATCATCTCCAAAAATAGGATCAAGTGAAGCTATCCTAATGATCAGACATGTAAATGTCAGCTTCAAATAGTGGCATATTGCCTGAAAAGACAGCTTTAGGGCTTTTATTTGTTAACAAATAAACAGAAAATGTTAGCTTATAACAAAATACATTATCTAGGAGAGAAAAGATGGATGCATTAGAACTTTTGTTGAACAGACGTTCAGTATCACGTTTAACAACCCCGGCGCCTCAAGGTGAAGTATTACAGCATATTCTGGCGGCGGGCATGAGAGCGCCCGATCATGGCGCACTACGTCCGTGGCATTTTATTGTCATGCAGGATGAAGGTATTGAGCGGTTTAGTCGATTACTCCATCAAGCAGCCATTGATAGTCAGCTTGGCGCTGACGCGGAAGAAAAAGCGAAAAGCGCACCTTATCGTGCGCCATTAATCATCGCTGTTATTGCAAAAGTGGCTGAGAATTCCAAAATACCGGAATGGGAACAGGTGGTTTCCGCGGGTTGTGCGGTACATGCGATGCAAATGGCTGCTGTGGCTCAAGGGTTTGGCGGTATCTGGCGTACGGGTTCTTGGACTGATGATAATACCGTGCGTGCCGGTTTGGGTTGTCATCAACATGATAAAATAGTGGGTTTCCTCTACCTTGGAACGCCTGCGCTAAAAGCGCCGAATAAAGTTACTCTGCCTGATATGACTAATTTTGTCAGCTACTTGTAACCGAGGTCTGTTATGTCAACAGAAGTTCGCCTTACCCAATATAGCCACGGTGCTGGATGCGGTTGTAAAATTTCGCCAAAAGTTTTGGAAACCATTTTGCATAGTGAGCAGGAGAAATTTCTTGATCCTCACTTACTGGTGGGTAATGAAACCCGTGATGATGCTGCGGTTTATGATATTGGCAACGGTATCGGCATTGTCAGTACGACAGATTTCTTCATGCCGATTGTAGATGATCCCTTTGATTTTGGGCGCATTGCCGCCACAAATGCGATCAGCGATATTTATGCGATGGGCGGTAAACCCATTATGGCGATAGCTATTTTGGGATGGCCTATCGATAAATTGGCGCCGGAAATTGCCCGTAAGGTGATTGAAGGCGGCCGAGCTGCGTGTAAAGGGGCCGGGATTGCACTGGCGGGAGGGCACTCTATTGATGCGCCTGAACCTATTTTTGGTCTGGCTGTAACCGGTATCGTTAATATTGACCGAGTGAAACAGAACAGCGCAGCGAAAGCGGGTTGCCAGCTATTTCTGACAAAGCCGCTTGGCATCGGTGTATTGACCACAGCGGAGAAAAAAGGCTTGCTGTTGTCTGAACATCAGGGCATCGCGATAGACGCCATGTGTCGCTTAAATAAGTTGGGGATGGATTTTGCTGAGGTGGTTGGTGTTACAGCAATGACCGATGTAACCGGGTTTGGGCTGTTAGGGCATTTGAGTGAAATTTGTGAAGGGTCGGGGGTTCAGGCCACTCTCCATTTTGCAAAAGTGCCTAAACTGCCGGAAGTGGAATCTTATATTGAAAAGGGTTGTGTTCCGGGGGGAACCGAGCGTAACTTTGATAGCTACGGTCATCTTATTGGTGAAATGACAGAACTTCAGCGTAAACTGTTATGTGATCCACAAACATCCGGTGGCCTGTTGTTGGCTGTTCTACCAGAAGCTATAGACGAAGTGAAAGCGATTGCACGATGTCATGGCATCGAACTGACCGCGATTGGTGAATTGTCTGAACAACAGTCAGGCACAGTACTCATTGAGGTCAATGAATAATACCCATGCGGCTTTTTATTGCAGAAAAACCCAGCCTGGCCAGGGCGATTGCCGATGTGTTACCCAAACCGCATCGCCGTGGCGATGGCTTTATCGCTTGTGGCGATAACCAGTTTGTTACCTGGTGTATCGGGCACTTGCTGGAACAGGCGGAGCCTGATGCCTATGACGGTCGTTTTGCCCGTTGGTCATTAGTTGATCTTCCAATCATTCCTGAAAAGTGGCAGTTAAAACCGCGGCCTTCTGTTGAGAAACAGCTCAACATCATCCAGACGTTGTTGGAAAAAGCCGATGAAATCGTGCATGCCGGGGACCCGGATCGGGAAGGGCAACTGTTGGTGGATGAGGTTTTGGATTTTTTGAAACTGGATGATGGCAGGCGGAAAAATGTTCGTCGTTGCTTGATAAGCGATCTAAATCCACAGGCGGTGATCAGAGCTGTTGAGCGGTTAAGGGATAACCGGGATTTTATTCCGTTATGTGTTTCAGCCCTTGCCAGAGCCAGAGCTGACTGGCTGTATGGCATTAATATGACCCGTGCCTATACCTTGCTTGGCCGCAATGCAGGGTATCAGGGAGTATTATCTGTCGGGCGGGTTCAGACCCCGGTTTTGGGGTTAGTTGTCCGCCGGGATGAAGAGATTGAGCACTTCGTACCCAAAGATTTTTTTGAGGTAAAAGCGCATATTGTTACGCCGAAAGATGAACGTTTTATCGCTATCTGGCAACCAAGTGAATCCTGTATCGATTTTTTGGATGAAGAGGGGCGATTGATACACCGGCCTCTGGCTGAACATGTTGTTGCCAGAATAACCGGTCAACCAGCCTATGTGACCTCTTATCAGGATAAACGGGAATCTGAAGTCGCTCCTTTGCCGTTTTCATTATCTTCTTTGCAGATTGAAGCTGCTAAGCGTTTTGGCTTAAATGCGCAGCAAGTGTTGGACATTTGTCAGCGATTATATGAAACACATAAGCTAATTACTTATCCCCGTTCTGATTGCCGTTATTTGCCTGATGAACACTTTGCCGGTCGTCATGCGGTGCTTAATGCGATATCCATTCACGCAGCAAATCTGTTGCCACAAGAATTATTGGAAATAGATAGAAAGAATCGTTGTTGGGACGATAAAAAGGTTGATGCTCACCATGCAATTATCCCGACAGCGCGAAGTAGTCATATAAATCTGACGGATAACGAGGCTAATATTTATGGTTTGATTGCCAGACAATATTTGATGCAATTTTTCCCGGATGCCATATTCCGTAAATGTGTCATTGAATTAGAAATTGCTGGTGGAAAATTTATTGCTAAAGCCCGTTTTCTTGCTGAGGCAGGTTGGAGAACGTTGCTTGGTAATAAAGAGCGTGATGAAGAGAATGACGGAACGCCATTACCCGTTGTGGCTAAAGGTGATGAATTATTGTGTGAAAGAGGAGAGGTGGTAGAGCGCCAAACTCAACCTCCGAAACCATTTACTGATGCAACTATTCTTTCAGCTATGACAGGAATTGCCCGTTTTGTACAGGATAAGGAACTAAAAAAAGTTCTTCGGGCAACGGATGGATTGGGAACGGAAGCAACACGGGCTGGCATTATCGAATTGCTATTTAAGCGGGAGTTTCTTTATAAGAAAGGGCGTCATATTCATGCCACGCCTGCGGGCAGGGCGTTGATTCATGTATTGCCTGATATGGCCGCTTTACCGGATATGACCGCTCATTGGGAGTCTCGGTTAACGCAAATCAGCGAAAAACAGTTTCGCTATCAAGATTTCATGGGGCCGCTTGAGGAGACATTGCAGCAATTAATTTGGCAGGCTAAACAGAACCGTAATTTAACCGCTTTTCGTGACTTACCACCATTGCCGGTTAAAGATAAAAAAGGGAAAAAAACCAAAGCGACAAAAAACACTAAAACGGCTGCGCCATAGGGCGCAGCAATTAAATTAGCGTTATTTTAAAATAAGCGATTGATATTCGACGTTAATTGAATATCAAATTTTAAATTCCGCCCAAACAGGGGCATGATCCGAGGGTTTTTCCATCTCACGGATTTTATAATCAATACCTGTTGCGATACAGCGCTCCACCAAAGGTTTACTTGCAAGCAGTAAATCAATGCGTAGCCCTCGATTATCATCAAACCCTTTGGAACGATAATCAAACCAAGAAAATTGGTCGTTACATTCAGGATTGAGATGGCGGAATGTATCAACCAGGCCCCAATTTTTCAGGCGATCCATCCAATCTCTCTCTTCTGGCAGGAAAGAGCATTTGCCTGTTTTTAACCAGCGTTTTTGGTTGTTCTCACCAATTCCGATATCCAGATCTGTCGGGCTGATATTCATATCACCCATGATAATCACTTGTGATTGAGGGGTTAAGTTTTGCTCCAGGTAGTTTTGCAGATCCTGATAAAATTTCTCTTTTGCCGGAAACTTCACTGGATGTTCACGGTTTTCTCCCTGTGGAAAATAGCCATTAATCACGGTCAATGGCCCGTGTGGAGTCTCCATTTCTGCCATGATAACCCGGCGTTGAGCATCTTCATCATCCCCTGGAAAACCACGATATACGGCAAGAGGCGCCTGGCGCGTTAACAGTGCAACGCCGTAATGGGCTTTTTGGCCGTGATAAAATACATGATAGCCAAGTTCTCTAACCTCTTCTAAAGGGAACGCTTCATCATGAACTTTTGTTTCCTGTAAGCCGATAACATCGGGTTGATGTTGCTCGACGATCGCAGCTAACTGATGGGGGCGGGCACGTAATCCATTAATATTAAAAGAGATAAATTTCATCTTTTACAGCCATCCAGTAAAAAGACACAGGAACAATAGTAACAGATGGATTTTAAAAAGTAACTATTGACAATGGTCAGTACGAAATAGTAACGGACCCCCTAATATTATAATTTGTTGTGGAAAATATAATAATTTGTGGTGAGAAAGGGCCTCGGTTAGACCGTTTTTATCTCAAGTGTTACAAAAATTGATTACTGAAAAATGTAGAACCCTATCCTAATCTTTGATAGAAAATTGAGCTCGTTAGTAATGTTTATATTTTCTAATGGTTGATTGGTTGAGATTAATTTTTGAACCATGATAAACATGAATAATAGAGTTTATTGAGCCACCTATGTATTGAACATACGCTTTTTTTATGTGGTATATGTTTGAGAAGTATTTGTTTTTTTGTACAAAATTTATGCCTTCACAGTATCAAACTTGATTTAGCTGTCATTTGGTGAAGGCTATTTCAAAGAAATTATTTTAGCCACAAGTTATATAGGAACGGTGAATTATGTTTTTTTCTCGTAAATTAGAAGCATTCATGGCAGTGGTGGAAAATGGTTCTTTAAGTAAAGCGGCAAGAGTGATGAACCGTACAACTCCTCCAGTAGCTAAATCAATCAAAGACTTCGAGGCAACATTAGGGAAGCGCCTTTTCAAAAGGGAGAAATTTGGGATGAGTCTGACTAAAGATGGTTTAGAATTATATAATGATCTTAAAGATCTTTATTTACAAGAAAAAGAAATAACTAAAAAACATATCAGTGGTAGTATATGTAACATAGTTAATATTTATTACGATTGGGGGAAAAACAAACATCTTATTTATTTATATAAAGCGGCTGACAGAAATAGCTCCCAGGTAAATATATTCCGGTTTAGTTATGATAACATTGAAGAAATAGTGGATTACGACGGCAACACGCTCATTCTGAGCTCAGAAAAGATACTAAGTGACCGTTTTAGTCTCATTCGTAAAATCAAAGGGCCTGAATTGGGAATTTGCTGCCGAAAAGAATTATTGGATATTGCTGGTGGCGATGTGATGCAATTGCTAAAGAGTAATACTTGGCTGTGCGATCCTGTACTTTATAAAAGTAGTTTCATTAAAAACTTGGAAGAAGAAGTTATTCAAAGTGGTGGAAAAGTAAATATGCGTCAGATGGATAATATGGGATGCTGCATGAATTTCATTTATTCCAGAGATTATATATTTATTACCGATTCTCATCCTGATGAATTGGAAGGAGGAGATGCTTTGAGTTTTGTTCCTATTGCAAAACCTGGTGCAGCAAATCAATGTTATATTTATAAGTCCAAATCACACTCAAGTGTACTTAATCGTTTTATCGATTCAGTCAATGACATGAGTTAAAATTAATCTACGCGGAGAGGATTATTGTAAGCTCCGCGTTGTTGTTATGCGGAGATAATTATAAAGATTTTTCACTGTACCTAAACGATAAATTTATATCTATAATTCTTATTTGAATATTCCAAGTGAATATTGAGTAGTGGTGAGGAAAAATGGATTGTTCCTCGCCTTTTGGGGCAACATGTACGACAAGCCTGAATTATTATTCATTCTCGTCTGGTGTCTGGCACAACCCATTGTGCATGCACAAATCTGCATGGCCTTTGCTTTACTGCTTTAGCCACGGTGTTGTGGTACTCCAAAAAATAATATTAGCCCCCAAATAGTTTTCGGCAAAGTCGGTAAACTCCTCCTGAGTGAAGGGTTTTTTGGTTTTTGGGTTGGTGTAGGTCAATGTGGGTTCTTGGACTGCCATTGCCACCAAATCCAGTTTGCCTTTGTAACGATTGAAAAAGGGATAAGCATTTTTCATTTGAGCAGATTGATACGGCACGATATCGGGGCCGCCGAGACCGATCTTATTTTTCGACGCGAAATTAAAAAAGCGAGACATATACTGATGATCATTATCCCATTCGCATGGCCAGAAATTAACATATTGTACCACGTAGGATTTTTCGAATACCTGGCGGGCAAATTTGATATTATCAAGTTCGGCGGCAAAATAGCGGTTACAGCTAAAACCGCTCTTATCCTGTTTCATGTCAATATCAATGGCAGTTTCTGGTAGATTAATCCCGGTAATACGGCCATCAAATTCTTTTGCCAGTTCGGAAAGCAGATTCTGATAGCTTTTGCGCAACGCGGTATTCCACTGAATAGCAACCCAACCATAACCTTGCGCTTTTCCTTCACCGGGATTATCAACTTGAGCAACTAAACCGCCTTGATATTTTTTGCCTTGTTGGAGATAAAATGGAATATAGCGGGCATTTTTCTCAAAAAAACGATCTTGGATCTGAACAAACAGCTTCTTTTTTATTCTGTTAAGCACTGACAAATCTTTTTCGATTGCGGAAAAATCATATTTCCCCGGCGCACTCTCCAATTGTTTCCAGCTATAAACAATTTGTACACCGTCAATGTCTTGACGTTCTAACAGAGGACGTAGTTGATCGAGCTCATCGGATGAAGTGTAGAGATAGTTTCGTGGTTTTCCTGCGAGTGCAGCAGTTGACAATAAGCTAAAAATCAGCGTAGCTGAGATGAGTTGTTTTAACGCCATTATGATTTCTATCCTTAATTATAGGGGAATGAGTAACAGGTTTACGACAGTTTAACAAGGCAGATAGTTCCATGACTTGATGAATTTATTTAACATCACGAAGTTACTTTATTGATTAATTGATAATTGTTCTCAGCATCTTAGTATTCATTTATCTCTATCTTGGTAAATAAGCTCTCATTAAGAATAAATGGGAATGTTATCAATGAATTTGATATGAACTTGGATGATTGACGGTTTTTTTAAAAGATATTTGGTTATTTATTCTTGAAGTTTAATCAAAATTAAACGAGAGGCATTTTATGATAAAAAAGTATTGACTTTATTATCGGCTAATTAAGAGAATTACCCCGTCTATAAATAATTTATCTTGCTGTAGAAGATAAGGAATAAATGGTGGGCATATCAGCGTAAGATATAATTTGCACTCATTCTGACAATACGTTGTCTGAATAGGTTAATCGAATTACTAACTCCCTAGAGCAGTAAAAGGATAGATATCTTGAGAGAATATCATTAACAATATTCTGACTTAATCTATACGGATTGTATTCGTGGTAGTGCCTTTACACTTGCCCGGTGGCGATAAGGGTTGGTTTGTTTTTTTATCCTGCATCACAGAATATCTTGTTATTCGTATAGCATGAATGAGAATTATTCTTTTTTACGGTGAATTGATGCATGATATTTAAATAAGTAATAATGAGATTGAAATCCATGTAACATATTGAAAAAAATGAAAATAGAATATTAATCTCATGGGTGGATTATCTGATTATAATCGAATGTTCAACTCCATCTCATTTTATGGCAACCAATGCAAGCTTATTTTTGTCAATAAATGTCATGTTGTTGTTATATGGGATTAAATATCCTGTCCGACATGCGGTTATACCAATGGTGATAGAGTCCAGACATTAAAAATTGTATTTTTTTGAAAAAAGAGTTGATCTTTATAAGCTCCCATTAAGATGATGGGAGGATTTTTTAAATCGCTCATCCTGCTCCGGTTATTGATGTATTGTGAAAACATGAATGGCCTGTGTAGATATTTACGGCTCAGTTAACTGCCGACCGGGAAATAGCGGCGTGGGTTATTTCCCAGTATGACAATAATGGTATGGCTTTATATTGAGTTCTTATTGTTGACTAATGACCGTAGAAAAATTAGGAAAAAATATGACAAATCCAACACCGATGATCATCTTTGATCACAGCCGCTACAGACTAAAAGTGTGGCGTAATAAAGCGCCGCTGGATGTGCTGGCCTTTACCGGGCAGGAAGCCTTAAGCCAGCCGTTTCGCTATGCCATTGAATTCACCAGTTCGGAGAAAGGGATTGAACCGGCACAGATGCTGATGCAGCAGGCTTCATTTACCCTGACCTCGCCTGCGATCAATCCGGGGATACGGTGGATGCCGATTGTGCCGCCGGAGCCGCTGCGCTCGGTTTACGGGGTGATCAGCGGCTTTAAGCTGCTTTCCACCTCGCGGGACGAAAGCCGTTATGAAGTGATACTGGAACCCCGGCTGGCGCTGATGGCGAGAAGCCATCAATACGCCATCTACCAAAAACTGTCCGTGCCGGAGATTGTGGAGAAAATTCTGCGGGAGCGGCATGGCTTTCGCGGGCAGGACTTCTTGTTCAGTCTGACACACAACTACCCGAGGCGGGAACAGGTGATGCAGTATGGCGAAGATGACTTGCGCTTTATCCAACGCCTGCTGGCGGAAGTGGGTATCTGGTACAAAGTGACGGCGGATGACCGGTTAAAGATCGACGTGGTGGAATTTTACGACGACCAGCGTGACTACCAGTTCAACGTCTACCTGCCTGCCCGTAATCCGTCAGGCATGCACGGCGAGGAGGACGCGGTGGTGTGGGGCATGGAGACCGCGTATCAGGTGGTGGAGGGAAAAATTACCACCCGCAATTATGACTACCACGATGCCCGGCCGTATCCTGGCTTGAACACTGAGGCGGATGTGACACGGGGCGACCGCACCACCTATGGTGAAGCGTACCATTACCGCGATGATTACCGGATACCCGGCGACCGTTACGCCTATCAACCGGAGACGGAAAGCGGGGTGTTTTATGCCCGCCTGCATCACGAGCGTTACCTGAATCAACGCATCCGCCTGCGGGGAATGACCACCTCCGCCACGCTGGTGCCGGGGCAGGAATTGAAAGTGAAGGGCGACGCGCCGGAAGCGTTTCGCAAAGGGGCGATCATCACTCAGATCACCAACAGCGCCCGCCGGGACAGCAGTTTTGAGATGGCGTTCACCGCCATTCCCTATTCCGAGACCGTGTGCTTTCGCCCGGAACGGGTGCCGAAACCGGTGATGGCGGGCACGATACCCGCGCGGGTGAGCAGCACAAAAGTGAATGATATCTACGGCGATATCGACAAAGACGGCTTGTATCGGGTGTCGTTTGACTTTGACCGGGCGGAATGGACGCAGGGGAGCGAAAGCTTGTGGGTGCGTCTGGCGCGTCCGTACGCGGGGGAGAAGTATGGCTTTCACTGGCCGTTGCTGGAAGGTACCGAAGTCGCGATCGCCTTTGAAGGGGGCGACCCGGATCGGCCCTATATCGCTCATGCTCTGCACGATTCAATGCACCCGGATCACGTCAATCTCTACAACTACAAATGCAACATTCTGCGCACCCCGGCGAATAACAAACTGCGGATGGGTGACGAACGTGGTCGGGAACATATCAAACTGAGTACCGAATACGGCGGTAAAAGCCAGTTGAACCTCGGTCATCTCGTCGATAGCCAGCGCCCACACCCGGATAAACGGGGAGAAGGCTTTGAGCTGCGAACCGACGACTGGGGCGTGATCCGGGCCGGTAAAGGGTTGTTTATCAGTGCGGATAAACAGGCCAAAGCGGGGGGTGAGGTGCTGGCGATGGAGGCGGCGCTGAATCAACTTCAACAAGCGCAGACCTTAACTGAGGCATTATGCGGCGCGGCTGAAATGGCTAAAGCAGAACTGGCGGATTTGCAGCAACAGAAGGCGTTGTTAAGTGAAACGCTAGCCGAGCTGAAAAAATCCGCGTTGTTACTCTCCGCGCCGGAGGGTATCGCGCAGACGACGGCAAAAAGCCTCCAGTTGGCGGCCGGGGAAAATATTATTGCTACCAGTGGGAAAAGTACCGATTTCAGCGTATTGAAAAAATTCACGGTAGCGGCAGGTGAAAGGATCAGCCTGTTTGCCCAAAAACTGGGCATCAAACTGTTTGCCAGCAAAGGCCGGGTAGATATTGAAGCGCAGGGTGATGAGATGGGGCTGGCGGCACTGAAAGATATCACGGTGAATAGCCATGAGGGAAAAGTGATCATCAGCGCCAAACAGGAGATCTTACTGGTCAGTGGCGGTGGTTATATTCGAATAGGAAATGGTCAGGTGGAGTGTGGTGCGCCCAATCACATCATCCAACGGGCGGCAGTGTGGCAGAAGTTTGGCGGGCAGAGTGTTAGCCAGACAGTACAGCAATGGCAAACCACGAATTATGCGGTAACGCCGAAGGCTGTACGGGCTTATAAGATTTCTCCGTTAGACCGTCAAAATATGCAGTTCCATGCCGAAGATGGCGGCGTACAGGCATTATCAACCATACAGAATGGAAAAACCCCTTTGCAAAAGCAGGTTGGGGTGGAAATCAGTCAATTGAAAATAAAAGATGAGGAGTAAATGATGAGTGAGCCGAAAGAAAATGAGATTTTTATTCACCCTGAATATGATGAACTGGGCCTCCCTTATTACAACGTGCCGAATGCCAGAATTGAAGAAAATCTGGTGGCGACGTGTTTGAAGTACGCGACTAAAGTGATCCCGGTAATTTTCCTGCCGGGGGTGATGGGGAGTAATTTGAAATCGACAGAGGGGGAGTCAGTCTGGCGGCTAAACAGGATATTAAGTTTTGATGTTTTAGGTTGGATGTGCTCGGGTGCGTCTTACAGGAAGAAAACTTTAGACCCGAATAAAACAAAGGTTGATGATTCCGGGGATATCACGCCTGATCACACTGAGAAGAATAAATTCCAGACTTGCAAGCAGCGCGGTTGGGGGGAGATAGCCCATATGAGCTATGGCACTTTCCTGCCCTGGCTTCAGGCGGTGTTGGATGATGAGCGTCTGGCCTTTGAGTACTGTCTGGCAGAGAAGGGGGAAAAAACCCTTCGGCAACGTATGGTTGATATGAACCTGAATGCGGAGTGGGGGGAAGAGCCGCTGACCGAGG
Source organism: Photorhabdus caribbeanensis (assembly GCF_018448885.1). Lineage (GTDB taxonomy): Bacteria > Pseudomonadota > Gammaproteobacteria > Enterobacterales > Enterobacteriaceae > Photorhabdus > Photorhabdus caribbeanensis. Next base: position 73,790 of record NZ_RCWB01000028.1, read on the forward strand.
CAGAGGTTGACCATAGTTATGATTTTCTCTACCCGGTTCATGTGATGGGCTATAACTGGTTGCAATCCAATAAAGATTCAGCCAAGAGGCTGGCGGAATATGTGGATAAGGTTTTAGCTTTCTATGGTAAACGGTGTGCAACTAAAAAGGTGATTTTAGTCACTCACTCAATGGGAGGGCTGGTTGCTCGTTATTATTCAGAATTGCTGAATGGCAGAGATAAAATTTTAGGCATTGTGCATGGGGTGATGCCTGATACCGGTTCACCCATGACTTATAAAAGGATGAAAACCGGTGAAGATGGAATGGTTGGACTGGTTATCGGCAGTAATGGCGCGGAGATGACCCCGGTGTTAGCGC
>NZ_RCWB01000029.1 GCF_018448885.1 Photorhabdus caribbeanensis
GGTCTTGTGAGTGCCCACACAGATTGTCTGATTAATTGTTAAAGAGCAGGCTGAATTAAAATTTCATATTCTCGTTCAGCCGGGCTGCGTATACTACGCTTTTCGCCCGCAGAGTCAAGCGCTTATTGCCGCTTTCTCTGCCCGACCACACAATGTTTATCAGCGTTGTGTCGGTCAGTGGTGGCGCATTATAGGGAATTCTTTGACGCTGGCAAGCGTTTAATTACAAAAAGAATTCATCCGAACACCAATTAAGCAAAAACGGTGCTAAATTGCGATTTAATGCGCAAAATGATAAAAAAAGAGGCAGTTTCCTGCCCCTCATTTCTCATTAACTTTACTCTTTCGTTAAATATATCGTTATTGCTTTGCTACAATATGGCTATTTTCCACATCCAAAGTAACTGGTTTTCCTGGCAATAGTTGGCCGGAAAGTATCTTTTGAGCCAATGGATTTTCGATTTCCTGCTGGATAGCTCGCTTCAATGGCCGTGCACCGTAAACAGGATCGAACCCGGCTTCTGCCAACATGTCCAACGCTTGCTGAGTCATCGTCACCTGATAACCGCGTTCTTCCAGACGTTTGTACAAACGTTGCAATTGGATATCTGCAATCGCTGATAAATGCCGACGCCCTAATGGGTGGAACACAACAGCTTCATCAATACGGTTAATAAATTCAGGTCTGAAATGATGGCTAACAATTCCCATCACCATATCTTTCATTTCACCATAATTCAGACTACCAAAACGCTCCTGGATCATGTCCGACCCGAGATTAGACGTCATGATGACAACTGTGTTACGGAAATCAACAGTACGTCCTTGCCCATCAGTCAACCGACCATCATCCAGTACCTGCAATAAGATATTGAATACATCCGAGTGCGCTTTTTCCACTTCATCAAGCAGAATAACGGAGTAAGGTCGACGACGAACGGCTTCTGTTAGATAACCACCTTCTTCATAACCAACATACCCTGGCGGTGCTCCTACCAACCGTGATACGGTATGTTTTTCCATAAATTCAGACATATCGATACGCACCATTGCATCATCGCTGTCAAACAGGAAATTCGCTAACGCCTTGCACAACTCAGTTTTACCAACACCGGTTGGACCAAGAAACAAGAATGAGCCAATCGGACGATTTGGATCAGCTAATCCAGCACGACTACGGCGGATCGCATTAGATACTGCATTGACTGCCTCATCCTGACCAATGACACGTTTATGCAGCTCTTGCTCCATGCGCAATAGTTTATCTTTTTCACTCTCAAGCATTCTGGCAACAGGAATACCTGTCCAACGAGCAAGAATTTCTGCAATTTCCGCATCGGTAACTTTGTTACGAAGCAGTTTCATATGCTTACCTTCTGCTTGTGTGGCCGCGGCAAGCTGTTTTTCCAATCCCGGTATTTTGCCATATTGAATTTCAGACATCTTCGCTAAATCACCACTGCGACGCGCCTGTTCCAAGCTGATACGGGCATTTTCCAATTCTGCTTTTATGTGCTGAGTACCGGTCAGTGCTGCTTTCTCCGCTTTCCATTCTTCTTCAAGTTCAGAATATTCGCGTTCTTTTACGAGCAGCTCTTCATTAAGCATTTCAAGCCGTTTTTTACTGGCATCATCAGATTCTTTTTTCAGCGCCTGCTGTTCCAACTTCAATTGGATAACCCGACGTTCCAGGCGGTCTAGCGCTTCCGGTTTCGAATCCATTTGCATACGTAAACTGGCGCCCGCTTCATCGATCAAGTCGATCGCTTTATCCGGCAACATACGGTCTGAGATATAACGGTGAGATAATGTTGCTGCCGCGACAATTGCAGGGTCGGTAATTTGTACATGATGATGTAATTCATAACGTTCTTTCAGACCACGCAAAATAGCGATAGTGTCCTCTACGGAAGGTTCTGCAACATAGACTTTTTGGAAACGGCGTTCCAGCGCTGCATCTTTTTCAATATATTGACGATATTCATCCAGTGTTGTTGCACCAACACAGTGAAGTTCACCACGGGCCAAGGCTGGTTTTAACATGTTGCCAGCATCCATTGCCCCATCAGCCTTACCCGCGCCAACCATAGTATGCAATTCGTCAATAAACAGAATGACATTGCCTTCCTGTTTAGAAAGGTCATTCAGCACACCTTTCAAACGTTCTTCGAATTCCCCACGATATTTAGCCCCTGCTAACAGCGCTCCCATATCCAGAGAAAGGACACGTTTATTTTTAAGCCCTTCGGGAACTTCACCATTAATGATCCGCTGAGCAAGCCCTTCAACAATAGCCGTTTTACCAACTCCGGGTTCACCAATTAAGACTGGGTTATTTTTGGTACGGCGTTGTAATACCTGAATAGTACGGCGAACTTCTTCATCACGGCCAATCACCGGATCAAGTTTGCCTTGTTCAGCACGCTCAGTTAGATCAATAGTATATTTTTTCAGGGCTTGGCGTTGATCTTCCGCTCCCTGATTATCAACTTTTTCACCACCACGCATTTGTTCTATTGCCTTAGTGATTTTTTCTTTTGTTGCGCCAACAGTTCTCAATATGTCACTTAATGTGCCACGTTCTTCCAATGCTGCCAGAACAAATAATTCAGAGGAGATAAAGTTATCCCCGGCTTTTTGTGCTAGTTTGTCGCACAGATTTAAATGACGAACTAAGTCATTGGATGGTTGTACATCACCCCCAATACCCTGTACCCGCGGCAAACGTTCTAAAGCCAGCTCAAGCTGATTGCTGAAACGGCCCGCATCGATTCCAATTGACGTTAATAATGGGCGAATAGAGCCGCCCTCTTGCTTTAACAGTGAACTCATTAAGTGAATTGGTTCGATGAACTGATTATCATGCCCAAGTGCAAGGGACTGGGCGTCAGCGAGAGCAAGCTGGAATTTATTAGTAAGACGATCCAGACGCATAACACCTCCAATACTGTTCAGAATGTTGCTACTGGAGATTAAATGAGGCCATTCCTCAAATATTCAAGGTTATTCTGAAAAGCAAATTGTGAGATATTCCCTTATGCGCCAACGGATCGCCCTACGGGATAGGTTATATCAGCCAGATTAAAGTTGCCATACGTCCGGTGATCCCGTCACGACGATAAGAGAAAAATTTCTCTTTATTAGTGACAGTACATTCATCCCCGCCAAAAATCGCTTTCACACCAGCAGATTGCAATTTTAACTTTGCCAACAAATAGATATCTGCTAAATACTTCTCGCCAAAAGGTATAAAAGCTTGACTCAAATCAGCATGTTGGATAGTGAACGCTTGCAAAACTTCATTGCCAACTTCAAATTTTTTCTCGCCAATTGCCGGCCCTAACCAAGCTTGGATCTGATTAGGTTTAGCTTTAAATTGAGCAATAGTGTTTTCCAATACGCCAGCGCACAAACCTCGCCACCCCGCATGGGCAGCCGCAACCTCATCACCAGCCGAACTGCAAAACAGTACGGGCAGGCAATCTGCTGTCATCACAGCACAAACCTGCCCAGGAATATTGGTATAAGCAGCATCAGCTCTATTATCTTCCAGTGGCTGACCATTGAGTCTCACAACACGTGTACCATGAACCTGCTCTAACCAAATTGGTTGCTGAGGCAATTCTGCCATTTTCGCTAAAATATGCCTGTTTTGTTCAACAACATCAGGTTTATCGCCAACATGCTTCCCCAGATTCAGGCTATCGTAAGGTGATAAGCTCATTCCCCCCAAGCGGGTAGAACTACAAGCTTTTACTGTCGTCGGTTGTGGCCAGTTTGGAAAAATAAGCGCAGTCATTTACCAATCCATTTCGTCTTTAAACGCTTCTGCATCTGCTTTTAATGCCTTAATCAGCATCACCATATCTTCAGGTAATTCAGCGTGCCATTCCATTTCAATGCCGGTTATCGGATGATAAAGACGCAGCATCGTGGCATGCAATGCCTGACGATCAAAGTTACGCATTACCTCGCGGAACTCATCAGAAGCCCCTTTCAAAGGACGAGGGCGACCGCCATACAAAGGATCGCCTACTAGCGGGTGACTGATATGGGCCATGTGAACACGTATCTGGTGTGTTCTGCCTGTTTCCAGTCTCAGGCGCAGACGAGTATGCGCCCTAAAATGTTCCATTACCCGATAATGGGTAACAGCCGGTTTTCCCATTGGGTGCACTGCCATATGTGTTCGTTTTGTTGGATGACGAGAAATTGGCTCTTCAACGATTCCGCCAGCCGTCATACGACCTATCGCTACCGCTTCATATTCGCGGGTAATTTCGCGTAGTTGGAGTGATTCGACTAAACGAGTTTGAGCGGGAACCGTTTTAGCAATAACCATCAGCCCTGTCGTATCTTTATCAAGACGATGAACAATGCCCGCCCGAGGGACGTCGGCGATTTCAGGATAACGATATAACAGCGCATTCAATATTGTACCATCTGGATTCCCTGCTCCCGGATGGACAACCAAATCACGCGATTTGTTTATGACTAGAATGTCATCATCTTCATAGACAATATTTAATGCAATATCTTGGGGTTCCCAACGCGCATCTTCTTCAATGATGGCATCAATTGCAATTTCTTCACCTCCCAGCACTTTTTCTTTTGGCTTATTGATTAATTTGCCATTAACCTGAACTCTGTCATCCAAGATCCAATCTTTTATACGAGATCTTGAATAATCAGGGAACAATTCAGCCAAAGCCTGATCTAAACGTTGACCGAGCTGAGATTCGGCGACTGTTGTATTAAGTCGTATTTGTTGTGCCATATATTGTTTCTACACTTACGTTGAGTTTTGACGGCAGAGCCGTTTAATTTAATATAGTGTGCTATTGTAACTCGATCTTTTGCCGGGAGCTTCATGGATAGTCTCCCAGAAAACACTCAGAGGATAATCAACACGTGATGATACGCATGAAATATCTGGTGGCTGCCGCCACATTGAGCCTGGTACTTTCCGGGTGCTCTGGTAATAAAAATGCTGTCCCCGACAGCCCACCTGCGGAAATTTACTCTAAGGGTCAGGAAAAGCTGCAAAAGGGTAGCTATGGAGATGCGATCAAGCAATTGGAAACCCTCGATAATCGCTATCCATTTGGCCCCTATTCACAGCAAGTACAACTCGATCTGATTTATGCTTATTATAAATCCTCTGACTTACCAATGGCTCTCGCTTCCATTGACCGCTTCATACGCTTGAATCCAACTCACCCCAACATCGATTATGTTCTGTACATGCGAGGGTTAGCTTCACAAGCTTTAGATTATACTCTATTGCAAAGTTTCTTCGGCATTGACCGCTCAGACCGTGATCCTGAACACGCCAGAGTAGCATTCAAGGATTTTAGCCAATTAGTACGCTATCATCCTAACAGCCTGTATACTGCCGATGCTATTAAGCGTTTAATGTTTATCAAAGAGCGTCTGGCAAAGTATGAACTTTCTGTTGTGGAATATTATAACAAACGTGGCGCTTATGTCGCGGTGGTAAATCGAGTTGAACAAATGTTACAGGATTACCCTGATACGCAGTCAACTCTCAAGGCACTGCCTTACATGGAAAAAGCTTATACACATTTGGGTTTAATAGCTCAGGCAGATAAAGTAGCAAAACTCATTGCTGCTAATCCTGTATAAAAAAGCAGATGATAAAACAGCGGTTGGCGCCGCTGTTTTATTTTTACTTGTCAAATCCAAAAAGACCGCTTATCAATTAGGAGAATAAAAGACTCAACTTGTCAATAGTGTCTCATTAGCTTCAATCCTGCAATAGATATTCTTCGTATTTTTACCACTAATCACAATTACTTCAACTAGTTGCCTCATGCCTGATTAAATAGTGATTTAGATCACCTTTTTCATGAAAAAGAAATGTATGCTGAAATTATTGAAGGTGGATAATCAATAATGAGAGGTAACTATATGATAGTGAATATTACCAGCAAACAAATGGAGATTACCCCGGCAATTCGCAACCACGTAGAAAAACGTCTAAGCAAATTAAATAAATGGCAAGTAAACCTGATAAATCCTCATATTATTCTATCAAAAGGTCCTCAAATTTTTAGGGCTGATGCAACTATAAGTATACCAAATGGTATGTTAGTTGCCGGTGCAAAACATGAAGATATGTATATTGCTATCAATGAATTATTAACAAAACTGGAGCGCCAATTGAATAAAGTACAGCATAAGGGAGAAGCACGCCGTACTGACAACAGTGTTAAAGAATTAAACCTTAACCTAGAAGCACAACTAGAAACAGAACCAGAAATATCACAATAAAATAACAATGACTTGCCCCTAACGCGTCCAATTTGGGCGCGTTTTTTGTTGACAGAAACAACAACATAAGGTTAATTAACGAAAACCACTTAAACCCTTGTCCAGTGTGGACGGCTGCTGATGAAATGGGAAGCAAGCAAATGGAAAGTTTCGCCCGATTGAGCAAAGAGCAGTCATACAAACTATGAATATGAGAATATGATGAATATAAGCCTGTTTTTTCTTTCTTTCTTTTTTACCTTCCCCTAAGGGAGGCTTTCGTCGTTGAAAAAAGAACGAGAAGACGAACAGCAAGCCTCCCCATCGGGAGGCTTTTTTCTGTCCACTGCAAACCTAATTATTATCAGAATGTGAATAACCCATTAGGAACCCATTTATGGATCAAAATAATTTGCTGAAAATACGGGAAAAAGTCAGCGAACTTGATTTAAAGTTACTGATTTTACTAGCAGAGCGTCGCCAATTAGCTTTTGATATTGCACAAACTAAGTTACAGGATAATCGCCCTATCAGAGACAAGGATCGCGAACGAGAACTATTAGATGTCCTCGTTAAAACAGGAAAAAACTACGGGCTTGATGGCTTTTATATCACTCGTCTCTTTCAGATGATCATCGAAGATTCTGTACTTACTCAACAAGCATTATTGCAGCAACACCTAAATCAGACCCCCCAAGATTCAGCGCGTATTGCATTCCTCGGTCCTAGAGGTTCCTACTCTCATATCGCAGCCCGCCAATATGCGGCACGCCATTTCAATCAATTAATTGAATGTAGCTGCCATAAGTTCCAAGATATCTTCTCCCTGGTTGAAACAGGCCAGGCGGATTACGGAATGTTACCCATTGAAAATACCAGCTCTGGTTCCATCAATGATGTTTATGACTTGTTGCAACATACCAATTTGTCAATTGTGGGAGAAATAACTATTCCTATTGACCATTGCCTACTCGTTGCAACAGACACAACGCTATCGGAGATCAAAACGGTTTACAGTCACCCTCAACCATTCCAACAATGTAGCCAATATATTAATCAATTCCCACATTGGAAAATTACATATTGCGAAAGTACTGCCGCAGCGATGCAAAAAGTCGCCGAACAGAATTCACCAGAAATTGCAGCCTTAGGGAGTGAAGCGGGCGGTGCGCTTTATCAGTTACAGGTTCTGGCACAGAATCTAGCCAATCAATCACATAATATTACTCGTTTCATTATTGTTGCCCGTCAACCTATTGAAGTTGCAGAACAAGTACCGGCCAAAACGACATTTATTATGGCAACCGGACAGCAGGCAGGAGCACTGGTAGATGCGCTAATGGTGCTGAAAAAACATAATATTATTATGAGTAAACTGGAATCTCGCCCGATTAACGGAAATCCGTGGGAAGAGATGTTTTATATTGATGTCCAAGCTAATATTCGTTCAATTAATATGCAACACGTCCTGAAAGCATTGGCGAAAATCACTCATTCATTAAAGGTATTGGGATGTTATCCAACAGAAAGTGTGGTGCCGGTTAATCCTTCCTGATTAAAAAGAACCGGGTATTAAAATATCCGGTTCAGATTATTGGCTTTCAACATTTTTATTATCAATGAGAAAATTTTTACTGCCTTTAACCTCTCGGTTTAAGGCTTTTTATTTATTTCGTAAATCCAGACTTTATCAGCTTAAATACGTTTTATCTGAATGTGACAAAACCGGCGTTAATAAAAATCACGTTTTATCTGTCGCCACGGTTTTAAAGTCTGGAAAAAACCGCAAGCATATCGTGAAAAAGAAGGCAAAAACTTTAATCATTAAAGGTAAAACAGAAATGATTAAAGCTTTTTTAAAGCAAGTAAAAAATCCGGTGTTATACTGACACCGGAAGAGAAAACATCAGAAAAGACAGGTTTTAAACTTATTAACAAGGTGACAAAATGACAACATTAACCATAGAACAAGAATATGAGATTGTATCAAACCATTTATCAAGAATATCCACATTAAGAAGATTTGCGCAAACAAAAGATGTTGAATGGTTAGATGATGTTTACAAAGCATTAGAGGTAGTCGTTCAAGAAAACAAAGAAATCTTCAGATTAATGAGCTTAGAAGCGGAACAAAAAGAACAAAAACGTTTAGAAATATTAAGGCTGATTGAAGAAACCGGCCTTGATCTTAAGACCATTAATATACCTGTTACCGTCTCTAGTTTTAAAGCTAAAAAATCAAATGCAGGAAAAGGAAAGACGAGAAAACCTAAGTATCAGTTTAATGAAAATGGAGAAGTTAAATACTGGTCAGGAAACGGGAAAAAACCATCAGGTTTACAAAAACTACTCAATGAAGGTCATTCATTAAATGAATTTTTAATTCAAAAATAAAACTCCTCAGAATGAGAATAGCCTCACAGGTTTATCATCTGTTTAATACTATTTACTTTCCTTTTTTGCTTGCATTCGCTTTTTGGGGCGATCGCAAGCGCCTTTTTATGGGCGATTAACTCGGTTATTAATTAAAAAAGTGTAAAAAAACGGGCACTCATTAATGCCAAATTTTTAAAAGGTAAAGATCATCTAAAAACAGCTTACTCCCCGCTTATTCATCAGCGATGCTATATCCCAATTATTTTACGAAACAGGTTATAAAAATAACGCAATAAAAAAGGGGTAAAACGGTTAATCTGTCAGGATTTAAGCCCTGAAAATAGAGTTGATTATCTAAAAGAATATCTTTACATCGTTAGGCCATTTACTGGCTGATTTAAGAAAAAAATAAAGGGTAATGACTGATAAAAACCTCTCAAGATTGTCAATAAAAACGGAGTCAGTAAAGATAAAGCAAGGATGATTAACATTCGTTAAATATAAAACACGATATCCCATTGTGATTAAACCTAATAAAAAACAGGTGTAAAAAAGGGGTAAAACATGGTCAAAACTCTATACCGATTAAACCCAGAAGTTAACACCATGATTTTTAATAACAGCTTGAAAACTGCCCATCATAAAACTATCAGTAAAAAATAAGAAATAAAAACTAGCTTTATCAATGCTTACATACCTCGAAAAAAAAGATAAATAAAAATATGAATAGGTTTATCCATTTACCAGAAAATACACCTCCAAAAAGAAACTATTTTTTAATAACGTTTTCAATCGGTGAATAACCTTTTCCTAAACCAGTTAAATAATTCGATGATAAAAAAACGCGTAACAAAATCCGTAAATAAATAATTTAACCAAATAATAACTCAGTTACTTTCGTGGTTATTATATTGCATATTTACTATGTAAAGCTAAATATCTTAAATACGCCAGTTTAAACTTACTTTACACGACCTTAATCCGTCCAATAGCATTGCTTTTCTACGGTTTAATTTAAACTATTCCTCTATTTTATGTCTTTAATATGATCTTAATCTGCAAAGCTTTTCATCCTCATTGATACCATTAAACTTGTCAGCAAATTGAACCGGATATTGTCATATCCGATTCTTTTTATACCCATTATCTTTCAAGTTGCCTCTTTGTTGGCTGCTCTGCTCACCCCGGTAACATAGTTCGCTATGCGCCCGGGATTCGCTCCCTTACTTTCGCGATGCATATTGAAATCCATAAGATATCGCTATTGGCGACTATCATTCGCTTGTTGAAGCAATACCCTGCTCTCTCTCATAAAATGAGGCGCATAATCACCAAACCATTCACTAACATCTTCAAAACTGCTGACAAAAGCCCGTTTATCCCGGCTTTCCAATATCTCTAACGCTTGTCCAAAACTTTGGTGATAACGGCGTATAAGATCAATATTCTCTGGTGATGACATAATAATATCCGCGTAAAGCTGAGGATCTTGCGCGAACAACCGCCCAACCATGATCAATTCCAAACGGTAAATAGGGGAAGATATTGATAACAGTTGTTGTAAATCAGCGCCTTCCTGTGCGAGATGTTGCCCATAAGCAAATGTCGTGAAATGGCGCAACGCCTGAATAAAGCTCATGTTTTTATCATGCTGTTCAGGACTCATTTGATGCAAGCAAGCCCCCCAAATCAACAACTGTTCTAAAAACCATTGATAAGCTTCCTCTTGACGTCCGTCACAGTAAACAACAACTTGTTTTACCAAACTACCGACATCCGGCCCAAACATAGGATGTAATCCCAATACTGGGCCTTTATGCACTTCAAGCATAGCTTGTAATGGCTGCTGTTTAACGGACGCCAAATCCACCAAAATGCAATGGTCAGGTAATGGCGGTAAACGGCGAATAACCTCTTCTGTCAAATGAATAGGCACGCTGATAATCACCATACCCACTCCCGCCAGAATCTGCTCCGCGTCAGGCCAATCTTGTGGCTCCAGATTTTTGACTTCATAACCAGACAATGTTAACAAGCGGCCAAACAGTTTCCCCATTTTGCCCAAACCACCAACAATGACTATCGGCCCCAATTGAGGGCAAAGCGTTTTAAACCCTTTGTTATTCTCACTGGTGTAGGACTCACGCATAATACGGCGCAGAATATCTTCAATTAAATCCGGCGGAACACCAAACTCTTCAGCTTCCTGCCGACGTGAAGCAAGCATCGCCATTTCTCTGTCAGGCGCATAAATTGATAACCCATTCTGACTTTTTACCTCACCAATCTCTGCAACCAATTCCAGGCGCTTTGCTAACAAACCTAACAAAGCTTTATCCACTTCATCAATCCTATCCCGCAATTGAGATAATTCAGCCGCCATATTTATTATCCCGCTTTTTTCAGTACTGTCATTCTTTGCGATAATTGCATGCTAATTTTCTGATGTAATTTTCTTAGCATTGCCTCTGTCGTCTGCCAACTAATACACGCATCAGTCACTGATACACCATATTTCATTTCACTACGCGGTTGTTCAGAAGATTGATTACCCTCATTAATGTTGCTTTCCAACATAATGCCAGTAATAGATCGATTCCCTGAAATGATCTGATCCGCAACAGAATCTACAACTAAACTTTGGCGACGAAAATCCTTATTAGAGTTACCATGACTACAATCAATCATCAAGGATGGTAATAATCCAGACTTCATCATTTGCTGTTCACATTCCATTACATGTTGGGCGCTGTAATTAGGCGTTTTACCACCACGCAAGATAATATGCCCATTCGGGTTCCCTTGCGTTTGTAATAAACACACTTGCCCCGATTGATTTATTCCCATAAAACGGTGTGGCATAGCAGCGGCACACATCGCATTAATTGCCGTGTTCAAGCTACCATCAGTCCCATTTTTGAAACCGACAGGCATAGATAAACCCGAAGCCATTTCCCGGTGTGTCTGGGATTCTGTGGTTCTCGCACCAATTGCAGACCAACTGAATAAATCCCCCAAATATTGTGGGCTATTCGGATCTAAAGCCTCTGTTGCAAGAGGTAATCCCATTTTAACCAAACTAAGTAGTAAGCGACGAGCAATATGCAAGCCAGCTTCCACATCAAAGGAACCATCCATAAATGGATCATTGATAAGACCTTTCCAACCCACTGTTGTACGAGGCTTTTCAAAATAGACACGCATGACGATGTACAAACTATCATTTAATTCAGCAGAAAGGGCAGCCAAACGGTGAGCATAATCCAACGCCGCATCTACGTCATGAATAGAACAAGGACCACACACTACTAACAAACGGGGATCACGGAGCTGAACAATGTCAGCAATCGTTTTACGCGCGTTTGCAATAGTGTGCAGATCATTATCACTCAGTGGGTATTGTTGCTTTAATTCTTTTGGAGTGATAAGAATTTGCTCACCACTGATGTGAACGTTATTAAGTGCATCTCTTTGCATGAACATGTCAATTTTCTCCTCAAATTATCATTCTGTTCTCATTTGTTTTTATGCATTTGACTAATAACATATCACGCATCGTAAAGAATACAATCCAAAAGTGTAAACAAACCTAAAACACTGTAAATAATTGTTTACAAAAAATGAAGGGAGAGTCAATTCAGTGATAAGTCTATTCTAGAACTAATTTAATAAGACTAAAATTATTTCATATAGAAAAATATTAGAAATAATTATTTTAAAATAAAATTAATCTCAAAACACAAGAATGCAATATTTGAGCCAATACTTTATGATTGTTAATAATTTATTTTTCTATTTATAATCATTAGGTGAAAAATATATTTTTTAATTTTAATTACTAAAAACAGATAATATCAACAATCTTATTCTACATTTCACATAAAGCTACCGATCGACACCCATAAAATATTATTCAGGTTATATTGTGATGAAAAAAATTTACATCGCTCTTTTAAATTAAAATACACTAAGGCCGGAAAAACCGGCCTCTTTATTAAAATATTTTTTACAAAGCTTGCTGTAAGAAAGCAATTAATTCCTGATTAACTTTATAGGGTTGCTCCAATGTGGAAATATGCCCTGCATCCTGGATAATAATATGATCACAATGTAGTATTTCAGCCATCAAATAACCCTCCAGTGGCGGGCGAGGCGTATCTTGTTCGCCAGTAATAACAAGCGAAGGAATATCCAGTTTTTCCAACAAATGAATTCTATCTTCACGCCCAAATATTATTCTACCTAACGGAACAATACTATTACGCAATATTTCCGCAGGAATAGCTACCAGACGCTGAGTTAATTCATCAACCAAATGCTGAGCCGGTTGACGGCTAAAGAAGGCGGGAACTATTTGCTGTTGCAAAATAGATTGAGGAATTGCGCCAACCTGCTCTATCGCATCCAACATGGCAAAGTATTTTGTATGAGTCACCTCCGGTTCTAATCCGACAAAGGTATCCATCAAAACCAGTGCCTTAACTCTGTCCGGCGCCATAGCCACCAATTCAATTCCCCACATGCCGCCAGCAGATAAGCCAATGATAGCGAATTCTTTAATGCCAAGTTGGTCCATCAACGCCAGGTAATCCCGAGCTAAATCAGCCAAAGTGCTATGTTGTTCAGGTAACTCTCCCGAGTTTCCATGCCCCCAGAGATCAGGAGCAATCACCCGGTATTTTTTACTTAAAGCCTCGATCTGAGGCGCCCACATAGTAGAATCAAACAAATAGCTATGCCCAAGTAATAACGGGAAACCTTCACCTTCATCTCGGTAAGCCATCGTTTTGTTATGTATTTGAAAAGTTTTCAAAGCAAATCCTTATAATCAGTTAATCACGTCTGAAACTCTCGAAATAATTGTCTTTAAGATTATTACGATCTGATAATAATGTATTTCCGAATAATTTACCGATGAGTAAATATCCTCCTTCATAAAAAGCAGCATTGATCTCCCCCAGAGGGGAGTAACAACAGATCCTCTAAAACCCGCCCGTATTCAGCCTGACTTTTCATTACAATATGACTTTTCATTACAATAATTAAAAATACAGCAGAGCCAAAACCAAATTGATGACCACGCCCGCAAAACGCAGTTTTAAATTGAGCGTAAAAAAAGAGGCCAGCAATTGCTGACCTCTTTAATGATAACTTTCGGATGTAACGAAAGCGTATTATTTACTGTTCAGACGCTCTTTAATACGAGCGGCTTTACCAGAACGCTGACGCAGATAGTACAATTTAGCTCTACGAACAGCACCACGACGTTTAACGTTAATGCTGTCTACGACTGGGGAGTGAGTCTGGAATACACGCTCAACACCTTCGCCGTTAGAAACCTTGCGAACAGTGAATGCAGAGTGCAGACCGCGGTTACGAATAGCGATAACCACGCCCTCGAATGCCTGCAGACGTTTCTTAGCACCTTCTACGACCCATACCTTAACTTCCACGGTGTCACCCGGACGGAATGAAGGTACGTCTTGCTTCATCTGCTCTTGTTCAAGTTGTTTAATAATGTTGCTCATAATAATTCTCTTACCCTAGGTAAACTGATATATCAGAGACATTCCCTTCGGGGATATGTCTGGATTAATTAGTTGCTTCAGTTAGATGTTCCCGTTGGAACTCTGTTAGCAATATCCTTTGCTCGTCAGTCAGAGCTAGGTTTTCCAGAAGTTCAGGTCTTCTAAGCCAGGTCCGGCCAAGCGATTGTTTCATCCGCCAGCGATTAATTTCAGCATGATTTCCAGACAGCAAAACTGGTGGAACCTCCATACCATCTAATACCTCCGGGCGAGTATAGTGCGGACAATCCAGCAATCCATCAGCAAAAGAGTCCTCCTCCGCCGATGCTTGATGCCCCAGAACACCCGGAATGAACCGAGAAACTGAGTCGATCATCGTCATTGCAGGGATTTCACCACCGCTGAGCACGTAATCACCGATAGACCATTCTTCGTCAATCTCGGTTTGGATCACCCGCTCATCTATCCCTTCATAGCGGCCACAAATCAAAATCAGTTTTTCATTCGTTGCCAGCTCACAAACCCCTTGTTGATTGAGTTTGCGCCCCTGAGGTGAAAGATAAATCACTTTTGCGCCTTCGCCTGCCGCAGTTTTTGCTGCATGAATGGCTTCCCGTAAAGGCTGAACCATCATCAACATGCCTGGACCACCGCCATAAGGTCGATCGTCAACGGTACGATGCCGGTCATAGGTAAAATCCCGTGGATTCCAGCATTCAATACTTAACAGGCCATTTTTCACTGCCCGGCCAGTTACCCCATAATCGGTTATTGCGCGGAACATTTCAGGAAACAGGCTAATAACCCCAATCCACATTATCGCGTCCCACTCATTTCAACCGCTTATAACCGGAGTTTAAAAACCAGGATCCCAATCTACTTCAATAGTTTTAGTAGCGAGATCGACTTTCTTGATAACCTGCCCATCAAGAAACGGAATTAGCCGTTCCTTGATACCGAATGCATCTTTCAGGTTTGCTTTAATTACCATTACGTCGTTAGAACCGGTTTCCATCATGTCATTGACAGTCCCCAAGTTATAACCTGCTGTGCTGATTACCTGGCAGCCTATTAAGTCTTTCCAGTAGTAATCACCCGCATCCAGCTCTGGCAGTTGTTTTGAATCTACAATAATTTCGCAATTAGTCAGTAAATTCGCAGCATCCAGATCATCAATACCTTTAATTTTGATGATCATATCCTGATTGTGGTGTTTCCAAGCTTCCAGTTCGATGTGTTGCCACCGGCCTGCCCGTTGAATAAACCACGGTTGATACTCAAAAATGTCTTCGGCATGTTCGGTGGAAGAAAAAACTCTGAGCCAACCACGAATACCATAAGTTGAACCTAGTTTTCCCAATACAATCGGGTTTACAGGCGGTTCAATACAGGTTTGCTTGCTCATAGTTACCACCGCGACAGATTAAGCTGCTTTTTTGGCGTCTTTGATCAGTGTAGAAACACGATCAGACACAGTTGCACCCAGACCAATCCAATGTTCAATACGGTCCAGATCTAAACGCAGTGCTTCTGCTTTCCCTGTTGCAATAGGGTTGAAGAAGCCAACGCGCTCGATAAAGCGACCATCACGCGGGCTGCGGCTATCGGTCACGACTACTTGGTAAAACGGACGCTTTTTGGCGCCGCCACGAGCTAAACGAATTGTTACCATAACATCCTCATTAGTTAACAAAACAACCAGACTTCATCGAGGAACGAAGTCCGGTTGTCAGATAAAAAGCCCGAAAAGTTTACTCACTTTGGCGCAAAAAGCAATCCAAAGTGGATATTCTTCGAGACTTTATCGATTAGCGGCCCATAAATCCGGGTGGCATCATGCCTTTCATACCACGCATCATTTTTGCCAGGCCGCCTTTCTTCATCTTTTTCATCATGCGCTGCATTTCGTCAAATTGTTTAAGCAAGCGGTTAACGTCTTGAACCTGAGTGCCAGAACCATTGGCAATACGACGTTTACGAGAGCCTTTAATTATTTCCGGTTTTTGCCGCTCTTTACGTGTCATGGAATTGATAATCGCTTCCATTTTCACCAGAATTTTATCGTCCATCTGGGATTTCACTGCATCTGGCACTTGAGACATCCCCGGCATTTTGCTTAACATGCTGGCCATTCCCCCCATGTTACGCATCTGCTTTAACTGATCTAGGAAATCATTTAAATCGAAGCCGTCACCTTTCTTGAGTTTAGAAGCCAGCTTTTCAGCTTGGGTGCGATCGACTTTACTTTCAATCTCTTCAATCAGGGAGAGAACATCGCCCATTCCAAGGATGCGTGAGGCAATACGATCTGGATGGAATGGTTCCAACGCATCCGTTTTTTCACCAACACCCAGGAATTTAATCGGCTTACCGGTAATATGACGAATAGATAGCGCTGCACCGCCACGAGCATCACCATCGACTTTGGTTAACACCACACCGGTCAGCGGCAATGCTTCATTGAAAGCTTTCGCAGTATTAGCCGCATCCTGCCCCGTCATTGCATCAACAACAAATAGGGTTTCCACTGGATTAATGGCTTTATGAACCTGCTTGATTTCATCCATCATCGCTTCGTCAACATGCAGACGACCCGCCGTATCCACCAAAAGCACATCATAGAATTTCAATTTGGCGTGCTGTACCGCTTGAGTCACGATATCAACGGGTTTTTCCTGAGCATCAGAAGGATAGAAATCAATCCCAACTGCCTGCGCCAAGGTTTCAAGCTGTTTGATAGCGGCAGGACGATAGACGTCAGCAGATACTACCAAAACTTTTTTCTTCTGTTTTCCTTTCAGAAAGCTACCTAGCTTGGCAACGCTGGTTGTTTTACCTGCGCCTTGCAGGCCCGCCATTAATACGACGGCAGGAGGCTGAGTAGAAAGATTCAGCTCACTGTTAACTTCCCCCATCGCTTTGACGAGTTCATTCTGGACAATTTTGACAAACTCTTGGCCGGGAGTCAGGCTTTTATTAACTTCATGGCCTACCGCGCTCTCTTTAACGCACGAAATAAAATCACGCACTACAGGCAATGCAACGTCAGCTTCAAGTAAAGCCATGCGAACTTCACGCAGTGTCTCTTTAATATTGTCTTCGGTCAGTCGCCCACGGCCACTGATATTGCGCAATGTGCGCGATAGTCTGTCGGTTAGATTATCAAACATTGTCTCTGCTCAATTTTTTTAAATGGGCTACCTGTAAGGCGTATTTCGCAAATTATAACACGATGGTAAGGGATCTCTGCACAGAGATTCGCAACGATGATTAACAACGGTTGGAGGCTATCCTTGCTGGCGGTATACTTAAGCTTTAATTCAACCAAAAACTATCGCTAAAACGGCTAATGCTATGCCAGTATTTTCTATAATTTCTTTATTCGCTTATTTACTCAGCCTGGTACTGATTATTCCCAACTTACTGCGGAAATCGAAAGGATACCGCAGGCTGGCATTACTTTCTGCGATTGTCGCTTTAACTTGTCATGCCATTGCACTTAAGTATCAGATATTCCACGTTAGCAGCGGGCAAAACCTCACCCTCCTAAACCTAGGTTCTATTGTCAGTTTACTGACTTGTATCATCATGACAATTGTTGCTTCTCATGGCCGAGCCTGGTTCCTGCTACCCATTGTCTACAGTTTTGCCATGATAAATCTGGTGTTAGCGAGTCTGATGCCAGGTGAATTCATTACCCATCTAGAGGCCAGCTTTGAATTATCTATTCATATTGGATTAGCGCTGCTTGGTTACGCAACGTTACTTATCGCTGCATTATATGCATTACAACTTGGATGGTTGGATCATCAGCTTAAAAACAAAAAACTCTCTTTTGCGCCGAATATGCCCCCACTAATGTTCATTGAACGCAAAATGTTTCATATCACTCAGGTCGGCGTAATATTGCTAACACTGACGCTCTGTACCGGCATCCTCTATATAGATAATATTTTCAGTAGCGAAAATATCCACAAAGCTATTTTGTCTATCATCGCGTGGTTTGTTTACATCGTTTTATTATGGGGCCACTACCATGATGGATGGCGCGGTAAACGCGTTATCTGGTTTAACCTGATCGGCGCATTTACTCTGACACTCGCCTATTTCGGCAATCGATTATTACAGGAAATCATGGTTTACTAGCAGTATGATATTCAATCAATACTTGGAAGGAATTTTGCTTTGGAGCATGTCTCAACCAGCACGTTACTGATTATTTTAATCATCATGATCATTGTCTCAGCTTATTTCTCCGCCTCCGAGACAGGCATGATGACAATGAATCGTTATCGCTTACGTCATCTGGCAAAGCAAGGGAACCGACCTGCCCGCAGAGTTGAAGCATTACTTCGTCACCCAGAGCAACTCATCAGTCTGATTCTTATCGGCAATAATCTGGTTAATATTCTTGCTTCAGCACTTGCTACTATCATTGGTATGCGTCTTTACGGTGATGCCGGAGTCGCTATTGCAACCGGTATTTTGACGTTTATCGTACTGATATTTTCTGAAGTCATGCCAAAAACGATAGCTGCCCTCTATCCTGAAAGAGTCGCTTTTCCGAGCAGTTTTTTGCTCCGCCCGTTACAGAAAATCATGCGGCCGTTAGTCTGGGCGCTAAATAAAATTACTTTATTGCTAATGCGTTGCCTTGGTATCAAACATCCTACTGGCTCTAGTCACGCAATGAGTAAAGATGAACTTCGCACTATTGTAAATGAATCAAACGCCAAGCTATCACAGCAACATCAAGATATGCTGATTTCAATTTTAGACCTGGAAAAAATCACAATCGGCGATATTATGGTCCCCCGTAATGAAATTGTTGGCATTGATATTAATGATGATTGGAAATCCATCATACGGCAATTAACTCATTCACCTCATGGCCGGATCGTGCTTTATCGTGATTCACTTGATGATGCCATTGGCATGCTTCGTGTACGCGAAGCTTACCGACTGATGACAGAAAAAAAAGAGTTCACCAAAAGAAACCTAATTAAAGCAGCAGATAAAATCTATTATGTCCCCGTCAGCACACCACTTAATATCCAGTTAGTGAATTTCCAACGTAATAAGGAAAAAGCTGGGCTCATCGTTGATGAATATGGTGATATTCAAGGACTGGTCACTGTTGAAGATATCCTCGAAGAGATTGTCGGTGATTTTACAACATCAATGTCCCCTTCTCTGGCTGAAGAAGTTTCACCACAAAGCGATGGGACTATTTTGGTTGACGGGACAGCCAATATCCGCGAATTAAATAAAGCCTTTAACTGGGCATTGCCTATTGATGGACCACGAACGGTTAATGGTATGGTGCTTGAAGAGTTAGGTGAAATACCCGCACTTAATGTACAAGTGCAAATCGGCAAATATAATTTTGAAGTACTTTCAGTCAACGATAATGTCATTAAACAAGTTCGAGTTACCCCCATTAGCCAATTTCCTGAGCAAAAAGCACAAGCCATTTAAATCGCTGCGGAAAATTAGCGCCGTTGGAGGCACGCCTCCAACGGCAAATTCCTGTTAATACTTCATCTCAGGAACCTGAAATATCATCGCTGCTATGGAACTACACTTTCAATTCGGTCAGTATTTCTTCTGGCAATGCCAACTCATCATTCTTATTAACGAGGACGTCTGAATCAAGAATATGACGTGCAATATCCTGAGCTTCTGTCAGTGAATGCATGTGATAAGTGCCGCATTGATAAATATTTAGTTCTGGGATCTGGCTTTGATCTTTCACTTTCAAGACATCAGCCATCGCCGCTTTCCATGCGTCTGCAACGCGTACTTCTGCCGGTGCGCCAATCAAGCTCATGTAAAAACCTGTTCGACATCCCATTGGCGATATATCAATAATTTCAACGCCCTCGCCATTGAGGTGATTGCGCATAAAACCAGCAAACAAATGCTCAAGTGTATGAATACCCTTTTCAGGCATAACCTGTTTATTAGGTATGCAGAAACGTAAGTCGAAAACTGTGATGGTGTCGCCATGAGGCGCTTTCATAGTCTTAGCAACTCTTACGGCTGGCGCATTCATACGAGTATGGTCAACAGTAAAACTATCCAGTAAAGGCATTTCTTCATCTCCACAAAAAATTCAGATTTTTCTTCAAGCAAATGAAACTTTTTCATCTGCCGCCGGTCATAAAGAATGAAAGAAGCGTTATTATTATCCCTATTCTCTAGAAAATCCTATTTGGCCACTTTTACTTGTGGCCGTTTTCTTCTCTAGCATCCTGTCTGTTGTTTCAGATACTCATCAAAACTAACCGTATCCTCACGTTCCAACGCGTCTTGTCGCTCTACGGAGGCCCTGCGTTCTATAGCAAACTGTTCGTCGCTAATAACCTCATATTTTTCATTGATCAGTTGCTGATGGTATTCATCTGCTAGTTCCAGCCCAAAGCCGCCAATGCCCTGGCTCTTCATTTTTTCCAGTACGCGAGCCGATAAAGTCAGTGATGAATCATCAAACATCGCAATTAATTCTTCGCAAACCTTTTGATATTGTGTGCCAGAACAACTATCCAATATTGTGGCAACCCGTTTCAAGTCACTAAATAACTTTTTGCCAACTTTTGCTAACGGCTCTTCCACACTTCCACAACCAAGACCAATCATTTGCCCCGGTTTACGCCCCTCAAGGATCACTCTATTCCAATTCTTACGGCAACAATCTAATTCATCACTGCTCATTTCTGGCGCTTCGGCAAGCACGCACCATATTAAGAATAGGTCAAGAAAACGAATTTGTGTTTCATTGACGCCAATCGCTGCAAATGGATTAATATCCAATGAACGAACTTCGATATATTCTACTCCACCACGCAGCAACGCATCAGAAGGCGATTCATTCCCTTTTGTGACACGCTTAGGCCGGATTGGCGCATATAACTCATTTTCAATTTGTAAGACGTTGGTATTGAGCTGAATATGTTTATCACCTTGCTTAATACCCAATTTAGCAAACTCATCAGATGGCTTGTGAATCGCTTTTTTCAACTCGTCAATATAGGTGTATAGGTTATTAAACGTGATATTCAGATCACTTTGTGATTTATTGGTATACCCCAGATTACTCATTCTTAGTGAAGTCGCATAAGGCAGATAACAAGTTCCATCTTCTGTTCGATCAAAATGAAAAGAGGTCTCTCTTCCACGTAAGAACGAGGAACAAATTGCTGGAGAAGCGCCAAACAGGTATGGGATCACCCACCCAAAGCGATAATAGTTACGGATCAAGCGGAAATAGCCATTAGAGATCTGCTCTTTACCACTCTCTGCATCTTCAATACCAGCCCAAGCACGCCAGAACTCAATTGGCAATGAAAAATTATAATGAACCCCGGATATGGTCTGCATTAACGCGCCATAACGATTTTTTAACCCTTCACGGTATAAAGTCTTATAGCGACCAACATTCGAGGTACCATATTGAGCCAGAGTAATGTTCTCTTCCGCATCAATAAAGCATGGCATACTCAATGGCCACATTTTTTCTTTATCTAGCATACGCGCCGTGTGACGATGAATATCGCTAAGAAAAGAAATCGTATATTTTATGTCATCATTAACTGGTGTTATGAACTCCAACAATGACTCTGCAAAATCAGTAGTAATCCATTTATGCGTAAGCGCTGCACCAAGTGCTTTAGGATGTTCCGTTATGGCTAAACTACCATCGAAAGTAATACGCAATGTTTCACGTTCAACACCGCGACGAATTCCATTTAAAATTGTCGGATGCGCCTCTAGCCATGATAGAGCCTTTGATACGTCCGGGATCAATTCGACCTCCCGTAGTGTTTAGAAGAATTTTTATAAGGGTTTACTTTATCTTAAACAAGCCAAATTGTCGCTGATTAGATATAGCAGCAAAAACATTTCAGCATCATACAGAGTGCAGGTTGATTATGGCACAAGCAGAAAGGAAAAAGCCCCGCTGTTTAAGCGGGGCTTGATATGGCGCATCCAGAAGGATTCGAACCTCCGACCGCTCGGTTCGTAGCCGAGTACTCTATCCAGCTGAGCTATGGATGCATGTTCAGTTTTTTACTCTGGTAAAAGGCAGTGATTGCTTCGATTACCTGAATGGCACCCCGGATGATTTCATCTCAAGGCTAAATATGGCGCATCCAGAAGGATTCGAACCTCCGACCGCTCGGTTCGTAGCCGAGTACTCTATCCAGCTGAGCTATGGATGCGTGTTCAATTTTTCACTCTTGGTAAAAGGCAGTGATTGCTTCGATTACCTGAATGGTACCTCGGATGATTTCATCTCAAGGTTGAATATGGCGCATCCAGAAGGATTCGAACCTCCGACCGCTCGGTTCGTAGCCGAGTACTCTATCCAGCTGAGCTATGGATGCGTGGTTTAAATGGCGGTGAGAGAGGGATTCGAACCCTCGATGCAGCTTTTAACCGCATACTCCCTTAGCAGGGGAGCGCCTTCAGCCTCTCGGCCATCTCACCGTACGCTTTCTTTCGAATCGCGACTCAGAACTTTTGTTTAAGCTCCTCGTCACTGCGTGGCGCACATATTACTTTCCCAGACTTATAAGTCAAACAATTTTTCTAAACCTGTGTTTGTTTGAACACTTCACACGCAAGATGTTTAGTTTGACGCCAAAAAGCATGCTTTATCAGCAGCAAATTATTACAACCTCAATTGAAGTGCATGCAAATCATTATTCGCCACAATAGCATGATAGGAGCACTCTGTTCTTGCGATAGAAAAATAAAAAAGATGGGAAAATAGACAAGAGATTAAGAAATTAGCAAAACCAAAAAATACCAACAGAGTTGAGATCCCTCAAAAATGGCGCCCGGTTCTGACGAGATAGGACGCCAACTTAGAGTCAGTAAGTTGTTGGCTGAGACTTTTCGGCCTGAATCCGCTGATAAATTTCTTCACGGTGAACAGAAACTTCTTTAGGAGCATTTACACCAATACGAACTTGGTTACCTTTAACCCCCAGTACTGTAACTGTTACCTCATCGCCTATCATGAGCGTTTCACCAACTCGACGAGTCAGAATAAGCATTCTTTGCTCCTTGAAAATTTAAAAGAGTCGGGTCTTTCGGTTTCCCCGCTATTATCCATCAAACACCGTGAAAACGTAAAACAATGGTATATGCTTAAAGTATAAGCAATTTTAAGCGCATTTCCTACCTATATAGTTTAGCCAAAATAAATAAATATGCGCTTAACCTTTTAACAATTTCACAACAAGATTTCAAGGCACCATAAAAACAACGCTATGGTGCCCCGTAAACTCAGGTAATACCGCCTATAGCCGCGATGCTACCCACTCTTCCACGCTATCCAAAGCAGAAGGCAACGCTTCAACATCAGAACCACCTGCCTGGGCCATATCAGGGCGACCACCGCCTTTACCACCGATCTGCTGAGCTACAGAAGAAATTAACTCACCTGCTCTTATTTTAGCAGTCAGATCCTTTGTGACACCAACAATTAAGCTGACTTTATCATCACTTATAGTGGAAAGCACAATAATCGCTGAACCTAGTTGATTTTTCAGATCATCAACCATCGTTCTCAACATCTTAGGTTCTGTATTGCTTAACTGACTGACCAGCAACTTCACACCCTTCACTTCTTTCGCTTTACTTGCTAAAGAAGAGCTCTCTTGTGCAGCCTGTTGATCTTTAAGCTGTTGAAGCTCTTTTTCCAACGCTTTGGTTCTATCCAGCGTCATCCGTACTTTTTCACTCAGGCTATGGATATCACTTTTCACTAATTGAGCAATATCTTGAATTAAATCAACCTGTTGATGTACAGATTCCACCGCTTTTTTACCTGTAATCGCTTCTATCCTACGGATACCCGCAGCCGTTCCAGATTCAGCAATAATGCGGAACAAGCCAATATCACCGGTACGATTTGCATGAGTCCCTCCACATAATTCGGTGGAAAAATCCCCCATTGATAGTACACGGACTTGCTCTTCGTATTTTTCACCAAATAGTGCCATCGCACCTTTGGCTTTTGCTGTCTCCAGATCCATCAATTCAGTAACAACAGGTGAATTTTGACGAACTTTGGCATTAACCAAATCCTCAACCTGACGAATCTGTTCTGGTTTCATCGCTTCAAAGTGAGAAAAATCAAAGCGAAGGTATTTATCGTTAACCAGAGAGCCTTTCTGTGATACGTGCTCACCCAGAATTTGACGTAATGCAGCATGTAACAGATGGGTTGCTGAGTGATTCAAACGAATTGCATCACGACGTTCAATATCAATAACCGCATTGATGTTACGGTTTACACTTAAGGTACCTTTTTCAAGCTTACCAATATGACCAATAGCCTGACCATATTTTTGTGTATCAATAACACAAAAAGCACAATCGGTATTACTCAGAATGCCTGAATCACCAACCTGTCCACCGGACTCAGCATAAAAAGCAGTCTTATCCAGTATAACAATTGCTTCTTCACCCGCCTGAATTTGATTGACTGATTCACCATCACAAAAGATAGCAGTTACTGTTGCCTGCTGTTCGTTATGATCGTAACCAGAGAAATCACTGCGTTCATCAACTTTGATCAACTCATTATAATCGGTACCGAAACCACTTGATTCACGAGCACGACGACGCTGATTTTCCATTGCCACTGCAAATCCCGCTTCATCAACGCTAATATTACGCTCACGGCAAACATCAGCGGTCAAATCCACAGGGAAACCATAGGTATCATACAGACGGAAAGCCGTTTCACCATCCAGAATATCACCAGACAGTTTTGCCAGTTCATCGTCTAGCAACTGAAGGCCACGTTCCAGAGTACGAGCAAACTGCTCTTCTTCTGTTTTCAAGATCTGCTCAACAATTGTTTGCTGGCGTTTCAGCTCTTCTCCCGCAGCGCCCATCACTGCTATCAATGGCGCAACTAATTTGTAGAAGAAGGTATCTTTAGCCCCCAACATGTTACCGTGACGGATGGCGCGGCGGATAATACGACGCAGAACATAACCACGGTTTTCATTAGAAGGAACAACACCATCACAAATCAAAAATGCACATGAACGAATGTGATCAGCAATAACCCGCAGAGATTTATTACTCAGATCATCTGTAGCGCCAGTGACATTAGCAACAACGGTAATCAAATCACGGAACAGATCGATCTCATAGTTAGAATTGACGTGCTGCAATACAGCAGCGATACGCTCCAGCCCCATCCCTGTATCTACGGATGGTTTTGGCAACGGCTCCATCGTGCCATCAGCATGACGATTGAACTGCATAAAGACGATATTCCAGATTTCAATATATCTGTCACCATCTTCCTCTGGGCTGCCTGGCGGTCCACCCCAGATATGTTCGCCATGATCATAAAAAATTTCAGTGCAAGGGCCGCAAGGACCGGTATCACCCATTTGCCAAAAGTTATCCGATGCATAAGGCGCGCCTTTGTTATCACCAATGCGGATAATTCTTTCTGCTGGTATGCCGACTTCGTTCTTCCAAATATCATAGGCTTCATCATCTGTCTGATAGACTGTCACCCATAATTTTTCTTTAGGCAAATTGAACCAATCTTTGCCAGTCAGAAGTTCCCAAGCATAACTAATAGCATCATGTTTGAAGTAGTCGCCAAAGCTGAAATTACCGAGCATCTCAAAGAAAGTATGATGGCGTGCGGTGTAACCTACATTTTCTAAATCGTTATGTTTACCACCGGCACGAACACAACGCTGAGCAGTTGTTGCTCGGGAATAAGATCTTTTGTCCTGTCCAAGAAATACATCCTTAAACTGGTTCATCCCTGCGTTGGTAAACAGCAGTGTTGGGTCATTATTTGGCACCAAAGAACTACTTGGTACGATTTGATGCCCTTTAGTATGAAAAAAGTCGAGAAACGCTTGACGGATCTCAGCGGTGCTTTTGCTCATAATTGTCCCGAAATCAAGCTGGAAAAAACAGATTTATGAATTGCTTAGGTGGGATATTCCATCACCTATTTTCAACTCACGAATAAACAAAGTGGGGATAAGATAAAAGTTCTTCTATTAGAAGTAAAATCCCAGATACATCCATTCGCTGGCAGCATTGTAAATCGTCTGGGTATTTTCTGAAAGCATGATCGCATGATATGGATAATACTTGCTTTCTGAGGGAAGAAACCGCGTCATTATTAACGCGGTATAAGTTTGATGAAAAAACTTTTACAGCTTTAATACGAGAATACAGACTACCGATATAATTAGTCAGATTAGAATTCTTCGTTATTCATCTCTTCGTTTTCATCGCCTTCGTAATCAGAAGCCGCGCTACTGAATTCGCCGGCATTATGCAACAGCATTTCACGTAGTTTTTTATCCAATTCAGCAGAAATTTCAGGATGCTCTTTCAGGTAAATGGTAGCATTCGCTTTGCCTTGACCAATTTTATCGCCATTATAGCTGTACCATGCGCCTGCCTTTTCCACCAATTTATGCTTCACGCCTAAATCGATTAATTCACCATAAGTGTTAATGCCTTCGCCATACATAATCTGGAATTCTGCTTGCTTAAATGGCGCTGCCACTTTGTTTTTTACTACCTTAACACGGGTCTCGCTACCAATAACCTCTTCGCCATTTTTCACAGAACCAATGCGGCGAATATCCAGACGAACAGAAGCATAGAATTTCAGCGCGTTACCACCGGTTGTTGTTTCTGGATTACCAAACATGACACCAATTTTCATACGAATCTGGTTGATAAAAATCAACAACGTATTGGAGCTTTTCAAGTTACCGGCCAGTTTACGCATTGCCTGACTCATCATTCGAGCTGCCAGCCCCATATGAGAATCACCAATTTCCCCTTCTATTTCGGCTTTTGGCGTTAAGGCCGCAACGGAGTCTACGATAATGACATCAACAGCGCCGGAACGTGTCAACGCATCACAGATCTCAAGAGCCTGCTCCCCCGTATCGGGCTGAGAACACAACAAGTTATCAATATCAACACCCAACTTCTTAGCATAGATAGGATCAAGAGCGTGTTCAGCATCAATAAACGCACAGGTTTTACCTTCACGTTGTGCTGCGGCAATAACCTGTAATGTCAGCGTTGTCTTACCAGAAGATTCCGGGCCATAGATTTCAACAATACGCCCCATCGGCAGGCCACCAGCGCCTAATGCAATATCCAGTGACAATGAACCCGTGGAGATAGTTTCAACGTCCATTGAACGGTCTTCGCCCAAACGCATGATGGAACCTTTGCCAAACTGTTTTTCAATTTGGCCAAGTGCCGCTGCTAGTGCTTTTTGTTTATTTTCATCAATAGCCATTTTTACTCCCTCGTAAGCAATGAAAGGGTTCTCTCACTGCCGATGAATAATTTCTAATACTAAAACATGGTTTGTAATTATACTGTATAATCATACAGCATCAAGTTAATTTTTTATTTTCAAGTTTCCTCTTTGTTGGCGGCACTGCTCACCCCAGTCACATAGTTAGCTATGCTCCCGGGGATTCGCTCCCTTGCCGTCGCGATCCATCTTGAAATTCATAGGGTATATAATCTCTGATAACAGTGTTTTCAGAGAATAAATGACAGCTTGCAGGCGTACTTCATTTCGGTCGCCGTCAAAACAACAACGGCGAGAAACAACTTCTACCCCATTTACCGTTAGATAGGCAAATCCAAACCACACTGTGCCAACAGGTTTTTCTTCGCTGCCGCCATCAGGCCCGGCAATGCCACTAACCGAAACCGCCAGATCTGCCTGCGCGGCTTTCAGTGCCCCTGCCGCCATTTCCCTCACAACCTGTTCACTAACAGCCCCATGTTGCTGTAAAACGGCTTCTGACACACCTAGCATCTGATGCTTAGCTTTATTACTGTATGTCACAAAGCTTCGGTCAAAATAAGCAGAGCTACCGGCAATATCTGAAATTGTTTTCGCCAACCAACCACCGGTGCAAGATTCAGCACAAGTCACCCACAGTTTTTGTTGTCTTAGCTTTTCCCCCAGTTCAATACTAAGCTGAGTCAGAATTTTTTCACTCATAACACACTCTTTATCCGGTAAAAGATCAATTTCTTTGAAACCGGTTCCAAATCCACAAACTCGTGATTGTCAACGCCAACAGAGTACCAAAGCCTATCCCTGTTGTAACAACCGGGACGCCTATTTTAATAGCCAATGAATACAAGCCAAGCATCAATAACATGGCGATATTCTCACCCAAATTCTGTACTGCGATTGCATAACCGGCGCCAATCGTTTGTCTGCCGCTTTCCTGCAATAATGCATTCAGTGGAACAATAAACAAACCGCCAAAAATACCGAGAATGATTAATAAGACGTAGGAAGCCCAAATACTTTGCTGAACAGCAAAAATGACCACCATCACGCCGATTACAACACCCGCAGGCATGCAACGGTGGACCGTTTTAAGGGTGATGAAACGGGCAGCAACACCTGCACCAATAATAATGCCGACAGCAACCATCACATTAAGTATTGTCGGCGTGCTATTGTCAGAAATTCCCAGAACAACAGGTACCCATAAGACCAATAGGAATCTCAGGGTTATACCCGCTCCCCAGAACAAACTGGTGCCAATTAAAGAAAATCGAGCGCCTTTGTTATGCCAAAGAATACAACAAGATGAAGCAAAGTCTGTCAGCATCTTTTTCAGATTCCAGCCTTTATCCTGACGCACCGCCGATAATCGGGGGATAAAGAAATTAGCGACAACAGCGATACCATACATCAGCGCACAAACAAGCAGTGCGACAGCCAAATTCCAATCAGACAAAAAACCGCCAGCAACAGAACCCGTAAGAATGGCAATTATCGTTGAAGCCTCCATCAAACCATTAGCCTTTACTAAACGATCACCATCGGTCAATTCAACCAAGATTCCATATTTAGCCGGTGAATATGATGCAGCCCCCACTCCCACCAAGGCATAACCCAGAAAGGGATCATAGCCCAGGCAAATAGTAAACGCGCCCAACAACTTTAGGCTATTAGCAAACAACATCACACGATTTTTCGGGAAACGATCGGCAATTTGCCCCACAAAAGGCGCCAATAAGATATATGCCAAAACAAACACTATCTGTAATATCGGCTGACTCCAGTCAGGATAAAACTGGGCTTTCAACTGCGCCAGGATCGCAAACAACAGCGCATTATCGGCAAAAGCCGAAAAAAACTGCGACACCAATACGGCTTTCATGCCACGGGTTAATAGCGGTTGAACAACGGAGGATTCATTCACGATTATTGTTCCTGTTCAGCTTCACTTTCCAATAACACGATTTCTTCCTGTTTAGCAAAATGTTTCCCCCGACCGAGAATAGTACAGAACCCTTGTTCATCAATTGAAACAATATCTCCAGTATCAAACCAACCAGACTGAATATTCCCATACTCATCTTTTGCCGCTGGTGGTTCTACATGATTTGGATCTTCAACTCTCAGATACCCTTTCATCACATTTGGACCACGTAACTGCAAACGCCCCCCCGCTTTAATTCCTGCTACCGGAATAAAACGGGATTCCATTGCCGGCAAAATCCGCCCAACAGTACCAACCTTAGCCATCATCGGCACATTCAATGCAATGACAGGCGCACATTCTGTCATGCCATATCCTTCTAAAATGCGAATACCGAATTTGTCTTGCCAAAGCTGTTTAGTATTTTCAGTGAGCTTTTCAACACCGGCTATCACACAACGAAGACGCGCAAAATCATACGGATGAGCAGAATAGGCATAATTCTCCAGGAAAGTGGATGTACCCAATAATACGGTACAGTTACATTCATATACCAGTTCTGGCACTACCCGATAATGCAATGGGTTTGGGTAGAGGAATATCCGGCTACCAGACAACAACGGAGTGAATAAGCCAACCGTCAACCCAAATGCATGAAATAGCGGTAGAGAAGACATAAAACGGTCAAGTGGGTTGAAATCAGTAATGGTTTTTATCTGTTCCACATTGGCTAACAAACTAGCGTGACTGTGAACGACACCTTTTGATACAGTTTCTGAGCCGGACGTAAATAGCACCAAAGCATCATCATCGGGTTTTTGCGCCACCATCGCTTGCTTTGGAAAAAAGAGGTGCCACAAGATCCATAATTTATCCAGAAAAGTCACTGTACTTTCCAAATCCTCAAGATAAACCCAGTTAACCTCAGTAACTTGCTCGGATAAGTGTGTTAATCGTTCCTTTTTCAAAAATTGCCGGGAAGTCACAATAGTTTTAATACTGGCAACCGCTACCGCATTCTTCAACCCATGACTATCGGTCGTATAGTTGAGTAAAGCCGGTATTCTTCCTCTCAAAGATGCCCCGAATATCGCCGCGACCATAATAGTGGCATTAGGTAAAAGAAAACCAATCCGTTCCCCTTGGCAGGTAAAACGTTGCAAAATACGGCTGGCGCCCAGTACTTTTTTAAGCAGACTGTTATAACTATCTTCTTTAAAAGAAGCATCTGCAATACAAGGCTTAAAACGGCCAAATTGTTTTCGTGCAACCAATAAAGATTCAAATATTGTTTCTTGTGGTCGGGTCGCCATTCGTGCACTCATCATTATTTCATGCAAACGCTCACCGGCTAAACGACGTCGTTGCTCCGAACTAGACGCATTCGGCATCGGCAATTGTGTCGCAGGCAGGATTTTCATTGTCACCTTCGGAAAAAGATGAAGTTTGAAAATACCTTTTAATCGGCTGAATAGGGTTCTTTCTAATCCTTCAAAACGAACAGGAACCACCGCAGCTTCGGATATCGCCGCAATAAAAGCCGCCCCATCATAGATTTTCATCAAAGAACCGGTGACAGTAATTCTCCCCTCTGGAAAAACAACTATTGGCCGCCCTTTTTCTATTTCCTTAACCAACACCCTGACAGCCATTGGATTTATTGGGTCCAAAGGGACTATTTCAACATAGCGACTTACCAGTTTCATAAAACCACGATTTGCAATATTGGAATAGACAGCAAATACTGGCTTGACCGGCAAGAAAAGCGTCAACAAAACACCATCAAGAAAAGAGACATGATTAGGTGTGATAAGGCATTTTGGGTGGTTAAATTGTTTAATATCTCCTTCTACTGTTAAACGAAACATTAAACGAAAAACAAGCCTTAGAAATTTAAACAACATATTCGTATCTCAACCCATTTGAAAAAACAAATAGAAGATACTATTTATTATTCGACACTGTAATATTCCTATTTCTCTATAAAAAAATACTAAAATAGCGTCAGGAAACTATTCCAGAGAGCATAATTTCTTTCACATAATTTGCAATTTTTTCCGGTGAAAGTTGCGCATTAATAATATAGTTCGCGCATTCACAGTAGAGATTTTCTCTGGCGGCAAGCACTTCTTCCATTTCCTCAACAATAGATTTTCCCGTCAAACTAGGGCGTTGGGTAGTTTCTGGTTGCTGCATTAATCGCTCAGCCAATATGCTCGCTGAGGCTTGAAGATAAATCACCGTGCCATTTTGTCGCATATATTGGCGATTTTCAGCAGAAAGAATGATCCCTCCACCAGTAGAAATAACGTGATTGCTTTGACTAACTTGTTGTAAAGCTTGGCTTTCTAATTGCCGAAATTGTTGCCACCCTTGCTGGTTAACAATATCCGCAATGGTCATGTTGCTGGTTTGTTGGATATAGTGATCAGTGTCAATAAACGTGTACGATAATTCATTGGCTAATAATTTTCCAACAGTCGTTTTTCCTGCCCCACGTGCACCTACAATAAACAATATTTGGTTCACTGCCTGATATCCTTGATAAATTTCATCGTTAAAAAATATTAACGCCTATAGTAACCAGAACTTTACATCAACGTAAAATTAAAAGTTAATATATACGGTAAAAGCTCCCCCAAAAGCATGGTCTTACCGAAACTTCAATATAATCAGGCACGCTTCTGGGGTAACAATATACCCGTTATCTTTCAAGTTGCCTCTTTGTTGGCGGCACTCACTCACCCCGGTAACATAGTTATCTATGCTCCCGGGGATTCATTCCCTTACCGTCGCGATGCATCTTGAAATCCATAGGGTATAAGCACATTACTTACGGATTAAATCATCTCCATAGCCAATCCATTTATACGTAGTCAGCGCATCTAATCCCATTGGGCCACGGGAATGCAGTTTCTGCGTACTAACGGCAACTTCCGCTCCCAAACCAAACTGGCCGCCATCAGTAAAGCGAGTGCTAGCATTCACATAAACCGCGGCAGAATCAACCTGACGAACAAAATAGTCAGCATTATGCAAAGATTGAGTCAAAATAGCATCAGAATGGGACGTACCATAGGTACGAATATGATCAATTGCCTGCTCCATATCACCGACAATTTCCACATTCATATCCAAAGATAACCACTCATCACGGTAATCTGCTTCTGTAACATCCACGACCTTAGCAGGCCCATCTTGCAAAAACACCATTGCTGATTCACTCGCATGCAGAGTCACTCCCTGCTCTTTCATGCGCTTGCTCAATGCAGGCAGAAAATCAGCCGCAATTTTCTGATGTACCAACAAAGTTTCCAAAGCATTACAGGCACTTGGACGTTGCACTTTGGCGTTAGTAATTACAGTCAATGCCTTATCAAAATCAGCACTTTCATCGACAAAGGTATGACAAACGCCAATTCCGCCGGTAATAACTGGAATGGTCGATTGCTCACGGCACAGCTTATGCAACCCTGCACCACCACGTGGAATCAACATATCCACATAGCGATCCAGTTTCAGCAGCTCAATAACTAACTCACGGTCCGGTTTATCTATCGCCTGCACGGCTGCGGCAGGTAATCCACTCTGTTCAAGCGCCTGTTGAATGACTTTCACTGTCGCCTGATTGGTGTTGTGAGTCTCTTTACCACCACGCAAAATAACCGCATTACCGGTTTTCAAACACAGAGATGCAACATCGATGGTGACATTAGGGCGTGCTTCATAAATCACCCCGACCACGCCTAGCGGTACACGGCGACGCTCCAACCTCAAACCACTATCAAGCAAACTGCCATCAATGACTTCCCCTACTGGGTCAGATAAACGGCATACCTGACGAACATCGTGAGCTATCGCTGTCAAACGCTCCGGCGTCAATAACAGACGATCCAACAATGCTTCGCTCATGCCCTGTTCACGGGCCTGAATCATATCAAGCTGATTAGCCTCAAGAATGATTGCACTTTCCTGCTCCAGTAAATCTGCAATGCGGATTAATGCCTGATTTTTCTGTTTTGTACTTAGCTGCGCCAGTTGCCATGCAGCTTCTCTGGCAGCCTTTCCCATTTGTTCTAACATTATGAATCCTTAACTCACGATCATGTCGTCACGATGAACCGCAACAGCACCATATTCATAACCGAGGATTTGGCTTATCTGTTGTGAATGGCGGCCTGCAATTAAACGTAGAGCATCACTGTTATAACGGCAAACACCATGCGCCAAATCCTTACCAGACAGACTACGAATGCAGATAACCTCTCCACGGGAGAAATCACCTTTAATATTTTTAATCCCTTTCGGTAATAAAGAGCTGCCTTTTTCGCAGATTGCTGTCTCAGCGCCATGATCTACAATAATTTCACCCGCCGGAGGGGCGCCAAAAATCCAACGCTTGCGATTTTCCATCGGGCTTTCCAACCCATGAAAGCGAGTACCTACCGGATTACCTTCAATGACATCAGAGATAACATCAGGTTTATTACCAGCGGCAATAATGACATCAATACCCGCGCGACCTGCAATCCCCGCAGCCTGAAGTTTAGTTGCCATTCCTCCCGTCCCTAAACCCGAAATGCTATCACCGGCAACCATACGTAATTCATCGCTAATGTCATAAACTTCCGGGATAAGTTTTGCGTCTGGATTGCTACGTGGATCAGCGGTATATAGCCCTTCAATATCCGTCAGTAATAGCAACTTATCTGCTCCCCCCAGAATTGCCGCTAGCGCAGATAAATTATCATTATCACCCACTTTAATTTCCGCCGTCGCAACCGCATCATTTTCATTAATTACAGGCACAATGCGATTATCGAGCAAAGCCTGTAAGGTATCTCTGGCATTTAAAAAACGTTCGCGATCTTCTAAATCCGCCCGGGTCAATAACATTTGCCCAACATGGATACCATAAATAGAAAAGAGCTGCTCCCATAACTGAATTAACCGGCTTTGACCGACCGCCGCCAACAATTGCTTGGATGCAATCGTTGCCGGTAGATCCGGATAGCCCAAATGTTCCCTTCCTGCCGCAATCGCACCGGAAGTCACAATAATAATGCGATGACCTTTTTCATGTTGCTGAGCACATTGCCTTACCAGTTCTACAATATGAGCTCGATTCAGGCGACGAGAGCCGCCTGTCAGTACACTTGTCCCCAGTTTCACAACCAATGTTTGGCTGCTATTCATCATATTTTTGCCATTAGATTTAAATTAAAAAAACAGTGCTCAGTTTTAACAGGAGAGAAGCGTTATGCCAACAGGCATAATGCTAAATTGAAAAAATAGGAGTTTAGAACAAACTTATGCTGTCCACTTCATCCGAAAGCGCATGAAATCTTTATAAAATAAAGCAGTTAATAATCAACAAGTAACAGAAATTTCATTAACAGACTTTATTTTTCAACCATTGACTAATCTCCCGTAACGCCTTATTGAAACTGTTATAAACAGGCGTTGTCGGAATAGCCAGTAATTTACCATCCATTGATGACATTGCTATCAGCTTAGACTCTTCTTTCGAGCTGAAAATATCATTCTGCCAGTAACCCGCTAGCATAGGAACGGAACAACGCCGACCTAACAAACCTTGTTTTTTAAGGGAGTAACAACCAAGTTCGAGGCGAAATGCATTTTCATCCACATTATAAATACCCAATCTGCTAGCAAATATATCAAGGTACATTGAAGGTGAATTTTGTTGACGTTCAACACTATTGAGCCACTCATGAACGATCGCGCCAAGAGTCGCAACGCCCTTGATACGTTTAGATTCCAAATAGGCCAACCGGACAGCAATATTAGCGCCAAAGCGAAAACCAAATAGGCCAATCCTGGTGTGGTCAATCCAGGGAATTTCATCCAGTTGATGAATTATTTGTTGATGGAGAATACAGGTATCCTGTGTCAGCCTCAAACGTGAAGAGTAACCAATCGAGGGCAGATCCACAGTTAACATCGCAAATCCAAGCGGCGCCAGATAATCACGGAATAGCCGATAATAATCGCTTTGCAAATTATCCAAACTGCCACAAACCAAAATAGTTGGCGAGGGCCTTTGCCGGTGCTGAGGCAGATGAAGGAAACCGGTCACACAACCGCCTTCCTTGAGTTTGAACTCTAGTTTCCTCAACTGATAGCCAGAGCAACGAGCCGCATTTTCATAAGCTTTGTTTGCTAAAATGACGGCCTGCTGAGACAACTCATCCCCCTTAAGATGGGGATAACCGGCGATGCTATACAAATTAGCCGCTTTCAACCAGAGATGACCAGCTTCTGGGATCTGCTCTGCCTGCAACGCTTTCTGTTGCCACAACATCGCCTGATATGACCACTCAAAAACCCAGTTGCCTTTACGATAACCAATCACAGTATCCAGTAAATTATCATCACTGCGTTGTGCGTTTGTCATGGCAATCCGGCACAACACTTCTTCTATTTCAAGCGGATCAATTTCTCGCCAAATCCACATCAGCCGGTTAATCATACGATACCAACTACCATGACTATTACCATCCAACGTATTGTAATTACCCGCAATTAACCGGGGATGGCGGTGCTTTACCAGCGTGGAAGTTTCCTGATGTTTTTGTCTTGGCTTAAAAAGTGATTCTGAAAGGTTTTGGTTTGCCATAACAAATGCTGATTTTATTTACCTTCACAAATTGGCGGAACGAATGCCACACCCATATCCCAAGGTTGCTCGATCCAAGTATCTTGAGGAATATCAACAATATAATTATCAACCAGAGGTCGACCTGCCGGCTTTGCAAAAATAGTCACAAAATGGGCTTTGGGATACATTTCACGGATGGCTTGAGCGGTTCCGCCAGTATCAACCAGATCATCCACAACGATGAAACCTTCACCATCACCTTCTGCTTTTTTCAAAACTTGTAGTTCACGTTGATTATTATGGTCATAGCTGGAAATACAAACTGTATCCACATGACGAATACCTAATTCACGCGCTAAAAGTGCGCCAGGTACAAGACCACCGCGACTCACGGCAATGATGCCTTTCCACTGTTCGACAGGGAGTAAACGTTGCGCCAATTTACGGGCATGTATTTGCAACATATCCCAAGTTACGACATATTTTTCACTCATAAAAATTGATCCCGACAACTTAAGAATACTTTAGAAAAGCATCTCGCAAAAAAAGTTGCGCGAATTATAGTGACTTAGGTCTGTAAAAACTAGCGGAAACAGGGAATCGATGAATCGTATTATTCTTAACAAAAGTAAAGTGGTATTCTGAACCCAATAACATCATGGCGTTAAGCGCTCATCATATAGAAACTATTTCTCATGTAGATCCCATCTTAATTGAGATGCAGTCATAGGAGATTCGTCGTGTCAGAACTATCACCACAATCAGAACTATCACAATTATCCCCTCAACCTCTATGGAACATCTTTGCCAAAATCTGCTCTATTCCTCACCCTTCTTACCATGAAGAAGCTCTGGCAACCCACATTGTTCAATGGGCGCAAGAAAAAGAGTTGCACGTTGAACGTGATCAAGTCGGCAATATTTTGATCAGAAAACCCGCCAGTAAAGGGTTGGAAAATCGTAAGGCGGTTGTTCTGCAAGCACATCTTGATATGGTGCCGCAGAAAAACAACGATACCGTGCACGATTTCACTCAAGATCCTATCCGTCCTTATATTGATGGCGAATGGGTTACTGCCCAAGGTACAACACTGGGGGCTGATAATGGTATTGGCCTGGCATCCGCGTTGGCTGTATTGGCTGATGACAATGTAAAACATGGCCCGCTAGAAGTTTTATTGACCATGACGGAAGAAGCCGGAATGGATGGCGCTTTTGGCCTGCAACCGAACTGGCTTCAAGCTGATATTTTAATCAATACCGATTCAGAAGAAGAAGGGGAAATCTACATGGGTTGTGCTGGAGGTATCGATTTTACCACCACTTTAGCATTGACTCGTGAAGCGGTTCCGGCTCACTATAAAACACTAAAACTGGTCATTAAAGGTCTAAAAGGCGGGCATTCCGGTTGTGATATTCATTTAGGACTGGGTAATGCCAACAAACTACTGGCACGTTTCCTTGCCGCCCATACTCAGGAATTGGGGCTAAAACTGCTCGACTTCCAAGGCGGTACGCTGCGTAATGCCATTCCACGCGAAGGCCATGTTATTGTTGCCATCCCC
The DNA here is from genome assembly GCF_018448885.1 of Photorhabdus caribbeanensis. GTDB lineage: Bacteria > Pseudomonadota > Gammaproteobacteria > Enterobacterales > Enterobacteriaceae > Photorhabdus > Photorhabdus caribbeanensis. Next base: position 37,637 of record NZ_RCWB01000029.1, read on the forward strand.
GCCGATAAAGCAGACCAGCTTACCCAACTGAAAGACAAGTACTTAGATATACTGAAAAATGAGTATGCCATCGTTGAGAAAAACCTGACTGTATTACTGGAAGAGGTCGAAACCGACATTCAGGCATTAACTGATGATTGCCAAAACCGTTTTATCTCATTGCTAAACAGTACTCCCAATGGTGTTATCCGTATGAGTGATATCATCAAAGGTGTAGTAGAAACCTCGCTAAACGTGGGTGTTGTGGCGATGGAACAAGATAAGGTAAATCTCATTTGCTTAATCCGTTCGCTTATCGACAGCGGCAAGTCCTATGTCATAGGTATGCTCTCTTCGCTGGCTAAACTATCAAATGCCGAGATTACCGCTAAAGGTGATTATCCCGGCTGGCAGCCAGATGCAAGTTCTCCGGTCATGCACTTAGTACGTGAAACTTATCAACAGTTATTCGATAAGATACCGAATATTATGGTGATCCACGCCGGATTAGAATGTGGCTTATTCAAGAAACCTTATCCTGATATGGATATGGTATCTATCGGGCCAACCATTACGGGCGCTCACTCTCCTGACGAACAAGTACACATCAAAAGTGTCGGGCAATATTGGCAACTGCTGACTGCAATTCTAAAAGCTATTCCTGAAAAGGCTTAATCAGCTCTCCCCTGCTTCGATGTGACGGCAGGGGGATTACCATTCAAGCAAGAGTTGCCGCTCAATTTCTGGGTCTTGCAAAGTCACGTGCAAACCAACCAAACGAACGCCACGCCCTTCCCGGCGAGATGTCCATGTTTTCTGGGCCAATTGCAGTAAATCCTGCTTATCCAATAGTGGATGAACATGCTCCTGAGTGGTTAGTTGAAAATCATCAAATTTCAGTTTAATCCCCTGACGGGCAATCCGCAGATCAGGTTTAACGTTACTCAACCGTTTTTCTAATTTCAGATATAAACTTTCTATCAGTTCAGTGCACTGCTCCCATTGATGAATATCTCTCTCAAGTGTCTGCTCCACACCAATTGATTTTCGCAAACGATCTGGATTCACCCATCGTTCATCAATACCGTGACAACGATTCCAAAGTACCTGACCAAATTTCCCCAACTGTTTCACCAAAACAATGACGTCATATTTTTGTACATCAGAACAGGTTTCCAGCCCCATATTAGCCAGCCGTTGCACCATGACTTTGCCAACCCCCGGAATTTTTCGCAAAGGTAAAACCTTAACAAAATCGGCCACTCGATCAGGAGGGATTACATACTGTCCATTTGGTTTATTAATATCAGAAGCGATTTTTGCCAAAAATTTCACCGGAGCAATACCGGCTGATGCCGTCAATTGTAATTCATCAAAAATAGATTGACGGATTTCCTGTGCAATCAGCGTGGCAGATCCATAACAATGATGGCTATCAGTGACATCCAGATAAGCTTCATCCAATGACAGAGGTTCTATCCACTCAGTATAACGAGACAATATCTGATGGATATGCCGGGAAACCTCCCTATACAGCGCCATACGCCCCGGAAGAACCTTAAGTTGAGGACAGAGTTTCAGCGCCATTGCAGTAGACATTGCACTACGTACCCCAAAACGACGGGCAGGATAATTAGCTGTACTAATAACACCCCGCTTGTCTGCACTGCCGCCCACAGCAATGGGAATATGACGAAGTGACGGATCATCACGCATTTCAATAGCTGCGTAGAAACAATCCATATCAATATGAACAATCTTTCGCATTCTGCTTTAGCCTATCAACAATGACTGTATAAACATACATAAAAATAGACTTAAGAGCAATCTAGTAACACCATCAAAGCGACGGTTAAAAGACACGTTTAGCTCAGATTTGAAAATATCTTGATCAATAAAATAATTAATTAATACCGTTATTAACTTTTCACTGCCCGATTCCTTGCGTTAAGTGACCTATCCTGTAAGAGCAACTTTTCTACTTAACGACATTTCAAGGATGTTTATAACAATGAAAAATAGCGGGAAACCACAAAAAACCTCAGCTACAGCGACTGCACAGCCAATTAATCGCACTCTTCATTATGCTTTATCGAGCATAATTATGCTGAGTACTGGCCTGCCAGGTTATCTGGCGGCACAGGAAAATGAAGAGCAAAAATTTAAAGAAAAACCGGAAAAATCAGAGAAAATCATTACACTTTCTACACTTTCTGTTATTGGTGGGTTGAATAACAGCGTCAATGCCGGAAGCTCGGTATTGAAAAAAGAGGATATTGAACGTACCCAGGCAGATAATATTGCCGAGCTGCTCGATCAACTTCCCGGCGTTTCTATGTCAGGCTCGCCTCGTCCGGGCGGCCAAACTCTGAATATCTGGGGAATGGGCGATACCGAAGACGTTAAAGTCACCTTAGATGACGCACCGAAAGGCTTCGAGAAATATCGCCAAGGCTCTATCTTTATTGAGCCCGAATTAATCAAACGAGTCGATGTCGATAAAGGCCCACATAATCTACTTGATGGTAATGGCGGATTTGGCGGAACGGTTAAAGTTGTCACCAAAGATGCCAATGATTTATTACGGCCGGGAGAAGATTTTGGTGGATTGCTGAAATACAGTTATCACACCAATGATCGCCAAAATATTTACAGCAGCGCAGTTTATGGCCGGACAATAGAAGGCTTTGCTGACGGCCTGTTATATATAAGCAAACGAGATGGCGGCAATATTAAACGACCGGATGGCACCCGCTTTGTTTTCTCTAAAAGTGATCAGGCATCCTATTTACTGAAAACGAATTTTTACCTGAACGATGCCAATACATTGACACTTTCCGCTATGCGTTCTGATTCTGATGGCTGGCAGCCGTGGGCAGCAAAACGCGATAAAATAAATATACCTTCCGAATACGATATTAATAAATATGGTTGGGATGAAGCTTGGCGTCGGAAGCTGGTTTATCGCGATCAAACAGATCAAAACTACACCGCTAAATGGAACCTTGCACCGGAAGATAATCCATTACTTAATCTGACAGCAACTTATGCTTATTCCAAAACAGAACAACATGACAAACGCCCAAAGGATTTAACAAATTCATATTTTGCTTCTCTGGGAAATGAAAGTTGGATTAACTATGTGGATAATCTGGCAGATATAAACAATGAGAGTGTCTTTACCACTGGAGCAATAGAACACTCATTACTCGTTGGAACTCGTTGGCATAAAAACCAACGCAACACCCTTATGAACGACAAAACCAAAGATAAAGACCCTGATTATAATTATGGTTATTTCCAACCAAACTATATGCCATCGGGAGAACAAACAACCCACAGTTTTTATTTACAAGACGCAATGACTATTGGCAGCGTAACCGTAACACCGGGTATTCGTTATGACCATATCAAAAATACCGGTAAGAAAAATATTGCATCTCTCTACAATAATCAATCTCCAGAAATAGGCCACGATTACAGCAGTGTTACCTATACTGGCTGGTCTCCTCATTTAGGCGTCATATGGAAAGCAACACAAAATCTGTCGCTATTTTCTGATTTCAGCCGTACCTGGCGTGCTCCAGTGGTAGATGAACAATATGAATTACAACGAGCAGGTACAACCATTTCTGCCACCAGCCGTAATCTGGATGTAGAAAGAATAACCGGCTTAAGATTCGGTGCAATCCTGGACTTCAACAATTTGTTGACCGATCAGGATAATTTCCAAATCCGAACAACGCTATTCCGTAACCGAGGAAAGAATGAAATATTTGTTCGTCATGGCAGTGTATTGTGCGAAGCACAAGCTAATGGTGCTCCTATATCAGCTTGTAAGAAACCGATATCCGTTTATGGTAATTTTCCTGGATATACCATCCAAGGGCTAGAAATCGAAACCTTCTATAATAGTAGCTACTTATTCGGCAAACTCTCTTTCTCAACAATGCGTGGGCAAAGAGACGCATCTCCAGTCAATCCGTGGTGGGGAAGTAAAACTTGGATTGCTGAAATTCCACCAACTTCTGCTCACGCCATGCTAGGGGTAAAAATCCCTCAGTGGCAAATGGCGATGGGATGGACTGGTGATTTTATCCGTAAACAAGACCGCTCACCTACAGATAGTGATCCAAAAGCAGGCTACTGGGCACTACCCAAAAGCAAAGGTTATGCACTACATGGATTATTCGCTAGTTGGCAACCTACTTTCTGGCAAGGTCTTGAAGCGCGAGTCACAGTCAATAACCTGTTTAATCGTGATTATTACCCATACCTCGGTGAATCGGTTTCCGGGATTGGACGTAACATTAAATTCAGCGTCTCGCAGAAGTTCTGATTTCTCACCTGATAGTTCCCTCTGTTTGAGGGAACTCAGACTGTTGATCATTCAGTTCTCCAAGTTTCTTTCTCACTTTGACACTAAAATATCGCAACTGACTATTCTTCTGAAAAATCACACTTATTTAGTTAGATAAATTATTGGCTTTATTTAATAATCATAATTACCTTGATTGATAAAATAGTCATTTCTTTATTGAAGAAGGTATATTGTCGTCAGAATGGATACCTGTTAAATTAAGACTCTTGTTATTTTACCGTATGGTTCATCTTATTTAGTTTTTTTGCGTCACATGATTTAATTATCCTTTTAACACACTTATTTATTTTGGCCATTCGAGTAAAGCAATTTGTTCCTAGTATCTTAGCGATGCAACTGGGTAAAAAAATACTGGGACATGGATTTGATCAATATTTGAATGCCCCGAGTATAGGACGGATTGGAATGGCATTTTATGAGGCAGAAAATGAACTACCTCGTGTAGCTGATTATTGTGAAAGTGTGTTTAAAAACATCAATGACTTGCAGCAACGCTGTTCACCTTATCCGCTGTCATTCTGGAGTTAATATGTTGTATAACTATTGGGGGGAATTTCTAGGATTGGCGGTAATTCATTTTCTGGCAGTGGTAGCACCGGGGCCAGATTTCGCGGTTACTATACGACAAAGTGTGAGGTTTGGTCGCTGGGCTGGGATGTGTACGGCAGTGGGTATCGGAGCAGGAATATCAGTACATGTCATCTATACACTAGTGGGGGTTAGCGCACTGATGCATACCACTCCGTGGTTAATGGAATTAGCAAAACTTGTCGGCGGAACTTACATCATATGGCTCGGTATCAAATTTATCAGGAGTAAGCCTACTGATTTGGCTGTCTTAGAGAATGAGGGAATTGTTCAAGCTTCACAGAGTAGATGGAAAGCATTTCTGATGGGGTTTATGACAAATGCCCTGAATCCTAAGGCGACGTTGTTCTTTTTGGCAGTTTTCACGACTGTGGTGAGTAGCAATACACCTATCCTGATACAAATGTTTTATGGGGTTTGGATGTGTGTGGTCAATGCGGTATGGTTTGTACTGGTCAGTGTTATTTTTTCTAATGCATTGATTCGTAATAAATTTATACGGAAAGGGTATTGGTTCGAGCGGGTGATGGGACTGGTGCTGATCGGATTTGCTGTTCGGCTATTATTTATGTCTGTTTGAATTTCTCCAAAATAGGGGTTGGCAACGAACGTCTCAATACTGATATACAACTTGTTCGGTAATAGACGAAATGATTACTTAATCAGCATAAAAACGTATAAAAAGATATATACCCTATGGATTTCAAGATGCATCGCGACGGCAAAGGAGTGAATCCCCGGGAGCATAGCAAGGGGGTGAGCGAGTGCAGCCAACAAAGAAGCAACTTGAAAGATAACGGGTATATTTAGTTAGCCCAGTCATTTTGCTACCTTATTAATCAATTTAAAACCCATCCTTCCTAATGTTTTCTCTCTCAATGTCGGTATGATGTTGAATTTTCTACCCGCTTTGAAAAAACCTAATCACAGCCTTTTACCTGTAATGATTAAAGTTTTATCTGTTTTTTCATGACACACTTGCGTTTTTTCTCGATCTTAAAAACCCATCCGATTGCAGCAAAATGCCATAAAGGAATTCACTTAAGGCCAACAGCTTGACAGACGATGATTATATGAAAATAATAATCATTTTCATTTACAAAAATTGTTGGAAATCATAATACCAACACCAAAGACATGCCTAAAATTAATAGTTCTGCGCAACAATTTTACTTTGAACATCATGACTGGTTATACAACTGGCTACGCCATAAAGTCCCTTGCCCCTGCCATGCGGAAGATCTCACGCAGGACACTTTCCTGAACGTTTTATCAAGTTCAAATTTGTCAGATATCCGCCAACCACGGCCTTTTCTGGCAACCGTAGCTCGCTGCCTGGTTGCTAACTATTACCGCCGAAGAAAGACCGAAGAGAGCTATTTGGAATATATAAACTCGACACCAGAAATGACTATGCCTTCCGCTGAAAGCAGAATCGCCACATTTGAACAGCTTGAAAAACTTGAGATCACTCTTGATAAATTGCCAGTTCAAGTAAAAAGCGCTTTTTTGCTGGCACAGCTACAGGGACTGCGTTATCGCGAAATCGCTGATCAACTCCAAGTTTCTGCCAGCTCAGTAAAGCAATATTTGCAACGAGCGCATAAAAAATGTAAAAAAATTCAAATTCTCACTTAAAATTCAAAAAACCATTCTGCGAAAGCAGTCTGATAGTGGGGGGCTATGATCACGCTCTTATTTCGCCTGTGGTGCAGACGGTACAACCATCGAGACACTAAAGGCGTATGTAGAATCGCAGAAAACACTGGGTTAGCTCCCCCTTATATCCCCGCCAGCATTGAGTCCGCAGTTTTTTGCGGGTTTTTGTAACTAGTAAATAAGGTGCTAATACATATAAAACGCATTTTCCAAACTCAAGATAAGCTTTTTAATAATCAATTCCCAATTTCTTTAAGCGTGAGATCAAGGTCGTTGGGTTCATTCCCAACAATTTTGCTGCGCCATCATCACCAAAAATTTTCCCTTTGCATTGTTTCACAGCAAGAGAGAAATTTTTAATTTCCAAATCTTTCAGTTGCTGCATAGTCAGCACGATTTCAATTTGTTGAAGTTTATTGTGAATATTCTGATGCGTAGTTTCACTTTGTTGTTGATCTTGTTCTAACAAATATTTAAAGGAAACAGTACCTTGTTTAGCTATAATTAGCGCGCGCTCAATGACGTTTTGCAATTCACGAATATTGCCAGGCCAATCATATTGCCGTAGTTCTAAAATATGCCTTTGTGAGAATGGTAGATAATTAATTTTACGCTTGTCACAAATCAACTTAGTAAAATGCGTAACCAAAAGTGGAATATCTTCTTTACGGTCACGTAAAGCCGGTGAATAAATCGGGAATACATTTAAACGGAAATAGAGGTCTTCACGAAAACGCTTGTGTTTAACTTCTTCTTTTAAATTGCGATTGGTGGCAGCAATAATCCGCACATTCACATCTCGCGTTTTCTCTTCTCCAACCCGCTCAAAGGTTCCTTCCTGTAATACACGCAACAGTTTACTTTGTAACTCGATAGGAATTTCGCCAATTTCATCTAAAAACAACGTGCCCTGATCTGCCAATTCAAAACGTCCGGCACGGTCACGCACAGCCCCAGTAAATGCGCCTTTAACATGTCCAAAAAATTCACTTTCAAACAGTTCCGAAGGAATAGCAGCACAATTGACTCGAATAAGGGGTTGCTGTTTACGGTGACTAGATTGGTGAATAGCACGAGCAATCAGCTCTTTGCCTGTACCTGATTCACCATAAATCATCACATTGGCATCGGTTGGGGCGACTACTTTGATTTTTTCAATAATCTGTAAAATGGATGCACTATTGCCAATAATTTCATGATATTGATTTTCATGTAAAATTTCTTCTTGCAGATATTCATTTTGTTGTTCGAGTCGGCTTTTTAAATCTTGCAATTCTTCAAGGGCATGGGTCAGTTGTTTTTCGGTATTCAGCCGATCGGTAATATCACGGAACACCACTACCGCGCCAATAATTTCACCATCACGAATCACTGGGGTACTGGTAAATTCCACCGGAAAGCAACTGCCGTCACGACGCCAAAAAATTTCCTGAACTCCCTCATGCACAATACCGTCATGTACCGCTGCATAAATCGGGCACTCTTCTTCAGGATAGGGTTCGCCATTTTCATGGGTATGGTGATGAATCTTATGGATATTATCACTCAATACATCTTCAGGTTGCAGCCCCAACATTTTAGCCCCGACAGGGTTAATAAAGGTACACAAGCCTTGTTTGTTAATACTGTAAATACCGTCACCGACTGAACTCAGCAATAAATGCTTGCCTGTGTCGGAGTCAATAAACAGTTCTTGTAAGGCTTGCGATTCTTTTAAACCTGTACGAATGGCTTTATCGGCATTTTTATTGAGTTGGCGCAGTTCTAACTCTTTGACATCCACCAGCGACCATATCAGCAAGGTTTTATTTTTATAGGGCAATGAAACAGCAGTAATATCCAACTGGATTTTTTCACCGTTTTTATCAAAGATATACAGCTCATTGTTCCAGGCCCGCCCTTTCGCCAAAGCGCCTTCGGTAAATGCCACAAGATATGGCAGTTGTCTGAAATGACCAAAAATGGAAGTCACCGTTTTTTGAATAATTTCATGACGTTCATATTGTAATAATCGGGTGGCGCTAATATTCACATCAATAAACTGGTTTTGATGTGGGTCCAATACAATTAATGCCTGTGACGTGTGTTCAAATATCAACGGGCGAATCGAGTTTTCATAAACTACCCAGTCTGAGATAAAGTCAGTCGTATTCATACTATACCCGTCCATACTATACCCGTCATCTTTCAAGTTGCCTCCTAAAATCCATAGGGTATATGAAGTTTCATAATTTAAGCTATGAAATTTCATAATACTACGAAAAATCCTAATTCCCTAGTAGTTCAATTTATCTCCATGAAAAATATTTTTATAAAATTTAAATGATATTTTTCAATGTGATAAGAATTAACTTTCGTTCCAAAATATAACTTGGCACAGCTCTCGCATTAATACAGTCAGACTAGACTACATGTTGGTTCATTCCCAAATAACATTGAACTAGGAGTTGGTTATGCCAAAGATTGATATCGAGCAATATAAAGATGGTGATTTTCTTGTTGATTACGAAGAAAAAGTGTTTGAGGACGTCAAAGCCCAACCAGGTGAAAAGGCATTGGTGACTTTCCATACCGTTGCATTTGAAGGATCAATTGGCTTGGTCAATGTGTTACAGGCAAAACGTCTGTTACGCAAAGGCTTTGAAACCAAAATTTTGCTTTACGGCCCAGGCGTGCAGTTGGGTGTACAACGTGGTTTTCCAACTTTAGGGGCGGAAGCTTTTCCGGGTCATTTAGCCGTCAACAATCAGTTGAAAGCCTTTATGGAAGAAGGCGGCGAAGTCTATGCCTGCCGTTTTGCGTTACAAGCATTTTATGGTCAAACCGAAAAAGCGCTTATTCCGGGAATTCGGCCAATTAATCCATTGGATGTGATGGATTTAAGACTGCTGATGCGTCGCGATAATGCCTTAATCATTGATACCTGGACTGCCTAAGTAAACATAAACAGGGGATAAGGTTATGAACCGAATAATTAAAGCTGCCGCAGTACAATGTAGCCCAGTGCTTTATAGTCAAGCCGCAACAGTAAAAAAAATTTGTGACATTATTTTAGAGCTTGGAAAACAGGGAGTGCAATTCGCAGTCTTTCCTGAAACCGTCGTGCCTTATTACCCTTATTTCTCCTTTGTACAACCGCCATTTGCTATGGGTAAAGAACATTTAAAGCTATTAAATGAATCGGTGGTTGTACCTTCCGAAGCAACCTTAGCAATTGGTCAAGCCTGCCTTGAAGCCAATATGGTGGTATCGATTGGCATTAATGAACGTGCGGGCAGTACGATTTATAACGCGCAATTGTTATTTAATGCCGACGGTTCAATCATTCAGCATCGCCGCAAAATTACCCCAACTTACCATGAACGCATGGTATGGGGGCAAGGCGATGGCAGTGGTTTGCGTGCCATTGATTCTGCGGTAGGACGTATTGGTTCGCTGGCATGTTGGGAGCATTACAACCCGTTGGCACGTTTTGCCTTAATGGCGGATGGTGAACAAATTCATGCTGCCATGTTTCCCGGTTCGTTGGTAGGACAAGTCTTTGCCGATCAAATCCGCGCCACCATTCAACACCATGCTTTAGAGTCTGGCTGCTTTGTGATCAACGCCACCGCATGGCTGCATCCCGAACAGCAACAGCAAATTATGCAGGATACTGGCTGTGATATTGGTCCAATTTCAGGAGGATGTTTTGCCGCCATCGTTTCTCCTGAAGGCAAGTTCCTGGCTGAACCGATCACACAAGGTGAAGGCTATTGCATTGCCGATCTGGACTTTAGCCTGATTGATAAACGTAAGCGCATGATGGATTCGATTGGACATTACAGCCGCCCTGAATTACTCAGCTTATTAATTGATCGTCGTCCAACACACGTATTACACGAACTGAAAGTTGAAACATCAGCTCAAAGTCATCGCGAAAAGCTCTCAACATTTAATCAAGAACATGCCGAAACCATATTGATGTAAACCCAATCGATAGGGGGTTAAAGATGTCTGCAACACAACGATTAACCAATTTGCAATTATTAACCGATTTGCAATGTAATGGTCTGAAATGGGAAGGCAATTTTGGCTTGTCCCGTAAAGGCGGCGCAGGGCCAAGCGATCATAAAGCGCTGAGCCTTGACGGGCAGACCATGATGATTCCTGTGCTGAACCTTGCAGCACAAGATTCTCCCTATACCGCAAAGCCTGAGCCGCACTCTGACAAGGTAATTGTCTTTAAAAACCGGATTCCTGTGGCGACCTTAACTGCGCCTGCACGACCACGTTTTTACGATTTAAAAACCGCCGAAGGCATTGCTTACGAACAAATTGCGACCTTACATAGCCGTGATGTGCTGGCGACAACGGTGTTACAGCATTGCATTCGTATGAAAGATAAAACAACTGCCTGCCAATTTTGCTCGATTGATCAGTCTTTAAAAGAGGGTCGAACCTTGATCCGTAAACGCCCGGAACAATTGGCTGAGGTAGCGAAAGCCGCCGTTGAGCTGGATGGCGTCAAGCAAATGGTGATCACCACCGGTACGCCAAACACGGGAGATCGTGGCGCTAAAATTTTATATGACTCAGTTAAAGCGATTAAGGCGCAAGTCGATTTGCCAATACAGGTACAGTGCGAACCACCTAATGATTTTGTCTGGTTTCAACGTTTAAAAGATGCAGGAGCGGTATCGATTGGCATGCACCTTGAGGCGGTAAGCGAACGTGTACGGCAGAAAATTATGCCGGGTAAGGCCGAAGTATCATTGGAAAAATATTTTGCGGCATTTGAGGCAGCCGTTGCGGTGTTCGGTCGAGGACAAGTCAGTACCTACATTTTGGCAGGTTTGGGCGATACCGAACTGGAAATCGTGGAGATGACCGCCAAACTGACTGAAATTGGGGTATATCCATTTGTGGTACCGTTTGTACCGATTCGAGGCACGCCATTAGAGCATCACCCTAAACCTGATCAAGCTTTTATGCAGTCGCTCTATCCGAAAATTGGCCAGCAACTCAAACAACATGGTTTGAACTCGGAAAATACTCAGGCCGGCTGTGCCAAATGCGGCGCTTGCTCTTCGCTGAAAGCGTATGAATAAGGAGAATGTGATATGGAACTTTCTCACTATCCTTGGCTGCTTGAACAAAATGAAGGGCTGAAACAATTTGTTAGCGATGACATTGCCATCAAAATTGTGTCGGAAGATTGGGAGCGTCGCCAATATTATCGTTTGCGTGAAATGACCTTTCGCGATGAACAGAAAATCTTGCAAGAAGATCGCGACGAATACGATGTTAAAGCACTAGGCATTGTTGCCATTGAGAAAATGTTTGGTGTGCATGATCGAGTAATTGGCGCAGTACGGATTTTCCCAGATGGCGAACAGACGTGGTATGGCGGGCGTTTATGCGTAGAACCTTTATATCGACGTCGCCATATCATTGGTAAAGCGTTAATCAATACCGCGGTATCGACCGCCAAGAACTTGGGATGCCGTACTTTTTTAGCCACCGTGCAAAGTCAAAATGAACACTATTTCCAACGGTTGTGTTGGGATAGTTTACGTCAGTTGACCATCGCCAACATTCCACATGTGCTAATGCAAGCACAGATTGAAAACTATCCATTACCGCATGTCCCGATGCAAACCTATATGCAGAAGGAGACGCAATGATGAAACTCAATCAACTACTCGAAATGTTAAAATATACACCTGCTATGCAGTCTAAGCAGGCGATTGCTCACAATGTTTCAATTAACACAACTTGCCATGTGGATTCATTGGATAGCTTATATGCCTATCCCGGAGATGACACCGCGGCAGTGCCGCTAAATGGTCAATATGTATTGCACGCCTGTGAAGGCATGTTACCCAGTTTCGTTACCAATCATCCTTATTTTGCCGGATGGTCAGCGGTCATGGCGAATATTAGTGATATTGCCGCAATGGGTGGTCGGGCATTGTCGGTGGTGAACAGTTTTTGGCATACCAGTAGCGAACATGCCCAATTGTTAATGCAAGGCATGCAGGATGCTTGTAAAGCTTATGGTGTGCTATTGGTCGGTGGACATACCAATATTGGGGTAGTTTATCAGCCTACTTTATCCGTTGCGATTCAAGGCATAGCGCGAAAACTGCTCTCGGTGTTGCATGTCAAACCACAACAAAAAATTCTGATCGCTTTAAATCTGAAAGGACAATTCCACCCCAATACCACTTATTGGAAATGCTTTGAACAAATGTCTGACCGCATTTTACAGTCACAAATTGCCTTGTTGCCGCAATTGGCGGAGGAAAATCTAGCTCATGCCGCCCGTGATATTAGCAATGCCGGTATTTTAGGCAGTTTATTGATGCTGCTTGAAGCCACGGCATCGGGAGCGCAGATCAACTTAGATACCATTCCTAAACCTGAGAATGTGGACTGGTTTAAATGGCTACAAATCTTCCCCAGTTTTGGTTTTTTACTGATGGCCGATACAAATGAATGTGAAGAAATTATCGAGCTATTTCACCGTCAAGGCATTGCCTGCGCAGTGATTGGTGAAACCAATATCAGTGGTGTGGTTACTGTGCAACAACAAAAGCAGCACGGCATATTTTGGGATTTCAACCGCCAAATATTTACCGGTTTTTGTTATGCCGACGCGTTAAAAAAGTTACAGGCTCAATCCGTACAGATTAAACCTAAAAGTCAGCAGGAGTCGATATTATGCCCAGTGTGAATTTTACTGTGAAATGGCCGAATGGGGAGCTGATTCAATATTACTCCCCCTCAACGGTGATTTATGAATATCTGTCCATTGGTCAGCGTTACCCAAGTATGCAGTTCTTGCATCAGGTTGAAAATGGTCTGCATGCCGCATCCGAAAGGGTACGGGCACGTTATGGCTTTTTCTGTAGTTCGGCCGTGGACAATCTGGCGATGATCAAACGCCAAGCCAAATTCTTCGGGTTAAATCCAGAAGATCACATTGAAGTTATTGAAATCAAGAATCAATGAGAGGGATATTCCATGTTAAGTATCCAAAATCAAATGTTACAGCCAAATTATGATGTAGTGATTATTGGTGGCGGTCAGGCTGGTTTATGTATCAGTCACTATTTGCAAAAAGCAGGCATTGACCATGTGATATTGGAAAAAGAATCCGAGTTAACCCATAGCTGGCGCCATAAACGTTGGGATAATTTTACCCTAGTGACACCGAACTGGCAGTGTCTACTGCCTGAACATCCTTATCAGGGGAAAGATCCTGACGGCTTTATGACAAAGCCTGAAATTGTGGCCTATCTTGACGAATTTATTGAAAAAATTAATCCTCCCGCCATTTTAAATATTCAGGTAAAACACGTGAAAAAAGTGACGGCACATGAGTTTGTCATTGAGACCAATCACGGTACAACCACAGCCAAACAACTTGTCATTGCAGCAGGCGGATATCACACCCCGATTTATCCAAAATTAAGCGATACCTTGCCTAAACATGTGAAAGTGATGCATTCGGAAGAATATTTAAATGTAGATCAACTACCTAAAGGTGCGGTGCTGGTGGTTGGATCAGGACAATCCGGTGCACAGATTGCCGAAGATCTACATCTGGCAGGCAAAAAAGTCTATTTATCGACAGGCAATGCCCCACGTTGCGCTCGCTTTTATCGCGGCAAAGATGTAGTGAAATGGCTGTTTGATATGGGTTATTACGAAACGACTGTCAAACATCATCGTTATAGTGAAGAAGTACGCAACAGTACCAACCACTATGTCACAGGGCGTGACGGCGGGCGTGATATTGACCTGCGTAAATTTGCCTTAGAAGGTATGCAACTGTTCGGACATTTTGATGACTTTAAAGAGGGTCAATTCTGGTTTAAACCAGATTTATCGGAAAACCTAGACCTTGCCGATGTTACTTATAATCGCATTAATGCCTCGATCGATGAGTACTTAGAGAAAAACAATATTGCAACCGACGAACCTGCATCGGTATATCAACCTGTTTGGCAGCCTGAGCAGGAAATCACACACATTGACTTAGTAAAAGAAAATATCACATCAGTGATTTGGTGTATTGGTTTTAGACCGGATTATTCATGGATTGATTTAGATATTTTTCAAACCAATGGTTATCCCAAACATAACCGTGGTATTACTATCGATCCGGATGTCACATTTATTGGTTTGCCGTGGTTATATACATGGGGTTCCGGACGTTTTCTCGGGATCGATCAGGATGCCGCCTATGTGATGCAACATATTAAGCAACAAATAAGTCAGCAAAATATACATATGCCACCTACTCTGATTAAAAGTGCTAAATCTGAAATCAAAGATAAAAGAATATCTCAAATGTGAAATTCCTAACTTCATCTGACAGAATATTTTTAAACTCTTATTTCTTTAATAAGAGCATGATAAGGCATTTTACTTTTCAAACCATCATATGGTCGTTGTAAAATGCCTCCTATTCAACCAATTTAAATAGTGAATTTTAAACTGATAATACTTATACCCGTCATCTTTCAAGTTGCTTCTTTGTTGGCTGCACTCACCCCGGTAACATAGTTCTCTATGCTCTCGGGGATTCGCTCCCTTGCCGTCGCGATCCATCTTGAAATCCATAGGGTATATATAAAAAATCAATAAACTAAGTTGATATCTCAATAGGGTTCTGTATTTGATTCTCGACCATATTTTGTATAGCTGCATACAGATCTACATCTGTTTGCGGCGCATGGATAGAAATGATAAGGCTATAATTTGCCACGGAATCATAACGCCCAAGCGCTCTTCGCGTTCTCCACCACCCCTGTGCAGGATAGACCGCCAAATACCCGCAGTTTGCCAGTTCTGCTGCGGTTCCTCGCCAAATATCTTGATGTAATGAGCCTTTGTGTCTCTGTGTTGCTCCCAATAGCCAATTATCATCGTTGCCTGTGGCCCCATTGTCATTATCATCCGAATCGGCAGCCGCATTGATTCTGATGGTAAATTCGTCCAACGACTCTGTTTGTCGTTTCACGGCAAACCGAAGGCGATGTGATGGATAATGATACTTCGAGGCTGCCCCACGTTCTGATGGATTTGGTTCAATGAAGTAAGAGAGCGTTACACGCATTTCAACCTCTGTATTTTGCAACGCCTGTAGTTGTTCTTGCGGCCAAGGCAAGGCATGTAAGTTTAGATCGCATGTTTTAATTCCCTGATTAGTTTTTCGATAGGGTTGCAGTCTGTCCTCTGCAATAAGCGTTAAGCTGTTTTTTACGCTCCATAGTACTCTTTCAATATTGGGTGCACCCCAACCACAGTGACGGACAAGCGATGTATAACTTTTTTTTGTACGTACTGGGTACATCTCCAACATCGCTGATGTCCATTGTGCAGAATGAGTAATCAGCGCACGAATTGTTTCCGGGCGTAAAGAGGGATATTGAACCATCAATTGCGCTGCCATACGAGCGCAAAGGGCAGAAGCCGCGCTGGTCGCGTTTGTTGTCCAGAAAAGGCGATATTGTGGAGAGGCGTTTGTAGTCAGTAACTCTAAGCTTGCAAAGTTATCGGCAATTTCTGTGTTTGATGCCGCATTTCCACCTTCGAATACGACGTCTGGTTTGTACGGCCAAACCTTGTCCCATTGAATAGATGTCGTTGTAAAAGGACTTAATGCCCCTTGGTCGGCGACAGGAGAAAAGTCATCAACATCATCTTCGCTGATGTCTATTTTATTAGTAAATGCACCTACGGTAATTGCATTCCAAGCTTGCCCCGGGTCATGGATTTGGTTTAATGAAAGGCTGTCAGGATATGTTGCCCAGTGCTCTCTATCACATATGTTTCCAGCCGAAAGTACAAAAAGACGAGGAAATGCGTTACCTGACATCACATCAGCAGCAAGGGAGTCGACTATAGATGACCAAGCAGAAGGACGACCAAAATCACGATAGTCAGTAGCAGTAACGGCAGAGCTGAAAACGCGTCTTCGTTGACCAAATAAAATTTCGGGGCGGGTTACAGCAGCGCTAAACAAGTAAGCATGCTGTTTCGCATCTCCTGCGTTAGCGCCCTGACTTGGCGTGAGTTTTACTGACTCAAGACGATGACGAATATCAATTATGGTATCGGACGTTAATGTCTCAAACAGGTCGCCATAAACAGCAATACCGGCTAACCCAGTACCGTGATTAGCCGTATCATGTATACCCCAAGCGTCATTAACCGTATGCACATCTTGCTGATGTAATACAGGAGCAAGCATTGGATGCCCGCGGTTTACTCCTGAATCGAGTAAACAAACATAGGGTACATTATCGTCTTCCGCTGGAGCTTGTAAGCGTTCAAGCGCATCATCAGACCAAAGCCGTTGCTCCGTGATTGAAGAACCGACAAAGAATTCTGCGGTGTCTTTTGCTCGTCTTAATTCTGCTACGCAGTTTAGAATCAATTCTGCACGGGAAAATTGTCTTTGAGAGCAAAACATCCATGTAATAGTTCGTTCAGGAAAATAAATCTGATGTTCACTAACATGACATTCAGCGAAATGGCTTAACTTACGAAAATCTGCAACAACGGCATCTCTGTTGCCTCTGACTGGGAGCCAAACCTCCCACCAAAACACTTCATTAAATCAGTAGGAAGAAGATCAAGATCATCGGTCCATAATGACCTTATTCCGGCAAGCCGTATCGAAGAAATAGTGTTTATTAATGCTTTGTGATCGGCAGCTTGACCATCGGCTCGGCGCTTTTTTTTCAAATAATCCTGAACATAATTTTCGAAGTGCTCAATTTTACCGTCAGGAATAAATACGTTGGCAGAGATAATTGCTTCTTCTTCGTGAATGCTAAGTACTTCAATATGCCTGTCTTTGTTCTTTCCTTTTTCGCTGCTAAGACTTTCAAACGCAAGGGCTACGTCGGGCTGACCAACAAACTCAACCTGTAAACCAATACCACTTCTGAAGTCTAACCGGGCTTGCTGATCTTGCGATTTGACTGCAATGGCTTTTAACTGCTGTAATTGTTCATTTAGAGCTTGACCGTGCTCTCTACGCTCCCGCTCTGGAAGATCTTGCGATGAACCTCCGCCAGAGGAGTGAGCTGTATATAGTTGGGAAGTAGACGTTTTTGGAAGAGTTAGATGTAGCCTTTTATCGTGCGTTATTTCCGTCATGGTTTAATTTATTTTTTTCGTTAATTAATAGTTTACTACTGATTAAACGACGTTCTTCTAAAGCCTGTTTTAGAAGCGCGGGATCAACTTGAATGCGGTCGCTCATAATTGCATCTTTTATCGATTCATCTACCGCTCTGCAAATTTCAGCATAACTTAAACCTAATACATGCTTTTCTAATCCATTTTTTTTACGGAAAGGCTTAGGTATAAAAGAGCCTAAGCGAAACTTAATCAAGTTCAATGCTTGTTCTAAAGTAGGTAAATGATATTCGATGACATCATCAAAACGCCTGAACAGTGCATAATCCAATATTTCAGGATGATTTGTTGCAGCAATGATTATACTATTTGAGGTATCTTGCTCAATCATTTGAAGAAAACTGTTCAGTACTCGACGAATTTCACCAACATCGTTAGCAAGACTACGTTGGGAACCAATAACATCAAATTCATCAAAGAAATAAACGCCGCGAATATCAGCGATTGCATCAAACACTTGCCGAAGTTTAGACGCTGTTTCTCCCATGAATTTTGTAATTAAGGCATCAAAACGAACTTGGAACAAGGGAATACCTAACTCACCAGCGAGAGCCGATGCCGTCATAGTTTTTCCTGTTCCCGGTGGGCCAATAAGCAATACTTTTCGCCTGGGTGACAAGCCATGCTCTTTAATGCGAGACATCATCCGTTGTTCTTTTATCAATCGTTGAAGCTGCATATTGGCAGATTCATCCAGTACTACATCAGATAGACGATAAGCAGGGTGGCTTATACTAAGTAAGTTACCAAGATCAGTACGATTTTTAGCGGCACTTGCTAATGGAACTAATTTACCTGTCTTATCATTAGCGAGTTTTGCTTTCGCTTTGTCCAGTAAATTTAGCAGATCCTCTGCCAATCTACCGTGTCCTTGTTTGGCTTCGTGCGCAGCAACTTGCATAGCAACTGAATAAAAATGGCTATCATCGCGACTGATGTACGATTTGATAAGTGCCTTGAGTTGCTCTGCGCTTGCCACGTTGGTATTCCTATCTTTTACTTGCCTAAAATTCACCCGCATACTTCCAAGAGTTTAGCAAGTAAGCCGATACAGAGTAAACGTAATAATGCTTGTGTTTTTAGTCTTTGAAGACTGAGTAAGGGTATATAAAAAGTATTTTCAAAACCCAATTTCTAGTTGTCTTAGCAGCGAAAATAGGAAAAAACTAAATGGTGACTGCTCCCTGCCGTAAAAAATGGCGAGGCTTCCCACTTCTCAGGCCGCAACCGTCTTTATGACGGATTTACGCTGGCCTCCGAGGGCAGAAACAACGAGCCCCGCCGCCTGTAATACTGTTGTGCCCTTGCTCTGGATGTTGATCGCCGCATTGATACCGCGGTCATGTTCGACATGACAAACCGGGCATTGCCAGAGGCGCTCCATTAATACCAGATTTTAAAAAGAGACAACGTGACTGAAAACGGTTTTATTTTCTGGCAAGTTTAATGCTTTTATCTAACCGACCTGAAAATTTAAAAGCAATAATATAAAGAGATTAAAACTTTATATAAAAGACCGATTTAAATTAATAAATTCACTTTTCAGACAAATAGTAAATCGCATTTAATAGAAAACTATTAAACATCAAATGAGAATTGAAAATAAATCAGCAATAAAAAACATAATCTAAATAGGTTAATATTAAAGTATTTTCTCGCTGTTATTTTACAAAGAAAACTCTGAAAAAAAATAGTAAAACTATTAATTTAGCAAGATTTAAATCCCAAAAAAGGAAGGATTATCTGAAAGAACATAAAAGGCTATCTTTATATCATCAGACTATTTACTCACTGATTTATGAAGATAAAACTATGATGATTAAACTTAAAAAAACAGACATTTCTCCTTGGAAAAAGGACAAATAAAAAGGTGAATAGTTTTAATACTGAGTTTTTTTCCTAAAGCATAGAAGCTTTTGTTTACCTGTTTTAGTTAATAGTTTCGTTTATTGAGGATGGTTGGGATAACAGAATTTAAAGTATCTTTGTTTTTATCATTTTCACACTTATATTTATTCCCATTTTTTCAGGTTAAATCAGATTTGGGTGTGGGGCTTTGTTCTATTACTCAGTTTTAAGCATTATAAAAACCTGAATCTTTAAAAAGCTTAAGTCTATGGCGCCATTTTATCAGGGATTATTTTAGTAGGAATATAATGGCTGATGCGTTGCGCTTATCTAACTTTTTGCTATTATGTAACCGATATGGCTTCTTTTTACACAACGATGTTATACTCAAATCTAAAACTCCGTCCGTTAAATACCGATGTGACGACTTTTGATTTTAAGAATATTAAAGGAAATTTCACGATGACATATAAAAGACACAGCCCCTCTTGGGAAGGCTATATGGGGGATTTTCTAAGAGGTAACGCTGGGATTAATCATTTGAAACCTCAGCATCAGTTCTTTGATGCTATTGGTCTTGAGAAACAGTTAAACGAGAATACAACGTATATCGCGTTGCTATCCTTAGAGGAAGCGAAAGATGTTTTAGAGGAGATTGATTCGCCAAAACCAAAAAGCCCATTTATAAAGGAAGTGTTTTCGATTACCGATCCTATATCACCCTATGCAGGTAATATACGTGATGCTTTTGACTTTATAAATGTAGTAGGAGAATTTAAAAAATTAGGGATTAAAGCCACAGAGTATATTGGTAAAAATGGGCAAAGATATATTAAAATCTCAGGTCATGCGGGGCTTAGAAAAATCATCAACGCTTCAAGATACAGTGCTTCTAACATGAAGATGATCTCTATGGGGATAGGGCAACAGGGAATAAATAGTGGCATAGTTAAAGGAATTAAATTCAATATCTTATTCTCCTCAGCTTATCGGGCTGTTGAATACATCTTTAAGGATGAATACACACTGGCTGATTTCTTAGGAAATATTTCAGTAGATCTGGCTAAGGCGGCAGTGGCAGCTTTTGCTTCTTGGGTTATTGGGACTTTTGCAGCAACTGCATTTGCTACTGGTGCTAGCGTAATTGTTGTGGCTGGTATTGTGCTTTTAGTAGGTATTGCAACGACATCTATACTTGATTCTATAGATAAAAATTTCAAAATTAGTGAAACTGTGATTAATTTAATCAAAAAAGAAATAGAAAGAAAACCAAGAACGCCAGAAGCTAATTTCAATCAATTTCTTCATAACTGGGGGAATTATGGTAAATAAAAAAAAGATTTTGCATATTATAGGAGCTTTTTCTTTTATTATTCTAACGTTATTTACTTTTTTTTCTAGCGGAGAAAATTTAATTTCCTTAGTTAAAATGGAAGATAAAATAATATTCTCAGGCCCTGTTTTTATGCTATTTTTTGCTTTTCCTTTCCTTTCATACTTTATAGTTTCTGTTATTTTCCTTAATATAAAAAATCGCTGGCCAAAACATCACGATAGTTTTATTAACTGTTTTGGGGTGATAGCCTTTGTTTCATTCTTTTTAAGTTTTCCCCTATCTTTTTATGTGGATTATAAATTAAAAAGTGAGAATTATTTAATATGTGAAAAAATATCCTGGAGGTCGCCTAATACCTATGTGAAAAACATTAAGCTATGTGATTAATACTATTGAGCTTAATTCTCTCACAACTGGAGTAAT
This sequence comes from Photorhabdus caribbeanensis, assembly GCF_018448885.1. Classification (GTDB taxonomy): domain Bacteria; phylum Pseudomonadota; class Gammaproteobacteria; order Enterobacterales; family Enterobacteriaceae; genus Photorhabdus; species Photorhabdus caribbeanensis. The sequence goes on from NZ_RCWB01000029.1 coordinate 59,053, forward strand.
TATGAAAAACAAGAAAAATATCACACCAATAATCTGTGCCATTGCTATTTTTATTTTAGCGCTATCAGGTTTCTTTTTGGCTGGGGAAAATTTAATTTCATTAGTTAAAATGGAGGATAAAATAACATTCTCAGGTCATGTTTTTATAATATTTTTCTCTTTCCCTTTTATTTCATATTTTATGATTTTATCTATTCTTGTTAACATAACTGGTCGTTATCCTAAGCATCATGATACCTATGTTAAATATTCAGCCGCAATAGCTTTTTCTTCATTTATTTTAAGTTTTCCTCTATCTTTTTATGTGGATTATAAATTAAAAAGTGAGAATTATTTGGTATGTAAAAGAATATCTTGGGCGTCACCTAATACCTATGTAAAAGATATTAAGCTATGTGATTAATATTATTGTATTTAATTTCTTCATAACTGAGGTAATTATGGTAAATAAAAAAAGATTATACATATTATCGGTTCTTTTGCTTTTCTTATTTTAACGTTATTTACTTTCCTTTCTGCCGGAGAAATTTATTTTCCTTAATTAAAATGGAAGATAAAATAATATATTCAGGTCCTGTTTTTATAATATCCTTTTCTTTTCCTCTGCTTTCGTATTTTATGATTTTTCTTATTTTCTTTAATATAACATGCCGCTGACCAAAATATCACGATAATTTTATTAACTGTTTTGGGTTTATAGCTATTATTTCATTTTTTTAAGTTTCCCATTATCTTTTTATTTGGATTATAAATTAAAAAGTGAGAATTATTTGGTATGTGAAAGAATATCCTGGATGTCACCGAATACTTATGTAAAAGATATTAAACTATGTGATTAACATTATTGTATTTAATTTCTTCATAACTGGGGAAACTTTGACATATATTTTTCTCAATAAACTAACTTCCTCGCAGGGAGAAGTATCGAACATAATATAATGAGCCAAATTTTTATAATATTTGGCTCAGATTATTGAGGTTTTTAGGTAAAATTCTATAACCCTCTACCTTCATATAAAGCGATATATTTTCCACAATAATCTAAATATTTATAACCTTTAAGATACCATCTAACTCCAGCCCAATCATATATATTAGGGAAATTGCCATTATCTTTAGCAATATATTGAGTATATAGACCATTGTTATGGGATATACCCGAACTATAACAATTGTCCCAAGGAATATATACGCTTGCCGATGCAACCCCAATTCCTCCAGCTAATGTAATACCTGTCGCTAATACCCCAATAGCTAATAATTTCTTAAACATAAAATTTTCTCCTTTAATAGTTTTATAACTTGTATACTTTATAAATTTCACCTTAAGTGTATCGCTTTTATAAAGCTTGTCAAAATTATGAAGTTATAAAAATATTTATTTTAATCTTGGTAATATTGAATAGAAAATTATTTGATAATAAATATAAAATCATATGTAATAATACATATTAAATCATCATTAACCTATATTATAATTTTAAAATCTTTTTATATTTTTCATTTTAAATTGGAAATTTAATTTCTTATTTAAAAATAACACCTCGCATAATGTAAAGGGTCTTCTGTCGATTAAATAGTTTTCAAAAGGTGCAATTAAATAACCTGAATTTGGCAGATTAGACTAATAAGTGCACTTTATCTTAAAACCTTCAGTGATCATATTAACGAAATATGTATTAGAAAAACCCCCTTCACAGTAAGCCGCTTAATGTGAAGGGGGTTTTATCAAACTAGCATCTCTACTTTTTATTTACTTTATCTCAAACTATGTGAAATCTTTCTAAAAGTTCACTTTACTCTCAATTAGCATTCAGGAAGCAGAATTCCGCAGATTTGTTAAATTCAGATAATCCGATGTTTCTCTAATTGGACCTGCCGCGCAGCCTCACGAGCCATACGCCTCTTACGAGCATCACAAGGTTCCGGGCAATCACATACTTTTTCCACGCCAATACTGCTTAAACCGCCACAGCTCCCTTGTATGCTCTTACGTTTAATCATATAGCCTAACGACATTCCCGCAAAAGCCAGCAGGAAAAAGACGAAAGCTGCAATAAATATTTTCAGCACTTCTTTCCCCTTCTCATTGATTTTTCTGTAGGTATGGCTCAAAGGCTTTACTGTAACGCTCTTCAAAACCATTTTTCGTTTTTATGATCATAAAAACCGGGATACTCAGATTTTCTGCAACTTCCATCCCTTTTTCCGGCCCTAAAACATTCAGCCCAGTAGAAAGGCCATCAGCACTCATACAAGCTGGGGCAATTACCGTAATAGAGACTAAATTATGAGAAATAGGGTTTCCCGTTTTTGGATCAATCGTATGTGAATAGCGCACACCATCTTGTTCAAAGTAATTACGGTAATCACCAGAAGTCGCTATCGACATATTCCCAGGCATTATCACTTCCTGCGCATTTTGTTCCATGCCAGTGTCCGATGGCTTTTCAATCGCAATCCGCCACGGCAGATCTTTACCATTATGACCTGATGTACGGACTTCACCCCCAATATCAACCATATAGTCTTTGATATTCTGCGATTCCAGATATTCAGCCACAACATCTACGCCATAACCTTTAGCGATAGATGATAAATCGATATACAACTCTGGAACAGTTTTAATCAGGTTATTACCTTCTACCACCAGTTTATCAATCCCAGTCCATTCACGACGCTTTTCCAGTTCACTTGCAGAAGGTGCTTTCGTCACGTGTCCCTCAGGACCAAACCCCCATAAATTAACCAATGGACCAACCGTCACATCTAATGCGCCATCAGTCAATTTATTAATGTAGATCGCTTCTTTAACCACTTTGGCTGTCGCGGCTGATACCGGGAATGGCCGATCAATTTGTCGGCTTTGATTAAAACGACTTAATTCGGAATCAGGGCGATATGTCGACATCTGATCGTTAACCTCCTCCAGCAAACGATCAATCTCTTTTTGCAAAGCTTCTGGCGAAGGAGCCGACGAACCCGTGACAAGTTTAATGGAATAGTAAGTCCCCATTGTTTGCCCACGAATATTTTTCTGCTCCAGACCATCGCATGCCGCCAGCAGCAGTACTGCAAATATTAACGCTATCCAGCTACTTATCTTTTTACGCACAGTTAATTACTCTTTCCGAATTGTTAGCGCCCACAAATTTGTGGGCGCTGGGGTGCCGGTCATTAAAATCAAACTATTTATGGCCGATCAACCACCGAAATCATCCAACATAATGTTTTCATCTTCAACACCGAGATCTTTCAACATCTTGATCACCGCGGCATTCATAACCGGAGGCCCACACATGTAGAACTCACAATCTTCAGGAGCCGGATGATCCCTCAAATAATTCTCATACAGAACATTATGGATAAAGCCGGTGTAACCATCCCAGTTGTCTTCAGGCAGCGCATCAGATAGGGCTACATTCCAGGTAAAGTTTTCATTTTCCGCCGCCAGTTGATCGAAATCCTCTGTATAGAACATTTCACGTTTAGAACGGGCGCCATACCAGAAACTAATCTTACGTTTGGAATTCAATCGCTTAAGCTGGTCAAAGATATGAGAACGCATTGGCGCCATACCTGCGCCACCACCAATGAAGATCATTTCCGCATCAGTATCTTTCGCGAAAAATTCACCGAATGGACCAGAAATAGTCACTTTATCACCGGGTTTCAGTGACCAAATATAAGAAGACATAATTCCCGGCGGCGCTTCCGAATCTCTTGGCGGCGGCGTCGCAATACGAACGTTAAGCATGATAATACCGTGTTCTTCCGGGTAGTTTGCCATTGAGTACGCACGAACTGTTGGCTCTTTTACCTCAGAAACAAAACGGAACAAATTAAATTTATCCCAGTCTTCACGGTATTCTTCCGGCACATCATAATCCGCGTAACGAGCAATATGCGGCTGAGCTTCAATCTGTATATAACCACCTGCACGGAAAGGCACAATTTCCCCATCAGGGATCTTCAATTTCAGCTCTTTAATGAAAGTTGCTTTGTTATCATTAGAGATAACTTCACATTCCCATTTCTTAACACCGAATATCTCTTCTGGTAACTTAATTTTCAGGTCCTGTTTTACATTGACCTGACAAGCCAGACGACAACCCTCTTTCGCTTCACGCTTACTAATGTGTGAAAGTTCTGTCGGCAGAATGTCGCCACCGCCATCTTTAATCTTTACGCGACACTGACCACAAGAGCCGCCACCGCCACAAGCGGAAGAGACAAAAATCCCCTGGCTTGACAACATATTTAGCAATTTATCACCGGCAGGAGCAGTAAAGCTCTTTTCCGGATCGCCATTAACTTCAACCCTAATATCCCCAGTGTTAACTAACTTTGATTTTGCGAACAAAATCAGCGCCGTCAGTACCAACACAATGAGGGTAAACATCACTACGCCTAAAATTATTATATCCATGAACGCTTCTCGCCTTTATAACTGCACACCAGAGAAGGACATAAAACCCAATGCCATCAAACCCGTAGTGACAAAGGTGATCCCCAATCCTTTCAGACCTGCCGGAACATCAGCATATTTCATTTTTTCACGGATAGAAGCCAGCAGAACAATTGCCAACATCCAGCCTATACCTGAACCAAAACCATACACGATGGATTCAGAAAAGTTATAGTCACGCTGCGCCATGAAAGAGACACCACCAAAAATCGCACAGTTAACTGTAATCAGCGGCAAAAAAATACCGAGCGCGTTATAGAGTGAAGGGAAATAACGATCGAGGATCATTTCGAGAATCTGCACTAACGCAGCAATCACGCCAATAAACGTAATAAAGTTTAAGAAGCTGAGATCAACCCCTTCAACCAATGCTCCGTCACGCAATACCAAGTTATATACCAGGTTATTAGCAGGAACAGAGATCCCTAAAACCACCGTGACGGCAATACCCAAACCAAACGCTGTTGTGACATTTTTCGATACTGCCAAAAAAGTGCACATACCGAGGAAGAAAGCCAACGCCATATTCTCAATAAAGACGGCGCGGACAAACAGGCTTATGAAATGTTCCATGTTGTCAGTTACTCCTTATCAACCTGCGCCGGTTTCAAAGTCCTCAGACCCCAAATCAGCATACCAATAATGAAAAACGCGCTAGGCGCCAACAGGAACAGACCGTTAGGCTGATACCAACCCCCATTCTGTACCGATTCCATCACGGTAATCCCAAACAGTTTGCCGGAACCAAACAACTCACGCAGGAAACCAACCAGTACCAGAATAACCCCGTAACCTAAACCATTACCGATACCATCCATAAAGCTCTCAATAGGTGGAGATTTCATCGCATAGGCTTCCGCACGTCCCATTACGATACAGTTAGTAATGATAAGGCCAACAAATACAGACAACTGCTTGGAAATCTCATAAGCATAAGCCTGCAAAATCTGATCTACTACGATAACCAGCGATGCAATAATCGCCATCTGTACAATGATTCGCACACTGCCAGGAATGTAATGACGGATCAACGAGATAAAAAAGCTGGAAAAGGCAGTAACCAATGTTACCGCTATTGTCATTACCAACGCCGTTTCTAACTTGGTTGTTACCGCCAATGCTGAGCAAATCCCCAGAACCTGCAAGGCAATCGGGTTGTTATCCAAGAGTGGCCCAAGAAGGACTCGTTTTATTTCTTTACTATCAGCCATCTTTCAACGCTCCTTCGCGTACTTTTTTCAGGAACGGACCAAAACCGTTATCCCCTAACCAGAAATTAAACATATTCTGGACACCGGCAGAGGTGAGAGTCGCACCAGACAAACCATCAACTCCATAAGGATCATCGACAGCAGCACCGCCACGAACAATTTTGATCGCCGGATTGCCTTCATCGTTATACAGTTTTTTACCTATCCACTTTTTACGCCATTGCGGGTTATCCACTTCTCCCCCCAATCCCGGAGTTTCGCCATGTGAATAATAAGTGATGCCGCGAGCCGTTTTGCCGTCCACATCAACGGAGATAAAAGCATACATAACAGACCACAGGCCAGAACCATAAATAGGCAGAACAATTTCGCGAGTTTTACCCTGTTCATTCTTCACCAGATAGACCTCGGCCATATTGGCGCGACGGCGAATTTTCGCCAAATCCTTTTCAGGCGGTAATGCAATACTGGTATTATCACTGCGCAGTGCATCGTTCAGGTTAAACTTGCCCTGGCTGCTTTCAAGCGTTGCCGTTTCCAGATTCAATAACTCGGTTTTAATCCGACTTTTGAACGTTTTATTAACTTCATCAGCACTCATCTGGGGTTTGAGTAATCCAGCAACATCGAGGATATTACGCTGTTTATCCAGCAATTTTTGTTCCTGTTGCTGAGATTTCAACCCTACCGCAGAACCTGCTACCACAATTGAACAAACGAGGCATAGCACAAAAACAACGATAAATGTTCTGCCGATGCTGTCATTATTTTTGGGTTTATCATTAGCCACGGGCTTTTCTCCGCTTAATATTGGCTTGCACGACCAGATAATCAAACAATGGCGCAAACAGGTTTGCGAACAGAATCGCCAGCATCATACCTTCTGGATATGCCGGGTTAACAACCCTGATCAGAACACACATCACACCAATCAGAATGCCGTACCACCATTTACCTTTATCGGTAAATGAAGCGGATACCGGATCTGTTGCCATAAAGATCATGCCAAAAGCGAAACCACCCAGAACCATATGCCAATACCACGGCATAGCAAACAATGGGTTAGTAGCTGAACCGATCGCATTAAATAGGTAGGACGTTGCAACCATACCCAACATCACCCCGGCGACAATGCGCCATGAAGCAATACGGGTAAACAGAATAATTGCACCGCCAATGAAAATCATCAACGTAGACACTTCACCGATAGAGCCAGGAATATTACCAATGAAAGCATCCATCCAAGTAACAGGCTGACCGGTAACGGTATTCACTAATCCCTGACTACCACCAGCCGCCCATTGAGATAACGGGGTCGCACCAGAGAAACCATCAGCCGCAGTCCATACCAAATCACCTGAAATCTGTGCCGGATAAGCAAAGAATAGAAAAGCACGGCCAGCCAGTGCCGGGTTCAGGAAGTTACGGCCTGTGCCACCGAAGACTTCTTTCGCAATGACAACACCGAATGTAATACCCAACGCCGCCTGCCATAGAGGAATCGTTGGCGGAACAATCAACGCAAATAAAATCGAAGTAACGAAAAATCCTTCGTTAATTTCATGTTTACGGATAACGGCAAACAGCACTTCCCAGAAGCCGCCAACGACGAATACAACGATGTAAATAGGCAGGAAATAAGTTGCGCCAAGCAACATTTCGCTACACCAGCTAGCACCTGGCGTCAGTGACGCACCGAAAAACTGAGCAACACCATAGTGCCAGTCAGACGCCAGAATTTGTTGTAATTCTGCGCCATTGTATAAATGATACAGCGCAGGAATCGCCTGCTGACCAACGTTATACATTCCCCAAAACATTGCCGGGAATACGGCCAGCCATACCATGATCATCATACGCTTTAGATCGATAGCATCACGGACATGGGCACGGCCAGAAGTTACAGTACCTGGTGTATAGAAAACCGTCGTTATCGCTTCATACAACGGATAATATTTTTCTAATTTGCCCCCTGGCTCAAAGTGGCGCTCAATTTTTTCAAAATAATTTTTCAGGCCCATGAAATCATCCTTCCTGCTCAATCTTAGTCAGCACTTCACGCAGTACCGGACCATATTCATATTTGCCAGGACAGACATAGGTACAAAGTGCCAAGTCTTCCTCATCTAACTCCAGGCAACCCAGTGCCTGAGCACTATCGGTATCACCCACCAGCAAATCACGCAGTAGATGCGTCGCCATGATATCCAAAGGCATAACACGCTCATAGTTCCCAATTGGCACCATAGAACGTTCACCGCCATTCATTGCCGTTGAAAAAGCAAAACGCTTATTTTTCAGGAAATGGCCAATGGTGGTACGGGTAATAGAAAATTTATCGGCACCCGGCATGATCCAGCCAAATAGCTCTTTTTCACGGCCTTCACGCAAAACAGAAACTAAAGTGTGGAAACGACCAAGATAGCGATGAACCTCATCCGACTGAGTACCGCACAATACGGAACCTGAAATAATACGGTTTTCACCCTCTTTAAGCTGCTCCTGGGTTAACTCAAGCAGATCAGCCCCCAAGCGGGTACGTATAAGACGCGGTTTCTCAACCTGTGGACCGGCCAGTGCAATGACACGATCAGTATGAAGTGTGCCGGTAGTGAATAATTTACCGATAGCAATCACATCCTGATATCCCAAGTGCCATACCGTTTTAGTCGCACTGACGGGTTCAATAAAGTGAATGTGAGTTCCAACTAATCCCGCAGGATGCGGACCTGAGAACTGATTATAAGTGATTTGTGCATTATTACCGACATTCGGCAAGCTTCCTGCACTATGGCAAACATGGACTTTACCTTCGGTCAGTTTAGTCAGCACATTCAGACCATCAACAAAAGCCTCCTCCTCAGTAGCAATAATAACCTGTGGATTTGCAGCCAGAGGCTGGGTATCCATAGCGGTTACAAAAATTGCTTTTGGCGAGGAGCCGGGAGCAGGACTTCGGCTGTAAGGACGGGTACGTAGTGCAGTCCATAACCCGGAATCGATAAGATTCTTTTCCACTTGTTCTCGGGATAACTGAGAAAGTTGGGAACGATCATAACGGTCAAAATCAACCTGTTCGTCTCCCGTTATCTCAATCACTATTGACTGCAAAATACGTTGTTCACCACGATTAATCGCCACAATCTGCCCACAGGCGGGACTGGTGAAAACCACCCCCGGATTCTTTTTATCTTCAAAAAGAATCTGGCCCTTCTTAACATGCTCACCTTCTTTAACCAACATAGAAGGACGCATTCCAACATACTCTTCACCCAGCAATGCTACATGGCGAATCGTCGGACCGTCTTCTATTACTTGAGCAGGCGCTCCTGCAATCGGGAGGTCGAGTCCTTTTTTAATTTTAATCATAAGATTTGCACAAGTTTATCAATTAAATCATATGCTACAGATTACCTGGTGGTAACATAGCCACTCTATAAAAAACCCCTTAAGTCACGAATCGTGCCCAGGTTATAATTCTCCGATAATTGTTACGATTTTCTTTTAATCTCCGGGCGTTAATTTTAACATTTCCCTTCTTAGACTGTCTGACTAATCAAGTGATTTAGTTCAAGCAAACGGGAATAATTTTGGCGCTGAACCATTAACAGTTCGCAAAAAACGAATGATTATATCACCTTTACCGACAACCGATTATATTTTAACCTAACAATCGCTTTGTAGTGATAAAGTTATCATCATCATTTTCTATTCACAAAGTCGATGACTCATGGCAATCTTAAGCTAAATTTTTAGTCAGTCCGTTACGTCGCTATTATGGTAGTCACATGAAAAAAACTGCGGCTTTTCCTGCAATAATATTGTTGTTATTTAGTTCATTTACTCCTATTTATGCTGAGGACACTTTAGTTCAATTAAAGCAAAACTCTCCTGCGCAAACCGGCTCTCCTGTCTTTATCCAGATATTCAAAGAAGAGCGGATACTGGAGCTTTATACTAAAAATGGTCATGGAAGCTACCAATTGTCTAAAAGCTACCCCATCTGTAATTACTCTGGCGGCCTTGGTCCCAAAACCACAGAAGGCGATCTGAAAAGTCCAGAAGGCTTTTATCGTGTAAAAAACCATCAACTCAATCCAAATAGTCGGTATTACCGATCTATTAATCTGGGGTTTCCAAATGAATACGATAAATTCAGAGGTTATTCCGGCAACTATTTAATGATCCACGGAGAGTGTAAATCTGTCGGTTGTTACGCTATGACTAATGGTTACATGGATGAAATCTACGATTATGTAGAAAGTGCATTATTGCGCGGGCAATATGAAATTAATATCAGTATTTATCCATTCAGAATGACACCTCAGAATATGTTACGCCACCGTTCATCCTCCTATTATATGTTTTGGCTACAGTTACAACCGGCCTATGAGTATTTTGTAAAAAATCATCGACCGGCAACCATTAGCGTCATTAACGGTCAATATGTGGTTAATGCTACACCTGACAAATCGCCACTTTTGCTGCATCAATCACAATATGCGTTCACCAAGATGAAATAGCGCATAGCAACCCGGCTCAATACGACTCCAGGCTTCATTACCGGTTAACGGTTGAGTAACAATGACAGAAACTACATCATCCGGCTGTGTATGTTGTTGAAAGTCAATTTCAACATCTTGATCGAGAAGTTTTGCTTTTCCAAACGGCGCCCGACGGGTAATCCAATAGAGGTTGGTTGAGCAATATGCCATCACAAAACGCCCATCTGACAGCAACATATTGAATACGCCTTTTTTGCTGAGTTCGTCTGCTAGTGAGGCGATAAAACGAAAAACCTTAGGCCAGTTGGAGGGGGTTCTTGGATATTTTTGTGAAAGTTGATGCAAAATCCAGCAAAAAGCATGTTCACTATCAGTTTGCCCAACGGGTCGATACTGACCCGTTTCAAGCTGCCGATAGCCGCGAAGCTGCCCATTATGGGCATAAGTCCAGTTGCGTCCCCACATTTCACGGATGAAAGGATGAGTATTTTCCAATGCAACATTACCGCGGTTAGCCTGCCGGATATGAGAAACCACCACTCTGGATTTAATCGGGTACTCTTGTACGAAGCGAGCAACGGGCGAATTGTAACTTGGTTGATGATCTTTAAATGTGCGACAGCCCCGCCCCTCATAAAATGTGATCCCCCAACCATCCTTATGGGGCCCGGTATGGCCCCCCCGTTGAATCAGACCACCTAAACTAAAGCAGATATCTGTTGGCACATTTGCACTCATGCCAAGTAATTCACACATTGCCCACCTCTGTAGCCTATATACCCGTCATCTTTCAAGTTGCCTCTTTGTTGGCTGCGCTCACTCACCCCGGTAACAGAGTTATCTATGCTCCCGGGGATTCGCTCCCTTGCCGCCGCGATCCATCTTGAAATCCATAGGGTATGAAATCAAACTTTAATCATCTCTTTCTCGATAAGTTGAATCAGGATATGAATAACTTTGATATGAATTTCCTGAATACGATCTGCATAACCAAAATGTGGGACACGAATTTCCACATCAGCAGTCCCTGCCATTTTACCGCCGTCCTTGCCTGTCAGCGTAATAACTTTCATGCCTTTTAAGCGGGCAGCTTCAACTGCTTTAATGATATTACCGGAATTACCGGAAGTGGAAATACCCAGTAACACATCTCCCTCTTTGCCAACGGCTTCCACATAACGAGAAAAAACAAATTCATACCCAAAATCATTACTGACGCAGGAAAGATGGCTGACATCAGAAATTGCAATCGCTGGATAGCCAGGGCGATTTTCGCGGTAACGGCCTGTCAACTCTTCGGCAAAATGCATCGCATCACAATGCGAACCCCCATTACCGCAGGACAGTACCTTGCCACCCGCTTTAAATGAATCAGCCAGTAATACTGCTGCTTCTTGAATTGCTTCAATATTCGCATCGTCACTTAAAAACTTAGCCAACGTATCCGCGGCTTCGTTCAATTCACTACGGATCAGGTCTTGATACATAGGCTCCTCACTTCGGTCAGGTAATCTTTAATGTTGTGCCGGATGGCAGTTTACCGGATCAAGAGAATTGAAAGAAGACAACATCACGTTTCTGGAGAATTAATCCGCTGCCGATCACCATGAGTTTGTGAGCTGCATTGTAATTAAGATGTAAAGATATTGCTAAAAACAATTTCCTGGTCTAAAAAGAGAAGAACACCCTAACAGGTCCGACCTCTGATGACTTACCTGACCCTGAGATTAACCAGGAGCTTTTATTATGACCACATTGAGTATTATTCTATTCTTAGTATTGATTGGGATACTTTGCTATCACAAAGTTAATCTCAGTCTTAGCAGCCTACTGCTCCTTGTCTATACCGTCTTGATGGGCGCTATTGATGCATGGAGCTACTGGATGTTGTTACCAATGGCCATTATTCTATTCCCGTTGAATTTTGCGCCAATGCGCCACTCCTTACTTACTGTTCCGGCCTTAAAAGCCTTCCGTAAAGTAATGCCAAGTCTATCTCGCACGGAAAAAGAAGCTCTTGATGCAGGTACCACCTGGTGGGAAGGCGAACTGTTCCGCGGTAAACCCGACTGGAAAAAATTACATGACTATCCAAAGCCGCAGTTAACCGCTGAAGAACAAGCATTTCTGGATGGCCCGGTAGAAGAAGCTTGCCGTATGACCAATGATTTCCAGATAAGCCATGAACTTGCTGATTTGCCGCCTGAGTTATGGCGTTACCTGAAAGAAAACCGCTTCTTTGCCATGATCATTAAAAAAGAGTATGGCGGTCTGGAATTCTCAGCCTATGCACAGGCACGAGTCCTGCAAAAATTGGCAGGGACATCCGGCATTCTGGCAATCACCGTAGGTGTGCCTAACTCTCTCGGCCCGGGTGAATTGTTACAGCATTATGGCACCGAAGAGCAGAAGAACCGCTACCTGCCTGGGCTTGCCCGTGGCGAAGAGATCCCATGTTTCGCATTGACCAGCCCGGAAGCTGGCTCTGATGCCGGATCAATCCCTGATACAGGCGTAGTCTGTATGGGAGAATGGCAAGGCGAGCAAATTCTGGGTATGCGCCTGACCTGGAACAAACGTTATATCACACTTGCACCTATTGCTACCGTACTCGGTCTGGCTTTCAAACTCTCTGACCCTGACCATTTATTGGGCGATACAGAAGAATTGGGCATTACCTGTGCATTAATACCAACCAATGTACCAGGGGTAGAAATTGGCCATCGCCACTTCCCACTGAACATTCCATTCCAGAATGGCCCAACTCGCGGTAAAGATATCTTTGTTCCGATCGACTACATTATTGGCGGGCCAAAAATGGCCGGACAAGGCTGGCGTATGCTGGTTGAGTGTCTGTCTGTCGGCCGCGGCATCACACTGCCATCAAATGCAACCGGTGGTTTGAAAAGTGTTGCTATGGCGATTGGCGCATACTCTTATATCCGCCGCCAATTCAAAATGCCAATTGGTAAAATGGAAGGGATTGAAGAACCACTGGCACGCATTGCCGGTAACGCCTATTTGATGGATGCCGCTTCAACACTTGCAACAACCGGTATCATGCTAGGTGAAAAACCCTCGGTGTTATCCGCTATCGTCAAATATCACTGCACCCACAGAGGCCAAAGATCTGTTATTGATGCAATGGATATTGCCGGTGGTAAAGGTATTTGCCTTGGTCCATCCAACTTCCTTGCTCGCTCTTATCAGGGCGCACCTATCGCTATTACCGTTGAAGGCGCCAATATTCTGACCCGTAACATGATTATCTACGGTCAGGGAGCTATCCGCTGCCATCCTTATGTACTCGATGAAATGGCTGCGGCTGAAAATAACCGCATTAAAGATTTTGATAAGGCACTGTTCAGTCACCTTGGTCACGTTGCTAGCAACATGTTACGCAGCTTCTGGCTTGGCTTAACCAATGGCCGCACCAGCAGCACACCGGTCAATGATGCAACACGCCGTTATTATCAACAACTAAACCGTCAGTGTGCCAACCTTGCGCTATTATCAGATGTAGCAATGGGGGTATTAGGCGGCAGCCTGAAACGCCGTGAACGTGTCTCCGCCCGTCTTGGCGACGTTCTGAGTCAAACTTATCTGGCTTCCGCGACGTTGAAACGCTATGAAGATGAAGGTCGTCAAAAAGAAGATTTACCGCTAGTTCAGTGGGCCGTTCAAGATAGCTTATATCAGGCAGAACAAGCGATAGATAACTTACTGAGTAACTTCCCGAATCGCCTGGTTGCCGGTCTGATGCGTGTTATCGTCTTCCCTCTAGGACGTGTACATTCAGCGCCATCTGACCATCTGGATCATAAACTGGCCCAGATCTTACAACAACCTTCGGCTACCCGTGATCGCATTGGCCGAGGTCAATATCTGACACCAAGCGAGTACAATCCTCACGGATTATTGGAAGAAGCTCTGCACGACATCATTGCCGCAGAACCGATCCATGCCCGTTTGAGTCGCGAAGCCGGTAAACGCCTTGGCTTTACTCGCTTGGATAAACTGGCAGAACGGGCGCTTGCAGAACGTAAGATCACGCCAGACGAGGCCGCAATTCTAAAACGCGCTGAAGCAAGCCGTCTGCGTTCTATTAATGTCGATGAGTTTGAACCAGAAGCGCTGGCTGTCGCTGCCCCGGTCAAAAAACCGAGAACAAAAGCGGCCTAAAACTGACGATTAAAGAGAATTAAGAGCTAAATTAACCCGAATTCTGCTTAAGCCATCATTGAAATATCTTTCTCTGAGTAGAAAATTTTCAGTGATGGCTTTTTCAATTTAAGGCTGTAAGCAATCAATCCACCTAAAACACACAACAGAAAGCCTTTTATACTTCGGTGGCGCGAGTGCTCAATTTGAGAAATGGTCTTTAATTGCCCATTAATCGTTTCGATG
>NZ_RCWB01000030.1:0-1244 GCF_018448885.1 Photorhabdus caribbeanensis
AAACTACCCGGAATTTCACAGACTGTAATAACAGTGATTCCAGATCAATATCGGCCCGTTTACTGACCAGCATTAAAGATAGGGTAAAGAGTTCGGATAATTCCTCCTGCAAAGAAAATTCAGCTACTGCAAAAGTTTTCTCCGGCAAATCGGTAATATGACAAAGAAAGTGTAATCCATCGTTCATGTGGACTCCTTATTTCTGATGTTGATGTTTAGGTAAATTAGTAATATGGCCTTGGTGGTGTTATTTTATTTTCCAGTAATCAATAGAGTCTCTGTTTAAATCAATTCTGCCATCAGGATATTCAACCCTTGAAGGTTCTTTACCTGGTGGGATAATAATTTTAGGCATTTTGGTTTCATCTAATTTAGGTTTATAGGTGATTTTCCATTCAGCGCCTGGAGTTAATTTCAACCGAAAAGGATACGTATCCACTATTCCCTGCAAGAAAATTTTATTTGGACGCCCATCAACCATCTTTAATACAGGGTAAATAACCGGGCTGAAGTCTATAGTATTCAATGCTGCAATTTCGCTAATATTTGTTTGAGCCGCGTCGTTGATAAATGCAGTTAATCCCGTCCCTGCATAGGGAATAGCATCTTTTACCAAATGACTGACATCAGTATAACTTACTGATACAAAAGCCCGATCAATCTTCCAGTTACACCATCCCCCGCCATTAAAAGGTAATTTCGTCTGAAAGTAACCGGTTTGCAGATTAGCTTTTATATCCAAACTTAGGCTATGATAAGTCGGTACTTGAAAAGGCGACATACCCGCATCAAACTGATATTCTAAGCAATCTTTTGATTTATATATAGCGGCCACATATGGCTCAGTGTGACTCGGAGCTACTCCTTCTACCGTAATCAACTCCCCTTTTCCGGTCGATGAAAAGGGAAATAGCCAGTTAAAAAAGGTATCGCCAAATGCCCAGTAAATAAAATAGAGAAATAATAATGACAACGTTATTTTCAATATTTTCATACGGACAGTTCCTTTTAATAACAGTATTCTCATGTTGGCATTTAGACAAACTGGTAATATGACCTTAGTAGAGCGTTACTTTATGTAACGGGTATCTACCATTTGGGTATTTATTTCAATGTGCCCACCGGGGTACTCAACCCATTCACCTTTCTTAGTTACTATAACCTTCGGCATTTTAGTTTCATCCAGCTTAGGTTTAAAGGTGATTTTCCATTCCGCTCCTGGCATTAATTTCAGTCGAAAAGGA